>NZ_JBEZZK010000021.1:0-174633 GCF_040639135.1 Streptosporangium sp. NPDC023963
CTGTTCGAGACGGGCATCATCGACCCGGCCAAGGTGACGCGTTCGGCGCTGCAGAACGCGGCGTCCATCGCGGCGCTGTTCCTCACCACCGAGGCCGTCATCGCCGAGAAGCCCGAGAAGGCCGGAGCCGCCCCCGCCATGCCCGGCGGCGGCGACATGGACTTCTAAGTCCACGCGCTTTCGAAAAAGAGGCGACCCCGAAGTGCCGGGGCCGCCTCTTTTTGTTTCCGCGCTCAGCCCTGTTTCCGTGCTCCTTGTCGTCGCACTCCGGGTTGTCGTACTCCGGCGCCCTGCGCGGTGGCCCGCACGCGGCCCCGGGGCTAGCCGAGCTGCGCGGGCAGCGGCCTGGAGTGCAGGACGGTCAGGGAGGTGACCGCGCGGGTCAGCACCACGTAGAGGCGGGCCAGGCCGCGGGGTTCGGCGTCGACGATGTCGGCGGGTTCGGCCACGATCACGTGGTCGTACTCCAGGCCCTTGGCCAGGGAGGCCGGGATGACCAGGAGGCGGTGGTCCTCGACCGTGTCGGGGCTCAGCACCCGATGCTCCAGGTGGGCCAGGGCCTCGGACACGGCGCCCACCGAGGCGTCGGGGACGATGACGCCGATCGACCCCTCGCGGGCGAGCGCCTCCTCGGCGGCGCGGGCCAGCGACGCGGCCAGGTCGGGCGCCGGGCGCACCGACAGGGAGCCCGCGCCGGGCCGCAGCGACCGGGGCGCGGCCAGGTCGGGGGCGACGGAGGGCAGCAGCCTGGCCGCGTAGTCGAGGACCTCCCGGGGCACCCGGAAGCCGAGGGTGAGCTCGGTGACCGCGCCGTCCTCGAAGCCGAGATGGGTGAGGACCTCCGTCCAGGAGCGGGCCGACCAGGGCGTGGTGCCCTGCGCGAGGTCGCCCAGCACGGTGGCCGAGCCGGTGCGGCAGCGCCGCCCCAGGGCCCGCAGCTGCATGGCCGACAGGTCCTGGGCCTCGTCCACGACCAGGTGGCCCAGCGGGACGGTCCGCTCGATCATGTCGGCCAGCTCGTCCATCAGCGCGCCGTCGGCCGCCGACCACTTGGCCGAGCGGAAGGACTTGGCGGGCTTCGCCCACAGCAGCAGCGACTGCTCCTCGGCCGTGAGGTCGTCCTTGGCCGCGGCGGCGAGGAAGGCGGGGTCGCTGAACAACCGGTGGAGCACCTGCTGCGGGGTCAGCTTGGGCCAGACCAGGTCCACGAGCTGCCTGACCGGCTTGGACCTGGCCACCGCGTCCTGCACCCGGTCGTCGGGCGACTCGCCGCGCTGCTCCATCCGGACGAGCACCAGGTGGGCGAGACGCTGGGCGAGCGTGGCGCGCCCCGGGCCGTAGCGGGTGGTGCCGCGCAGCGCGGCGACGATCTCGCGGACCTCGTGGTCGGCCACCCGGTAGCGGTTGATCCCCTTGGTGAACAGCACGCCCTCGGTGGGCTTGACGACGTGCATCCACAGGGCGCGCCCGAGTACGGGGACGATCCTCGCGTCCCCCTTGATCGTGCTGGTGGCGGGGTCCTCGGGGGCGGAGTGGTCGCCGAGGATCCCGGCGGCCGTGGTCTGGTCGACCTTGACCTCGCCCAGGGCGGGGAGCACGGAGGAGATGTAGGAGAGGAAGGCCCGGTTCGGGCCGACGATCATCACGCCGGACCTGGCGAGCCGCTCGCGGTGGGTGAAGAGCAGGTAGGCCGCCCGGTGCAGGCCGACGGCGGTCTTCCCGGTGCCGGGGGCGCCCTGGACGCACACCGTCTGTCCCAGGTCCGAGCGGACGATCTCGTCCTGGTCGGGCTGGATCGTCGCGACGATGTCGCGCATCGGCCCCGAGCGCGGGCGCTCGATCTCCTCGGTGAGGATCCTGCTCTGGGCGAGGGCGGGGCCGCCCTGGTCGAGGCGCTCGTCCTCGTAGGCGGTCAGGTCGCCGCCCCGGTAACCGAACCTGCGGCGCAGCGCGACGCGCATCGGGTCGGACGGGCTGGCCTGGTAGAAGGCCCGCGAGACCGGGGCCCGCCAGTCGATGACCAGGGGGCGGCTGCTGTCGTCGTGGACGTGCCTGCGCCCGACGTAGACCGTGCCGGGAAGGTCGTCTCCCGCCTGGCGGTCGAGGCGGCCGAAGAACAGCGGCGTGCCGGAGTGGTCGGCGAGCGCCTCGACGCGCTGGTCCAGCAGCGCCTGCAGGATCTGCTGGGAGACCCAGTCTCCGGCGGCGTCGGAGGAGAGGGAAAGGGCGTGCTCGCGCATCGCGCGGAGCGCCTCCCTGGAGGTGGCCAGGTGCTCGCGCTCGGCGGCGAGGATCAGGGCGGGGTCGTCGGTTATATCGGGGGCCAATTGGTGTGCGGGCACGCTGAAGCGCCTCCCATTCGATAAACGGAGGTGGTGGTCATCGGGCAGCGAATCGACCAGCTTAGCGGCGACTCACCCGTGTCTCAAAAGGATTAACGCCGGACCGGGAGGCGGCGGTCGCGGTCTGTTGCACGGAGGTCGCCCTGCCGGCGCCGGGGAGGCGCGGCGCCGGAAGTCGTTTCACCGTGTTGACGACCGCCGAGGTGGCCGCCCGGGTGGTCGCGGAGGGCGTTCTCCTCGCGGGCGGCCTGATCGTCCGGTCGTCACTTTGATCACCCGGTCGTCAGGTCGCCGTCCCGGTCTTTCGGTAGTCGCCCTGCCACTCTCCGTCATTCTCCGCTGAAATAGCGAAAAAGCGCGGCAAACATGGTGACTCCCTCAGATCATGGGGGTATGTCGCCATTGGCCGCCAGGCCTAGCGAGGGGGTGGTTTGTTTGTCGAAAGCCCGCGGGATTTCGTGGACCTGACACAAAATGACGGCGTGTTCGCCAGGTGGGGTCAATCTCCGGCGAGCACGTCGTCCGCGTCGATGATCTGGTACGCGTACCCCTGCTCGGCCAGGAACCGCTGCCGGTGGGCGGCGAAGTCCTGGTCCACCGTGTCACGGCTGACCACCGAGTAGAACCGGGCCCCGCCCCCGTCTGCCTTCGGCCGCAGCACCCGGCCCAGCCGCTGCGCCTCCTCCTGCCGGGACCCGAAGGTGCCCGACACCTGGATGGCCACGGCCGCCTCCGGCAGGTCGATGGAGAAATTGGCGACCTTGGAGACGACCAGGACCTGGATCTCCTTGTCGCGGAACGCCTGGAAGAGCCGCTCCCGCTCCTTGACCTTCGTCTCCCCCTTGATCACCGGCGCGTTCAGGTGCTCGCCGAGCTCGTCGAGCTGGTCGATGTACTGCCCGATGACCAGCACCTGCTCGTCCAGGTGCCGGCGGACCAGCGCCTCGGTCACCCGGGTCTTGGACGGCGTGGTCGCGCAGAACCGGTAGCGCTCCTCGGACTCGGCCATCGCGTAGGCCAGCCGCTCCTCGTCGGTCAGCGTGACCCGCACCTCGACGCAGTCGGCCGGGGCGATCCAGCCCTGGTTCTCCATCTCCTTCCACGGCGCGTCGTACCGCTTGGGGCCGATCAGGGAGAACACGTCGCCCTCCCTGCCGTCCTCGCGCACGAGCGTCGCGGTCAGGCCCACCCGCCGCCTGGCCTGCAGGTCGGCGGTCATCCGGAAGATCGGCGCGGGCAGCAGGTGCACCTCGTCGTAGACGACCAGACCCCAGTCGCGGGCGTCGAACAGCTCCAGGTGCCGGTAGACGCCCTGCCTGCGGGTCGTCATCACCTGGTACGTGGCGATGGTGACGGGCCGGATCTCCTTCTTTGTGCCGGTGTACTCGCCGATCTCGTCCTCGGTCAGCGAGGTCCGCTTGAGCAGTTCCTGCTTCCACTGGTGCGCGGAGACCGTGTTGGTCACCAGGATCAGCGTCGTCGCCTTGGCCTGCGCCATCGCCGCCGCGCCCACGATCGTCTTGCCCGCCCCGCAGGGGAGCACGACCACGCCGGAGCCGCCGTGCCAGAACGCCTCGGCGGCCTCCCGCTGGTAGGCGCGCAGCTCCCAGCCGTCCTCGGTGAGCGCGATCGGGTGGTGCTCGCCGTCGACGTATCCGGCCAGGTCCTCGGCGGGCCAGCCCAGCTTGAGCAGGTGCTGCTTGATGTTGCCGCGCTCGCTCGGGTGCACCACCACGCCGTCGTCGCCCAGGCGCTCGCCCAGCAGCGGCTGGATCTTCTTGGCGCGCAGGACCTCTTCCAGCACCGCCTTGTCGGTGCTGGTCAGGGCGAGCCCGTGGACCGGGTGCTTCTCCAGGCGGAGCCTGCCGTAGCGCGACATCGTCTCGGCGACGTCGACCAGTAGCGCGTGCGGCACGGGGTAGCGGCTGTGCGCGATCAGCGCGTCGATCACCTGCTCGGCGTCGTGCCCGGCGGCCCGCGCGTTCCACAGCGCCAGGGGGGTGATCCGGTAGGTGTGCACGTGCTCGGGGGCGCGCTCCAGCTCCGCGAACGGGGCGATCGCCTTGCGGCACTCCCCGGCCCGCTCATGATCGACTTCAAGGAGCAGGGTTTTGTCCGATTGGACGATCAATGGCCCGTCAGTCACAGACTTCTCCCTTGGTCACCGCAGGTTACGGCGGATCAGCTCATGGTCGCACTCGTGGACGCCCGCAGGGTCGTCCCGCGCTCCCTGTATGCAACAGACGGGAACGTCCGGGCAGTCCCGTCCGACCCACGCGATCTCCCGGGCCGGTCCTTCACCTGCCCGTATGTCGCGTGTCCGGCCCTCGCGCGCCCGCCTGTCGCGTGTCCGCCCGTCGGGCGTCCGTACGTCGTGTACCCGGTTCGCGCGCGCCCGCCCATCAGGTGTCGTCCGCTCGTCCGGACGGCCGGTCCTCGCGTGTCCGATGCCGCGCGTACGGCTCCGGCGGGCGGTCCTCGGCATGGTCAGCTCGGGCCGAAGGCGCCGTTGAGGCCGGCGATGATGAAGAAGGCCACGCCCAGGACGAGCAGCACGATGTTGGCGCCGTTGCTGATCCAGGCCCACTTGAGCAGGTTCCGCGCGCTTCGCGGGTCGGTGTCGACCCTGCCCAGCGCGAGGCCCGACAGGATGGTGCCGATGAGGCCGCCGGGGCTCACGAAGCAGCTCAGCGCGAGCACGAGGCTGATGACCAGGGCGACGATCGCGTGCGTCCTGACGCTCTCGACCTCGCGGGACGGCGGCGCCCCGTAGCCCTGCCCGTAGGGCTGCTCGCCGTAGCCCTGCCCGTAGCCCTGCCCGTAGGGCTGGTCGGGATGGCCGGGGGTCTGGCCGTAGCCGGGGGCCTGACCGTACTCGGGCTGACCGTATTCGGGCTGACCGTACGCGGGCTGGACGTACTCCGGCTGGTGACCCTGCTGGGTCTGCTCGTAGCCGTACGGCTGCCGGTCGTGGCCCGGGGTCTGGCCCGGCCCCGTGGCGTAGGGGCTCTTCCAGTCGTCCGGGTTGGTGCTGGGGCCTTCGGAGTGACCGCTGCTCACTGGGGATCTCTCGCTTCTATGGAGCTCAGAACGTCAACTGTTATCACGATATGGGTCGTGAGCCGGGTATCAGGGGCGAATGGACTCGGTCGCGTCCCGGCGGCCGGAGCCCGGAGGAGGACCCCCGCGCCTTGGCGAGTGTCCCGATGAACGACGCGGCGGGCGGTGCGCCGCCACCGGACCGTCGGCCGGGCTCGTGGCGGCCCCGTTCCGGAATCTGAGACTACCTCGTGCTCCCGCCCGGCACACCGTGGCCGTACGGGCTTTCCGGCCCTCGGCGGAACCCGGCAGGGGGTGTCTCACACGATGTCGGCTATGCCGGTGATGCGGTGCAGGGCGAAGCGGTGCACCGCCGCCCGCGTCTCGTCGTAGGCGGTGAGATAGCCGCCCTCCATCCGGGCGGGTTCGAGGATCCGGCTGGTGGCGTTGCCCTGGGAGTCGAGGTAGCCGATCCAGACCTGCGATCCCTGCCGGATGGCCTCGCGAAGGGCGGTGATCGTGGCGGTGGCGGGGGAGCGCGGCACCTGGCCGCCGGGGGCGGCCACCGGGGCGCGGCGAGCCTGGTGCGCGGCGTCGCCCGCGCGCACGGCGCGCACGGCGGCCGCCACCACGTCGGCCTCGTGGCCGCTGAACGTGACCGGGGAACGGCCCGCGGAGGTGCCCTCGGTCCGGCGGACGTCGAGCTGGGTGACGATCACGTCACCGTCGAGCGACTCCGCCGCCGGGGCGTAGCCCATCGCGCGCAGCGAGTCGACCAGCGCCGGCCGGGAGGACTTGGAGGCGATCACCGTGGGAGCGAGCCGCCGCAACCGCAGCGGGATCGCCCGCTTGTCGGCCATCACCTCGTCGAGCAGGGAGGGGTCGTCGCACCGCACGTACGCGCTCGCCGTGCCGACGCGCATCCGGCCGTGCCGCCTGGCCACGTCGGTGACCAGGTAGCTGAGCGGCTGCGGCACGGGTGTGGTCGAGTGGCGCTCCAGCATGGCCAGCAGCTCGTCGGCGCCCTGCCCGGCGTCCAGTGCCCGCCGGATCGACCGCTCGTCGAAGCGGTAGACCGTCGCGCCGCCGGTCGACTCCACCTCCGCCGCCATCGCCAGCCATCGCCGCAGGTCGCCGGTGAGCGGCCCGGGGGCGACCGCGGTCAGGTCGGCCTGAAGGAGCACGTGGTCGAGCGGCTCGGGAAGCAGCGGGAGCAGCAGGTGGGCGGCGGACACCGGGCGGCCGCCACCGCCCGGACAGGTCGGGACGGCCGAACCGCCGGCGCCGCCGGAGGGGTCGGGGAGCAGGGCGCGACCGTGGGCCGCGAGCGCCCCGAGCCCGGTGACGCCGATCTGCTCGGCCTCGCGCAACGTGAACTCCACCAGCTGGTCGCGGTGACCTCCGCGACGGCGGGGCTGCTCCCAGGCCAGGCGCTCGCGCACCGCGTCGAGGGTCGGCGCCACCCCCGGCGTCGAGGCGAGCATGCCCAGGGTCGTGGCGCGGACCTCGGCGGCGGCCGGGCGCCGCAGGTCGGGATGGAGGGCGTTGAGCAGCCGGTCGCGCTCGTCGCGCTCGCCGATGACCCCCGGCACCCGGTCCATGGTGAGCCAGGCCGTGGCCAGCATCACCCAGCGGTCCTCCGTGGACTTCACCCGCCAGCCGTCGTAGACGGGGGTGGGCATCCAGTCGCCGTCGACGGTGCCGCTGGACGCGATCAGCCCCGCCGCGTACGACACCTCGATGATCAGCCCTGTCACCCACTCGGGCAGGTCGAGCAGGCCCGCGGTCCGCTTGAGGTCGCGCACGGCCAGGCCGCCGCTGCGGAGCACGCCGGGCGGGTCGACGCTCCAGCGCTCGCACAGCTCCTCCACCGCGCGGGTGAACGTGAACGCCTGCCCGGCGGCCGTGCGGTCGGCGAGCCTCCGGTCGCGCTCGGTGCCCTCGGTCGCGGGCGGGAAGGGGGACAGGTCCCGGTGGACGCGGCCGCCGCGCAGGAACAGGGCGACCTCGCGGGGCAGCACCACGGTCTCCTCGCCGGTGGCGGCGAGCAGGGCACGGGAGAGGAGCTGCTCGATCGGCGACTGCGCGGTGGCGGCGCGCACCTCACGGCGGGCGTTGGGCACCCGGCCGCTGGCCGGGCCCCAGACCAGCTCGTTCAGCGCGGACCGCGCCTGCGGCGAGACCTCCTCGACCAGCCGTCCGACGATTTCCCCGTCGCCGAGCAGCGCGGCGAGTGTCTCCTTGGTGGCGCTCCCGGTGTCGCCGGTGGCGCCGCCCTCGCCCGTGACGTCCTGGACCAGCTCGGCCAGCCGCTCGGCGGGGTGGTGCCTGAACGCCTCCACGGCGGGCGGGCCGAGCCCCGCGGGAGCGTCGAGAACCTCCCGCACCCCGGGCGCCGGAGCCAGGGCGCGGTCGGGCCCGTAGATCAGGGCCATGGTGCGCAGCCGCTCGACCGTCTCCTTGAGGGCGCTCTGGAACTCCGGATCGGCCGTTCCAGGAAGGGCGCGGGCCATCTGGGCACGCAGTGACCTGTAGGCGACCGGGCCGGGCAGCACGGCCAGCGTCTCCACGACCGCGAGCGTGAACCGGTCGAGCCGGTCGAGTGCCCTGCCCACCGCCGACGGGCTGCTCGCCCGCCCGGCCAGCCCTTCCAGGTGGGCGGGCACGGGGGTGATGAGCTCGGGTCGCGCGGAGACGAGAGCCCGCAACCGGTCATCGCTCCGGCCGCGCAGCCACTCGGTGAACTCCGTGCTCATTCCGCCAATGGTAGGAGGCTTGACCGACATCGCGCGGCCTGGGGGATTTCCGGGATCCCGCGAAGAGGGCCGGCCGATCACGTGACGGACGGTGAATGGGGGAAGAAGCTCACGAGCGAGACGATGTCGAGAGAGGATGGCCAGTGTGATCGAGCGTGCGGACCAGCTCGTCCTGGACTACGTCAGCAGGGCGGCCGACGCGGCCCACGGCGTGCTGCCGCCGAGGCAGCGGATCGACTTCGTCGCGGTGCTGCGCAGGCGGATCGACGCCGAGCGGGCCGGAGTGGACGACCCCGCCGCCGTGGAGAGGGTGCTGGCCAGGTTCGGCGACCCGGCCGCGCTGGTCCACCGCGAGTTGCGCCGCCTGGGGAGGGAGGCGCCCTCCCGGGCTTCGGAGAATCCACCGGGGCACCCCGAGCCGCGGGTTTCCGAAAAGGGTTCTCGAGCTTCCCGGGGTTCTCGTGGTTCACAGGGCTCCGGGGGTTCCGGGGGCTCGCGTGAGGACTCCGGCACGGTTCCCCGGCCCCGGGAGGACCCCGTGGGGACCGCCGGTGGCACCGGCCGCTCCGGCCGTGCCGCGGATCCCACCGTCACCTCGGCCGTCGATCCGGTGGCCGCCGTGCCTCTCGCCGCCCCCACCCCGGAAGGTTCCGTCCCCGAGGACCGTCACCCCCCTCGGGGAGGGCACGTCCCCGAGGACCGCGACCCCGTCTCCAAGGGGGCCGACCCCGGGGGTCCCGCTCCCACGCCGCAGGAAGCGGTCTCCGGCCCGGGCGGCCCCGGTCGCACGCCGGAGGGTCCGCCGTCTCCGGCCACCCCCGATCCGGCTGCGCCCTCGCCCACGCCTTCACCCTCGCCCACGCCTTCACCCTCGCCCACGCCTTCACCCTCGCCCAGGCCCTCGCCCTCGCCCTCCTCCGCGCCGGGTGAGGCGGAGACGGCCGGACGTGCCTCGTCGGCCGCCCGCGAGAGCACGCCGGGGGATCCCGGTCCCCCGCCCTCCCGCCGCCCCGTTCGGGGGCATCCGTACGCCTCGACGGGTGCTCGCCCGGATGCCGGCGAACCCGCGCAGGGCCATCGCGCCCCGGACCGTCCCGAGCCGGAGCGCCCGGAGCCGGGTGCTCCCGGGTCCTCGGCCTCGCGCGGGTCCAGGTGGGTGGAGCGGATCTTCCCGGGCCGCGCACGGTCGTCGTCGGCCGCTCCGGAAGAGGACGAGCCCGACATTCCCCTCGGTAGTCGCCCGGAAAGCGGGGGAGACGCCGCGGACGAGTGGGAGGACGCGGTGGAGAGCGACCCGCCGACCGAGGAGATCCCGTCCGTACAGGACCCTCTCCCGCCGCCGGTGGCACGGGGGGAGACACCGGAGCAGCCTCAGGATCCGCGGGAATCGCGGGAATCGCGGGAAGCACGGGAATCGCGGGAATCGCGAGGTGAGCGTGTGGAGGGGCCGAAGGGAGATCGAGCGAAGGCGCCGCTCGGGAAGCCGGGAGGCGCGGAGAGCCGCCCGGGGCTTCCGCCCGGCGTGGCCAGGGGGATGCGGGAGGCCGAGGAGCGGCTGGCCAGGAAGCAGGCGCGAAACCGGCCCGACTGGCTGCGCCGGCGGCGCCCGGTCCGGTCGAGGGAGGACGTCGTCCCCGGCACCCAGGACGCCCGGACGATCCTGCTGGGCCACCGGCGCGAGATGGTCGGTCTGGCCCTGCTCGCCCTGGCCGGTCTGCTGATCCCCTTCCCGCTCGCCCCGATCGCGATCTTCAGGATCCCGGTGCTGGTCTGGGCCGTCGCGGCGCTCGTCGTGATCGCCTGCGAGAACTGGCACACCTCCGACAAGGCGCTCGGGCTGGCCGCTCCGATCGTCAGTTACTCCCTCGGCGGCGGGCTGGTCGCTCTGGTGAGGGCCAGGAACGACCTCGGCACGGTGGTGGACGAGTTCTTCACCATCAGCGGGCTCATGTTCATGCTCGGTACGGCGTGGGCCGTCTTCTGGCTGGCCTACCGCCTGCTCAATCCCCCGGTGCCCGTGGGAAGGGGATTCCGCCGGCCCGGGTGACACCGGTGGAGTCCTCCCGGTCCCCGAAGGGCCGCCGGGTCTGTCAGCCGATGGCCTGGACCGCCGGCCGGGGCAGCAGGCCGAGGGCGAGGCGCACCCAGGAGGCGACGAAGCGGTCGCGCTCCACGCGGCCGGGAGGCTCGCCCACGGTCTCCTCGAACAGCTGGTAATTGATCACCGCTCCGCCGAGCACGGCGCCGATGGCGGGCCAGTCGGCGGCGGCTCCGGCGTACTCGGGCTGGGCGCGGAACCACATGGTGATCGCGTCGAACATGGGCTGCAGCAGACCTTCGCGCACGGTCACGACCAGCTCGGGGAACTGGCTCAGGTCGCGGAAGAAGACGCGCGTCAGCTGCCTCTCCTCACGCACCTTGGCCAGCCCCAGACCGCACAGGTGGGCCAGCCGTTCCTCGACGCCGGTCGAGGTGTCGACGACGCTGAGCTCGGTCAGGGTCTCGGTGATCTGTGCCCGCGTCCTGGCGGCGTGCTCGTTCATCGCCGCGGCCAGCACCTCGTACTTGGACTTGAAGTGCCGGTAGAGGCCGCCGGCGCCGGGAGACAGCCCGGAGGCGGCCTCGATCTCGGCCACCGAGGTCGCCGCGTAACCCCGTTCGGCGAACAGGCGCAGTGCCTCGTCGATGATCCGTTCGCGCGTCGATCTGGTCATTCTCTGCCGATACCTCCTCCGTGACCTTATCCAGTGCCGCCCGGGCCGGGCCGCACCGCACCGCGGCGCGTCGCCTCCCGCCCGTGCCGAGGCGGTTGCGGGTCCACCCGCGAGACGGCCCGCCGCCCGATCTCACCGCCCGATCTCACCGCCCGGAGAAGCGCAGGAGAGGGACGCGCACTCACCTTCCGGATAAGGAAATCTTTTCGCGAAGGCTTCCACGGCGGAGGGTCTCATGTACAACGCTTAGGATTAGCCATGTTTAGGGTGATTTGGCATTCTTTGAGGGCTTCTCGGAGAATCCTCTTCGCGAAGCCGACAAGGAGCGGTGAGTGACCTGATGAACTCCGTGGGATTCGACCTCGATCTGACGCTCGCCGACACGCGCGCGGGCATCGCCGCCGTTTACGACGAGGTGGCGCTGCGTACCGGCGTCTTCATCGACAGCGTCGCCGTCGTGGCCAGGCTGGGGCCGCCGCTGGAATGGGAGCTGGCCAACTGGATGCCCGCCGAGGAGGTCCCCGCGGCCGCCGACGTCTACCGGGAGCTGTACCCGTCGATCGCGATCCCCGTCACCACCCTCATGCCCGGCGCGCGCGAGGCCGTCGAGGCCGTACGGCGGGCGGGGGGCCGGGTCGCCGTCGTGACGGGGAAGAACGCCCGTGACGCGGCGAGCACGGTCGAGTTCCTCGGCCTGGAAGTGGACGAGGTCGCCGGGTCGGTTTTCGGGGCGGCCAAGGGTCCGGCCCTCGCGGCTTTCGGCGCCGCCGCATATGTTGGAGATCATGTCGCGGACATCGACGCGGCACGAGCGGGGGGAGTCGTCAGCGTGGCGGTGGCGACGGGCGTCTATCCGGCGGGAGAACTACGTGATCACGGAGCCGATGTGATCCTGGGTGATCTGACCGAGTTCGTCGAATGGTTCGACGGCTGGCGAACCCCCGCCGCTCTCGTGTAATTCGGGCCCCAATACACGGTCGCCCTCGGCGCCCGCTGGGCATAACCTACATCCATTCCTTTTCACGACAGTCTGAACGAGGTCACCCCTGTGCCGAGTGGCAAGGTCAAGTGGTACGACGCCGACAAGGGATTCGGCTTCCTCACCCGCGACGACGGCGGTGAGGTCTTCGTGCATTCTTCCGCGCTACCCTCCGGCGTGGATTCCCTCAAGCCGGGCCAGAAGGTCGAATTCGGCGTGGCCGAGGGGCGCCGTGGCCAGCAGGCGCTCTCGGTCCGAGTGATCGATCAGCCCCCCACCCTCGCCAAGACCGCCAAGCCCAAGGGCAAGCGCAAGAAGCCCGACGAGATGGTCGTCATCGTGGAGGACCTGATCAAGCTCCTGGACGCGGTCTCCACGTCGTACCAGAGGGGCAAACAGCCCGAGGCCGCGCACGCGAAGAAGATCGCCGCCGTGCTCCGGGCCGTCGCCGACGACCTGGACGACTGACCCCCGCCGAACGCCGAACGCCCGGAGACCCGCGCGGCTCAGCCGTGGGGGTTGGTGAGCGGTCTGGTCCGCTTCTCCGTCGGGGGGTCCCCGTGGTGCACGACCGCGGTGGTCGTCCCGGCGGGTCGCGGCCTGGCCCGCTCCTCCGGCGTCGCGTCCCGTGAGGGCCGTTCCCCGTTCGTCGCGGGGTGCGGCCCGGACGGGGCGGGACGCGAGTCCCTGGCGGCCTCGACCCTGGCGTCCACCTCGCGGACCCGCCTGCGGCGGCGTACCAGCAGCCAGCCGAGTGAGCCCGCCAGCACCGCGGCCATCACGGCCAGCCCCGCCGACCCGCCCGCGAACAGCGAGAGCCAGAGCCCGACCATGCCGCCCAGCACCCAGGCGATCTGCAGGAAGGCCTCCACCACCCCGAACGTGGACGAGCGCACCTCCTCGCCGATCTCCCGCTGCACGATCGCGTCCAGTGCGAGCTTGCCCAGCCCCTGGGCGAACGCGGCGACCAGGGCGACCGCCACCGCGCTCCACAGCTGGAAGACGACGGCCGCGAGTATCGTGATCGCGGTCGTCATGGCGAGCGTGCCCAGCACGATGACCTGCGGGGAGTGGTTGCGCACCCACGAGGCCACGGCGGTGCCCGCCAGCCCTCCGACCCCGGCGGCCACCGCCAGCACGCCGATGGCGACCACCGGCGGCAGGCCGGGCAGGTTCTTGTCCTGGACGAGGAAGAGCAGATAGAAGAGCAGGAACCCGGAGTAGAGGCGGATGGCCACGTTGGCGTGCATCGCCTCGGCCACCACCGGGCCCACGTTCAGCATCGTGCGCCAGCGGGGCGGCCGTTCCTCCCCCTCCTCGTCCAGCCCCTCCAGATCGGGGGAGTCGATGTGGCGCGGGAGCCGT
This sequence comes from Streptosporangium sp. NPDC023963, assembly GCF_040639135.1. NCBI lineage: Bacteria > Bacillati > Actinomycetota > Actinomycetes > Streptosporangiales > Streptosporangiaceae > Streptosporangium > Streptosporangium sp. NPDC023963. Next base: position 13,196 of record NZ_JBEZZK010000021.1, read on the forward strand.
ACGGCCAGCACGCCCTGGAGCAGGAAGAGCACCGTCGCCCCGCGCAGCACCCACTCGGCGCCCAGCCAGGCGCTGGCGCCCGCGCCGATCGGCACCGCGACGCCCGCGGTGACCAGCGCGAACAGGGCGACCCGCGCGTTGGCCGTGACCAGCGCGATGTCGGCGGGCAGCACGCTCGGCATGATCGCCGCGCGGGAGACGTTGTAGGCCTTCGACAGCACCAGCACGGCCAGCGCCGCCGGGAAGATCGTGAACACGTCGCCGGGGACGATCGCCGCCGCCATCGCGAAGCAGAGCAGCCCGCGGCCGAAGAGGGTCCCGGCCATCACGAAACGCCGCCCGGAGCGGAACCGGTCGAGGACCGGGCCGACGAACGGCGCGACCACCACGAACGGGATCATCGTGATCAGCAGGTAGAGGGCGACCTGGCCGCGTGCCTCGTTCACCGGAAGCTTGAAGAGGGTGCCGGCCAGGGCGGCGGTGACCAGGGCGTCGCCCGCGCTGTGCGCGGCGGTCAACTCGATCAGCTGGCCCAGCCCGGTGCGGCCCGCGCCCTGCGCGTGGGTCAGCCGTCGCGCGGCCCGGCCCGCCCGCTGGGTGCCGCTGACCGCTCCCCGGCCCGCCCGCGCCGTCGCCCGGCCGGCTCCCTTACCGGCTCGCGCCGTCACCCGGCTCGTGCCGCGGCCCGCGCGCACGGCGGCCCGGCCCGCGGCGGCGGCGGCCCCGCCGACCCGCCGAGAGGCCTCGCCCACCGTCTTCCGCGCCCGTTCCCACCCAGCTGCCACGTATCCAGTCATACCCGAAGGGCGGGTGAGTTGTCCGGTGCGCTAGGTCACTCGGTGGACGATGGGATGTCCACGGTGCCGTTCGCTCCGGTCATGGGCGAGAATGAACTGTGAGCGCAGTGAGCGAGCGAGCCAGTAGGGACAGCAGCCGTCGTGCTGCGAGGCTGACGGGAGACGACTCGTGAGCCGGACTCGATCCCGCGCCGTGGTCCTTGACCAGGCGTGCGTCGCGGCCGTCGACCTGGCCAGAGCCGCGGTCGAGGAGAACGTCAGGCCCGGAGAGGTGGGCGACCACCTCGGGGTCGAGGGCGAGGGAGACCGCGTCGTCACCCATTACTTCGCCTGTCTCGACCGTGCCTACCGGGGTTGGCGCTGGGCCGTCACGGTCGCCCGGGCCTCGCGGGCGCGCAACGTGACGGTCAGCGAGGTCGTCCTCCTGCCCGGCGCGGGGGCCCTGATGCCGCCGCAGTGGGTGCCGTGGAGCGAGCGGCTCCTGCCCGGCGACCTCGGCGTGGGCGATCTGCTGCCCACCTCCGACGACGACGACAGGCTCGCGCCCGGTTTCACCGAGACCGACGACGACTCCGACCACCAGATGATCTTCGAGTACGGCCTCGGACGGGCCCGGGTGCTCTCCCCGATCGGCCGCGACCGCGCCGTGCGGCGCTGGCACTCCGGCGAGTCGGGGCCGCACACCCCGCTCGCGCACGCCGCGCCCGCCCAGTGCTCCACCTGCGGCTTCTACTGGCCGCTCGCGGGCGCGCTGCGCACCGGCTTCGGGGTCTGCGCGAACGAGTACGCCCCCGACGACGGGCGGGTGGTCGCCGCCGACCACGGCTGCGGGGCGCACTCCGAGGCGGCCGTGCTGCCGCACCAGGTCGAGCCGACCTCTCCGATCCTCGACGACCTCTCCTACGACACCGCGGAGAACGGCGCGGAGCCGGATCTGGCCGGATCGGTGGACGACACCGCCTCCGAGCCGCTCGGTCACTCCTGACCCGGCGCCGCAGGGCCGTTCCCAACCCGGGGCACCGGGTCCATCCCGCCCCGCCGCCGTCCCGGCGGCACACCCGGCCTTCGCGGCCGGGCGCCGCTCCCGTGGAGTCCCGGCCGCCTCGGCCGTCCAGGCCGTTCCGGCCGGGACGCCCGGCCGTTCGGGGCATCGACCTTTGGAAGCATCGCCTTGACTGACATCTTCGGCACCGAACGACTGCGCTCCGCCGTCCTGGCCGCCTGGACCGCCTCGCCGGCCCGTTTCCGCGAGGACGCCAACGCGGAGGAGGACTTCGCGCTCGGCGGCTACCGTGACCGGCTGATCGTCGAGCTGGCCCAGAACGCCGCCGACGCCGCGCTCCGCGCCGGGGTGCCCGGGCGGCTCCGTCTCTCGCTGCGCGAGGGCGTGCTGTCGGCGGCCAACACCGGCGCCCCGGTCGACGGGGCCGGGATCGAGGGTCTGTCCACGCTGCGCGTCTCCGCCAAGCGCGACGACACCCACGCGGCCGGCCGGTTCGGCGTCGGGTTCGCGGCCGTGGTGTCGGTCTGCGACGAGCCGGTGATCGGCTCGCTCGGTTCCGGGGTCGTCCGCTGGTCCCGCGACCAGACCGCCGCCCTGGTGGCCGCCGAGCCCGAGCTGGCCAAGGAGCTGGCCGAGCGCGGCGGGCACGTCCCGCTGCTGCGCCTGCCCTTCCCCGCGGGCCCGGTCGAGATCCCCGCCGGGTTCGACACGCTCGTGCGGCTGCCGCTCCGTGACGAGGCGGCCGAGGAGGCCGTACGGGGGATGCTGAGGGAGACCAGCCCCGCCCTGCTGCTCGGCCTGCCCGCCCTGGAGTCGATCGAGGTCGACGTGGACGGCGAGACGCGGACCGTCACCTCCGAGGGCTGGAAGGTCGTCTCGGCCTCCGGCCGGTTCACCCCCGAGCAGGTGGCCGAGCTGTTCGCCGACCGTCCGACCGAGGAGCGCTCCCGGCCGCACTGGCTGGTCCGCTGGGCCGTACCCGTCACCGGTCCCGGGTCCGCCGGTTCCGTCACCGGGTCCGGGTCCGTCACCGGTTCTGGATCCGCCGGGTTCGCGCCCGCCGCCGGTTCCGCGTCCGCCGGTTCCACGGGCGGCGCCCCGGGCGGGACCGCGGCCGCTTCGCGCCAGGCGACGCCGGTCGGGGAGCCCCGGCCGCTGCCCGCCCTGGTGCCGCCCGTGGTGCACGCGCCCACGCCGAGCGACGAGCCGCTGGACCTGCCCGCGCTGCTGATCGCCTCGTTCCCGATGGCCACCGACCGGCGGCACGTCGCGCCGGGTCCGCTGGCCGACTTCCTGGTCGAGCGGGCCGCCGACACCTATCTGGAGCTGCTCGCCGGGCTGCCCCGCACGCCCCGGCTCCTCGACCTCGTCCCCGGCATGATGGGCAAGGGCGAACTCGACGCCCGCATCCGCCGGGCGATCCTGCGCAGGCTCCCCGACGCCCCGCTGCTCCCCGCGCTCTCCCCGCCCGCCGACCCGGCCTCGACGGGCAGGGCGGGCGGTTCCGGTGCCTCGCTCCTGCTTCCCGACCCCTCCGAGGCGGCCGCCGGAGCCGGCGGGGCCGGTGGCGCCTCCCCGGCCCCGCTCTCCGACGGCGAGGAACCGGTCGTCTCCGGGCGGCAGGCCTCCGTGGTCGCGGCCCCGGCCGAGCTGCTGGAGCGGGTCGCCCCCATGATCCCCGGGCTGCTGCCCGCGGGGTGGCCGTCCCGGCATCCGGCGATCACCGCGCTCGGTGTCAGCCGGGTGCAACTCTCCGAGATCGTGGATATGCTCTCCGGCGACGCCGTCAAGGACAGGGACCCGGCCTGGTGGCGGTCGTTGTACGAGGTGCTGCCCGCCGACGACCCCGAGGCCCTCGGCGCGCTGCCGGTGCCGCTGGCCGACGGCCGCCTGGTCAGGGGGCCGCGCGGCACGCTGCTGCTCACCGACGGCTCCGCGCTGGACCCGGCCGTCCTCGGCCCGCTCGGGCTGCGCGTGGTGCACCCGGACGCGGCCCACCCCCTCCTGCTCAGGCTCGGCGCGGGCGAGGCCACTCCCCGCACCGTCCTGGAGGACCCGCTGACGCGTTCCGCCGTCTCGGAGTCGCTCGACAGCCCCGACTCCGAGCCGGTGGCCCAGGCGGTGCTCGCGCTGGTCGACGCCGCAGGGCTGACCGCGGGCGACGCCCCCTGGCTGTCCGAGTTGGCGCTGCGCGGCGCCGACGGCGAGCTGTACCCGGCGGGCGAGCTGCTCCTCGCCGACGGGTCGCTGGCCGGGCTGCTCGACACGGAGACGCACTTCGGCACGGCCGCTCCCGAGCTGGTGGAGCGGTACGGCCCCCGGGTGCTCGCCGCGGCGGGGGTGCTCGACGGCTTCGCCGTGGTCAACGACTCCGACGTCATGATCGACCCGGACGAGTGCGACCACGACCTGGATCGCGAGGACGAGTGGCTGGAGACCGTCCTCGACCTGCTGCCCGAGATGGACGTGCCGCCGGTCGCCCGGGAGTTCTCCGCCGTACGCGACCTGGAGTACGTCGCCGACTGGCCCGCCGCCCTCGCCCTGCTGTCGCGCCCGCCGCTCCGCTCGGTGCTGCACCCGCTGCGGATCCTGGTGGCGGGGGAGGTCGTGGAGGTGCCGTCCTACACCGCCTGGTGGCTCTCCACGCACCCTGTGCTCGCCGGCAGGCGTCCCACGGAGCTGCGGCTCCCCGCGGGCGACCCGCTGCTGTTCGGCCTGTACGGCGACGCTCCGGCCGTCGTCGACGAGGCCGCGCTGGCGATGATCGGCGTCCGGAGCACGCTGGCCGACCTGCTCGCCTCCCACGGCGGTCCCGACGAGCTGCTCGACCTGCTGGGCGACCCCGCGGTGGAGGTCGACCGTGCCCAGCTCCGCTCCCTGTGGGTGGCCCTCGCCGGTGTCGACCCCGCCCGCGTCGGGCCCCCGCGCGCCGTGCGCGCCGTCCTCGGTGACGCGGTCGTCGCCGTCGACGCGGAGGACGGCCGGGTGCTGTCCACCGGCACCGAGGTCGAAGGCGCGGGCGAGCCGGTCGTGGTCGAGGCGCCGGACCTGCTGCCGCTCGTCGCGGGCCGGCCGCTGATCCTGGCCCCGTTCGACCTGGCCGAGGCGCTGTCGGAGCTGCTCGACCTGCCGCTGGCGGGGGAGGAGGCCGCGGGTGAGGTGACGTCCTCGGGCGAGACGCGCGACGTCCCGCCCGCCGTACGGTCGCTGCTGCCGACCGCGCCCGCGACCTACGTGGAGCACGAGAGGCTGCTGGTGGACGGCGTCCCCGCGGCCTGGCGGTTCTTCGAGGGCACGGTGCACGCCTCGGGGGTGGAGGGACTGGCGCGCGGGCTCGCCTGGGCGTCCGGCCAGTGGGGTGACCGGCTCGCGGTGGCGGCGCTGCTGCGCGATCCGGCGGCGGTGCCGCTGCTGCTCGCCGAGGCCGACCTGGACAGCTGGACCGCCTCGACCTAGACGATCGCCCGGCCGCGCCCGGGACTCACAGGATCGCGGTGGTCGGCTCGATCGGCTCTTCGGGCGGGGGCGGTGGGCGGCGGTTGCGGCGGCGTACGTACCAGAGGCCGAAAAGGCCGCCGCAGATGCCCGACACGCAGGTCCAGATCCACCAGCGGTACTCGGGATCCGGCTGCGCGACCAGGAGCACGACCAGGGCGATGACCCACAGGCCCGTACCCGTGAGGATCGTGAGCGTGTCGTTGGTCTTCAACGGCTGCAGATCCGGACGTCGTGGCTGGTTCACGCGCTCCAGACTAGGCGACGACGTCTCACTGTTCGCAAAACGGATTACGTCAAGACGCGAATCCATCTCGAAAGCATCACCATCACCAGCCGGGTCTTCCGAGACGGGAGGCCCGCTGTCACTCTGCGTGAGTGAAAGATGTTAAAACCACCCAAATAAGTGGAATTGACCGTTTCTTCTTCATCTCTGACCGTGGCTCGTCCGTGGGCCGGGAGGTGCGCGGCGGGTTCGCCACGTTCTTCACGATGGCCTACATCGTGGTGCTCAATCCCTTGATCATCGCTACCGTCAAGGACGCCGAGGGCCAGTTCATCGGCGACGGGAGCACGCCCAACATCCCGCTCGTCGCGGCCGGCACCGCCCTCGTGGCCGGACTGCTCAGCATCCTGATGGGGGTCATCGGCAAGGTCCCCTTCGCGATGGCCGCGGGTCTCGGCCTGAACGCCTTCGTCACCTACGGCATCGCCTCGCAGATGTCCTGGGAGTCGGCGATGGGCCTGGTGTTCCTGGAGGGCGTGATCATCGCGCTCCTGGTGCTGACCGGGTTCAGAACCGCCGTGTTCAACGCCATCCCACCCCAGCTGAAGACGGCGATCAGCGTCGGCATCGGCCTGTTCATCGCGCTGATCGGTTTCGTGGACGCCGGCTTCGTCCGCCGGGTGGCGGCCGGGCCGCCGCTGGAACTCGGCATCGCGGGCTCGCTGACCAGCTGGCCGATCTTCGTCTTCGTGGCCGGTCTGCTGCTGATCGTGCTGCTGGTGGCGCGCCAGACCAAGGGCGCCATCCTGATCGGCATCATCGCCACCACCGTCCTCGCGATCATCGTCGAGGCCGTCGCCAAGGTCGGAGCCTCGGTGACGCCGGGCCAGCCGCCGAACCCCGCGGGCTGGCAGCTCGTCGTCCCCCGGCTGCCCGAGCAGATCTTCGGCTTCAACAACCCGCTGGTGCTGTTCAGGGAGTTCGACCCGATCGGCGCCTTCGGCTCCGTCTCGGTCGTCCTGGCCCTGCTGCTCGTCTTCACCCTGCTGATCACCGACTTCTTCGACACCATGGGCACGATCGTGGGCGTCGGCGGACAGGCCGGGCTGATCAAGGAGGACGGCACCCTGCCCAGGACCCGCGAGATCCTCCTCGTCGACTCGATCGGCGCGGCGGCCGGAGGCGCTGCCTCCGTCTCCTCCAACACGACCTACATCGAGTCGGCGGCGGGTGTCGGCGAGGGCGCCCGCACCGGTCTCGCCAGCGTCGTGACCGGCGTGCTGTTCCTGCTGGCCATCTTCGTCTCGCCGCTCGTCGCCGTCGTCCCCTACGAGGCCGCCGCCCCCGCCCTGGTCGTGGTCGGCTTCCTGATGATGACCGCCATCCGCGAGATCGACTTCACCGACTACGAGATCTCCATCCCGGCGTTCCTCACGATCGTCCTGATGCCGTTCACGTACTCGATCGCGACCGGTATCGGCGCCGGCTTCGTCACCTTCGTGCTGATCAAGGCGATCAAGGGCAAGGCCCGTGAGGTCCACCCGCTGATGTGGACGGTCGCGGGGCTGTTCGTGATCTATTTCGCGCTCGGCCCGATCAAGGCGCTGCTGAACCTCTGAGCAGCGAGCCCGAGGCCGTCATGGTGATGGTGGAACCGATCGCCATGACGGCCTCCGACGGGGGATCGGGTCAGTGGATGAACCATTCCCCGGTGGGCCTCAGTCCTTGCAGGGGGGATCGGTGATGCGGGAGAGATCCACGACCGTGTAGCGCCCGCCTCCGCTCTTCCAGAACACGATCGGCCGGTCCGTCACCGTCGCGCCCAATCTGATCTCGTTCCAGTCCTCCGGAGCCTTGGTCCGGTCGGGGAAGCCGAGCAGCGCGGCCCTCCGGCTGCACCGGTCGTACAACTGGGCCGAGGTCCCGAGTTGACTGCCGCCCCACCTGCCGTCACCGGGGACGGTCGGAGGCCAGAGGAAGACGAACCTATCTCGAATCGTCGGCACGAGGGTCAAAGGTTCCCCGGGAACGGTCGTACGTCCGGAGCCGTCCACCCGCTGGATGGTGGCCTTTCCCGCCTCATGGGGCCGGGGCGTGACCTGTCCCACGCACCATACGGGCCCGCAGTTCAGAAACTCGACGTCGTCTCCGCGCTGCGCCTTCCTCTCCTGGCGAGTGACCAGATTGACGACGGTCCGTTGTCGCCTGTCGTACGCCCAGGGCCAGGAAGTGACATTGAGATCGCGATCGGGAAAGATCTGCCTGATCTCGTCTCCGGCGAGGGAAGCACTCCAGATACCCTTGAAATCCCGCCAGATCACAAGATCATCGATGATCTCGAAGTTGTTAACATGGCCCTGCCCGGTGGTCGGCAGCCGGGCCGTCATCTTCATCGGACCGCCTGATCGAGGAATGCTCCAAAGCTCCACGCGGGGTTTCCCCCCGTACTGCGAGCCTGGTCTGTAGCGATTGATCAGCAAGATTATGTGCGTGGCGTTGATGGTCATGGGCGAGAGGTGGATGTCGAAGCACTCGTCGCAGGACGCCCACTTCGGTGTTGTGGCCAGGACACGCTGGCGTCCTGTGCGGACGTCGAGGCTCAGGAACGCCGTACGACGTTCTCCGGCCATTACGAGGATCTCGTCGGCGCTCAACATCGCGACAGGCCGTACGGTGCGGCCGTCCTTGAGCTTGTGGGGCACGGTGAGGAGCGCTTCCGGCCACACGTCCTCGATGGGGGCGAGCGCCGGCACCGTGGGAAGCGGTTCGGGCCGTTCGGGGGGTTGGTGTGACGTGCAGGCGGTTCCCGCACCGGCAAGCAGTGCCAGCGCCAGGACGAACCGTCTCATGCCACGCTGAGGCTTCACCTGGTGTCAGACGGATCAAGGCCGATGATGGTTCCGAAGATGCTCTCGGACACATCGATAGCGACCGGTATCGGCGAGGGATTCGTCACCTTCGTGCTGATCAAAGCTGTCAAGGGCAGGGCCCGTGAGGTTCATCCGCTGAGGTGGACGGTCGCGGGGCTGTTCGTCGTCCACATCGCGCTGGGGCCGGCCAAGATTCTGCTCAACCTGGGCTGAGCAGCAACCCGAAAGTCGTCATGGCGGTCCAGGAAAGTGATGACCATGACGGCCTTCTCGCGTTCTCGTCCACCGTGTCGAAGAGCGGAACCGCAGCGGGCGGATCGTGGTCGCTGAGTGGCGGTCGCGTCAGGAATTCCGTCTGTGGCCCGAGGCCCGTGATTTCCTGGTTCCAGCTCATGCCGGCAGGACGGTGGGTTCCGTTTTTCCGAAGAGGGTTGGCAGGTCCACGAGGAGGACGTCACCACGGCGGCGTGCGATCGTCACGAGGTCGGGGTGGAAGCCCTCCAAGGAGAAGATCGCCAGCCGGGTGGAGGTGACGTCATGCCCCTGGCTTCGGAGGATCTCCTTCAGTCGGTCGAGCCGTTCCAGGTCTACGGGGCCTCGCCTTACAAGAGTGGCCTCCGCCTCCCCGATGAGTCCCACCGTGGCGCGGCCGGACCTCCGGTCCAGGGCGATGACGTCGATCTCGTGTTTGGCCCGGCCGCCTTGATCGTTGATCACTGTCGAGGCGATCGTGCTCGTTCCCGCGCGGAGGGAGGGGTCGGTGTGACGGCGGAGCCATTCGCGTGAGCATTCCTCGAAATGAGGGCCCAGGATGCGAGAGATGAAGGTGGGCTGGGATTCGCGCCATGCCTGGGCGGAACCGCCCGTCTCGATCAGGTCCCGTTTCGGAACGGTGATCAGGTTGTGGAAGCGGATGATGGGATCCGCGACGGTGATCACCGGACGGCGCTCCCAGAGCGGGTCGGTCGAGTAGTCGAGGTATCCCGAACTCGTCAGCATCTCAAGCGGACGGGTCAGGGACGTGCGATCACGTTCGACCAGTCCGCCGATCTTTGTTGGGCTGGTGGCGCCGGTGGCGACCGCGTTGATGATCGCGTAATGGAGTGAGCTCCCGGTGAACCGCGGGTCCTCCCGCAGCAGGTACTCGGCCTCGCTGCGGGAGAAGAGCGCCTGGCCGGGATTGAGAACCGTCGCCGGGATCCAGGTGTCGAACTCCTGCGGGGTCTGAGGCGAAGGTGACGAGGTCAGGTTGCGGTATCCGGGAGATCCGCCGAGCGTGGCGTGCAGTCGCAGGGCCGTCGCCGGATCGTCGACGCCCCAGTGCCGGGCGGTGGTAGCCAGATCGAACGGCTGGAGACGCATGTCGACGGCCGCCCGCCCGCGCAGTGCCTTCGTACCGGAGAGGAGGTCGTTCATCACGGACATGGCCGATCCGCAGACGATCACTCGTCCGCCCTCGTGGCCGTGACCGGTCTGTGAACGGTCGTAGAGCAGTTGGAGCAGGCCGGGAAGCTCCGGAGAGTGCGTCATCCAGTAGGGCAACTCATCGATGACCAGCAGTCCGGAGGCGCCGCGTCGTCGCATGGTCAGGCTGATCGCCGAGTCGAGGAGAGACTCCCAGCCGGCGTCGTCGCGGAAGAGGCCGGAGCTCACTCCCGTATACCGCGCGAGGTCGTCGGCGAATCGCCGCCGCGCGGTCACCGTGCCCTCTTCGGCGACGGCGGAGACATAGAGGCCGTCCATCGCGTCGGCCAGTGTGCGGAGGAGATAGCTCTTGCCGACCCGCCGCCGTCCTGACAGGACCCCCAGCCGCAGATGGGGGTCGGGATGCGTGACGAACTCGGTGAGCATGGACCACTCGGAGTCGCGGGCAAGCAGACGGGACGGCTTGAGCACTAAGGTCTCCTAAACTGTAGGCTTTGAAGCCTACAGTTTAGGAAGCGGTCATGCGTGGATCGTTGAAACGATCTTTCTTGGGAGTGTCTTCCAGTACTTGCTGGGGAGTGTCTTCCCGTACTTGACGGCCATCGGGTCGATGCTCGTCTCTCTGCCTTCGTGCTGGTCAAGGCCGTTAAGGATGGGGCATGTGAGGTTCACCCGCTGATGTGGAGGGGCGTGGAGGTGTTCGTGATCTACTTCGCGATCGACCTGCCACCTGATCTGACGGTGAAATCGATCATCGTTCGCCGGGACAGGCCCCCGCGTCCTCCGGCCGGGTGGTCGCCGCGCCGGGGGCTTTCCCGGCCGGCGGGTGGCTCTCAGTGCCTCGTCCAGATCCAGGCCGTGCTGTTCTCGTCGGCCGCGGGCTCGCCGCCGACCCCGATCACCTGGTTGCTGCCCGGAACCAGCGCGAGGTCGAAGACGGCGGGGGCCTTCTGGGTGCCGGGGTTTTTTTCGTACGTCCAGCTCTCGCCGTCGTAGTGGAGCAGGATCCGGTCGTCCGTGTAGTCCCAGTAGTGGGCGGCGACCCAGGCTCCGTCGTGCCCGTCGGGGGCCACAGCGGAGAAGTGGACGAACCTCGCCGGCCCGTCGACCACGTTCCACCGCCGTCCGTCCCAGCGGACAACGACCGCCGCCGCCCTGTCGCGGCCGATCGCCCACGCCTCGTCCGCGGAGACCACCGCGATGTCCTCCAGCTCGGCCTTCCTCTCCACCAATGGCAGCGGCATCGGCACGGTGTTCCAGCGGTCACCGTCCCAGCGCATGACGACCCCGCCGCCGTCCGGCTCTCGCCCCAGCGCCCACACGTCGCGTGGTCCCACGGCGCCGAACGCGTGGATCCCGACACCGGGTGGCAGGGAGAAGTCCGACCAGCCGGTCCCCGACCATCGTCTGAGGAAGGGGCGCCGGGACTCGGGGTTCGTGGCGTCGGTGCCCTTGGTCGTCCCGGAGATCCACACGTCGCGCGGCCCGGCGACGACGGCCGCTTCCAGCAGGTGCCGGCGGGAACCGCGCAGCCCGCCCATGTTCGCCCACCCGCCACCGGTCCGGCGCCACGCGCCCGCGGCGCCGAAGACCCAGACGTTGTCTCCGGACGAGGCGGACACCGCCTTCACGGGGAACAGCCCCTCGGGAGGGGTGACAGGGCGCCAGGTACGGCCGTTCCAGTGCACGAGGTGCGCGACCGGGTCACCCTCGCCGACGTTGCCCACCGCCCAGGCGTCATCGGGGGAGAGCGCGACCACCCCGTCCATCGTGGCACCCGCTCCGGGCAGTGTGGTCTCCCTCCAGACGCCCATGGTCGGGGCGGGTGTCGGATGGTTCACCCCGGGTATCCACGGCGACGGTTTCACGCCGGACGGCTCCGTCGCCGTGGGCGGGCGTCCGGATGCGCCGGCCGGGCCGGATGCGCCTGCCGGACTGGATGTTCCGGCCTGGTCGGCCGTGCCGGACGCGCCGCACGCCGTCACGGAGAGCGCCAGCAATGCCGACACCAGCGATCGCCTCATGAGAAGAAGATCCCATGGACGGCGGTCGTTATCAGGCGGTCCGGCCGGACGGCGTTATCTGGCGGTCCGGCCGGACGGCGTTATCTGGCGGTCCGGCCGGACGGCGACCTCGCGGCCTTCCCGAATGCCGTCCCGCTCGACGGCCCCTTCCCGTGCGCCGTCTGCTCAACGCCCCCTGCCCGCGCCATTGCCCGCGCCGTCGTGCTCAGCGCCCTCTGGGGCCACGGCCCACGTGCCGCCCCGCTCAAGGTTCTCCGGCCGGACCCGTGTGCCCGTCGTGCTGCTAACGCCCTCTGGGGCCACCGGGGAGCAACCCCGCGGGGCCGACGGGGAGCAATCCCGCGCGGTACGCCTTGAGGACGGCGTCGGATTCGGCCTGGGTGAGCGTGCCGGCGGTGACGGCCGCCTTCAGCCGCTCGGCAATGGCCGCCTCGGCCTCGGCGCCGCGTTGCCGGTGGAGCGTCTCCAGCGCGGCGGTGACCTTGTCCGCCGTGAGACCGAGCTTGGCGGCCAGAGCCTCGGCCTTGTCCCGTACGGCGGCCCGCCCGGCCTCCTTCGGTGGGGCGGCCCGCTCGGCGTCCTTGGGCGGGCGGCCCGGTCCGCCTTCCTCGCGGAGCTCCTCCAGGGCCGCGGTGACCTTGGCCTCGTCGACACCGAGGGCCTCGGCGAGCTTGGCGGCCAGTTCCCCGTGGTCGCCGCGGACGTCGTGGCCGCCAGGGCCGCCGTGGCCACCGTGGCCACCGCGCGGGCCGTGCTCGGCGCCGTCGTGGCCGGTACCGGGGGTCGCCGGGGAGGAGAGCGACGGCGTGGGGGTGGGGCTGGTCGCCCAGGCCGCCACGGGGACGGCCAGCCCGCCGACCAGAGCGGTGCCGGCGCCGACGACGATGATCATGCGCTTGGTGCGGTTCATACGACTCCTAGTCCGATGTGAAGCACCTACCGAACCGATGGTCGGGCGACCAGATGAGACCCCCGTCATCCCTGTCTGAGAATCCGATGAGATCCGGGGCCCGCGCGTCGGCCGACCGCTCCGGCGGGCGGAATCCCGTCCGGCCGGTCGCCCCGGTCGTCCCGGTCACCTCGGTCGCCCCGGTCACCGGGAGCGCGGGGCGGCCGGTCCCCCGCCGGAGCGCGGGAGCACGAAGAGATAAAATGGCGATCCTGGTGTACGAGGCGCCCCGTTGAGGGCCTTCCCGTCGAGGGACCTCGGCCCGTCGAGGGACCTCGGCTTTCGCAAGGGGGAGTACGGCCAGACCCGCCGGTGCTTCCGGCGGGCACCCGCGCGCGGCGAACCCCTGGGTTTCCGGGGGAGGCGCTCGGGGCGGGGTTGGCGATCCCCCATCCGTCTGGCACGCTGTACGGCCCGCGCCGAGAAGGAAACCCGCTGGAGGGAATCACGTGCACACGTATATAGTTAGCAAAGGTAATGACCTACGCTAATGAACAACCCCAGGAAGGACCACGTCGCGAACCTGCGCAGCGACGCCGGTCTGGCTTCGGCTCTGCGCGTGTCGCTGGCACGGCTGAACAGACGCCTGCGCAGGCAGGCCGCGGTGCACTCGCTGACGCCCACCCAGCTCGCGACGCTCGCCGCCGTAGAACGGCATTCCGGGATAACCCCCGGCGAATTGGCCGAGCTGGAGAAGGTCCAGCCGCCCTCGATGACCCGCGTGATCGCCGTGCTGGCCGAGCGGGAGCTGGTGTCACGTACACCGCACCCGACCGATCGGCGCCAGGTGACCGTGGGCGTGACCGAGCAGGGCTCAACCCTGCTGAGGGAGGAGCGTCGCCTCAAGGAGGCGTGGCTGACGCAGCGGCTGAAGGAGCTGACACCCGAGGAGAGGGCCACGCTCCGGCAGGCGGCTCCGATACTGGAGAAGCTCAGCCGGATCTAGCCGACCCCGAGGAACCCGAGGCCCCGGCGGCCCCGCGCGGCGCCGGGGCATCCGCCGCGCCAGGCGGAGAACCGGGGACGAAGTCGCGGGAGAACCCGGGCCGCGAGCCCGGCCGGAAGACCGGGCTGAGGGCGAGGGTCCGGCGGCGGCGGGCCGCGAGGGCCGCGAGAGCCACAGCCACCGCGAACGAGTTCCAGGCCACGGAGAGCGGGACGGCCCAGCCCGTGCCCGAGACGCGGAGCGGGATGTTCCGGTCCCTGCGCGTCTACAACTACCGGCTGTTCGCGGCCGGAGGCGTGGTCTCCAACGTCGGCTCGTGGATGCAGCGCACCGCGCAGGACCTGCTGGTGCTCGACCTGACGAACGGCAGCGCCTTCGCGCTGGGCGTGACCGTCATGCTGCAGTTCCTGCCGTTGCTGCTCTTCGGCCTCTGGGGCGGCATGCTCGCCGACCGCTATCCCAAGCGGCGACTGCTGATCGTCGCCCAGTCGCTCATGGGCCTGCTGGCGCTCACCATGGGCGTGCTCGTCGTGACCGGCTCGGCCCAGGTCTGGCAGGTGTTCGTGATGGCGTTCCTGCTCGGCCTCATCGCCTGTGTCGAGGTGCCGACCCGGCAGTCGTTCGTCGTGGAGATGGTCGGCCGCAAGGACCTGTCCAACGCGATCGCGCTGAACGCGTCGAGCTTCAACCTGGCCCGCGTGGTCGGCCCGGCCGTCGCGGGTGTCCTGATCTACGCGCTCGGCGGCACCGGCCCGATCTTCCTGATCAACGCGCTCTCCTTCGCGGGCGTGCTCGGCGGCCTGATGCTCATGCGCACCTCCGAGCTGACCACTCCGGAACCGGTGCCGAGGGCCAAGGGGCAGCTCCGCGAGGGCCTGCGCTACGTGATGGTGCGGCCCGAGCTGCTCATGCCGATACTGCTGATCGCCTTCGTCTCGCTGTTCACGCAGTCGTTCTCGATGTCGATCGCGCTCATGGCGCGCCAGGTCTTCGGGGCGGGCGCGGCCTCGTTCGGGCTGGCCTCCAGCATGTTCGCGGTCGGCGCGCTGGCGGGCGCGCTCATGGCGGCGCGGCGGGTACGGCCCAGCAGGCGGCTGCTGGTCGGCGGCGCGGTGGCGTTCGGACTGTTCCAGATCGTCAGCGGCCTGGCGCCGTGGTACCCCCTCTACCTGGTCTCCCTCGTGCCCGCCGGCATCGCGTTGATCTCGGTGAACACCGCGGCCAACGCCAGCGTGCAGCTCGCCACCTCGCCGGAGATGCGCGGCCGGGTGATGGGCATCTACGTGCTCGTGTTCACCGGGGGAGCCCCCTTCGGCGCGCTGCTGCTCGGCTGGATCTCGGATCTGGGCGGCCCGCGCGCGGGGGTCATGGTGGGCGGTACGCTCACGCTGATCGGCTCCGGTGTGGCCATAATGCTGACAAAGATGATCAGCAGGAGGTCGCATGCGGCTGTTCGTGGGGTTGCTGCCGCCACCACCGGTGCGCGATGAGCTCATCCTCGCCCTCGAAGCCCACCGGCCGCGCTGGCCGGGGCTCCGCTGGCTGGAACCGGCGAGCTGGCATGTGACGCTGTCGTTCCTCGGGGAGGTGCCCGACCGGGTGCTGCCCGAGCTGCGGGCGCGCCTCGCCGACGCCGCCACGCGCCACCCGCCGCTGACGCTGTCCCTCACCGGTGCCGGGGCGTTTCCCTCGGCGGGTCGGGCGCGGGTCTTCCTGACCGGTCTGGGGGGCGACCGCCCCGGCCTCGCCCGCCTGGCCGACCAGGTGGGGGCCGGGGCGCTGGAGGCCGGAGCCGGGCAGACGGACCGCCGGCGGTTCACGCCGCACCTGAGCCTGGCCCGGTGCCGCGCCGACACGGACGTGAGCGCTCTGGTCGAGGCGTTCGGGGCGTTCTCCGGCGCCGCCTGGGAGGCGGGAACGGTGGACCTGATCCGGAGCGACTTCGGGGGCGGGACCACCGGCGGGGGCGGGGCTCGCTACGAGACGGTCGAGGAATGGCCTCTGACGGCCCGGGCACCCCGTGGACAGAGCTAGGCTCCAGGACGTGGATCGTCCCCGTCGCTGGCTGCTGCCCACGGTGCTCGCACTGCTCGTGCTCCTCGTGGTGATCGGCGCCCTCGTGTCCTAGCCGCCGGGCGGCCGTCTTCCAGCCGCCCGGCGACACCGTTCACCAGGCGTAGTGCTCGGGCGCCGTCTTGAAGCCGGGGAAGATCTCGTCCAGGCGGGTCAGGGCCTTCTCGTCCAGCACGATCTCCAGCGCCCTGGTGACGCCGTCGAGCTGGTCGAGCGTGCGCGGCCCGATGATCGGCGCGGTGACGACCTTCTGGTGGAGCAGCCACGCCAGGCCGACGTTCGCCGGGTCCTCGCCCAGCTCGTCGCAGAACTCCTCGTAACGCTCGATCTTGTCGCGGTGCTTGTCCAGCTGCTTGGTGATCTGCTCCGAGGCCGAACGCCCCTTGTCGATCTTCCGAAGGATGCCGCCGAGCAGGCCGCCCGCGAGCGGGCTCCACGGGATCAGGCCCACACCGTAGTCCTCGGCCGCCGGGATCACCTCGAGTTCCGGTGCGCGGACGACCAGGTTGTAGTGGGACTGCTCGGAGACCAGGCCGACGCTGTTGCGGCGCCGCGCGCTCTCCTGGGCCTTGGCGATGTGCCAGCCCGCGAAGTTGGACGACCCGACGTACAGGATCTTGCCCTGCTGCTTGAGGATGTCCATCGCCTCCCAGAACTCGTCGAACGGGGTGTTCCGGTCGACGTGATGCGCCTGGTAGAGGTCGATGTGGTCGGTCTGCATCCGCTTCAGCGACGCGTCGGCGGCGCGGCGGATGTTGAGCGCGGACAGCTGTCCCTCGTTGGGCCAGTCACCCATCGAGCCGTAGAGCTTCGTGGCGATCACCGTCTTCTCGCGGCGCCCGCCCCCCTTGGCGAACCAGCGGCCGATGATCTGCTCGGTGACGCCCTCGCCCTTCTTCCAGCCGTAGACGTTGGCGGTGTCGAAGAAGTTGATCCCCAGCTCGTGGGCGTGGTCCATGATCGCGAAAGAGTCTTCCTCCGTGGTCAAGGGGCCGAAGTTCATCGTGCCCAGGCAAAGGCGGCTGACCTTCAGGCCGGTACGGCCAAGCTGCGTGTAATCCATACCTTCACACTAGGTACCTGGAGCGCACTCCAGGCGAGCGGAATCGCGGGGAAATCCGTGTCGGCCGGACCCGCCACGTCTGTGACGCCCGCGCGTACCGCCGGGGCATGATGGCTGAATGCTGAGTAAGGCGGGGGAAGTCCTGGTTCGCGGGTTCGCGGTGGCCGGTCTGGCCACGGCCGCGGTCCTCGCGGGACAGGGCGCGTGGGCGGGCGGGGGGCAGGACGTCCGGGGGGACGCGGGACACGGTACGCGGGCGGGGGCGGCGCGAGAGGCGGAGCGCGGCGCACCGGCGGGTACCGGGCGGGCGGACGGCGGGGAGCGGATCCTCTTCCGCTTCAAGGACAGCCGGATCACCGAGTCGAGCGGGCTGGCGGTCTCACCGACCGGCAAGGACGTCTACTACACCCACAACGACAGCTCCGCGGGGCCGGTCTTCTTCGCGGTCGGCCCCGACGGGCGGACCCGCGCCACCTTCACCCTGCGGGGGGCGGCCTCCCGCGACTGGGAGGGCATGGCGGCCTCCACCGACCCTCGGACCGGGCGGGGCGTGCTCTGGTTCGCCGACATCGGCGACAACCTCGAAGGGGCCTGGCCCGACATCTCCGTGTACAAGGTGGCGGAGCCCGCCACGCTGAGCGACGCCGTCGTCCCCGCCGTGCGCTACCGGTTCCGCTACGAGGACGGCGGGCACAACGCCGAGGGCATCATGGTGCACCCCCGGACCGGCCGCCTCTCCATCGTGACCAAGCAGTTCGCCGGTGCCGTCTACCAGGCTCCGAAGCGGCTGCGCGCCGACCGGGTCAACGTGCTCCGCAAGGTCGGCTCCGCGCCCATCATGGCCACCGACGCCGCCTACGCCCCCGACGGGTCGAGCTTCGTGATCCGTACCTACTTCTCCGCCACGGTCTACCACGCGCCGGGGGAGCAGGTCGCCCGGGTGACGATGCCGGAGTTGCAGCAGGCCGAGTCGATCGCCTACACGCGCGACGGCAGGTACCTGCTCACCGGCAGCGAGGGAAGTCGCAGCCCGGTCTACCGGGTGCCGCTGCCCGAGAAGGTTCTGGCGGCTCCCGAGCCCACGTCCGCCCGGCGCCAGGCGGCTCCCACCCCGGCCTCCGGTGCCACCGGCGCTCCGGAGCCCACGCCGGTCGCCGGGGTGAAGGCCGACGAGGACGGCGCCGGCGCGGACACGGGGGTGCCGACCTCGGCCGTGCTCCTCTGGCTGGCCATCGCCGCGGGCGCCATCGGCGTCATCACCCTGATCGCCCGCAGAACCCGCTGAGGTACTCAGAGCCGCCGAGGTACTCAGACCCGGTTGAGTGATCCGACGCAAGCGGACGGCAAGCCGCTTGCACCATCCTTCGGACCATGCATGACGAGAACCCGGCGTCGAGCCCCCGCTCCTCCTCGCCGGTGGGCTGCCCTGAGTGCTCGGCCCCCATCGCGGGGACGTACGAGCGCTGCCCGCGCTGCGCGCTGCCTCTGCGGGGACCGGTGGCGGCCGAGCTGTGGCGGCTCGACGGTGCCCTCGCGGGGCTCCGCGCCCGCGAGGCGGAGCTTCTCATCCGGCGCGGTCGCCTGCTCGGCCTGCTCAGGCAGGAACGAGCCGAACAGGAACCGGCCGAACAGGAACCGGCCGGATGGGAACGAGCTGGACGGGAGCCGGCCGGACGGGAGCCGGCCGGGGATGAGCGGGCCGGGGATGAGCGGGCCGGGGGCGAGCGGGAACCCCTGACCGATGGCGGACCCGCCGGGCGGCCGGAGACGGTGCCCGAGCCCGCCGGGCGGGCGAAGGCGATGTCGGAGCCGGGGAAGGACTTCTCGCCCCGGGCGGTGCAGAACCTGCTGCTCGGCCTCGGCGGGCTCCTGCTGGCCGTCGCGGCCGTGGTGTTCACGGTGGTCAGCTGGGGGAGCATGGGCCTCGGCGGCCGGGCGGCGATCCTGGCCGCCGTCACCGGGCTGACCTTCGCCGCGCCGACGCTCCTGGTGAGGCGCGGGCTCGTCACCACCGCCGAGACCATCGCGATGCTCGGCGCGGCGCTGCTCTTCCTGGACGGCTACGCGGTCCGGCGGACGGGGCTGGCCGGGGCCGACGGCATGGCCGTACTCCATTACGCCGCCCTGCTGTTCGCCCTGGTCGCGCTCGTCATGGCGGGCTACTCGCGGTTCCTCCCGCTGCGACTGCCGCTGCCCGTCGCGATCGTCCTCGCCCAGTTCCCGCTCCCGCTGCTCGCTCTCGGCGAGACGACGCCGTGGATCACCGTCGCGCTCGCCGCGACGGCAGCCGCCGACGCCGCCTTCCTGGTGTTCCACATGGCGGGCCGGAGTCCCGAGCCCGGCATCGGAGCGGCGGCGCCCGCGGGCACGCCCGGCGGCCGCGGACCGCTGACGACGGTCGCGGCCTGTTTCGGCGTGGTGTGGGGGCTGGGGGTGTGCCACGGCTTCCTGGAATCACTCCCGAGGAAGACGTCGAGCCCGTTCCCCGGCGAGGTTCCGGCGATCGCCTCGCTCAGGGACGCCCTGTTGCTGGTCACGCTGGCGGTGATCGGGCTCGCGGTCGCGCGGAGGGTGCGGAACACGGACCGCCTCTTGGTCGTCACCGCGGCCTCGGCGCTCACGCTGACGGCGGGACTGGCGGCCCCCGCCTGGCCGTTGCCGCTCACCTGGTGGGCCGTGCCGTACACGGTGGCGGCCCTGGTCACCGTGGCGGTCATGCTGTACGCGCCCGGTCTGGACGAGCCGCGGGTCCGCTCGGCCGGTGCCGTCTCCGCCGGGGTGCTGGCGGTGCTCACCGCACTGCCCTTCGCGAACGATGTGATCTTCGCCCTGTTCGCCCCGTTCAACCGGATCGGCGATGTGTGGTCGGGATCTCCGGGCTTCGCCGATGCCCGCCTGATCGCGCCGTTCCCGCAGTTCCCGGTCGTGTCGGGGCTGCTGGCCGTCGCCGCGGCACTGGCGGCCGCCCGGGGGCGGGCCTCCATGGGGTTCGCCGCGCTCGCCGCCGGGACGCTCGCGACGGCCGTCGCCCCCGTCGCCTTCGGCTGGGGGCACGGGGTGGACCTCGTGGTCCTGTCGGCGCTGGCCGTCGTCCTCGTGACCGGTATGGCCCTGGCCGGTCGGCCGCGGTGGGCGGGGGCCCTCGCGATCGCCGCCGGTGCGGTGTCCGCGGTGGCGACGGTCACCGCGCTCGCCGAGCGGTCCGGCACGTACGCGACACTCGGCGTCCTGCTCGTCGCGTGGGGCGCGGCGGCGTTCGCGGCCCGGGTACGCGAGGCGGCGGCGGTCTCGCTGGTCGCCGGTGTGCTCTCGGCGACCGGCCTGATGTGGGCGGTCTCCGCCGGGACCCGGTGGCTTCCAGCGGGTGACGGCCTGTCCCTGTCCCTGGCCGCCGGTGCGGTGCTCGCGGCACTCCTCGCTCCGCGCGGCGGCTCACCGGCCAGGCCCTCGTCCGAGGGCGCGCCGGGGAAGAGCGGCGACCTCCGGCGCTCCGCCGGGCTGGTGCTGAGCGCCGTGCTGGCGGTGCTCGCGGTCGTCTCCGCGCACGCCGCCGTCACCGCGGTCCTCGGTTTCCACCGCCCCCTCGTACGGCCGTGGACGGCCGTGCCAGGCCCCGCGGGCGGCCATCCGCTGCTCGCGGTGGTGGTTTGTCTCGTCGCCGCGGCGGCGGTGCTGGTCTCCTGGCAGGTCGCGCGGCGCCGGGGCGCGACCAGGGCGGCGCTGCTCGCCTGGCCCGCGGTGGTGGTGGCACTGCCGGTGTCGGTCGCCCTGCCGTACGGGGTGGAGCTGGGGCTGTTCGTCGCCGGTACCGTCCCGACGGCGTGGACGGCGGCGCGGAGCCGCGCGAACGCGGTCTTCGGCGGGGTGGCGGCGCTGTGGACCGCCTTCGTCGCGATCTCCTGGGCCCTCATGAGCGAGCCCGCGACCCTGCTCGTCCTTCCCTCCGTGGCGGCGGTCGCCGTGGCGGTCGTGCTGGGTGACCGGGCGAGGGCGAGGGGAAGGACCGGCGCGAAGACGGCGGTCGCGTTCGGGGAACGGGCGGTGGCGCCGGTCGCGGCGGGGCTGGCGGCGCTGCTGGCGGGCGGGGAGGCGCTGGCGGCCGGGCTGGCGCTGGACTGGCCGGTACGGCACGCGGCGTTCGGCCCGCTCGCCGTGGCCTGCGCGGCGGCGGCCGTGGCGGGCCGGTTCAGGAGGGCGACGTTCGCAGTGGGCGTGGAGGCGGCGGGGTACGTCCTCGTGGGAGCGGGCCTGCCGCTCGCCTCGGCCGACCTGCCGCTGGCGAGCCTGGCGTGCGCCGTGACGGGTTTGCTGATGGCCGGTACGGCGCTGCGGCCCGATCGCCGATGGGCCGGATACGCCGGAACGGGCTTCCTGCTGCTGGCCTCATGGCTACGGCTGCTCGCCTCCGACATCAGCGTGGTCGAGGCGTACACGGTCCCGTTCTCGCTGGTGCTGCTGGCGTTCGGCTGGTGGCGGGCGCGCGGAGGGGAGAGGTCGTCCTGGGTCGCCTACGGTCCCGGGCTCGTCTCCAGCCTGGTGCCCAGCATGCTCGCGCTGCTCGCCGGCTCGGGCTGGCTCCGGCCGCTGCTGCTCGGCGTGGTCTCGCTGGCCGTGCTGCTGGCCGGTGCCCGGTTGCGGCTCCAGGCCCCGGCGGTCCTCGGCGGGCTGGCCCTGGCCGTCGTCGCCCTGCACGAGCTGGCGCCGTGGATCGCCGAGGTGGTCGTGCTGGTGCCCCGGTGGGTGCCGATGGCGCTGGGCGGGGTGCTGCTCCTGGTCGTCGGCGCGACCTACGAGGCGCGCCTGCGGGACGTGCGACGCCTGCGGGGCGCGGTCGGCCGGATGCGCTGACCGTTCCCAGGGCCGCTTCCCAGGGCCGCTTCTCAGGGCCGGCTTCCTCGGGCCGCTTCCCGAGTCCGCTCGGGGCTCAGCCGGGGGACTGCAGGTCGCGGCGGGCGGCGTGATCGAGGGAGGCCGCCACGTCGGGGTCGACGGGAAACCAGGTGAAGAGACCGGTCACCTGCAGAAGGCGTTTGAGGACATCCGATACCCCGGCGAGGCGCAGCCACCCGCCCGCCTCCGCGGTCAGCCGCGCGCCGCTGAGAAGTATCCGCAGCCCTGTGGAGTCGCAGAAGGTGATGCCTCCGGCGTCGATGACGATCCGCGGGCGGTAGTCGAAGACCAGTTGTTCGATGGTCTCTCTGAGCAGCTCGCTGGAATTACGGTCGATGTCACCCACGACAGTGATCACGGTGCAGTCGACGTGCCCGTGGTGGCCGACGCCGATGGAGAGTTCTCTGCTCATCGCCTCGTATCTCCACCCGGTGACGCGGTCGGTTTCGGCCGCCATCCGGCCTGATCAAGGTATACCCCTCCGTGACACCGGGGTGGGCGACGGACGGGAGACATGTGCGTAACGGCTGCGGACACCCGCCGTTCGCCGCCCGCTCCGGGAGCAGGTGCGGACGGCGATCTCAGATGCGATCTCAGATGCAATCTCATACGTGGTCCCGAGCGCGATCTCATGCCGAAAATGAATGACCGCATCACTCTTTACTGCCCCGACATATTCACGTATTCCTCGACCGGCCTGGACGTATTTCCCGCATAGGCAATGACGGTTAAGAACCAGGCCGGTTATCCCTTCTCTTGTGGTGATGATTGCCGCTAACTTTCGAGCATGCGCGTTCTGATAACCGGGGCATCAGGTTTCGTCGGCTCGCATGCGGTCGCCGCGCTCCTCGCAGACGGGCATGAGCCGCTTCTTCTCATACGCAATCCAGAGAAAACACGCGAGGTGCTGGCCGCCGTCGGGGTGACGGGGGCGATTCCCCTGCACAGGGCCGATATCCGCGACGCGGCGGCCGTGCGGGAGGGGCTCGAACAGTGCGACGCCGTCATTCACGCCGCCGCGGAAATCGGGGTGATCGGCCGGGCCGATGACCTAAACGGTACGAATGTGACCGGGGTCAAGAACGTCCTGGGGCAGGCCGTGGAACTCGGTCTCGACCCCATAGTGCATGTCTCCAGCGTCGGCGTCTTCGTGCCCCCGGCCGGACCGGTGATCACGACCGAGAGCCCGCTCTCCACGCCCAGGAACGGCTACGGCAGAAGCAAGATCTCCGCCGAGCGCTACGCCAGGCGGCTCCAGGAGCAGGGGATGCCGATCACGATCGTCTATCCGGCCGGGGTCACCGGGCCGTACCAGCCCTCGCTGGACGCGATGGTGGAAGGGCTGCGTGCCGGCCTGGAACAGGGTTGGCCGATCACCGCGGGCGGCGTCAACATCGTCGACGTACGGGACCTGGCCGTCGTGCTCGCCCGCTGCCTCGAACCTGGGCGCGGACCACGCCGGTTCATGCTGGGCGGCCACTACCTCACCTGGGCGCAGCTCGCCGACGTCTGCGACGAGTTGACGGGCAACCGCGGCCGGAGGTTCAGGATCCACCGGTCGGTGTTGCGCGGCGCGGCGGCCGTGGGCGACGTGATGAAGCTGATCAAGGAGATCGACTACCCGCTGACCAGGGACGCCGTCGAGATGATGGTCACGATGGTCCGCACGTACGACACCCCGACCCTGGAGGCGCTCGGCGTGGGCCTGCGGCCGGTCCAGGAGACCATCGCCGACTCGCTGCGCTGGCTGGCACAGGAAGGACATCTCACCACCGGCAAGGCCGGGAGACTGGCGGGATGACGTCACGCGGTGGCACGCTTTCCCCCTGGCGGAAGCGATCATCTCGGACCACCCCATGATCACCTTCTGGGAAAGAAACCTCGCGGGAGAGCGGTCTCGCAGGAAAGCGACCTCGCGGGAGAGCGACCTCGCAGGCAGGCGGTCCGGTGAGGCAGCCTCGTAAGAGGCAGGGGAACGAGCAGGGAGGAGCCGGCGATGAAGGTCGGGATCGTCGGTGCGGGGATCGTCGGGCTGGCCGTGGCCAGGGAGACGGCGCTGACCCACGGGGCCACGGTGACCGTCCTCGACAAGGAGGACCGCGTCGGGGCCCACCAGACCGGGCACAACAGCGGTGTCGTCCACGCCGGGATCTACTACCGGCCGGGCTCGCTCAAGGCCACCCTCTGCAGGGAGGGCGTGGCGATGCTCAGGCAGTACTGCGCCGAGCACCGCATCCCGTACGACGAGGTCGGCAAGCTCGTTGTCGCCTCCACCGGATCCGAGCGGCCCGAGCTGCGCGGGATCGCCGAGCGGGCCCGCGCGAACGGGGTTCCCGGCATCGCCGAGCTCGACGCGCTGGCCCTGCGCGAGATCGAGCCGCACGCCGTCGGCGTGGGCGCCGTGCACTCCCCGCACACCGCGATCGCCGACTTCCCCGCCGTCGCCCGGCGCCTCGCCCTGGACGTGGAGGAGAGCGGCGGCTCGGTGCTGCTGTCCCACCCGGTGCGCGCCGTAAGGGAGACCGCGGGCGGGGTGAGCGTCCTGGCGGGGGAGCGGACGCTGAGGTTCGACCGGGTGATCGTCTGTGCCGGGCTCGGCACCGACACCGTCGCGCGGATGGCGGGGATCCCCGGCGACGTACGGATCGTCCCCTTCCGCGGCGAGTACTACGCGCTGGCCGGGGAGGCGAAGGACCTGGTCCGCGGGCTCATCTACCCGGTTCCCGACCCCCGCTACCCGTTCCTCGGCGTGCACCTGACCCGCAGGATCGACGGCGAGGTGCTGGTCGGCCCCAACGCGGTCATGGCGCTGGCGCTGGAGGGCTATTCCTGGCGGGACGTCGACCTCGCCGACCTGGGCCGGATTTTGGCCTGGCGGGGCACCCGGCGGCTGGCCGCCAGGCACTGGCGGACCGGGATCAGGGAGGTGGCCGGTTCGATGGGTAAAGGATCCTTCCTGCGGGCCGCGCGCCGTTACGTCCCGGCCCTGACCGCAACCGACCTGGTCAGGACCGCCGGAGGCGTCCGCGCGCAGGCTGTGGACGGGCGGGGCGGCATGCTGGACGACTTCGCGATCGACGTGCACGGCCGCGTCGCCCTCGTGCGCAACGCCCCCTCACCGGCGGCCACGTCAAGTTTGGCGATTGCCAGGCATATTGTGGGGTTAGCCTCAGTGTTGACCAGTTAACTGCTTTCTCATGTGGGCCGGTGAAAATAAACCAGTGACCGACTCACCCGAGGCCCGCCTGCTGATCGTCGAGGACGAGCCCAACATCCTCGAACTTCTGGCCGCGAGCCTGAGGTTCGCCGGGTTCGGTGTCAACACGGCCGGCAACGGCACGGACGCCGTCGCCGCCGTCCAACGGCACCGGCCCGACCTCATCGTGCTCGACGTGATGCTCCCCGACATGGACGGCTTCGACGTCGTACGGCGCCTGCGCGGCGGCGGCAGCGACACGCCGGTGGTCTTCCTCACCGCGCGTGACGCCACCGAGGACAAGATCCGCGGGCTGACCGTGGGCGGGGACGACTACGTGACCAAGCCGTTCAGCCTGGAGGAGGTCGTGGCCCGCATCCGGGCCGTGCTGCGCCGTACCGGCTCCGGCGACCTCGCGCCCCGGCCGCCCCGGCTCACCTTCGCCGACCTCGAGCTCGACGAGGAGAGCCACGAGGTGTGGCGCGGGGGCAGGGCGGTGGCGCTGTCGCCGACGGAGTTCAAGCTGCTGCGCTACTTCATGGCGAACGCGGGGCGGGTGCTGTCCAAGACCCAGATCCTCGACCACGTGTGGGACTACGACTTCAGGGGCGACGTCGGGATCGTGGAGTCCTATGTCTCCGTGCTCCGCCGCAAGATCGACAATGTCGATCCGAGATTGATCCACACCCTGCGCGGCGTGGGATACGTGCTGCGCTTACCACCGGGCACATGATGCTCGACGCGACCCCCCTGCGGGTGAAGCTGATCGGCGTCATCCTGGTCCTGCTGACGATCGCGCTCGCCCTCATCGGCATCGGCAGCGTCTCGATCATGCGCGGTTACCTGATCGACCGCGTCGACGGCCAGATCGACCTGACCACCGACTCCGCGCTGCGCCGCATGAACAACCGGGGGTCCGTCGCGCTGGTCGGCAAGTCGATGCCGTCCGACGCCAGGCTGGAACTCCGCGGCAGGAACGGCAAGACCCTCGTCCTGCTCAGCGGCATCGACGTGGAGGGCAAGCCGGGGCCGGAGGTGTCCCCGGGACAGGGCGGCCGCTCGTTCGAGAGCGGCGACTGGCGGGTCCGGGTGACCTCGCTGGACACCGGCGGAATCCTCATCGTGGCCGTGGACATGGGCGAGGTACGGCAGATCGTCGGCCAGCTCGCGCTGGTGGAGCTGCTCGGCGGGAGCGGCCTGGTGCTGATGCTCGCCGGGGCCGGCGTGGTGATCATCCGTAGGAGCCTGCGCCCGCTGGAGGAGATCGAGCGCACCGCGGAGGCCATCGCCGCCGGAGACCTGGGCCGCCGCGTCCCCGACGCCGACCCGCGCACCGAGGTGGGCCGCCTCGGCCGGTCGCTGAACGGCATGCTCGCCCAGATCGAGACGGCCTTCCGCGCCCGTTCGGAGTCGGAGTCCTCGGCCCGCAGCTCGGAGGAGCGCATGCGCAGGTTCGTCGCGGACGCCTCGCACGAGCTGCGCACGCCGCTCACCTCGATCCGGGGTTTCGCCGAGTTCTACCGGCAGGCGCCCGGCATCGACGCCGCGCCGCTGATGCGCCGGGTCGAGTCCGAGGCGGTCAGGATGGGCCTGCTCGTCGACGACCTGCTGATGCTGGCCCGGCTCGACCAGCAGCGGCCGATGGTCATGCGACCGGTCGACCTGCTCGCCATCGCCGCCGACGCCGTCCACGACGCCCGCATCCTCGCCTCGGAACGCGAGGTCACGCTCTCGGTGGACGGCTCCGCGCTCATCGTCTCCGGCGACGAGGTACGGCTCCGCCAGGTCGTGGGCAACCTCATGACCAACGCGCTCACCCACACCCCCGAGCGCACCCCCGTACGGGTGGCCCTCTCCGGCGACGACGGCATGGCCGTCATCGAGGTCGCCGACGACGGGCCCGGCCTCACCACCGAGCAGCGCGAGCGCGTCTTCGAGCGGTTCTACCGCGCCGACTCCGCCCGGGGCCGGCGCGCCCCCGAGGACGGCGGCAGCGGTCTCGGCCTGGCCATCGTCGCCGCGATGGTCGAGGCGCACGGCGGCCGCGTCGCCGTGGAGTCGGAGCCCGGCAAGGGCTCGACGTTCCGGGTGATCCTCCCGCTCGCCCCCGAATCCGACTGAACCACGCCTGCGGATCCGGACGGATCGCACCCTCGGGTCGGGGCGGATCGAGCCCTCGAACCCGGACGGATCGCACCCTCGGGTCCGGACGGATCAGGCCCCCGAATCCGGCTGAACCGCGTCTTCGGACCTGGCCTGACAGTGAGGATGGAGGTGAACGCCTCCCGGACCCGGCCGAACCCCACCGGAATCCGCCGGTCCAGCCGGTCCAGCCGGTTCAACCGGTCACCGTCACCGCCCGGTTCAGGGGGCGCCGGTGCCGGGCTCCGGCCAGCTGCTGTCGGGGAACTCCCCTCCGGCCGCGCCGCCGGGCAGTACCACCCGGTCGTTCTCGGACAGCCCGGAGGTGATCTCGACGTACCGGTCGCCGCGGACCCCGGTCTCCACGACCCGCTCGGCGCCTCCCCGCACGGTGACCCTGGAGACCCCGTCCCTGGTCCGTACGGCCTGCGCCGGGACGTAGAGCGTTTCGGCGGACTCGGCGACGGTCACGGTGACCGAGGCGGTCTGGCCCACCAGGAGGTTCGCCGGGGGCTCGTCGAACGCGATCGTGACGCCGTACCTCACCAGCCGGTCGCTGGTGGTCGCGGTGGGGGCGATCCCCGTCACGGTGCCCGTGTACCTCTCCCCCTGCCGGGTGGCCAGGGTGATCGCCGCCTGCTGCCCCGGCCTCAGGCTGCCGATGTCGGATTCGGTGAACAGCGCCTCCACCTGGAGTTCGTCCAGGTCCCCGAGGGTGAGGAAGGTGCCGGTGCCCGCGCTGTCGCCGACCGCCCCGGCCACGGACATGACGGTGCCGTCGGCGGGGGCGACGATCCGCACGCCCGCGAGTTCCTCCGTGGCGTCGGTCAGCTCCGCCCGGGCCTGCTTCACGCGAGCCTCGGCCTGCTCAACGGTGAGCGCCCCCCGCCCGGCTCCGCCGTTCTGCTGAGGGCCCTGCTGAGGGCCCTGCCGGGTGTTCCTGTTCGGGGAGGCACCCCTGTCCGCTCCCGTCCCCGTGCTCGCGCTCGGCTTCGGGGTAGGACATCCGGTGGTGGTGGGCCTGGCGGTGGCGGTCGGTACCGCCGTGCCCGTGGGACCGATGGGACCGATGGGATCGGTGGGAGCAGCGGGATCCGTCGTCGGTTCGGGGTGCTCGCCGGGGCCGGTCGACGGGCCCGAGGGCGGGCCTGTGGGACCGGGGCCGGTGGTCGCGGGCGGCTCGCCCCCGTGCGGCCTCGCGGTCACGGTGACCGTCGCGGTGGCCGTCACGGTCACCGTCGGAGCGGCCGTCACGGTGACGGTGACCGTCGGCGCGGGCTGGGGAGAGCCGTCACCCGTCCGCGCGGCCTCCGGCTCCACGACCGCCGGTGTCGCGGTCGGTGCCGGTACGGACGCGAAGTCCCGCGCCGGGATGGGGGTGGGGGTGGGGGCCGCCGCGAAGCGGTACCCGGCGGGGACGATCCCGCCCGCGGGGACGACCTGTGCCGTGCGCGCCGATCCGGCCGGTGTGGATGGCGAGGGTGGCGAGAGCGTGCGCGCGGGCCCCGGCCTCTGCGTGGGGGCACCCGTCCCGGTGGGGGCGGGCGTGGGGGTGGCGTCCGCCCCCGGAGGTCGTGTCGCCGTGGGCTCGCAGCCCGCCTGCCTGCCGGGACCCGTCCGGTCCCCGGTTCGATCTCCTGTCCGGTCCGGCCCTGTCCGGCCCCCTGTCCGGTCCCCGGTTCGGCCACCCGTCCGGTCCCCGTCCTGCTGCCCGGCCTCGGTCGTCCCCGTGCTCCCCGGCGTGCTCCCCGCCGTGCTCCCCGCCGTGTCCAGCGCCTCCTCGGCCGCCGCGAGCCGCGCCCTCGCCGCGTCGTAGCGCTCGCGTGCGGGGGCGGAACCGATTCTGGCGAGCACGTCCCCCTTGCCGACCCTGTCCCCGGCCTTGACGTAGACCTTCGTGACCGTCCCCGAACCGCCGAAGGCCAGGTCGCGGGTGCCGTCGTCCACGGTGCTGCCCGCGGCCGACACCGCGGCGGTCACCGTCCCGCGCCTGGCGGACGCCAGCTCCACCCGGGGAGCCCGGCCGGAGCCGCCGTCGAACACGACGATCGCCCCCGCGCCCACCAGGACGAGGGCGGCCAGGGCGAGTCCTCCCGCGCGCAGCTTCTTCGGGAGATGGGTCGGTCTCATGGCGGACATCCTGGACCGCCTGATTCACAGCATGCTCACAGGTCCCTGAAGGTTTGCTGTGCATCACGGGCGGTACGACCAGGTCTGCAGGAAATCTTCAGCCTTCGTCGGGGTGAGTCCAAGCCTGATGCGCCAGGGTCAGGCGCTGTGAAGCTGTCGACCAAGCGCGGAGCGCTGATCGTGAACGGGACCCTGGGGGTCCTGTTACTGGGCGGGGTGGTGATCGCCTACTCCTCCCTCGGCGGCGAGGCCACATCAGCCGACGCCGCGGTGCGGACCGTGCCGGTGACCCGTGCCACGGTCTCGGCCTCCGTCTCCGCCTCGGGAACCGTGGCCAGCGCCCGAGCCCGGTCCCTCTCCTTCGGATCGAACGGCACCGTCGAGAAGATCTACGTCAAGGCCGGTGACAAGGTCACCGCGGGGCAGATCCTCGCCCGGCTGGACGACGACTCGGCGCAGGAGAGCCTGGACGCGGCCGCCGCCGCCCTCGACACCGCGGACGACGACACCTCCACCGCCGCGGCCTACGCCGAGTACGTCACGGCCAGGAACACCTACCGGTCCGCGAAGCGCGCGGTGGACGGCACCGTCATCAAGGCGCCGTTCGCCGGTACGGTCACCGCCGTCAACGGCACGGTCGGCGGCTCCTCGGGCACCGCCGCCAAGGCCGCGACCAACGCGAAGAACTCGGCCGGCTCCGGGGCCTCCGCGAACTCGGACGGCGCGGCGAACGCCTCGGGCGGGTTCGTCGACCTCGCCGACACCCGCAAGCTCGAACTCGTCGGCACCTTCACCGAGACCGACGTCACCAAGCTCAAGATCGGCCAGATGGCCTCCATCGGGTTCGACGCGCTCACCGGGGTCACCGCCTCCGGCAAGGTCACCCGGATCCAGCCGACCGCCACCACCAGCAACAACGTGGTCCAGTATCCGGTGACGATCTCCTTCACCGAGGTGCCGGAGCAGGTCAGGCTCGGCCAGACGGCCACGGTCGGGGTCGTCGTCGAGCGTGCCGAGGACGTGCTCGCCGTCTCCTCCGCGGTGATCTCCACGGCGGGCGGGCGGAGCACGGTGACCGTGCTGCGGGACGGACGCCAGGTACCCGTCCAGGTGGAGACCGGGATCAAGGGCGACGCGCTCACCGAGATCAGGTCCGGGCTCGCCGAGGGAGACCAGGTGGTCCGCCCGGTGACCATCGAGACCACCCGGCAGGGCGGCGGGTTCCCCGGCCTCGGTGGCGGGGGCGGCGGTCGCAACGGCGGGGGTGGAGGCGGAGGCATGCGCCCCGCCGGTGGAGGGAACGGCCGATGACCGTCCCCGTCCTGTCCCTCACGGACATCACCAAGGTGTACGGCAAGGGAGACGCCGAGGTCCGGGCGCTGCGCGGGGTGTCGCTCAGCGTCGACCGGGGTGACTACGTCGCCGTCATGGGAGCCTCGGGCTCCGGCAAGTCCACGCTCATGAACATCCTGGGCTGCCTGGACGTGCCCACCTCCGGCGACTACCGCATCGACGGCACCGACGTCGGCTCGCTGGACGAGCGCAGGCTCGCCGTCCTCCGCAACCGGAAGATCGGATTCGTCTTCCAGTCGTTCAACCTCATCCCCCGGATGAGCGCGCTCGCCAACGTCGAGCTGCCCATGGCGTACGGCGGGGTCGGCGCCGCCGACCGGCGGGCCCGCGCCCTGGCGGCCCTGGAGCAGGTCGGCCTGTCCGACCGGGTCCGCCACGAGCCGAACGAGCTCTCCGGCGGCCAGCAGCAGCGGGTGGCCGTGGCCAGGGCGCTGGTCACCGCGCCCGCCCTCCTGCTCGCCGACGAGCCGACCGGCAACCTCGACACCGCCTCCACCGGGGACGTGCTGGGCATCCTCGACCGGCTGAGCGTCGCGGGCCGGACGATCGTGATCATCACCCACGAGGACGACGTGGCCGCCCACGCCAAGCGGGTCATCCGCCTGGTGGACGGCCGGATCGTCGAGGACCGCCGCCAGGCCCCCGTCGACGGTCTCCCGCCCCGCACGCCGGAGGTCACCGCGTGAGCCGGCTCGAGATCCTGAGGTTCGCGCTCCGCGGGCTGGCCGCCAACAAGCTGCGCAGCTTCCTGACCACCCTCGGCATCCTCATCGGGGTGGCGGCCGTGATCCTGCTGGTCGCCTTCGGCGAGGGGGCCTCGCAGAGCATCCAGCAGTCCATCCAGCGGCTCGGCGCCAACACCCTCACCATCTCGGCGTCCTTCGCC
This sequence comes from Streptosporangium sp. NPDC023963, assembly GCF_040639135.1. Classification (NCBI taxonomy): domain Bacteria; kingdom Bacillati; phylum Actinomycetota; class Actinomycetes; order Streptosporangiales; family Streptosporangiaceae; genus Streptosporangium; species Streptosporangium sp. NPDC023963. Next base: position 44,664 of record NZ_JBEZZK010000021.1, read on the forward strand.
GGAGGCGGCGGTGGCGGAGGCTTCGGCGGCGGGGGCCGGGCGGCCGGGGGCCGGAACGAGGGCCCGCGTACCCAGGCCAGGCCGCTCACCCTGGAGGACGCCAGGGCGCTGACCGACCGCGAGCAGGTTCCCTCGGTGCGGAGCGTGTCGCCCGTGGTGACCGCGAACGCGGCCACCGCCGTTCACGAGGGCGCCAGCCACACGATCGCGCAACTCGTGGGCACCTACCCCAGTTACTTCGAAGCCACTAACAGGCCCGTCGAGAGCGGCACCTACTTCGTCAACGACGACGTGCTCGCCGCCAGGAAGGTCATGGTCATCGGGCGGACGGTGGCCGAGGAGCTGTTCGGCACGGCCGACCCGGTCGGCAGGCCGGTCAGCGTCTCCGGGGTGCCGTTCACGGTGATCGGGGTGCTCAGGGAGTCGGGCTCGGCGGGCATGCAGGACGCCGATGACGTGGCCGTCGTGCCGCTGCCCGCCGTGCAGCAGAGCCTGACGGGGTTCGGCGCGCTCGGCTCGATCATCGTGCAGGCGACCGGCGCCGACACGACCGACTCCGCCCAGGCCGAGGTGACCGCGGTGCTCGACCAGCGGCACGGCATCACCCCGGCGGGCGTCGCGGACTACCGGATCCTGAACCAGGCCACCCTGCAGGAGACCGTCAGCTCGACCGTCGGGATCTTCACTGCCCTGCTCGGCGCGGTCGCCGCCATCTCCCTGCTGGTCGGCGGCATCGGCATCACCAACATCATGCTCGTCACCGTCACCGAACGGACCAGGGAGATCGGCATCAGGAAGGCCATCGGCGCGCCCAGGAGCGCCATCCTCGGCCAGTTCCTGCTGGAGGCGACGGTGCTGAGCCTGGTGGGCGGCCTGTCGGGGGTCGCGATCGCGTTCGCCGGCACCCGCTTCACGATCGCCGGGATCTCACCGGTGCTCGTACCGTCCTCGATCGCGCTGGCCCTCGGCGTCTCCGTGGGCATCGGACTGTTCTTCGGGGGCTACCCGGCCAACCGCGCGGCCAGGCTCCGGCCCATCGAGGCCCTGCGTCACGAGTGACCCGTACGGCTTACCCGGCTCAGGCGGCTTAGGCAAGGAGAGACACATGGGCGGCAACGCCGACGAGACGGTCCCGGCGGGGAGAGCGCTGGAGAGTTCCCCGTTCCGGGGGGACCTGGACGGAGAGCTGGCGGCCCGGCCGCCGCGCCGCCTGTCGACGCTCACCCTCGTGCTGGGTGCCGGGGTGATGCTCGTGGCGGGGGTGATCGTGGGCATCCAGGCGCAGAAGGCGATGGGCGGCTCCTCCGGCGTCCCCGCGGGGGCGCGGCAGGGCGGCGCGGACTTCGGCGGCCCCGGCGGTCCCGGCGACCGGCAGGGCGGCCAGGGCCGTCAAGGGGGCCAGGGGCGCCAGGGCGGGCAGAGAGGCGAGGAAGCCGGTCGGGGCGGTGGCGGCCGGGGCGGCATGACCGTCGGCACGGTGCAGCGGGTCGAGGGCGGCAAGGTCTACGTCCAGACGGCGGACGGCTCGGTCGTGACCGTGAACACCACGGACGAGACGTCCGTACGCGTCACGAAGGAGGGCAAGGTCACCGACCTCGAGCCCGGAGGCGCGGTGGTCGTACGCGGGGCGGCGGCCGAGGACGGCTCGGTGACCGCGACCGCGATCAACGAGGGCGCCGGGCGCAGGTGAACCGGCCGAGCCCGGAGGGCGGGCCGTTTCCTGGCAGCGTTTCCTGGCAGCGTTTCCTGGAAGCGGTGGTGGACCGGGTTCCCCGGGCGGCGCGCCGGTCGATGTGAGCGCCGGCGGACCGCTTCCCGGGAGCGGTGCCGAGACGGTTCTCAGGAAACGTTCAGCCCTGGCTGAGCTGCGTTCCAGCGAGGTGGGCGAGCCTCGGGATGTGCTGGACAGAGTGGAAGCCCGATTGCTGGTCGTGGACGACGAACCGAATATCAGGGAGTTGCTCTCGGCCAGCCTGCGCCTGTCCGGGTTCGAGGTGGTGACCGCCGTGGACGGCCGGGAGGCCGTGCACTTCGCCGAGCGCATCCGCCCCGATCTGGTCGTGCTGGACGTGATGCTGCCCGACATGGACGGCTTCGCCGTGGCGGGGCGGCTGCGGGAGATGAGCGGGCAGATGCCCGTGCTCTTCCTGACCGCCAGGGACGCCACCGACGACAAGGTCGCCGGGCTGCGCCTGGCCGACGACTACGTGACCAAGCCGTTCAGCCTGGAGGAGGTCCTCGCCCGCATCCGGGCCGTGCTCCGCCGTACCAGGGGAGACCTCGACCTGCCGGTCCGCCTGCAGGTCGGTGACCTCGAGCTGGACGAGGAGGCGCACCAGGTCTGGCGCTCCGGCGTCCCGGTGCGGCTGTCGCCGACCGAGTTCAAGCTCCTGCACTACTTCATGGTCAACACCGGCAGGGTGCTCTCCAAGGCGCAGATCCTCGACCACGTCTGGAACTACGACTTCGGCGGTGACGCCGGGGTGGTCGAGTCCTACGTCTCCTACCTGCGCCGGAAGGTCGACACGGCCGAGCCCCGGCTCATCCACACCCTCCGTGGTGTGGGCTATGTGTTGCGACCGCCCCACAGTGATTGAATTTTCAGCTGATATTCAGCTTCAGCTGACCCGTTTCTGAGCTTTGTGTGTTCCAATAGACAATGCACGACCCCCGATCACCTCGGAAGCATCCGATGGGCTCGGGCTCGCCTCCAGCTGCGGGGGAGACGAGCTCGGCACGGCCCGCGGATGAGGTCCGAGGGCTGGGCCCCACCGTTTTACCGAGTTCGCCCCCGTAACCCGGTCGAGCGGTGGGGCCAAACGCGTCTAGAGGGCCCCTCGCAGGGCAGGATCGACCGTATGGGTGACAACGACGGTCTTCTGGAGACGCTGCGAGAGCTGCGGCGGCACCTCGACCGCGAGCTGTTCCCCCTCGCGATCGGCGACGTGGTGGCCGACCGCCGGGCGCTGCGCGAGCTGACCGGCCAGCTCGACGACTACCTGATCCCGCGGCTGAGCGCGATCGACGCCCCGCTGCTCGCCGTCGTCGGCGGCTCCACCGGGGCGGGAAAGTCCACGCTGGTGAACTCCCTGGTCGCCGAGGACGTCTCCGAGCCGGGCGTGCTGCGGCCCACGACGATGGCCCCCACCCTGGTCACCAGCCCCGTCGACCGCGAGTGGTTCACCGCCCAGCATGTCCTGCCCGGCCTGCCGCGCGTCACCGGGAGCGGCAGGGGCGAGCCCGGCACGCTCCGGATCGTCACCGCCGCGGCCGTCCCGCCGGGCCTGGCCCTGCTCGACGCCCCCGACATCGACTCGATCGTCACCGCCAACCGCGAGCTGGCCGCCCAGCTGCTCGCCGCCGCCGATCTGTGGTTGTTCACCACCACGGCCGCCCGGTACGCGGACGAGGTCCCCTGGAGTTTCCTGCGTTCGGCCAGGGAGCGGAGCACGGCCCTCGCCGTCGTCCTGTCCAGGGTGCCCCCCGAGGCCATGGGCGTGGTGCGCAAGGACCTGAACCGGCTGCTGGAGGCGAACGGCCTGGGCGGGACGCGCCTTTTCGAGGTGCCCGAGCTGGTACTGCCCGACGAGAACGCCCGCCTGCCGCGCCAGGCGGTCCAGCCGATCGCCGACTGGCTCATGGCCATCGCCGCCGACTCCCGTTCCCGCGCCGAGGTGGTGCGCCAGACCCTGTCCGGCGCGCTGGAGAGCCTCTCCACCCGCGTGCCCGCGCTCGCCGCGGCGGTCGACCGCCAGCACACCGGGGCCGAGGAACTGCGCTCCATGGCGGACGCCGCCTACGCCGTGGGCCTGTCCACCTTCGACGAGGGCATGCGGGACGGGTCGCTGCTGCGCGGCGAGGTCCTGGCCCGCTGGCAGGACTTCATCGGGACCGGCGACCTGATGCGCTCCCTGGAGAGCCGGGTCGGCAGGTTCAGGGACCGGGTCGTGGCCTTCGTCACCGGGCGGCCCGCGCCCGAGAGCGAGCTGCGGACCGCCCTGGAGAGCGGGGTGGAGGCGCTGATCAGGGCCTCGGCCGACAGCGCCGCCGAACGCCTGCTGGAGTCGTGGTCGTCGCACCCCTCGGGGCGGGCCCTCCTCGAGCGCGAGGGGGTCGCCGTCGCCGGACGTCTGGGCCGCGCCTCCGCCGACCTGCCCGCCAGGGCCGAGGAGGCGGTCAGGGGCTGGCAGTCGTACGTGCTCGACCTGGTCCGCGAGGAGGGGGCGGACAAACGGACCACCGCCCGCGTCACCTCCTTCGGCCTCAACGGGGCCGGGCTGCTGCTGATGATCGCGGTGTTCGCCTCGACCGGTGGCCTGACCGGCATCGAGGTCGGCATCGCCGGAGGCACCAGCGTGCTCAGCCAGAAGGTCCTGGAGGCCGTCTTCGGCGACCAGGCCGTCCGCGACCTCACCGTCAAGGCCCGCTCCGACCTGCGCGCCCGCGTGGCGATCCTCCTCGGCCAGGACGCCGACCGCTTCACCGACCTGCTGGACGCCGTCCAGCCCCCCGAGGGCACCGCCCCCGCCCTCCGCGCCACCGCGGACGCCGTACGCGAGCACCTGCGCGAGCTCCCCGTCGCGGACCGCCGGGCCTCCCTCCCTGCGGGTTCCGTCCCGATCGCCGTGGGGGAGTCCCGAAGACCGCCCGACGGCCTCCCGCACGTGACCGGCGCACCTGACGGCGTCCCGCGCGCCACCGGTGCGGGAGAGGCGGGCCAGGCGTGAAGCTGCTACGACGAGAGAAGACGGTCTCGCTGGACGACCGGCTGGCGGCGCTGGCGCGCGCCGCCGACCTGGCCGACGGGAGGCTGGACGCCGAGGCGGTCGCCGCGGCGCGTTCGGTGATCTCCCGCGCCGGTGTACGGGCGAGCCTGTCGGTCGACCACACCGCGGTCGCGCTGGCAGGGGCCACCGGCAGCGGCAAGTCCTCGCTGTTCAACCTGCTGTCGGGCACCTCGCTCGCCACGGTCGGCGTCACCAGGCCGACCACCTCGGCCGCTCAGGCCGCACTCTGGGAGGGCGCCGGGGCGGGACCGCTGCTCGACTGGCTGGAGATCCCCCGCCGCCACGAGCTCCTCGACACCCCCGGCCAGGCCGCGCGGAGCCCGTGGCACGGGAACGGCGAGGAGCCCCGGCCCGGCACCGGCCGGCCGGCCGGTGCGAGCGGGACCGAGCTGAGCGAGCGGGCCGGAGGGACGGCCTTCGGGACGGACGGGGAGGCCGCCGGGCTGATCCTGCTGGACCTGCCCGACCACGACTCGATCGAGCCGTCGCACCGGCTGGAGGTCGACAGGCTCGTCGAGCTGGTCGACCTGCTGGTGTGGGTGCTCGACCCGCAGAAGTACGCCGACGCGGCCGTCCACGACCGCTACCTGCGGCCGCTGGCCCGGCACCGGGACGTCATGGTCGTCGTCCTCAACCAGGTCGACCGGCTCTCCCCGGCCGCCGCCGAGCGGTGCCTGAAGGACCTCCGGCGGCTCCTCGACGAGGACGGGCTGACCGGTGTCCCGGTGGTCGGGGTGTCCACCCGCACCGGCGCGGGCGTCCCCGAGCTGAGCTCGCTGCTCACCTCCCGGGTCGCCGACCGGCGGTCCTGGTCCGCCCGCCTCGCCGCCGACGCGGGGATGGCCGCCGACGCGCTCCTCCAGGCGTCCGGCGTCACCCCCGGGGAGACCCCTCCCGGTGCCGCGAGCAGGCCGGACGGCCTGGCGAGGCCGCTGAGGGACGCGCTGTCGCAGGCCGCCGGGGTGCCGGTCGTCGTCGAGGCCGTGGCCAAGTCCCACCGGCACCGCTCGGTCGCCGCCACCGGCTGGCCGCCCACCCGGTGGATCCGCCGTCTGCGGCCCGACCCGCTCCGCCGCCTCCGCCTGGACGCCACGAGCCGGTCCACCGGAGAACGGGTGGTGCCAAGGGAGCCCGGAGAGCCGGGGAACGTCATCGGAAGGACGTCGATCCCCGTCGCGACCGTCGTCCAGCGCTCCCGGATGGACACCGCGATCCGCGAGGCCGCCGGGGCCGCCTCCGCGGGGCTTCCCGCGCCGTGGGCCGCCGCCGTGCGGCAGGCGGCGAGGTCGCGCGGAGACGAACTGGAGGACGGCCTGGACCGGGCGGTGGCCACCACCTCGCTCGGGGTCTCCAAACGGCCCCTGTGGTGGCGGCTGGCCGGTCTGGCGCAGTGGCTGGCGCTCGCGACGGTGCTCGCCGGGGGGATCTGGCTGCTCGCCCTGGTCGCCCTCGACTATCTCCGGCTTCCGCAGCTCTACATGCCGACCGCGGGGGAGTTGCCCTGGCCGACCACGCTGCTGATCGGGGGCGTCCTGCTCGGGCTGCTGATCGCGCTGCTCTCCCGGGTGGCCGCCTGGCTCGGTGGACGGCGCCGGGCCCGCAAGGCGGCGAAGGCGCTGCGATCGAGCGTCGACAAGGTCGGCCGCGAGCTGGTGCTGGATCCCATGGAGGAGGAGCTGACCCGGTATCAGCACTTCACCGAGGCGGTCACGGTGGCCGGGAACGTCACGGCGGCCGGGAACGGAGCCCGCGGATAGCCCGCGGATAGCCCGCGAACAGGCGGACGGTTTCAGCGGGGATCGGTTTCGGCGGGGATCGAGCGCCTCCCGGGCGAAGGGGGACGGACCCTGGAGAAGGGATTCTGGCGTCCGTCTCTCAGGAGGCGCTCATCCGCGTCCTCTCCCACTGCCGCGCGGAGCCGGTCGGGGCCGGTCGGCGCGTCACGTGGGGGGAGCGCGTCAGGAGGTGAGATTCACGTAGTAGCTCGAATAGCCGTTCATGTCGATCAGCCGGGTGCCGACGAGCCTGGCGGCGGTGCTGCCGATGCCGAGGCAGGAGTCGAAGGCGTTCTGGTAGACGTACATCGGGCCGTAGGCGCCGGTCCAGACGGCTCCGTTGGCCGCTTCGGCGTAGTAGGCGGCGTAGCGGTTGTCGGTGTTGAGGACGAACGCCTCGCCGCCCGGGTTGATGGGCCACCAGCCCCGGGTGCCCCACTGACCGTAGTCGCGGCAGCCGTCGGGGCTGTAGAACATGATCGCGACCCACACCTTGGAGCTGTAGCGATTGCGGAAGTGCAGTTGCATCTCTACTCCTCCGATTCCGTGAATCGCATGGCGAGGGGCCTGTCGTCGATCGGCTGGTCGGCCAGGGGCGGCAGGTGGTCGTCGGTCTTCGCGACCACGGCGGCGCGGTCGGCCGCCCCCGGCCGCTCGTCCGTCTCGCCCGTGTTGGCCGCCGCCGCGTCCGCGAACGCCACCCGGGGGTCGGGAGAGCGTTCGGTGCCGTTGTCCGGCATGTGGCTCACCTACATTCGTTGAGTTCGTAGAGTGATTGCTCGACAACATACAGTCACCTCCAAGGCCATGTAAAGAATCGTTTTCATTTCCAGTCGAGCGGGACGGTTGCGGCGAGACGCGGGGCCGGCGGGAAGGTCGTCGCGTGGTCGGGGCGCACGATGCCGCGACGCGGCGCCTTCGACACCGCCGGGCACGGGGGTCGATCGTCTGGGTGAGGTCATTGCCGCTTCTGCTATATTGCATAACGCAATATAGAGAAAGGCATCACCATGGCGCGACGCCCCGATCTGGTCGGCCTGACCGTGCTGGCCATGCTCTCGGTGCGCGCCGCCCACCCCTACGAGCTCCACCGCTTCATCGTCGACACGCACAAGGACTACGTGACGGGGCTGCCCAGGAGCCTCTACCACGCGGTCGAGAGACTCGCCGGTGAGGATCTGATCGTCCCGGTCGAGACCAGCAGGGACGGTCGCCGGCCGGAGCGCACGGTCTACGAGATCACCGACGAGGGCCGCCAGGAGCTGTCGACCAGGCTCCGCGCGCTCCTTGAGAACCCCGGCCCCGACCGCCGTACGTTCACCGCGGCCGTCTCCCTCATGGGGACCCTGCCGGTGCCCGACGCGATGCGCGCCCTGCGCGCCAGGGCCGCGACGATCGAAGGGTTGCTGGCCGGGACGAACGCCCACCTAGGCGCCATGAGGGAGAGCGGCCTGCCCGACATCCTGATGATCGAGGTCGACTACGAGCGCACGCTGAACGAGGCCGAGCTGGCCTGGGTGCGACGCGTCGTCGCCCGCCTGGAAACCGGGGAACTCGACTGGCGGGGCACCGTCAAGCAAGAACTGCTGTCGCAAATACTCGACGAACCATGAAAAAGCGGCTGCCAGGGTGCGCCAACACCCTGGCAGCCGGACATCCGAACAAGGCGCCTGCCCTGTCTGGACTCGCATCCCCAGGATAGGCGCCGCGACCGTGAGGAATCGCGCCATGTCCGTGAACACGGAGATCACCGGCCTGCTCACCCGCCTCGCCGAGGCGTGGAACGCGGGCGACGCCACCGCCTACGCCGCCCTCTTCACCGAGGACGCCGACTACATCGTCTTCAACGGCGCGCACATCGAGGGGCGGGCGGCCATCGAGTCCTCGCACCGCCCGCTCTTCGACGGCCCGCTCAAGGGCTCCACCATGTCCATGCCGGACGACCGGATCAAGGTCAAACCGCTGGCCGACACGGCGGTCCTGGTGATCTCGGAAGGTGGCACCGACCTGGCGGGCGAGCTCCGCACGTCGATCGTCTCCTTCACCGCCGTCAGCACGCCCGGAGGATGGCGGTTCGCCTCCTTCCAGAACACCAGGGTGGCGCGGTGACGAAGAGGAAGCTGATCACCGAGGTCGCCGGGATCGTCGAGGCGCCGGTCGACGTGGTCTTCGACGACCTGGCCGACGCGCTGCTGCCCGAAGGCCGGCGTGCCGGCCGCTTCACCGTCGAGGATCTCCCCGGTCACACCTCCACCGTGGAGGTCGTCGGTCACACCATCTCCTTCCAGGGCGGCTGGTGGTACCGGGGCGAGTGGAGCGTCGAACCGCATCCCCGGGGCGCGCTGCTCGTGCACCGGGTCTTCAACGTCGCGCGGTCGATGCGGTGGGGCGTGTCGCCGGCCAACCGCTTCTTCATCGGCTTCGCCGACAGGACGCGGCAGGGGTTCGCCGAGAGTCTCGTCCGGACAGGACGGCGCCTGGACTGTCCGACCCGTATGGCCTAGTGCTCCGGTGACGCCTGGCCTGGTGCTCCGGTGACGCCGCACGACCTCGCCGGTCGGGGAGGGCGCCGCCGACGAGCGGACCCGGGGCGCGTGGCTCGAGTCCGTCCGCCCCTGAGCCACCCGGCCTTCGCCGCGGTCCCGTCCGGTGACGGGACCGCGGCGAAGGCCGTCACCGGTAGCGGAAGCCGTCGAAGAAGCGGCGGAAGACGCCGCCGATGCGGGGCAGGGGCTCGGCCGGCGGCGGTGCCTGCGCGCGCTGCCTGGCGATGGGCCGGTCGTAGTCGGTCCGCGCGATGGCGTCGAGGACCTGCTGCTCGTCGAAGTCCTCGGACCCCTCGATCACGGGGACGAAACCGACCAGCATCCCGTTGCGCATCACCTGGGCCTCGAGACCCGCGGTGCCGTCGGTGTCCCACTCCGCCTCGCGCCCGTCGGGCAGCGACACGCGTATCCCGAACTGATACACGCCGACTCTCGCCAGATGGCCGTCTATGCCGCGGTCGCGCAGCGCGTCAACGATCCGTCGTGCCCGGTTCTCTTCCACCTCTCCCAGGATAGGTCGGCCGGATCCCGTCCGCTCATGAGATCGCCGGCGAGCGCGCCGGGCGAGGGAGGTCTCGTGCCGGGGGCGACCCGGGAGATCGTTCTTCCGGTTGAGAGCGTGGTCACGATGTCGTCGAGGCTGTAAGTTCTCAAACGCTTATATTTCTTGATCTCCGTCTCGGTCACCTCGCGTACCAACCGGCCGACTTCCGCCCCCGCGATCCGGAGTACCCCCCCATGCCCGCAGCGCTCGAGATCCATGGCCTGTGCAAGACCTTCGGTGAGAAGGTCGCCGTCGACCATGTGGATCTGAACATCCCCCAGGGCTCCTTCTACGGGCTCGTCGGCCAGAACGGCGCCGGCAAGACCACCACCCTTTCCATGGCCGTCGGCCTGCTCCGCCCCGACGAGGGCCACGCGCGCATCTTCGGCGCCGACGTCTGGTCCGACCCGGCCACGGCCAAGACGCTGGTCGGCGTGCTGCCCGACGGGATGGCCATGCCCGAACGGCTCACCGGCCGGGAGGTGCTGACCTACCTCGGCCTGCTCCGCGGGCTGCCGCGCGAGGTCGTCGACCAGCGCGCCGAGGAACTGCTGTCGGTGCTGGAACTCGACGAGGCGGAGAAGACGCTCGTCATCGAGTACTCCACCGGGATGCGCAAGAAGATCGGCCTGGCCACCGCCCTGCTGCACGCGCCGAGGCTGCTCGTGCTCGACGAGCCCTTCGAGGCCGTGGACCCGGTGTCCGCGGCGACGATCAAGACGATCCTGCGCGGTTTCGTGGCCGGGGGCGGGTCCATCGTGCTCTCCAGCCACGTCATGGCCCTGGTGGAGCAGCTCTGCGACCACGTCGCGGTGATCGACAAGGGCAGGGTGGCCGCCGCGGGGCCCCTGGACGAGGTCCGCGGCACCGGCTCCCTCGAAGACACCTTCGTCGGCCTGGTCGGCACCTCCGACGGCGGATCGAAGGAGCTGACATGGCTGTCGCGCTGACCATGGCCCAGATGAAGGTGGCCGTGCTCCGGCACTCGATGAGCGGGCAGCGGGCCGGCTTCGTCGTCATGGGCGCGCTGGTCGGCCTGGTCTTCGCGGCCGGCACGATCTTCACGGCCCTCTCCTGGCCGGAGCTGCTCCCGGCCGTGTACGCCGTCTGGATGCTGGGCTGGATCTTCGGCCCCGTCTTCGCCGGAGGCGGCGACGAGACGCTCCGCCCCGAGTACTTCACGCTGCTCGGCCTGCGACCCAGCCGCCTGGCCTCGGGACTGCTCGTGGCGGCCTTCGTCGGGATGGCGCCCGTGATCAGCCTGCTCGCCCTGAGCGGGCTCACGGTCTTCGGTGTACGGCAGGGGGTCGCGGCCGCGCTCGTCTCGGTCCCGGCGCTGCTGCTCCAGCTCGCGATGTTCGTCCTGCTCTCCCGGGTCGCGGTCGCCCTGCTCGGCCTGGCGCTGCGCTCCCGCGTGGGCGCGGTCGGCGCCGGGCTGACCAACGGCCTGATCCTGGCCTTCCTCGGCCAGATCTGGGTCGTCTTCATGGCGCTCGGGCAGACGGCGGGCATCCCGCCGGTGGTGGCGACGGCGGCCCGCTACCTGCCCTCCGGCTGGGGTACGGTCGCGGTCGAGGCCGCCGCGTCCGCGGACTGGCCGCGAGTCCTGGCGGCCCTGGGCGGGATGGCGTTGCTGGTCGTCCTGCTGCTGGCCGCGTGGGCGGCGCTGCTCACCCGGCGGGCCGGGGCGTCCAGGGCGGCCACGAGGGGACGCCGGCCGATCCGGGCCACCACCGCCTCCGGCGCCGTACTCGCCAAGGAACTGCGTACCTGGTCGCGTGACCTGGTGCGCACGCACCAGCTGACCTTCGCCCTCGCCTACGGCGTGTCCTTCGCCGTGGCGCCGCTGCTGCTGGGCTGGACGGGGATGCTGCCCTGGGCGGGACCGGTCTTCGTCGTGATGGCCGCCGCCATGTCGGCCAACCTCTACGGCACCGACGGCACCGCGCTGTGGCTCATGCTCATGACGCCCGGCGCGAGCGACGTGCGCGGCCGGCAGCACGCGTGGCTGCTGACCGTCGCGCCCGTCGCCCTGGTGGTGACGGTCTCCCTCGCCGCGGTCACCGGCGGGCCGTGGCCCATGCTGCTCGCCGTCCTCCTCGCCATGCTGGGCGGCGGCGCCGGGCTGGTCCCCCTGGTCTCGGTGTACGGGCTCATCCCCGGCACCGACCCGCACCGGCGCGGCGGCAACCCGCTGCGCTCCACGGAGGAGGACGGCGCGGTCACCGGCATGGTGTACGCGGTGCTGGCGCTGGTGGCCCTCACCGCGGCCCCCGCCGCGATCGCGGCCGGGCTGTTCGGCTGGGCGGGCGTGGCCGTCGGTGCCCTGACGGGGGTGCTCTGCTACTGGTGGTTCGGGCTGCTCGCCGAGCGGCGGCTGCTCGCGAAGGGGCCAGAACTGCTCGACACGATGCGCACCGGCCGCAGGCCCGCTCCGAAGCCGGGCGCGGGCGGACGGCTCCCCTTCGAGTCCCTGCCGCGCCACAAGCAGATCATCATCGGGATCTGTTTCACGGTCGGCGCGATCCCGCTGTTCCCGCAGGGGCTGCTGGCCGGCTACCTCAAAATGTCGGAGAGCCCGACGCGGGCGTGGTTCCTGGCCCTCTACCTGCCGTCGTGGCTGCAGTGGCCAACGATCGTGTTCATGGTCCTGCTGGGAGTGGGCATCTACACGACGGGCGTGGTCCTCTCCTATCGCCGGAAGGAGGCCCCCGCGGTCAGCGATGAACGATGAGCCAGGTCGCGACGGCGGTGACGGTCTCCGAGCGGTTGCCGATGATGTGGGGGCGGCTGCATGGGAAGGTGACGGAGTCGCCCTCGGCGAGGGTGACGACCTCCGACTCGAAGTCGATGGTCAGCTCGCCCCGGGTGACGGTCCCGACCTCGTAGCCCTCGTGCTTGAGGAAGTGGCCGTGGGCGTTGGAGATCGAGCCCGGCGGATAGGTCGACTCGAAGAACTCGACGTCGGGTGACGGCGTGGGCGAGAGCCTGCGGAAGGTGATGCCGCCGCTGAGCAGGATGGGGGCGACCTCCCACGAGCGCCGGACGGCGAACCGGCCGGCGGGCGTGTCCGGCCCCGCCGGGTCGGCGCCGGCCGCCTCCGCCGTGTCGAACACGGCCGCGAGCGGCACGCCGATCGCGGACACGAAGGCGATGAGCCTGCTGACGGACGGCCGCATCGTGCCGAGCTCGATCTGGGAGACCGCGCTGGCCGAGATGCCGAGCTCGCGGGCCAGGGCGCGCAGCGACATCCCCGACCGGAGCCGCAGCTCGCGAAGCCTCCGGCCGAGGTGCTCGTTCGTGATGGCCTCGATCTCCGTGCCGGGTTCCGGGGTCATGCCTGTCACGGCCTCCACACCAATTGTCACAAGGCCTTTACGCGGGTGAAATTAGGGCTCGGGTGTCAAGGCATACATTGACGGCAGCTGTTAAGTGACCACTTAACAGCCCACGCCACAGCCCCTGCGACGACCCCGGCCGCAGCCCATGCCGCGGCCCTTCGCACAGCCCGTCAAGCAGTCCCGAACGGTTGCCGCGGCTCCGCCGACACGCCATTCTCGCCGATCCTCCGAAGCCGATTCCTCGCGCCGAGCCCCGAGCCGATCCCGGGCACCTTCCGCCCCGGCACACCCGCGCGCGGGACACACCGGTCCCCGCACCGTACCCCCCACGGAAGCTGACAATGACCGAACACAGCGCACCGTCCCAGCCGAAATTACACGACGTCGTCGAGGCGGCGGGCATGCCCGTCGGCGCCGGGCTCGTCAAGCCCGGCTACGACCCCCGCCTCGCGAACGAGGACCTGGCCCCGCTCCGCGAGCAGACGTGGTCCTCGTACAACATCTTCGCCTTCTGGATGTCCGACGTGCACAGCGTCGGCGGCTACGTCACCGCGGGCAGCCTGTTCGCCCTCGGGCTGGCGAGCTGGCAGGTCCTGTTCGCCCTGATCGTGGGCATCGTCATCGTGAACGTGTTCTGCAACCTGGTCGCCAAGCCGAGCCAGGTCACCGGCGTGCCGTACCCGGTCATCAACCGGGCGATCTTCGGGGTGCGCGGCGCGAACATCCCCGCCATCATCCGCGGGCTCATCGCGATCGCCTGGTACGGGGTGCAGACCTACCTCGCCTCCCAGTCGCTCATCATCATCTTCCTCAAGTTCTGGCCCGCGTCGGCGTCGCTGAACGAGGGCGGCTTCCTCGGCCTGTCCCCGCTCGGCTACATCTGCTACGCCATCCTCTGGGTGGCCCAGGCGGCCGTGTTCTGGAAGGGCATGGAGGCGATCAGGCGGTTCATCGACTGGGCCGGGCCCGCCGTGTACGTCGTCATGGTCGTGCTCGCCGTCTACCTGGTCAGCCAGGCGGGCTGGGAGAACATCAGCCTCGACCTCTCCCAGGGCGAGAACCTCGACTTCGGCGCGTCCATCCCGGTCATGCTCAGCGCGATCGCCCTCGTCGTCTCGTACTTCTCCGGGCCGATGCTGAACTTCGGGGACTTCTCCCGGTACGGGAGGTCGTTCGCGGCGGTGAGGAAGGGCAACCTGCTCGGGCTGCCGGTCAACTTCCTGTTCTTCTCGCTGCTCACGGTGATCACCGCGTCGGCGACCGTGCCCGTGTTCGGCGAGCTCATCACCGACCCCATCCACACGGTCGAGCGCATCGACACGCCGTTCGCGATCCTGCTGGGCGGGCTCACCTTCGTCATCGCGACCATCGGCATCAACATCGTCGCGAACTTCATCTCCCCGGCGTTCGACTTCTCCAACGTGAACCCGCAGAAGATCAGCTGGCGGACCGGCGGCATGATCGCGGCGGTCGGCTCCGTGCTGCTCACGCCGTGGAACTGGTACAGCAACCCGGACGCCATCCACTACACGCTCGGCATCCTGGGCGCCCTGATCGGGCCGCTGTTCGGGATCCTGATCTCCGGCTACTACATCGTGAGCCGCCAGCGGGTGTGGGTGGACGACATGTTCACCCTCGAACCGACCGGACGCTACTTCTTCCGGGGCGGCTACAACCCCAACGCGGTCTGGGCGACGGTGCTCAGCGGGGTCCCGGCGATCGCGTCGGTGCTGGTGCCGAAGATGCTGCTCGACCTGGGGCTCACCACGGCCGACGCGACCTGGATCGCCGACTACAGCTGGTTCGTCGGCTGCGGGCTCGGGTTCGTGGCGTTCACCGTGCTGGAGCGGATGTCGCCGAGGATCGGCGGCCTCGACCGCGACGCCGAGCGGGTGTCGGACGGCACGGCCCTGGCCGGTTGATGACCCGCATCGACCTCCGAGTGATCAATCCCAACACCGCCCGGGCCATGACCGAGAACATCGGCCGGTGCGCCCGGGCGGTCGCGGCGCCGTCCACCGTCGTCACGGCCGTCAACCCGGCCATGGGCCCGGAGTCGATCGAGAGCCACTACGACGAGGCCCTGGCCGTGCCGGGCCTGCTGGCGGAGATCGCGGCGGGCGAGGCGGCGGGGGCGGACGGGTACGTCATCGCCTGCTTCGGCGACCCCGGCCTCGACGCCGCCCGCGAGCTGGCCTCGGGGCCGGTGGCCGGGATCGCCGAGGCGGCCATGCACGCCGCGACCCTGGTCGGCCGGAGCTTCAGCGTCGTGACGACCCTCGCCAGGACCACGGGCCGGGCGTGGGACCTCGCCGCCCGGTACGGCTTCGCGGGCGCGTGCCGGGGGGTGCACGCCTGCGACATCCCCGTACTGGAGCTGGACGATCCCTCCTCGGACGCGCGGAGGGTGGTGACCGCGCTGTGCGCCGAGACCGTGGAGCGGGACGGCTGCGACTCGATCGTGCTCGGCTGCGCGGGCATGGCCTCGTTCTGCGCGGACGTCTCCCGCGCCGTCGGCGTCCCGGTGATCGACGGCGTGGCCGTGGCGACCAAGCTCGTCGAGTCGCTGGTCTGCCTCGGCCTGCGGACGAGCACCCGGGGCGAGTTCGCCCCGCCCGGCCCCAAGAGGTACACGGGCCTGCTGCGGGACTTCACCGTCTGACGTACGAGACCCGGCGCCCTGTCCTTCGGCACCGCGGCGCGGGGACAGGGCACCGGTCGTTCAGGACCTCTCGTAGAGACGGGCCAGATCGACGAGTTGCACGTCCACGCGGTCCTGCGCGGTCTCCCGCAGCTGGGGCATGAAGCCGGCGGCGCCGAACAGCAGCAGCCGGGTGCCGGGAGTGGCGCGGTCGTCGCGACGGATGAGAAGTTCCCGGAGGCGCTCAAGGCGCTCAAGGTGACCACGGCCGACGACGTCGCCGTACTTCGCCTCGCCGATCGCGAGGATGACCTCTCTGCCGTCGCCGTCACGGCCGAAGACGACGACGTCGATCTCGTGGCTGTTCCTGGCCGCCGGGTCGGGCAGGACACCGGAGGCGACACGGGTGCGTAGACCGCCGAGGGTTTCGGCATCGGCGTACCAGCGCGTCCAGGTGCGGGCCAGGTGTTCGAAGTGGGGGCCGAGGACTTTGCTGCGAAACGCCGTCTGTGAACGATCCCAGACCTGTCCGGCATAACCGGGACGCTCCAGGTCGGTCCATTCCGGCCGCATGATCGCGTGGTAGAAGCTGAGAATGGGCTCGGTGATGCGGTAGGTGGAACGTTTGCCATGGAAGGCGTCCGGATCCCGGGTGATCATGCCGACGTCTTCCAGGAGCGTCAGGGAATGGCTCAGGTCGGTGGATTTGCGGCCGAGGAATCCGGCGATGCCGCCGCGAGTATGGTTGCCGTTCGCGATCGCCGACAGGACACCGTGGTATAGGGCGACGTTCCGCAGCTCTGGCTCCTCGGCGAGGAGGAACCGGGCCTCACGGAACAGGGGACGACCCGGGTTGAGCACGTTGCGCGTCACCCACGGCCCGAAGTCCTCGATGTCGTCAGGGACGTCGCCGAGGGTGAACTCGCGCCGGTAGGCGGGGGTGCCGCCGACGACGGCGTTGACCAGCAACGCCAGGGCCGGATCGGTGATGCCCCAGAAATCCCTGGCCAGCCGGTAGTCGAGGGTGGGAACCACCAACTCCAGGCTCGCCCGACCACGGAGCGGCGCGGTTCCTGCGAGGAGCGAGCCCATGAAGGACAGGGCCGATCCGCACAGCAGAAGCCGTACCGCGCTGCCGTGGCGCTGCCCCTGAGGGCCGAGAGCCCGTTGGATCAGGGAGGGAAGGTGCGAAGAAGCCCTGACCAGATAGGGAAACTCATCGATGACCACGGGGGTCGGCCCGGCGACGGCGATGGTCATGAGGAATTCGATGGCCTCGTCCCAGTTCGCGAACCTGCGGGGGACCGGCTCTCCGAGATGACGGGCGAGCGCCGTGCCGAACTGCTGGAGAGACTCGGTCTCGGTCGCCTCGGTCGCGGCGAAGTAGAACCCTCCCGTGGCCCGGCAGACCGCGTCCAGCAGGAAGGTCTTACCTTGGCGGCGGCGTCCGGACACCACGCCAAGCGTGGCCTCCGGTCCCGAATAACGGACGAAGCGCGACAGTTCCGACCACTCGTAGTCACGATCGAACATCTCTATCGGCTTGTCCATGGTTACCTCCGTCAATGATGAGGACGTTTATTATAAGTCAACTCATCATCGGTTATCCGGGGTGGGGCCGGAGGGCTTCTTCCTTGGGGATTCGCCGTGAGACATGACCTCGGCGAGCGCCCGAAGGACTGATCTCCCTCGTGACCGTCATCCCGCACCCTCACCGTGACGGTCACGGTCCCGCCCTCCTGACCGGCGAGCCGCTCGTCGGCGTGCCGCCGGTCAGGAGGGCCTTTCCGCGCGGGTCGTCGATCACGGGCCGGTCCCGACAGCAGCGAGCAGGAGCGGTCGGCATCACCTCCCCGGACTTCTGGTGGCTCGTCGCGGTCCGCGAGACGGGTGAGGAAACATGACACAAGGTGTCGAGTTTTCGGGCGAGCATGGCCCCACCGGCCGACCTCGACGGCGGCCGTGGACCGGCCCCTACGATGGACAAGGACTTCGATGCGCGAAACGCCAGAGGAGCTCAAAGAGCTTCAGACCCTCCTCGACGCCTCCCTCTCCCGTTCCACCTCGCACCTCCGCTCGATCATCAACGGCGAGCGCACCCTGACCGCGGAGCAGCTCACCCGGGTCCTCACCGGCATGCGCACCCTCGCGCTGTCCACCGTGACGGCGAAGGGCGAGCCGCGGATCAGCGGTGTGGACGGGCACTTCCTGCACGGCAAGTGGCATTTCGGCACGGCGCGCAACGCCGCCAAGGCCCGCCACCTCGCCGCCAGGCCCGCCGTCAGCGCCGCGCACCTGCGCGGTGAGGACCTGGGCGTGTTCACGCACGGCACGGTGGAGATCCTCAACCCCCGGGACGGCGAGCCCGCCGCGGACTGGCCGGACCTGCTCGCGTACCTCAAGGACTTCTACAGCGACGACGCCTTCGACTGGGACGCCGAGGTGGTCTACTACCGGCTGCATCCGCACTGGATGACCGTCTACACCTCCGACGTCGCGAAGCTCACCGCGGCACCCCGGCCCTGATCCGGAGCGGGACGGAGGCCGCTGTGTACGCGGCGATCCTGGTCGGGCGGTGGTTCGACAGCAAGGCGCCGTTAGGAACCCGGCTGGAAAAAGCTTGCCCCGGGTCGCGTGCGGAGCAGTGGCGATACCCGGGGCGTACGTGAGTCAGCGTCACCTGCTCCCCGGTCACAGCGGGCGGTACACGATGAATTGCGAACCTGGTTTCCCCGGCCCGCCCGGCACCCCCGTCCTCACTGTCAGCCGAGATCGCCGTTCTTGATGGTGGTGATGAAGGTTGTCCATTGGTGGGGGTGAGGATGAGGGCCGGACCAGTGCTCTCGTGGAGGTCTCGCGAGCCGAAAGATCAACAGAGCCCGTGACGGCGGATGTAAGGGCCAAACGTCGCGCCCGAACACGGTAGGCGTATGCCTGTCGCTTTGAGCGTGTCAACGATGTTGCCCGCTCCAACCTCACTCAGTTTGCCGTCACGGCAGGCGTTCGCGAGTAGCCACACGGTGCCGTGAACTCTCAGGCCAAGCTTCTGCCCACCGCCACGGCCTCTCGATCATCGGTGATCGCGATTCCGTCGCAGAGCTCGGCAGCCGAGAACACGCTGGCCTCGCCGAGGTTCCGCTCAGAGGAGCCGATTCGCTGCGACCACTTCGCGAAACATCTGATTTCTCGCAGTGAGTCCAGGCGTGCGACACCAAGCCAGTCCGAATTCAATACGTTCAGCAGGGCGGGATGTTCGGCGACGCCCGCGCGTAACTCTTCCCGCACGACATGGGTGGTCAGGCAGCTTTGGCCGATGAGGAGATCTCGTAGAACGTCCAGGCGCTCGGCACGGGCGAAATGGTTGAGACACATCGCGTCGAACACCAGGACGGGATCTGGTTCAGGAGGAATCAAGGTTCGAGGTCCGGTTCCTCGCGGGTCGGGAGGTCCGCCTCCACGATCTGGCCACGCATGAGTTCCACGGCGCGGGAAGTGGTTATCCGGCTTCTCTTCGTTCGGCTTTCTCCGTGCCTCGGTGTTTGGGACCGTTTTTTCGTCGAGCCGACGCTGTCGCGGGACGTCAGTTGACGGCTCACGCGAGAACGGGTCGGTTCAATTCGGTCGGAAGGGGCAACCCCATGGAGCCGGATCTCACCGAGGAATCAGCGTCGCCGTCTCCGGATGATCTCCTCCCCGGAGCGCCGGCCTCCGCTCAGCGGGGGTGACGCGCCGCTCCCAGCACTCATCGGGAGCCGATGAGTCACTCCCGGCGGGTAGTGGCACGCGGGTTCTTCCCCCACGAAAGAACCTGCGGCATGCGCCGCTTCGGCTCCATCTCCCCCGTTGGAGCACCCTGCCGGGGGCTCCTGTCCCGATGCCGGAACCCGCTCGCGAGCCTCGCCGCATGGGAACGATGGGTCGCGTTCGCCCGGACCACGTGGACTGAGGAATCCGCCCTTGGCGGGGGCGATCCGGTAAAGCGCTTTCCAAAAAATGTGCAAGTCACCGCATCCGGGAGCTCGTCGCCCCACGAAAAGCCGCATAAGGAACTTATGGGACGGGGTGGGTGATCGTGGAGCTCGTATTTCAGGCGGTGATCGCCGGGGTGATCGCCGCGGTCGCCTTGGTGGTGGTGATGGGCTGTCGCTGGCGGCGTCGCCGGCACCGGTGGCCCGCTCTGACGAAATCGTGGACGGACGACAGCGAGGAGCTCCCCGAGCTTCCGGAACTCGAAGACCGGAACGACGAGCGCCCTGACGTCCCGTACCCGCCGAGGACCTCGGCGATCTCGTCGAACGTCCAGATCGCGGGGTTCACAGAGGTGACGTCCCGCGCAGTGTCGTCGCGGTGTCCTGGAGGGCGTTCAGCAGGGGGATGAGCAGGGGGTGCCGTTCCGCGCCCCGGCGTACGGCGGTGAAGACGCGGCGTTCGGGGCCGGGCACCGGGCGGATCACCACGCCGGACGGATCGGTGCCACGCAGCGCCAGGCGCGGCACCATCGCCACCCCGGCTCCGGCGGCGGCCAGCGCGACCACCGCGCTGAAGTCGTCGGAGGAGTGGGCGAACTCGGGGGTGAAGCCCGCGTGCTCACAGGCCAGCGCGATCACGTCGTGGCAGGGGTTGCCCGGGTAGGGGCCGATCCAGGTCTCGCCCGACAGGTCCGCGACCGTCACCTCGCCCCCGGAGAGGCGATGGCCCCGGGGAAGCACCAGGTCGAACGGCTCGGAGTAGAGCGGGATGCGCGACAGCCGCCGGTCGTCCTCGGCCGGGGCCCCGCGGTACTCCACGGCCACGGCCGCCTCCACCGCGCCGTCCAGGACCATGGTGAGGCTCTGGTCGCCCTCGGCGTCCAGGACGCGCACCCGGATGCCGGGCTCCTTGTCCCGCAGGGTGCCGACCGCGGGGGCCACGACCAGCCCGATCGCGGTGGCGAAGGAGGCCACCTTCACCTCGCCCGCCGTACCGGCCGTGTAGGCGGCGATGTCGGCCCCGGCCCGCTCCAGCTGGGCGAGGATCTCGTTGGCGTGGCCCAGAAGGATGCGCCCGACGGCGGTGAGCCGCACGCCCCGGCCGTCGCGGTCGAGCAGCCGGTGGCCCACCTCGTGTTCCAGGGCGACGAGCTGCTGGGAGACCGCGGAGGGGGTCAGGTGCAGCGCGGCGGCGGCCGCGGTGACCGTGCGGTGGTCGGCCACCGCACGCAGGGTTCTGAGCCGCCGCGTGTCTATCACCTCTGTATTCTCGCCGAGGTCGCCCGTTAACTACGACAAAAGCCCTTTTGGCGGTTATCGCGTAGGGCCGGCCGCTGTTCAGCCGCGGGCGGCGACGAAGGCCTCCAGAGCGCGGTCGACGTCCTCGGCCGAGTGGGCCGCGGACAGCTGGACCCGGATGCGGGCCTGGCCGTGCGGGACCACGGGGTAGGAGAAGCCGATCACGTAGACGCCCAGCTCCAGCAGGCGTTCGGCCATCGCGGCGGCCTCGGCGGCGTCGCCGATCATCACCGGGACGATGGGGTGGTCGCCGGGCAGGATGTCGAACCCGGCCTCGGTCATGCCGGTGCGGAACCGCTCGGTGTTGGCGCGCAGCCTCGTCCTGGCCTCGTCCGAGCCGCTGATCAGGTCGAGGACGCGCAGCGACGCGGCGGCGATCACCGGGGCGAGGGAGTTGGAGAACAGGTAGGGGCGCGAGCGCTGGCGGAGCAGCTCGCAGATCTCCTTGCGCGCCGCCACGTAGCCGCCGCTGGCCCCGCCGAGCGCCTTGCCGAGCGTGCCGGTGAGGATGTCGACCCGGTCCCGCACGCCGTGCAGCTCGGGGGTGCCCCCGCCGTGCTCGCCGACGAAGCCGACGGCGTGCGAGTCGTCGACCATCACCATGGCCCCGTACCGCTCCGCCAGGTCGCAGATCTCCTCCAGCGGCGCGACGTAGCCGTCCATGGAGAAGACGCCGTCGGTGACGATCAGCCTGCGCCGGGCGTCGGCGGCCTCCTTGAGCCGCGCCTCAAGCTCGGCCAGGTCACGGTTGGCGTAGCGCAGGCGCCGGGCCTTGGACAGGCGGATGCCGTCGATGACGCTCGCGTGGTTGAGGGCGTCGGAGATCACCGCGTCGCGGTCGTCGAGCAGCGTCTCGAACACGCCGCCGTTGGCGTCGAAGCACGAGCTGTACAGGACGGTGTCCTCCTGGCCGAGGAAGTCCGACAGCCGCGCCTCCAGCTCCTTGTGCACCTCCTGGGTGCCGCAGATGAAGCGGACCGACGCCATCCCGAAGCCCCAGCGGTCGAGGGCCTCCTGGGCGGCGGCGACCACCTCGGGGTGGTCGGCCAGGCCGAGGTAGTTGTTGGCGCAGAAGTTGAGCACCTCGCCACCGCCCGCGACCGCGATCCCGGCGCGCTGCGGGGTGGTGATGACCCGCTCGGGCTTGAGCAGCCCGGCCTCGGCGATCTCGTTCAGGGTCGTACGGAAGTCGTCGCGGAGGTTGTCGAACATCAGGCCGTCCAATCCGAGGTGATCTTGTCGGTTCCGTCGCGGTAGCCGGACATCAGGCCGTCCAGTCCAGGATGACCTTGCCGGTCCTGCCTCCGGCGGCGGTGTCGAAGGCCGCGTCGAAGTCGCGGTAGGAGAAGCGGTCGGTGATCACCGGGGAGAGGTCGAGGCCCTTCTCCAGGAGCACGGACATGGCGTACCACGTCTCGTACATCTCCCGGCCGTAGATCCCCTTGAGGGTGATCATCGAGGTCACGATCGTCGCGAAGTCGACGGCGAACTCCTCGGCGGGCAGGCCGAGCATGGCGATCTTCCCGCCGTGCGACATGGAGGCGATCATGTCGCGGAGCGCCTTCGGGTTCCCGGACATCTCCAGGCCCACGTCGAAGCCCTCGCGCATGCCCAGCCCGTCCATGCCCTCCTGGACGGACGTCTCGGCGACGTTCAGTGCCAGGGTGACCCCGAGCTTGCGGGCCAGCTCCAGCCGCTCCGGGCTGACGTCGGTGACGACCACGTTGCGGGCGCCCACGTGGGTGGCCACCGCGGCGGCCATCAGCCCGATCGGGCCGGCGCCGGAGATCAGCACGTCCTCGCCGACCATCGGGAACGTCAGGGCGGTGTGCACCGCGTTGCCGAACGGGTCGAAGATCGCGGCCACGTCGAGGTCGACCGGGACCCGGTGCACCCAGACGTTGGAGGCCGGGAGCGTCACGTACTCGGCGAAGGCGCCGTCGCGGTTCACCCCCAGCCCGATCGTGGCGCGGCACAGGTGCCGCCGTCCGGCCATGCAGTTGCGGCACTTGCCGCAGACCAGGTGCCCCTCGCCGCTGACCAGGTCGCCGGGGGCGATGTCCTCCACGCCCGGCGCCACCTCGACGACCTCGCCGCAGAACTCGTGACCGACGACGAGCGGCGTCCGCAGCGTCTGCCGGGCCCACGCGTCGAAACTCCGGATGTGCAGGTCCGTGCCGCAGATCCCGGTGCGCAGCACCCTGATCAGCACCTCACCGGGGCCGACGGACGGTTCGGGCACGTCGGTCAGCCACAGGCCGGGTTCGGCCCTCTCCTTGACCAGCGCTTTCATAGCGGATTCCCCCTCAGCTCCGACCCTACGCACTGTGCCCGGTCGCCTTCGGGGATGTCCATCGCGGTTTTCTTAACCCCACCCACAGCGTTGCTTCACGCCCGGCCCCCGAGACCTAGAGGGTTACCCAGACATTTGACCGCAAACCGACCAGGGGGCGGTCCTCGCCGTCGATTCCCGTCACGACGTCGGCCCTCCCGCCCGGACACGCAGGGCGGAAGGGCCGAGGGAGATCGAGAATGCCGGGAGGGCCGGGAGAGGTCAGGAGCCGTTCCGGTGGTGCTCCTCCCGCGCTCCCACCGCCGTTCCCGCCCCGGTTCCCGTTCCCAGGAGGTCGTCGCCGGGCAGGTGCGCGGGGGGCGCGCTGAGCTGGCGGGGGCCGCCGCCGAGGCTGTCCGCCTCGGCCGCCTCGGCGACCGCGTCGGCGGCTGCCTGCTCGGCCTGCTTCCGCTCCTCGGCCGCGGCCTCGTTGACCCTGGGGGCCTCGCGGACGGCCGACGACTGCGGCAGCGCCTCGGTGAACGCCTTGGAGACGCCCTGGATCGCGGAGGTGACCTCGCTGGGGATCACCCAGAACGTGTTGTTCGGGCCCTTGGCGAGCTCGGGCAGCACCTGCAGGTACTGGTACGCCAGCAGCTTGGGGTCGGGGTCGTTGCGGTGCACGGCCTGGAAGACCTCGTCGATGGCCTGGGACTGGCCCTCGGCCTTGAGGATCGCGGCGCTCCGGTCACCCTCGGCCCGCAGGATCGCGCTCTGCTTGTCGCCCTCGGCGGTGAGGATCTGCGACTGCCGCTGGCCCTCGGCGTTGAGGATCGCGGCGCGCTTGTCCCGCTCGGCGCGCATCTGCTTCTCCATCGCCTCCTTGATGCTCTTGGGCGGGTCGATGGCCTTGATCTCCACCCGGTTGACCCGGATGCCCCACTTGCCGGTCGCCTCGTCCAGCACCCCGCGCAGCTGGCTGTTGATCGTGTCGCGCGAGGTCAGCGTCATCTCCAGGTCGAGCGAGCCGACGACGTTGCGCAGCGTGGTGACCGTGAGCTGCTCCACGGCCTGGATGTAGTTGGCGATCTCGTACGCCGCCGCCCGGGGGTCGGTGACCTGGAAGTACAGGACCGTGTCGATCTCGACGACCAGGTTGTCCTCGGTGATCACCGGCTGGGGCTTGAAGGAGACGACCTGCTCGCGCAGGTCGATCATCGGGTAGACGCGGTCGATGTACGGGATCACGAAGTTCAGGCCGGGCTTCAGCGTGCTGTGGTAGCGGCCCAGCCGTTCCACGTTGCGGGCCCGGGCCTGGGGGACGATGCGCACCGAGCGGATCACGGTGAACACCGCCAACAGGACGATGAGCAGTCCGGCTATGAGCAGAGCGTCCATGGTGTCACTCCCGTGGATACACGAGCGCGGTCGCGCCCTCGATCTCGATGACGTCGACGGTCGCCCCGGCGGGTATCACCAGGGTCTCGTCGTAGGCCCTGGCGGACCACTCCTCGCCGCCGATCCGCACCCGGCCTTCCATGCCGGTCACCTCGCGCAGGACGTAGGCGGGCTTGCCCACGAGCGCCTGGATCCCGAACCGCTGGCTCCGGGGCTGCCGCATGGTGAGCTGGCGCTTGGCGATGGGCCGGACCACGACCACCCCGGCGACCAGGGAGGCGATGAACACCACGAGCTGGAGCGGGACGGGCAGCCCCAGCCCCGCGGCGACGGAGGTGATGAGGGCGGCGCCCCCGAGCAGGCCGAGGGCGGTGGTCAGGGTGAGGATCTCGGCGACTCCCAGCGCCACCGCCAAGATCAACCAGATGACCCAATACTCCATGCTCCGGCCCTCCTGCCTGTACAACGCGCCGGACGTCTGGGAGGTTCCTTTCCCACCGTATGTCCTTCACCGCATCGCCGACAGGCCCGGCTCTGCCGTCCGGCCCCGGGGCTACCGCGCGGGCTCGATCGTTCCCGACACCTCTCCCAGGGTGATCACGGTTCCCCCGGGTCCGGGGGCGGTCGCGGTGATCGTGACGGTGTCCCCGTCCTCCAGGAAGGTCCTGGCCGAACCGTCGGGCAGCTTCAGCGGCTCGGTCCCGTTCCAGGTCAGTTCGATCAGCGAGCCGCGCTCGCCCGGTCCGGAGCCGGAGACCGTGCCGCTGGCGTAGAGGTCGCCGGTGCGCAGGGCGGCGCCGTTGACGGTCATGTGGGCGAGCATCTGGTCGGGCGTCCAGTACATGTCCCGGTACGGGGGGCGGGAGACGACCTCGCCGTTCACCGAGACCTCCAGCCGCAGGTCGAGCCCCCACGGCTCCTCGCGGCGCAGGTAGCCGAGCGGCTCCGGGTCCTGCGGCCTGCCCTCGGTGCGCGCCTCCGACAGGGCCGCGAGCGGGGTGATCCACGGCGACACCGAGGTGGCGAAGGACTTGCCGAGGAACGGGCCCAGCGGGACGTACTCCCAGGCCTGGATGTCGCGGGCGCTCCAGTCGTTGACCAGGGTCACGCCGAACACGTGGTCCTCGAACCGCCCGGCCCGGTCGCCGAGGGCCGTGGGCGCGCCGACGACGAATCCCAGCTCCGCCTCGATGTCCAGCTTGGCGGACGGGCCGAAGACCCCCGCGCCGCGCTGCCCGCACGGCCGGGTGACCGGGGTGCCGGACGCGACGACCGTCCCGGCCCTGCCGTGGTAGCCGACCGGCAGGTGCCGCCAGTTCGGCTTGAGCGGCTCCTCGTCGGGGCGGAACATCCGGCCCAGGTTGGAGGCGTGCTCCAGCGAGCAGTAGAAGTCGACGTAGTCGGCCACCTCGACCGGCAGGTGCAGCGTGACCTGGTCGAGCGGGACGAGGTGCGGCCCCATCACCGCCTGGTCGGTGCTCAGCTTGTTCTGGATCAGGGCCCGGGTGTCGCGCCACGCCGCCGGGCCCCTGGACATGAAGGCGTTGAGCGAGCCGGTGGCGAACACCTCGTCGTGCAGGGCCCCGGCCAGGTCGACCACGTGGTCGCCGTAGCGGACGCCGACGCGAGGGGTCTCCCCCTCGTGGCGGGAGAAGACTCCGTAGGGCAGGTTCTCCAGGCCCCAAGACATCACGCACTCTCCTCTGTCGCGCCGGGGGGCGCCGCGTCGGTGGTCGCCTCGCCGGTGGTCACCGGGGGCGTGTGGGGGTGCCGGTCGATCAGGCACAGGGCCGCCAGGTCCTCGATCGGGGTGCGCGTGTCGCACGACCCGTACGACACCAGCAGCTCCCTGGCGCGCGCCGCGGTGTCGCCGGGCACGGCCTGCGCCAGCCGTACCAGCTCGCCGACGTCGGTCAGCCTCAGCACCGGCACCGGATCGCGGTCCTCCACGGCCGCGCAGACCGCGAGGACCAGGTTGAGGAAGCCGTGCCGGTCCACGCCCAGCACGGGGTCGAAGTGGCGGACCGCGTTGTGCAGCCCCGCGGTCGCCTTGAACGGCACGCCGTGCCTCGCGCAGTGCGCGATGAGGGCGCCCAGGTCCGCGGCGCCCGGGAAGGCTCCGGCGGTCAGCCCGCCGCAGCGGAACTTCAGGCCGGGGCCCGTGGCGTCGCGCGGCAGGGAGGCGAGGTCGCCGGGGGAGACCTCCACGAACAGCCTGGCACCGCCGGGCAGCCGTCCGGTCAGCCGCTCCGCCACGGTCGCCGGGGTCTCGCCCGGCCCCTGGCGCACCTCGACGAGCTCGACGGCGACGTCGTCAAGGGACTCGAGGGACTCGAGGGACGGTACGCCGGGGGTGTCCAGGATCAGGCCGAGCCGGATCGGGAAGGTCAGGTGGTCGCGAAGCTCCGCCAGGCGTCCGGCCGGGCAGAGGAAGCGGTGGGCGAGCACCGGGTCGTCGCCCGCCAGGTCGTTCCTGTGCCGCTCCAGGGCCTCGGCCATCGGCAGCCCGGTCGGCGGGAACAGCCCGGCGTCGTCGACGAGCCCCCGGAAGAGCGCCGCCGTTCCCGTCCCCACGTCGTTCACCTTCGCGCCCGTCCCCGTGCTCGTGTGTGCGCTCATGGTCCTGTCCCTACCCCGTGGCGGGCCCGTGGTCGTGCCCGCGTCCGTCAACGGGCCCATGTCCACGCGTACGCGGGGTCCTCCACCGACAGCCCGGCCGGGCCCAGGTCGAGGGGGCGGAAGGTGTCGACCATCACGGCCAGCTCGCTCGTCTGCGTGTGGCCCTGCCGCACCGCCTCGATGACGGCCTCGACGGCGCCCGGCTGCGGGCCGTGCGTGAACCCCGCCGGGTGCAGCGAGACCGAGCCGACGTCGATGCCCGAGCCCCTGCGCGCGGTGTAGTCACCTCCGGCGTAGAACATCAGCTCGTCGGAGTCGACGTTGTGGTGGTTGTACGGGATCGGGATCGCGTCCGGGTGGAAGTCGAGCGGCCGCGGGCAGAACGAGCAGATCACGAAGTTGGGACCCTCGAAGGTCTGGTGCACCGGCGGCGGGGCGTGGGTGCGCTTCACGATCGGCTCGAAGTCGTTGATGTTGAACGCGTACGGGTAGAGGCAGCCGTCCCAGCCGACCACGTCGAACGGGTGGTCGCGGTAGACCAGCCGGGTGAGCCCGCCGCGCGTGCGGACCAGCACCGGCACCTCCTCGCCCTCGGCGATCAGGGGCTCCTGCGGGGTGCGCAGGTCGCGCTCGGAGTAGGGGGCGTGCTCCAGGAACTGGCCGTACTTGGACAGGTAGCGCTTGGGCGGCCGGATGTGGCCCGCCGCCTCGATGGTGAAGGCCGTGACGCGGCCCTGCGGCACCCACCGGTGGATCGTCCCGGTCGGGACGACCACGTAGTCGCCCTCCCCGGCCTCGATCACCCCGTACGTCGACTCGAACCTGACCCGCCCGCTCGCGATGTAGACGCACTCGTCGCCCATGGAGTTGCGGTAGAGCCCGCTGGGGGCCTCGCCCGCGGCGTACGACATGCGGACGTCGGCGTTCCCGGCGAGCAGCCCGCGCCCGGTGACCAGGTCGCCCCCGTCCGGCAGGTCCTGGGTGCGCAGGTGGCGGGGGGAGAGGGGCACGTTGGGGGTGAGAAGCCCTCTCGACGCCTCGGGCTCGACGGCCTCGGCCTTGATGATCGCCGTGGGGAGGTGACGGTGGTAGAGCAGCGACGAGTCGCTGGAGAACCCCTCCTCGCCCATCAGCTCCTCGGCGTACAGCCCGCCGTCGGGCCGCCGGAACTGCACGTGCCGCTTGCGGGGGATCTCCCCCACGACCCGGTAGTACGGCATCCGCTTCTCCCAGCTCTGTCCGTTTATCGGACGCATACGTCCTTTATACGAACAACCATCTGTCAGGGGCGGGGAGATGTCAAACGTCGTCCAGGGGCTTCCGCGGAGGTTCGGGCGAAGACGCGCCGCTTCCACGGCGAGGACCCCCACGGCGACCGCCTCGAGTTCCTGGAACCGCCCCCCTGAGCGCGCTCAGGGACGCTCCTGGTAGACGTCGGGGATGCCGTCGTGGTCACGGTCGGCGGTCTCGGCCTCGTGGATGCGCCGGTAGACACGATTGCGCAGCCGGAGGACGAGCGCCGCCGCCAGGGCCGCGACCAGGGAGCCCGTCAGGACCGCCACCTTGACGTGGGCGTCGCGCTCGCTGCCGGCCCCGAAGGCCAGTTCCCCGATGAGCAGGGAGACGGTGAACCCGATCCCGGCCAGCACCGACAGCCCGCCCACGTCGACCCAGGCCAGGTTCTCGTCCAGGTCGGCGCGGGTGAAGCGGGACACCAGCCAGGTCGCGGCCATGATCCCGACGGGCTTGCCGACCACGAGCCCGATGACGACGCCCACCGCGATCGGGTCGGTCAGGGCGGTGGCCAGGCCGCTCATCCCGCCCAGGGCCACCCCGGCGGAGAAGAACGCGAACACCGGCACGGCCACCCCGGCCGAGAGCGGTCGCAGGCGGTGCTCGAAGTGCTCGGCCAGGCCCGGCCCGGCGTCCGGGTCGCCGGCCCGCTCGCTGCGGACGACCGGCACCGTGAAGGCCAGCAGCACCCCGGCGACGGTGGCGTGCACGCCCGAGGCGTGCATCAGCGCCCAGGTCGCGGCGGCCAGCGGCAGCAGCAGCCACCAGGCGCGCACCCGGCGTCGCACCAGCAGGGCGAAGACCGCCAGCGGCACCAGGGTGCCCAGCAGCGGGAGCGGCGACAGGCGCTCGGTGTAGAAGATCGCGATGATGACGATGGCCAGCAGGTCGTCGACCACGGCCAGGGTGAGCAGGAAGGTGCGCAGCGCCGCGGGCAGGTACCGGCCGATGACCGCGAGCACGGCCAGCGCGAACGCGATGTCGGTGGCCGTCGGGATCGCCCAGCCCCGCGCCGCGCCGCCGGCGCCGCTGGAGAGGGTGACGAGCAGATACAGCACGGCCGGGACGATCACACCGCCGAACGCGGCCGCGATCGGCACCGCGGCCCGCCGCGCCTGGCGCAGGTCGCCGGCGACGAACTCGCGTTTGAGCTCCAGCCCGGCCACGAAGAAGAAGATCGCCAGCAACCCGTCGGAGGCCCAGGCCGCGAGGGACAGATCCAGGTGCAGGGCCGCGGGGCCGACCCTGACCGCGCGTAGCGACTCGTAGACCCCCGACCACGGGGAGTTCGCCCAGATCATCGCCGCCACCGCGCCGGCCAGCAGCAGCGCCCCGCCGACGGTCTCCCCGCGCAGGATGTCCGCGACGCGGCGGGCCTCGTCCCACGAACCCCGGCTGAACAGGCGAGGCGTGCCGGGTGAGGTGCCGCTCATGGGTGCTCCACTTCGGGGGTCGGGTCGGACACTGCCGACCAGACTTCCCGGCGCACCAGCGTTCACCCTACCGGCGGGCTCGCCGGAACCCGGCGCGGGGGTGCCGCGCCGAGGGCCGCCGAGGGCCGCCGAGGGTCAGGGCTTGCGGCCCACGGCGCAGAACTCGTCCACCTCTCGGTTGCCGCCGACGACCGACGGCCCGGGACGCCAGAGCGGGCACGAGACCACGCCGGGTTCCACCAGTTCCAGGCCCTCGAAGTAGCTCGCGATCTGTTCGGGGCTGCGGAGGGTGTACGGGACCGAGCCGGCCTCGTTCCAGATGGCGATGGCCTTCTCGAACTCCGCGCCGCGGATCACGTTGGTGCCGTCGGCGACCGCCAGGTAGCTGCCGGAGGGCAGGGCGGCCAGCAGCCGGCGCGTGATCCTCCGTCCCTCGTCGATGTCGGTGAGGTGACCCAGGATGTTCATCAGCATGAGCCCGACGGGCCTGTCGAGGTCCAGGGTGGCCTTGGCGGCCTCCAGGATCGCGTCGGGGTCGCGCACGTCGGAGTCGATGTACTCGGTCGCGCCCTCGGGGGTGCCGGTCAGCAGGGCGCGGGCGTGCGTCAGCACCATGGGGTCGTTGTCGACGTAGACGACGCGCGCGTCGGGGGCCACCTGCTGGGCGACCTGGTGGGTGTTGTCGACGGTGGGCAGCCCGGTGCCGATGTCGAGGAACTGGCGGATCCCGCCCTCGCCGGCCATGTACCGGACGGCGCGGGAGAGGAACGCCCTGGACGAGCGGGCAATATCCACGATGTCCGGAAAAATCCCGACGAACTGGTCGCCGATTTCCCGGTCGACGGCGTAGTTGTCCTTGCCGCCGAGCCAGTAGTTCCAGATCCGGGCCGAGTGGGCCACGCTGGAGTCGATCGGAGTGGGAGTGTGCGGGGAGGGCTCGTCGGGCACGGGGTGCTCTTTCTCTGGCGCCGGAGAGTGAAGATCCTTAGTATTGCCATCTTGCCGGTTCCGCGCCGTTCTTGGGCGGATTTGTCTGGTTATTTAGTGGTTCGCGATGAGGGAGTCGTCAGGTCAGCGAGCCGGACAGCTCCGCCGCGGCCGCGGCGACCCGGGGGCCCACGGCGTCCGGGTCGAGCGCGGTGAAGGTGACCACGCCCACCGACGCCTCCAGCCAGGGCAGGCCGGGCACGGGGGCGGCGACGCCTCTGGCCCCCTCCTGGAGCTGGCCCTCGGAGACCAGATAGCCGGTACGCCCCGCGCGCAGGGCGAGGATGGCCAGTCCGGCGGCGCCCCGTTCCAGCGGGTGGCGGGAGCCCTCGCGGTAGGCGACGTGCATGTTCGTCCAGGAGGGTTCGACCACCGCCACGGCCAGGCCGTCGTCGCCCTCGGCCACCGTCAGGTGCGCGGTCGCCCCGACCTCCTCCGCCAGCCTGCGCAGGGTGGGCAGGGCGCCCTCCCGCAGCAGCGGCTGCACGGCCCGGGCCAGGACGAGGACCCCGAAGCCCAGGTGGACCCGCCCGTCGCCGTCCCGGCGGACGAAGCCCTCGCTCTGGAGGGTGGTGAGCAGCCGGTACACCGCGGGGCGGCTCAGCTCCAGCTCCGCCGCCAGCTCCGTGGGGGTGCGGCCCCGCCGCCCGTCGGCGAGCAGGCGCAGCAGCCGCAGGCCGCGCTGCAGGGTCTGCGAGGATTCGGCCGGCATCTAGGACGCCCGCTGGGCTGGAAGCATGTCCCGATTATCGCGCGCCGCCCCGGAACGCCCACCGGCCGGAGACATGTCCCGATCTCGCCGCCGTCCCCCGCGCCCTCCGGCGGACCCGGGGGGCTCAGCGGGCGTCGAGGAAGGTCAGCACGGCGAGGACGCGGCGATGGTCGTCCTCCGTCCCCGGTATCCGCATCCTGGACAGGATGCTGTGCACGTGCTTCTCGACCGTGCCCTCGGTGATCCATAGCTTGTGCGCTATGCCGGAGTTGGAGCGCCCCTCGGCCATCAGGGCCAGCACCTCCTGCTCGCGTGCCGTGAGAAGTGCCAGCGGATCGTTCCTGCGGTGGGCCCTGATCAGTTCCCTCACGAGACTCGGGTCGACGACCGAGCCGCCCTGGACGATGCGCTCGAGCGTCTCCACGAAGTCGTCCACACCGGTCACCCGGCTCTTGAGCAGGTAGCCGACCCGATGCCCCGTGGCGAGCAGTTCCATCGCCTCCTCCACCTCGATGTGCGCCGACAGCAGCAGGATCCCCACCTCGGGGAACTCCTCGCGGATCACCCGCGCCGCCTCGATGCCCTCGTTGGAGTGGGCCGGGGGCATCCGGATGTCGAGAATGACGAGATGGGGCCGGTGCAGCCGGACGAGGGCGAGGATCTCCGTCGCGTCCCCGGCCTGGCCGACGACCTCGAAGCCCGACCGCGACATGAGGCTCGCGACTCCCTCGCGGAAAAGCACGTCGTCGTCCGCCAGCGCTATTCGTATCCGGTCCGCACCCACGGCTCCAGCCCTTTCGTCATGCACTTCTCTCCCAATTTTGATTAAACAAATGGTCGTGCGGAGTTAAAAGAATGACATCTCGGAGGTTCGGGCGGCCGTACGTGCGGAG
Source organism: Streptosporangium sp. NPDC023963 (assembly GCF_040639135.1). Classification (NCBI taxonomy): domain Bacteria; kingdom Bacillati; phylum Actinomycetota; class Actinomycetes; order Streptosporangiales; family Streptosporangiaceae; genus Streptosporangium; species Streptosporangium sp. NPDC023963. The sequence goes on from NZ_JBEZZK010000021.1 coordinate 77,172, forward strand.
TGCGGTCGGGAAACAGCCGCCAAACCCCTTCCTGACATGCGAGTATCTTAGTCTTCATGCGCGAACGGCTTTTGTCGTTATTGCTGCGCACAAAGCGGCCGCCCCTCTGGTTGGGGATCATCTGCGGCGCTCTGTGTATCGCGGCGGAAGCCATGCTGTCCCTTTTCCTGGAGCGCGTGATGTCGGGCGACTTCCTCGGAGGGATCTATCTGCTCGGTGTTCTGCTGATCTCGATCCAGTGGGGACTGGGCCTGGGACTGGCGACCCTGGCGGGCAGCGCCGTCGCCTTCAACTACTTCAACCTCCCGCCAGAGTGGAGCTTCTCGTACGGGACGCGCGGGCTGTGGACCCCGATCCCGATCTTCCTTCTCGTGGGGTTCGCGATCAGCTCGATCGCGGCGCTGGTGCGCTCGCTGAACATCCAGGCGGAGAACCGCCGGCACGAAGTGGATCTCACCGCGCAACTGGCCCACGTCCTGTTGCGCACGAAGGACCTGAAAGCCGCGCTGCAACCGGCCTCGCGTCTGCTGGCACGGGCCATGGAGGCACCGAACCTGGAGATCCGGCTCGAGGAGCTCCCCGGGGAAGAGCACGCGGAGGCGCTGCCGCTCGTGGAGAACGGCGTCAGGGTCGGCACGCTGGTCCTGCCCGTCGGCGTGCCCGAACTCGTACGGAGGCGTCTGCGTGAGCGGATGGTGCCGTCCCTGGAGACGCTGCTGACGGCGGCCCATGATCGCGAGAACACCGAGACGGTCCTGGCGTCGAGCCGTGACGAGATCCACCGGATCGCGCAGGAGCAGGCGGCGTTGCGGCGGGTCGCGACCCTCGTGGCGCGGGGCATCTCCTCGGCGGAGCTGTTCAACGCGGTCGCCTTCGAGATGGGCTCCCTCATGAAGGCGGATCACGTGGCGATCAACCGCTACGACCCCGGCCACGTGACGGTGCTGGGCTCGTGGAGCTGGCAGGACGGCACGGAGAAGGTGCTGCCCCTCGGCTCGCGGTGGCCGCTCAACGAGGTGAGCGTCTCGGCCACCGTGCTGAAGACCGGGCGTCTGACGCGAAAGGGAAGCTACGAACGCGGCGGAAAGATCGCGACATGGGTCCGGAAGATGGGAGTCACCTCCACCGTCGGTTCTCCCATCATCGTCGACGGATGCCTGTGGGGTGTGATGCTCGTCTTCTCCAGCGCCCGGGAGCCGAGGTTCGAAGGGGTGGAGGAACGCATAATGGACTTCACCGAGCTGGTCGCGACCGCCATCTCCAACGCCCAGGCCCGTGCCGATCTCGCCTCCTCCCGCGCCCGCGTCGTCGCCGCGGCCGACGAGACCCGCCGGCGCATCGAGCGCGACCTGCACGACGGAGCCCAGCAGCGCCTGGTCTCGCTCGGGCTGGAACTACGCGCCGTGGAAGACGGCGTGCCACCGCCGATGACCGAACTCAGGGAACAGCTGTCCCGGGCGGTCGAGGGGCTGACCGGGGTCGTGAACGATCTGCAGGAGCTCTCACGGGGCATCCACCCGGCGATCCTCTCGAAGGGCGGGCTCGTCCCCGCGCTGAAGGCGCTCGCCCGCCGCTCCGCCCTTCCCGTCGAACTCGAACTGGAATCCGTCCCGCCTCTGCCGGAGCCCGTCGAGGTGGCCCTCTATTACACGGCCGCGGAAGCGCTGACCAACGTGGCGAAGCACGCGAACGCCTCCGTGGCGTACGTCACCCTGGGCATGGCCGGGGCGTCCGTCCGGCTCTCGATCCGCGACGACGGGTGCGGAGGAGCCGACTACGGCAAGGGGTCGGGGCTCATCGGGCTCAAGGACCGCGCCGAGACGCTCGGCGGCAGGCTGCGGGTCGCGAGCTCCACGGAGGAGGGGACGTCGCTCTCCGTGGTGATACCCATTGTGATGACACCGATTGTGGCGGTTTCTTCTGATCACTCCTGATGTCGCCGATATCAGGAGTGATCTGACATCTCGCGGTCGGCGAGGGGGAGGCGGAGGACGAACCGCGCGCCACCGGTGCTGGAGTCCTCCACGTCGATGGTCCCCCGGTGGGACTCGGCGATGTCACGGGCGATCGTGAGGCCGAGGCCGGTACCCCCTCGGTTACGGCAGCGGGCGGTGTCCAGCCGGGTGAACCGCTCGAAGATCCTCGCCCGGTCGGCGGCGGCGATGCCGTCACCGTCGTCGGTGACGGCCAGCTCGCCGTACCGGCCGTTCCGGCACACCTCGACCAGCACCGCGTGCCTGGCGTGGCGCTGGGCGTTGTCCAGAAGATTGGCGAGGAGGCGGGTGATCTCCGCGTCGATGACGTTCGCCCGCACCCCGGGGGCGAGCCGGAGCCGTACGGGGACACCGTTCTCGCGCCGCGAGATCGCGGCACGGACCATCTCCCCCAGGTCCACGTTGACGAACGCGTCAGGAGTGTGCGCACCCACCTTCGCCAGCACCAGCAGGTCGGTGACGATCGTCTGGAGCCGGCCGACGCCCTCCAGCGCGTCCGCCAGGAGTTCGTCCAGATCCGTCTCGTCGGGGTGCAGCCGTGCCTCTTCCAGGAGCGTTCTGAGCCCGGCGATCGGGGTGAACAGCTCGTGGGAGGCGTCGGACACGAATCGCCGCTGCTGGATCAGCGACTGGTCGACCCGGCTTCTGGCGCTCTCCAGCCGGTCCAGCAGGTTGCCGGTGGCCAGGGCGAGATGCATGATCTCGTCCGCCCTGGGAAGACCGTGGAACCCGTTGCTCAGATCCTTGGCGCGCGGCGACATGAGGATTCGTTTCGAGGTACGTCGATCGGCGCGCTTCCGCCGCCGGCGATGGGATTTCTCGACGGCGGTTCGATGGCCGGGGGGAGCCCTCCCGCCTCTGGACAGTTGTTCACCGAATCATGATGTCGTCTCCGCCGCCCGTCGTCTGCGCTGGCAGCCTCCGTTTGGTCCTTCATGCCAGCGGGGCCTGCGGCATTACCGCCAGCAGCAATGCCCCGGCGCCCTCACCCGGGTACTATCCGCCGCCCGGAGCCGGGCGGGCTCGCCGTGGCACGGCGATGGTGTGAAGGGCGATGGCCGGTACGGGTTCGACGGGAGACGCCAGGACATGGCGGGAGATATCAGAATGCTGAGGATTCCTTGACTGGGACTGTCGAGTCCATCGTGATCTGGGTAAAGTGCGGATCGATCGTTTTGACCAGCTTTCCGGGGAGTTCAGGACATGCGACTTACTCTGCGCCGGGCTCTCGCCATGGGCGCCGCGCTCGCGCTCGTCGGTGTCATGACACCCGGGGCCGCGTACTCGGAGGACGATCCCCGCAGCTGTAACGACCTGATGGGTGCCGACACCCCGGCCTACGTCGTGTGCACCTGGCTGGCCACGCCGGAGGAGGCCCTCGGGGTCGCGCTGTTCTGGGGGGCCGACGACAACGCCAACCTCAAGGGAGCCACCCCGAGCGACGGCAAGTTCCTCGACTGCTCGGCCCCCGGATCGGTCTGCCCGGAGCCGCCCGGCGGCGGTGCCGAGGGCGACGAGAATTCCCCCTTCCCCGAGGGGGCCGGGGACGGCGGCGCGCCCGACTGCGAGGCCGGCCAGCAGTGCTCGGTCGACGGGCACGGCGAGGGCGGTGACGGCACGGTCTCCGGGGCCGAGCGGACCGGCGCCTCCACGCCGGCGCCGACCACCACCCCCACGGGCGCTCAGGACCCCGCGGCCGCGGCCGCGGCGCAGACTCCCGCCGGTCAGGCGATCACCGCGGCGAAGGCCGTGCAGCTGAGGGTCTGGATCGACACCGAGCTGGCCGACGACTGGAAGGCCGGCACCGAGACCTTCACCGCCGCCGTCAAGCGCATCGGCGCGCTGGCCGCGCGCCCGGAGGTGGCGGGCATCCGGTTCACCTCCCAGCTGGGCTACAACACCACGTTCAAGACCGACGCGGAGATCACCGCGTTCGTCACCGCGGCCTCCGACGCCCTCCGCCAGGCCGCGCCCGGCAAGCGGCTGGGCATCCACACGGTGGTGCCCGAGCTCGCCTGCGGCGCGAACGACACCTGCAAGGTCGAGATGCGCAAGCGGTACCCGCTGCTCGCTCCCGAGAAGGTCGAGTCTCCCCTGATCACGGGCCGCGTCGACCAGCTCTCCCTGGACAGCGGCCTGCTGTACGGCGGCTACGACGCCTGGAAGATCAACGCCGAGCAGGCCCACCTCAACCAGTGGATCCAGGTCCGCGCCCGTTCGTGGGACGTCCTGGCCCAGATCGCCGCCGAGGAGACCGGGCTCGTCGGCCAGGTGACCGACGCCAAGATCGCCTCCCGGCTGTCGGCGCCCGTCAAGGACGGCGGCGCCCAGCAGGTGAACGTGTGGACCAGCGTCCAGAACGCCCAGGGCGCGGTGAGCCGGCTGACCGCCTGGGAGCAGCTGAAGAAGCTCCTCCCGATCCAGCGCCGCCTGGCCGGCGTCTACAACCCGGCCAGTCCCGAGACGGACGTGACCACCGACCTCAAGAAGCTCTCCGAGGTCTTCGGCCAGATCTATCTCACGACCGTCTGACGCCCCCGCCGGCGGGCCGCCTCGGGAGTCACCTGCTCCCGAGGTCGGTGAGGTGCTCCATCGCGGTGAGGTCGATCTCCATGGCGCTCGTCCTCGGGGGCAGGCCCAGCGCCTGAACCGTCCCGGCGCGCAACTCGCCCGCGTGGCCCAGCACGGCCTCGCCGACGAGCAGTTCCAGGCAGCGTCCAGGCAGCCAGGGCGCGTACTCGGTGGGCCGGGTGACCAGCCCGGCTCCCATGACGTGCGCCGCCGTACGCGCGGCGTCGACCGCGCGGGCCCATGACGACTCGCCGGTCAGGGCGGCGGCGAGGTGGCGGGGCTGGGCGGGGATGGCGGTGTTCAGCGCGTCGAGCTGGTCGTCGGTGGGGCGGCGGTCCGCCCGGGGGGCGGGCGGGAGGTCGCCGCTCGCGGGCGGCACGAAGACCGTCCCCTGCTCGAAGAGCGCCGGGGCGTGGTTTCCCCGGGTGAGGTTGAGACCCAGCGCGGCCAGCAGGCCGGGGAGAAGCGTGGTGCGCAGGGACGGCTCGCGCGGGCTGATCGGGTTCGTGAGCGTCAGCGCGGCACGACGCGGGTCGTCGGGCGCCAGGCCGAAGGCGTCCCACGCGGCGTCGCAGACGAAGGGAAAACACGGCGTCTCGACGTATCCCGCTCCCGCCAGCGCGTGCCCGATCCGCCGCCGCAGGTTCTGTGACCGGGTGAGCCCTCCGCCGGCCTCCCGTCTCCGCGCGGCCCTGGCACCGTGGCCGCGTGCCAGCGGGATGGTCTCCATGTCGGGCACGGCCCGCGCGGCCGGCACGGCCCGCGTCGGGGGTGTGGCCCGGGGAAGGGGCCGGGGCCGCGGTCTGCCGGGGGCGAACTCGTCCATCCCGAGGGGGAAGCGGATGTCGCCGTCGACGACGTCGCGCATGTCCTTCAGCCCGTGCCGCAGCATCAGCGTTCGCTCGACGCCCATGCCGAAGGCGAAGGCGCCGTATCTGTGCGGATCGACGCCGCAGGCGGCCAGCACCCGGGGGTGGACCATGCCGCACCCGCCCCACTCGATCCATCCCTCGCCGCCGCAGGTCCCGCACGGGTCCGCGGGAACGTCTCCGGCGCCGCTTTCCCGAGAGGCCCGGGCGGGATCCTCCGCGCCGGTGCCACGGCAGACCGTGCACTCCACGTCCACCTCCGCCGACGGGTCGGTGTAGGCGAAGCGGTGGGTGCGGAGCCGGGTCACCGTGCCCCTGCCGAACACGGAGGTGGCGAAGTGGTCGAGGGTCTTCTTCAGGTCGACCATGGTGAGGCCCAGGTCGACGGCGAGACCCTCGACCTGGTGGAACACCGGGCTGTGGGTGGCGTCGGCAGGGTCGGGACGGAAGGCGCGGCCCGTGCAGACCATCCGCAGGGGAGGGGGCGTGTCGAGCATCACCCTGACCTGCACCGGTGAGGTGTGCGTGCGCAGCACGAGACCCGACCTCCGGCCGGGGATCGAGGGGTGCTCGACGTAGAAGGTGCGTTCGGGAGCGCGGGAGGGGTGGCGGTCGTCCATGTTGAGGGCGTCGAAGCTGAACCACTCGGCCTCGACCTCGGGCCCCTCGGCGACACGGTAGCCGAGGTCGAGGAAGACATCGGTCATCTGCTCGGCCATGACGGTCACCGGATGCCGGGCACCACGCGAGTCATGCGGCGCGCTCCCGGCGCGGCCGCTGAATGCGCTCCTCATCGTTCTGCCCTCTTCCTCTGTGAGGCTTCCCGAGCAGGCCGGCTCCCGAGGCGGTCAGGCGAAAGCCGCCGGACCGCCTTCCGGCCGGGACATGACGGGAAGCGAGCGGAAGCGCGGATCGTGGCGACCGGACGACCTCACGCGCGAGACGCGAGATCACCTTCTGGAAAGGGATCGGCGTGCGACGACCGTTCGGGAACATCGGCGTTCACACGTCAATCCGAGCCTTCGCTACGCTGTGCGCTCATATGACTACCCAAAGTTATTGTGCGGTCAATGGCGCGTCAACATGCCACCAGGTCGGTGCCGGAGGATCGGGCCGGCCCGGCCCGCGGTGTCCGGATCGGTGCCGGAGGGTGGGGCCGGCCCGGCCTGCGGTGTCCGGATCGGGGCTGGAAGGTGGGGCCGGCCCGGCCCGGGGCGTCCGGATCGGGGCTGGGAGGTCAGCCCGCCCGGGTCTGGGCGAGGTATCCGGCGAACTCCTCCAGGGAGATGAGGCCGTCGCCGTCCTGGTCGATCCTGGCGACGGCCGCCGCGGCCGCCTCCGGGGTGATCGGCTGGCCGAGCACCTCCATGAGCCTCGTCAGTTCGGGGATCGAGATGAGGCCGTCACCGTCAACATCAACGATCTTGAAAGTCGTCGCGTAGTCGTCCGCCACGATTGCATCCGCCTTCGGCAGCAGGGAAATCAGACGCCAAGCACACTAGCGGGATTCGAGGCGCGGTCTCCTGCTGAAAGCGGAGGATTCCCATCGTTCCGGTCATGACGGGGGCGCCGCCGATCGGATCGGCGGCGCCCCTTTCACCCGCTGTTCCGCCATGTCTCCCCGCGTCCCGTCACGTCATCCCTCTGCCGACGTGGACGGCCCGGCGAAGACCTGCCGGACGGTCGTTCAGGCTCGTGCGCCGACCATGGCCTGGCAGGCCTCGGCGCACATCCGGCACGCGTTGGCGCACTCCTTCATCATGGAGTCGTTGCCCACGGACATGCACGCCTCGGCGCACTTGGTCGCCACCTTCGCGCACATCGCGGCCATCTCCATCGCCATCGGCGACTGGCGCATCATCATGTCCGCGCACATGCGGGTCATGTCGGCGCAGTCCATGAGCGGGCCCATCATCGCCATGTCGGCATGCTGGCCCCCCTGCATGAGGCAGTAGGTCATGGTCTGCTCGCAACGGCTGTGGCTCTCCATGCACGCATCGATGCTCTTCTGCATCTGAGGGCTCATCTTGACCGCGTGGCTCATGCTTTCTCCCCGTTTTCGTGACCGTTCTGCTTCAACGGCCGAAGATCTCGCAACAGTGTTGTGCCCCTGTCGAGGACCCTTGCCAGCCGAGGAGTTCTGCCTTTAGTCGCAGATGGCAATAGTTTTGTGCATAAATTCACCCATCATTTGTAGGATTAGTGGGAAAAGCGGAGGCGGTCAGACCACCGCGCCCGAGCCCTGGCGGGCCGGGGCCGGTCCCTTCCGCTTGGGCCGGGGCGGCCCGGTGGGCTTGCTCCGCTCCAGCTCGATCGCGAGCGGCCCCGCGACCAGCGCGGAGGAGAGCGTGCCGACGACGATCCCGATCAGCAGCGCCACCGCGAAGTCGGTCAGCGAGTCACCGCCGAGCACCGCCAGCGCGGCCAGGATGAACAGCGCGCCCAGGCCGGTGTTGACCGTGCGGGGGATGGTCTGCAGGATCGCGGTGTTCGTCACCTCGGCGAACGGGGCCTTCGGCCGCGCACCCCACAGCTCGCGGACCCGGTCGAAGACCACGACCTTGTCGTTGACCGAGTAGCCGATCACGGTGAGCATCGCGGCCAGGAACACCCCGTCCACCGGCTTGCCCAGCCACGCGAACGCGCCGACCACGATCGCCGCGTCGGCCACCAGGGCCAGTACCGCCGCCAGTCCGAACGTCCAGCGGAACCGGAAGGCGAGATAGGCGAGCTGCGCGGCGAGCGCGACCCCGAGCGCGATCAGCGCGTTGCGGCGCAGCTCGTCCCCGAGGCTCGGCCCGACGAGCTCGTCGCGCTCCTTGGTGACCGACGCGCCCCCGCTCTCCAGCGCGCTCTCGATCCGCACCACGTCGGCGGGACTGATCTGACCGGTCCGTACGGAGATGTCCTCGCCGGAGGACTGCACCACCGCGTTGGGGAATCCGGCGTCGCTGACGAGCCGGCGGGCGGCGTCGGCGGTCATCGGGGTGCTCGTGGAGTACTCCACGAGCCTGCCTCCGGTGAACTCCACACCGAAGTCGAGCCCGCGCACCGCGACCCCCGCCACGGACGCGGCCACCAGCACGCAGGTGACCAGGAAATACACCGCGCGGCGGCTCATCAGGTCGGGCTTGCGCGCGTTCAGCCAGGTGCGGACGCGCCCGATGTCGGACAGGCCGGTCAGCCTGGGCCGCGAGGAGACGGCCTGGAGGCTCACCGCCCACTGGGCGAGGACGCGCGTGATGACCATCGCGGTGATCAGCGAGGCGATCACACCGATGCTCAGCGTGACGCCGAAGCCGCGTACCGGTCCGGACGCCAGGAAGAACAGCAGCCCGGCGGCGAGCAGCGTGGTGATGTTGGAGTCGGCCACCGCGCTCCACGCGTTGCGGAAGCCCTTCTCCAGCGCGCCCCGCAACCCCGGCTCCGCCGCGTACTCCTCCCGCGCCCGTTCGAAGACCAGCACGTTGGCGTCGACCGCCATGCCGATCGCCAGGACGAAGCCGGCCAGTCCCGGCAGGGTGAGCGTGGCGCCGAGCCCCACCAGCGCCGCGTACGAGATCAGCGCGTAGCAGGCCAGGGCGAAGGCGGCGATGAGGCCCACCAGCCGGTAGGTCACGACGATGAACAGCGCGGTGAGCGCGATGCCGATCACCGCGGCCCAGGCGCTGGCCGTGATCGCGGCGGCGCCGAGCGTCGGGCCCACGGTCCGCTGCTCGACGATCTCGACGGGTACCGGCAGCGAGCCGCCCTTGATCAGCAGGGCCAGGTCGGCGGCCTCCTCCGAGGTGAAGGTGCCGGTGATCTGGGTGGAGCCGCCGGGCAGGCCGACGTTGCAGGCCACGTCCTCGTTCACCTGGGGTGAGACGATCACCTTGGAGTCGAGCACGATGGCGACCCGCCGTTTGGGGTCGTTCGGCTGGTTGCAGGCGGCCTGGCCGGTCAGCTTGGCCCACTCCGCCCGGCCGCTGTCGCGGAAGTCGACGGTGACGAACCAGCCGCTGCCCTGCTGGGCGTCGATCCCCGCCTCGGCGCCGCTGACGCCCTCACCGGTGAGGGCGGCCGGTCCGATGTGCAGCGAGCCGCCGCTCTCGTCGGGCAGGATCTGCTCGCCCTTCCCCGGCTTGGTGCCGGTCGCCGGGTCGGGGACGCCGAGGACCGGGTGGAAGGTGAGCTGCGCGGTCTTGCCGATGACCTCGGCGGCCTTGGTCGGATCCTGCACGCCGGGCAGTTCCACGATGATGCGCCGCTCGCCCGAGCGGGCCAGCGGGGCGTCGGCCACGCCCAGGCCGTCGGCCCGGCGGCGGAGCACCTCGAGGGTGCGGTCGGTGGCCGCGGCGTCGGCCTTGACGGTCGGTGAGTCTCTGGTCTCCAGTACGAGCTGGGTGCCGCCACGAAGGTCGAGGCCGAGGCGCGGCGACATGGTCAGGGCGATGAACAGCGAGGTGGCGATGACGGCGAACGCCGCCACCGCGCGTACCACCGGGGCACGCGACATGGGAGCCTCCACAGGCTGGGGAACTGTCCTCGGGTCTGACGGAGGACCCGGCGCGACGGCTTTCCGGCGCGACGGCTCTCAGACACGGGAAAGGCGTTTTCCGGTACGGCGAAGGCCCGGAGCGGCTCCGGGACGGTTCAGCCGGTGGTGGAGGCGGGCGGCGCGCGCCCCGGCCTGACGAGCAGGGCCGCGAGCGGGCGGGTGTCGTCGTCGCGGTCCGGGCGCGAGTCCCGGCCGGTGGAGAGGAAGAGGTGCCGCGGGTCCGCCGGCGGGGTCGCGAGCGGGTGGCCGCCCCCGCCCCCCAGGCCGATCCCGGTGGCGGAGAGGCCGGTGACGAGGGCGTTCCTGTGCCCGCTGTCGGAGGCCGGGCGAGAGAACCGCTGGTGCTCGCCGGAGGACTGGGTGACGGTGGTGTGCCGCAGGAGGACGGTGGCGCCGCCCCCGCTCAACCCGCCGGAGACGAGCAGCGGCAGCAGCAGGGCGAGCAGCCAGCCCAAGGGCGCGCCGCGCCTCAGCTGTCGCATGTCTCCTCCTGGCCGTCCCGTCCACCGTAACGCGCCGGGGGGCTCGCCGACCTCTCCGGAGGCGGCCCAATGTCGGTGTTGTCTCATAAAAACGTCAAGGGAGGGTAGTGCGCACGCATGCGACTCACCTATACGGCTGATCTGTGGTGGAAGAACGCCGTCGTCTACTGCCTGGACGTCGAGACCTACAAGGACGGGAACGGTGACGGCATCGGTGATTTCCGGGGCCTCACCCAGCAGATCGACCACCTGGACCGGCTCGGGGTGACCTGCATCTGGCTGATGCCGTTCTTTCCCAGCCCCAGCCGCGACGACGGCTACGACATCAGCGACTTCTACTCGGTCGACCCCCGGCTGGGCACCCTTGGCGACTTCGTGGAGTTCATGCGCACCGCCAGGGACCGCGGCATGCGGGTGATCGCCGACCTGGTGGTCAACCACACCTCCGACGAGCATCCCTGGTTCAAGGAGGCCCGCTCCAGCCGCGACTCTCCCAAGCGCGACTGGTACGTCTGGCAGGACGAGCCGGGACCCGTCGACCCCAAGGCGATCGTCTTCCCCGACAAGGAGGACAGCCTCTGGGAGCTGGACAAGAAGACCGGCCAGTACTACTACCACAGCTTCTACAAGTTCCAGCCCGACCTGAACACGGCGAACCCGCAGGTCCGTGACGAGATCGCGCGCATTCTCGGCTTCTGGATGGAGCTCGGCCTGTCCGGCTTCCGGGTCGACGCGGTGCCGTTCCTGATCGAGGGCATCGGCGGCGACCCGCACGAGTTCCTCGCCGACCTGCGCGCCTTCATGAACCGCCGCGACGGCACCTCGATCCTGCTGGGCGAGGTCAACCTGCCCTACCCGGACCTGATGAAGTTCTTCGGTGACGCGGACAACGGCGACGAGGTCACCATGTGCTTCGACTTCATCGCCATGCAGCGCTTCCACCTGTCGATGGCCCGACAGAACCCGGAGGCCCTCGCCGAGGCCCTGCGCGACCGGCCGGAACCGCCCGACGACTCCCAGTGGGCGATGTTCGTCCGCAACCACGACGAGCTGACCCTGGACAAGCTCACCGAGGCGCAGAAGCACGAGGTCTTCGACGCCTTCGGCCCGGAGAAGAGCATGCAGCTGTACGACCGGGGCCTGCGCCGCCGCCTTCCCCCGATGCTCGGCGGCGACCTGCGGCGGCTCAAGCTGGCCTACAGCGTGCTGTTCTCCCTCCCGGGCACGCCGGTGCTCTTCTACGGCGAGGAGATCGGTCTCGGCGAGAACCTGAAGGCCGAGGGCCGGATGGCGGTCCGGGTCCCGATGCAGTGGTCGGCCGGAGGCGGCTTCTCGCCCGACCCGAAGACCACCGTCCCCTCGCCCGCCGGCAAGTTCGGCCCGCGCAACGTCAACGTCGCCGACCAGCGCCGCGACCCCGACTCGCTGCTCAGCTGGACCAAGCTCCTGATCGAGCGCTACCGGGAGTCGCCCGAGCTGGCCTGGGGCGCGTACGAGATCCTGGACGCCGGTGACGTGGCCGTGCTGGCCCACCGGGCCGACGCCGAGGGCGGCACCGTGGTCGCCGTCCACAACTTCGCCGACCGCGAGGCGAAGGTGGATCTCGTGCTCGAAAAGCTCGACGGCTGCGAGGTGCTGGTCGACCTGCTGGTGGACGGCACTCTCAACCTGCCCTCCGACGGCCGGGTGAAGTTCACGCTGGAGCCGTACGGCACCCGCTGGCTCCGCGCCTCCGTCCCCGACGCGGCCCCGGAGGACACCTCGGCCAAGAGCGGGTGACCCGGTCCGGAGATCACCCCGGACGCGGTCCGGAGATCACCCCGGACCGCGTCCCGGGGCGCCCGTCCGGCGTGTTTCACCGGACGGGAGGGCGCCCGTCCGGCGTGTCTCGCCGGGTGGGAGGGTGCCCGTCCGGCGTGTTTCACCTGGTGGGAGGGTGCCCGTCCGGCGTGCCCTCTCGTTCCCCCGGCCAGGCGAGCATCGCGAGGTCGGCGATCCGTTCCAGATCCCGCCGGGTCGCGCCGTCGCGGGCCTGGGCGGACATGCCCTGGACCGTGGCCGCGTAGAACAGGGCGAGGGCTTCGGCGTCGGTGCCCTCGGGGAGCAGGCCCGCCGCCACGTCCGAGGCGATGCGCGCCGTGAGCGCGGCCTTGGCGGCCTCCCTGATCCCGCGCATCGCCTCCCGCACGTCGGCCGACTCCGGGCCGACGTTGGCCGCCGCGCTGAAGACCAGGCAGCCCGGCGGGTGCCCGGGGTCGGTGTAGTTGGCCGCCGCCTCGCGCATCATCCTGGAGATCGCCGCCCGCGCGGTCGGCTCCTCGGCCAGCGCCCGCGCGGAGAAGTCGTACCTCCGGTAGCGCTCGACGACCTCCTCGAACAGGCGCCGCTTGTCGCCGAAGGCGGCGTACAGGCTGGGCGGGCGGATGCCCATCGCGGCGGTGAGGGAGGCGATGGAGGTGGCCTCGTAGCCGTGCCGCCAGAACTCCAGCAGCGCTATCTCCAGCACGGTGTCGCGGTCGAAGGCTCGCTTCCTGCTCACCGAAGCATTGTATAGCGAACGCTACAAAACCCTGCTACGGTTCGATTTTGTAGCGGTCGCTATGAAATGTGGGAGGCGATGTGAGAACCGCGTTGGTGACGGGTGCGAGCAGGGGGATCGGCAGGGCGATCGCCCTGCGGCTCGGGCGCGAGAAGGTCCGGGTGGCCGTCCACTACGCCAGGGACGAGGCGGCGGCGGGGGAGGTCGTGACGGCGATCACCGAGGCCGGGGGAGGGGCGTTCCCCATCCGGGCGGAACTCGGCGTGGAGGGGGACGTGGAGACGCTCTTCACCGCCCTGGAGAAGGAGGTGGACGGGCTCGACATCCTCGTCAACAACGCGGGGATCGTCGTCCCCGCCGGTATCTCGGAGATCACGCCCGAGGCGTACGACAGGATGTTCGCCGTCAACGTCAGGGCGCCGTTCTTCATCATCCAGCGGGCGCTGCCGCTCCTGCGCGACGGCGGGCGCGTCGTCAGCATCAGCTCCGGCGTGACCAGGATCGCCTTCCCCCAGAGTCCCGCCTACGTCGCGACCAAGGGGGCGCTGGAGGTGCTGAACCGGACGCTGGCCAAGGAGCTCGGTCCGCGCGGGATCACGGTGAACTCGGTCTCGCCGGGCATCACCGACACCGACATGAACGCGGGCTGGCTGCGCGGCGACGCGCAGGCCCAGGCGTACGCGGCCGGGCAGTCCGCCCTCGCCAGGGTCGGCGCCCCGGAGGACGTCGCCGACGTCGTCGCCTTCGTGGTCTCCGACGACGCCCGCTGGGTCACCGGGACCACCCTCGACGCCACCGGTGGCTCCGTGCTCTGAGCCATCTCCGGCTCCTCGCGACCTCGGGGCTTCGGGTCCCGAGTTTCGCACGACCTCTCGGAAGAAGGACCGTACGAAACGCACCGGCGACATGCTGTGAAAATCGCTAAAATGTTTTTTCCTCCGGCTGTGGCCGATCGGAAGTGAATTGATCGCTGTGGCCTGTCCCGTGCGGCGCGTTCAAGGAACGTGAGGAGCGGAAATGGCCCGTCCGGACCCCGACGACCATCTTCGGCGCCAGCTGCGCACCTTACAGCGGGTCGTGGGCGGACCCACCGACGCGACGCTGGCTCGCCGTAGCGGGGTCGCGGCGGCCACGTTCTCCGAGGTGATGGCCGGCAAACGGCGACTGCGGGACGAATTCGTCGCGAAGGTCGTCGCGGGCTGCGTGGCCTGTGCCCGCGCCGCGGGGAGGGTCGCCCTCGACGAGCGGCACGTTCTGCAAGCACTGCGGCTGCCTGGTCACACCGCCGCGGACAATGGCATCTTCGAACGCGACGACGATCTGAATTCCTGTTCATCGTCGCTCGACGACGTCCGCAGAAGGGCGGGGGCCACGATCGTGGTCGAGGGCCCGGCGGGAATCGGCAAGTCCGAACTGCTGGCGCGGGTGTGCTCGGAAAGCGCCGTGCGCGGGATCACTCCCTTGATGGTGCGCGGCAATCAACTCGATCAGACGATGTCCTTCTGCGGCGTCCGAACGCTGCTCGGCCGATGGGCGGCCGGTCACAGTGGCCAGGATCGCCAGCGTCTGTTCGCCGGCGCCGCCGCGTTCGCGCGGGTACCGCTCGGCCTGCCGCATACGCGGCGAGGGGGCTCGATGATCGGCTTGACCGAAGCCCTGTACTGGCTCCTGGTCAACGCCACCGACCCCGCCGGACGCGACGACGCGCTGCTGCTGGCCGTCGACGACGCGCACTGGCTGGACGAGGAGTCGCTGAACTGGCTGGAGTTCCTCAGTGCCCGGCTGGCCGGACTGCCTGTCGTTTTGTTGCTCGCCTGCCGGCCGGACGAGCCCACGACGTCCCCGGCGCTCACCCGCATCATCCTGCGCGCGACCTCGATCATCCGGCCCCGGCCGCTCAGCCTGGACGCCGTGCGTGCCATCGTCGACCGCAGCCTCGGGCGCCGGAGCGGCCCTCCCGACGAGACGTTCTGCTCGGCCTTCCACCAGCACAGCGGCGGCAACCCGTTCTATCTGCGGTGGATGCTCGATCTGGCCCACGAGCGCCGGCTCGCGCCGACGGCCGGGTCCGCCACGCGCGTCGCTCGCCTCATACCTCGCCAGGTCGTGGTCCACCTCAACGAGCGGCTGAGCATGCTGGGGCCGTCGGCGGAGCGGCTGGCCCGTACGATCGCCGTGCTCGGCCCCGGTATTCAGCTTGACCAGGCCGTACGTCTCGCGGGACTGACCTCTGAGGAAGGTGGGCGCGAATACGACCGGCTCTGCAGGGCCGCGATCCTGGCCGACCGGTCCAGTGTCGACTTCCGGCACCCGATCATCCGAAGCGCGGTCTACGACGCCATCGACCCCTCGCAGCGCAGCGACACCCATCTCGCGGCGGCAAGGCTGCTGCACCATGCCGATGCCGGCCTCGAGACGGTGGCCGCTCACCTGCTGCGGGTCACCACCGCGGGCGATCCCTGGGTGGTCGACCGGCTGGCCGCCGCAGCCGCCGAGGCGATGAGCTCCGGCCTGGCGGGCACGGCGGCCCGCTACCTCGGGCGCGCGGTCGCCGAGCCGCCCCCGCCCGGCCGGCGTTGCCAGGTACGAATGCGCTACGGGCAGGCGCTGGCGCTGGGCGAGGTGGCCACGGCCATCCCTGAACTGCTCGCCGCCCGCAAGCAGGCCGCCGATGACGCCCAGGGCGTCGAGGCGGCGATCGCGCTCGCCAAGGCGTACAGCTACGCCAACCGGCTCGGCGACGCCGTACGGTCCCTCGACCGGGCACTGGACGGTTGCCGTGACGACGCTCTGCGTGACCGCCTGCGGGCAGAGCAGTTGTTGTGGGCGACATGGTGGGCCGACGACCCGCACCGGCCCGACCGCATGCTGCTGCTCGACCGGGCCGCCCCACCGCTGTCTGGCACCGGCCACGTGGAGCGTCTGCTCATCGCCACGCACGCATGGAGCCTGGTGCTGCGCGGCGAGCCGCGGACCGCCGCGGCGGAGGCCATCCGGCCCGTGCTCCGGAACGGTGTGTCGTTCGCCGACCTCGACCAGGGCATGGAGGTGGGTACCATGACCGGATTCGTCCACCTGTACTCCGACGACCTCTCGATGGCCGGACGTCTGTTCGAGCAGGCGATGGAAGAGTTCGACCGCAACGGCTGGCGCGGCACCCACCTCACGTTCACCCGCGCCCATGTGGCGAACGTGGCTCTGCGGGAGGGAAGACTCGCTGACGCGGTCGCCGACGCCGAGATCGCGTTGCGCCTGGCCGACCGCACCGGTCCCGGAACGCCCGGGGAACAGTTCGCCACCGGCACCCTGATCGAGGCATTGCTCGCGCGCGGCGACGTCGATCGTGCGCAGGCGGTGTGCGGCGACCGCGAGTACGGCACGTCCTTGGCCGACGCGGTGGTGCTCCCGGTGCCGAACGCCGTTCGGGGCGCCCTTCAACTCGCGCGCGGTCAGACCGCCGGTGCCGCCGCCACTCTGCGCCGGGTCGGGCAGTGGCTCGAAAACGCGTGCCTGTTCAACCCGTCCGTGTGCCTGTGGCGCTTCGATCTCGGCCGGGCGCTGCGACACTCCGCGCCGGACCAGGCCCGCGAGGTCGTGGCCGTCGGGATGCGGCGAGCGGATCGATTCGGCGGCGAGCTGGCCCGTGCGCGAGCCCTGCGGACCCTCGCCGTGTTGCAGCCGGACTCGGCCGCGGAGCTTCTTGAGGAGGCGATCCGGATCTTGCGCCCTACGCCGCACCGCCTCGAACAGGCCCACGCTCTCGCCGAACTCGGCACAGCCCTGACCCGGAGCGATCACGATGCCCGCGTTCTGCTGTCCGAGGCACTGACACTGGCCGAGGAGTGCGGCGCCGTGTCGCTCGGCGACGCCGTCGCGCGGCGGCTCGGGTCCGCTCCTCGCCTCCGGCGCCGGCGGGTGAACGCCCTGGACCCGTGTCGGCAACGCGTCGCCCGGCTCGCCGCGGACGGGCACTCCAAGTCCGAGATCGCCTACAGCATGGTCCTCGACCTGGACACGGTCACCACGCTCCTCCGCGAAGCACACGACGTCCTCGGAGCCGACTCGCTCGCGGGACTGCGCCGTGCCCTGACGCCGTGAGCGTCATGGCGGGACCGTGATCGCCACCACCCTCCGGCCGGTACGGCCCCTGTCTTCGGGTGCCGGAAACGTTCGGTTATTCGGCGGAGATGGCGGAGCCCCGGCGCGGCCGGTGAAATGAGTCATCCGGTGACCGCGCCCCGCGAACCGGAACTCTTCGAAGGCGAAACGGACCCCGTGACGGTTCCTCCTGTCGTCTCCACGACCAAGGGAAAGTGATGGCAATGGCGAAGCATTACACGAAGACGGTCGGCGTGCTCCTGGCGGCGATGGTCGCGACCGCGGGGATGGCGCCGTCCGCGCCGGCGGCCTCAGCCGCCCTGGCGTCACCCGTGCCAGCGGGGGCCCTCACCTGGATCAGGAACTTCAACAGCTTCAAGTGCCTGGCCATCGCCGGTGCCGACCGGAACGACAACGCCCCCGCCGTCCAGTTCGGCTGTGACAGTCACGGGTCGCGTGTCTGGTATCTCGTGGACAGAGGCAACAACCATTACTGGATCAAGAACAACTTCACCGGCAAGTGCCTCACCATCGCCGCCGGCAGTCCCTACGAGAACGCCCCCGCCGTCCAGTACTACTGCGACGCACATCCGTCACGCCTGTGGTCCTTCGTCGACAAGGGCGATTCCAACTACCACATCCGCAATTACAACAGTGGCAAGTGCCTCACCGTCGCCGGCGGCGGCATCACCGACAACGTCTACGCCAACCAGTACTTCTGCGACAACCATCGGGCGCGTCTCTGGTACTTCGTCACCCGATGACCCTCGGGATCGAAGGCCTGAACGGCTAACGGGCGCCCTGGGGATCGGCGGCCTCCCCCAGCTCGGTGAAGAGCGTGAGCTGGAGCCCGGCGGGCCCCTCGAGGCGGGAGTTGAGCGAGTTCCACGGGGTCCGGACGGGTTCGGCGACCACCGTCGCCCCGGCCCCGGCCAGCTCGGCGGTGACGGCGGCCGAGTCGTCCACCTCGAACGCCACCCGGATGTGCCCGGCCACCCTCCGCCCCACCTCGACCCGGTCGATGAACTCCGCCTGCGACGGGTCGGCGATCTCCAGGGTGGCCCGGCCCGCCTCCAGGATCGTTACCCGTCCGTCGGGCGAGGAGTACGCGGCCCGCTCGGGCAGGCCGAGCACGTCGCGGTAGAAACGCAGCGCCTCGTCGTAGTCGGCGGCGGTGACGACCAGGCGCAACTCTCGAACGGTCATGACGGCTCCCATGATGATCGCGAATCTCTCGACCACGACAGCACGACCGGTCGCGTCCGGCATTCCCGGTTCGTTCGGCATTTCCGATCCGTGCGGGATGCCCGGCCGCCCGGGGACCCTTCAGGCCACTCGCCGGGGTGGGACGCCCCGGCCGCTCCCCGCTTCCCGCGCCCTCGCCGCGTTCGTGGCCTTCGCCCCGGATGGCCGCCTACCGACGGGCGGCGCGGTACTCCCCGCGCCCTCGACTTTCCCCGACACGGCACCGTATCGACGAACCGCCCGGGCGAAGCGTGTTGGATGTCCACCACACGGATCAGATCGTGGAAGGGGAGGTGACCGCGGTCACGGCCGCCGTCACGCCCGCGCACCACCTGATCGTCGAGACCCGGTTCTCGCCCGTCCGACGTCCCGTACCGCCATGATCGGAGATAACGCAGTGACAGCCACCGTCGCGGCGCAGCCGCAGACCTCGGAGTCGTTCCTGGCCGGGCCGCTGCCCGCATACGTCTACGACCTGGTCGAGCTCGGCGCCCACGTCAGGGACATCCGCGCCGCGCTGGGAGACGTCGAGCTGTACTACGCGGTGAAGGCCAATCCCGACCCGGAGCTGCTGCGGACGCTCGCCCCGCACGTCGACGGCTTCGAGGTCGCCTCGGGGGGCGAGCTCGCGCACGTGCGGGAACACTTCCCGCACGCGCCGATCGCGCTGGGCGGGCCGGGCAAGACGGACGCCGAGCTGTTCGCCGACGTGACCCGCCTGCACGTCGAGAGCCCCGGCGAGCTACGCCGCCTGCTCGCGTCCGGCCGCTCGGCGGACGTGCTGCTACGGGTCAACCTGGACGTCCCGATCGCGGGGGCCTCGCTGGCGATGGGCGGCGGCGCCACACCGTTCGGGATGGACCCCGCCGGGATCGCCGAGTGCGTCGCCCTGCTGGAGGCCCAGAGCGCCGTACGGCTGCGCGGGATCCACGCCCACCTGGCCAGCGGGCTCGACGCGCCCCGGATGCTGGAGCTGGCGGCGGCCGTCCTGGACTACGCGCGGACGCTGGGAGCGGTCGAGATCAACCTCGGCGGCGGCATGGCCGTCTCCTACGCCGACCCCGGCGACCGGTTCGACTGGACGGCCTACGGCGCGGGCCTGGCCGCGCTCCGCCGTCCCGGGGAGACGCTCCGGATCGAACCGGGACGCTCGCTGACCGTTTACTGCGGGAGGTACGTGACGCGCGTCATCGACGTCAAACGCGTCCACGGCGAGCTGTTCGCGATCGTGGCGGGCGGGACCCACCACATCCGCACCCCCGCCACCAAGGGCCACGACCAGCCCCTGATCATGACGGAGGCCGGTGAGCCGATCACGATCGTCGGCCAGCTCTGCACTCCCAAGGACACCCTGGCCCGCCGGGTCCCCATCGCGCTCAAGCCCGGCGACCTGGTGGAGTTCACGATGGCGGGCGCCTACGCCTGGAACATCTCCCACCACGACTTCCTGATGCACCGGAAACCGAGCTTCCACTACCTGAGCCGCTAGGAACCGGCGGGGCCGGGCCGGAGAAAGCCGCCGGCGGGCCCCGACCCGGGTACGGGAACGCCTGCCGGTACGCATATGCTGCGCATCGTCGTTTTCATGTCAGGCAGCACCCAGAGGGAGAAGCTCACCGTGTACAAGGAGTTCGCGATCGAGGCCGTGGTCTGGGTGATCCCCGTCGTAGTGCTGCTCGGGCTCGCTTTCATGATCACTGCCTGACCCGGCAGGGCCCCGCCCCGGCGGGTCAGCGTTCGGCCAGGACGATCACCGAGTCGCCGGGGCCGAGGCGCAGCGGTCGCGACTTGTCCGGATTGAGGACGACGCCGAAGTGCGGGGCCTCGTTCACGCGGTCCGCCAGGCGGTAGCCGATCGCGGTCTCGCCGCGGCGCCGGGCCGACTCGATCACCGAGGCGAAGTCGACCGGCGCCCCGGGGCGGACGTACCGCTCCGCCTGGCGCGGGTAGATCTCCGAACCCCCCGAGTCGAAAAGCTGGCCGAACACGTCGGCCAGGTGCCGGTTCTCGGCGAGCTGGGCCAGCAGCAGGCCGATCACCGTGTCACTGATCACGATGTCGTCGGCCCTGGTGACCTCGGCCAGGCTCCGGTTGTTCTCGTCGTGCATCTCGCTGACGATGGAGTAGCGCTCCCCGAGCGAGGACTGCATGTCGCGCAGCTGGAGCAGGGTCATCAGGGTGCGCGTGTCGGCGTGGCCGGGGCTGTAGCGGTCGTCGGAGAGCACGATCACGTGCTGGTAGACGCCCAGGCCGAGTGAGTCCAGCGCGTAGCGGTCGGAGGTGTCGCACTCCTTGACGTTGACCGTGAGGTTGCTCAGCCCCACGAAGCCGGTCGCCGCGTCGGGGTGGTCGGAGGCGATGTCCAGGACCGAACCCGGCGCGACGTACCCGTCGAGATAGCGGACGACCTGGCGGCCCCGGCCGTTCCAGTTGAGGATCAGGGTGCGCTCGGCGCTCTGCCTGGTGTGCTCGACCATGACGATCGACTCCTCGCGGGCCGAGGGCATGCCGGCGGCCAGGTGGATCATCGAGTCGTCGTTGGCGATCACGATGATCTCGTCGGAGTCGGAGATCACGGTGCTCATGGGCGGGTTCAGCATGACCGTCCCGTCCCGGCGCAGCCCGATCACCGTGGCGGTCTGGTACGCCGGGAGCACGTCGCCGTACGTCATGCCGGCGAAGTCGGGGTCGGAGCGCAGGTAGATCTCCCCGTCGCCGAAGTCGAGCAGGTCCATGCAGACCACGGACATGCCCGACTGCCGCGACGACTGCACGATGAGCCTGGAGGCGGTGTCGTCGGAGTCGACGAGGTGGACGTCGGGACCGCCCGCGAGACGCGCGGCGGCCATGTTGGAGCTCTCGGCGATGGCGGCCACCACCGGCGGGTGGCTGCCCGGCCGTTTGGCCAGGGCGAGCAGCGTCTTGATGACGTGCGCGTCGGGGTCCTCGCCCTGCGGGGAGAGGACGACCACCGAGCGGGCCCCGGCGAGGTTCATCAGGTCGAGGTCGGTCGGTTCGGTGGGCCGCCCGGTCCGGCAGACCAGCCTGGTCCTGCCGGTGTCGCCCGCGAACTGCCGGATCTCGTCCTCCATGGCGATCTTGTCCTTGTCGGCGAGGATCGTGATGACCGACCTGCGGTCGCTCGCGTGCGCCTGGACCAGCTCGCTGACGATCGTGAAGACCTGCTCCGACCAGCCCAGGACCACGATGTGGCCGTTTTCGATGATCCGGGACCTGCCCTTGCGCAGCTCCTCGAACCTGCTCTTGAGGTCGTTGGACAGGACGCCGACCAGGGCGCTGACGATGAAGAGCCCGCCCAGTGACGCGACGAACATCAGGGCGACGAACGGCGCGCTGCCGGTGTCGCTGGCCACCTTCCCCGGGCTCAGCGCGCGCATCAGCGTCATCCACAGCATGCCCGGGGCGCCGTGGTTCTTCGCGGCCTCGTTCGGGGTCAGCCACAGGCTCAGCGCCGTGACCAGCAGAATGAGGCCGAGAGAGACGAGGGCGAGCCATCCGATCAGCGCGGGCGTGCCCCGTGACATGGTGTTGTCGAACCAATAACGCAGGCGTTCCCGAAATGTCGCCCTTGGCACGGAATTCCTCCCCCGTTGGTAAAGCAGAGTCAACAATTGTACAAAAACCACGGGTCGCCGAGTGGGGGGTCGGGTGAACGGGCCGAGGGCCGCCGGCATGGGCGTCCGACGCCTCGCCGGCCGGGAAACCCCACGTGCCGGAAAGTCTCATATGCCGGAAAGCCTCACGCGCCCGGAAATCCTCGCGGGCCAGGGGGCGGACGAGGTGCGCGAGCCGCGCCGGCCCCGCCGAGGCGCGGTTCTCGAGGCGGTTCCCGGACCGTGCCGGGGCCTCGTCCTCCGTCCCCGGGGAAGGGGCCGGAGGCGCCACCAGGAAATGGTCGTGGGCTTTATGCGAGGTTTTCTGGAATAACACCCTGATTCGCCGGGAAACCGTATGAAACGGGGGAGTCGGGTTGTTTAACCGGTTATCCGGGTTTCGGTTCGCCGCAACGCCGGAACCGGATCCGTCGCGATCTCCGGCGTCCCGGCCGGTTCCGGTGGCGCGTCTCCTTCACGGCCGGGTCTCGGGTCGCGGATGGCGTGTTTTCGTCCCGGCCGGTTCCGGTGGCGCGTCTTCGTCCCGGCCGGGTCTCCGGTCGCCGGTGGCGCGTCTTCGTCCCGGCCGGGTCTCCGGTCGCCGGTGGCGCGTCTTCGTCCCGGCCGGGTCTCCGGTCGCCGATGGCGTGTCGCCGTCCCGGTCGCGTTCCCGGTCGCCGGTGGCATGCGGCCACCCCGGCCGGGTCTCCGGCTCCCGGCCCGGGCTCGTCAGGGGAGTTTGGTCCAGGGGCCCGGGGCGTGGTCGTCCTTCGGGATCCACAGCGCGGGCTGGAGCTCACGGAGTGGCGGGGCACAGCCGTCGTTCCAGGGGAAGCGGCCCGCGGCGTCCGGCCAGACGATCTCCATGAAGGGCAGCGGGGGCCGCTGGTAGAAGTGCAGTGCCGTGCCGAACAGCGACCGGTACCAGCTCGTGTCCACCGCTCTCGCGACGACCGGATAGTTCCTGATCACGTCGTCCCGCTCCCGGGCCTCGACCAGGTGGCGCCCTGCGGCGATCTCGTCGGCCAGGGTGTCGAGGCAGTTGCCCATCACGTCCACGCGGAGACCGAACATGGCCACCTCGGGGGAGCGGAGCGTGTGCCACAGCCCGACGGTGAACGCCCAGCCCGGCCCGTCCTCGTCCTCCGGGACCATCACGACCGCCCACCCGCGCTCCCGGACACTCCGCATCGTTTCGAGGCCGGCCTCGTCGAGTTCCACCTCCTGCTCGACGCACAGCAGGCAGTGGCACGCGCTCTGGTGGGACATATGCCTGATCGTAGTGCTTTGTGGTCGTTCATGCCTACAAGTCCGACCGTGCCTGCCCCGCCCCGGCCTCACCTCATGCGGGGGCTATTTGTGCGCGAGGGTTGACAGTGGTTATCGCCGATGTAACTATCGCAAAAATCTTACAAATATCTGAAAATAGATTCGAGTAACTCGAATGAAGAGCGGTCGGAAATCATCAAGCGTCGACAAGGCATTTGAGCTCATCAGTGCCGTGTCCGGAAGCGGTCAATCCGGAATGACCCTGGGCGAACTCGCGGCGCATACCGGCGTCGCCGTCAGCACCGCCCACCGCTATGCCATCTCGCTGCTGGAACTGGGCGTTCTGGAGCGGGACGCCACCGGCGCCTTCCGGCTCGGTGTCACCCTCATCACCCTCGCCGGGCGCTACCTGGAGGAGGACGGGCTCCGCGCCGCGGCCCAGCCGTACCTGGCCGAGCTGGTGGAGATCAGCGGGGAGACCGTTCACCTCGGGGTCCCGGTCGGCCACCACATCGTCTACGTCGACAAGGTGGAGAGCGCCAAGTCGGTGCGCCTGGTCTCCCGGATCGGCAGCCGCGTACCGCTGCACTGCACCGCGATGGGCAAGGCGGTCCTCGCCTTCCTGGACGAGCCGCGCCGCGCCGAGATCCTGGCCGTGCGGGCGGAGCCCCGCACGCCCAGAAGCCTCACCGGCGACGCGCTGCTCGCCGAGCTCGACAGCGTGCGCGACCAGGGCTTCGCGATCGACGACGAGGAGAACGAGGAGGGGGTGCGCTGCATCGGTCTGCCGATCATGAACGCCTCCGGCCGCCCGGTGGGTGCGTTCAGCGTGTCGGCGCCGGCCGGGCGGTTCAGCCTCGGCGACTGCCACCGCCTGGCGCCGGTCGCGCTCGGGATGGCCGTGGACATCGGCCGCCGCATCGGCTACGCCGCCCCCAGGACCCGCAAACCCGCCTGATCCCGCCCTTTCTCAGGATCCGCAGCTCGTAACGCATCCCGCCCCTTCTCAGGATCCGCAGCTCGTAACGCAAGGCTCGCATGGAAGGAAGTGCTACGAATGTCCGCTCTCACCTCGCCGGACGCCTCCGTCATCACCGTCCGTAACCCCGGCACCGGCGAGCAGCTCGGGGAGGTGGAGGCGGCGGGCGCGGAACGGGTGGCCGCGGTCGTCGAGGCCGCCCAGGAGGGCCAGCGGGCGATGGCGGCGATGCCCGCCCACGAGCGCGCGGACCTCCTGCACCGGGTGGCCGACCTGATCGAGGCCGAGCGGGACGATCTCGCCACGCTGCTCGCCGCCGAGAACGGCAAGCCCGTGCAGCAGACCCGGGGCGAGGTCGACGCCGCGATCCGGATCTTCCGCGGGTACGCGGGGGAGGCCACCAGGCTCTTCGGCCGCCAGATCCCGCTCGACGCCGTACCCGGCCTGGAACGCCACCTCGCGGTGACGATGCGCGAGCCCCTCGGCGTCGTCGCGGCGCTGGTCCCGTTCAACTACCCGGTCGAGCTGTACGCGCACAAGGCCGCCGCGGCCCTCGCCGCGGGCAACGCCGTCGTCGTCCAGCCGCCCGCCCGCTGCCCGCTGGCCCTGGTCAGGGTGGCCGAGCTCGTCGAGCGGGCCGGCGCGCCCGCCCACGCCCACCAACTGGTCACCGGGGGCGTCGAGGTGTCCCGGGCGCTGGCGGAGCTCCCCGGGATCGCGGCGGTGAGCCTCACCGGCAGCACCGCGGCGGGCCGCGAGATCGCCCGCCTCGGGGCCGCGACCCTGAAGAAGGTCTTCCTGGAACTCGGCGGGAACGACGCGCTCATCGTCTGCGACGACGCCGACGCCGAGGAGGCCGCCCGGGCCGTCGTCCTCGGCCGCCTGGCCAGGGGGAACGGGCAGATCTGCTGCGCGGTCAAGCGCGTCTACGTCCAGGACGGCATCCACGACGCCTTCGTCGAGTCGCTGCTCGGCCAGACGGCCAAGCTCTCCGTGGGCGACCAGCTGCTCGAGGAGACCGACGTCGGCCCCCTCATCGCCGAGGAGGCCGCCGAGCGGGTCGAGGCCGCCGTCGGCAGGCTCGTCGGGGAGGGGGCCAGGCTCGCCGCCGGGGGCGGCAGGCGCGGCGCGTTCGTCGACCCGGTCGTGCTGGTCGACGTGCCCGCCACCAGCCCCACCTTCGCCGAGGAGATCTTCGGCCCGGTGGCGCCCGTCGCCCGCTTCACCGACCCCCTCGACGCGGTGCGGATGGCCAACGAGTCCCCGTACGGCCTGCACGCCGCGGTCTTCACCCGGGACGTCTCGCGGGCGTTCGCCATCGCGCGGCGCCTCGACGTCGGCGGGGTCGTCATCAACGGCTCGACCGCGCTGCGCGCCGAGAACCTGCCGTTCGGCGGTACCAAGGACACCGGCGGCTACCGCGAGGGCCTGCACGAGACCGTCCTCGACTTCACCCGGCAGAAGACGGTCGTCGTCATGGAGGCGTTCGGATGAGCCTGGAGCTCCGGGGCGTCCGCAAGGACTACGGCGGCGTCGAGGTGCTGCACGGGGTGGACCTCGCGGGCCGTCCCGGCGAGGTCCTCGCCGTGGTCGGCGCGAACGGAGCCGGCAAGTCGACCCTGATCAGGATCCTCGCCGGCGCCCAGCCCATGAGCGCGGGCGAGATGTGGATGGACGGCGAGCGGGTCGAGCTGCGCTCGCCGCACGACGCGCACGCCCGGGGCATCCGCACGGTCTACCAGGAGCTGACCCTGGTACCCCAGCTGTCGGTCACCGAGAACCTGCTGATGGGGCACTTCCCCAGGAGGCGCGGCGGGCTCATCGACTGGGCGGCGGCGCACGCCCGCGCCGGGGAGCTGCTGGAGGGCATCGGCTTCGGCGCGATCGACCCGCGTACCGTCGCGGGCCGCCTGACGGTGGCCAGGCAGCAGATGGTGGAGATCGCCAAGGCGCTGGTGGACGAGCCGCGCGTGCTGGTGCTCGACGAGCCCTCCGCGGTGCTGGCCGGAAGCGACCTCGATTCGCTGTTCGCGCTGATCAGGCGGTTGCAGGAGCGCGGGGTGCTGGTCGTCTACGTCTCCCACCGGCTCGCGGAGGTCCTGGAGCTCGCCACCTCGATCGTGGTGATCAAGGACGGCAGGATCGTCGAGACGACCGAACCCGCCCGTACGGGCGAGAACGAGCTGATCCGCCTCATGGCGGGCCGCCGCCTCGAACAGATCTATCCCGACCGGCGCGCGGACCCCGGCGAGATACGGCTCAGCGTCTCCGGGCTCACCCGCGGGGGCGAGTTCGAGGACGTCTCGTTCTCCGTGCGCTCGGGGGAGATCGTCGGGCTGTTCGGCCTGGTCGGCTCCGGCCGCAGCGAGCTGGCCCGGTGCGTCTTCGGCGCCGAGCCCGCGTCCGCGGGCCAGGTGCGCGTCGTCCGGTCCGGTGCCGGATCCGTGGAGCGGACGCGTGCCCGGTCGGGCGCCGGGTCCCCTTCCGCGGACGAGGCGGGTGCCCGGTCCGGGGCCGGGTCCTCTTCCGGGGGCCGGTCACGCGGCCGGTCCGGGGCCGTCGGCTTCCGTACGCCGGCCGAGGCCATCGCGGCCGGGCTCGCGCTCGTCACCGAGGACCGCAAGCGCACCGGCCTGGTGCTCGGCATGAGCGTGCTCGACAACATCGCGCTCACGACCCTGCACTCGGCCACCCGGGGCCCGCTGATCGACACGGGCCTCAGGCGCAGGAACGTCGCCGACATGATCGACCGGCTGGGCATCCAGCCCTCGGGGTGCGCCTCGATGCCGGTGGTCAACCTCAGCGGCGGCAACCAGCAGAAGGCCGTGCTCGCCAAGTGGCTGCTGGCCGAACCGCGCGTGCTCATCCTCGACGAGCCGACCCGCGGCGTGGACATGGCGGCCAGGGTCGACATCTACCGCATGATCGACGACCTCGCCCGGCAGGGCCTCGCCGTCCTGCTCATCTCCTCGGACCTGACGGAGGTGCTCGGCGCCACCGACCGGGTGCTCGTGATGAACCAGGGGCGCATCACCGGCGACCTGCGTTCGGACCGGACCACGGAGGACGAGATCCTCGCTCACTCGATCGGACTCACGGCATGACCCGCACAGCCCCCGCCGGCCCGTCGGCCTCGATCCCCGGAAGGTTCCCCCGGCTGGTCCTGGCGGGCCGGGACCTCACCGCGCAGGTCGCGTTCGTCACGCTCATCGTGGCGCTCGTCGCGGTGGCGGCGCTCACCTCCGACACGTTCCTCACCTCGCCCAACCTCACCAACCTGCTCAAGCAGATGGTCACCACCGGCCTGCTGGCGTACGGCATGCTCGTGGTGATCCTCACCGGCGGCATCGACCTGTCGGTCGGGTCGGTGGTGGCCTTCTCCGGCATCATCACCGCCGGCCTCGTCTCCGACCTCCCCATCCCGATGGCGACGGTCGTGGGCGTCGCCTGCGGGATCGGGTTCGGGCTGGTCAACGGCGTGCTGGTCGCCCGGTTCGGGCTGGCGCCCTTCGTGGTGACCCTCGCGGCGCTGACCACGATCAGGGGCCTGGCGTTCGTCTACTCCGAGGTGCCGATCACCCCCGAGGACCCGGCGTTCCTCACTCTCGGCTCGGCGATGCTCGGCCCCGTCCCGCTGAGCACCGTGATCATGCTGGCCGTGTTCCTCGCGGGCGGCCTGTTCCTGACCCGCTTCCCGGCCGGCCGCTCCATCGTCGCGATCGGCGGCAACGCCGAGGCCGTCCGGCTCGCGGGCATCAACGTGCGCAGGCACGTGATCCTCGCCTACACGATCAGCGGTGCGTGCGCCGGCCTCGCGGGCGTCATCCTGGCCAGCCGGGTGGGCATCGCCCAGCCGAGCGTCGGGGTCGCCTTCGAGCTCGACGCGATCGCCGCGTGCGTGATCGGCGGGGCGAGCCTGGCGGGCGGGCGCGGGTCCGTGAAGGCCACCTTCGGCGGCGTCCTGGTCCTCGTACTGATCAACAACCTCCTCAACCTGTACGGCGTGCAGAGCTTCTGGCAACAGGTGCTCAAGGGACTGATCATCATCGCCGTCATCCTCGTCCAGCGCGCCAACCAGACGCGTACCTGACGTACCCGCTCCACGACACCCCCCGAGGTATACCGAAATGAACGCCAGAAAACTCAGCGGCCTGCTGGCCGCCGGCCTTCTCGCTCTCAGCCTTGCCTCCTGCTCGTCCAGCGAGGGCGGGCCCTCCACCGCCGCCTCCGCCTCCGGCGACGGCTCCTACACGATCGGCGTCGCCAACTTCATGCTGAGCGGCCCCTACTTCAGCGGCATGGACAAGGCGATCGCCGCCCAGGCCAAGAAGAAGGGCAAGATCGAGATCATCAGCACCGACGCCAACGGCGACGCGGCGAAGCTCGCCTCCAACGTCGAGGACCTGCTGAGCAAGAACGTCGACGCCATCATCATCTCCGGCGGCCCGCTGGAGTCGGCGCCCGCGGCGCTCAACGCGGCCAAGACGGCGAACAAGCCCGTAGTCCTGGTGGACCGCAAGTTCCAGACCGGCGAGTACACCAGCTGGATCGGCCCGGACAACAAGGCGATCGGCGTGCAGAACGGCCAGTTCCTCGCCGAGAAGCTGCCCAAGGGCGGCAAGGTCGCGATCATCAAGGGTGGTCCCGCCGACAACAGCATCGGCCTGGCCCGTACCGAGGGCGTGAAGTCGGTGCTCGCGAGCACCGCGGGCATCACACTCGTCGAGGCCCCCGACTTCGGCAACTGGGGATCCGACGGCGGCCTGACGGTGATGGAGGGCCTGCTGGCGACCAACCCCGACCTCGTCGCGGTGTTCTGCGAGAACGACGCGATGTGCCTGGGCGCGCAGCGTGCCATCGCGGACGCGGGCAAGGCCGAGCAGATCGTCATCGCGGGCGTCGACGGCCAGGCCGAGGCGCTCAAGGCGATCCTCGACGGGACCAACTACCTGGTGACCGGCCTGAACGACGCGGACATCATCGGCGCCATGGGCCTGGACCGGGCGGTCGAGATCCTGGGCGGGGCCAAGGTCGAGAAGGACACCGTGGTGCCCTCCCCGAGGGTCACCAAGGAGAACGCGGCCGAGTACCTCGACCCGAAGGGCGGCTTCTGACGCGCGGCCGTCCGGGGGGACGGCTCGTGGAGTAGGGCCGGTTGTGAACGGCACCCGGGTGGCGGTCGGCGACGCCACCCCGTGGTCGCCCGGTATCGGGAACGGAGGTGCGCACACCCGCGAGGGCGCGGGTCGCGTTCAGGCACGAGCAATGCCTTACTCGTCGAGTGAAGGGCACGTAACCCATGCGAAGAAACGTCAGAGGGGCCGCGCGCAGGGCGGCCCTCGCCGCGGTCACCACGACCGTCGTGGCAATCACCTCGTTCGGGGTCGGCACCCCCGCGACGGGCGACGCCGCGGCGCCGGCCGGGGCCCGTACTCCCGGTCCGAGCACCCCGAGCACCCCGAGCGCGTCCGGTACGCAGGGCAAGCCGGCCACGCCGAGCGCGCAGGCCAAGGCGGGCACGGAGAGCAGGGCGGGTGTGGCGAAGAGCGCCGCCGCCTGGACCTTGCTGCACTCGGAGAACTTCTCGGCTCCCATCAACACGGGCAACGCGCCGTGGGTCAGGGAGAACTACACCACCCCGTTCGACACGATCATGGACGACTCCGGCCAGTGGTACCGCAACGACTACGGGCCGGCCTGGACCACCGCGTTCAACTCCTTCGCCACCTACCGCAAGGAGTTCCCGGTCGGCCAGGGCGGCTGGCTGACGGCTTCGCTGTCGGCCCGCGACTGGAACAAGGACGGCGTCATCGAGTCGCCGCCGTCGATCACCACCGCGACGGTGGGCGGCGCGCCCGCGGCGGTGCTCAACGTGCCCGACCACACCGGCGGGGCGATCTTCCGGCCCACCGACAAGCTGCCCGACCAGTACCGCGTCGAGTACAAGCTCAAGACCATCGACTTCGGCGGCAAGCGGAACGGCTCGATCGAGTACGACGGCAAGGTCAACGGCTACAGCACCCAGGGATGCAAGACGCAGCACCCCTGGGGCGAGGGGTCCAGGAGCCCGGGCTGGAGCGGCAACGCCGCCGCGCCCTACTGCGAGTGGCAGGACGTGCGGTCCGGGCCGTACGGCTACAACGGCTTCCACTTCATGTCGATCGTGGACTTCGCCAACCCCGCCCCGCGGAACAACCACTTCTGGCACTACCGCCGCAAGGTGCTGATGGACTCCTTCTCCCAGCACCCCGACCGGGTCGGCAGCGGCACCGGCGGGCGGGTCTGCAACTCCACCACCAACCAGTACTACAACTACCGCGACGGCAACTTCAACACGGTCAACATGTGGATCAGCGGCCTGCCCAACTGGACGCCGGGGCCCGGCGGCCTCGCGGGCAACTCCCAGTGGTTCATGACGAGCTGCTCCGGCGGCGTGGCCGAGCAGCAGCTGTCGTCGGCGGCCGAGCTCCAGCCCGAGCTGATGCCCAACCAGTCCTACACCTTCGCCATCGAGCGCGACGCCACCGGCTACGTGCTCGAGGCCAGCGGCAACTTCGCCCGGGTCGGGCAGAAGACGATCCGCTTCCACCGCCCCTTCATCGTGAACAACGCGCCGATCTGGCACTACAACGTCAAGCCCGGCGAGTACGACGGCCGCTACAACGCCACCCTCGTCCAGAACGACGTGAACGGCGGCGCGTCCTGGCCGAACCAGTGGCCGGCCGGCTCCCAGTATCCCGACTACTTCGTGATCGGCGACCTCTACACCAACGTCTACGAGGGCAGCGCGAGCCTGACGGACATCCGCCTCTACGTCCCCGAGACGACGCAGCCGACCACCAACCTGGCACTGAACAAGCCGGCCACCGCCAGCAGCCAGTGCGCGGCCGACGAGGCTCCCGCCAAGGCCGTGAACGGCAGCTGGACGGCCGGAAACTCCGACAAGTGGTGCGCGCTGGGCACCGGCAAGTGGCTCCAGGTCGACCTGCAGTCGAACACGCAGGTGGGGCGGTTCGTGGTGCGCCACTCCGGCGCGGGCGGTGAGAAGACGGCCTGGAACACCCGCGACTTCGACCTCCAGGTCAGTACCAACGGCACCACCTGGACGAACGTCGTGAGCGCCCGGGGCAACACCGCCAACGTCACCACCCACACCGTCACACCCGTCAGTGCCCGGTACGTCCGGCTCAACGTCCTCACCCCGACCAGCGACAGCGATACCGCGGCCCGCATCTTCGAGCTGGAGGCCTATGTGAGCTGACGAGGCCCCGCCCGGCCGACGAGCCCCCGTCCGGTGGGCGTCCCGTCGGCCGGGCGCCTGACCCGGCCGATGCTCGTTCGGCCGGCGTCTCGTCCAGCCGACGTCCGGTCATGTCCGGTGTGGATCGCCGGTGCATGTCCGGTGTGGATCGCCGGTCCGAATCCAGCGTGGATTGCCGGTGCATGTCCGGTGTGAATTACCGGTCCGAATCCAGCGTGAATTGCCGGTCCGAATGCTGCCAGCCCGAGCTCGCGTGCCCGCCATAGCTTTGCTCACGTGAAGGGCCCCTCCCTCCGTACGGGGCCCGACGACGAAAGGGCATTCCATGGACCTGCAGCTTTCCGGCCGTGTCGCGGTCGTCACCGGCGCCTCCAAGGGCATCGGCCTGGCCGTCACCCGTACCCTGCTCGACGAGGGGGCCCGCGTCGTCGCCGCCTCGCGCAAGAGCTCCCCGGAGCTGGAGGCGCTCGACGGTGCGAACCTTCTCCACGTATCGGACGACCTGACCGACCCCGAGGCTCCGGGCCGGATCGTGGCGCGGGCCGTGGAGGTGTTCGGCGGGCTGGACATCCTGGTGAACAACGCCGGCGGCCCGCCGCCCGGTGTGGCCCTGCCGCGCTTCTCGTTCCTCGCCCCCACCGACGACGACTGGCGGGCGATGTTCGAGTTCAACCTGTTCTCGGTCGTACGGGCCGTCCGTGCCGCCGTGCCGGTGATGCTCCAGCGGGGCGGAGGCTCGATCGTCAACGTGTCCTCGGGCAGCGCCCGGCTGCCGGCTCCCATGAACGTCGACTACAACGCGGCCAAGGCGGGCCTGAACAATCTCACCAAGGCGTTGTCGGAGGAGTTCGCGCCGCAGGGCATCCGGGTGAACACCGTGTCGCCGGGGCCCGTGCGGACGGCGTGGTGGACCGAGGAGGGCGGCGCGGCCGACATCATCGCCGCGCAGGCGGGCACCGACCGCGACACCGTGCTGAACGGTGTCGCGCCGGAGATGATGAAGCTGACCACCGGCCGCCTCGTCGAGCCGCAGGAGGTCGCCGACGTGATCGCCCTGCTCGTCTCGCCGCGCTCGGCGAGCACCACCGGCGCCGACTTCGCCGTCGACGCCGGTTTCCTCAAGGAGATCTGAGGTCGCTTTCCGCGAGGAGAGGCGAGGTCGCTTTCCTCAAGGAGATCCGAGGCCGCGCGGGCCCGTGGCCGCCGGCCTCTTCGCGGACCGGGTCCTGGTCCTCTGGCCCTGGCTCCAGAAGACCAGAAGGCCAGAAGACCAGGGCCCCGGGCCCCGGGCCCCGGGTGCCGGGTTCAGGCGGGCAGGCCGACCAGCTCCACGTCTCCGGTCAGGAAGGCGGTGAGGAACCTCTCCCGGCCGACGATCTGGAAGATCTGGTCCGCGTACCGTCCATCCACCCCGTAGCCGAGATCCTTCTTTTTGATCGGAGGCACCAGGGTGCCCTCCACGCCGACCATGAGCCTCCTCGTGGACTTCTCGCCCCCGTGGTCGACCATCCAGTTGTAGATCTCCCTGGTGACCAGGTCGTTCTCGGTCGGTACGGCCGTGGTCTTGTCGTATATGTTCTTGAAATAGTCGAAGCCCGTCACGAACGGGTTGTCCTCCCTGGCCGCCACGTACGGTTGCAGCATCTCCCAGGCCACGGACTGGGCGAGCTGCGCGATCATCTCGAAGTCGGACATCTTCTGGAACGCGCGCTCCACCCCGGGCGGCCTGCGCCATATCGCGACCTCCCTGATGAGAAATTCCTGCAGTCGCGGGAGCAACTCCTTGAGGAGAAGCGCCCGGTCGAGCGGGGGCCGTTCACCCGGCGCCCCGGGAGGCGGGGCGCCGTAGCAGGCGGCGGCCCGTTGCCGCGCCTCCTCCGGGAGGCGCGGCACCTTCGCGCCCAGGGCCGCCTTCAGTCATCCGGTGCGGCCGAGCACCTGGAGTTCGAAGCCGTCGCGGTCGGAGAGAGGCATCCGAGGCCGCACCGTGGTGACGTTGTTCACCAGCCAGGCCAACGCCTCCTTGACGTTGAAGCCGGGGGCGCCCGTCTGGTTCACCGCCAGCAGGTTGGCCGCGTACAGCAGCCAGTGGCGGAGCTGCGGATCCGTCAGATTCCCGACCAGGCCGGGGTCCTGGCCGACGGCCTTGTGGATGCTTACGAGCCTCTCCGTCACCCCCGCCTCGTCGAGACCCGCCAGGGCGCTGTGCCGGACGTTGATCTGGAGCGGTCCAAGATTGAGCGTCCGGTCGGCCGGAAGGTCTCGCCGGACCACGGCAAGGGCGTCCTCGGTGGTGGGGATCTGTGGCGTCGACATGCCTGCCTCCGTGCTGCGGATCGGTGGTGGCCCCATCAAATCCGCTCGACGCCGGGTTGGGAACGGCGCGACGGCATGGAATTCGAAGCCTCGCGGCGCGGTCGGGGCAGGGCGTCGCGGTCGTTGACCTGTCCGCACCGGATGTCCCGTTCAACCTGATGATCACGGTGTTCGCCGTATGCGTCTCGCCGTTCTGTCGTAGGGGAATGCGAGACTTGCGAAAACGCGCCACGCGTTCCCACGACGCCGGGTTTCCGCGCAGCAGGGTTCCCACGACGTGGTGTTCTCGTGCCGGGGGGTTTCCCGTGGCGCGGGGCGACCCGCTTACCCGTTCCGCAAGGAGGCATCATGACGACCCGCGACCAGAGCGGCCAGGGAGACGCCCTCATCGACATCCCCGCCAACATCGGACGTCCCGCGAGTAGGGCCCTGGCCGCGGCCGGTTACACGACGCTCGCCCAGGTGGCCGCCACGAGCGAGCGGGACCTCCTGCGGCTGCACGGCATGGGCCCCAAGGCCATCGGCCTCCTGCGCGAGGCGCTCGCCGAACGCGGCCTCGCCTTCGCCGAGCGTTAGGCCCGCGGCCTTCGCCGGGCGTTAGGCCCGCGCGTTTCTCGCGGGTGGCGGGACGTCAGCTGTGATGCCGCATCTCGGGCCAGAGCAGCTGCCACGGGCGCAGCGGATCGCGGCAGACGAGGATGGGCAGGTGCTGCTCCTCGTTGGACAGGCCGACGCCGTTGTCGATCCTGCCGCGTTCCTCGCAGGTGGTGAACGCCCGGGAGTAACCGCCGGGGGAGTCGGTCACGACCACGGCGATCCGGGCGGACGGCGACGGCGGGCCGCGCCGGTAGAGCTCGTTGTGCCCGCTGTGGACCTCGGGCAGACCGTAATCCCCGCCGTAGCGGTCCAGCGCCCCGGCCTCGCCGTAGTTGTCGGTGAGGAGTACGGTCCGCGCGCGCTCCTGAGGCGTCAGCCCGCCGACCACCCCCGCGACCCGGGCGGCGAACTCCGGCCAGCCGATCGACTCGCGCGCCACCTCGTTGATCCCGGCGACCGGGGTGCCCTCCAGGGCCGAGGGAGGGATCACCGGCAGCGCGATGACGACGGAGAGGACCGCGTTGACCGCCAGGGCGCCGACGACCAGCGCGCGCCGTCCCGCACCCGACATCCACCGGCTGACCGGGCCGCATCCCGCGGCGAAGAGCAGCACGAGCAGGCCCGCCACGTAGTCGGGGCGCCCGCCGGAGTAGAGCGTCAGCGCGCAGGCCAGCGGGTAGGCCAGGGCGAGGCAACGCAGGCGGGGTTCCCGCCACAGCCGTACGGCGCCGACCACCTGGACGACCGCCTGGGGCGGGCCGAGCAGCAGGAGCTGCAGCGGTACGAAGGCGAGGCGGTTGTCGGCGCCCTCGTCGGCCTCCAGCGCCCCGGCCATCACCAGCTGTGGCCAGCCGTGGGTCGCCTGGTAGACCAGGTTGGGCGCGGCGATCACGAGGGCCAGCAGCGCGCCGAGCCAGAGCCTGCGGTCCCGCAGCACCTCGCGCGGCCCCGCCGCCAGCACGCCCACGCCCACGCTGACCAGGAGCAGCACGATCAGCTGCCGGTTGTACGTCGCCACCCCCGCGACGGCGCCCAGCGCGAGCCACCAGCGGCCGTCGCCCCGCAGCGCCCGTACGGCGAACAGCG
Organism: Streptosporangium sp. NPDC023963; assembly: GCF_040639135.1. NCBI lineage: Bacteria > Bacillati > Actinomycetota > Actinomycetes > Streptosporangiales > Streptosporangiaceae > Streptosporangium > Streptosporangium sp. NPDC023963. The sequence goes on from NZ_JBEZZK010000021.1 coordinate 112,632, forward strand.
CCGCCGCGACCCAGAGCGGCAGGTCGACCCCGAGAGTCAGCAGGGAATGGCCGCCGATCAGGAGCAGGGTCGTGGTGGCGATTCCCGCCGCGGCGACGATCTGCGCCCTCCGGTCGCCGCCGAGTTCCCGGGCCAGGAGGGCGACCAGGACGACGACGAGCGACGCGATCAGGGCGGGAACGACGCGCAGGGCGACCACGGTGTCGCCGAACACGGCGATCGAGGCCCGCGCGATCAGCGGGGTCAGCGGCGGGGTGTCGAAGTACCCCAGGGCGGGCCGCTCACCCAGCATCCGGAAGTACAGCTCGTCCCGGTGATAGCCGTAGCGCGGGCTCGCGATCAGCAGCACGGCGAGCGTGGCCAGCGCGACCGCGCCGACGGGCCACCGGGCGAAGGGGGCGGCCGGGACGGTTGGTCCAATGGTGTGCGAGGCGGCCGGGGCGGTCGTGTCAGCGGTGTGCGAGGCGGAGAGAGAGGACGCGTCGGGGGCGTGCGGCGCGGAGGAAGACTCGGACACCCGTTCATCATCGGCTTTCGAGGCCGTTGACGCGAGGGGTGATCCCGATCCGCCCGCCATCCGGCGACGGGCGCTCGCGTGGCCTCCGAGTGCTGGGAGAAAAATCCCTCGACGTCCTTGATGTCGCACTGAGACACTGGCCGCTGCCGGAGGCCCGGGAGCACCTCGGCCTGGCCGAGACCCGTCCCGGCCGGACCTGACCGGGCTGTGACCTGGCCCGACCGGGCTGTGACCTGGCCTAACCTGGTCTGGTCTGACCTGGTCTGACCGCTCGCCGGTCGGCGGAGGCGCCGATCGCGGGGGCCGGAGCCGGGGTTCCGGCGGCCTTTCCAATGATTGTCATGACAGTAGGTGAACCATGAACCCGGTCGGCGAGCGAGAGATACGCGAATCCTTCGTCAACTGCTCGAAGGGGGAGGCGCGCAGGCTTAACCTGCCCAGGAACCTTTCCGAGCTCCCCTGGGCCGACCTCGACTTCCTGGGCTGGCGCGATCCCGGCGCCCCCGACCGGGGTTACCTGGTCGTCGAGCGGCAGGGCGAGCTCGTCGGCGTCACCCTGCGCGTCGCGCAGGATGTCCGCAGGGGCTTCACCAAGAGCACCGTCTGCTCGCTCTGCCTGACCCCCCACTCCGGCAGCGGGGTCGCCCTGTTCGTCGCGCCCAGGGTCGGCGCCGCGGGCCGCCAGGGCAACACGGTCGGCACCTACATCTGCGCCGACCTGGCCTGCTCCCTTTACGTGCGGGGCACGAAGCGGACCGATTCCGGCGTGCGGTTCGAGGAGACGCTCACCACGGAGGAACGGATCGTCCGGACCGTCGTCAACCTGGAGGGCTTCCTGGACAAGGTCTTCGACGGCGACGTGCGTACGGCGTGACCGGATCGCGGGTCCGCCCGCCTTCCGGAGGTCTCACGGCCCGCGCACCAGCGTAGTGGCCGCGTGGTCGTCGCGGGATGACATCCCCCGGTCTGATCCGCCGTCTCCGGAATCAGACCGGGCTCCGATGTGGCAGGGGTGGCCGTTCGGAGATCGTGGACTCCATGCTGACGTCGATCGCCGTCGCCCTGACCCTCCTGGGCTCGGGCGTGCAGGCACCACAAACCGATTCCCTCGACTGGAGCACCTGCCCGGGTGACAAGATCGGGATGGAGTGCGCCGACCTGCGGGTCCCCGTCAACTGGCAGCAGCCCGGCGGGCGCGAGATCACCCTGAAGCTGGGCCGCCTGAAGGCCACCGGCACCTCCGAGGGCTCCGTCCTGATCGCCTACGGCGGGCCGGGCGCGCCGGGGATCGCCATCACCAGGTCCGGGAACCGGTGGGCCGAGCTCCGCGAGCGCATGGACATCGTCACCTGGGACACCCGGGGCTACGGCGAGCAGATCGGCGGCCTGAGCACCGGCCTGCCGTGCACCTGGACGCGAATCCCGCTGCCCGGGTTCCCCGAGGACGACGCCGACTTCGGGCGGCTCTCCGACACCAACCGCGGCTACGCCGAGGCCTGCCGCACCAAGGATCCTGAGTTCTTCGCCAACATGAGCTCGGCCGACCAGGCCAGGGACATGGAGGCGATCAGGAAGGCCCTCGGCGGTGCCGGGCTCAACTTCTACGGTGCCTCCTACGCCGGGTTCTACGGGCAGGCGTACGCCAGGCTCTTCCCCGGCCAGGTGCGCACGATGGTGCTCGACGGCACGTGGAACCACAGCACCGCCGACTGGGCCGGTGAGCTGGAGGCGATGGCCAGGAGCAACGAGGAGGCCATCGGCCGCTTCTTCGCCTGGTGCGCCGCCGGAAAGTGCCGCGACGTACCCGCGAAGTGGCGCAAGCTGGTCGCCGGGGCCGACCGCACGCCGGTCCCCGCCAGGCAGGCCGGCATCGCGTACGACGGACGCGACCTGCAGGCCTTCGCGGTGAGCTCCGCCAGGAGGGGCGCCGAGGTGTGGCCGAAGCTGGCACGGGACATCCGCGCGGCCGCCGGCGGCGACGCCTCCGGCTTCGTGCCCGAGCGCGGCGCCCGCTATCCCGACCAGTCGACCGGCGTCACCGAGTGCGTCGACTGGCCCCGTCCCGCCGGCCGCGCCGAGCTGGAGGCGACGATCGCCAGGCTGCGCAAGGTCGCGCCCAACGCGGGCACCGCGAGCACGATGGCGACCGCGACCCTCGGCTGCGTCGGCTGGCCGGTAGGGGTGACCAACCCGCCCGCCCCGCTGCCGAAGGGGCTGCCGCCCATGCTCGGCGCGGGCGCCTGGGGCGAGTCCGACGCCGTGCGGCGGGTGCTCAGGCAGGTGCCGGGCAGCGTCGTCGTCCGGCACGAGGGGCCCGGCCACACGCTCCAGGCTTCCAACCCCTGCGCCCGCGCCCACATCGACCGCTACCTCACCGACCGCGTGCTGCCCGCGCCCGGGACGAGGTGCTGACACGCGGGCGGGCGGGACGTGAGGACCGCGAGCTTGTGATCACGGGGCGGGGAGGGGCCGGTCGCGCGGCCTTCCCCGCCCGCGGTCACCGGGCGGGAGACCGGTCCCGGACAGGGATGATTGCGGATTTGTAGTAGTTCGTACCATTTTTTCTGGAGAAGGCAGGTAACAAACGAGGGGCCCCGGCCATTTCCCGGTGTCAGAACAACACATCCGGTACGAAGGGGGCGGGGCGGTGACGGACGACTCGCAACGGTTCACCAGCATGTACGACGAGTGCCGGCAACGTGTCTGGGCCTACGTGGTCAGCCGCGCGGGACGGCAGGTGGCGGACGAGGTGGTGAGCGAGACGTTCGCGATCGCCTGGCGGAGGCTGGAGGAGGTGCCGGAGCCGGCCCTGCCGTGGCTCCTCGGGGTGGCCCGCAACGTGCTGCGCGACAACATCCGGGCGGAGGTCCGGCGCGACGCGCTCAGCGCCGAGTTGCGGGCCTGGACCGAGGACGACGTCGCCGAGCAGGTCGCCGAACGGCTCAGCGTGCTCAAGGCGCTGACGGGCCTGTCGGAGGACGACCGGGAACTCCTGATCCTGACCGCCTGGCAGGGGCTCTCCCCCCGCGACGCGGCGCGGGTCGTCGGCTGCTCTCCGACCGCCTTCCGGGTACGGCTCCATCGCGCGCGCAAGCGGCTCAAGCAGGAGATGGACACCGCCGCGTACCCCGGACCCCGGATGAGGAACCTCAGCGAGGAGTGGTCATGAACCCCATCGATCAGCTGCGGGCCGCGCGCCCCGAGCACCTGGGGGACACCCCGGTCGATTCGCGTACCAGGGCCGCCGAGCTCTCCCGCGCCATGGCACAGCCCCGGCGGGCGCCGGCCAGGCGCAGGGTCGTCCGCCCGGGATGGGGCCTCGGCCTCGCCGGAGCCGCCGCGGCCGTGACCGCGGTCGCCGTCACGATCTCCGCGACCGGCGGCACGGTCCAGGACGCGCCCTCCGCCCAGGCCGACCCGGGCCGGACGGCCTCCAGCCCGGCGTCCTCCGGTCCGGCGTCCTCCAGCCCGACGGCCTCCGCCCCGCGGGTCGAGCTCTCCAGCCGATCCATCCTGCTCGCCGCCGCCCACGGGGCGGCCCGCCAGCCGGAGACGACCGGTGCCTACTGGTACACCGCGTCGGTGACCCGGATGCTGTCCGAGGCGGCGGACGGGGACTACACCGTCGTCGAGCGGACGCGGAACGAGGGCTGGACCCCGTCGGCGACCGGCGGGGACCAGTGGAGCCGGACGCGGTCACTCGGGGCGCGGCCCGCGAGCCCGGAGGACGAGGCGGCCTGGCGGCGGGCCGGTTCCCCGACCGAGATCGAGGTCGAGGTCCCCGGCAAGGGCGGGGGCAAGAGGGGCGGTTACGTCCTGTCGACCGAACCGGGAGAGGCGGAGGGCAGCCACACCCCGCTCGTCGACGGGGACAAGGTGTTCTGGCTGGGCCGCAACGTCACCATGAAGGACCTGCGCGGCCTGCCCGACGATCCCGCCGACCTCAAGGCCTGGCTGCTGCGCTCGTACGGGGGGACCGGCACCGAGTCGGACGACCCGATGTCGTCGGACGCCTGGCTGTTCGCCGTCTCGGTCGGGCTGATCACCGACATGCCGGTCACCTCGCAGGTGCGCGGCGCCGCCTTCCGGATGCTCGCCGACCTCAAGACCATCAAGGTCTCCCGCGGCGTCACCGACGCGGAGGGCCGCACCGGCAGCGCGGTCGCCATCGAGGGACCGGCCAGGGCGAAGGCGGACGCCAAGGGCGCCGACGGAGTCCTGCTGGACCGTCTGATCTTCGACGAGGCGACCGGCAGGGCGCTGGCCAGGGAGAACGTCGTCGTACGGCCGGGCGGGCTGCAGGCCGGATTCGAACCGGGCACCGTGTGGCACTCCCAGACCGTCCTCGAAGCCGGCTGGACCGACGAGAAGCCCGCGTCCTGAGTCCCCGAGCCGGCGTCCCGAATCTCTGAACCCGCCGTACTCCCGGGGGCGTACGGCGGGCCGGGGCAGACGCCGGCCCCCGTGGACGACGTCCGCCACCCGGTCGCGTGCGCCCCTCCCGCTCCGGCCCGCCCGGGTGACGATTGACATGTGCGGTTCCACGCCCTCATTATGAACAAGCATTCATGAACGAGTGTTCATATCGGGGATGTCGCGGCCGCGTCGAGCGCGGGACCGGTGAGAAGCCGTCCGGGGCGCCCCGAGAGACCCACGGGAGGAACCCGATGCTCTCCACCGTCAACACCGAGCAGGCGAAAGCGTGGAACGGCTACGAAGGGAACCACTGGGCCGACCACCAGGCCCGGTACGACGCCGTGAACAGCGGGTTCAACGACCACCTGCTCGCGGCGGCCGCCATCGGTGACCGGGACCGCGTGCTCGACGTCGGATGCGGCAACGGGCAGGTGACGCGGCTGGCCGCCGGGCGGGCGCGGCTCGGAGGGGCCACCGGGATCGACCTGTCGGCGCCGATGCTGCGGCGGGCGCGTGCCAGCGCGGACGACGAGGGGGTCGCCAACGTCACCTTCGAGGAGGGCGACGCCCAGATCCACCCCTTCCCCGCCTCGGTTTTCGACGTGGCGGTGAGCCGGTTCGGGATCATGTTCTTCGCCGATCCGGTCGCCGCGTTCGCCAACATCGGCCGCGCGCTGCGGCCGGGCGGGCGCCTGGCCATCCTGTCCCTGCGAAGGATGGCCGACAACGACCTGGGCACCGTCTTCGCGGCGATGGCCGAGCACCTGCCGCCGAGCCCCGCCCCGGCCGGGCCCGGCGCTCCCGGCCCGGAGTCGCTGGCCGACCCGGCCCGTGTCCGCGAGGTGCTCACCGGCGCGGGCTTCGAGAAGGTGACCTCCACACCGGTCGACGCGCCCCAGGTGTGGGGCCGGGACGCCGCCGACGCGGCCGGTTTCCTCGGAGCATGGGGCCCCGTCCGCTTCGCCCTGGACCAGGTCGACAGGGACACCGCGGCCCGAGCCCTTGACGCGCTCACGGTGGCGCTGCGGCCCTACGAGGAGCCCGACGCCGTACGGCTGCGCGGCGCCGCCTGGCTGACCACCGCCACCCGCCGCTGACCGTCACCGTCCCTGACCGTCACCACCCTTCACCGTCACCGTCCCTGACCGTCACCACCCTTCACCGTCACCGTCCCTGACCGTCACCACCCTTCACCGTCACCGTCCCTGACCGCCACCCGCCGCTGACCGTCACCGTCCCTGACCGTCACCACCCCTGACCGTCACCGGTCCCTGACCGGAATCTCTCCGGACCGGAATCTCTCCTGACCGCCACTCGCTTCCGGTGATCATTTGCTCCCGGCGGTCACTACGATGCGATGTGATGTCCCCGAGAAAAGCAGCGGCCCTGCGTGACGGCGAGGGCGATCAGAGCCTGCGCGAGCACCTGATCGCCGCCGCCGAACGCCTCATGGCCCAGCGCGGTACCGCCGGGCTCACCGTACGCGACATCGCCCGCGAGGCCAGGGTCGCCGACGGTGTGCTGTACAACCACTTCGCGGGCAAGGAGGAGCTGCTCGCGCTCGCCCTGCACGCTCACGTCCAGACCGTCGAACGCGGGCTGGGCGAGCGACCCACCAGGGCCGGAAGCGGCACCGTCGAGGACAACCTGCGCGCCTACATCACCCAGGGGCTGGCGTTGCACGTCGCGATCCTGCCCTCCTTCGCGGGCCTGCTCGGCCGGCCGGAGGTCCTCGTCCGGTTCGCGAACCTGCCCAACCCGGTGGCGGGCGGCCGGGGACTACGCGCGGACCTGGCCACGTACCTGCGCGCCGAGCGCGATCTCGGCCGCCTGGCCCCGGACGCCAATCCCGAGGCCGCCGCCGCCATGATCATCGGCGCCTGCCACGAGCTGGTCCTGCCCCACCTGTTCGGCGGTGGCACGGCGGCCGCCCTGGAGGTGCCCCCCGGCTTCGTCGAGGACCTGCTCACCACCGTCCTGAACGGCATCGGCCCGGCCGCGGGCCCCGGAACCGTCGCAGGAGCAGGGACGTCGGCTTCCCCGACGTGAAGCCGACGAGCATTCAAGGGAACGCACTTTGATGAGTCCGGCCGGGAAACGGCAAGGAGGGCAGGAGACCGATGGACACCGAGGGATGGGCGGTCAGTGTTCCGCGCGGATACCGCGTCGGTGACTGGCGAGTCGGCAGGCCCATCTCCACGGGGAGCTGGGCGAGCGTCTACCTGGGAGTACGAGACGGGGAGGGCGCGACACGCGCGGCGTTGAAGTTCCTGCCCACGGGCACGGTCACCCGGCGGCAGCTGGGACACCTCAAGGACATGACGCAGCGCGAGATACGCCTGCACAGCAGGCTGCGGCACGCTCGCCTGATCCGATTACACGAAACGCTCGTCATCGACGACGCGGGAAATCCCGAACTCGACGGCGCGTGCGTCCTGGTGATGGACCTGGCGGAACGGTCGCTGGCCGACCTGATCCGGGGAGGGGCCCCCGTTCCCGGCGCGCCGAGGCTGATCGCCGAGATCTGCGAGGGAATAGCGCACATGCACGCCGAGGGGTGGGTGCACGGAGACCTCAAGCCCAACAACGTGCTCGTGATGGCCGACGGCTCGGTGCGTCTCGCCGACTTCGGCCTGGCCACCGAGATCGACGGGACCCACGGCTACCTTCCCCCGATGGGGTCGGTGGACCACGTGCCTCCGGAGCGCTGGGGCGAGCCCCTGAGCGAACGTGGACACGCCGTGTGGGCCTCGGCCGATGTGTGGGCGCTCGGCGTGACGGCCTGCCAGCTGCTCACCGGCCACCTTCCCTTCAACGCCCCGACCGCCCGCGCGCGCTACGTAGCCGCCGCCGAGTACGCCGCGGGCGAGCGGCCCCTGACGCTTCCGGTCTCGCTGCCCGAGGGCTGGCGCTCCTGGGTGACCGACTGCCTGACACCCGACCCGAGGCTCCGGCCCAGCGCGGCCCGCCAGCTCTACCTGGCACGGGTGCTGGCCGGGACCACCAAGGCCCCGCTGCGGCGAACGGGCACACGGCTCGCGGGGGCGGTGGCCGCGGCCCTTCTGATGATGGCCGGCGTCTCAGGGGCCGGGATGGTCGACTCGTCGGTGGCCGATCCGTTCGGGCGCTGGTTGCGCTCCGATTCCGACATCCCCCAGGAGTACCGCGCCCTGATCGTCGAGGCCGGCACGATGTGCGGCGAGCCGGGCCTGAGCCCGGCACTGGTCGCCGGCATCCTGAAGGCGGAGAGCAACTTCGACGCGGGGCTGTACGACGTGGCCAAGAACGAGTACGGCCTCGCGCGCTGGACGCCGTCGGTGCTGCAGTACTACCTGCCCGCCGACCGCCGCGGCGTCATCCCCACCCCGCCCTTCTCCCCCGAGGACACCATCCCCGCCGTCGGCCGCTATCTGTGCACACGGCTGCCCCTGATGGCCGGGGTGCCCGGAGATCCCGGCCTGCTGGGAGCCGCGGCGTTCCGCTCCTCCGACGATGTGGTCCGTGAGGAGAACGGGGTGCCCGAACGTATCCGGCCGTTCGTCGAACGGGTGCGGAAGCACCGGGCCGAATACCAGCCGTGATCGCCTGCGCGACCGGGCCGCACGTCAGGAGCGGTCACCTGCGAGGCCGGGCCGCACGTCAGGCGTGGTCACGTACGAGGCCGGGTCGCACGTCAGGCGTGGTCACGTACGAGGCCGGGTCGCACGTCAGACACGGTCACGTACGCGACCGGCCCGGTCACGTACGCGACCGGGCCGGACGTCAGGCGCGATCACATGTTCAGCCATTTCAGGTGCTCCTCCCGCACCAGGTCGAAGCGCAGCGCGACCGAGACCAGCGCGGCGCGCTGCCAGTCGGCCTTGCGCGAGCCGGACGACGGTTTGACGCGCAGTTTCGTCCGCGCGAGATAGTCGATGTGGAAGTTGACCGCGGTCCGGGTCAGTCCCGCGCAGCCGGGGACCTCGTGCAACCGCTCCAGCACCTCCGGCACCGTCGGGATGACCGCGGACGTGCAGTCGCGAAGGCGCGGCTCGCAGAGCGCGATCAGCACGAGGAAGTATTTCGCCGTCTCGTCCAGGGGAAAGCCGGAGACCGTCGGCTCACCGGCCATCGCGGCCTCGGGCACGTCGGGGTCGATGAAGCTGTGCTGTGAGGCGAAGACCAGAAAGGAACATGCGCCACCCGCCACCGGGAGCGCCACCCGGGCGAACTCGAACGGTATGGGCGCGGCCGCCCGGCGCGGAGCCACCTTGAGGAACTCCCCGCCCCCCTCGGGATTCTCCACGACAAGGGTGGCGTCATGGCTGAGATTGGTGAGCAGCCAGTAATCCTCCACGGCCCGTATGATCCCGGCCCGCCGGGATATCCCCGGGTGGTCGAGAGGGAAGTCGACCGGGGCGTCCGCCGTCCCGCGCCCAAAGGTGATCTCGCGGCCCGGAGAGAGCTCGATGACGGCCTGTTCGGCGTCGGAGACCTCGGTCTGCAAGAGGATCGTCCGCATCTACCCACCCTTGTAGCGTTCCGGAACTTCGGGCGTTCGACGAGCCACAGTTTACGTTGATCGACGCCGCTGTCAGAACCGGATGTCAGGAGACCGGGTGCGGCGGCGCACGGCCGCCCTGGTGATCGGCCGAGGCGTCCCGGTGGGACATGGCGCGTTTGCTAAGCGGAGGATCCTCCGCTAGCGTCGAAACCGTGAAGCGGAGCATCCTCCGTTTCGTGGGCTCGACATAGGAGAGCCCGTATGTCACCTCAGGCTCGGCCATCCGGGCCTCGACGTCCCGGAGGCGATCGCATGACCACCGTCACACCGCAGACCCCGCTCGGCACCGGATACGGTCCCGCGACGACCGCGGGCGAGATCCTCGCCGGTGCCGACCTCACCGGCAGGACCGCGATCGTCACGGGCGGCTACTCCGGCCTCGGTGTCGAGACGGTCCGCGCGCTGCGCGCGGCGGGAGCGTCGGTCGTCGTTCCCGTACGGAACCGCGAGAAGGCGGCCGAGACCCTCGCCGGCGTCGACGGCGTCCAGCTCGAACCGATGGACCTCCAGGACCCCGCGTCGGTCGACGCGTTCGCCGACCGCTTCCTCGACGGTGACCGGCCGCTGCACATGCTGATCAACAGCGCCGGGATCATGGCCGTCCCGCTCTCGCACGACGCGCGCGGCTACGAGTCCCAGTTCGCGACCAACCACCTCGGCCACTTCCAGCTGACGCTCCGGCTCTGGCCCGCGCTGCTGCGGGCCGAGGGCGCCAGGGTGGTCGCGGTCTCGTCGTGGGGACACCGCGAGTCCGACATCGTCTGGGACGACGTGCACTTCGAGCGCCGCCCGTACGACCCGATGAGCGCGTACGGCCAGTCGAAGACGGCCAACAACCTCTTCGCCGTCGAGCTCGACCGGCGCGGACGCGACAGCGGAGTCCGGGCGTTCTCCCTGCACCCGGGCAGGATCCTCACCCCGCTCGTACGGCACACCGACCCGGAACTCCTCCAGCGGATGGGCATGATCGACGAGAACGGCGAACCGCTCATCGACCCGTCGCGAAACAAGAAGAGCCCCCAGCAGGGCGCCGCGACGAGCGTGTGGTGCGCCACCGGTCCGCAGCTGGACGGACTCGGCGGCGTCTACTGCGAGAACTCCGACATCGCCCCGCTCGTCCCCGAGGGCGACGATCCCGTCGCCATCGCCGAGGAGCGGGTGCGAACCGGTGAGTCCCTCGCCTTCGGCGTCATGCCCTACTCGATCGACCCGAACTCCGCGGCCCGGCTGTGGGACCTCAGCGAGAAGCTCACCGGAGCACGCCTCGACGCGTGACGCCGCATGCCGCCGCATGCCGGCGCGTCACCGGGGCCGGTCGGCGGGATCGCCGGCGAGAACGACGCGTACGAGACAGGCGAGGCCGTCGCGAGTTCGTTCCGGTGGCTGGTCGCCGAGATGCTCGATGAGATCACTGCGCACGGCGGCGAGCAACGCGTGGGCCAGGTAGTCGGCGTCGTCCGGCCGGTGAACCTCGGCGACGATCTCCGCCAGGTGCCTGTGCCACCGGCCGTACGTCGAATTCCGGTACGGGCTGCCGCTGCCGGCGTTCTCCAGGGCGAGCATCAGCGAGCGGTTCGCGAGCTTGAACCGCAGGATCGCGTCGAGCATCGCCGTCGCCCGCTCGACCGGGCCGGACGACGATTCGCCCGCGGCGAGTTCGGCGCGCAACCGCTCGCCGCGTTGCTCGGCGAGGGCCTGGAGAAGGCCGATCCGGTCACCGAATCCCCGGAACGGGGTCCCCTTGCCGACGCCGGCGGCGGCCGCGATGTCGTTCATGGACACGTCACCGGGATCGTCCGCGGCGTCGAGCAAGCGGGCCGCGGCGGCCAGCACCGCCTCGCGATTGCGGACGGCGTCCGCCCGCTCCTTGCGCCCTGCCGCCGTCATGTCCCGCTCCTTCGGTTTGGCAATTCGGACCACCGGTCCGTATATTAAATGGACCGGCGGTCCGAATCATATCGCGGAGCGTCCTTCGACCACGGGAGAGACATGACCGACACGACAGCCGCCGTCTTCCGGCGCGGCGTGGACCTGTTGCTCGCCAAGGACATGCGGGCCTACCTCGAGTTGTGGCACGAGGACGCGGTGGCCGAGTTCCCCTTCGCGCCGCCCGGATCGCCGCGCCGCCTCGACGGGATCGCCGCCATCACGGACTACCTCATCGACTACCCCGACAAGCTCGACATCGCCGAAGTCACCGCCCTCACCGTGCACGAAACGGCCGATCCGGCGGTCGTCGTCGCCGAGTTCACCGCCTCGGGAAAGGTCGTGGCCACCGGCGAGCCGTACGAGATCTCCTACATCGCCGTGGTCACCGTCGCCCACGGAAAGGTCGTCCACTACCGGGACTACTGGAACCCGATGGTCGCGCTCCAGGCACTGGGCGACGACCAGCTGGGCGTCGCGGCGACAGGCGCGACCCGATGACCGAGGCCGACACCATCCTCGTGACCGGCGCGACCGGCAACACCGGCCGGCGCGTCGCCGACCGGCTCATCCGGCGGGGACATCGCGTACGGACCGCTAACCGGAGCCGGCCCGCGGAGCCGGAGGCCGCGCGGCGGCACGTGCGCTTCGACTGGGACGACCAGAGCACCCACCCCGCGGCCCTGGACGGCGTACGCGGCATCTACCTGATGCCGCCGCTCGGAGTCGTCGAGCCGGCGCGGCAGATGCGGCCGTTCCTGGACCTGGCCCGCGACGCCGGCGTGCGACGGATCGTCCTGCTCAGCTCGTCGGCCATCCCGGCGGGCGGGAGCGGCCTGGGGCTGGTGCACACCGCCATCGCCGACATGTTCCCCGAGTGGGCGGTACTGCGGCCCTCCTGGTTCATGCAGAACCTCGCCGACGACCACATGCACGCGCACAGCATCCGCGAACGAGGCGAGATCGTGACCGCGACCGGCGACGGCCGGGTCGGCTTCATCGACGCGGCCGACATCGCCGCCGTGGCGGTGCGCGCCCTCACCGACACGACCCCGCACAACACCGACCATCTGCTGACCGGCCCGCAGGCCCTGAGCTACGCGGAGGTCGCGGCGACCATCGCCGAGCTGAGCGGGCGCCCGGTCCGGCACCGCGGCGTCACGGTGGACGTCATGCGGCAGCTGCTCACCGACGCCGGCATCCCCGACCGCTTCGCCGTCCTCCTGTCCGGCATGGACCACGCCATCGCCGGCGGAGCCGAGGACCGGACCACCACGACGGTCGCCGACGTCACCGGTGACCGGCCGACGAGCTTCCGCGAGTTCTGCGCCGCCCACGTCCGGCGATGGCGGCCGGCTGACTGAACGGCGCGTGAGTCCGGCGACACCGGCGTGCCACGTTCACGCCGCCGCGGAGTTCCTCGCCCTCGATCATGCGGCGGGCTTTCTCGTACGATCCGCTCCGGCGCGCCACACCGTCGCCGACACCAGCACGGAGGCCAGGACCAGGGCGCCCGCCGCGGCCAGGAAGGCCCACCGGTAGCCGCTGACGGCCGCCGCCGACGAGGAGTCGCCGGCCTCCAGCGCCGCGCCGGTACGGCCTATCGCGATCGCGGCGAAGACGGCCAGCCCCAGGGCGCTGCCCAGTTGCTGCATGGTCGTCTGCACCCCGGAACCGAGTCCGGCGTCCTCGTCGGTCACTCCGTGCAGCGCGGCGTTCTGCAGCGCGGGAAAGGCGATCCCCAGCCCCGCGGCGATCATCACCATGGCGGGCAGCACGTCGACGGCGTAACCGCCGGCGACCGACATCCTCAGCGCGACGTACAGCATGCCCGCGGCGCTGAGGACGAGACCGGCGCCGCTGGTGAGCGCGGTACCGAGCCGGTCGGTCAGCACGGTCGAGACCATCAGCCCGCCGAGGAAGGCCACGCAGAACGGCAGGTAGGCCAGCCCGGTGGCCAGCGGCCGGTAGCCGAGCACGTTCTGCATGTACAAAGTGAGCAGGAACATCGTCGCCGCCATCCCGCTGGCCAGCGTGACCGTCGCCAGGTTCGCCGACAGGCGGACGCGGCTCGCGAAGAAGCGCGGCGGAACCAGCGGCGAGGCGGCCCGCGCCTGCACGACGAGGAAGGCGGCCAGCGCGGCCAGCCCCGCGCCCAGAGGGATGAGGGTGGCCGAGGTGCCCCACCCGCGGTGACCGGCCGACAGCAGGGCGGAGATGAGCGCGATCAGGCCGGTCGTGACGAGTACCGCCCCCGCCCAGTCCACCCCGCGGCCGCCGCCGCTGCCCGGCCGCGCCTTCACCAGCCGCGGCGCGAGCAGCAACGCCACCGCGGCGACCGGCAGGTTGATCAGGAAGATCCAGCGCCAGCCCGCCAGTTCGGTCAGCGCCCCGGACAGCAACACCCCCACCGTGGCGCCCAGCCCGCTCAGCCCTCCCCAGATCGCCAGGGCGCGGGCCTTCTCGCGACCGTCGCGGAAGGTCAGCACGATGATCGACAGGGCGGCCGGCGCCGCCAGCGCCTCGCCCAGGCCCTGCCCGAACCGGCTGGCCACCAGCATGCCGGTGTTCGCCGCGACCCCGCTGGCCAGTGACGCCAGCGCGAAGATCGCCGTGCCCAGCAGGAACATGCGGCGCCTGCCCCACAGGTCGGCCAGCCGCCCGCCGAGCAGCAGCAGCCCGCCCGCGGTCACGACATAGGCGTTGACCACCCAGGCGAGGTCCGCCGTCGAGGCACCCAGGTCACGTTGCAGCGAGGGCAGCGCGACGTTCACGATCGAGCTGTCCACGGTGAACATGAACTGCACCATCGCCAGCACCGCCAGCGCGCGCCAGCGGCGCGGATCCGCCGCGCCGTCCCCGGTCGTACCGGTCACGTCGGCGGTGGCGGTCGTGTCTCGGACGGTCGTGTCTCGGACCGGTTCGCCCGACCGGGTGTCCTCATCCATGAGATCCATCCCACCGCTCGCCGGCCTGCGGTGTCCAACAAGACCTTCCCTTCTTGACAAGCGTTGCTTGTCGCTGCAGCGTGTGGTGGGTGGATCTCGACCTTCGACAGCTTCAGGCGTTCGTCACGACCGCCGAGGAGCTGCACTTCGGACGGGCCGCGGCCCGGCTGTGCCTCACCCAGCAGGCGCTGTCGCTTCGCATCCGGCGCCTGGAGGAGACCCTGGGCGGATCGCTGTTCGTGCGCGGTCATCACCTCGTCGAGCTGACCGACCTGGGACGGCGGCTGCTGCCCCTGACGCGCCAGACCCTGGCCGCGGCCGAGGAGATCGTGGCCGCCGCCCGGCTCGACTGCCGCCCGCTGCGGCTCGACACCTTCCGCCCGATCGCCGGCTCCTTTCTGACGCGCTGGCTGATCGACCTGGTCGACCTGCCGCTGGAGCTGAGCAGCCGGCACAGCCTGGGGACCGCCCTGTCGGCGCTGCGGCGTGCCGAGATCGACGTGGCCTTCGGCCGGGTGCACGGCCTCGCCTCCTCCCGGTTGGAGGACCTGGCTCATCAGCCCCTGAGGTTCGAGCCGCTGTACGCGCTGATGTCACGCCGCCATCAGCTGGCGGCGCGGTCCCGCCTGCGCCCGGCCGACCTGCGTTCCTGCGGGATCTGGACACCGGCCCTGGCGGGCGCCACCGAGCTGGACGGCTATCTGCGCGCCTTCAGCGACCACTTCGCCATCCCGCTGGCCATCGGGCCGGCGCTGGCCACGCTGGAGCAGGTGGTGGCGCAGCTCCATGCCCGTACCGACCGGGTGTGGCTGATCGACGCCAACGCCCAGACCGCCGACATCGCGGACACGGCGCTGATCCCGCTGGTCGATCCCACCCCGCTCTACCCGTGGTCGCTGGTCTGGCGGCGCCGAAACCACCATCCGCTCCTGAACCGGCTGCTGCACACCGCCACCGCCACCGCCCGGCAGGAGGGATGGCTTCACTACGAGCCCACCGCACACTGGCTCCCAGCCGAGGACCTCGCCGCCGCGACCGCCGTCCGTCCGTGAAGACCGCGAACACCGGATCAACCACGGGATCCAAGAAAAAGGACCCGGGCGACCATCTCGGCCTCTCAGTCGAGGATTCCGTCACTCCTCGGCCGGGTGCGCGGCGATCCTCTGCTGAGCCCGTCGCGACCTGGATCACCTTGTGCGGCTCGGCCGGGCTCGCCGTCGACGGCACGTGAACACGCCGCGACACCGGCGGAGAGACCTCCCGCAAGGTGACCTTTATCTGGTGAGCCGCGGGCGAGACGTAAGGATTTCGTGAGAAACGGCGGCCGGGCCGGTGCTTATCGTGATCACTACATCCCCGTGCCTCGAAGGGAATCCTCTACATGCGCCGATTACTCCGCCATGCCATGACCATCGCTCTGATCGCGACCGCGTCGTTGGCCCCGCTCTCCTCGCCAGCCGCAGCGGCGAGTCCGGAGCGCCTCCGCGTCGTCCACCTCGGCACCCTCGGCGGCATATGGAGCATCGCCCGAGGCATCAACAATCACGGCCACGTCGTCGGCGACAGCCCGCTGGAGTCCGGGCTCAGCCACGCGTTCCTGTGGAAGAACGGCACGATGACCGACCTCGGCACGCTCGGCGGCGAGACCAGCTTCGCCTCCGGCATCGACGACGACGGCCGCGTCGTCGGCTGCAGCGAGCTGCCCTCGGGCCAGTGGACTCCCTTCCTCTGGCACAACGGCAAGATGGAGGACCTCGGCGCGCACGGCGCCCCCGGCTACTGCGACGCAGAGGTCGCCAACGGGCACATCGTCATCAGTTTCGCGCCCACTCCCGGCTTCGCCGAACAGCGCGCCGTCTTGCTGTCCGGTGACGTCAAAACCGTCATCGACCGCCGCCCCGGCCTGGTCGCCGACGCCGTCAACGACCACGGCCAGGTGGTGGGCGCCGAGAACTACGTCGTCAACGAGAGCGGTCTCCCGCTGCCGATCTACCGGGCGTACCTGTGGCACAACGGCACCGGCCGCGATCTTGGCACGTTCGGCGGGATGAGCGCCCCCAATTCGATCAACAACCTCGGCCAGGTGGTCGGCAACTCCGATACGGCCGACGGCAGCCGTCGCGGCTTCTTCTGGAACGGCTCCTCCATGACGGCCCTTCCCCTGCCCGCCGACGTCTCCAACGCCGGCGCCGTCGCCATCAACGACCGCGGCCAGATCGTCGGCAGCTACAGCAAGGTCGGCAACCCGTACGGCTTCACCGCCCTGTGGGACACCCCCACCACCCAGCCCCGTACCCTGCCGCTGCCCACAGACGCGAGGGTAACCAGCGCCCAAACTCACGACATCAACAACCAGGGCTGGATCGTCGGCTCCGTCACCTACTACTGGAACACCGGTCGCCACACCCAGGCCGTCATCTGGCGCTGACGGGAGCTACCGGGTCAGCTGATCGGGCAGACTCGGGGCCTGGTAGCCACTGGTGAGTGAGCACTTTCCCGCACCGGACCGATGTTCGAGTCCTGGGGTCAGACCGTGCCCTCACCAGTGGTCAGGGGCCTTTGAGGTTCCCCCGTAGCCCGGACAGCAGCGGTGTGCCATCAGGCTCCCGGGCCGGGCGCCGATCCTGGGTCAATGGGACAAGCAGCCGATGATGAGCGGTCGTCAGGGATCAGGCTCCAGCATCAAATGAATGGCACCTGTCTGGGCGCACTGGGACCATTGCGCGCATGACACAGAGCGCGACGTCGGCGGCGCAGGGGTGCATCTTCTGCGCCATCGCGGCCCGGCAGGCCGAGGCCAGTGTGGTGTACGAGGACGAGACCGTTGTCGCCTTCATGGACCTGAATCCCGTCGCACCCGGCCATCTTCTTGTCGTGCCACGCGAGCACGCGGTGGGCCTTGAAGACCTCGACGGAGCCACGAGCGCTCACGTGTGGTCGGTCGGTCATGACATGGCACGAGCCTTGCGACGCTCGAGCCTGCGTTGCGAGGGGATCAACGTCCTCCTCTGCGACGGCGAAGTCGCCTTCCAGACGGTCTTCCACTTCCACCTTCACGTCATCCCGCGCTATGCGGGAGACGGTTGGGCCATCATTCCCGATCCGGTGGAACGCGAGAGGCGGCTCCTCGACAGCGACGCGCAAGCGATCAAGGACGCCATCGCGTCGACAGACTCACTGGTGACTTCCGCTCATGCCGCTGTCGAACCGCTCAGTGATCGCCAACGGGGATCGAAGACACCCTCTGAGGTCAGCGCCTCAGAGAGGTGATGTCGGCTCCGTCTTCGCTGCGAGAGGTGGCCAGTTCGTTGATGGCCATCGCATAGAGCTCAAGCCGTTGTTCAAGCTCGCGCTTTTCCTCACGCGCCTTTCTCAGCTCGGACTGGAGGCGGATGTTCTCGACTTCGAGGGCTTGGCATCGTCCTCGTATCCGTTTCTCGCCTCTCGGTTGCTTCCGGTGGACCGGTGTGATGGTACGAGTCCATCCAGATCTCGCACCATCACACCGGTCCACCGGCCCTGCCCGGGTTCTCAGCCGGGTGAGCCGAGCTCGAACCAGATGACGGTCCCGGTGCCGTCGCGGTGGAAGCCCCAGCGGGTCGCGAGGTCGTTGACGAGCATCAGTCCCCGGCCACCCGTGGCGTCCAGCCCGGAGTTCCTTACGCAGGGGATCCGCGCGGAGCCGGGATCCTGGACGGTGACGATGACGCCGTGCGGGAGGAAGGCCACCGTGACGACGAACTCCCCTGGCTGTTCGACCGGTCCCGTACCGTCCCACCCGGTGCCGGTATCAACTGGTTGGGCGGAGTGCTCGACGGCGTTGGTGGCGAGCTCGCTGGTGAGGAGCACGGCGTCGTCATGCAGCGGGTGGTCGTCCCCGAGGATCTCGGCGACGAAGTTTCGGGCGGGCCTGACCTGGTCGCGGGTGGCTCCGAACCGCTGAGAGATCACGGGAGAGCTAGTGGGTACGTGACCCGGGTGACCCGCGTGACCCGCGTGACCCGAGGGCGTCGACCACCCGGGCACGTGGCTCAGGTGCGGCGACCATACCGCTCCCGTGTGGCCCGAACCCGCGTGGGCCGGTTCCGTGGCGTCGTCGGCCGTCGCCCGGAACCGGTCAGCGAACACGCCGGCGAGCGCGGAGAGGAGTCGCCCTGCCATCCCTGTCACCCCCCTTCCTTGTGATCGCGATGCTCTTCCCGCCCCCGGCGTCCCTTTCCGTCTCGCCCCCGGCGTCCCTTTCCACGAACCTGACGTCCTCGGTGCCGTCGACACTTTCAGGCCGTGGCTCTGGAACGGCCGTTCGGCGGCCTGTCCCGGGGAGAGGACGCCGTGACCGTTCACGCTGGTCGGAGGCGGGATGGGGGCGGAAGTCCTCGATGTGCCGCATCCGCGCGACCAGCTCGGCGAAGGTGTCGGCCTCGACCAGGCCGACGCGCTCCCGGCACCAGGCGGGGGAGAGCGCCCACCAGCGCTCGGTGGCCTTGCCGTACCAGAGACACCAGCCGGTGAACCGGAGTGCCAGCGCACTGGTGTCGTCCTCATCGGGCTCGCAGGAGAGGTGAGCGGGGAGGTTTTCCGTTTTTTCGGCGGTCGTTGTTGTGCCGGTCGCTTCGATGGGTGGCGGGCTCATGCCGTTACCCCTTTCCGGTACGACTCGCGCCTGCCCGGCCAGGGCCGTACACCCGGCGACTCCCGTCCGTACGGCTGCTGCCTGGACAAAGGCTGTCCGTACGGCGACTGTCCGTACGGCGGTTGTTTGTACGGCGGCGCGGCTATCGCGGCCGGTCGCGCGTGGCGTCCCCTGCCCGAGGGAGAACCGGCGAAGGACCGGCCCGTCGGGCGCACGGCCACGGCGGTGGACGGGTTCGGCGCGGCGGGCACCGGGTGTGCGGCCGGTACGGCCGAAGGCAGCCGACCGCAGAGGCCGAGGCGGCGCCGGGCCGTCATGCGGGTACGGACCTGGGCCGGGGTGGGCTGCTCCCACAGGTGGCCGGGCCGATGTGGCAGGCTGGCGGCGTCGTGCGCGTACGGGGGATGACCGCACCAGCGGCAACCGAGGGGCGAGGGCGGCTGCTCGGCATGCCAGCGGACCCTGACGATCTTCGGGGTTCTATTAGGGTTGGACACAGGTCGCACCTCCAGTGTGCGGTTGAGGTTCTGCCAGACGACGCCATTCGTCTGGCAGAACCGTTTCTCCAACGTCCTCGGCCCGGTGATGGCACCGAACGAGCCGAGCTCTCTCCTGGCCCGCATCGGACCGCCACCTTTGAGTGGCTGCTCTCCGAGAGTTTCAAAGGGTGCGTTAGGTAAGAGTCGCACCTAGATCACTCTGCGTGATGGATACTCTTCACATAGTGAGGGCAGGCCACAGAATTTTCAAGGCCAAAATTTCATCGCCGGTATTGTCTAGTTTCGGCGGGCAGATTGCGCGATTCGCTTACTTAACACCTGAGAAGAGGGCAGATGACCGGTAGTCCGACCATCAAACGGCGGCGTCTGAGCGCAGAGCTCATCCGCCTGCGCGAGCAGGCGGGTCTCACCCACGATGAGGTGGCCAGGCGCTTGGAGTGGTCGCGCGGTCGCCTCACCCACATGGAGCAAAATAAGTGGGTTCTGCCGGATATCGGTAACGTTCGGCTCCTGCTCGACCTCTACAACGTCGTCGACCCCGCCGTACGTGAGGCAATACTTGACCTTGCTCGGCAGTCCCGAGAAAGAGGCTGGTGGGCCAAATACAAGGACGTGTTCGGTGGCAGCCTCCCCGGCTTCGAGGCAGAAGCGACCCAGATCCGCACCATCGAACTCGTGACCATCCCTGGCCTGCTGCAAACAGCTGACTACGCCACGGCGATCTTCCAAGCGGGACAGGTCCTTGATCAAACCGCCGTCCAGCGTCGTGTTGAGGCGCGTCTGGCCAGGCAAGCAATCCTCAGTCGTGACAACCCGCCGCAGATCTGGGCCGTCATCGACGAGGCGGCGCTAAGGAAGATGGTCGGTGGTCCCAAGGTCATGGCGGAACAACTCGGCCATCTTGCTGACATGGCGATGCGACCGAACATCGCTGTTCAGGTGCTACCTGACTCAATCGGTGCGCACGCGGCGATGGGAAGCGGGTTCGTCATCTTGGACTTCGCGGGCGATCTGGATCCGTCGATCGTCTACCTAGAGACGCCGACAGACAACCTCTTCCTGGAACGACCGGAGGAGATTCAAGCGTATACGCTCACGTTTAACCGGGTAGTGGCGGCAGCCCTGACCGTCGAGGAGTCCGTACGTTATGTGGCTGCCCTCGCTGATCAGCTACGGCAGGGATAGAGGCGGCGACTGTGGACCGAATCCCCTCAGGGCTTATCTGGCGCAAGAGTAGCCAGAGTGCTCAGCAGGACAACTGCGTGGAGACGGCAGAGCTCTCCGGCGGCGGCCGTGCCGTACGGGATAGCAAGGATCCGAACGGGCCAGTGCTGCGCTTCGCTAGCGGCGAATGGCAGACGTTTATCGGCGGCATCAAGAACGGATCCTTTGAGGTCTGATTAACCGAATGGCAGTTCAGCTAAACCTCCTGCGTAAGCGCCTCTACTGCAAGATCTATTCGAAATCGAGTAGAGGTTAATTTCGCAGGCAACATTTTTGTTTCAAATGCAGGCAGCCGTGAGGTGTGCCCTCGTGGGATTCGGCGGCAGAGGGCCCGAAAACGCGCATAGGGCTTACTCGCAAGCGGTTGAGCTTCCCTCGGAATGGACTTGCCCGCAGCCAAACAGGTTGTACGGGCTTTGCTGTATCTGGAGTGGACCGTCGACTGGGTTTGCGACATAAGAGTTATCCTGTACAGCCGACGAACCTTGGCCGGTTCAACTATCTTGTTTGCTCGATGAGACCTCGCCTCAGATGCGAAGAACTGGAAGTAGCCCGAGGTTGCTCGAGAGATGGATGACTTCGTCCGATCATTGCAAGAGTGATTCGTAACCACCCCACGGTTCGTCAGTCCGTGCGGACCTTGCTGGACTTGGAGCACTACGGTTATTAGGAGTGGTCAGCTAGTCGAGATTTTCTAGTAGTTGCTGCTGGCCGGCCATGTGGTGTTCTCGGTGATATCGAATATATTCTAGACTAATCGAATGTTTCGATACTAGGTCTGAAATAACCTCGCCATCAGTCTGGTCGACCACTTTCAGATCATCTTCGATAGTGATGGCGCCATATTTAAAAAGATCGCGATGGTTTGAGCATAGACAAAGCATATTTTCTTTAACGTCTGGCCCGCTGTGCGGTAACTCGAGGCTTCGGATATGCACAGTCGATGCAAATTTAAGCCCCCCTGGAACTTCCAAGACAATCCCGCAAATCTGACAGGCATGCCCGTATATATTCTTGATTTCGGCGGCTAAACGTCTGTCTGAATATAAGCCTCCTGCTACGAATTCCCAGCGACCGTAATTCTGCCTCTGGGACATCTGCTGCTTCGTTAGAAGCCTGTCTAAATCGATGATTTTCTCTAGTCGAAACTGCATCACCATGTGGTGGCCAGGCTGATTTTTAGTCCAATATTCCGTCACGGCGAATAGGCCGTCGTAGCTATATCCAAACTCTGGAGAAAAATTCTTATTTCCTCCAGATCCGCGCACGACTCGTACGGGAAGACCTGTCATAACACTCTTTATAAGAGCAGCGTTACCAGGATCTGTAGGGGACTGATCCTTGACCTGTTTTCCAGTGTTTGGATCTCGTCCACCGTGTCCCGTGTATATGATCGTGTCGCCATAGTCTTCGTCGTCTTCATAGCCTCCAGAGACCACGATGGATTCTGCGCCGCCTCGTGCAGCGGTCCCACAGATTCCCGCCTGAAGAGGACGATGTACTTTTGCTTCGTGGAGTGCATGACGATTCAAGAAGATTTTTCCGGGTTCGACGTCTGAGACCAATCCGTAGTGCTCTTTGTCGATTTCTTCTTTAGCGCGATTCTTGAAAAGAATTATTTTTCCACTGAAGTCTTCTTCTCGCTTCTGTGGTATCGGCCGCCCTTTGTCTCGAAGCGCTTCTCGTGCATGTGTGAAAATTGCATCCACATCCAGTAGGTCCGGCTGGCCAGGAATGCCGTTCTGGATAAGGTTGATCAATTCTCCACTGAAGGCCGTATATAATCCATCGCTCTCCGCGTCTGCGGTTTCGTTATCCCTGGCTGCGGCCATGAGATAAGTCCCTCTTAATGCTGCACTATTTGCTAATTGCTCGGTTGGTTGGTCGACACCACTCATTGAACCAAAAGCGAGCCCACTATAGCAGCAGTCAAGAATGACTATTTTCCGCCTTGCTCTGCTTTCTCGTAACTCTGTTCTCACGTATTCGTAGC
Organism: Streptosporangium sp. NPDC023963; assembly: GCF_040639135.1. Classification (NCBI taxonomy): domain Bacteria; kingdom Bacillati; phylum Actinomycetota; class Actinomycetes; order Streptosporangiales; family Streptosporangiaceae; genus Streptosporangium; species Streptosporangium sp. NPDC023963. Next base: position 135,332 of record NZ_JBEZZK010000021.1, read on the forward strand.
TCACTGACCGGTACATTGCATCGGTTGATCCAACCAGGGTCAGATAAAGACTATTTCCAGTTGAGTGAATTAATCCATGTCCAGCAAAATAGAAGATGAGCGTGTCTCGCGCTTCTTTTGCGGCATGGTGTAGCGGGTCGAGCATGTCGGTATTAATTTGTGGATTACTTACAACTGTACAGTTACTGGCAGGCAGTCCCCATAGATCATCGCTCTGTAGAAGCTTGCCAAATTCTTTTATGTTTTCTTCCACTGCTGGCAAGTCTTGCATGCTTAGATATTTACTGGTTCCCACTATAACGGCACGCGACGCTAGCGGGTCAGGAAGGCTCATTTTGGTCCTTTAAAGTATCTAGAACCGCAACAATGAGCTCAGTATCGGCGTCGGGAAGAGTCACGGTAGCACCTCCGCGCTCAATAGTTACTTGAAATTTGCGTCGCCGAGTGTTGCGCCACCCTGCTAGTGAAATGGCTAAGCTCGGCAACTGTAGACCGCCAGTCACTATTAGTGCGATCAGGTCAAGGGTGTCCCCCATCTTGCCTGGAGACGGTTCTTTTTTAACAAGGTACACTTCCGCATAATCGAGGATTTTCGGTTCCCGTAGCAGCCAGTTATAAAGCGATCGCAACTCTTGTTCTGCCTGGTCTCCGCTGATGCGAATATTAATAGTCATTTGTCCCTTATGTCGGCTATGTTTCGCGTGTCCTGTTTGACTTAAATGTGGTTATATATATATTTTTTAATGAATAATGATGATAGAGGCTAGCAAAATAGCTCCATACAGTCCAGATCGCTTAGCGCTATCGGTCTTCTGCTGCATAGATGGCTCCGATGTCCAGCTGTGCTTGGCGACGCGCTGTCGTCGTAATCGCAGACGAAGAACTCCTTGATCGTCCGACGAGTGCTGATGATGTAAGCAGCGCTGAGTAGATGTAGTCAGAGAGAAGCAGGACAAAGGCCATGCCTGCGGGCTTAGAGTGCGTGCTCATGAGCGACCTCGCGGCTGGAGCCCACGAACAGCTTGTTACGCACGCCCTTGATCGACGCTTGCGTGCACTTCCGGACAAGTCGGTAGAGGTCACCTCTGTTGAGAAGGCGGTAGCGGAGGACTATCTCGTACGGCACATTGCCGCTCTGACACGTCATGCATTGCGTGCTGCCAAGTCCCCTGAGCAGCAGATAGACCGGGCGAACCACATCGCCGAGACGATCATCAACGGGTTCCTTGGCAGTGAAGACACGGAGGAACGGGTCCTTCAGCCTGGTTGGTTACTCACTGAGGTACGGCAGCCATCGGGAGTGCCTGGGCGGCCAGAGCCGCTGATCCGGCCCGAGACCCCGCTATCTGCCAGCGCTCTCCTCGTGAACGGGCGAGGCCAGCCGAGCATCGGTACCGAAGTCATGCGGGAGTTCGCGACCGCTGACCGAGTGGATCTGATCTGCGCCTTCATCAAGTGGTACGGCCTGCGTCTCATCGAAGGACCGATCAAGGAGTTCATCGCCAGGGGCGGCGAGCTCAGGGTGATCACCACGACATACATCGGGGCCACAGACAGGACCGCGCTGGATCGTCTGGTTGCTCTGGGGGCAACGGTCAAGATCTCTTACGAGACGCTCAGCACTAGGCTTCATGCCAAGGCATGGATGTTTCACCGGAACACAGGCTTCTCGACCGCATACGTCGGCTCGTCCAACCTGTCGAAGGCCGCGCAGTTGGACGGCCTGGAGTGGAACGTACGGCTCTCTCAGGTCGAACAGGCTCATCTGCTTTCGACGTTCACCGCCACCTTCGAGCAGTACTGGGCTGATCCGGCGTTCGAAGGCTACGATCCAGCCCGCGATGGGGCCCGGCTAACTGAGGCGCTCAAGCGCGAAGGCGGGTCAACTCCGGCTGAACTTCCCTTGGAGATCGCCACGCTGGATGTGCTTCCACGCTGGTACCAAGCCGAGGCGCTGGAAGAGCTAGAAGCAGAGCGTGAGGTGCATGGCCGCACGCACAACTTGGTCGTCATGGCTACGGGCACTGGCAAGACCGTGGTTGCTGCACTCGACTATCGACGACTGGTCGCTGCCGGGAAGGTCGACAGTGTGCTGTTCGTGGCTCACCGCGAAAGCATCCTGAACCAGAGCCAGGCCACCTTCCGACAGACCCTCCGGGATGGGGATTTCGGAGAGAAGCTCGTCGCCGGGAGTCAGCCGAAGAGGTGGCGGCATGTCTTCGCCTCGGTTCAATCGCTCGCCAACGTCAACCTCGATGAGCTCGATCCAGGGCGGTTCGACATGGTGATCGTGGATGAGTTCCACCATGCGGAGGCTCCTACGTATCGACGGCTGCTAGAGCACCTCCAGCCGCGTTACCTCCTCGGCCTGACCGCTACTCCTGAGCGAACCGACGGCATTAACGTTGGAGCGTTCTTTGGCGGACGGATCGCCTACGAACTACGCCTGTGGCAGGCACTTGAGCAGCAGCTCCTCGCTCCGTTTCACTACTTCGGCATTCACGATGACGTGTCGCTAGCCGATGTGGCTTGGCGTCGTGGACACTACGACGAAAAGGCTCTCAATGACCTCTACACCGGGAACCACGCCCGAGTTCGCCTCATTTTGCAAGCGGTACAAGACAAGATCGCCCACCCTGGTGAGATGCGTGCCCTTGGCTTCTGTGTGAGCGTGCAGCATGCCAGATTCATGGCTGACCAATTCAGCAAGCACGGCATCCCCTCTCTGGCTGTGACTGGCGAAACGCCACGCGACGAGCGCCGCCATGCCGTGCAGCGCTTGAGGAAACGCGAGGTCAACGTGCTGTTCACCGTGGACCTGTTCAACGAGGGGGTAGACATCCCAGAGGTAGACACTGTCCTCTTCCTGCGCCCTACGGAGAGTGCCACCGTCTTCCTGCAGCAGCTCGGCCGTGGCCTGCGGCGCGATCCAGACAAGACATGTCTGACTGCCCTGGATTTTGTTGGACATCAGCGTGCCGAATTCCGCTTTGACCTGCGGCTATCCGCGCTCACGGGAGTGTCTAGGCGTAAGCTTCCCGACGCGTTGGCCAACCCTATGCTCCCTGCTGGATGTCACCTCCAGCTCGATAACGTAGTAACCGAGATGGTTCTCAACAACATACGCCGCGCGCTCCGCCTCTCGTGGAATGACCTGATCGCTGAGCTCCGCTCGATGCCTGAGATCTCCCTCGCTGAATTCTTGGCAGAGACAGGTCATGAGCTCGAAGACCTTTATCGTTCCGGCAGGGGAGGTTGGGCTGAACTGCGGCGCCGCGCTGAGAATAGGCCCGTAGCTGACGAGGAGGCCGACCGCAAGATCGGCCGGGCCATCGGGCGTCTCCTCCATGTGGACGACCCCCTGCGGCTAGCTCAGCTCCGTGGTGATGACACCACTGCTGATCCCCGTCTGCTCGCCATGCTGCATGTGGCTCTGCTCGGTGGAAACGTGTCCTTCGATGGAGGAAGCGCTGTCCTGAAACTGTTAGGCGATCATCCTCATCGCGCCGAGGAACTACGCGCCGTGTCGTCAATCCTGGAAGAGCGTATGCATCGGGTCACTCGCGAGATCCCTGGTCTGCCGCTGCGCTTGCACGCTCGATACTCCAAGAACGAAGCACTGGCAGCTTTTGGTGTCGATCGTCCTGGCAACGTCCGTGAGGGGGTCAAGTGGGTTCCTGAAGCTGGAGCCGACGCCTTCTTTGTGACCTTGCGCAAGACCGAGGGCTTCTCACCAACCACCATGTACAACGATCGGGCAATCAGCCCGACGCTCTTCCACTGGGAGTCGCAGAGCACCACGCGGACGTCGTCACCGACCGGCCAGCGCTACGTCAACAGCGGTTCGACCGTGCATCTCTTCCTCCGCGAGTCCAGAGAGGAAGACGGCTCTCTCGGCGCTCCACCGTTCTTCTACGCCGGACCCATGACCTACGTGTCATCCGAAGGCGACCGACCAATGCAGATTCTCTGGCAACTGGCATCCCCTCTTCCCGCAGACATCTTTCACCAGGCCAGCCTCGCGACTACCTGAACAGGAGCGACGCGTTAGCGATTGAACGGCTTCTATTGTTAGAGGGTGCTGACGGTTGGAGTCGACCTCGCGGCGGAAGCAGGCCGGACAGCGGTGGCATGGCTCGATTGGTCTGCCAACGGTGCCCGGGTTCGCGATCTCAAGATTCGGGCGGACGATGATCTGATCGTCGAGGCGATCAAGAGCGCGGGCAAGACAGGCATCGACTGTCCGCTTGGTTGGCCGGACAAGTTCGTTGATTTCATCGTGGCTCACCGCACCGGGCACGTCGAGGTGCCCGGCGGAGTCGCAGGCATTGACTGGCGCAGAGACCTCGCCCTCCGCGTCACTGACCGGGTGACCTCGGAGCTGGCACTCAGACCCTTGAGCGTCTCCGCTGATCGCATCGGTCACACCGCCATGCGCTGCGCGGCTCTATTAGCCGAGCTTGCCCGGCAGGGGCAGCCGGTCGATCGCAGTGGCGCCGGTGTTGTGGTGGAGGTTTACCCTGCGGCATCGCTCAAATGCTGGGGTCTGCCCCACAACGGCTACAAACGTTCGGCGAATCGTGGCGCACTTGCGCAGCTAGTCGACGAACTTCAGGAAGCGGCGCCATGGCTGGATCTGGGAGTGCACGAACAGATCTGCCGGATGTCCGACGACGCGATAGACGCCGTCATCGCCGCACTCATCGCTCGCGCCGCATCTCAAGGTCTGGTGACCGCTCCAGCGCCGGACCAAGTTCACTCGGCGCGCTCCGAAGGATGGATCGCGCTCCCCACCGGGCCCCTGAGCGAGCTTGGCCCAACTGGCTGAGCGGCGTCTATGGCACAGGCTGTCATACGTCCAAGGAAGTGATGGCCGAGGTGATCAACGTTCGGGCTGCCGCGCCGTACACCGCCAGCTCAGCGAGCTCGGCGAACGCCTTGGCGTACAGCGCGATCTCCCGTGGTTGGGTCACGGTCAGTTCAGCGGACAGGGTCTCCACCAGGACCCGCTCCTCATCGAAGATCCAGAATTCATTGGGAGGCCACATGACGCGGTCGCGGATCGGGATGATCCCAAGGCTGACGTTGGGGCGTGAGGCCACGCTGAGCAGGTGGCCGAGCTGGGCGGCCATCACTTCGGTGTCGCCGATCCGGGTTCGTAGTGCCGCTTCCTCCAGGATGACCGCACAGCGGCGACCACCGGAGTCGAGGACCTTCTGCCGTTGCATGCGGGCCTCGACCGCCTGGGTGCTGTCGTCAGGAATCTGCCGGAAAGCGACCACAGCACGCATGAGAGCCAACGCATACCCAGCCGTTTGAAACAGGCCCGGGATCAGCGACGGCTCGTAGATACGGAAGCAGCGGGTTCGCTCGTACAGCGGAACCGCGGCCTGCTGGAGTCGTTGCAAACCGGTGCGCTGCATCCGACGCCATTCGACGTACATCTCGTCGATGGTGCGTAGCGACGCGACCAGGTCACCAGCCTGGTCATCGGCTTCGCAGTGACGACACCAAATGCCGATGTCGTTCTCGGACGGTGTCTGCCGGCCATGCTCGATCCTCGACACCTTCGAGGAGTGCCATCCCGCCAGGTCGCCGAGGTCACGCCCAGTGAGCCGCGCGGCGAGGCGAATCTCCCGCAGGCGGGTGCCCATAGCTTGTTTGGCCTGGGTAACGGCGTGTGACGGCGATGACATGGCGCTGCTCACCGGTCGTGTGGATAAAGGCGTGATCAGGTGGGCGTGTAGTCGCCGTGGTCGGTTCCCGCCGCCCATACTGCCTCGAACGCCGCCGCGCACAATTTCACCACGTCGGGTTCTTCACACCATTCCACCCCGGCCCAGTCGCCGTCTCCGGTGAAGTGGTTGAACTGCACCCGATCCCCATCCAGCAGCCAGAAGTCGTTACCGGGCAGTGCGATCCCGGACGCCAGGCGCCGGGGGAGCCATCGCACCTGCTCACCTGCTGCGAGGTTGGTGAAGGAGACGTCGTACTCGAAGCGGATGTACTCGGTCACCGGCTCCGACACGATCCGGGCTCGCTTGACCTCCACGCCTCTGTCGGTCGTTTCCCGCATCAGGCTGAGCCATGGTCGCCACCACGATGCCTCATCGGCCGGGTCATCGCGGTGGCCTGCCCTCCACGCCGAGAACATGGGGTCTTCTGCGGATACGGCGTACAGGTCACGCATCTCCAGATGGACCGCCGAACGCTCGCACGAGCGGAACATCGCGGTCCACTGATCAAACGTCAGCGCCTCGGGGCTCCAGGTCACCGGTAACCTCCAGCACGGTCTTCGGGATCTCGATCACTGTCTCATGGCCGGGCAGGTCCAACTGGGCGAGCACTACCGGGTCGGTGATGAGCGGGCCTTGGAACACGTACGTTTCGCCGCGATCGAGCACCAAGGACGATCCGCTAGGAACGATCACGCCCTCTGGCAGGAACGCCATGAGCTCTTTCGGTACTTCGGCGACGGTCTCGTGGTCGGCGAGGCCGAACCAGCTGAGTACGGTCGGATCGGTGACAATCCAGCCTTGGAGCACGTATCTGTCGCCGTCGTCGAACAGCGTCGGCGAACCGCCGTCGATGGTGTCCTTGCCGAGGAAACGCAGTGTCACGAGGCTTCTCCTCCGATCGGAAACGGATGACCACGTCACTGAGGGTGGGCGTAGTGCAGTAGCACCTCAAGGACTTTGCGCGAGTTTGCACGGTGGGGCAGGGACGTTGCCCACTGCGTGAGCTGTTCCGCAAAGAGGCTCAAACTCCTTGGGGAGCAGGTAGGCGCCCTCCTTAGCGTCAATGCATGCGCTCCTCCCCGCTCACTCCGGACGTGTCGAGCTCTCTCGACTGCCGCTTATCTCCCGTGGAGCCGCATCACCGCGCGAGATTCCCTCAAGGATCGCCCGTGTAACGGAGGCTGCAATGGCTGCTGCTACAACGGCTCGGCTCACAGACGATGAGCTGGCCAACCCTCGTACCCTCATCCCCGAGGAGCTGTTCGGATTCCTGATCGACCGCATCGCCCGCGAGGAGGACATCTCTGCGGAGGAAGCCGCGCACATCATGGAACAGGCCCTGGCGTTCCTGGTGGCGTGCGCGTTCAACCCGGATGCGCGTTTGTCGCCTTCCAAGCAGGTGGACATCGGCTGGCACGCTTTTCTGGCGTACACCCGTCAGTACCAGGAGTTCTGCGTCAAGGTCGCCGGCCGGTTCATTCATCACGCGCCCATTGACACCCCCGAGGACGCGATTCACGACCCCGTGGCCGCGATCGGGGCTACCGTCGAGGCCATGCGAGCCGCCGGCCTGCCGGTTGTCCCCAAGCTGTGGATACCTGCCAGCCAATGCAGCCAGTGTTACGCGGGCTGCGCCGACGACCCAAGGGAGAGCTGACCGTGAGACCACAGTGGGACGACCTCCCCGGCACCGTGCGTCACATCGTCGAGCAGCGGATCGGCCAGGTCCTCAAGGCCGAACCCGTCACCAAGGGACTCATGCCCGGCCTCGCCGCCCGGCTGCACGTCGAGGACGGCGGAACCGTCTTCCTCAAGACTGTCTCCACCACCAGTCCGGCCGCGTCTCTGTACGAGCGGGAACGACGAGCCGGCACCGCATTGCCGCCCGGCCTGCCCACCCCCCGCCTGCGGTGGAGCAGTGAGGTGGAGGGGTGGATCGTGTTGTTGCATGAGTACGTCGACGGTCGCGATGCCGATCTGTCGCCCGGTTCACCGGATGTGCCGCTCGTGCTGGACACCCTGGTCGTCCTGAACGAAGCGCTCACCCCGTGCCCCGGCGATGTTCCGGATGTCGCCGCGAACATCGCGATGCTCCAGGCCAAGGCCGCGCGACTGCTCGCTCTTCCTCCCGAGGAGTTGCCGCACCGGGCCATGTACGAGACGGCGCTCGACAAGCTCAGCCCCGACGCCCTGGACGGCGACACCCTTCTCCACTACGACCTGCACTCCGGAAACTTCCGGATCGATGACGGTCGGCCGTACGTCATCGACTGGGCGTTCGCTGCGCGCGGTGCGGCCTGGATAGATGCCGTCATACTCGCACCCCGCTTCATCGAGGCGGGCCACACCCCCGAGCAGACCGAGGCACTTTTCGCCCAGGTGCCCGCCTGGCGGTCCGCACCCGCGGACGCCGTAACCGCCCTGGCCGCGCTGTGGACGCTGTTTCGTCTGTACAAGGCGCGGTTCGGCCCGGTGGAAGGACGCGATTTCCGCGCGCGGGCCGCCGAGGCAGGACGAGCATGGGTGCACCACCGCTCCACCTGACCGGCTGACCACATCAATCGAAGACGCCACCGGCCTGCCGATCGCCGCAGCTCTCGCCGACCTGCTCCTGGAGGGACAACCGTGATCACCTATGGCACGCCCGTTCTGGCGGCCCGGCTCCGCCGTGACCTCGCCGACCGGCTCACCCGAACCGGACGCCTGAGCGACCCGGCGTGGCGGGACGCGGTCCAGTCGGTGGCGCGCGAGCCGTTTCTCGGCTCGGCGATCGCCGGGGCCACCGAGTACGGCGACCGGTGGGAGGTGGCACGCCGGGAGGAGATGACCGGGGACGAATGGCTGAGGCTGGTCTACCGCGACGAGACATGGGTGACGCAGATCGACGGCGTGATGGTCGAGGAGACGCGCGGTCTCGCCTGCGGGGCGCCCACGTCGTCGTCGACGATGCCCGGCCTGGTCGTACGGATGCTGGAGGCCGCGAGGATCTCCGACGGCGAGAAGGTGCTGGAGATCGGCACCGGAACCGGCTACTCCACGGCGCTGATGTGTCACCGCCTCGGCGACAGGGCCGTGACCTCGATCGAGTACGACCGGGTCGTGGCCGGGCGGGCCCGCGACGCGCTCGCCGACGCCGGATACGCGCCCACGCTCGTGGTCGGCGACGGCCTCGCGGGGTACGAGGAGAACGCCGAGTACGACCGGCTGATCGCCACCTGTTCGGTCCGCTACATCCCGATTCCCTGGATGTGGCAGGTCCGCGACGGAGGCACGATCACCGCTCCTCTTTCCGGGTGGATGGGCGGGGTCGCGTTCGCGCACCTCACCCTTGCCGGCGACGGCACGGCCGTCGGGCGGTTCCTGGAGGACGACGTCCACTTCATGACCGCCCGCCCCCACGGCCCGCCCCCGATGTCCTCTCCCCTTCTCGGGATCGGCGACGGCAGGAGCAGCCGGGTGGATCCGCGTGTCCTGGACGGTCCGGCCGGGCTGTTCGCGGCGCAACTGGCCGCGCCGTCGGCGGTGAAGCTGGGGGGCGGGGAGGAGGTCGCCCTGCTGGACGTGGCCACCGGTTCGCAGGCCACCACCCGGCCCGACCCGGCGGGCGGGTGGACGGTTCGCCAGCACGGTCCGCTGCGGCTGTGGGACGCGGTGGAGGACGCCGTCCTGGTCTGGCAGGACGCGGGATCTTCGCACCAGTCGGCGTACGGGCTCACCGTGAGCGGGGAGCGTCAGCGTGTCTGGCTGGGCGACCCCGGCGGGTCGAGCTGGGACCTGCCCATATGAACTTCCCGGCCGCGAGATCTCGCCGCAGGCCGGTTTGTCCTGAACCGCCCTCACCGCCCCATCACCGTCATCTGGGAATGACATCTGTCGAACGCGACCGATGCCACGCCGTTTACGCCGACGACCCAAAGGAGAGCGGACCGTGAGACCGCAGTGGAGCGATCTTCCCGGAGGCGTACGCGACGCCGTCCAGGCCCGGATCGGTCACGTCCTCAAGACCGAACCCGTGACCACGGGGCTCATGCCGGGGCTCACCGCCCGCCTGTACACCGATGACCACAGGATCGCCTTCCTCAAGGCCGTTCCCGTCGGCAGCCCGGCCGCGTCACTGTACGCGCGAGAGCGAGAGACGGGTGCCGTCCTGCCACCCGGTCTTCCCACGCCTCGCCTGCTGTGGAGCGGCGAGGGGGAAGGGTGGATCGTGCTGCTGCACGAGTACGTCGGCTGAGCCGAGAACCGATGCGTCGATCAGCCGACCTCGGCCACGATGGCCGGCTTGTACCCGGCGCTGAACCTACGCCGCTTGGGCCGCTCGGCCCGAGGCTTGTCCGGCTTCGGCGCTGAACCCACGCTTCCATCATCACGCACGCCGACGCCCAGGTCGGCAATCGTCAAGGGCACGATCGTCAACAGTCCTGTCTCGCCCTACACGCAGCTCTGAAGGGTACTTCCTCCCGATGTCTCGCCTGCCCCTGCCAAAGAGGGCCTCGCCGGCCTTGCCCGGCAGGGGCAGCCGGTCGATCGCAGCGGCACCGGTGTAATAGAGGTCTATCCTGTGGCATCGCTCAAATGCTGGGGTCTGCCCCACAACGGTTACAAACGCTCAGCGAATCGGGCGGACGGGCACCGCCGGCTTGGTGAGCTCGGAGAATGCCGATGTATACCGGCAGGGCGTCCTGTGGACGCGTTAGTTTTGATATGTCCAGATAAGAAAACAGGGGGCGGCCGCAAGTAGCCTTCCTGCGCTGGGGCCTGTGCGGCTCCAGGAGAACGGAGCCACGCCGTGAGGGCTGAACAGCACGAGAGAGTCGTGACACATGCCGCGGGGCGGACCAAGCGGCGGGGAAAACTCATGCTCGTCGTCGCTCTGGTCACTCTGGTCGTCCTGGCCGCCGGCGGGTGGGCCGCATGGTCTTTCCTCATGCCCGCGTATCAGGGCCGTGACGACCCGTACACCGTGCTTTCCCGAAGCGAGGCCCTCCTTAACGGCGGGGACCGGGGGATCGACCGACTGAACCGCTTCGTGAGCAAGCAGTCCGAGCTGCACTCGCCCAACAGCAGTTGGGCGCGGTGGGCTTCGAAAGATATAGGTGCCAACATACAACTGGATGTGAAGTACGAGCTGCACACCGCGACTTCCCGGAGCTCTGGGCGGGAGGCCGCCGCGGTCCGGCTGGACAAGCGGATCGCCCATGCCAAGGACCATTTCGTGAAGGTCGCCAAGGTTCCTGACATCGGGGACGAGGCAGTGGAGATCAGAGTGCCGTCGGGGTACGAGGTGTTCGTCCGTGCGGGGAACGTGACGATCAAAATCGATTACTCCGTCTACGGGACGGACGGCACCAAGGAAGGGGAACAGGTCCAGAAAACGGCCCGCCGAATGGCCGCTCTCGCTGTCGAGCACATCGAAAAGGCGAATCCCAGGGCAGCCTGACAACTCGCTCCGCCTTTGTCCGTCGGCGCACGCGGCCGGTACCACGCGGGCGCGCTCAGAACTCGGGCATCTCCCCTGGTTACGGGAGTGGTTTCCCTGGGAAACACCGCACTGCCGCCCGGCCTGCCCACGCTCCGTCCGGACACCGGGAGCTGATTCACCGATCAGCTGACACGGGCGGCGATGGTCCGCGCGCACACCAGGGACTCGGTATGCGTCGTGTCCACCTCCACGCCGTAAACCACGCCGTCGTGAACCACGTCCGCCTGCGACGCGGCCATGCCCTGGACCCGGTCTCCACGTGCGACCTCGCGGCCCGCGGCGACCGCGGCCTCACATCTCACACCGGCCCACAGCACGTCCAGCTCGCCCAGAACCTTCCGCCACCGCCGCTGGGACGAGGCTCCACCGAGGAAGACGTCGTCGACGATGACCCTGGCGCCGGCACGGGCCATGGCCGCGACGCCCCGCATCCAGGCCGCCTGCAGCGCCATGAAGTCCGCCCCGACGCTCACCCCGCCGTCGGCGCCGATCTCGAGCCCTTCGTCCGACGCCCGCATCCGCGCGGGCATCGCGTCGACGAGCGAGTCCACGCCGAACGCCAGCCACGGATCGGGAAGAACGGCCTGCAGGCACCGTACGATCCCGGACTTCCCCGAGCTGGAACCACCGTTGATGATGATCATCTGAGTCGCCACCCCGCCACAGTAGAACCTCTTCCACACGGCCCAAAGCGGATTTCGGCCGACCCCGCCCTGCCGTCACGACCCGGTGAACGTTGCCGCCGCGAGGCCGGAGCGTCCGGTGGCGTCAAGATTTCGGTGCGGGCAGGTAGAGATCCGGTCCGCGGCTCCGACTCCCTACCGAGCGGGTCCCATTCGGGGGGCCGCCGGAACAGGAGCGAAGCGACATGACAAAGGTGACGGCACAGATGTCGGTCTCACTCGACGGCCACTACGCCGGCCCGCGACACAGCGGCGAGGCGAGGGACTGGCTGGAGTCGGCGGAGGCCGCGGGCTTCTTCCGGGTCACCCGGTGGGTGATCGACGCCGCGGCCTGGCGTGAACGGCAGGGTTTCGCGGGCGGCGAACGGGACGTCAACTCCGACATCATGGCCGAGACGTTCGAGGCCGCCGGGGCCTACGTCATGGGGCGGAACATGGCGGACGGAGGCGAGGTCCCCTGGGGTGACGAGCCGCCGTTTCGCGCGCCGGTGTTCGTCGTGACCCACCGCCCCCGCGAGACCCTGGTGCGCAAGGGCGGGACGAGCTTCACCTACGTGACCGACGGCATCGCCAGTGCCGTGGAGCAGGCACGCGCCGCCGCGGGGGGCAAGAACGTGGCGGTCGCCGGAGGGGGCACCCTGCTGCGCCAGGTGCTCCAGGCCGGTCTGCTGGACGAGCTGGAACTGCACATCGTCCCGACCGTGCTCGGCAGGGGGATGCGCCTGCTCGACGCCGACCTCGGCGCGGGCCTCGGCCTCGACCTCGCGGAGAAGGAGGCGATCGAGCTCACGCCCACCAGGGTGATCCACACTCCCGAGGTCACGCACATCCGTTACACCGTCAACGGGCGGGCCGCCCTCGTCCTCGACGACCGCGGTAGGGGCAGCGGGGTGAACGCCCCGTAATCCTCCTGATCGATCGGCGCGCCTTCCTGGCGTACCGGTGGTCATAGGCTGCCGGGATGAACCGTACTCGGCGGGCCGTCGGCACTCGGCGGGCCGTCGGCGCCGTCGTGGGATCCGCGGTGGGCGACGCGCTGGGCGCCCCTTTCGAGTTCGGGCTCTCCAGGCCATGCGTCGCTGTGTCCGACTGGCGCACACCGTCGACGAGGAAGAAGAAGCGATATGAGTGAGCGAGAGAGCTGGCAGGAACTCAGAGATCGCCGGATGGCCGAGCCGGGTGCGGCTGAGGCTTACGAGGCCACGCGTCTCGCCCATGAGCTGGGCAAGACGGTCCGGGCCATGCGTGAGGGGCGGGGGGTGGGGCCAGGACGAGCGGGTGCCGCGCCTGCCGGAACCGGTTGATCTCGCACGCCGTCTGGCGGGGTGAACGACCGGCGACGACCGTCAGTGACTTTCCTGGCCGCCGGTTTCCGTCCGTACGCCGAAGGGGTTGTCGATGGCGTACCTCCAGTACCCGTCCTGCCCGCGTCGGGCGACGTCGGTCGCGGTGCCCTGGATGTGCACGGGCCGGCCGTCGCGGGACGTGCCGTCGATGACCCAGTCGACGATCAGGAGGGCGAGGTCGCCCGTGGTGTAGACGTGCCGTGGCCGGACGGCGATCGGCAGGCCCAGGGCCAGGAACCGGCCGTTGGCGGCGTCGATCTGCTGTCCGGTCAGCGCTGAGCCCGGCTCCGGGACGAACACGGCTCCACTTTCGTAGACCTCCGCCACCGCCTCCGCGTCACCGTGATTGAAGCGCTCGGCGAAGACCGCGGGCACGTCCTCGGGGCGTTCGGCCAGCTGTTGCATCATCGACCTGTTTCCTTCCAGTCGGGTGGAGACCGCGGTCGGGTGGAGACCGCGGTCGGGTGGAGACCGCGGTCGGGTAGAAATCAGTCAGACGCGGCAACGCTAGGAGGCGCCTTCGTGGCTCACCAAACGGTTGGTTTCCCGGGCCTGCCCGACGACCCTCGCGCGAGCGTCACCGAACCCACCCCGTCATGCCCGGTGGAGATCACTCTGGCGGCCCTGCACGGGCGCTGGACGACCCTGCTCATTCGTGAACTGCTGCGGGGCGACCGTACGTTCAGCGAGCTTCGCCAGGCGCTGCCCGCGCTGTCGGACAAGGTGCTGTCCGATCGGCTGGCGCATCTGACCGAGGCCGGTGTGCTCGACCGCCACCGCCGGCCCGGCTGGCCACCCCGGGTGCGCTACAGCCTCACCTCCCGCGGGCGTGACCTCGGCCCCGTCCTCCAGGCGATGTGGGACTGGGGTGCGGGGCGGCGACCGTGAGATACGTGAATCGCCAGGCTTCGGCCGGACGTCTTCGGCAGGGTTGCCCCGGGTTCGTGTCGGTGGTGGCCGTTGCGGTCACCGAGCATCGTTGATTTTTGCCGGGGGCTGCCGTGGCAGGAGGTCGGTCGCCCTTGCGGAACGGCACGGCAGGCGTCAGGTGCGCGCTACCGCCTCGGTGGCGTCGAGGAGGGCGAACCGCTGGGCGAACGCGGACAGTTCCTCGCGTTGCTGTTCCGGTTCGGTGGCGGTGGCCCTCACGACGATGCGGGTCACGCCTTGCGCGGCGAACGCCTCGACCTGGTCGACGGTCATGTCGATCGCCCCCGATCGCGTGTACTCCAGCGTTTCCGGGTCGCGGCCGGCCTCGACGGCGGCGGCCCGGGCGAGGTCCATCTGGAAGACGCGCTCGTCCGGGGTGAGCGCGCCACCCGGGAAGTAGCCGTCGCCGCGTCGTCCGGCGCGGCGTGCGGCCGCCCGGCTCGATCCGCCGACGTGGATCGGCAGGTGGGCGACCCCGTAGGGCTTCGGGAACTGGCACAGCTCGTCGAAGGAGAAGAACTCCCCGTCGAAGCTGACACCCTCTTCGCCGCCGGCCCAGAGCAGCCGCATCACGTCGATCGCCTCGTCGGCGCGACGCCCACGGGCGCCGAAGTCGACCCCCACCGCCCTGGCCTCACCGGGCAGGGCGCCGAGCCCCACGGTCAGCAGCCGCATCCGCCCCTTGGACAGCACGTCGATGGTCGCCAGGCGCTTGGCGAGGATCACCGGATGGTGGTACGGCAGCAGCAGCACACCCGTCCCGAGCAGGATCCGTCGCGTGGCCGCGGCGACGAAACTCAGGCAGTCGAGCGGATCGAAGTACGGCAGCGACGGCGGGAGCTCGAAGCACCCGACCGTCGCACCCGGATACAGCACGATGTGCTCGGGCAGGTACAGCGCCTCGAAGCCGCAGTCCTCGGCGTGCCGGGCGTAGGCCATGATCTTGTCGGGGTCGACGCCGTGGTAGGGCGTGCTGTAGCTGACTGCGAACTTCATCGTCGTTCCTCCGGTCGGCCGGCCGATGAGGCGGATGGACGGTCGCTGTGGCCGGTACCGCGGCGGCATCGTGGCCTCGCCACGCGTCGGCGGCCTCCCCACCCGTCTGTCGCGGCCACACTAGAACCTTGTCACTGGCGTCAAGGCAACCCGTGCCCGGTCACGGCCGCGGGAAGCGGCCGATCCACCGGCGAGGGAGGCGGCGGAAGCTCAGGGATCGCCGGGTGGCCTGACCGGGGGCGGCTGAGGCTCGCGCGCGGGTATCGATGTCGGCACGGTCGGTCCGGATTTGTGTCGGTGGTGGTCGTTACAGTCGCCGAGCATTGTCGCCCTTTTGCTGAGGACTGTTGAGGAGACCGGATGACCGAGCCCGATGTGACGATGGCCAGGATCGGCCAAGGTGTCGAGCTGGGCCGGCGGGGTGAGCGAGAGGCCGCCCGGAAGCTGTTCTCCGAGCTGTGGGAGGAGATCGGTGTGACGGGCGACCCCCTGCACCGCTGCGCTCTCGCCCACTCGATGGCCGATGTTCAGGACGAGGTGCGGGAGGAACTGCTCTGGGACCTGCGCGCCCTGGAGGCTGCCGACCTGGTCACCGACGAGCGGGCTCGGCAGGCGGGTGTCGCCGGTCCCGTGAGCGGTTTCTACCCTTCCCTGCACCTCAACCTGGGTGACGCCTACCGCAGGCTCGGCGACCTCGACCGGGCGCGTGACCACCTCGAACGCGGGCGTGCCGCCGTTGGCGCACTCGGTGACGACGGGTACGGGCAGATGATCAGGCAGGGCCTGGAGCGGCTCGCCGGGCGGCTGCCGGCCTCCTAGACGAGTGGGTCCCACGTTCGATCGGTGATCGGGGGCGGGCCGGATGGCGGTGGCCGGTGCCAGGACGCGCCCCAGGTCACCCGGCGTGGCAAGAGCCCGACCAGCGGAGGCAGATGGGAAGCCGGCTCTTCGCGTCGAGCACCACCCGGTCGCCCAGCGGTTCCCGGAGCCGGACGACGCCCTCGCCGGACGCGCCGACGCCCATGCACAGGCCGTTCCTGCGCTCGCGGATCTCGATTCCGAGGACCACGACGTCGGGCCGCTCGTCGGTCCGCAGGTGCACGACCGGCCTCTTTTCGCCGAGGCAGATGCCGTAGTCGTAGCTCACCCGCAGCGTGCGCTCGTCGAGCACCTCGAAGCCCTCCACGTCGGGGGACAAGTGGTCGCCGACCACGTCCTCGACGGTGCCGAGCGTGGCCCGGTCGACCGCGGCGTGGTCGATCGGGCCGGGCAGGTTCGCGAAGGACAGCCGCCACGCCGGGACGGTGGCCATGCCGCGCAGGGTCCGCAGGCGCATGGTCGTGAAGGTGGCGGCGGTCATCTTGTACGCCCGATCGTCCCGGGCGGAGGCCTCCATCTCGTAGGGGGACAGTTCGATCAGCGCCTGGCGTGCGCCGATCACGGGGGCCCGCATGGTGGAGCCGTCGTCCCAGCGGATCCACGCCTCCTCGGGGGTCGCGGGGAGCGGGCCGGCCACCGCGAAGCCGTACTCCTCATCGCTCGAGATCTGCTTTTCCACGTCGTGCCGCATCTTGCTCAGGCCCTCCGTCGGGACGAAGCCGTCACGCCAGATCTCCGCCGCGCCGCTGGTCCGCCAGGTCCAGACGGCGCGGATGGCGTGGTCATCGAAGGTGAGCTGTCCGACGAGGAGGTGGCCGCCGCTGAGGAGCAGGGTCACCATCAGGAGCGTCAGGAGTAATCGCGGCATCCGAAGATTATTGGGGTGCCCTGGCAGGCTTGGGGGCTACTCGGCCGAATGCCCGTTCCGCGGGAGGGGGCCCGGCCGGGCCGCGATGATCGTACGGTCGGGTGTATGAGCGTCGAAGATCGGAAGGCCGCCGGCGAGGGGAGGAGCGCCCGTCGCGCCGGGCGCCGGGCGTGGGGCCGGGACGCGCCGGACGGAAGGTCCGGCGGGCCTTCGAAGTCACGGCCGCGCGGGTGGGTTCTCGCGTCGGCCGCCGTGCTGGTGGCGGGGCTGACGGCGTTCCCCGCCGTGGTGCCCAACACCGTGGGCAATCTCGGCAGCCTGCTGGAGACCTTCCTGCCCTGGACGGGCCTGGCCGTTCCGGTGCTGCTGGGGCTGGCGCTACTGCGCCGCTCGGCTCTCGCGGCGGTGTCCCTGGTGCTGCCCGCGGTGGTCTGGGCCGTGGTCTTCGGCGGGCGGGTGCTGCCCGCCGACCGGGGGGCGGCGGGCGACCTGACCGTGCTCCAGCACAACGTCGGCGAGGAGAATCCCGACCACGAGGGGACCGCGCTGGCCCTGGTACGGGCCGGGGCCGACCTCGTCGCCCTGGAGGAGCTGACGCCCGCCGTCCGGCCCGTCTACGAGAACGCCCTCGCGTCCGGCCACCCCCACCGCGCGGTCGCGGGCACCGTCGGCCTCTGGTCCAGGTACCCCCTGACGGACTCGCGGCCGGTGGACATCAGGCCCGCGGACGTCGGGCCCGACTGGAACCGAGGGCTGCGGGTCACCGCGCGGACGCCGCACGGGGACGTGGCCGTGTACGTCGCCCACCTGCCCTCGATCCGCATCCGGCCGCCGGACGGTTTCGGGTCCGGCCGCAGGGACGAGAGCGCCGCCAAGCTGGGGGCGGCCGTCGCCTCGGAGAAACTGGACAGGGTCATCCTGCTGGGCGACCTCAACGGCACCCTCGACGACCGCGGCCTGTCCCCGCTCACCTCCCGGCTGGCCTCGACGCGGAGGGGGTTCGGTTTCAGCTGGCCCGCCGCCCTCCCCCTCGCCCGGATCGACCATGTCATGACCCGTACGGCGATCCCCGTCGCCGCCTGGACCCTGCCCGCCACCGGCAGCGACCACCTGCCGCTCATAGCTCGGGTCGACCTCTGACGCCCGCGTTGACCTCTGGCGGCCGTGGGCGGCCGTGCCGATGTCGTTCGCGCCGTTCGCTTCGGGCTCCGGCCCCGCCGGTGACGGGATCCGCGCCCTTCCGGGAGGCCGGGCCGTCAAGACCCGGTGATCCGGGCTTGGTTATGCTCGGGCGGTGAGCTCCCCGAGAACGCTCGTGCTGTGGGACATCGACCACACGCTGATCGACGCCGGAGGTGTCACCGCCGACACCTATGACCACGCGTTGCACGCCACCACCGGCCGCCGGCTGGAGCACTCGGTGCAGGTGGCCGGGCGGACCGAGCGGGCGATCATCACCGAGATCCTCCAGGCGCACGACGTCGAGGTGTCGGACCGGCTCCTCGACTCCTTCTACGTCGCCCTCGCCGAGGCGTTCGTCGTACGCGAGGCCGTCATGCGGGAGCGCGGCCGGGCACTGTCGGGGGCACGTGAGGTGCTCGCGGCGCTGGCGGAACGCCGGGACGTGGTGCAGTCGGTGCTCACCGGCAACACCGAGCCGGTCTCGGTCGGCAAGCTCACCGTGTTCGGGCTGGACGGCTTCGTGGACTTCGAGGTGGGCGCGTACGGCACCGACCACGAGGACCGCGCCGCGCTGGTGGCCCTCGCGCAGCAGCGCGCCGCCGGCAAGTACGGGGAGCCCTTCACCGCACGCAACACCGTGCTGATCGGTGACACGCCGAACGACGTCCGCGCCGGTCACGAGGGCGGGGCGAGGGTGATCGCGGTGGCCACCGGCTTCAACGACGCGAGCGTCCTGGGCGAGGCCGGTCCCGAGTTGGTGCTGGGGGACCTCGCCGACACCGACACCGTCGTACGGTCCGTGCTGGGCGTGCCGGACCGGAAATGAGCCGGGGTCACGCGGGCTGAGATCACGCGGGCTGAGATCACGCGGGCCAGGGTCACGCGGGCCAGGGTCACGCGGGGATGAGCCGGGCGAGCCGCCCGCGCAGCACCGCCAGGGCGCTCTCCGCGTCGCGCTGCCCGGCCAGCACGGCGATGCCCAGTCCGGCGGCGGTGGCCAGCAGCACGATCGCCTCCGTACGGGGGTCGAGGTCCGCCGCCATGTCGCCGTCGTCCTGTGCCTGGGCGAGCCGGCCGGCCACGAACGACTCCATCGCGTCCGGTGCGGCCAGGAAGGGGTGCGCGGCCAGGGCCTCGTCGGTGACGGCCAGCACCGCGTAGGACGTGTAGGCGAGGTGGAAGGTCCGGCTGCGTTCGTCGGCCGGGATCGACTCGGTGAGGATGGCCTCCAGCACCTCGCGCGGCCGGTGCGTCCCGGCCAGCTTCGCCTTCAGCCGCTCCGCCATCTGCTCCGCGAGCCGCCGCAGCGCGAAGAGCGTGAGCTGCTCCTTGGTGTCGAAGTAGTGCTGTACCAGGTGGAGCGAGACGCCCGCCTCAGCGGCGACGGCGCGCATCGTGACGGCGTGCAGCCCGCGCGTGCCCATCACCCGCAGGAGCGCCTCGGCGATGTCGTTGCGTCGGCTCTCCCGGTTGTCGGCGCGGCTCATGCGACCTCTCCATGGACAGGGCCTCGATTAGTTGGTACAACCGTACCCTATACGTCTGTACCAACTTAATAAGGGGCAGATCATGGACGGCGGCACCCGCGCTCAGGTCGGGCACTTCACCAGCGAGGCGGCGGAACGGGAGTTCCGGGCCGCCTACGACACCGCGATGACACTGTGGCCGCCCCACGACACGATCGACGTGGAGACCGGGTTCGGAATCACCCGGGTCTATCGCCGCGGGCCGGTGGCGGGGGAGCCGATCGTGCTGCTCCACGGGCACGGTGCCAACGCCTCCACCTGGTACCACCAGGTGGCCGAACTCGGACGGCACCGTCCGGTCTACGCGATCGACACGATCGACGATCCCGGCGGCAGCGTGCAGCGCAGGCCAGTGACCGGTTCCGGCGACGCCGCGGCCTGGCTGTCGGAGGTCCTCGCCGGTCTCGACCTGACCCGCGCGCATCTGGTCGGCCTCTCCTACGGCGGCTGGCTCGTGCTCAACCAGGCCGTCCACCGGCCGGAGCGGCTCGCCTCCGTCACCCTGCTCGACCCCGGCGGCCTGGAGAAGGTGCCCGCGCGGTTCCTTCTCGGCCTGTTCGCGGCGGTGTTCGCGATGCGGGCGCCCGCGTCCTGGCGGCCCCCGCTGGCCCGCCTTCTGGCCGTGCACGCCCTGGTCGAGCGCTCCGAGATCATGGATCCCGTTCTGCTCGGCGCCCACGCCTTCCGCCCGCACCGCAGTCCCGCGCGGCGGTTCACCGACGACGAGCTCCGCCGCGTGACCGTGCCCACGCAGCTCATCCTCGCGGCCCGCACCACGTTGATGCGGCCCGCCCGGGCACTCGCCCGTGCCCGGCGGCTCCTGCCGCTGCGCCACTCGGAGATCGTGCCCGGCATCGGCCACGCAATCCCGTTGGAGGCGCCCGACCTGGTCACCGACCGCGTTCTCGGCTTCGCCGACCGTACGGCGGACCAGATCTGAGCAGGTCCGAGCAGCTGAGCATGTCCGAGCAGGTCCAGCAGGGGACGGGGAGGAGAGACGATGGCGGGCAGAGCGCTGGTGCTGGGTAGTGGCGGGATCGTCGGCATCGCGTGGGAGATCGGCGTCCTGGCCGGTCTGGCCGAGCACGGTGTCGACCTGGGCGAGGCCGATCTGGTGATCGGCACGTCCGCCGGGGCCGTGGTGGGCGCGCAGCTCGCCGCCGGCGTCGGTGTCGAGCACCTGTACGGCGGGCAGCTCGCGCCACCGGACGGCGAGCATGCTCCCAGGACCTCGGCGTTCGGCCTGGTGCGCCTTGTCTGGGCGCTGAGCCGGTCGAGGACCGCGACCGAGTTCGGCACCCGCATGGGCAGGATCGCCCTGGCCGCCAGGACCGCGCCGGAGGCCGAACGCCGGGCGGAGATCGCCCGGTGGCTCGGCGGGACACACGAGTGGCCGGATCGGCCGCTGATGATCACCGCTGTGGACGCCGGGACCGGCGAGCGGGTCACGTTCGAGGCCGGAAGCGGGGCGGACCTGGTGGACTGCGTCGCGGCCAGTACCGCGGGACCGGGCACCCGCCCGCCGGCCACCGTCGGCGGCCGGCGGTACATCGACGGCGGCATGTGTTCCCCGGGCAACGTCGACCTGGCCGCCGGCCACGACCGCGTCGTCGTGCTCGCGCCCGTGACACGCGGCGGCGGCGTCATGAAGGGGGTGGCGGAGCAGATCGCCGAGCTGGGCCCGGCCGCCGAGGCGGCGCTGATCGAGCCCGAGCCGGAGGCATGGAAGAAGGTCGTCGGCAGGGGTCTCGGCGGCATGCTGGACCCGGCCCGCCGCGCCCCCGCCGCCCGGGCGGGCCGCGCCCAGGCCGCCCGGGCGGCACCCCGGATAGCCCGCCTCTGGAACCCCTGACCCCAACGGCTCCCCGCGAGATCGTCGCCGGCCCGCGGGCATCGACGAGGACCACCTGCGGGACCGGACCAAGGTCCGCCTCCGGCGGGGCGAGGGGCTCGACGTGTCAGACGGAACGCGACCCCGGACCTCGCCGCGCCGGTGCCGTCGTACGGGTCGCGGTCGTACCGGCGGATCAGTACGGCGAGCCGGTGGGCACCGCCCCGGTGTCGATGAGGCGGACCAGTTCCGGGAGGACCGTGCCCAGGGGGGCGTCGACGGTGAGGGCCGCGTAGCCGTCGCCCCGGGTCGGGCCCTGGTTCACGATCGCCACGGGGATGCCGAGCTTCGCGGCGTGCAGCACGAACCGGCGGCCCGACATCACCGTCAGGGACGAGCCGAGAACCAGGAGCAGGCGCGCCCCCTCCACGAGCGCGTAGCACTCGCGCACCCGCTCCGCGGGGACGGTCTCCCCGAAGAAGACGACGTCGGGCTTCAGCATCCCCCCGTCGCACGCCCGGCACTCGACCACCTGGAAACCGTCGATCTCCTCGTCCGGCAGCTCGACGTCACCGTCCGGGTTGATCGCGGTGGGCAGGGCGCCGAACCGCGGGTTGGCCTGGGTCAGGCGGTGGTCCAGCTCCTCGCGCGGGCTGGTGTGGCCGCAGCCCAGGCAGACCACGTCCCGCAGGTTGCCGTGCAGCTCGATGACCGCCCCGGCGCCGCCCGCCTGGTGCAGGCCGTCGACGTTCTGCGTCACGATGCCGGACACCAGGCCTCGCCGCTGGAGGGACGCGACCGCGCGGTGGCCGCTGTTCGGCGTCGCCCGGGTCATCGCCCGCCAGCCGATGTAGCTGCGGGCCCAGTAGCGCCGCCTGGCCACCGGATCGCCGGTGAACGTCTGATAGGTCATGGGGGTGTGCCGGTTCAGGGTCCCGCCAGGCCCCCGGTAGTCGGGGATCCCCGACTCCGTCGATATCCCGGCGCCGCTCAGCACCAGGACGCCGCCCTCGGCCAGCAGTTCCGCCAGCGTGCTCGTACCGTCGCTCACCCCTCCATGCTGCCCCACCCGCACGGGCGGGGCAGCCTCGGGTCCTGCCCGCCGCCCACCGTCCCGGCGGCCCCGTACGGGTGCCCGGTCCGTGGACCCGGTGGTGGTGATCGTGCCGACCTCGCTTGACCGATCACCGTGCTCGGGGCTCCACCCCTCGTACCGCGCGGGAGGGAACGGCACGCGCGTCTTGGCGGGCATCCGTATCGAGGAGGTGAGAACCTTTCCGGAAACTGTCATTGGAACGAGTCAATAGCGTCATGGGCATTGTTCGCGGCCGGGATTACTGTGACGGCGTGATGGGATTCGAGATCGAACTGGACAGGCGCGTCACCAACGCCGACGGAGGGATGTTCGACGGCGACGAACTGCTCGCCGGTTTCAAGGAAGGCCGGTTCCGGCTCCTGACCGACGCCCGCGACGCGGACGAGGTGAAAGACAGTGGTGAATCCATCGACTACTCGAACGTCGAGTTCGTCACCGACCCGTTCGACCAGTTGGCGCCGGGTGACCCGGTCGGTCCCTTGCTGGCCGGACTCAGAGGGGTCGCCGACGTGCTGTACTCCCCGAAGGGGAGGACCTCCCTGGTAAAACTACTGTCGTTGCAGAAACTCGGTTTCTGGGTGACCCGAACCAATGGTGCCGGAGCTTTCGTCGAATCCGACCTCAGGATCGCGGGACCGAAAAAGAAGGTCTACATGGTGTCCGACAAAGGGGTGGAAAACCTTTTCGTGCACTATACGGTCGGGGTTCCGATCGGCAAGCTCGACGAAGCCCTGCGTTGGATCGGGCAGAAGGCGCGCGCGGTGGGCAAACGACCCTTCGCCAAGATCAGCTGTGTTCGCGCGGCACATGCCGGGACCGCGGCCGAGATCATGTTCACCCAGTGGGCCGGGCGAAGGCAGATCGCCGTGACGGAGGAGGAGCGCACCACGCTCCGCGGATTCGTCGCCCTGGTGTACACCCAGGTCGCCGCGATCATCGATCACTCGTACGTGGAGGGTGCGGGACAGATCAAGAACAAGGCCGTCGCGCTGTCGCGCGTCCCTTTGCGAGAGGTGGCGAAGACGCTCCCCGAACAGGTGCAGTGGTTCCTCAAGGAACAGGCGTTCGCCACCCTGCTCGCGGACACGGACGACGCGGAGCTGAAGGATCTGAACGCGTTCGTCGCTGTGCAGGTCGCGAGCGCGCAGCGGCACAGGGAGCAGCGGTACGCCGACGCCGAGGCCGACCTCGCCACGATCCTGGCCGACATCGCGGCGGCCGAGGCCAAGAATTCCGATGACCCGGAGGACGCCTGGAATCTCTCGGAATTGAGGGCGAGCGCACGCGATATCACTCTCAATCGCGACTATGTCGACCAGGCTCTGAACGAATGGCAGAACTTGGCGGGATTCCTGCCCTCTTACAAGAAGGTCTACCAGGAACAGCAGGACCCGAAATTCGGATTCCCGTGGTCGATTCTGGATGACGCGCTCGTCCCGGCGCTTGAGGGCAGGGCGATCAGTGCCGCGCCGACCGGTAGGGAATCACCCGGGGACCTGTTCGAGGCCGGCGCGCCCGAGGGGAGCGAGAACGGTCCCGACGGCGGCCCGATACGTGACCTGGAAACCCTGACGACATGCAATCCCGAGGAAGATGAGGACACTGCGATATCGGAGGTGAACCGGCTGACGGTGGGCGCGTTTTTGAACAGCGCGCTGCTCCTTCCCGGCGTGCCCACCGTTTCCGTGGAGCGGGTCTTCGGCGGGATGAAGGAGATCCACGAACCGGACCACTACCTGGCCGGCGGCGTGTCATACCGCCTCGTCCCCCTCGAACTCCGCGCCCACGGCGACGAGGAGGTGAACTGGAAGCAACTGGAGGTCGATATCCGGGAGATCATCGGCTTCTCTCACACGCTGTTCCCGGCTCCTCCGCCAGTCCATGCCCCGGTTCACGCTCCGGTCCATCCCCCCGCGCAGCCCCCTGGTCAAGCCGGCGCCGGCAAGCGCCAGGCCACCGACCCCCCGGCGGGTGCCACACCACCGCCGACGAAGATCATCAGAATCAACCAGGACACGCCGATGGTGACGGAGAACGACCATCCGCAATAGCGGCGCCGGTGTCGTGAATCCTCCGGGCCGCCCGGCGTGACGGGGACGGGCGGGCACCGGGCGAATCGCCCGGTGCCCGCCCTCACCCGATCGGCCGGCTTCCGGTACGTGGCGCGGTCGCGAGCTCGCGGAGTCCGTCATGCGCCGGTGTGATCGTCGCCCCGGGCCAGCAGCGTGCCGAACGCGACGGTGAAGAAGGAGTCGAAGGCGCTCACCGAACGGTCGGCGCGGGCCACGACGAGGGTGCCCTCCCAGGCGCCGAGAAGGAAGCGGGCCGTCGCCTCCGGGTCGAGGTCGGGGCGTACCGACCCGGCGTGACGGGCTTCGGTGAGCGCCGCCGCGATCAGGGCGGTCCACTGCTGGAAACTCCGGTGCACGGCCGTGCGGATGACGTCGCTGCGATCGGCGATCTCGGCGCCGAAGTTGCCGATGAGGCATCCCCGGGTGAATCCGTGCCGCACGGTCTCGTCGCGGAGGAACTCGAAGTGCCTGCGCAGGCGGGTGAGGGGTTCCACCTCGCCGTCGGCGAGATCCTCCATGCGAAGCCCGGCGCCGTAGTGTTCCAGGGCCACGACGGCGAGGGACTCCTTGCTGTCGAAGTGGTTGTAGAAGGACCCCTTCGGCGTGCCGGCCGCGTCGGTGATGTCCTTCACACCGGCCGCGTTGTAGCCCCGGATGTGGAACTGCTCCAGCGCGGCCCCGACGATCTCCGCGCGCATGCTCTTCCTGGCCATGGTTGCCCCCTCGCCCCCAATATGGCCGGTCGTCTTGGGTGCTGTCAAACCGAGGGGCCGAGAGATCCCGCCAGGTCACAGTGCTGTTGACACTTTTAAGACGACCGGTCATATTGAAAACGCCCGGGACACCTCCGGGACCGTTTCGCCGGCCGCCACGGTCGCGAAGCGGGTGCGAACCCCCATGACGAACCCCCAGGAGGAGAACGATGTCCACCTACCGTGCCTTCGAAGTGACCGGATCGCGGAAGTTCGAGCTCGTGACCCGCGAGCTCCGGCAGCCGCCCGTGGGGCAGGTCCGGATCCGGGTCGAGAGCTGCGGGGTCTGTCACACCGACTTCCTCGCCGTCGAGGGAGTCCGGGCCGACCCGGAACGGCCCGTCGTTCCCGGCCACGAGATCGTCGGCGTCATCGACGCGGTGGGCGAGGGCGTGACCGGCTGGCGGGTGGGGGACCGGGTGGGCGTCGGGTTCCTGGGCGGTCAGTGCGGTGAGTGCGACCCCTGCCGGAGGGGTGACTTCGTCAACTGCGCGAACCAGCACCAGATGGGGACCACCGTGGACGGCGGCTACGCCGAGGTCGTCTTCGCCAGGGGCAGCGGGCTCGTACGCATTCCTGAGGGCATGAGCTCCGTCGAGGCGGCGCCGCTGCTGTGCGCCGGTCTCACGACGTTCAAGGCGTTGCAGCAGGTGGACGGCCCCCCGGGAGCCCTGGTGGCCGTGCAGGGGATCGGGGGGCTCGGTCACCTCGGCCTGCAGTACGCCGCCAGGCTCGGTTACCGCGTGGCCGCCATCGCCCGGGGAACGGGCAAGGCCGAGCTGGCGAGGCGGCTGGGCGCGGACCACTACATCGACAGCTCCAGTGAGGACCCGGGTGCCGCCCTGCGGGAGCTCGGGGGCGCGGCCGCGATCATCGCGACGGCCGCGAGCGGTGCCTCGATGACGGGGCTGGTCACCGGGCTCGCGCCTCGCGGCCGCATGGTGGTCGTCGGAGCCGCCATGGACCCCATCTCCGTCAACACCGCGGACCTCATCTTCGGCACCCGCACGCTCAGCGGGAGCCTCACCGGCAGCTCGATCGAGAACGAGGACAACCTCGCCTTCAGCGGGCGGCACGGTATCCGCGCGATGATCGAGACCGTGCCGTGGGCGGAGGCGCCGAAGGCGTACGAACGCATGATGAGCGGTGAGGCCCGGTTCCGCGTCGTCCTCGACGTGGCGGCCTGAGCCGGGCGCGCGTCTCGATTCGAAAGAACGGCGTTCGCGGGGACGCGGGTACGGGTGGTCATGCGGTCTCCTTCGTCGTGCCGGGCGGAACGGCGGGCTCGGTGTCCGCCGGTCCGGTCGACGCCGAGCCGTGCAGGCGTTCCCCCTGGTCGTCGAGCTGCCCGTCGAGGCGCTTGCGGAGCAGCCCGGCCCAGGAGTCGGGCAGCACCTCGGGGTGGTCGAGCAGGCGCCGGGCGGCGGCCAGGTCGGCGCGGTCGACGTTGAGCACGCGGTGCGCCTCGGCGGCGGTGATGCCGTGGCCGGGGCTGAACAGCAGGTCGAGGCCGTCACCGGCCTCCAGCCGGCCGGGGCGCAGCACCCGGCAGTAGAAGCCGGTCCTGCCGCTGCGCTGGGTCAGGACGGCCAGGTCCGCGATGCCGTGGTGGGCGGCCAGCTTGTAGCAGGGCCTGCGCGGCTGGGTCACCTGCAGTACGGCGGTGCCGACGGCGTAGACCGAGCCCAGCACGGCGTCGTCCTCCACGATCCCGGAGATCGTGAGGTTCTCCCCGAACGCGGGCGGGGTGAGGTGACCGAGCAGCCGGGCCCATGCCCGGTAGTGCTCGACGGGGTAGAGCAGGAGCGCCTTGTCCGGACCTCCGTGGTGTTTCCGGTCCCCCTGCTCGTCGCCCGTCACGCCGAGCCGGGTGACCTCGACCGGCCCGTGGACGGGGCTCTTCCCGATACCCGACGCCACGGTGCGTCCGTGCCAGGGCAGGGGGCGCACGACCCCGGTGGACACGACCAGCACCCGTCCGGCGGTCACCGCCGCTCACCTGCCGTGGCCGGCGGGTGCTCGGCCCAGCTGGGTATCCGCCCCTCGGTGCCGGCCGCGGACAGCGCCGGCGCGATCGGGCCAGGGCCCTCGAACGGGACGTGCCTGCTCACCACCGCGTGCATACGGGACTCCTCTTGGCCGGGCCGATTTCGTCGGGCCGATTTCGTTGGGTCGCTTCCGGAAAGTTGGGTCGCTTCGGGAAAGCGGTACGCGCCAGGGGCCGACGGGGCGGGACGCGGGCGGCGGGCGACTCGCCCGCCGCCCGCCCCCGCCTGGTCAGCCGGCCTTGCGCAGGGCGACCTTCGGGAAGTCGACGGGGACCGACAGCGCGACGTTGACGTAGTTGGTGAAGAGGTTGAGCGCGACGTGCGCCACCAGCTCCACGATCTCCTCGTCGTCGAAGCCGGCCGCGCGCAGCGCTTCGACGTCGGAGTCCGTCACCTGCGCGCGGTCCTCCACCAGCTTGGCGGCGAATCCGAGCGCGGCGCCGACGCGCGGGTCGTGCGAGTGGCCGTCCTGGGCCCGGCTCATGTCCTCCGCGGAGACGCCGGCCTTGCGGCCCAGGGCGGTGTGGGCGGCCAGGCAGTACTCGCAGCTGTTGCGGTCGGCGACGAGCACGGCGATCTGCTCGCCGAGGCGGGCGCCCAGGCGTCCGCCGCCGAGGGCCCCGAAGCCGGCCCACATCATCTTGAGCGCGGCCGGTGAGTTGGCGACGGCCTTGAACATGG
Source organism: Streptosporangium sp. NPDC023963 (assembly GCF_040639135.1). Taxonomy (NCBI): domain Bacteria; kingdom Bacillati; phylum Actinomycetota; class Actinomycetes; order Streptosporangiales; family Streptosporangiaceae; genus Streptosporangium; species Streptosporangium sp. NPDC023963. The sequence continues at coordinate 163,442 of NZ_JBEZZK010000021.1, forward strand.
CCGGCGTCGTGCCGAATGTCGCGGTGATGTCGTCCAGCAGAGGCTTGGACTCACCGGTAGCGCCCTGAGCGTCGATCAGTTTGACACGGGACATCGAGTGGTGCTCCTGTCATCATCAAAAGATGGGTGAGGTGCCGTGAACGTGCACTGTCTGCGCGCACGTCCGAATGTTGAGACCAGAAGTCTCACGGTCGTAATTGAGGCCGGGCACCAGAAGCGCCGCGACGTGGGCATGGCGAACAGAGTCCGCGCAGGTGATCGCCCTGGAACGCTTGGCTCAATCAACCGTTAGCAGTACTATCAATGCTGAACGGTGCCACGTCAAGCCAAAGTTAGGAGTGCTAAACATGACTGAGGGCTTCGACGCGATCAGCGAGCCTGTCGCGAGGCGCGTGACGAGCGGCCTCTCCAAGATCGGCATGGTGCTCCGGAGCAGGGCGTGGAAGGGCGCCGGGCCCGCGGGCGTGACGCCGACCCAGGCGCAGGCCCTGGAACTGCTGCGCGGGCGGCCGACGAGCCTCGGCGGCCTCGCCGCCCGCCTGGGCGTCTCGGCCGCGACCGCGAGCAACGCCGTGGGCACGCTCGTGGAGAAAGGGCTCGTGGTGAAGGAGCCCGGAGCGAACAAACGATCCGTGACCCTGCGTCTCACCCCCGCCGGCGAGACGACGGCGGATCAGGCGAGCGAGTGGCCCGGCTTCCTGAGCGGCGCCGTCGAAACGCTCGACTCCCGCGAACAGACCGCGATGTTACGGTCGCTGATCAAGCTGATCCGCACGTTGCAGCAGAACGGCGACATCCCGCCGCAACGCATCTGCGTCACCTGCCGCTTCTTCCAGCCGTACGTCCACGCGGACTCCGCGAACCCTCACCACTGCGACTACCTGAACGAACCGTTCGGGGATCGGCATCTGCGCCTGGACTGCGCCGAGCAGGCCGACGCCTCCCCCGAGCAGCAACAGCTCGCCTGGCAGCGCTTCACCTCCGCGTGGACGGCCTAGATCACGGTTCGTCGCTCCAGCGGGACCACGCCTCGCCGTTCTGGATGTGAAGCGGGAACTCTGTCACCGGACGATGCGGTCCTGTCAGGCGCACCGCTCGCGTGATCTCGTCATACCTCGCCACTGGAGCCCACGTACCCGGCCGATCAGGTCGTCGGCCAGGCGTACTCGAACTCGGGCAGTTCAAAGCCCTGCGGGAAACGGCACATCCGCTCGTCCGTGCGGCGGGCGCCGTGTCGTTCGTAGAAGGCGATGGCGCGCGTGTTCGCACGGAGCACCTCCAGATAGACCTCCCTGCCGGGGTGCTCGTCCGCCGCCCATGCCAGCCCTCGCCGCAGCAGTCGCGTTCCGATGCCCGAGCCGGTGCTCCCCGGCCGCACGTGGAGGTTGTCGAGGAGGATCCGCCCGCCGGGAGCCGGAAGCAGGTAGACGAAGCCGGCCAGCTCTCCGTCGCCGTCGCGAGCGACGAACAGCCCCGATCCCCGTACGGGCGAAGTCAGCCGTTCCCGCCACAACACCAGCCGATCGTCGGCCAGGGGTCCGTTCAGGAAGCTGTCGGGCATGATCCCCGCGTACGCTGAACGCCAACTGTCCACGTGCAGAGCAACGATGGGAAAAATGTCATCAGCTATTCCGCTTCTCAGTTGCATGGCAGCGAGCGTCCCATATAGGACGAAATGAGACGTGTGGTGCCCTGACCGTCCAGCGGTGACCTGCCGAGCCGAATGGCCGGCGCTGAGGCGATCTCATGCTCTGAACCTCATGCGGGCCCTGGCTCGGGGCGCGTCAGAGGAAGTCGCCGACGTGGTCGGCCGCCCACCGCCGGAACGGGGTGGCCGGCCTCCCGGTGAGCTCCTCCACCGTGGAGGTGGCCGGCTCGGGGGAGGTCACCATCTGCCCGTACGCGTCGATCATTTCCTCCGCCGCCGCGGGCGGCCAGCCCTGGTCGAGCAGCCCGCGCAACGCGACCTCGGGCGAGAGCTCCTCCCAGCGGACCGGCCGGCCGACGGCCTCGCCGATGACGGTCACCTGCTCGACCTGGGTCAGGGTCTCGGGGCCGCTCAGCACGTACCTCGCCCCGGCGTGGCCGGTGCCGGTGCCGGTGAGCACGCTCACCCCTGCGGCGGCGATGTCACCCTCGTGGATCAGCGCCCTGGAGGCGGCTCCGTGGATCCAGCGGACGGTCCCGGTCTCCCGGATCTGCGAGGCCCACATCAGGGTGTTGGCGGCGAACCCGTCGGGCCGCAGGAACGTCCACTCCAGCCCGGACCGCTCGATCAGCCGCTCGACGAGGGCGTGGGAGCCGAGGATCGAGTGCGGGTCCTGCTCGGGCGCGCCCGGCACGGGGTCGGGGACGCCGCGCGCGGAGACGTAGACGATCCGGCTGGCGCGTCCGGCGATCGCCTCGATGGTCGCGGGTGCCGCGTGGTCGGCCGAGAGGGTGGGCCAGACGAGGAACACCGACTCGATTCCGTCCAGGGCGTCGTCCAGCGTGGCGGGGTCGGCCAGGTCGCCGCGTACGACCTCGGCGCCCTCCGGGAGGGTCGCGGACGCGGGGTCGCGGGTCAGCGCGCGCACCGCGACGCCCGCGTCGAGGAACCGGGACACGGCCTGCCCGCCGACCTTGCCGGTCGCTCCGGTGACCAGGATCATGCGGTTCTCCTTCGATGGTGGGGATGTCCAGGCCAGCCTGCGACCTCACCTTCGGTTGAAGTCAAGGGGACGTGGCACGGGCCGGACGTACCTGGGGAGAGAGGGCGTCGGTGTCGAGGCCGGACCGCTCTGGAGCGCGCCCTCCTGAGCCGCCGGGCCGCCGGGGTGGCGGGGCGTCGGGGCAGCGGAACAGTGGGGTGCCGAGAAAGCGGGGCGGCGGGTCGTGGCGATGACCGGCGGCCGTGCCGGACATCCGCGGTGCCCGGCGCGACGACGCCCGGCACCGCCCGCACGGTGTGCACATGCGGGTGGTGCCGGGCGTGCGGCGGGGTTCAGCGTACGGCGGACTCCTCGTCGTCCGTGACCACGGCGCCGCTGAACTGCGCCGAGTACAGGCGGTGGTAGGCGCCTCTCGCGGTGAGCAGCTCGTCGTGGGTGCCGTGCTCGACGATGCGCCCCGCGTCCATCACCAGGATGAGGTCGGCGTCGCGGATGGTGGACAGCCGGTGGGCGATGACGAAGCTGGTGCGGTCCGAGCGGAGCGCGGCCATGGCGTGCTGCACCAGGACCTCGGTGCGGGTGTCGACCGAACTGGTGGCCTCGTCCAGGATGAGCAGGGACGGGTTGGCGAGGAAGGCGCGGGCGATGGTCAGCAGCTGCTTCTCCCCGGCGCTGACGTTGCTCCCCTCCTCGTCGATCACGGTGTCGTAGCCGTCGGGCAGCGTGCGGACGAACCGGTCGACGAACGTGGCGCGGGCGGCGGCCTGGAGCTGCTCCTCGGTGGCCTGCGGGTTGCCGTAGGCGATGTTCTCGCGGATGGTGCCGCCGAACAGCCAGGTGTCCTGGAGCACCATGCCGATGTGCGAGCGCAGGTCGTCGCGGCGCATCGCGGTGATGTCGACGCCGTCGAGGGTGATCCGTCCCGAGTCCAGCTCGTAGAAGCGCATGACGAGGTTGACCAGGGTGGTCTTGCCCGCGCCGGTCGGGCCGACGATCGCGACCGTGTGCCCGGGTTCGGCCACCAGGGACAGGTCCTCGATGAGGGGCTGCTCCGGGTCGTAGCTGAAGGACACGTGCTCGAACTCGACACGGCCCCGCCTGACGGTCGGAGGCACCGGGACCGCGGGGTCCGGGGCCTGCTCCTCGGCGTCGAGCAGCTCGAAGACGCGCTCGGCCGAGGCCACCCCCGACTGCAGCAGGTTGGCCATCGAGGCGACCTGGGTGAGCGGCTGGGTGAACTGCCGCGAGTACTGGATGAACGCCTGCACGTCGCCCAGGCTCATCGACCCGGTGGCGACCCGCAGGCCGCCGACGACGGCGATGGCGACGTAGTTGAGGTTCCCGATGAACATCATCGTCGGCATGATGATCCCGGAGACGAACTGGGCGCCGAAGCTGGCCTTGAACAGCTCCTCGTTGCGCTGCCTGAACACCTCCTCGACCTCGGGGCGGCGTCCGAACACCTTCACCAGCTCGTGACCGGTGAACGCCTCCTCGATGTGGGCGTTCAGGGTGCCGGTGTGGGCCCACTGCGCGACGAAGTGCTTCTGCGAGCGCTTCGCGATCTGCGCGGTGACGACCATCGACAGCGGGATGGTGATCAGGGCGATCAGCGCGAGCAGCGGCGAGATGAAGAACATCATCGCCAGCACGCCGATCACGGTCAGCAGCGAGGTCAGCAGCTGGCTCATCGTCTGCTGCAGGGTCTGGGACACGTTGTCGATGTCGTTGGTGACCCGGCTGAGCAGCTCGCCGCGCGGCTGGCCGTCGAAGAACCGCAGGGGGAGCCGGTTCAGCTTGTCCTCGACGTCCTCGCGCAGCCGGAACACGGTGCGCTGCACCACGTCGTTGAGCACGTAGCCCTGGATCCAGGCGAAGGCCGACGCCGCGACGTAGATGCCCAGGACCCACAGCAGGACCGTGCCCAGCGCGCCGAAGTCGATGCCCCGGCCCGGTACGAAGTCCTCCAGCCCCGCGAGCAGGTTGGCGAAGTTGTCGTTGCCCGACGCGCGGGCGGCGGCGATCGCCTGCTCGGGGGTCGTGCCGGCGGGCAGCTGCTTGCCGATCACCCCGGTGAAGATCAGGTCCGTCGCGTGGCCGAGGATCTTCGGTCCGATGACGTTCAGCACCACGCTGGTCACGGCGAGGGCGATCACGATGATGAGTTTCGGGCGGTCGGGATCCAGGCGCCGCATCAGCCGGCGCGCGGACGGCCCGAAGGTCATCGATTTCTCCGCGGGCATCCCGGCTCCGCCGAAGGGACCGCGGCCGAAGCCGGGCCCTCCGGCCGGAGGACCCGGGGGGCGCGGGGGGCGCGGTCGCGTGGTCGTCGTGGGCCGGTCGCTCATGCTGCGGTCTCCGCGGCTAGTTGGGACTCGACGATCTCGAGGTAGGTGGGGCAGGAATCCAGCAGCTCGTCGTGGGTTCCCAGGCCGACGATCACGCCGTCGTCCAGGACGATGATCTGGTCGGCGTCGGCGATGGTGGAGACCCGCTGGCCGACGATGACGACGGCGGCGTCGGCGGTGTGCGGGCGCAGGGCGGCCCGCAGCCGCGCGTCGGTGGCCAGGTCGAGGGCCGAGAACGAGTCGTCGAACAGGTAGATCTCGGGCTTGCTGACCAGCGCCCTGGCGATGGCGAGCCGCTGCCGCTGCCCGCCGGACACGTTCGTGCCGCCCTGCGCGATCGGCGCCTCCAGACCCTCGGGCATCGCCTCGACGAAGTCGCGGGCCTGGGCGACCTCCAGCGCCTCCCACAGCTCCGCGTCGCTCGCGTCCGGGTTGCCGTACCGCAGGTTGCTCGCGACGGTGCCGCTGAACAGGTACGGCCGCTGCGGCACCAGGCCGATGCGCGTCCAGAGCGTCTGGGGGTCGAGGTCGCGGATGTCGACGCCGTCGACCGACACCGTGCCCGAGGTGGCGTCGAACAGCCGGGGGATCAGGGAGATCAGCGTCGTCTTGCCGGAGCCCGTGCTGCCGATGACGGCGGTGGTCTGTCCCGCCTCCGCGCGGAAGGAGATGCCGGACAGCACCGGTGCCGCCGCGCCCGGGTAGCGGAACTCGACGTCGCGCATCTCCAGCTCGGCGCGCCCGCTCACCTGCCGTACCGGGTCGCGGGGCGGTGTCACCGACGACTCGGTGTCGAGCACCTCGACGATGCGCTCGGCGCAGACCGCGGCACGCGGGATCATCATCGAGATGAAGGTGGCCATCATCATCGACATGAGGATCTGCATCAGGTACATGAGGAACGCGGTGAGGGCGCCGACCTGCATCTCGCCGCTGTCCACCCGCGCGGCGCCGAACCAGAGCACGGCGATGCTGGAGACGTTGAGGATCAGCATCACGGTCGGGAAGATGAGCGCGGTCAGCCGTCCGACGCGCAGCGACGTGTCGGTCAGCGCCTGGTTGGCCTCGGCGAACCTGCGGGTCTCCTCGCGCTCGCGGACGAAGGCGCGCACCACGCGGATGCCGGTGAGCTGCTCGCGCAGCACCCGGTTGACCGTGTCGATGCGGTCCTGCATCGCGCGGAACTGGGGGACCATGCGGGTGATGATCAGGCCGATCGACACCAGCAGCGCGGGGACGCAGACCAGCATGAGCCAGGACAGGCCGAGGTCCTGGCGCAGGGCCATGATGATGCCGCCGACGCCCATGATCGGCGCGGCGACCAGCATCGTGCAGGTCATCACGACGAGCATCTGGACCTGCTGCACGTCGTTGGTGCCGCGGGTGATCAGCGAGGGGGCCCCGAACTGGGAGACCTCCCTGGCGGAGAACCCGCCGACCTGGTGGAAGACGGCCGAGCGGACGTCCCGCCCGAAGCCCATGGCCGCGAGGGAGCCGTAGTAGACCGCCGCGATCGAGCAGGCGATCTGTACGAGGGAGACGAGCAGCATCCAGCCGCCGGCGGACAGGATGTAGCCGGTGTCGCCGGTGGCGACGCCTCGGTCGATGATGTCGGCGTTCAGGCTGGGCAGGTACAGGGAGGCGATGGTGCCGACGAGCTGCAGCACCACCACGGCGGTCAGCACCCACGAGTAGGGGCGCAGGTACGTGCGGAGCAGGCGGGTCAGCATGAGGTCTCTTCACGTGGGGTGGCCGGGCGAGGGGCGTCGTGCCGGGGATCCGGCCGCCGGCCGGTCTCGCCCGTCGCCCCGGTAACCGGGATCATGGGGATCTCCTCCAGGGAGTGTCGGGGATCAGCCTGCGACGTGAACCTCGGTTGAGGTCAAGGAGGACGTCGAGGCGAGGGATCGGGTCGGGGCGGATCGGGTCGGGGGTCGGGTCGAGACGGAGAGGACCGGGGTCGCAGGGCCGTAGGGACCGTCGGGCCGTCGGGACCGCCGGACCGCCGGACCGTCGGGGTCAGGGAAGCGGTTCGGGGGCGCCGGGGCGCAGGCGGACCCCGTCGAGCAGCATGGAGACGATCTCCGAGGCTGCCACCGGGTCGTTCTCGACGAGCCGGGGATGGGTGCACGCGATGGTCAGTAGTTGCAGCCGGCGCGCGGCCTCGCGCGGTTCGAGCCGCAGCCGGTCGCGGGCGGGTTCGATCAGGTCGGTGAGCGCCTGCCGGATGAGGGCGCTCTCCTCGGAGAGGTTCTGGTGGTTGCGGCCGGCCTCGAGGGCTTTCAGCCCGATCGCGTCCACCACGCGGAAGATGCGCGCGGTGCGCCGCTGCAGGATCTCGACCGCCGCGACGAGCCGGACGTCCAGGGGAGCCGTACGATCGACGGCCTCCAGCTCGTCCAGCAGCGGGGAGGAGTCGAAGGCGCTGGCGACGGCCGCGTTCACGAGCTCGTCCTTGGTGGTGAAGACCCGGAAGATCGTCCCCTCGGCCACGCCCGCGGCCTGCGCGATCTGCCGGGTGCTCACGTCGGGGCCCTCGGCGAGCACGAGCGACAGGGTGGAGGCGACGAGCGCCGCGCGCCGCTCGTCGGGGGGGAGGGGGGTCGCCCGCTGCGAGGTCGATGTCACGCCGGGCATCCTATCCAAGGAGTGAGTGAGTTGCTCACTCATTTAAATGGGTCCCGTCGTGCGGTCCTGAGGCGGCCCCGTCGCACGGCCTCGAGGCGGCCTGGTCGTGCGGCTCGAGCGGTCCTGCCGGGCGGCCTCGAAGCGGCCCGGTCGTGCGGCTCGGCGGTCCCGTCACGCGGCCTCGAAGCGGTCCCGTTCCGGGACCGAGAGGCCGTCGGTACGGGGAGACGGAAGGTGCGTCTGGGGTCTCTGTGGAAGAAGTGATCTTTTTCCGGCAAATGTAGGAAAAAGCAGCTAGAAAGCCCATCTTTCACCTGATGCGCCGGGCGTCGTCGGCGATCTAACGTCGTGTGGCAGACACCGTGACGTCATCGCGACAGCCGTCTGCCTGTCGGCCAGGAGATCACCCGATGCCCCGTGCCCTCGCCCACCGTCCCTGGGTGCCCGCCGCCACCGAGGATCGCGTCCAGTCCGTCCTGAAGGCCGTGACGGACCAGACCGCCTCCACGGTCCAGAGCGAGATCGAAAGACTGGTGGCCGACAACCACCGCATCCACGACATAGAGTCGGTCAACCTGAACCCGGCCACGAACATCATGAACCCGCGGGCCGAGGCCCTGCTCTCGGCCAACCTCGGGTCGCGGCCGTCGCTGGGCTACCCGGGTGAGAAGTACGAGATGGGCCTGGAGGCGATCGAGCAGATCGAGATCGTCGCCGCCGAGCTGGTCGCGGAGGTCTTCGGCGCGCGCTACGCCGAGGTGCGCGTCGGCTCCGGGGCGCTCGCGAACCTCTACACGTTCATGGCCACCTGCGAACCCGGTGACACGATCATCGCCCCTCCGGCGAGCATCGGCGGCCACGTCACCCACCACCAGCCGGGCGCGGCCGGCCTGTACGGGCTGCGGATCGTTCCCGCCCCCGTCACGTCCGACGGCTACACGGTGGACGTCGACGCCCTGCGAGAGCTCGCCGGGCGGGTACGGCCGAAGCTGATCACCATCGGCGGCAGCCTCAACCTGTTCCACCATCCCGTGGCCCGGATCCGCGAGATCGCCGACTCGGTCGGCGCCCGCGTGCTCTTCGACGCCGCCCACCTGTGCGGGATGATCGCCGGGAAGGTCTGGCCGCAGCCGCTCGACGAGGGCGCCCACCTGATCACCATGAGCACGTACAAGAGCCTGGGCGGTCCCGCGGGCGGCCTCGTCGTGACCGACGACGCCGAGCTGGCCCAGCGGCTCGAGGCGATCGCCTACCCGGGGCTGACCGCGAACTTCGACGCGGGCAAGACCGCGGCGCTCGCCATGACGATGCTCGACTGGAAGGCCGCGGGACCCGCCTACGCGCGGGAGATGGTCGCGACCGCGCGGCGGCTGGCGGAGGAGCTGCTCGCCCTCGGGGTCCCGGTCTTCGCCGCCGAACGCGGCTGCACCCGCTCCCACCAGTTCGCCGTCCTGGCCCACCGCTACGGCGGCGGCCAGCGGGCCGCCCGGCGGCTGCGCGAGGCCAACCTTCTCGCCTGCGGCATCGGCCTGCCGTCGGAGGCGGTCGAGAGGGACACGAACGGCCTGCGCGTCGGTACGCCGGAAATCGTCAGGCTCGGGATGACCGAGGCGGACATGCCGGAGCTGGCCGCGTTCGTCGCCCGGGGCCTGGACGAGAACGTCGACCCGGGCACCGTGGCGCCGGAGGTCACCGAGTGGCGGAGCCGCTTCTCCGGAGTGCGCTTCACGGTGGACAACCCCGCCTGAGGAGGGCCGGCCGGTCGGGCTTGCCTCGGAGGGGTCTGTCCTGGACGGGACGTTCCGAGGTGACGGCGCGGCCGGCTGACGGCCGGCCGCGCCCGGGCACCGCGGAACCGGCCACCGGGCAGGATGAGGGTGTCGAAGGCCGGTTTGTGGCGACCGGCCTGGACACCCTCGTGACACGTCTCATGTGAGGACCGACGACGGGTTCGAAGGAACGCGGTGCCTTGACCGGCCGTTCCCGCTCGGTGCGTCCCGGCGACGGCGCGGCGATCCGGCACGACGACAGGGCCGGCGCGCCGACCACCAGGTCACCGATCGTCAACGACCACCGGCCCGCTTCGGAACCTCTCGACTAGAAGGGGCTGCCGGGCCAGAAGTACTGATTGCCGCGCAAGGAGTACTTCTGGCGGCCGGGCGAGGAGCCGCCTTGGCGATCGGCCTCGGGCTGTTGCTGCCGGCGATCGGCCTCGGGTTGTTGCTGCCGGCGGCCGGCCTCGGGTTGTTGTTGCCGGCGGCCGGGTGAGAAACGGTGCTGCCGGAGGCCGGGTGCGGAGCGGGGCTGGTAATGGCCGGGTGAGGAGCGGTGCTGTCGGTGACCGCCGGGGGACGGATCACTCGGAAGTACGGATACCGGAGCGGCTTCCTGGGGTGTCGCTTTCGCCCCGGCGGGCTGAACCGGCATCGTCATGGCGACGATGAAGCCGGAGGCCGCCAATGTGCCGATGGTGAGAACGTGCTTGAACATGTCACTCCGTCTCTGATGTTTCAGTCCGGCATGCCGCCTGGTCCTGAAGGGCGCCAATCCGGTTTCCAGAAATATGTGGAATCGATGTCACACAAAACGCTAGTTCAGGGGCATCCGGGCGTTCACCCCGCACAAGACAAAGCCTTGGTCCGGGATCGCCGCCGAAGAGAAAGGCCGAGGTCACGCCGGATCGGGAATTGCGGGCTCAACTCTGGCGACAAATTTCATCTTAAATTCTGACATTTAAGAAAATAGCGGCTGAATGTCCTTGGTCGCATGAGGTCACTCTCCGGCAGGGTCGCCTTCCCTCTTTGGAGGACTTTTCCAGAAGGCCCGTCCGAGGGAATTCTGTTTCGGAGGGCTCGGCCGGTCGCCGCTGTCCGGGCAGGGGCGTGCGCTCGGAGGGCGGCCCCACCCGAGGGCGGCTCCCATCCGGCTGTGGAGGGCCCCACCCGAAGGTGGCTCTCATCCGGCTGTGGAGGTCCCTTTCCCCATCCGTGCCCCGGCTCTCGTGTTATCGGTGTGGAAGCCGGGGTAGGGCGGGCCGTGCGCCCGCCGTCGCGCGCACTCTCGCCGGTGGCCGGTTCGTGTCCGGGGCGTGGCCGTACCGGCCTGTCATGAGAGAGGAGAGCATGATGGCCGACGAATCGGATCTGATCCTCGACCTGGTGTGGCAGGAGTTCCACGAGGTCGTGAACATGACGTCGGAGGAGCTGAGGGCCTTCCTGCTGGCCTCGGCCTCCGCGTCGGCGAACGGTGCCGACGCGGTGAGCCCCGAGGCGGCCATGCCGCCGCTCGGGCGCCAGGTGCTCCAGGTTCTCGGCAAGCGGAAGGCCGACCTGACCGCCGACGACGTCGAGACGATGCGGCAGGCCGTCGACCGCGTCGAGGACACGCTGGCCGAGGGAGCGGTCGACGAGGACGACGACGACCGGCGCCGGGCGTTGCTGGAGGTCGGGCACAACCCGCTGCGGCCGTCACGGCTGGGGGGCTGACCCCGGGCCGTGATCGAAAGCCGCTGATTTCCGGCCGCCGGACGATGGCCATCGTCCGGCGGCCAGATCGGTCGAGCACA
>NZ_JBEZZK010000022.1:0-130065 GCF_040639135.1 Streptosporangium sp. NPDC023963
CGAACGCCGACACGCGCTCAAGAACGCCCAAGACCTCGACTATGCTGCCGCGTAGTCGCAAGCCCTGATGTGTCTATCGAACCGGGGCAACTCCAGAAGCTCCGCTGCCGCCCTCTTCGTGCAGGTCACTTGGCCAAAGCGATCCTTGTCCTTCAGAGACATGAAGCAGGATGAAAAACGTCTAATATACGTGTAATGATCATGAAATTCCTGTCAGCCAGACATAGTCCTGCCGCAGGTGGAAGGCAGTCCCTCCATCGCAACGGTCATGTCCCGTAAAACCATCGGATCAGCCTGTGCAGGTTCAAGTCCTGCACCTGCCGCACCAGTAGAAAAAGCCCTCTCACCGGCGGAAACACGGTGCGGGGGCTTCTTCGTTTCTGATCTGTGAGTCCCCGTGGCTCCCCGCCGTTTCCCGTGAGAGCCGGCACGCCCGTGGCACGTGATCAAGCTTCGGATCATGCGCGAACGCGCGTATTTCCGCCGGAGGCATGGTGTCAGGGGTTGCATCCTGTACCGGGGTACAGGCTTACCGTCGGACTGCAGGGATCGCTCGCATAAGGGACGGGCGGTCCTGGTACTTGGAGGGCTCATGGAATGGGCACCGGCCGAATGCACGCTTCCGACTGAGGAACGGCCGCTGCGGGTGGCGGAGTTCGATGAACTGTTCGCCTCCGCGCTGCGCGGACTGGAACGAGTAGGACCGACTCACCTGCGGCTCACGCTCGATGATGGAGCACACGTGGAGGAGACCGTGCGTGACCTGACGGCTCGGGAGACGGGCTGCTGCTCGTTCTTCATCTTCACCCTCACCCCCGGTCGTGAAGGGCTGGTCGTGGACATCGAGGTCCCCGCGGTTCATGCGAAGGTGCTCGATGGGCTGGCGGTCCGGGCGATCGAGGCGGTTTCCCAGGCCGCGTCATGAACGGGAAATGGCTACGCACCGGAGAGGTCGCCGAAGCGGCGGGGGTCAACGTTCAAACGCTGCGCTACTACCACCGGCGGGGCCTGCTGGAAGAACCGCAGCGCAGCAATGGGGGACACCGGTTGTATCCACCGGAGACCGTGACGGTCCTGCGTGTGATCAAGGTGGCGCAACGGCTGGGCTTCACGCTGGAGGAGGTGGCCGACCTGGTTGAGACGGCTGCGCATCGTCACGGCAAGTCGGACAGCGGTTTGCAGGCACGGGCGACAGCCAAGCTCGCCGAGGTGGAACAGAAGATCGCCGACCTTCAGACGATCCGTGACACGTTGGTTCAAGCGGTGGATGCCGGGTGTGATGATCTGGTGGCGTGTGCGGCGAGTTCGTGCTGCCCGCTGCCGTTCTCCGGCCTGGTGGACGGGGGCCGGCATGTCGACCCCACCTGGTCCTGACCGACACCGGGATCGAGGCGGTACGACTCCCCGAGGGACTTGCCGACGAGCCGCCCATCCCCGTCGAAGGCCGCTTCCAGGGCGTTGGAAGCGGCCTTCGGCATCGCTGGACGTCCGCCGGCCGGCCGTCGCGACCCGTCGGGCCGTGTACCCCGACGTACGGGGAGTCAGCGGCGCGAGTAGGTGAGGCGTCGCAGTGCGGCCTCGGCCGGTCCTCTTCGCCCACCGGGCGCCAGCAGCGCGGCGAGCACCACGGTGGCCAGCCAGGTCACCACGGCGATGCCGGACGCCGCGGCGTCGCCCACACGCGCGCCGAGCCCTCCGACGTACGGTGCGAACACCGCTACGAAGATCACCGACTGGAGGAGGTAGCAGGTCAGCGACCATTGGCCGCACGCGGCCAGAGCCCTGACGACAAGGCTGGAACGGCCGCGCCGCATCCGGCCGGTGGCGAGTCCGATGATGGCCGCGTACGCGAGCCCGCCGGCGATGCCGGTCACGCTGTGCAGTGCGTACGCCGACACGGCCACCATGTCGGACGGCGTCCAGACGCGGGTGTCGATCAGCATCAGCGGCACCGCGCCGACGACGGCCGGCCCGGTGCCCAGGACGGCGACCCGGGAGAGCAGGTCCCGGTGCGAGACGGGGTCTTCCAGCAGGCGGCGCCTCGCCGCCCAGATCCCGAACAGGAAGGCCGGCACCACGCCGGCGGCGAAGTACGTGGGCGTCATCCCGGCCCATCCGATGAGCCGCATCACGGTCGCCTCGATCGGGTCCGCCATGGCGGCGGGCGTGTCGCCCTTGGGCGCGGAGACGGTGAGCAGCCCGAAGCCGAACAGGATCACGACGTGCAGCACCAGCCCTGCGACGGCGGCCCGTAGCACGACCTTGTCCTCGCGCCGGATGAACCCGGCGAGCACGAGCCCGACCAGCCCGTACGCCCCGAGGATGTCACCGAAGAACAGCAGCAGCGCGTGGCAGAACCCGAACGCCAGCAGCCACAGGCTCCGCCGGCGCAGCACCTTGCGCACCTGTGGCCAGCTCCTGCCCGTGGCGAGTTGCCGGTTGGCGAGCTGTACCAGGCCGTAGCCGAACAGGGCGGCGAACATGGGCAGCGCGCGTCCGTCCACCAGCAGGATCTGCGTCCCGGCGACCAGCCGGTCCAGGGGGCCGCCGTCGAGCGCGTAGCCGCGGAAGCCCGCCTCGTGGCCTGACAGGTACATGTGCGCGTGCGCCAACGCGATGAGCAGCAGCATCAGCCCGCGTGCGAGATCGGGCGCGAGCGCGCGCCGGCTGATCGGGGTGGCCCCGTGAACGGGAGCCGGTGGGGCGATGGACATGGTTGTCCCCTTGAAATTAGATACATAGCTGTAGCTAATGCCTGAGGGTAAGCTACACCCGTGCAGCTAAGCAAGGGGGAGCGATGAGCGATCACAACCCCCGGACGCGCCGGCGCGGAGAAGAACTGCTGAAGGCCATCCATGACGCCGTGCTGGAAGAGGTGGTGGAGGTCGGCGCGGGGCGGCTGACCATGGACGGCATCGCCCGGCGCGCGGCCACGCCCCGCACGACCCTGTACCGCCGCTGGTCGGATCCGCTGGAGGTGCTCCTCGACGCGCTCTACCACCAGCACCCGGTCGAGGAGCCGACGGCGGGGGCCGACGACCTGCGCGGTGACCTCATCCGCGCCCTGCGCCTCATGGTGGACTGGGCCCTCAGCCCGGCGGGCCGCGCTGTCGCGGCCATCCTCACCGACCCGAAAAGCGCCGCACTGATGTCCGAGGCCCTGTTCGAGCGGGTCTTCGCCAACCGGGGCGGCACGTTCACCCGCACCGTGCTGCAGCACTACGCCGACCGGGGCCACTTCCCGGCCGAGCTACTCACCCCGGTCGTGACCGACATCGGCGAGGCCCTCGTCACCAAGCGCCTGATCGACGGGGCACCGCCCAGCGACGAGGACCTCGCGGCGATGGTCGACCAGGCGATCCTGCCCGCGATCGGGAGTCCCCCCGGCAGTCGGTCCGGCCCCGGTGGAGGATCGCGTTGACGATCTCCCGCATCTCGTAGCCGGCCGCGTGACCACAGGCGCGGACGATCACGAACGCCGACGGACGTGTCCGCACCCGAAGGGTTTTGAAGAGGTTGGGCCCGCCGGTCGAAGCTCTCGCCGCTGGGCCTGGTCTCCACGTCGGCTGGAGGTATTCGCTGATCACGGCGATGAGGATCGTGGCTGTCCGAGCGCCCACCTTTTGCTCTCAGCCTTTCGGAGGCCTCTTTAGCGATCTAGAGTGCTTGTCCGTGCTCGAATACCGGACGATCGGCTAGGTGAAGCGATCCTGGTCCGGTGGAGGCTCTGATGTGCGGACGGTGACGTGGGGAGTCGCCTTGGGAACCGCCCGAATGGACGATCACGCACCGAGCCGGACGGATCTGAACGGCCGGGTCCCGCCGAGCGGCAGGACGAACGGCTCCGGATGGTCCTGGACATCGTTCGGGGACCTACGGAGCGTCAGAAGGCAGGGCTGACATCCGCACCGAACGTCCCAGCCTTGACCGTGGCCGCCGTCCTGAAGCTCGACGATCATCGGCTGACGGCCGAAGGTGTCCAGGGACGGTGGCCGGTCAGGGGATGTCCATACGCTGACCTCGAGGATCCCGCGGCCGTCGCCCTCGATGGGAGTGATCTTCGCCTTCTTGTAATAGGCCCGGACCTCGTCTTCTGAGAGCTCCGTCTCCACAGTGAAACGAAGGCGGTAACGGCAGAGGTCCTTGTTCCGACCCTCCACCCCCACAGAACCGTCCACCTCACCGGTGTGGACTTCGGTCTGCGGCGGAGGAGGGTGGTTCAGGAAGCGGTCGGCCAGGCCGTCCAGCCGGTGATCGTGGATCCATCGCGGGATCCACAACACTGCCAGGAACAGCAGGAACGACACCACGATCGCCGTCGGACACCCCCATTTCCGGATCCTGTCGGTCGCCGATCGCGGCCGTACGACGTGGAGGTCATCCGACGGAGTGGTCGACACGGCCACCGACTTCCTGCGCTCTACATCGTTGGATGCTCATCTTTCCGTGCGTGCGGCTCGGTTGTAAGCCCTCCGCACCCCGTGGCCAGGTCCGTCGGCCCCGATTCCCAATCGTCCGGCCGGATCGGAGCTCGAACGGATGTGAGCCCTGATCGCGAGTCGAGGCCTGGAGCCCGAAGGCTTCCCGTACGGCAGGTCGGACGCGGTCATGTGCCCGGCCAGGCGGCCCTGCCTAGGCTTTGCGGGCGAGCAGTTGAACCTCCTGGAACTGCCGTCGGTCGGTGGGCTGAGGTTCGCGGACCATCCGGGCCACCTCGACCAGCCCGGACTCGCGCAGCATCGCGGCGAGATGATCAGGCCACCACCGATAGGCCGGTGCGACTGTGTGATCGAAGACCTGCGTCGGGTGAGACGGACCTTCGCTTGCCGAAAAGCCGATCAGAAGGTGGCCTCCAGGTGCCAGCACGCGATGGAACTCCGCCAGGATGGCGGGGAGTTCCTGAGGCGGAGTGTGGATGACGGACCACCGTGAGAGCACGCCGCCCAGCACGCCGTCGGCGATGTTCAACGCGGCCATCGAGCCCACGTCGAACCGCAGGGCCGGATAGGCCTGTCGAGCCAGCTCGATCATCGCGGGAGAGGCGTCGACGCCGAACGCCGCCAGCCCCAGCTCGTCCAGATGGGCGGTGATGTGGCCAGGCCCACACCCCAGGTCCGCGACCCGACCGTCCCCGCTCGCGCTGACGACCTCGGCGAAGGCACCCAGGATCGCGCGGTCCAGGGGGCTGTCACGCAGGCTGTCGCTGAACAGCTGCGCATAGGTGAGGGCGACAGCGTCGTAAGCCTCGCGGGTGGTACTGAGAACATCGTGTTCGGCCATGTTCGCGACAGTAGTTCCTGGCCCCGGGGCGAGCCGAGAGAATCATGATCTTTCCTCCCGCCCGTTCGACCGGGCCATCGCCGGTTCAGAGGAGTCGTGCGAGGTGAGGGCGTACTCGGCTCACGGTGTTCAGGGGGCTTCGGGCATGTCGGTGCGGCAGCTGACAGCCCGGGAAGCGCCCGAGACCCTGGGACTTTCGACCTGAGGACACCCGGGCGCGAAGCATCCACGAGGAAGATCAGCGGCTGGTGCGGGGAATTCGCCGGGGCACGGTCAGACGGCGTCGTCCAGCTGTTCGGTGAGCCGCTCCAGGCCGCCCTTGATGAGCTGCCCGTACTCGTCGTCGCCAAGCGCGCCGATCCCGGCTCGCGCCTGCTGGAGGTGCTCGCGGGCGCGGTCGAGATCGCCCAGCTTGCGATAGCAGTCGCTCAGGTTGAGGTGCAGCGACGGATACAAGCCGGCCACGGAAAGCGGCACCCCGGCCTGCGCCACCTGCTCATCGGTGACCAGATCGGCGGCGGCAAGCGCCCGCAGATCCCACATCAGCTCCTGGTGCACGTCGTCCTGCACGTCGGCCATCGAGTGGGCAAGGACGCAAACATGCAGCGGGTCGCCTTGCTCGCCGCCGATGTCGTCCCAGATCTGCGCGAACAACTCGCGAGCGGCTTCACGCTGTCCTTGGTGGTGATGCAACTCCACCCCCTGGCCGATCCGGGTCATCGTCGGGTCGGCGGTCATCGGCGGCTCCTTCACCGTTGCGGGCGATCGCGGTCAGCGTACTTGCTTCACGTATTTCAAGGATCTTCAAGATTTCGGCCGGCCGGTTCGCCTGGCAACCGCGGATGACCCACGATTCGACCGGCGGGCCCAGCCGCTGTCCGCAGGTCGTGCAAGATCGGTGTGCGTCTTTGCAGGCGAGTTCGCAGGAGTTCGAAGTGCTCAGCGCCGTCGCTGCCACCACGGCCACTCAGGCGAGGCACGCGGGTTCGCGTTCAGGGTTGGGGAGACGAGGACGAGACACGGGTTCGCGCAAGGCGCGACCGGCCGCCGGACGGCGCGCATCATCGAGATCACGCCGCTCGTGACGACGGGTTCCCGGTTGCGATCCGGCCCCGTTCGACTCCGTTCCGCGGGGAACGGCCGTGCGGCCGCCGCTCGACACCTGCAGGAACAATCCGGCGACTCACGGCCGGGTATCCGAGGAAGGGTCGCTACGGGATTTCCGGGGCGATGTCGATCACGCTTACCGAGCGGACCTTCGGATTCCCGACCATGCGCTTCACCCTCTCTGGCGTGTTGATGACGGTGAAGCCGTATATCAGCCCTTCTTCCGCTCGGTCCCGAAGCTCCGACAGATCAAGGCCGAGCTGTTCCAGGGCAGGCTCGTCCTCGGACTTCAGCAGCGACACCCACCGCCTGAATTCCTCCACCCTGGAAGTGCTCTTCGGGCCCGCGAAGGCATTGAATCCACCGATGGTGCCAGGGTAGACGTAGGGCCAGCCGAAGGACTTGTCGTCCAGGCCGGGGGAGAGAAGCAGGGTCTCGCCGAGTCCGATGATGTGCATGTCATCGACCTCCGCTTCGTCCAGCGGATGCTTCAAGGTGACGACCGCATGGACGCGGTGCCTGCGCCAGTCCATTTCCTTCAGCGTGTTGAGCGTCAGGCGGTTCTCCGCCTTCGGGTCCTGACTCCCGGGCGAGGTTATCGTCTCCGTCAGGCGCCATGGCCTGGGTCTTGGAAAACGGATCTCCCCCGAGGGGTGCTGTCGGAACTCCGCGGACAGGGCAGGGACTTCGCCTGTCCACATGCCGGACATGCGAGGTCCCAGGAAGACCTCCAGGGAACCGTCGAACGGCGGGATCTTGTCGTCGTGGTCAGGGTGCGGCCTGCATTCATCGTCGGGGACGAGGTTGAATCTCATGCTGTAGTCGGGGTTCGCGACGGCGAATCCCATCAGGACGACCCGACTGAATCGAGCGCAGTCCATCATTTCCCTGCCCGGCTCGTCCTTCAATACTTTGAATGTCGCTCCACCCAGCAGGATCATGACGGCGAGGGCCGCTGCCGACGTGCGCGCCGGACCCCATCGATCGACAAGTCGTTTCATTCGAGTGATCCTTGCATTCAAGGATGTGCCAGGGCCTCGATGCACGTCCGCACACCTTCGTCAACCGGTGGCGGTCGTCGGTGATATTTGATGCGTCGATTCCGTCACAGGATTGCTTCTGCGGTCGCTGGGCCGTCCCGAGGCGTCCACGCCCGAGGTGAGTCGATGCAGATGGGGCCGTTGAACCGGCTGGACACCTGGATCGGCAGGATGCCCGATCCCGGCGCGACGCCGTCGGAGGGCGCGGTTCCGGCTTCTTCCCGGCCGCGAAATGCGAAGGTCGAAAGTAGTCAGCGATCACCAAGGTTCACGAGAATGAAGTAGTACCGTTGCGTGATTTTTCGAACATCCGTAATCGGACGCAGGTCCGCTCCGCGATCCGGCGGCGCGAGATCACCCCGATGCGGGGTACCTCCCTTTCCGCCGGGGTACGGGGCTCGTCGCACGGACCTGACGGGGAAGTCGCACGGACCTGACGGGGCTCGTCGCACCGATCTGACGGGGAAGTCGCACGGACCTGACGGGGAACTAGCCGCTCAGGCGTCGGCGCAGCAGGCAGAACTCGTTGTCCTCCGGGTCGGCCAGGACGTACCAGGATTCCTCACCCGTCTGCCCGACATCGGCGTGCCGGGCGCCGATGCTCAGCAGGCGGTCGAGCTCGGCGGCCTGATCGCGATCGGTTGGATTCACGTCGATGTGCAGCGGAAGCCGGCCCGCACTGGGGGTGTCGGTCGGGTTGAACACGATGGTCGGCCGTAGCCCGCCGAAGCCCTCCTTCGGGCCGATCTCAACGCTCCCGTCGACACGATCGAGCACCACGTAGCCGAGCACCTCGCACCAGAAGGCCGCAAGGCGCTCTGGTTCACGGCTGTCGAGCACCAACTCACTGATCCGGCACGCCATACGGTCACCGGTACCCGCCGTGGCTCCCACCATGTACGCGTCGAGTCGACAGCCGGCACACCATGACGAGCCTGTCCGGTGATGCGCTCGATCCAAGAGCGCGGTCGATGGAGGACCTCGCGCAGACCGGGGTCCTCGCGCAGACCGGGGTCATCGGCGAGGTCCGGAGGTGTCCACGACTCGCGCGAGGCCCGCCGGCCCACGTGCGGCGCTCGCCAACGTGGACGGCACCGAAATAGACTTTCCGCGCTTTCTGCATAAAGGAGGAACATGGCGGCCGAGGGCTGGGAATCGATCGACTCCGCCGACGAGTTGCGGGAGCTGCTCGGCACTCCCAAGCCGGCTGTGATCGCCAAGGAGCGCAAGACCCTGCACGAGCTGGACCGGGCCTGGCTGGCCGCCTCGCCGTTCTGCCTCGTCGCGACCTCGGACACCGACGGCGCCTGTGACGTCTCACCCAAAGGCGACCCGCCCGGGTTCACCCTGGTCCTGGACGACTCGACGATCGCGATCCCCGAACGGCCGGGCAATCGCAGGGCGGACGGATTCCACAACATCCTGCGCAACCCGCACGTCGGCCTGATCTACTTCGTCCCCGGCCGCGGTGACACCCTGCGCGTCAACGGCAGGGCGCGCCTGGTGCGCGAGGCACCCTTCTTCGACCGGATGGTGGTCAAGGGGCACCGGCCGCGGCTCGCGATCGTGGTCGAGATCGAGCAGATCTTCCACCACTGCGCCAAGGCGTTCCTCCGCTCGGAGCTGTGGCGCCCGGAGAGCTGGAACCCGCAGGCCCTGCCCTCGCGGGCGCGCATCGCCCAGGCGCTGGAGCGGCCGGACGACCCGATCGAGGAACTGGAGCGCTACTACGGCCCCTCCTACGCGGAGGGGATGTACGGCTGAGCGGGCAGGACCGGCCCGGCCCGGCCGAAGAGGCTCCCCTGGTGAACCTGGCCGACCTGGCCGACCTGGCCATCGCCGGCCACCGGCGCAGGCGGCGTGCCACCCTGACGCTGGTCACCCGCACCGGCACGACCTACCGGATGCCGCAGGCACTCCCCGGACCACCCAGGGGCGGAACGCACCCGTCGCGATCAGCCGGGACGGGCGCATGATCGCCTACTACAGCCGCCAGGCCCAGGCGCACGTGGTCCGCGACCTGGTGAGCGGCTCCGAGGTGACCTCCTCCGTCACGGTGAAGGAGGAGCGGATCGGCGTGGGCTCCATGCTCGTGGTCTCCGACGACGGCCGCCACGTGCTCTTCGATCCGCGGGAGGGGAGCAAGGAGCCCGGACCGCTGATCGACATGCGGACCGGCGGGACGGTGCCGGTGCACGGCAAGTTCGAGACGATCAGCATCAAGGACGGCGTCGCCGCGCTGGTCCGGTACGTCAAGACCGACCTGTGGCTGATGCCCGTCACCGGCGGAGGCTCGCCGGTGCGCTTCGACGGCGTGTTCATCATGTTCGGCGAGCTCGCCCCGGACGGCCGTACGGTGGCCGCCTTCGACTTCGAGAGGAAGGGTCACATGAAGAACACCCTCACCCTTCTCGACGCCAGGACCGGGAAGATCCTGCGGAGGGTCGCCATCCGCGGCCTGCCGGAGAAGGGCGGCGTCTCCAATTCGAGGGAACCGCGGCCGAGGTCGCCAGGCGAGGCCCGGACGGACCCTGGCGCTACCTGATCGACAATCCCTTCGGCACGGCACAGCGGGCCTTTCCCGAGGCGGCGTCCTGAAGGCGCCCGCGAGGCGACCGGAATTCTCACCGGGTCGCCATGGTTTCCGTCTACTGCCCGCGCCGTTGAGAAGCGGCCGAGGAGCGGCCGGGAAGTCGTTGAGCGGCCGGGAAGTCGTTGGGAAAGAGGGGAAAAGATGTCCGCATCGCTGGAGTTCGCGATCGACACGTTCGGGGACGTCACCGTCGACGCGGACGGAAACCGGCTGTCGTACGCGCAGGTGATCCGTAACGTCGTCGAGGAGGCCGTGCTCGCCGACAGCGTGGGGATCGACGCGATCGGCATCGGGGAGCACCACCGGGACGACTTCGCCGTCTCGGCGCCGGAGATCGTGCTGGCGACGATCGCCGGCCGCACCGAACGCATCCGCCTCGGCACCGCGGTGACCGTGCTCAGCTCGGACGACCCGGTGCGCGTGTTCGAGAGGTTCGCCACCCTGGACGCGGTGTCCCAGGGCCGCGCGGAGATCATTCTCGGCCGGGGCTCGTTCACGGAGTCGTTCCCGCTGTTCGGTTTCGACCTGGGGCAGTACGAGGAGCTGTTCGAGGAGAAACTCGACCTGATCTCCCACCTCCTGGAGGAGGGCCCGGTCACCTGGCAGGGCCGCCTCCGTCCCGGGCTGAAGGACCAGCACGTGTATCCGAAGACGGAGTCCGGCCGGCTGCGCACCTGGATCGGCGTCGGCGGCAGTCCCGAGTCCGTGGTGCGCGCGGCGCGCTACCGGATGCCGCTCATGCTCGCGATCATCGGCGGTTCGCCGGAGCGTTTCGCGCCGTACGTCGACCTTTACCACCGCGCTCTCGACCAGTTCGAGTTTCAGCGGCTGCCGGTCGGCGTGCACTCGCCGGGTCACATCGCCGAGACCGACAGCCAGGCCCGCGACGAGCTCTGGCCGCACTATCGCGCGATGCACGACCGCATCGGCCGCGAGCGTGGCTGGGGCCCCACGACCCGCGGCCGCTTCGAGTCGGAGGCCGACGAGGGCTCGCTCTACGTCGGGTCGCCCGAGACGGTGGCCGCGAAGATCGCGAAAACCGTCGGCGCGCTCGGCGTCGACCGCTTCGAGCTCAAGTACAGCTCCGGGACGCTCGCGCACGAGAAGCTGATGAACACGATCCGCCTCTACGGAGAGGAGGTCGTGCCGCGGGTGAGGGAGCTGCTGGCCCAGACGCCGGCCGCGACGCCGGCCGGTTGATCGGAGCGGGGAGAAAGCCGGCGACGAGGTCGCCGGCCGTGATCAGGTAAGCCCCTCCCTCGCGTACGTGGCCGCCGCGTCGAGGAGGGGCGAGAGGGCGTCGCGGAGGTCTTCGACCCGGCGGTGGTGGAAGGCGGTCATCCCCGCCTCGCGGGCCGCCGCGACGTTGGCGAGGGTGTCGTCGACGAACAGGCAGCGCTGGACCGAGGTCCCGGTTCGTTCGGCGGCGATGAGGAAGACGCGCGGATCGGGCTTCGCGACGCCGATGCGGGCGGTGTTCACCACGATGTCGGCGAGGCCGTCCAGCCCCTGCCCGGCGAGGTCCTGCTCCAGCCGTGTGGTCGCGTTGGAGACCAGGGCCACGGTCGCGACCTCGCGAGCCCGGGTGAGCAGGGCCGCGACTTCCTGATCGACCCGTGGAACGACGTCGGACCAGGCGGTGACGACGGCGCGGGCGCGGTCGGCCGATCCGCAGGTGCCGGCGAGATTCGCGGCCACCGCGGAGCGCCACTGCTCGTCGGTGATCTCTCCGGTGATCGCGGAGTGCAGCAGGGACGGCGCGAAGGCCGTCGCCGCGAGGGTGCCCGCGGGGAGTCCGTGCGCGCGGTCGAGCTCGTCGGAGGCGGGCCAGTGGCGAAGCACGCCGTCGATGTCGCAGAGCACGGCGTCATAGGGGAGAACGGTCATGATCGGAACTCCTCGGTGGTCGTTCGGCGGCTCACGTCGGCGGCCCCGCCGGTACGCGGTGGTGCACTCCGCCCGGTCCGGTACGGCTGTCTTCGGCTGTCCCGGTACGGCTCGATCCGTCCGGTCCGGTCAGGTACGGCTCGCTCCGTCCGGTCCGGTCCGGCTGGTTCAGGTTGGCCCGGCGCGGCGAGCCGGGCGGCACGGGTGGTGAGGTGGTGGCGCTCCGGAGCACTCGTCGTGAGGCTCGCCGCCTCGCGGTAGTCGTCGGCCGGGCTATCCAGTGGTCACAGCTCCTCGTCCTGCGTCTGCGCGCCGGACTGCGTCAACATCATGTACTTCATGTCTTCGCTCCCCGTGTTCGAGCGCCCGCGTCGACGCTCTCACCCACAGGTAGAAGCAGGCGACCGCGCTCTCGACATTCTGCCGGGCATCCGGCGAGAAAGGTCCGGTCACGGAGCCGGAACGCGAAGTGCCAGGATGGCCATGTCGTCGGTCATGTGTCCTTGACTGTGGGCGCTGGTGGCCTCCCCGATCCGCCGCACGATGTCGCCGGCGTCGAGGTCCCGGCACTCCGCCAGCAGGGTGATCAGGCGTTCGTCGCCGAACAGGTCCTGCCGCCTCGGCGGATGCGCCTCGGTGACGCCGTCGCTGTACAGCACCAGCGTGTCGCCGGGCCGCAGATCGAAACGGATGTTCCCGAGTCTCGTCTCCTCCATGACGCCCAGCACGACGCCGGGCGTTCTCAGGGACTCCACGCTTCCGTCGGCCCGTCGCAGCAGGGCGGAGGGGTGCCCGGCCGTGGACAGCATTCCCGTGAAACCTTCCCCGTCCGGGCGGAAGATCGCGCACACCACCGTCAGGAACCGCCCGTCCCTGACCCGCTGCGCCAGCAGAGCCCGGTTCAGCTGCTCCAGCACCCTGCTGGGCGAGACGTGGCGGGGCGCGTCGGCCCGCAGCGTGTACCGGGCCAGGGCGGTGATCTGCGCGGCCTCCACCCCGTGCCCGCACACGTCGCCCAGGACCGCGCACCAGCGCGACCCGCTCGCCGAGAACAGGTCGTAGAAGTCACCGGTGACGTCCACCTCGCCCGTGGCCGGAATGTAGGTGGCGGCGGCCTGCAGGCCGGGAACCGTCGGCATCATCGGCGGCAGCAGGCTGTCCTGGAGGGTCCGGACCAGTCTCTCGGACACCTCGCCCGCGGCCCGCAGCTCCAGCACGTGCCGCTCGGAACGGGCCAGCGCGGCCCGGAGCCGGATCTCACCCGACACGGCGCGCGCCAGGATGGCCAGCGTCTGCGCGTCGGTGTCGGACCACGCGCGCGACACCGAGTCCACCACGCAGAGCCCGCCCAGGACCTCGCCGTCCGGGCCGTGGATGGGATACCCGGCCCATGCGCCGATCCCCAGCCGCTCCACCGCCGGCAGGTCGCACACGCGGGGGTCGGCGGCGGCGTCGCCCACGAGCAACGGCTCGTTCGTCGCGACCAGGATGTGGCAGGGGCTGTCGGCCACCGCGTTCTGCCGCTCGGACATGGACGGCTCGCCCATTCCGATCGCGCTCTTCCAGAACGACCGCCGGTCGTCGATCAGGGTCACGAACGCCCGCCGCGTTCCGGTCACCCGCGCGGCCAGGCGGGCGAGGTCGTCGAACGACGGCTCGGGTTCGGAGTCGAGCAGGCCGGTGGCCCACACCGCCGACAGGCGTTTGGGATCGAACACCGCCGCCGGGATCTCAACGCCCATGTGCGCGACCGCTTCCTTCCGGGTACGTCATCCACGATCACGCCGCTCATACCCGGAGCCACCGGAATCAGCCCGGGGCAGGTGATTGTGCCTCACAGAGCAGTACAAACACTACGGATCAGACTCTAGGCCAGCGCGTCCCTGAGACGGCGATCCCCGCCCTGTCCCCGGGCTACCCGGTCCGTCCCCGGCCGCGTGAGCCCGCCGGGACGCACGGTTCCGCCGAGGATCACGTGATGTTCCGCCGGGGATCACGTGATCGCGCCGTGGACTCGTACGGCCGCGGCACGGATCACGGGGCTCCGCCGGGGGATCTCGCCGTCGCGGCGTGGCGGGCGGGCGTGATCACAGGCCCATCTCGCGGGTCAGCAGCAGGTGCGCCTGTTCGATGTCCTCGGAGGTGAAGCCGGGAATGCTCCGGTCAAGCTGCTGGAGCAGAGCCATCAGGGCCTGTTTCTGCGCCATGTGCTGGACGGGAAGCTGGTCGAGATCCACGCTCAGGAGCCAGTCGAACAGCACCACCGCGTCGGCGGTCCACAGGCTCAGCGCGGTCATGTCCGAGGCCGCCATCCTCAGGCCGGGCGTTCCGCTCATGCGAGCAACTTACCCCCATGCATATATGCGAAATAACCCACTTTGTCATCCGGATGCAGGGATCTTATGGCGCGGCCGAAACGGGGGCCGACCAGTGGTCGAAAACAGTCGAAAATCGATGGAAAGGGATGCTGAATGACATTCACCTGTCGATGTGGCACGGTCGGTGACCGGGCCGTCCCCGTGAATCGGGGACGGGGCCGCGAGGGCGCAGGCAGGCCGCCGCGAGGGCGCAGGCAAGCCGCCGCCAGGGCGCAGGCAGGGCGCGGCCGGCGGGGGCGGGGCACTCGTGACGGGGTGGCCGGGTCGCGTGGCGGGGGTCCGGGGAGCACCCTCACCCGTCGAGCGCGGCCCACAGGATCTCGAACTCCTCGGAGGTCAGGGCGTTCAGGCCGAAGTCGCCGGGGTAGATCGGGCCCTCGGCCAGGAAGCCGTGCTCGTCCTCGATGTGCCGCCACGAGTATCTGCGGGCGAGGCCGTCCGAACCCAGCTCGGCGTGCCTCACGGGCCAGTACTCCCCGCCGCTGTCGAGGACGGTCTCGAACAACCACACGTGGCCGTCGCCGTCCACTCCGTGCCAGTACAGGTGCGGCCGGTCGCTCTCGTCGAGCGCCCGGATCGTGTCCCTGCGACGATCCTGCAGCATCATGCTCCTCGGTGTTCGGTAAAAGGCTCGGTGTTCCTCAAAAGGCATGCTGTCGCCAAAAAAGGCTAAAGGGCGCATAACCTGCTTTTTGTTGTGGTGCTCGTTCTCGGTACCGCTCCAGGCGGAGATCTACGGTCGTACGGGGACCCGGGCGCCTCCCGGTGGCGGGCTGCGGCGGGCTGCGGCGGCCAGGCTCGTCGCGGCGGGCGGGCACGTGGTCCCCGCCGATCGTTTCATCGATGACCTGTGGCGGGGGCGGCCGCCGCCCGGAGCGCCGGCCGCCCTCCCGGCCTACGTCGGCCTACGTCGGTCTATGCGGCGACCCTCCGGCCGGGTGCCCGGCTCCGGACGGCTGCCGCGTACGTCCGCCACGGGCCCGTACCTCCTGGCGACCGGCGATCGGGAGGAGGGGCCGCTTCTCCTCATCCTGGGCGGGGCCTGACGGGGCCCGTCGTGAGGGACGGTGCGAGGAGGGGCGGCGCGGGGGCCGGCGGGGGTTCGGCGGGGGTCCGGCGCGGGGGACGGCGTGGGTGCCTCGAGGGGGACGTGTGGTGGTCCGGGTGGACCTCAATTGATTTCGCATCCCGCTGCGGAGCCGTGTATGGTTACACCTGTCCGCAAGCGAGAGCGACACGGACAGGCCCCTTTAGCTCAGTCGGCAGAGCGTCTCCATGGTAAGGAGAAGGTCTACGGTTCGATTCCGTAAAGGGGCTCACAGTCTGACCAGCAGAAACGCCCGACCCGCAAGCTTGCGGAGTCGGGCGTTTTTCGTTGTGCGCGATATTTGCGAGACGGACCCTACCCGGCCTGCGCAGACGGGAACTGAAGGACCTCGGCGCGGCTGGCGACCGGTGAGATCGGCTTACGGCGGCCGTCACGGAACGGAGCCAGCAACTCGTCCAGAATCGTTACCGGCGAGTGGAGCCCGAACCACGCGCGCTTCGCCAGCGCCTCCTGCCACAGCCTCTCCAGTTCCCCCTTCAGCCACGGACGCGACTCATCTGACACGTGGGTATAGGAACGGCGCATCCCCCGCATCTCCGGCGAGGCATGCCCCATCCGGTCATCACGCAGACGCAGCGGCGTGTTCAGGTCCCCCAGCCATGTGCTGTGGGTGTGGCGGGCCAGCTCATGAGGTGTCAGCCCGAACCGCACCGGCAGCCAAGAAGCGACCGCCGTGTCCTCGGTGATCCGAGAGCGGACGAACCGGTCGAGGATCTGCTCGCGCGTCATACGGTGTGCCTCCTCCACCTCCACCCCCTGCTCGATGGCGAAGGCCACCAGATCCGCCCTAGACGAGGCGGCGTTCACCCCGAGCCCCAGGGGCCGCCCCTGGTATCCGCGGATCGGTGGGCGCTCGTACGGCTCCCCAGGGACGGCAGATGGCCACGGCGGTAGCGGTGCGCCGGGCCACAGACTGTCCACCTCGACGAGCACCGGCCGGCCATCACGAACGCGGCTGCCCTTCGAGTTGGGGTATCGGCCATCAGCCGCTGGGTCAAAGAACCGGCGGGCGTAGTTGGAGTTGCGCTGATGCGCCCCCTTTGGCCCCAGGAACACGAACGCCCCTCCCCCCTGGCAGGGCTGATCCTCCTGGTTCTCCATCGTCTCGGGCTCACAAGCACACCGCTGATCGGGGTGCGCGGCGATCTGCCGGGTGAGCAACTGCTGGAGGAACGGCGGCAGGTCGATGGTGCGGTGGGAGTCATCCTTGGGCGGCATTAGGTAAAACCGCCCGCCCGCCTCCAGCAGTTGCCAGTCGATGCGGATCGACCCGAGCTTGACGTAGTTACGCTGCAGCCCCATGGCCTCGCCCCAGCGCAGTCCACTCCAGGCAAAAAGCACGCCGAGGATGAAGTCGTCGTTGCGGCCGGACATGATGGCCAGGCGCTCGGCCAGCACGACTGCCTCCAGCGGCGTGGCCGCCGACTTCTCCTTGCCACGGCCCGCTGTGCCGGCGCCGGAACGCCGGCCGCGGTGACGCTGGCGAAGCGCCGGGTTGCTGGGGATCAGCCCTTCGGTGACCGCATCACCGAGCAGGGTGGCCAGCCGGGTACGGGCGCCGCTGGGCACCCCGTCTCGGCTGTATCCGGCTTTAACCATCCGCTGCTCCCAGGCATTCACCGCGCTGGCGGTGATGTCCGCGAGCTTCCACTCACCCCACTCAGGCAGGACATGGGCACGAAACAGGTAGGCGTAGTTGCCTCTGCTGCGTAGTCCAAGGTCAAGACTCTCCCACCAGGTGGCGAACCAGTCGTTGACCGTGACCTCCTCCGAAGGAGCCTCGGCGATCAACCCGAGCCGTTCTTTGACCTCCTGCTCCTCTCCCCACCGTTCGGCCTCGCGTTCGCTGGCGAACCGCCGACCTGTGTTGGGGTTGCGGGACTTACTGCCCCACGTGCCGTCGGCCCGCTTGTAGCGGACGTTGATCACTTTGTTGCGGAGGTATGCGTGAGCCATTGGGGTCCTCGGGGGTGAGGGGTCTTAGGTGGCTCTAGCCGAGCACACACACGTCGAGCAGCGGGTCCAAATCGACACGGACGACACAGTTACCGCCAGCTGCGGGAGGGGGCGGCGGTGGCGGCGTTGTGGGCGAAGGTGGGGGTTCCTGCGTGGCGGATGGCTGCTGCGTCGGGGGTGGCGCAGCCCGTGTTGAGGTGGACGCTTGCGGGCTCGGCTGGTCCCGGGTGCGCTCGGTTCTGGTGGGTGTCGGTTCTTGGGTTTCGGGCCGAGGGGGAGACGTCGGCTGCGAACTCGGTCGGGACGTCGGCCGAGACGATGGCCGGGAGGACGGGCGGGAACTCGGCCGCGACGACGGACGAGCCTCAGGAGGAGGCGGGCCGCTCGTCGCCTCGGGCGGCGAGAACGGCTGGTCTGCAGCGGGAGTCCGCGAACGAGCCTGTCGGGGGGTAGGCGGGCGGGAGCTGGGGGCGACGCGCGTCTGCGTGGCCTGCGCGGTGACGGTGTGAGTGGCGGCTGGCATCGTGACCACACGAAGAGCAGCGGGAGGCTCGGTTAGTTTCGGCTCGTCCCATGACACAGAAATGGGACTAATGGCAACTACCGAGGCTGCTGTTGCGGTTGTGGCAACAATGACGGTCGCCTTCGTGTGCTCTTTGAGCTCCTTCACGAGGCGATAGGCCGCTGCAGCTGCGACGCCAGGGATCAATGGGATGAGCACGTGGGGGCGAAGCTTCTTAAGCGCAGCCAATGCCAAGGTTCGGCGTTCATCCAGGTTAACGACAATCAGGGGCGCTTCGTCGTCTCGTTGAACACTAACTGCCGCCACTTCAGGCTCAAGCTGTTTCCGCCGGTAGGAACGCACGTTGTCATTGCTCACGCGGCGTGCTCCTTAGCGAGATCGCGGAGGCAGCGCCATACGGCTGCCTCGCGCTCAGGGTCTGGGCGGCCGATTGGATTTATCACCGCCCGCAGTCGCCGGCCTTCGACGTATGTGACGACCAATCGCTGTGTTCCCGCAGGTGAGCGGAGAGCCTCCACGATTTCAGCGGGGGGCGTATCGCTGTGGTGCTGAGACTCTTGCTGCCTGAATGTAGACGAACTTTGGGCAGCGGTAATCATCTTGATGAGCGCCCGCTCGGCGCGGGGCGGCTTGCCCCGGCCAGCGACGCGTAGAGCGGCTTGGCGGAGTCGCTGGAGCGTTCCTTCGGTTGCGTCGGTGTGATTTTCGGGCTTTGCGTGGTGGGACGACGGCACGTAACCTCCCAGTTTGTCGCGGAGAGCGTGGCTTCAATCCCTCGCCGGTCAGGTGTCGGGCTTATAGGTGACGCCCGAAACCCCTGGGTGGTCCATACCTAGTTGAACCTTGTAACTGTTTTGTTACGCCGAGTGTGGCATTGATGAGCAATTAGCCCCTTTACTCACAAAGCGCCCAACATGTCCACCTTTTAGGCAGGTCTTCTTTCCTGATTGTCGCCATCATCCCGCCTTGCGATGCGATCAAGTTTGCCGTTGAACTCCTCAAGCCGCCGGTCGAGTGACAGCTCGATAGATCGCTGAGTAGCCCGGAGGAGATTGAAGAGCATCCTCTCGCTGTCGGTCTGTGGCACGAACGTGTCCAGATCGATCTCATCCTCATCTCCCTCGTCCGCTGCGGGCGCCTTCGCCTCGGCCGCAACGGGGGGTTGGGAGACGGCGGGCTCGCCGAGGGGGGTTGGTTCTCTGCCTTGGAGGATCGCGCGAACGCTGCCTGGTTCCCACTCCAGGGCGCGCTCGAGGTTGGCGATGGTGCGTGGGCTGTAGCGGGTACTTCGAGCGCCCTCGATCGCTTGGACGCGATCTATCGAGAGTGGGCCTTGGGTGGCCACGTACATCTGTGTCCAGTCTTTGTCCGCCCGCCGGCGCCGGACCGCGTCGCCGACCCGGATCCAGTCATCACGGGTGTTCATAGCGCCCATCATGCCTGAGGTTTTCAGGCGTATCTAGGCGTACCTAGGCGTGAGTTTGACTGAAGTCACAAACCCCTGTCACGGAGTAACGCACGACCACACCTGTTTCAGGTGCGATCCAGGATTCAGGCTTGTTTTCACGCCTGATCACGCCTAGGGTCTTCCCATGGCACCAAGAACCACCGTTCGAGAGCACAACGGCCCGGCGATGAGGGCCATCCGCAAGCGCAGCGAGCTGTCCGTGCGGGAGCTGTGTGACCTGCTGCGCGAACGAGAGGGCGTGGAGGTTCACCCGAACCACATTCGCAACCTTGAGACGAACGCTCGGGGAGCAAGCCCGCAGCTCATCGGTGCGATTGCCCGCGTCCTGTGTGTGCCGAAGGTCGCGATCCTGACTGCCCCTGAGGCCATCGAACGGGAGATGGAGTCAGCATGAGCGCCTCGCCGCCGCGGCTCTACAACGCCGAAGAGACCAGCCCGCAGGTGCGCAAGTCCGCGGGCTGGCTGCTCCGGAAAGCCCGCGTGAAGGCCATCCCGCACACCCGGATCGGCGCCAACGTCTTCTGGACCGACGAGCAGATCGCCCGCATCATCCGCGACGGCGCTGTGGAGCCCAAGCCCCGGGCCGAAAAGACGCCTCGGAAACTGGCCGCCGTCGCCTCGCCGCCCGCCCCCGCGCCGCGGGCTGGCCGGAAGCGAGTGCCCGCGGCGACTAAGACCGACATCCCCCGAGCTGACCGCAGCGTCAGCCGCCTCTACCGGCAGGAGAACGCGTCATGAACCCCGAGCTTGTGGAGTTCCGCCGCCGGGTCGCTTTCGCCTGGGGCTACACCTCCCTAACGCGGGAGATCGACGACGCCCTGGAGTTCGCCGCTGAGTGCGCGGCTCCCACCCTCACCCCCTGACTGATCAAGGAGATTCCCATGCTCACGTTCGAGCAGCGCAACACCCGCTACCTGACCCAGACCGGCCGGAACGAGCTCACCCCGAAGCAGAGGCGCCGCGCCTTGAAGAAGGAAATGAGCCAGTCGGAGGAGAACGCGGCCCGCCGTGAGGGCTGGGCGATCATCCGGCGGAACCAGGCGGAGCGCCGCAAGGCCCGCCGCGCGGGGCTGACCCCCGCTTCCTGACATAGCGCGGGCCCCGAGCCGACTGCAACGGCTGGAGCCCGCTGACCCACCCGCTCACAGAGACATCACAGAGAGAGCAGGCAAGTCATGACCCACAGTAAGCCCAACATCGTGGATGACGCCGCCGCCTGGCAGCGCATGAATGAGCGGTTCCCCGGGACGACGCGTGAGGCGCTCGACCGGATCGAGCTCGGCGACCGCGTGGCCCGCGCGCTGGATGACACGCTGAACGGCGGACACCCGTGAGCGCCCCCGCCGTGGAGCGGCTCACCTCGGCTGGAGCGCTGACGCTCGCCGCCAACCTGATCAACCGCCGTGGCCTGTGCCGCGACGACTACGAAGACGAGACCGGCGCCGTGTGCCCCGCTGGCGCGGTCGCCCTGGTGCTGGGCGCTGAAGACGCCGGCGAGTGGTCGAAGCCCGGCGAGTGGTTCCTGGAGTCCGGCGCCTACGACGTCGGGTTCGCCGCTCTGTACGCGCTGGTGGCGTCCATCGGCCGGTGGGACATGGGTCGCCCCGCTGAGGAGCCGTGGGACGGGGAGTCGCTGGCGAACCACGTTGCGTTCTGGCTGGCCGACGTGCGCCCGTCGGTGGAGCAGGTCGTCCACCAGATGCGTGCCGCTGCCCTCTCCCTTCCTGAGCAGACCGAGGTGAACGCGTGAGCGACCGCGAAATGCCCCCCGTCCAGGCCGCCCTTTGGGCGGGCGCCCTCGCCGTCATCAACGGGCTGCCGAAAGAGACGGGCGGCACGTCCCGCGAAATCGGCGACTTCACAGAGGACGGCGCCAGGACCACCACGAAGACCACCTACAAGGTGCACCAGCCGGACGGCACGACCAAGGTGTACACCCTGACCCTCGCCGTCGAGCAGTCGGTAGACGAGCACGACGAGCGTTGGGGGCCGGGCGGTCGCGCGGACCAGGAGCTGATCGGCTCCGGTGCTCGGGTCGTCGTGGACGCCAACCTGTACACGATCGGCAGCGCTAAAGCCGGAGGCTTCCGAGGGTTCAGCGGTCGCCGCTTCGACATCGAGTTCTTCGACGGGCGCACGGTCACCACCCGAAATCTGTGGGATCACGGCGTGATCCCGCCGAAGTGGCGGGAGCGCTACCCGGACAACGCCCGGTTCGTGCAGCCCGAGGGCGGTGAGGGTGCATGAGCGTCGCTGATGACCGCCTGCTCACCCCTGGCGAGGTCGCCCTGCTCTTTCGGGTGGATCCCAAGACTGTGACCCGCTGGGCGGCTGCGGGCAAGTTGACGTCCATCCGTACCCCGGGAGGTCACCGCCGGTTCCGCGAGTCGGAAGTGGATGTGCTGCTTCGTGGCGACTCCCCGCAGGGAGGTGAGAGCCGTGGCTGAGCCCCTCACTCTTGAGCAGCTCGCCGTCATCAAGTCCTTGGCGTACACGACTTCCGAGGGACGCGAGTTCGTCTTCGTCCACGAGATCACCGCAGCGCTCGGCGCTCAGTCGGACGAGCGCCCGCAGGGAGGCCGCTGATGGGTGCTCTCGTTGCTCTCCCCGACACGATCACCTGGCCGAAGGGCAAGACGCTTCTGGCGTCTGGTGAGGTCGCGGTCCTGCTGGGTGTGGAACGGGATCGGCTGACTCACTGGCGGCACCTCGGCCTGATCGACGTGTCCGTGACGACTGTCGGCGGCCACGCCCGGTTCAGCTGTGACGACGTGCAGACGTTCCTTCGGCAGGCGACCCGCGTAGGCCGCCTAGGGGTCGGGGACATCGTCGCCTGCTCCGACTGGAACGGCGGCGAACCAGTGCGGGTGCTGCACGTCGCTGGCACCCACAGGGGTGAGGTGTCCGTGCGCTGGCAGGACGTCTCCGCTCACGCACCCGCCGTGGCCGTCACAACAGGCCATGGCCGGATCGTTCGCCGCCTCCACCGGGAAGCGACGCCGTCTCCACCCGCAGGCGCTGCGGGCGGCCTGTGGATCACTGAGGCTGGCGTGTCCCGCCACCGGCATGACCCCTCCCGGGAGGGGCGAGCAATCTGCGGTCGCCGCATCCGGTACGAGGCGACAGCGGCGCACGCCCGGTACGAGCTGTGCGGCCAGTGCGAGCTGCTTCACCGTCTTGCGTCCTCGGAGCTGGCCACCCGCACGGGTGACGTCCTGGCCGAGCACGACACCAGCGACAAGCCGCTCCCCACCCCTCGTGACCCGCGGAACCCCGCAGAAGACGAGATGACCGACGACGACGAAGCCGAGTACGAGAAGGAGCGCACAACCTGATGGGCTTCACCCGAGCGCAGGTCGACCAGCTCCTCCAGCCGATCAACCCCAGCCGCGTCCTCAAAGACGGCAAAAACAACAGCCACGTCTCCCAGCAGGATGTCACTGCGCACCTGACGAGGATCTTCGGATTCGGCAGCTTCGATATCGACATCGAAGGCCCCGACTTGGTGTTCGAGCAGCAGCGGACAAACGACCAGGGAAAGCCTACGGGCCGGTGGGATGTCTGCTACCGGGCGAAGGTCACCCTGACAGTCCGGGACCCGGACGGCAACGTGGTGTGCCGCCTCCAAGGCAGTGCGACCGATACGGCCGAGAACCAGAAGCGCGGCGATGCCCATGACCTGGCGCTGAAGTCAGCGGAGTCCACGGCGAAGAAGCGGGCCGCCACCAACCTGGGCGACCAGTTCGGGTTGTCCCTCTACAACAAGGGCCAGATCAAGGCGCTGGTCCGGGGAACTCTCGTGATGCCGGAAGGCGAGAAGGCAAGCGGGGATGTTCAGGAGGGCATCGAGCAGCAGGTGTCGCTCGGCAACGACGAGATCGAACGGGATCTCGACGGGAGCCCGCCGCCGGCCGCGCCCAAGCAGACGGATGCCCCCGCCACAGCGCCGACGATCCCGGCCCAGGTTGCCCGCGAACCGCAGGCTGCGCGGTGGCCCGATGCCAGCAACGACGCCGAGGCGCTGGTGTCGAAGGCGTTGCTGGCGAAGTTGGCCGGCCAGTTCAGGGCGCTCGGCGTGACCGACAGCGACGAGGGCCTCATGACGATCGCGCTGCTGATCGACGTCAAGGTCAACGCGACCCGCGAGTTGACCAACGCTCAGGCGCAGACCCTCACCGAGGCTCTGGAACCGCTCACGCAGGCCGACGACCCCGCCGCGGCGTTGACCGCCGCGCTTCACGAGGCGATGGCCAAGACCGCGGCTGAAAGCGACGACGTCATCGATGGCGAGATCGTCAACGACCCCGAGGAGATCAATGAGCACGCCGCGTGATGCAGCGTTCCGTGTCGCTGTCCTGGACGCCCTGTCCAAGCGGGTGTACGCCGCGCTGGCCGAGGCCCGCAAGGAAGCCGAGCCGCTGTTCGCCGCAGCCCGCCTGGAGGGCACCAAGCAGATCGAGGTGGCTCTCCCCTCCGGGGCGCAGGTCGGCACCGTGTCCATCAAGGTCGGCGCCGACACGGTGACCATGGACGAGACCGCGCTCATGGAGTGGGTGGAGAACAACGCCCCTACCGAGATCGAAACGACCGTCTCGCCCGCGGCGCTGACCCGCCCCGATGTCGTGGCGTACGTGCGGCGCTTCCACCCGACGCTGATGGGCAAGCAGGTTCGGCCGGCGTACAAGACGGTGATCGTCAAGCAGCTCAGCGACGACGGCGAGTTCGTCGACACCGCGACCGGCGAGCTGGTGAAGGTCGCCGACAAGGTGCGGGGCGAGCCGACCGGCGCGTTCGTGTTGACGTTCGAGCGGGCAAAGGACGGCAGGCCCAACGGCCGCGACCAGATCGCCGCGGCGTGGGCCAGCGGAGAACTGTCCCTCGCGGACCTCCTGACCGTCGCGATCGAGGCTGCCTCGGACGGTGAGGCGTGAGCGAAGCTATCCAGCGGGCAAAGTCCGGCGGCTTGGTGATCGTGAACCCGCGTGTCCCTCTCACCCCCGCTGAGACCAATGAGCTGCTCCAGCTCTTGAACAACGAGTTGGAGATCTCCGGGGAAGCGGTCCGCAGCGGGCGTACCGAGGCGTCGAGGTTGAAGAAGGCGTACGAGGACGCCAAGACGGAACTGCTCATGTCTTCGGAGCGTCCGCGTGTTGGCCGGACCGCGGACGCGGTCACGGTGGCCGAGCGGGACGCCTGGATTGCCCTCCAGACGGACGAGAAGTATTCGGCGCTGTATGACGCCGAGGTACTGCTTGAGAACGCCATCGGCTACGCGTGGCAGGTCAACCGGCAGGTGAGCCTGGCCCAGTCGCTGAACAACAACGCAACGACTGGCCTTACCTCCTTCACTGGCGGTGGCCGATGAAGACCCGCGTGCAGTCCTGCTGCAGCAGGGAGACGTTCGCGAACGAGGCTGAGGCTCGCCGGCGCCTGGATCGGATCGTGTCGCTCGGGGTGTCTCGTGTTCTGCCGATGGGGGTGGAGCGGTGCCGTAACGGGTGGCACCTGAAGTTCCCGACCTCGGACACGGGGCCGTCGACGAAGCTCCGCGCATTGGTGGAGGCCAGGGATGGGAACCGGTGTGTGAAGTGTGGGAAGCCCACCCCGCGGGATGAGGACTCGCTTCATCATCGGCTTCCTCGGGGGCGTGGTGGAGGCAACACCGCCGAAAATTTGATCTTGCTTTGTGGTACCGGGACAAGCGGAGATCACGGCTGGGTTGAGCAGCATCGCACTGCCTCTTACCGGCTCGGCTACCTCGTCGAGTCTGGTATCGACCCCGCGGACAAGCCCGTCGCAGTTGCTGGCCTCGGCTGGCGGTACCCGACTTCGGATGGTCGGTGGATCACTCCTGAGGAGTACGGCGCCAACCCGGCAGAACTGGGCGAGGCGGCGTCATGAACGAGTGCCTTGACCCGCGGGACGACGGCGAGCGGTGCGGCGCATGCTCTGTGGATCTCGCTCTGCAAGCTGCGGACCCCAGGTACGGGTCTCCGTCGGATCTGGACGTGAGCGCGTGAGCCAGGACCTGGACATCGTGCCTGTGACGTTCGATTACGCCTGCGGATTCGTGGAGATGTGGCACCGCCACCTTGATCCGCCGGTCGGACACATGTGGTCCACCGGAGTCGTCACCGAGGACGACGTGATCCGAGGGGTGTCCATCGTTGGCCGTCCTGTAGCTCAGGGCTTCCAGGACGGTCGAACTCTTGAGGTGCTGAGAGTCGCGACCGATGGCACGTTCAACGCCTGCTCGAAGCTGTACACCGCGGCGTGGCACGCCGCGAAATGGCGCGGATTCCGGCGGCTGGTCACCTACACACACGCCATGGTCTACGGCCCTGTGTGCGCCGACGCGTGCAGGCACGCCTCGTGCAGAGCCGTCCTCATGGGCGAAACCGGGGCGTCGCTACGTGGCGCGGGGTGGCGGATCGTCGCTCAACGCCCACCCCGGCGGGGCTGGAACACGCCCTCACGCCCTCGTGATCCCGGACGGTCCGATGGCATCCCTCGCACCTTGTGGGAGGCCGTGTGAGCGACAACCCGGCCCTGTGGATCGCACTAGTCCTGCTGTTCCTTCTGATCCTCCTGCCCCTGCTCTGACCTCTCGGTGTCGGCTCTGGGCCCCTCGGGGGTGCTCAGAGCCGACACCCCCACCAACCCGAAGGAGACGTCTCGTGGCTGATCTGCCCGTGTTCCTGGAGCCCGAAGAGCCCATCGCGCAGCCCAACGCCAAGGAGGAGGCCGACGGCCTGTTCGTCCTCCCGGAACGCACCGACCCCACCCAGGCCCCGCCGCACCCCTGACCCCCTCTCCCGGTCCCGCCCTCCCAGAGAAGGGCGGGACCGGACCACCCCGGGCTGCTGTACGGGAGCCAGCAGACCAACCACGTGAGAGAGGAGGAGACAGGTGTCAGCCAAGAACGCGGCGGCGGATCTCCGCGAGCAGCACGTCGATGTCCACCTCGGAGAGGTCCACCGTCGTCCCCTCGATGGCGGCTTTGGTGTCGGACATGACCCCAGCGAGGCGGAGCGCTTCGCCCCGGTCGAGGCCGAGCGCGTCGGCGATGGTCAGCACGGTCCCGGCTTGAGGCGGGCGGGGCTGGGCCTTCCACGAGGCAATCGTGTTCCTGGAGACGCCAGTTCGCTTGTGCAGCCAGTTCTGGCTACGGCCCTGCTCGCTCAGGGTCTTGAGCACGAGGGCGTGGAGTGGCGCAGCGGGGGCGGGGCCATGGGGGCGCTGAATGTTGATCTTTCGGCGCGGGCGGACGTACTCCGGGGAGTGAGTGACGTTGTAGAGCGGACTCTCGTCGATGATCGCGTTTCGTTCGGCTTTCGCTGCCGCGACGCGGTTGTCGTGCCACTCGACAGCCTTGCGGGCGACATTCGGCCACCAGTGCTTGTTGCCCGCGTGGGTGGTCCAACGGGTGTCGAGGTCGTCGGTGATGCCGACGTACAGAAGCCGCTCGTCTTCGTCGTAGAAGCGGTACAGGGCCGTGTGGTTACTCATCGGCGGCCTTCAGCTTCGCCTGCTGCGTGCGGTACAGGCGGCGCCGCTTGGCGATGTACTCCTGCAGCGCTTCCTTCACGACGGCGGTGTTGCTCGTGCCGTCCTCGCCCGCGATCCATTCGACCTGCTCCCAGATCTCGTCTCCGAGGCGGACGTTGCGGACCGGAGTCTCGCCTGTCTTGGGTCGCGGCATGGCTGATCTCCCGAGCGTGTGAGTACACGGGATCATATGCGGCCTCCTTTCTCGTCTACGTTTCTGTAAGACAGTAACATGCCTGAATCACTTGTGAACACGGCTAAGTGTCGGTATATCTGTAATACGAAAACGACGCGTAGTCGTCCCACAGATAGGAGTCCTCGTGTCTGACCAGACCACGACGATGAAGGTCCGAGTCCGCGACCGGTCCGCCGAAGCGCCCTGGGGCGTCGGCCTGACCAACCCGATCGTGCGCACCGTGGAGATCTCCGCGAACTGCCCCGTCTGCGACGGCCCTCGCGGAGTCCCCCACAACCTCAACCAGGTCGACGACGGCGCGCGCTACTCGGTGGACGTGTGGACCAACCCGTGCGGCCACACCGACCCCTACACCGCCGTCATCAAGGAAGCCGCTGCTCTCCGCCCGAAGACGGACGGGGAGGCGTCGTGAGCCCCGCTGAGGTCCTTCGCGCCGCCGCATCCAAGGTGCGGGCGACCGCGAAGAAGGCCGCCCCGTGGCCGTGGAACCTCGATGGTCCGTGGTGGTGGGACGTCGCCGGTGGCACGGCTGAGGCGACGACGGTCATCAGCACCCCGGCGCGTGATGCCGTCGTGGTGGTTCCGCCGCCCCGAGGTCAGGTCCCGGCTGACGGCAGGGCTGAAGGCAGTGCGGCGTGGATCGCTCTGATGTCGCCCGCGCTCGCCGAACTGCTCGCCGCCTGGCTCGAAGCGACAGCCGACGAGATTGACCGCCTCGCTGGCGATCTCACTGAGGCGGAGCTGGCCAAGTACGACCCCATGACTCCCACGTGGATGCCCGCCCTGGCTGTCGCCCGCCACGTCCTCGACACCTTCCCGCTTCCCCCT
Source organism: Streptosporangium sp. NPDC023963 (assembly GCF_040639135.1). NCBI lineage: Bacteria > Bacillati > Actinomycetota > Actinomycetes > Streptosporangiales > Streptosporangiaceae > Streptosporangium > Streptosporangium sp. NPDC023963. Next base: position 27,913 of record NZ_JBEZZK010000022.1, read on the forward strand.
TCCTCCTGAACGGAGACCGCGCATGTCTGAGAAGACCATCGGCCTTGACCTGAACCGGGTCAACCTCACCCCGCCGCCCGTCCGCGAGTTCGCCGAGCAGGTCGAGACGCCGAGCGTGGACGCCTACCTCGACGAGACCCGCCCGGCGCAGGCCCAGTACCGGGTCACGTACGAGCGGGTCGGCCGCCGCCGGGACGTTCCGCCGCTCGTCGTCATCGTGGCGGGGGCCGACGACCTCGCCGAGAAGGTGTACGACGACGTCCGGCCGTACCTCATGTCCCAGGACGTCGATGTCTCGGTGGACCTGGATGGCATGGAGGGCTTCATCTTCTGCGGGTTCAACTCCGGCGGCCGGTTCACCATCGAGGCACTCACCCCCGCTCCGGCTGCTCTTCCCCTTGGGGAGGAGGCGAAGTGACGGGCCTGTCGCTGGATAAGCGCACGTCAGCCCAACTCAGTGGAGTCCGAACTCGAATTTGGTCATCGTGACGACCTGCGAGCGGCGCACCGCGATCCTCCCCACCCCCTGAACCGCTGAAAGGACTTCCCTCATGTCTGAGACCACCGGTGTTGAGCGGGAACCGCTCCACATCCCCGCCGCTATCGAGCAGGTGACCCGCTGGCTGGTCGCCGCTGACTCCCAGGTGCTCGCTGTCCGCGACACGCAGGAGGAGGCGTTCCGCCTGTGTGAGGACGCTGAGCGCCCCCAGCACCCCGAGGGTGTCGAGTTCCGCTGGTTCCTCCTGGACGAGATCGAGCAGGACGGGCCGTGGGACATGTGGATGTTCGACGGCGACGAGCACGCCACGGGCTACACCGTCACCCCTATCACCATCGGCGGAGGTGCCTGATGGCGGACGATTACCAGCGCCTCGTCGAGGGCTATAGCTGGTTCGGGTTCCTCGCCTTCGACAACCTCGACCTGGTCGCCGACCGCATCCGGGCGATGATCGGCGGCGGGCAGCCGTACACGTGGGTTGCCGCCAACGAGATGTTCGGCCTCCGCCCTGAGGTCCGTACCGGGCAGGTCGCGACCACCGTCCGAGCAGAACGGCGCACCCACGACGGAAACGTTGAGTGCGGCTACCTGAACGTGGCCGACACCTACGGCGTGTGGGGGCTGAACACCGACGTCGCCACCCAGCACGAGGCGGCGGCGAAAGACGGGCGCGGGCGCACGTACCTGGTGTTCGAATGCGGCCAGTTGATGGCGGAGCACTTCGCGCCCGCCGGCCACCGCCTGTGCTGGGTGATCGCCCCCGAAGGCGCTTCCCCTGCTTGACGTCGGAGCGGTCCCGGATCTCCCCGTTAGAGCCGAGGAGATCCGGGACCGCTCACCAATCCAACCACCACCCCGAACCATGGAGATCACCGCAATGGGCAAGACCCAGACCCCCGTTCAGACCCCCGTCCAGAACCTCGTCGCCGAAGCGCCCGAGCGCCTCGTCTACAGCCCCGCCATCGTCGCCATGTTCCGCACCGCAGCTGAGCCGGAGCTGAACAAGGCCGACATCGCCATCGCCGAGCGTGAAGCGGCCATCGCGAAGCTGCAGGGCGAGATCGCCGCATGGCAGGAACACGCCGCCGGTATCCGCCAGGCGCTCCGTGACGTCGAGACGAACTCCAAGCCCGTCCCGCCTATCGCCCCCGCCAAGTGCGGCGCCTGCGGAGCTCTCATCGTGTACGGCGACATCGGCTGGGTTCACGCCGGCCGCGAGTTGAAGGACGGCGGGCACCTGTGCAACCCGGACCGGGCGGACTCTCCGATGGCGAAGCCCGCGGCGCCGGGGGAGTTGTCGGCGGACCCGGAAGCGCTGATCGCGAATTTCAAGGCCGCGCACGACGAGTTCAACGGCGCGGAGGGTGGTCGTCGCTGATGGGTGCTTTAGAGCTGGTGTGCCGCGTGTTCGCCCCGCACACGGGTCGTCGTGGACGTCGCCGCATTCGCCCTGTCCGAGCCGTGCACCCGGTGATGCCGCCTCCGGTCACGGACCCCGCCCCGACCTCCACCACCCACCCGTACCCGCAGGAGCCCACACCATGAGCAGCCCCCGTGACACCAGCAAGTTCAACACCACCGACGCTCTCCTCTTCTTCGCAGAGGCGATGGGGACGGGCGGGACCTCTGGCGCGATTGAGCGGCAGGAGAAGCAGGCTCAGGTGGAGTTGCTCAACTCCACCGTCATCCCGACCGAGATCCACGGCGGAACCGAGGCAGACCTGACCGCGCTCGGCTTCAAGCTCGGCGCCGCGGTCGAGGGGGATCCGCTGTTCCGCCACGCAGAACTGCCCGCCGGATGGACGCGAGAGGGCTCTGACCACGCGATGTGGTCCTACCTCCTCGACGAGCAGGGCCGCCGTCGCTGCTCTGTCTTCTTCAAAGGAGCGTTCTACGACCGCAAGGCGGACATGGGCATCGAGACGGTGTACAGCTACGTCGGCCACTGCCTGTCCGAGAAGACCGCCCCGGTCCTCGACGACGTGTGGGCGACCCCCAAGGCCGTGAGGGCCGCCGCTGCCGGACAGCTCGCGCGGAGCGCCAAGTCCCTGGAGATGTACGCGCACCGGACCGACGACTACGGCCGGGAGCGTACCGCGGAGTTGAAGGCGGAGATCGCCGCCTGCAACGAGCTGTACGCCTCTCTGTCTGTCTCCTCTGGAGAGGCGGAGAGCCTCGCCGAGCCGCTTGTCGATCCCGATTGCCGAGACGGAAAGTGCCACTCCTGTGTGGGCGGTCCGTGCGAGCACTCCTGCCACCAGGGCGACTCTGGAGAGGCGGAGACCCGTGGCTGAGCACTCTGCCCTCGACGACCTCACCGTCAGCCTCCGAGCCGAGTTCGGCCCTCCGGTAGAGGAGAAGATCGCGCTGACCGTGGCCCCGGAGGACATGTCTGCCCGGCAGCTGTTCCGCTCGGTGGAGATCCTTCGCACCGCCCTGGTCGAGGCCCGCCAGGACGCGCACACCGCCCGCATCGACTACGAGCTCGCCCGCACCCGAGCAGACAACGCTGAGGCCAAGCTCCGCGCTGTCGCCAATGTCCGGGCATGGGTCGACGAAACCGATCGCCGTTTCGTCTACGTCTCTGACCTCGCTACCGCGTTGGGGCCTCCCTCTCCCACCACACAGGAGGGGGAGCAGTGACGGTCCAGAAGCTGCGGCCGATCATCATCGTCGCTCTCACCGCCCACGTGGCGCTGTTCTTCCTCGCAGCGTTCATGGGCGTGTGGGGTGTCGCAGTGGCGATGTTCCTCACCGCCGCCGTGAACGTCGCCGCCGGGGTCGCGGTCGGCGTGTACGCCGGCCAGTCCCGAGCGGCGTCGGAACTGATCCGCGCCCACGGCGAACTGGCCACCGCGAGGGCTGAGGTTGCCGCGCAGACCGCGACGAACACCGACCTGAGGGAAGCCCGCGACCGGGCGCTGGAACGCGCTAAGGACGCCTCTCAGCGCGCGGAAAGCCACCTCGCGAGCCTGCGTGAGGTCGAGGCCCGCATAGCGGAGGCAACGCCTTGAGCGGCCTCCTCCCCGGACTGGTGGTGCTGGTAGGTGCGGCCGTCGTCGCCTACCAGCTCCACCACTACGCCCCTGACCCGCTAGAGCCCACCATCACCTGCACACCAGAGGAGGAGAGGACGTGACCTCCGACGAAGCCGAGTGGGTGCGGGCCAACGTGTGGCCGGAGTGGCTGTACTGGGGCGGCCGACTGCCGGATCTCCGGTGTCCGTGCGAATGGGTGCCGCTCTGCGAGCGCGGCGACCACGAGGCATGCCGCCGGATGGCGCACCTACCGCACTGGGAGACGCTCGCGAAGACGAAGCCCGGGAGGGTGGCGCACCTGCCGGCCAGCTTCGAGCATCCGCTACTGCTCCACGGCGGGACGGTCTGCACGACTGCGGCCATGGTGTGGCTGGCCGATCGGGCGTGCCACGTCCTGTGCTCCTGCCCGGACGGCTGCCACGAAGCGCAACTCGACCTGTTCGGGGGTGCGGCATGACGCCGATGACGGAAGAGTCCGGGGCCTGGGTACGTGAGCACGTCTGGCCCGCGACCATGCGTAAAGCCCGCGACGAACACCCCGACACCCACTGCCCCTGCCAGTGGGGCGCACCTCTCAACTGCGCAGGCGACCCGTCATGCCACCGCATCCAGCCGCTCGCCTCCTGCGAGACCTACATCACCAACCGCCGCTGGCAGGTGCAGAGCTTCACCGCCGACTACGAGCACCCCACCGCCAGCGCGGCCAGCACCCGCCGTCGCCGCGACGCGATGGTGTGGCTCGCCGACCGTCGATGCCGATGGGTCTGCCCGAACCGCCACGTTTCGGCTGCTCCGGAGCCCGAAACCGTACCGCGGACCTACGAACTGGTGTCGCTGTTCGACGTCGCGGAGGTCGCGTGATGCCCCACCCCTGTACCGGACCACACCCCGAACACCCCGAAGGAGAGCAATCGTGACCGGTGTTCGTCCTCGCGCTGATTGCCGCTCCTGCGGCTTCGAGTACGCGCTCACCCACGACGAGCTGATCCACCGCCACCTCACGGACGGTTCCATCTGCCTTGGTTCGGGCCGCCCGCCCGCGGGTGAGGAGCCGTGCGGGTTCTGGTGTGGCCGCATGGTGGGGCGGGTGTCGTGGCCGGCGGATCTCGCGTCGGCGGACCTGTCGCAGGGGCACGCGTCAACGTACGTGTGCGCCGACCCTGAGCACCACGCTGAGGCTGCGGCGTGGGTGCAGCGGAAGACCGGCCATGCGGGCGTGTTCGTCGGCAGGGCGGAGCTGACCCGTGCCTGAGACCACGCTGACAGACGACCTCGACCGCCTCGCCCGCCACGTCGAGTGTCTGGAACGCGCCGCGGCCGACTCCTCCGCACCCACGCAAGCGCGGTACCGGGTGTCGGCGATGGCTGCTCTTGCCCGGACAGCTTTGGAGACCGCCGGACAGGGCCGGACGTCACCGGACGCTGCCGGATCCTCCCGGACGGTTCCGGATGGGACCGGACAGTTCCGGATCGTTCCGGAACGCCTCCGAACAGAACCGAACGGAGACGGGTCGTGACTAGCTGGAACATCTCCTCTCTCAGCCTGCAGATCGGCACCTGCACCACATGCGGCAAGAAGTCGTACGGGACCCGCAGGGCGGCGAAGCGAGCTGGTCGAGCCCTGCACCCGGATGCGTGCATGCGCGCCTACCAGTGCGGCACCTTCTGGCATCTGACGAGCTCTCCCCGCAAGCAGGAAGGCAACCGATGACGGCAACGCAGGGGATAGGCCGAGTCGCTCGCCGAACCGTGCACCATGCCTCGCTCGCTTGGCGAGATGACGCCGAATGCCGAGACAAGCCTCTCGGCCTGTTCTTCGGCCCAGACGGTGAGCGGCAAGCGGACCGTGATGTTCGGGAGGAGAAAGCCAAGCGGGTGTGTCGCCCCTGTGGGGTGCGTACCGCGTGTCTGGCGTACGCGATGGCCACCGGCCAGCCCGCAGGCGTATGGGGCGGGGAGACGACGGAAGAGCGCCGCGGGGAACGCCGCCGCCAAACCCGCAAAGCCGCGCCGCCGCCCGTGCCCGCATCGCAGGGCTTCACCAAGCGTGAAGCGGACCTGTACACGGCGAGCGTCCACCTCATGGACCGCAAGGGGCGCCTCTTGGCGGACGCGGCTGCGGAGCTCCGTGTGGATGCGCGGGAGTTGCGGTCCATTCGCCGGCGCGGGCGCCAGTTGAGCCGCCCTGCTTCCAGTACTGCCTGATCGAGACCGAGGAATAGAGACATGGCAAGAAGAAGACTTCCGCAGGACTACACCGCGGGTGAGTTCGACGCGGTGGTGGCGCAGATCCAGGGGAACCCGAGGCTACGGGCCGACCTGGAGACGATCGCGGGCTACTCCCTTGAGGGGAGGCCGCCGCGAGAGCTGTTCGACGCGTTCCGGGCGATGGAAGGCGCTACGGATGTGATGGCGGCCGTCGTCCGGTACGGGCAAGGCGTCCAAGCGGTCCGTAGGACTCGGGTTGAGATGGAGTTCGACCCCGAGGTGGATCTGACACCGCAGCAGGCGGAGCACGTCGCAGAGCTCCAGGCGAAGCTCGACGCCGAGCGGCGAGAGAAAGCGGAACTGAAAGCGGCGCTGAAGGTCGCCCAGTCGCCGCGGCACCTCGTACAGCTCCCCGCCGACCACATCACCCGCAAGGCGGTCGGCGAATGAGCGCGGTCGACATCTTTGGGACTTCCACGAGTGTGGCCCGGTACCGGGTGCAGATGCAGGTCCTCGACAAGATCGTGGGCGGGGTGCCGTCCTCACCGTCGGTCATCAAGGGCTGGCTGAAGTCCCGGATGGACATCGGTGACCGCGACCTTCAAGAGCTGGTGGACAAGACCCTCGCCGAACGATTTCCCAACGGGCAGCCGTCCGCGGACGCCCTCGCTGAGGCGCTCATGGACTCCGAGGCCGCCCCGAACATCAACGGATTCAAACGCATTCCCGGCTCCGGTGAGCTGGCGTATGAGACGCGCTGCATGAAAGCCGCGATCAAGGAATGGGCCAATTCTGCGTACCCCGGAACGGACTGGGACGACAAGTTCACCAGGAAACCCGCCGTCGGCCGGCCGCTACCGAAGGGCTTCCGCAAAGGGCTGATGTCGACGTCATCTGAGCGGGTGTTCATCACTAAGCCCTACATCGGCTTGGGGGTGACTGAGCCCACGGGGGTGGAGGAGCGCATCAAGCACGTCATGACCGCGCAAGGCCCTCGCTCTTCGATCAACCGGGTCGAGTACGTCGAATGCCCGCTGCTGGAGTTCGAGCTGAAAGTCCACGACGACTTCCTGAGCAACGAAGCATGGGGCCGCATCTGGGAACGCGGCGAAGACATCGGCATCGGTTCCGACCGCGGCCGGAGTGACGGCAAGTTCGAGCTGCTCGCGTTCGACCGGATGCCCTGATGTCAGGCAGGCAACACCTTCGGGGAGGTCAGCGGTTGACGCTGGCCTTTCCTGCGACGCCGTCGACCACTGATACGGCTAGCCAATGCAAGACGACAAGCCTACCCGCGCCAGGCCCAGCCATGCCGACATGCCCTGCCACTCCCACCCCAGCCAAGCCAAGCCAAGCCAAGCCAAGCCAAGCCAAGCCAAGCCAAGCCAAGCCGACGAGCCTACGCCTACCCGATCCCCGCCGAGCCTTACCGACATGTCTTGCCACCCCCAGCCTGCCCGAGCCGACAAGCCGATCCACTGCCTTCCTGTACGCATCGACGGGCCCAGTCACGCCTGCTCCATCCAAGCCGACAGGTCAAGCCGTATCCGGCCAAGTCAAGCCACTCCGACCTGCCAACCCGAGCCAACCCGATTCCCGCCGACACGCCAACCCGAGCCGCGGCACACCATGCCCCTTCGTTCCGACAAGCCTCGCCCGCCCGATTCCGGCCCCTTCCGACTTCTCGACCCCTGCCATCCCATGCCGTGCCGACCCAACATGCCTTCCCGGCCCACACCCAGCCAAGCCGACATCTCTACCCCGCCCGCGCCGACCCAAGTCGACTTCTCAACTCCTGCCGTCTCGTCGCGCACCGACATGCCTAGTCAGCCCTTTCCCGATCCGACAGGCCATCCCTTGCCACACCGAACCCCGCCGACTTGCCCATTCCGCTCCATCCGCGCCGACCCTATGCCGACCACTCTCCCCAGCCCGGAGCAAGCCTTGCCTTCCCCGACCCGACTAGTCAGCCCTGATCTCGCCAGCCCGGCCCTGACCTGACGTCCCCCTGGGGTGGGCTTCACCGCCCACCCCACCCACCGAAGGAGGTGAACGCGTGATCCACGAACTTCCCGAAAGCGCCGCTGCACGTCTCCAGGCCCGCGCCGACGCACTACGAGAGGACCGGCCCGGCTACACAGATCCGCTTGTCGACGTCCTCTGGCGGGAGTGCCGGCACGCGGAGGATCACGGGTTCATCTACGACGACCCGCGGGCTATCGCAGTGATCGCGTTGGAACACATCGCTGGCGACCTCGCCCAGGGCGGCGCGCGGCAAGCATCCGCTGGCGTCGAGGGGGTGGAGGGGTGAACGGCTCAGTCAGAAGCAGGAGAGCCGGAGGAGTCGCCGGCGTCCGGGCGGCGGGGGAGCTTGGCTCCGCGCTCGCGCACGAACCAGCGGATGAACTCACGGACGATGGCCGCCCGGTTGCGCTCCCCGACGAGCTGGCCGAACTTCTCCCACAACTCGTCATCGACCCTGATGGGGCGATGTGGCGTGTGGGTCTCCTTCATGCGGCCAATGGTAGCCCGTGTGTATCCAAGATTCTGACGTCGCGGTTTGCCGTGGATATCCATGGTGACTATCATCGTGGATATCCACGCTTGGATCAAGTCGCCTCGTGGATATGGGGTTCTACGCCCACGCCAGGAGGTCTATTCGACGTGCTCAAACGAAGACAGACGCCGCTCTCGCCCAACCCGTAAGAGCGCCATCGGCACCAAGAGAGAGCCGCCCACGTGAACGACGAAACCCTCAACGGCCTGACTGACGGCACGTTCCGTGCTCGATGGCTGCGTGAGGTCTTCCGGACCCCCCACATCACCGAGTCGGTGAAACTGCTGTTGATCTCAATGGCAGTCGAAGAGATGGACGCGACTGGCCGCGTCTCGGTGCCCCGCGAGGATCTCGCAGTGCGCATCGGGCGGGGGAAGGCGCGGGTCTCCGAGAGGGTTCAGGAGGCGGTGAATCAGGGGCTCCTGATTCGCGTCTCGGCGGGGAAGAAGGGGAGTACCGCGGTCTATGCCGCCGCCGTTAATGGGTCCGCCTGTTCGGACCTCATTGGGACGTCTGAGGATCCGGAAAAGGGTCCGGCTACGCGGACCGAAAGTGAACACTTTGGGTCCGGACTGCAGGACGCTGAGCCGGAATCAAAGGGTCCGGCTATCCGGACCGAAATAATGTTTGGGTCCGGACTGCAGGACGCTAAGAACGACGATGAGGTCCGGACAGGCGGACCCAATGACCAGAAAAAGGGTCCGCCTACACGAGCCGCCAAGGTAGAGGAGGGTGTGGGAGGGGTTGAACTTCCCAACGACTCCGCTGACGAAGACTTCTTGAAGATGGAAGACGCGGCTGCGCCGCGAGCCCCCAAGTCGTCGAAACGAGCCAAGCGGCCCGCGACTCCCAAGATTCCCCTCTCTCCCGACTTCGCACCAGACGCCGGAATGCTGGCCTGGGCCCGGGACAAGTGCCCCCTCGTCGATATCGGCACCCAGACCGAACTGTTCATCCGCCACTTCACCGACCCTGAAAAACCGCAGGTCAAGAGGCCTGGCTGGGTTCGGTCGTGGGAGACCTGGATGCTCCGCCAGCAGGGCTGGGCCAAGGACCGGCCGAGCAACGTTCATCAGCTCCGCCCCACCGGCACCGGCGGTCACCAGCCGTACCGCAATCCCCAAGACCCGTCCGTCTACTTCGAGGACATGTGACCATGACCGATCCCAAGCCCCTGCGTGCCGACATCGCGGAGATCTTCCGCCGTAAGGGCGTTGACCCCGAAGCGATCGCCGAGACGCCCGTGGTCGACGACGACCCGTTCGGCAAGGCCGAGCAGACCCGCCTCGCCCTGGAGTACGCCGACAAGCACATCCCCGCCCGGTACGCCGACGCGATGGCCGACGACTCGGCGGTGGTCGACTGGGTTCGCAGGATCATGGACCAGTGCGTCGCTGACTCCGTGATGCGAGTCACCCACTGGGTTCACTCTGGCCCGTCGCTGCTGATCCTCGGCCCGACCGGCGTCGGCAAGACCCACCAGGCGTTCGGCGCGCTTCGACTCCTCGCGACCACCGGAATCCGCGCGAAGTGGCAGGCCGTCACCGCCGCCGATCTGTACGCCCGCCTTCGGCCGCGACACGGCGTCGACTCCGAAACCGAGTTCCGTCTCCTCGCTGACGCCCAGATGCTCCTCGTCGACGACCTCGGCGCCGCGAAGACGTCCGAGTGGGTCGAAGAGGTCAACTACCGGCTCGTGAACTGGCGATATGAGCGGGTCTTGCCGACGCTGTTCACCAGCAACGTGCCGCCCAGGCAGCTGTCCGACGCGCTCGGCGAGCGGGTCGCTTCCCGCCTGATCGAGATGACCGACCGGGTTGTCCTCCAGGGCGCGGACCGCCGCCGGGTGGGTGTGTGACCGTGATCGACAACTCCCCCCACGCGCTGTACCGGTTCTACGACGCCACCGGCGTACTCCTCTACGTGGGCATCACCGCTGACCCCGGCGTCCGCTTCAAGAAGCACCGCGGCGACAAGGAGTGGTGGACCGAGGTCGCGAACATCCGGATCGAGAAGCTGCCCACCCGTGCCGCGGTCCTGGACGCGGAGAGGCGGGCCATCCGAGAGGAGCGTCCGCTGTGGAACGTCGCCCACAACGACGCCGCTCAGGCAGTTCGCACTCCTCGCGGCGACTTCCGAGACCAGCGTGGACGCCTCCTGTCCAGCGCAGACCCGGCATGGTGCCGTCTGGCCACAAGCCACCCGCAACTCCTCGCAGTTGAGCAGTACCTCCGCCACATCGGCGACCAGTACCTCGACATCTACGGCTACCTCCAGGACTCCAAATTCGCTGACACCGAATACATCTGCGGGCACGCGCTTTGGTACGGCGTCGGCAACGCGCTGGACCTCCTCGGAGGAGTACGCCTGTCCAGCAAAGCGATCACCGAAGCGGTAGCCGGCCTCTGCGCAGGCGTCCCCCTGATCGACGACCCCGACGAAGTGAGCCTGTGGCCGGAGAGCGTCTTCACCGGTCCGCTCGGCTTCATCCACGTGCTGATCGGCAAGGGGTGGGACGCGCCCGCGGAGCTGTGCTCTCCCGAGGCTGGACACGTGGTCTACCAGCGAATGCTCGCACTCATGCCGAACTGCGACGGCCCTTGCATCTGCAAGCCACAGCCCTGGCGCTAGCCGCTACCTCCGACCCCAAGGACTCCAAGTGACCAAGATCCTGACCACTCACAACGCCGAGATCACCACGGCCACCGTCCAGGTGAAGACCCTCACTATCTCCGGCAAGCAGGTCACCCAGTCTGTCTTTCGGCAGTTGTTCGAGGAGCCACTCATCGCCCACGAAGGCGCCCTCAACGGCACGCCATGGGGCGTCGTCAACTACCACCCCGACAAGTGCGGAGACCGGCCTGAGCACTGGCACATCGTGTGGCAGCGCGGCAACGACCTGTTGCGCTCGGCCGTCGACATCGAAGTGAACTGGCCCTACACGTCGAAAGCCGCTAACGAATTCATGACCGCTGTGGCATGGGAGACCCAGCAGGAAGGCGGCACGAAGTTCTTTGGCGGCAAACCGCCGAAGACGACGACCACTGAGTTCGAAGTGCACTGGCGTTGTGGTGGCTTGCCGATCATCTCCCACATCGATTGGTACGTGGGAAGGGTGCTGAACCAATCAAACCCTGCGTGGAACCGCACCCCCCTCCAGCCCCCCACAAAGGCGGCGGCTGAATGGATGTCGACACTGGCCGAAGAAGTGGCCAAAGAGGCTGCACGACAGGAACGACACCGCAAGTTGCGTGCACCTCTCGCTGAACTCCCTCACCTGTTCATCGCGGTGTAGGCCGTGAACGACGAACTCCAGGCCCGTCTCGCCTCTCTCGAAGCTGAGCGTCTGCGCCCAACCCCGCCGAAACCGCCGTCCACCCCGTCAGCTCTGGCCGAGGTGGTGTTCCGGGAGATCGAGGAGGTTCTGGGCGCTGACGTGGACGGGGTGCTCGGTGTGGAGCCTGTGCTGTCTCGTCCTGGACCTCCGGACCCGCCCCAAGATCGTGAAGCTGAGGAGAAAGCATGACCGCCCTGATCGTCCGCGGCGACGCCCGCCAGCTTCCACTGCCCGACGCGTCCGTGGATCTCATCGTCACCAGCCCGCCCTACTTCGGCCTCAGGTCGTACCAAGACGGAGGCGAGCACTACGCCGGGCAGATCGGCGACGAGCTCACCCCACGGGAGTACATCGACAACCTGCTCGACTGCACCCGGGAGTGGATGAGGGTCCTCAAGCCGGAGGGGTCGTTGTGGCTGAACCTGGGCGACAAGTACGCACAGAACCCTGGCCAGTTCGGACCACAAGGCGCGTCCGGGCAGCGCGCTAACAGGGCGCAGGCCGCGAGCTACGTAGACGCGCCAGCGCGCCAGACGATCGAGTACGGCGTGCGCGCCAAGTCGTTGACCGGTTTGCCGTGGCGGTACGCGCTCGGCTGCATCGACGACCTCGGCCTGATCTTGCGCGCTGAGGTGATCTGGTCCAAGACGAACGGGCTGCCCGAGAGCGTCACCGACCGGGTGCGGCGAAGTCATGAGCAGTGGTTCCACTTCACCAAAGAGCCCCGGTACTTCTCGGCGGTTGACGAGATCCGTCAGCCGCACGCAGACACCTCGGCTCATGCCATGTCTCGGCGCCAGCGCACCGACAAGCGGCTCATCGCGGCCAACGCTGGAATGAGCAGCACAGCCAACCCGCTCGGCGCGCTGCCCGGTTCGGTGTGGGAGATCGCCACACAGCCGCTCCGTGTACCCGACTACCTGGCCGTTGATCACTTCGCCGCGTTCCCGATGGAGTGGCCACGTCGCATCATCGCTGGCTGGTCCCCAACCGGCATCTGTCTCGCCTGCGATCAGCCCCGCACACCCATCGTCCAGGGGTCCGGGACCGGCAGCGACAACAACCCCGACCGCGAGTTCCGTAACCACGTAGGTGCCACCGGTCAGAAGTTCTACGCCCACCGCGCGGCCAATCCGCGACTGCTCCTCGGTTACGCCTGCGCCTGTCCCGAACCGACAGCACCCACCCGGCCAGCCGTCGTCCTTGACCCGTTCGGCGGCACTGGCACCACGGCGCTCGTCGCCGCGGCGCTCGGACGCCGCGGCGTCACCGTCGACCGGTCCGCGGACTACTGCCGTATCGCCGCCTGGCGCACCGCAGACCCGGGAGAGCGTGCCCGCGCTCTTGGCCTGCCTAAGCCGCCTCCGCAGGTTGCAGGACAGGCCGACCTGTTTGGCGAGGTAGTCGCATGATCCGCCGTATCCGCACTCTGGTCCGCGACCGCCTGGAGTGGCGTCGGGCCCGCCGCGACTACCGAGCTCTGTGCGACGACGGCCGCGCCGCGACCCTCCAGTTCAGCGTGGGCATCCACCCCGAGGACTACGAGTGGACCGGCATCGACGGGATCACCGCTCTCAAGACCACTGTGCCGCTCACGCCGCGCGGCAAGCGGTTCATGGCGTCCGTCATCGGCGACATCGAGCGGTCGTGTATCCGTGCGGTCCTCGACGCCAACCGGGAAGCCGCGTCTGCCTCTCCTGTCTCAGACGCCCCGGGAGAGCCCCCAGCGACGCCGTAGAGCGACGCGCACGTCTCGCGGGTCCACGGCTTCCACCCGAATTCGTCCGGGCTTCTACGGCCCTCTGAGCCGCACACCAGTTCGCAGGTTGGGGCTCCAACCGAAAACAAGATCGACAAGCAGCCACGAAAGGAAGATCAGATGACCGTTCAGGCGACCACCAGCCTCCGCGACCAGATCCGTAAGGCCGTCCTGCACGCCGAGTGCGAGCAACCCCAAAAGTGCCCCGACTGCATCACCGACTCAGTGCTCTCGGTCGTGGCCGCCGACGTGGCCCGCTCCGCCCGCGCCGCCCAGGACTGCGGGAAGGCCACCGCGAGTCTCATCGACCTGTTCCACGCCGCTCTACGCGCCCACCGGGAGCTCGGATCCGACGCGGCGGTGAGGGTCCTTCTCGACCATGGCGCCGACGTTCCGGAGTTCCTCGACGGCCTCGACCTGCCCGCCCCCGCGTAGCACCTGACCCCCGAAAGGAACCCCTGATGGACCTGCCCGACGACTGCTACCTGACCTACGTCATCGCCCACGAGGCGTGGTACGCGAAGGTCCCCGGTGTGATCGACGTCCCGCGACTGAGCGTCGTGGCCAGATCCCGAGGCGGAGGCTGCGCCTGGGAGTTCATCGCTGAGGAGGCCGACCTCGGCCCGCGGCGCCCCTCGATCCGTCTGCGCATCTTCAACGAAGCGTTTGCCGCGTTCGAGCAGATCCCAGAGTTCTTCAAGGCGATCAGCGAGGCGAAACCGACCACGCTCGCTGGGCTCGTGAAGATCCTCAACGACCTCGGCGCGGTGGATGACACCGAGCGCGTCGAGCCTGAGCGCATCCGCGCCACTTCCGCCTGACCCCTGTCCTGTCCGGTGTCTTGCCGGACAGGCACACAACCCGAAAGGACAAGATCACCAATGAGTGAAGCTCGCCGTTTTCAGCTCGTCAGAGACCGCGACGTCACCGGAGTGTCCGGCGTCGGCATCGTCGCCGACGGCGTTCTCTGGCCCGACAACACCGTGTCGATCCGCTGGCGAGGAGACCGCCCCTCAATCGTCCACTGGAGCCACATTGACGACGCACTCCACGTCCATGGACACGGAGGCGCTACCCGCTTCGAGTGGCTCGACAACGGCACCACCATGACCCTCATCAAGCCCGACCTTGACCAGCTCCGCGAAGAGGGCTGGGTCCAGAACGGGCGGGTTGTCTTGATGTCCATGCTCAACGCCGACGATCTGTCGCCCGAGGAAGCACGCGAGTTCGCAGCCCAGTACGCCGCTGCCGCAGACCTCGCCGAGCAGGACGGGAAGACGCTGTGATCCGCCGCTACCAGACCCGCCCCGCAGAGGTGTCCGCTGTTCAGTGGGACGGCAACAACCTCACGGAACTGCATGACTTCGCGGGGAACCGCTTCGAGTACCGGCCCGATCCGAACGCTGAAGACGTCGCGTTCGTGCAGGTCACTCCCACGTCGTGGGTGAGTCTCGGCGAAGACCGCTGGGTCGTCCGAGACCGCGACGGAGCCCTGCGTGTGTGTTCGCCGGCCGAGTTCGCTGCCGACTACGAACCGGTCGGGGAGGCGCCCGATCCTCCGGCGGTTGAGCGCCTGACCGCTGGCTGGCCGCTCCTCCAACCGTCGCGCCGAAACACCCCGAGGAGGCTCCCCGATGTCCGCTGACTTCCACCCCTGCGCCGCCGACCACTGCGACACCAAGATCCCCAACCGCCTACTGATGTGCGCAGACGACTGGGCACTCGTGCCCCGCGCTGTGCAACGGCAGGTTCTGAGCGCCTACCGGAACCGGTCTCGCACCGGGTGGGGCCCGTATGCCACCGCCATCACCGCTGCTCGTGAGGCTGTCGTCCACGCTCTCGGAGGCCGGGAGACGCGGAATGTCTGAGATCCCTGAGCCTGAGGTTCGCGTCACCCGCTACGAGGTGTCCTGTCTCCCACTGGGCCATCCCGAGTACAAGAACTTCAAGGTCATCGTGGAACGTCACCGGGACGGGCGATGGTCGGCCAGCGACGGCCTGCTCGCGTTGACCTCTGGCGGCGCCTGGGTGATCGATCCGAGCTGTGTCGCCCATCGCCACAGCGAGGAGTTCGCGCTGCAGTTGGCCCGCGCTGCCGCACCTCACGTCACCTGCAACGGTCACACGGTTGCTGATGCTCTCCGAGACCGGGAGACGCCCGATGCCTGACGACCTCCGCCAGCGCTACGCGCGCTTGGAAAACGAGCAGGGCCAGCTGTGGGACATCGTCGATCAGGTCCACCTCGGCCCGGTATCGCCCGACAAGGACCTCGTCGAGGCCGTCGCTGACACGATCAAGCAGGTGGGTGACGTGTGGCAGGCACGCGCCGAGGAGGCTGGGGAGGCGCTGGAGAGCGCTCAGGAAGCGCTCACCCGCGTCGTTGCTCTCGCCCGCTCCCTGGCCGCCACGGACCCCGCGACGGCTGACTTGATCGCCGAGACGATCGTGAACATGCCGGGGAAGTGCGCGCCCGGCGCCGCTCTCGCGCTCCTCGACCCGCCGGAGCCCCGGTGACCCTCTTCACCGAAGGCGAGGAAGCCCCGGACGTTCCTGTCCGGGGCCGGTGCCGGGAATGCCGCCGCCCCCTGTACGACCCCCGGTGGATCGCGTTGGGGTGGGGCGAGGACTGCGCGAGACGCCTTGGCCTCCTGCCCGCGTCGTCTCCTCGGGTGAGGTTGGGCGGGGTGCGGGCCGGCGGATCCGTCGAGGGACAGGAAGACCTACTCGCCGAGGAGGAGACGTGAAGGGCTACTCGGCGAGCTTCTTGGCAGGCTGGTCTTTCCCGGTGCGCTTGATCCACGCCGCGACCTCTGGCCAGTCCCACGCGTCCAGCCCAGACACGGTCGTGATGGGCGCAGGCATGGGCTCATCACGCGCTCGCCGAGCGGGGCGACCAGCGGCTTCCCACTGCTTGCGGCGGAAGTTCCAGTTGTTGACGGTCTCTCGGCGCAGCTCAGCACCGAGCTCGTCGCGGGCGCGCGCCACGATCTCGTGTGATCCGACGACGTCTTGGCGGGGGTCCTTCATGAGCCGAGTGTATAGGTCGAATCTCGGCGGGAGTAGGGATCCGATCCCGATGAATGTAGTAAATCAGTTGCAGCAAGCGTGACTATTCCGCTACGGTCATATCAATAGCAGCGACCAAGGGAGAACGACATGACCGCCCCCCGCACCCTCCTCGCCGACATCATCGCCTCCGCCCGCCCCAACCAGCTCATCACCGACCTCGCCGCTGACGCGCAGGCCGCCCGCCCCGCCGAGGTCGACCGCGACGCCCTCCTCGCCGAGTCCAACCGCATCGCCCGCATCGCCGACGCCCTCGCCGCCAAGGGCGAGTCCGAGACCGCCGTCCACCTGTACCAGGACGCGATCGCCCTCCTCACCGCTGCCTGATCGGGTGGTCTGTCTGAGGCTCCGTTCGGGGCGGAGCAGCGGGCAGACCACCCGACCAGACCGACCCCCTGAACGGAGATCGCCTTGAATGCCACCGTCGCCGAGACGCCGACGCCGCCCTTGGGAACGTGCCCCGCCTCGTGGTTCCGCGTCGGCTTGGCCGGCACCTGGGACCTCTCGTGCAGCCTCGACGCCGACCACAACGGCCCCCACCGCGACGTCAACGCCTCCAGCGAGTGGTCGGACTAAGCCCTGACAGACAGACCC
Source organism: Streptosporangium sp. NPDC023963 (assembly GCF_040639135.1). NCBI lineage: Bacteria > Bacillati > Actinomycetota > Actinomycetes > Streptosporangiales > Streptosporangiaceae > Streptosporangium > Streptosporangium sp. NPDC023963. Next base: position 44,972 of record NZ_JBEZZK010000022.1, read on the forward strand.
CCGCCCGCCTGAACGAACCGGAGAACCGATGACCGCCCTCCCGCTCGCCGCCTCCCTCACCGACCTGCTCGACGCAGTCGAGACCGACCCGTCCTGGTCCCTGTGCCCGTTCAGCAGGGAGGAGCGCAGGACGTACGTGCACGCCACCGCCACCATGGTCGAGTTCTTCGAGAAGGTCGCTCTGCGGGTGGACATCCCCGCCGCGGACTACGCCGGCCCCGCGACGGTGGACAGGATGCGTCTGGACGCCATCCGCACGATCAACTCGGCCCGCACCACCTGATCCGCCCCCACGACTGAGGAGAACCGACATGGACCCCACGCAGTTCGCTATCCAGGCAGTCCGGCACGACGAGCGCCAGAAGGTCGCCGCCCGCCTCAGAGAGATCGGCGGTCTGAAGGTTGCCAACGTTCTCGCCCAGCGCGATTTCATCGCCCGGCATGACCTGTCCTTCCCCTTCGACCTCAGCGACGTGATTCTCGCCGTCGCCGCTGAAGTCGAGAGCTGGCCCATCCCCGAGAACTGACCCGCCCTACCCCCAGAGGAGAAGTGATGACGCTCTTGGCCGAACAGGCGACTTACCGGTTGTGCGAGCGCGGCGGACTCGGAGGCGATGGCGGATCGCTGCCGTTCCTTCACGTGGAGCAGGAGATGGCGTTCCTCAAGGTGCTACGCGTGGCCGACGTGCTGTCGGGGAACCTCGGCGCCAGCATCGACGTGTTGAGCAACGACACCTACATGGTCACCTACTGCGGCGGGTCGCCCTACTGGTGGTTGCCGGGCACGCATGGCGGCGGCATGCACCAGATCTCCTCGCGCGGCTGGTGCTGGGACTGCCTCAAGCAAGACAACGGCTATGTCCATCACCTGCCCCGCGATGTCGAGGTGGCTGTCTTGACGTGCGAGGCCACCTACGACCCGGTGTTCCGTAAGCGGCTGGAGGAGGCGGGACAGACGGCTGAGGAGTACGCCGAGATGACGGCAGGGAACGCCTTGCCGCTGGAGTACTGATCCGATTTCCCCCCGACCCCCGGCTCTCTCTTCCGGTGTTCCTGGTCGGACAGCCTCAGACGCAAGAGAGAGCACTCGACCACCACCCCCAACCGATCAAGGAGAACGATATGAGCGACGAAGAGACGATCAAGCTGAACGTCAGCCTGGGCCTGAGCTACAACGCCAGCAGCTCCCGCCGCGAGGTCATCGACACGGGGATCACAGTCGAGGAGTGGGAGGAGATGTCCCCCGAAGAGCAGGAGAAGGCAGGCGACGAAGCCTACGAGGACTGGCAGAACAACTACCTCGACGGTTCGTGGGACGTAGCCGACTGACCTGCTCAGCCCTTCTCCCAGTTCGGCTGGGCTCGCGTTCGTGGCGCGGGAAGGGCACCAACACCACCCCCACCGATCTTGAACGGAGCCCCCATGCGTTTCCCCCGGACGCCCCGCCAGTTCGCCCGCGCTTTCGCCGCCGGCCTGGTCGTGGTGGCGCTCGTCACCGTCCTGACCACCCGCCCCTGAACCCCGAGGAGACCTGACCATGTCCCGCATCGTCTGGACCACAACCAACTACGGCACCGAGAACGGTCATGTCGGCTCCCGCTCGCTGTTCGCCATTGAGGACAACTCGACGAGCGGGAAGCCGTCCTTCCGGCTCCACACGGACCTGCCAGTCTCCGGGGTCCGCTCCTGGAGGTCCACCAGCTCGGAGAGGCTTCAGGCGCATGCGGAGACGGTGCTCGCCGACTTCGTCGCGAGTCTGGGCGCCGTGTTCCCCACCGACACCGAGGAGGCCTGATGCCCTATCACGTTGGCCAGGAAGTCCGCGTTTTCGACGTCAACGGTTCACCGGAAGACGGCTGGCCTGGCAAGGTCATCATGGCTGGCCGCCGCTACGCCACGGTCACCTACCGGGGGCGGACCGCCCAGTTCATAGCGGCCACCGGCCGAATCAACGACATCCGCGACCACCAGTGGATCGTCGTCCCCGATCCGCCCACCGAGCCTTGACACCGTTGTCGGCCCGCCTCCTACGGGCCGACCCGCCAAACTGGATCCAACCTCTACGCAGAAGGACTGACCCGATGAGCCCCACGCACAAGGTGTTCACCGTCGCTGTCGCCGCTCACGAGGCCGACGCCCCGGAGTGGCGGGTACGGCACGCAGCCGACACCATCGCCGTCGTGTACGCCTACTTCACCTCCGACGCTGACGGCACACCCATCCGGGCAGCGGACGGCACGTTCGAAGTCCACGCCCCGTCCCGCACCACCCTGGACACGCTGCGCCAGATGCTCGTCGACCACGAGGGGTTCACCATCGTCAGCGAAGACGAAGCGCCAGGACATGGTGTCCTGGCCGCCCGCGAGATCTGAGAAGAGAACCGCCCTGATGCTGACCGTCGACCAGCTCGACACAGCTCCCGCAGACTTGACGCCCGCCGAGGTCATCGCCTGGTCCCGCTGCAGCGGCCTCCGCTACGGACGTGAAACCCCGTGTGAGGTGTGCCGGCGCCATGCTGAGCAGAACGTTGCCGCTCTCGCCGAGCACGGCATGGTCATCGTTCCCGCCCCGCCCGTGGATACCCTGCAGCGTCTCCGGGAGTACGCCTCCCACCGCCGAGGCTGCCGCTCCTGGGTCGCCCAGGCATGCGACTGTGGACTCGCCGACCTCGACACCCCGGAGGCGCAGTGAAGCCCCGCCCGTCCCTGCTGGACCGCGCCCGCTGGTGGTGGATGTTTCGCGACGTCACCGCTTCCGACGTGTCCCTGACCGGATCGGGTGGGCGCGTCTTCGTCGAGCTCCACACCCGAGCGCGATGGAAGCGCTGCATCGTGGTGGAGGTCACCCCGGACGAGGCACGCGGGCTCTCCGACCAGATCCGCGACATGCTCGACGAACCCGACCCCCAGGAGGACCGTTGACCGCCCACCACTGCTCTCCACCCGTAGGACCTGGAACTCCGGACGTGTGGACGTGCCTCGACTGCGGGCAGGTGTGGGAGCGCCGCGAGGGCGACTACAGCAGGTGGCGGGATCCCGGTAAGGACAGCGTCCGAGCCCTGTGCCCGCACTGCCGTCAGGAAGGTTTCTGGCCGTGGCCACCCGCAGGCGACAACACGGACGAGAATCACTTCACCCCGCCGCGAGGCCACACCGTGAAATACCTCGACGCCCACTGGACGACCCGAACCGACACCTGCCCGGTCCTCACCGAGGCGTCCCTCCTGTACGACCCCAGACCACCATGGGCGCCGCTGAACACCACCGAGGAGGACCGTTGAGCAAGGACCTGACCGCCCGTCTCCGCGCGGGCTGAGACAATAGCGATCATTGTGGTCGAGTCTCCGCTGTCTCTCGTCGTCTCTCACCCGCGCCTACCTGGCATTGAGCTCCACCGCGGTCCGCGCTCGGGCGCGTCGTACCTGATCGTGATGGCAGTCCCGCTCGCACCGGCGGACTTGGTCGACGTCGGCGACTGGCTCGTCCACCTCGGCCGGGAAGAACTGGAACGCGCCGAGCGCTAGAAAACGGAAAGCGGCCCCCCGCCCACCGGAGGACCGCCCGCCAACCCCACCAGACCCGACCATCACGTGAGTCTTCCCGTAAGCGTACGACCCCGGGGAGGCCACCAATGTCCGACCGCGTCTGTATCGGCCGCTGCAATGCAGGCCAGCGCCGAAGGGCCGAAGAGCACGCCCGCGCTCTCGCCGCCTGGCAGGCCGAGACGAACGCCTGGATCCACGCCACCGACCAGGACACCCGCGGCCCCGAACCGGCACAGCCCGTCGAGCCGACGCTCCGCTGGAACGCTGGCACACCCATCTGGTGCCTCTCCGACTCCGCAGCGATCCGCTCCGCTCTCGCTGACCTCGACGAACAGATGGCGTTGCGTTTCCTCGCGGGCGATGGCCACGGGTCGATCAACCTCAACGAGCGGGTGTCGTCATCGCCGGAACCAAACTCTCCGTCGCCGGCCCACGATGACTGCGACGAGCTGATCCGCTGGCTCCGCGAGTGGGAGAACGAGTACCGGTCCTCGCGCGGCTGGCCCACGTCGCCGCACCGCGGAGAAGCAGCCCCCGCCCTCACCTCGTCTGTCGCCTGGTTCCTCACCCACCTGGACGACATCCTCACCCGCCCTGACTTCTCCGAAGGCTTCGGAACCGGTGTCCTGTACTGGCACAACCGCCTGTCCTCCGCGGCGAAGACCCGCCCACGCCGCATGTCGAAGCAGCTACGCTGCCCTCAGTGCCATCTCGCGACCTTGTCTCAGATCGAGGGCGAAGACCGCATCGAGTGCCGTAACCGCGACTGCGGAGCATCCCGCGGCGGGCCCATGGTCATGACCGTCGAAGAGTACGAGGGCCGCGCCCACGAGACCATCGAGGCCGCCAAGGTTCGCCGGCGCGCGTCGTGAGCGAGTCCTGCCCTACTTGTCGAGGCCGAGGCTCCCTGCCCGATGTGAAGATCTGCGCTCTCCCAGACTGCGGACGCGAGTTCCGGTGGCAGGACGACGGACGGGGGAGAGAGCACCCGCGGGAAGACTCGATCTACTGCTCGACGTCCTGCCAGAACGTTGCCGCCAAGCGCGCCCACCGGCAGAGAACCAAAGATGTCAGGTCATCGCTCGCGACGATCGCCTGACATTTCTCGGTCCGGCGGAAACTCGGGTGTGACGCGTCACGGTTCCCGATAGCGTGAGAAGCGCTTCAGGTGCGAATGGCGACCGGCTACTTCTTTTGGTGAAACTACGCCGGATGCCGATTCTGATCTCTGAAGCTCACAACTGAATGTTTTCCTTCCCCGGTGCGCAGGCAGCGGATACTTCAATGGGAACGATTGGTCGCAGGTTCAAGTCCTGCCCACCCGGCTATACAATTAAACAGTGGGATCCTTTATCTGCAAGCGCAGCGAGTGCGCAGCGGTTTTCGAGAGCAAGCATTCGACCGCGAAGTACTGCAGTCGATCATGCTCAAACAAGGTCAACGTCGCGAACATCGTTGGAGCTAAGCGGCCTCGGCGATACAGTGACCAGGAAATTCTCCAGTTACTCTCCAGCCTGGCCATGGAGTTGGGGCGCACCCCCAGCAAGCGGGACGTAGACACACGCTTGAAACTGAAGAGCGGCGCGATAGCTCACCACTTCGGCACCTTCAACAGGGCCATTGAGATGGCTGGCCTAGCGCCAAACCTTCCGACACCACCGGGCATTGCTGATGATGAACGGCTGGTCGGATGGGCGCTGCGGTTTCACATCCTCTCTCGCGACGGGTTCAGATGCGTCTACTGCGGAGGAGCGCCCGGTGACGGGTACATCCTGCACATCGACCATGTGACTCCGAAGAGTCGAGGTGGGCTTACAGAGGAAGGGAACCTCGTTACTGCGTGCCATGTCTGCAATATGGGCAAGGGTGCGCAGGTCATCGGGTGGTAGCTCAGGCTGGTAGAGCGCTCGTACAAGCCCGCCGCCGACTCTTGACCTCGGGGAAGAACAACTTGATAGCACCTTCCCGGTGCGACGACAGCGGTTACTTCAACACGGGTTCGATTCCCGCTGGCAAGCTCCCGTAAGGGCTCGCTTCCAGCCGCTCATGGCGAGCAGTCGGCTTCGGCCGATCGAGACAAACCGTCGTCATTTTGATCTCGGGAGGGAACAACTTCAGAGCACGCTCGGTGCGCAGGCAAACGGTTACTTCTCACTGCTAATGAGACATAGGTAGGTTCGACACCTGCACTCGGCTCCGGCCGAGGGTCCTGGGACAAGTCCGTCACCGTCGCCGACTTGATCTCGGGCGTGAACTCTTGAACGAGGCCCCTCTCGAACGACCATGAGAGGGGCTTCGTCATGTCCAAGTTCAACACCACGGCCACCCGCCCGGCAGTCTCCAGCCCGATCACCACCGAGCGCACCCCCTCCGGCCGTACCCACGAGGGCGCCCCCGGATACGCCCGCGACGCCAAGGGCGAGCTCTTCCTCCTCGCGGTGTCGAACATGGTCGGCGAGAACACCTTCTACGAGAAGGCCGGTGACCGCGACGACCGGTTCCGCCGGCTCGTCCACCGGGTCGCGGTCGAGGACGGCGAGTGGATGGCCCGCTTCCTGCCGTGGCTGCGGAACGAGGCGAACATGCGGACCGCGCCGCTCGTCGCTGCCCTGGAGTCCGTCAAGGCCCGCCTTGCCGTGGGCGAGCATGGCCTGAACCGGCAGCTCGTCAACAGCGTCATCCAGCGCGCCGACGAGCCTGGCGAGGCCCTCGCCTACTGGACGTCCACGTATGGGCGGGCGATCCCCAAGCCCGTCAAGCGCGGCGTCGCCGACGCCGTCCAGCGCCTGTACACCGAGCGGAACCTCGCCAAGTACGACAGCGACAGCAAGGGCTTCCGCTTCGGCGACGTCATCGACCTCATCCACCCCACCCCGCACGACGACAAGCGGCTCTGGCAGGGCGACCTGTTCGCCCACGCCCTCGACCGCCGGCACGGCCGCGACAAGCCGATCCCTGAGTCGCTGCGGATGCTGCGCTCCCGCGCGGAACTCCTCGCCCTGCCGGTGGGGGAGCGGCGCGCTGTTCTGGCGAACCCGGAGTGGCTGAAGTCCGCGGGCATGACGTGGGAGGCGCTGGCCGGCTGGCTGCAGGGCCCGATGGACGCTGAGGCGTGGGCTGCGGTCGTGCCGTCGATGGGTTACATGGCGCTGATCCGCAACCTCCGCAACTTCGACGAGGCGGGCCTGCCTGATGAGGTGGCGGACCGGATCATCGCCAAGATCGCCGACGCCGACGAGGTGGCGCGGTCGCGGCAGTTGCCGTTCCGCTTCTACTCCGCGTACCGCAACGCGCCAAGCCTGCGATGGGGCCACGCCCTCGACAAGGCGCTCACCTTGGCGACGGGCAACGTGCCCTCGTTCGGCGGGCGCACCCTCGTCCTCGTGGACACGTCGGCGTCGATGACGTCTGGTGCGGTCTCCGAGCGCTCCACCGTCACGCCTGCCCAGGCTGCGGCGCTGTTCGGGGTGGCGCTCGCATCCCGCGGCGAGCAGGTCGACCTGTACGGCTTCGCTGACGGGGTGTTCCGCCACGACGTCGGCAAGGGCGCCTCCGTCCTGAGGGAGATGGACCGGTTCTGCGGGCGGATCGGCGAGGTCGGCCATGGCACACAGATCGCTGCGTCAGTGCAGCGCACCTACAAGGGTCACGACCGGGTTGTCATCCTGTCCGACATGCAGACCATGAGCGGGTACTACGCAACTGGCGTCACGGAGTCGGCGCCCAATCACATCCCGATGTACGGCTTCAACCTGCAGGGGTACCGGCACGCCGCCATGCCCACCGGTTCAGGTAACCGCCACGAGTTCGGGGGCTTCTCCGACGCGTCGTTCCGGCTGATCCCGCTGCTGGAGGCGGGAAAGAACTCGGGATGGCCGTTCTGACCTGCTGAAACGCCGTACTTGTGACACGGACTTGCAGATTTCGCCGTGACGCGTCATGATCTGTCACGGAGACTTATGCCCCCATCCAGGAGAAATCCCGGGTGGGGGCTTTTTTCGTGTTCGGAGGTGACTCCTTGGCCGAATACGACCCCGAAACGGTGTACGTGACCACGAGCCAAGCGGCCGAGTTGTGTGGCGTGAAACCCGATGCGATCCGCCAATGGGTGCGACGGAAGCATCTCGCCCCGGTCGGCAAGGACGTTCACGGCCAGATGCTGTTCACTCAACTCGACGTCGCCAAGGCGGAGTTCAAGACCCGCAAGCACGCGCGCCGGCACGAGAACGTCGCGGCCTAGATTCCCTTAGATTTCCCGATCGGCGCCCCTCTGGCGGGTGGGCGCCGGGCTCCGCGGTGCTCCCCGTGCCGTGTCGAGCCCCCGGGGTTGGTCGGCTGCGCGCGAGGCGCCGGCCAGCCCCTTCAAGACGCACACCCTTGCCCTGGCGGGTGGGTGTGCCGCGCGACTGCTGAACGTGGGAGTCCCCCGACGAACACGATCGCCGCGCACCGTGGTCCGGCTCTCCTGTGCGGGGGGTCGCCGGAAGAGCCGGACCACACAAACGTCCAAACCCCCTTGGAGAAGCAATGAACGCAGTGAAGCCGTACCTCGTCGTGGGCGTCCCCGAGGACTTCGGCCTCGAAAGCACGCCTCCGTATCTGGCGGTGCTCGACTGGCTTCGGTCGGAAGGCATCGATCCCGATAGCGGCAACCGGTGCGAGGTGTACGAAGGCGGCGACAAGCCGTACGCGAAGGTGACGGTGTTCACCCTCGACGCTGACGGCGAACGAGTCGTAGACGCGGCGCGTGAGGAGTTCGTCACCCACGTCGAGACCGTAGCTCTGTCCTCGCTGCCTCCCGTCCGAGACGAGTGACCGATGCGGATCCAGATCCTTCCCCTGCCCTCAGTCGTCGTCGGCGATGACGTCCAAGAGCCGTTCGCGCTCGTCGTGGACCAGTGGCGGTCGCCGCTTTCGCCCGATGAGTTCATGGCGGGCTGGCACAAGTTCCGCGACGAGTGCGGGGCCAAGGCAGTCTTTGTCACTGAGGACACGGCCGAGGTCGTAGACCGGTACGCAGAACCCGCCGAAGCTGGGTTCGCTGACCGTGAGGTCGCCCGCCTGGAAGACTTCCTCACCTCGCAGTTCCCGCTCCCGCACGGCGTGCCCGGACCTGATGACACCCCGGTAGACGTAGCGATCAACCTCTTGCGGGTGGAGGCGCTCCGGGCGGACTTCAAGAACGTCAGCGAGAAGCTTCGCCCGGTGTTCAAACAGTTCCGGGAAGCTGGGCAGCGGGTCGAGGAATCGAGCGAAGGTGAACCCGTAGAGCTCGCCAGCCTGCCGCCCGAAGTGATCACCCTCACCCGCGCTGTTGACCGGATGCGTGACGAGTGGGCCGAGGCTGACGTCCACGCCCGCTACGAGCTGTGGATGGCAGTGCATGACGCCTCGGACGCCGTCTACAAAGGGCCCTACCGAGAGACGTCGGTTGCGAAGAGACCGCCTGACTACATCGGCCCCGACGGGCGAGAGGGCTGGATGTGAGGCTGTTCCGCCGCCACCGAGGCTCCCAGACCGACGACGTCACCCCGAACTACGAGATCCACGTCGTCCCGCCCAACGGAGATCCCGCCGAGTTCGAGCGGATCGCGAGAGCCGCCTTCGCTCGCCAGAGCCGACCCGCGCCGAAGCAGCCCAGCATCGAGCAGTCCATCAGCGTGCGCTGCTCCTGCGGAAACGACATGTCCCCGTCCGCGCTTCTCTCAGCGACGGAGAACAGCAGAACGGTCCGCATGACCTGCGGCGGCTGCACTGACACGGTGGACATCACCTTCCTGGCGGTGGCCAAGTGAGCGCCAGGACCACCCACCCCGACGAGGACCCGGGCGTGGCATCCAACAGGCTTGCGATGCTCGTCAGTTTCTACCGGGGGCGTCGAAGCGCCCGCGCCGTGACACCGTCGCCCAAGCTGACCGCCCGGCAGGTCCTCACCGCCTCCCTCCGAAAAGCCGACTTCCTCGCCGAGGGCCACGTCCAAGCCCTCGCAGACGGCATCCTGCTCGACCTCGACGAGCACGGGCTGACCATCGTCGCGAGCGGAGACGTCGAGTGAGCGTCCTCCGTCGTGCTTGGCGGGTCCTCGCAGACCCGCCCACCAGCGAAGCCGCCAGCTTCATCCGCGTCATGGTGCCGATCTGGGCCCTCGCGGCGCTGCTCAGCCTCGTACCGGGCTGGCCGGTTCCGCTTGCTCGACTGGTTGATGTGCTGTGGTTGTACGTCGTGCTGGTCGTGGTGAGGCAGCGAGACGAAGCCCGAGCCGACGCCCGCCAGGCTGAGCGATCTGCCTGCACCTGATCCATTTTCCTGGGCATATTGCTCAACCAGAATGCCCGGGAAGCGGTTTTCGGCCCAGTTCGCGGCACCTCGGACTGGTAGAATTTGGACAACAAAAAAGACCCCGACAGGCGTTTGTGATAGGCCGCCCGTCGAGGTCAGTCGCCAACCTGGGAAAGCAGGCTGACGTGCATCAGCGTACTTACTCTCTCGCCGGTGTCGAATGGACGGGCTGGTCCCTTGAGGATGCCCACCCCATCCAGAGTGACCCGCAGCGCAAGAACGCAGGCTTCGTTTACATCGTCGAGTTCAGCGACGGATGGATCAAGGTAGGGCACGCGCTTGATGCGCGACGTCGGCTGGCTTCTTACCCCAAAGAGGCGCACCTTCGTAACGCTCGTGTCAGCCGGGCTTACATCTCCAAGCCGCACAAGGATCGCTGGTCGAACGAAGCCAAGATGATCGACTTCTGTGCCAGGAACGCACGCCCGACCGGTCGGGAGTACTTCCAGGGAATCAGCTACGAGCGGGTTCTTCGGTTCACGGAGGGCTTGCCTCAGGAACTCGCGACCTTCGAAGAGATCGCTGAGAACGAGCGCAAGGCGGAAGCCTTCGTCGAAGGCTTCCAGAGGGTTGCGTGGGAGTCGTCGCGGCCGAAGGATGGCGCTGTCAATCAGTGGCACGGTAATGCAAGTCGGTACATCGCCGAACTCTTCGGGCGACGACCTGATGGTTCGTACAACTACGGTGTGCGCTCTGCCGAGACCGACCCAGGCACCCCCGAAGCAGCGAATGCTCTCTGGGATGCGTTGTGCGAAGTCGCCGACGCCAAAGGATGCTGCCTGGAGTGCGTCCTGGCCATGTCTCCCATAGACATGATCGAAGATCTCCTCATCACGATGGTCCAGACCGAGGCGCTCCGCCTACGCAACCACGCCCGCGAACATGGGCACTCTGGCCCCAACGAGCCAATGGGTGACGCCATCAAGCGGGCGCTCCCTGCCGATGACCCCAGGTTCGACACCGAGCGAGACCCAGACAGCGACTACTGGGACTTCGACCCCGAGATGGGGCACCGCAGGTGGACGAAGCAGGGCGACCTCGTCGAAGTGGTGGAGGAACTCCCTCCCTGCCTCTCCTAGTCGCACGATCTTCGGCCCGACCGTACAGGTCCACATCTGGCGCGGTCGGGCCGAGCAAGTTCCGGGCGGGCGGCAAGGCAGGACACGGATGATCACTAGAAGGTCTTTGTGGCCGTTGCGGCCTTCGCTGGGCTCGCTGCCCGCCCGGCACCACCCCCGACCCCCTGGAGATCGCGATGAGTGCCTCGCATAACCAGACCGCCGAGAACGTCGCCCGTGCCTTTCACGAGGCGTATGAGCGTCTTGCCCCCAAGTTCAACTACAAGACGCGTGAGGCGAGCGCGGTCCCGTGGGAGGACGTGCCAGCCGCGAACAAAAACCTGATGATCGCGGTCGTGGACTCTCTCCTCACTGACGGTCTGATCACGACCGCCCAGAGCGAGCCGAAAAGCTTGAGCGGGGCGGCTTCACCCAAGGTCATGCTGAACATTCAGCCGAAGGAACCCGAGTCCCGGGTGGTCTTCGTGACTGATCCCCGGATACGCGCCTGACCCCCTTCCCGTCCCCCAGGGAGCACGCCCATGACCCGCCAGAGCAGTCCGATCGTGGAGTTCATCACCGCCCGCCTCGACGAGGCTAAGCGGGACATCAAGCAGATCGAGGAGTACGGCGGGTGCTGCTCCGGTTGTCACTGCGGATGCGCTGACCCTGCGCGCCTGCTCCGCGACCTCGGCGCCAAGCGGCGGATCCTCGCTGAGTTCGAGCGGTGCGGCCCGCACACGCAGGGGTATCCCGGTCTGAGGTTCTCGGTGTTGATACTCGCTGAGGTGTGGGCGGAGCACGAGGACTACGTGGCTGCTGTCGGCGCCCAGGACGTGGACTGATGGACGACAGCAGCGTCCGCGCTTACTTCGTGCCCCGGGCACACAACCCCGACGCGCCCACCGTTGAGGAAATCGCCGCAAGCACCTTCCTAGGCGTCGTGGTTGACGATGGTCTCCAGTTCACCCGAGACGAGAGCGCCGACCGCGTACAGGTCCTCACCCATCAGGGACGCCGCTACCGGGTCATCCGCCATCTAGACGGCTCTGTTGACGTGCTCTACGAGGGCACCATCTGACCTCGGCTTTTGTCGGCGCCCACCCATAGTCTGCGCTCGTGGACGAGTCAGGGCTACCGCCGCGCCCGCCGATGGTGTTGTTCCGTGACCGGGTGGCATGGGTGCGAGCCCGCCGCCTGACGGACGCCGACACCTGGCTCGCCCTCATCTTCTGGGACACCATGATCGGCCCGACCCGGCACGTCAACGAGCGGTGGGTACCGCTGGACGACATCCTCCGCTTGCCTGGCGAGAACTACGACCACGTCCCCAAGCTGACCTGACCCGATCCCCCTGAAAGGCCGTCCACTGGGCGGCCTTTTTGTCGTGCGCCGAGGAGGTCCCCGTTGGCTCTCTCGCCCACCGCCTGGACCCCGGAGACGGGCCTCACCTACGCGGAGTGGCTGCGGGACAAGAGCCCGCAGACGCGCCCTCAGGGCTGGAGCAACGCCACCCGAGACGTGGTCCGCGAGGGCTACGGCAAGGACGGCCGGCGCTTCAAGGCCACGACCGACCAGCTCGGTAACGACGTCGTGCAGCACGGCGCCGACCAGCAGTCAGTACGCATCCGATCCGTGGAGACCGTCCACGCCTCCATTCCCGCATCCGCACTCCAAGGGAGCACCGATGTCCAGCGCTGACCGCGCCGCCCAACTGCGAGCAGAGGCCGACGCCCTCGAAGCGCTCGCCGACCTCGAAGCTGACCTGCTGGCCGCTAAGGCGTCCGGCGACAAGGAAGCCGTGAGAGCCGCCGCTGAGGCCCTGCGTGAGGCCCGATCTCTCACCCGCGCTGAGGAAGTCACGGTCGGCGGCGACGCCTTCGTCAGCAACACCACCGAGGAGGGCTGACGGATGGCGATCTCTGCTGGCATCTTCGTCAACAACATCATCGCTGCGCTCGGTTCCGCGAACCTGGACATCGACCTGGAGTCGGAGACCGAACTCAAGGTTGCCCTGTTCACGAACAGTGTGACTCCGGACTTCGACGCATCCACTGCGAACGCCGCGTACGGGGCGGGCGTGTGGAACGCCAACGAGGTGTCAGGCACGGGCTACACCGCAGGCGGCCTGGTCATCACCTCGACCACGCTCACTGGCAGTTCGGGCGTGATGACGTTCGACTCCGCTGACCCGTCCTGGGCGTCCTCGACGATCACGAACGCCCGAGGCGCGCTCATCTACAACAACGTGCTCTCGCCCAAGAGTGGGATCGTCGTGGCCAACCTCGGCGCCGACTACAGCACGTCCAACGGCACGCTCCTAATTCAGGTTGCCGCTGGCGGATGGTTCAACGTCGACCTGGTCCCGTGACCTGCGTAAACGTGTCGTAGCCCTTGCCACCTCCGGGTGGTTTTTTGTTGCCCGGCCCCGAACGGTAGGGGGGTCCGGGCGTGCCCATCGCGATTGACGGATCGTCCCCGGCGATCGTCTCCAACAGCGGCTCGCTGACGGCGACTACGGCGGCGTTCTCCCCTCCGGCGTCCACGGTGCTGGTCGCGATGGTGAGCGCTTTCTCCGGCGTGGCGCCCACCATCACCGGCGGTGGCTTGACGTGGACGCGCCGCCGCCAGTCGGCTGACAACCCGTTCTACTCGGAAGTCTGGACAGCTCCGTGCCCATCTGGCGCCACCAACATCACGGTGACCGCCACAGTGACCGCCGCCGGCACTTCCGCCATAGCGCTCAAGGTTGATGTCGCTACTGGCGCGGACCTGGCATCTCCGGCAGGTAGCGGCGGTACAGGCGCCAGCGGCACGAACAACCTCACCGTCAACGGCTACACGTCCACCGTGGCAGGGTCGCGTGGTTTCGCCGCCGCCCAGGACCACAACGCCCTCGGTACCGCCACCAGCAGCGACGACGAAACAGCCGCGAACACCTCGTCTTTTTCGGCTCTCGCTGTCCGTAAAGCAGCTAACACCGCATCCGCCTCTACTGTCGTTCAGTTCAACTTCGACGCGGCAGGTAGCGGCGGCGCGGACTGGCAGTGGGCGGCGTTCGAACTGCTGGCGTCGGCCAGCACCAGCGCTACCGCCACCCCACCCGTGGTGGTTGCGTTGTCGTCGGTGCCTGCCGCTGCGACCCGCACCGGCTCCGCCGCTTCCCCTGGCGTGGTGGCTGCGACCGCGTCGGTTCCTGCCCCGCAGGTAGCGACTGCGACGATCGCCGCCCCCGCCGTGGTGGCGGCGTCCGCGACTATTCCCGCACCGGCGACTCGCACGGGCTCGACCGCAACCCCATCCGTGGTCGCCGCCGCCGCGTCCATCCCGGAGCCTGACACCTCTGACGGTTCTCTCCCGCCCACCCTGCGCGGAGACGTCATCACCGTAACCACCATCGATGACGTCAGCCCCGTCGGCAAACCCGCCGGAACCACGGAGGGCGACGTTCTCCTCGCCCTGCAAGCAGCTGACTCCGGTGACCTGTCCGACATGCCCGCCCCCACCGGCGGCACCACCTGGCAGCTGCTGGACGACTACACCGAAGGCACGTCCACGCTGCAGGTCAAACTCTGGTGGAAAGTCGCTGGCGCGTCTGAGCCCTCGACGTACGACTTCACGCAGAACTCGGCCGCTGACGGCGTCGTCTTCCTCGCCGCCATCCAAGACGCCGACCCTGAAGCAACCCCGGTAGTCGCCCAGTCCAGTGCGGGCACCGCCACGATCTCCATCTCGCCGGGCATCACCCCAGACGCCGCCCTGAGCTTGGAGTTCCGCTTCGCCGCCGCTATGCCTGAGGTGGGTTCTGAGCCGATCTCGTGGACTGCCCCGGCAGGGTATGACGAGCAGGGCGACGCCCAGTCACGCTCCTACACCAGCGCAGCCGTCGCCACCCGAGAGCTCACCTCGAGCGCTCCGACCGACGACGAGGAGTTCGTCGCCTCGGATGTGATCAGCTACGAGGTTGGTTTCACGGTCGCGGTCGGCGGCGGATCTCCGGCTCCGGTAGACGCGACCGCCACCCCATCGGTAGTCGCGGCCACGTCGTCTGTTCCGGCTCCGGCGGTGTCGGCAGGTTCCACAGCGGCGCCCACCACGGTCAGCGCTACGGCGAGCGTCCCGTCGCCGTCGACCAGGACGGGCTCTTCAGCTTCCCCTGCGGTCGTCTCGGCTGCGGCGAGCATCCCAGCGCCCACCACGGCCACGGGTTCAACGGCGTCTCCGGCCAGGGTTCAGGCCACCGCTTCGGTCCCCGGCCCGTCGGTGTCGGCGGGAACCTCAGCTACCCCTTCGGTGGTTGTGGCGTCGGCCAGCGTCCCGGCTCCGGCGGTCACAGCCGTCAAGACAGCCTCACCCGGCGTGGTGCAGGCTTCCGCCTCCATCCCGGCTCCGAGCGCGTCTGTGGGCGCTACAGCCTCACCGGCCGTGGTCTCCGCGAGCACGAGCATCCCGTCCCCATCGGTTCTCGCCCAGAAGGTCGCCAACCCGGCCACGGTTGCCGCCACGGCTTCCGTGCCGGCCCCGGCGACGTCTACGGGCTCCACCGCCTCACCATCGGCGGTGACCGCCCAGGCGAGCGTCCCGGCCCCGACGACGACCACCGGCGCCTCATCGTCCCCGGCCGTCGTTCAGGCCATGGCCAGCGTCGGCACTCCGACGGTGGAGACCAGTTCGGCCATCACCCCGGCCGTGGTCTCTGCTGCCGCGTCGATCCCGACACCGTCGGTGAGCGCCGCGGGCAACACCACCGCGAACCCTGCGGTAGTCGCTGCCTCGGCGAGCGTCCCGGCGCCCACCGCATCCGTCGGCCAAACCGCAGCCCCGGCAGTCGTCGAGGCTTTGTCCACGGTGCCCGCGGCGAGCACCTCGGCAGGCTCCACTGCCAGCCCGAGCACGGTCTCCGCGAGCTCCTCGATCCCGGCGCCCACTATCGCCTCGGACTCGACCGCCACCCCGACGGTTGTTGCCGCGACAACGTCCATCCCGGCGCCCGGCGTGCAGTCGGGATCCTCGACCACGGCCAGCCCCGGCGTGGTGTCCGCGGTTGCTTCGGTCGGGTCGCCCACCATCACCACAGGGTCTGCGGCCAGCCCGGCTGTGGTCGCCGCTACGGCGTCGGTACCCGCTCCGGGGGCCTCCACCGGGGCCACCGCCTCGCCGCCCGTTGTGGCGGCGTTTGCGCTCGTTCCGAGCCCGGCCTCCACCACAGGCGCCACAGCCAGCCCCGCGGTAGTCGCGGCGACCACGAGCATCCCGCTGCCCGAGGTCACCGCCGACGGCAACACGACCGCCTCACCAGCGACCGTCACCGCGACGGTTGCGATCCCGGCGCCCACCACCTCGGCTGGCGCCTCGATCACCGCCTCGGCCATCACGGTCACGGCGGCGATCCCGACGCCGACCACCACCGCAACCACCATCGTCACCGCCCACCCGGCGACGGTGCAGGCCACGACCACGATCCCCGCCGCGAGCATCACCACCACGGCGAGACCAGCCACGGTCGCGGCCACGTCCACCATCCCCGGCCCTGCGGTGTCCACCACGGACCCCGCAGGCGACATCACGATCCGCCTCGGCCCATCACGCCGAGCCTGGTCCACGACCACCCCACCCCGGCGGGCGTGGTCTGCCCGGTCCTCTCGCAGCTGGTCTGCCGACACGTAGGAGGAGTGCGGTGGCCATCGCGGAGTATCCGAGGGAGTCAGCCGAGTATCTGCCCGTCGTCGTCGACGGAGACGAAGACCTCAACGCCTTACCGGTGGAGATGTCCGTCACCGCATACGGCATCCGCCCCACGTCGTGGGTGGCTGCTGAGTGGGACGTCGACGACGACGGCGCAACGGTCGCGAAAGTCAAGATCGGGCCCGGCAGCTCATTCGACTTCAGCGCCTCACCCGGCACGAAGGTCCCGTGGGTGCGAGTCACCACCTCATCCGAGACGCCAGTCCTTGAGGGCGACCCGATCCAGATCACGTAATCCCAGCTCGATGTGATGCGACCTGCGGCGGAGTCGATAGAACGATCATGAACTGATGTAGAAAACGGAGAACCGCATGAGCATCAACGGACTGTTCACCCTCCTCGCGCTCATCCTCCTCGGAGCCGCCGCCGTCGTCGCCGGAATCCAGAGGTCATGGGTCGCCGCTCTCTTCTGCGCCGCTCTCTTCTGCCTCGTCCTCGCGGGCGGCGCAGACATCATCACCGACTAACCCCCCGACCAAAGGACCCCCGAGTGGCCTGTCAGCCTGCCGCGCCCATCCTCGAAGGTCTCAACCTTCACCTCGACATCGACGAGGGCACTCTCCTCGCCAACGTCATCCTTCTCGCCAAGACCGTGGATGAGAACGGCAACGTCGGCATCTCCATCTCAACCAGCCCCGGAACGAGCTGGCTTGACCAGCTCGGACTCATCACCGCAGCCACCGAGATGACCAAGCCCAGCTTCGCCTGCACCTGCGAAGACGACTAACCCCCGAAGTTCACACGTCCTGCGGCTGATCCCCGCAGGTAGAAGACCCCGAGTCTCCAGGCTCGGGGTCTTCGCATTTCCTGGAGAAGACCATGAACATCCGCCCCATCGACCTACCAGCCCTGCGAATTCAGCTCGCCGACCATGGGCGCAAAGTGACGCCGGAGGGCATCAGGGAAGGGCTCCGGCGCTCGGGCAGCGGCAAGATCTCCGACGATTGGGTCGAATACACGGTCCGCGAGAACCGGCAAGAAACCGACCGCTTATCGGCCGCTGACCTCTACTTTGTCAGCGGAGATATGGCAGACCTGGCGTCTTCCGCAGCTGACAGCATGCCGGATTTCACGCTCGCACACGAAGATGTTCCGTCGCGGTGCGGCTTCATCTACTTCGAGTCGCCGCTTCTCTTCCCGGGAAATCCAGATGGTGTTCAGACGTGGGCCGCGTCATGGGGGCCTCTCGCACCTGTGTACGGCGGCATCCCCGGAATTTGGATCACATGGTTCAGCGGCAAGTCCAAGACATTTACCTCAGCCATCGAGGCGGTGAACCCCTTCCTTGCAACCGCCATGGCAAGCGTGCCGCGCCTCCTGCCACTGAGCAACGCCCAGGTCCCGTTCGGAGACGATGGCGCGTACGGAGAAGCACGGGAGGGTGCGCCTTACAACAGCGCACGTAGGGGATGGCTGAGAATTCTCAAGGCCACGTGGCTGTTGATGGAGCAGCCCATCGCCAGCGTTGAGGACGCCAGATACGACCGACCGGCGCGCAGAAGACTCCAGAAGCAGGGTTACGAGCCGCCGCGCGTTCGGGTGATCACCCTTCGGAGAGCGAAGTCGAGCGCTGACCATGGCGAGTCGGACCGCGAGTACCACCATCAATGGATCGTCCGAGGCCACTGGCGCCAGCAGTACTACCCCTCGCGCGGCGTTCACCGCCCCGTGTGGATCGCCCCGCACATCAAGGGTCCCGAGGGTGCTCCGCTGATCGGCGGCGAAAAGGTCTACGCGTGGACCCGCTGACTACTTGCCCCCACCACCAGAACCCTCCGGCCGTACACCGGAGGTAGAGGACCCCGAGCCCTCCCGGACCCGGGGTCCTCGCCCACACCCGGGAGACCCCCATGCACCTCAGTCCGCCTGCCGAATCCCCTTGGAGGTGAGCCGTGGAACGCCAACAGTGCACGGCCAAGTCCAAGCGCTCAGGGGAGCAGTGTCAGAACAAGGCGCTTCTCGGTAGGAAAACCTGCCGGATGCATGGCTCCACTACCGCGAGGTCGAAAGCTGCCGGCGAGCGCCGCGTTGTCGAGGCCGAGGCGGGAGCCTTGGTGCGGAAGCTCCTCGCCGATCCGGACGCGTCTCCTGTGGAGAACCCGGTGCTGGAGCTGATGCGGATCGTCGGCCGGATGCGTCAAGCCGTTGACGTCCTGGGCGAGTGGGTCAACGAGATCGAAGCCGAAGGCCGACTGGAGTACACCGACGGCAACCTCGTACGACGTATCCATGTCCTCGTTGAGGCGTGGGAACGGATGATGGCCGAGTACCGTCGGGCGCTCACTGACATGGCGAAGCTCGGCATCGAAGAGCGGCGAGTGAAGCTCGAAGAGGACCAAGCTCGGCAGGTGTCCGCAGCGCTGCGGGCGGTGTTCGACCGACTCAACCTCACGGCGGAGCAGCGTGCCTTGATCTCGATCGTGGTGCCCGAGGAATTCCGGCGTTTCTCGGTCATGAACTGAGAGTCACGCTGTGACCATCCTCATGGAAGGTGTGGCCTCGGACTTCGAGGAGCGGCGCCGGCGCTGGGCCACCCCTGGATTCCTCGCCCGAGATCTCGACCCCAAGACGGTTCAGACGCCCGCCCTTGACCTCATCGACGAAGCGCTGGTTGACGTGGCCGACGGTCTATGTGACCGCCTCATGATCAGCGTTCCCCCGCAGGAGGGGAAGTCGGTTCGCATCTCGCGCCGCTTCCCTGAATGGCTCTTGACACAAAACCCAGAGCTGCGACTGGCCATCGTCTCCTACGCCCACGGGGTCGCTCGACGGCACGGCCGAGCTATCCGCGACGACATCACCAGCTACGGCACAACCCTCGGGCTCGCGGTCAACCCCAACTCCTCCGCCGCCCACGAATGGGAAGTGTCCGGCCACCAGGGCGGCGTCTACTGCGTCGGAATCAAGGGCTCCTTGACCTCGCGCCCTGTGGATGGGCTCATCATCGATGACCCGTACAAGGACGGCGAGCAGGCCGACTCCGAGGCGTGGCGGGAAACCGTCCGCGACTTCTGGACCGAGGTCGCGATCCCACGCCTCGGCCCCGGCGCGTTCGTCGTCATCGTTCAAACCCGGTGGCGAGACGACGACCTAACCGGCTGGCTGAAAGCCGAAGACCACACCGGCCGGTGGCGGGTCATCAACATCCCCGCCCAAGCCGACCACGACCCGAACAAGGGCGAGACGGATCTCCTCGGCCGCGAACCAGGGGAGTATCTCCGATCGGCGCGCGGCCGAAGCTTCGACGAGTGGGAGACCAAGAAGCTCGAAGTCGGTTCCCGCACGTGGAACGCCCTCTACCAGGGGCGCCCTTCTCCTGCGAGCGGCGACATCTTCCTGCGGGAATGGTGGCAGGAGTACCACGGGCAGCGGTGGATCGTCCGCCCTGACGGCTCCCGCTGGGTGGCTGGCGCGGACGAGGTCTGCATGAGCTGGGACATGGCGTTCAAGGACACCGCAGCCAGCGACTACGTGGTGGGGCAGGTCTGGGCCCGTTACGGCCTGGAGCTGTTCCTGCTCGACCAGGTCCACGAGCGGCTGTCGTTCGTCGACACCTGCAAGGCTCTACGCCAGCTCGCCGCGAAGTGGCCACAGGCTTCTGCGAAGTACATCGAGGACAAGGCTAACGGCACGGCGGTCATCAACTCGCTGAGCCGTCAGGTGGCCGGCCTGATCCCGGTTGAGCCGGATGGGTCGAAGGAGTCCAGGGCCCGCGCGGTGACGCCGTTCATCGAGGCCGGTTCCATCTACCTGCCCAGCCCTGAAGTGTGCCCGTGGGTGGGCGCATTCCAGGACGAGCATGCCTCGTTCCCGAATGGTTCCCACGATGACCAGGTGGACGCATGCTCGCAGGCCATTCACCGCATGCTGCTGGCTCCGATCCTGTCCGGCTCGCTGATCATCGAATCCGACGATCTCGACGACGACACGAGCGGATACGAAATCTCCCCGTATTGATCACCCGAGGAGGCGACTGTGGGCTTTGCCGCCTCCTTACGTGAGGGAATCGCTGGACCGATCAGGGAGACCTGGTATCGGGCCACTGGACGGGTTGAGCTGGCCGAGCAGGTGCGTGCCGAGCGGATGATGGTTGATCACCTGTCGGAGTCGCTCGCTGATCTGCAGGCGCGGATGAGTGAGCCGGGCTGGCAGCGCATGACGGCCCTCGCGGAGCAGGAGTTCACGCGGGAGGGCTTGCAGCAAATCTCCAGCGTGTGCCGCATCATGGCGATCAAGAACCCGCTGTTGCGTCGCGGCCTGTCGCTGCGGACGAGCTACGTGTGGGGTCAGGGCGTCAGCGTGAGTGCCCGGGCGACGGGCGAGCAGGAGCAGGACGTCAACGACGTCATCCAGAAGTTCCTCAACGACCCCAGTAACCGGCGCACCCTCACCGGCGACCAGGCACACGAAGAGCTCGAACGTGGACTCTTCACCGACGGCAACGTCTTCCTTGCCCTGTTCACCCGGCCCACCACAGGCCGTGTGCAGGCGCGGACGCTGCCGTGGGATGAGATCACCGACGTCGTCTGCAACCCCGAAGATCGGTCCGAGCCGTGGTTCTACCGCCGCGAGTGGTGGCAGGACCGCCGCACCGGAACCGGCATCGTCCAGGAACGGAAGATCGCCTACTACCCGGCGCTCGGCTACAACCCGGCACTCAAGCCCCGACGCCTGTCGTTCCCCACCTACGGGGATACGGTGCTCGCCGAGGTCATGTGGGACGCCCCCGTCTACCACGTGCGCGTCAACTCCCAGTTGGGCTGGAAGTTCGGCATCCCCGACGCGTACGCCGCAGTCGACTGGGCGCAGGCGTACCGCGAGTTTTTAACCGACTGGGCAAAGCTGATCAAGAGCTTGTCCCGGTTTGCCTGGAAGCTCACGTCGCGCGGCAGCAAACAAGCCGCCGCCCGGACCCGCCTCGCTGCGGCGCCGGCCACGGACCGCTACTCGGGGGAGCCGCAGCACGCTGGCGCCACCGCTCTCATGACACCGGACATGATGCTGGAGGCCGTCCCCAAGTCGGGCGCCTCGATCGACAGCGAGTCCGGCCGGCCGCTGGCTGCGATGGTCGCTGCCGCACTCGACGTGCCGGTCACGATGCTCCTCGGCGACCCGGGCACCACCGGCGCGAGGGCGACCGCCGAGACACTGGACACGCCGACCGAGCGCAGCATGGAACTCCGCCGATCCGTGTGGGGCGAAGCCATGCGGCAGATCCTCGACTACGTCATCGACCAAGCCGTCAAGGCACCCCAGGGAAGCCTCGACGGGGCAGTCATCCGCGACGAAGACGGCCGCGAAATCGTTGAGCTCGCCCAGGACACCGACCGCACCCTCGACGTGTCCTTCCCCGACATCGACGACCTCGACCCATCCGCGGTCATTGAAGCGATCGTCAAGGCCGACGGCACCGGCTACATGCCGCCACTCGTCATCGTCCGCCTCCTTCTAGAAGCGCTCGGCGTACGAGACGCAGACTCCATCCTGGAGACCCTCACCGGGGAACGCGGAGAGTTCGTCCCCCCTGAAGGCGCAGCGAAGGGCACCGGCCAAGCCGCAGTAGATGCCTTCCGTCGAGGTGAGGACCCGGCTGCCCTGCTGGCAGGCGAACCTCCCACTGAGGACCTCGACAACGAAGAGCTAGAGCTGGAACCGGCCGAGGCGTAAGCGGGGTGGTTATGGCCATCACCCCCGAAACGCTCGCCCTGGTCGAGCAGATGCGCCGCGCTGTCGGATCCATTCTTGACAGCATTACCCGCTCCCTCGTTGAGGCGTGGGTTCGGGCTTGGGATCAGATGGCGGTGGAGGTCGCCGCGGGCATCGCCGAACTCCTCCAGGTAGGTGACGGTCAGTGGCCATCGCGTCGCCAGATTGAGCAGACTGCCCGCGCGATGTCCGCTCTGGAGGTCATCGCCGCGGCCCTGGCCCGGCTCGCTGCTCTGGTGCGTAACCTGACAGTGGCCGGCGCCGCGGAGGCCGCGCGCCTGGCCTTGGACGGGCAGGGCGAGTTGATCGCCTCACAGCTTCCGTACGGTTCCACGCTCGCGTCCGCGGCCCGGTACCGCCGCCAGCAGCCCGACACCGTAGACGCCATCGTCCGCCGCACTGCGGAGCGCATCAACTCTTCACGTTGGCCGCTCGCTGATGAGGCGACCGCGGCGATGAAACGGGAACTGATCCGCGGCGTTGTCGTGGGGGATAACCCGCGCACCGCCGCGGCCCGAATGGTCCGTAACCTCGAAGGCGAGTTCAATGGCGGCCTCACCCGGGCGCTGAACCTCGCCCGAACCGAAGTGCTCGACGCTCACCGCCAAGCCGCTGAGATCGGCCAGGAAGACCACGGCGCGATCCTCGACGGCTGGGTGTGGCACGCCGAGCTTCACCGGGGCACACGTACCTGTCCGTCGTGCTGGGCGCTCCACGGCACCGTGCATCCGCTCAGCGAGCCAGGGCCGATCGATCACCAGCAAGGAAGATGCAGCCGCACACCGAAAACGAAGAGCTGGGCGGACCTCGGGTTCGACATCGACGAACCTGCGGACGTCACCCCGGACGCCCGCGAGGTCTTCGACTCCCTTCCCGACGCTGACCGCCTCGCCATCATGGGCCGCCGGCGCCTCGAACTCCTCGACGCTGGCGCCATCGAATGGGCGGACCTGCCGCAGCTCCGCACCACCCCCGAATGGCGCGATTCCTGGGGCGTCCGCCCTGTACGTGACCTCGAACGCATCGCCAAGCAGAACACTGCCTGACCGTCGACTCGCCAGCAAAGGGGGGCCGACGTGTATCAGGGCCGTTCTCTCGTGGACATCTGGAACCTCGTGGAGCGCGCCTGGCGCGAAGACCTCCACCCGCGGGCATCGGATGGGAAGTTCGGGTCTGGTGGGCCGTCGCCCAAGAGCAGCACCGCGAAGACGAGCACACCCGCCGCCGGCAAGTCCGCTGGCAGTAAGCCAGCCGCACGCAAGACCGCCGCGGGCACGTCGGCCGGCAGCAGCGCCACCCCTGCGGCGAAGAAAGCGCCCGCGACCAAGAAAACACCTGCCGCGAAGGCATCCTCTCCGGCAGCGAAAGACAAGACGTGGCAGGACAACCACTACGCCGAGTGGAAGCAGCGCCTCACCCCGGCGCAGAGCCGGGCAATCAGCGGCTACCAGGGCGCTGACTACGGCGCCATGAACGCCCAACTCCGCTCCCAGGGCAAGAACGGCGTCAAGGACGACAAGTACAGCGACGAGGAGATGGCGCAGGCCGCGAGAGCGAACCGGCAGCTGATCGACGCCATCCGGAAAGCGCCGCCGACGACTGAGCCAATGACGGTGCACCGCACGATGACCGCGGCGATGGCTGCCGGCCTGAAGCCAGGCGCCACCGTGGGTGACAAGGGGTTCGTGTCCGCTTCGTTGTCGCCGAAGAAGACGTCCAAGGGCGCCACCGTGGAGATTGACCTTCCCGCTGGAACCAAAGCTGCGGTCGGCGCCAACGGGGAGATGATCCTCCCGTCGTCTGGCCGCTTCCACGTTGTCTCGGTGGAGGACGGGCCGAACGGTCAGCCGCATGTGCGGATGGAATTCGTGCCTCACGGCTCGAAGGCCACGCCTAAGGCTGATGCGGCGCCGAAGAAGTCGGCCGCGAAGACACCGGCCAAGGCTGCTCCGGAGACTCCGGCTGAGCCGAAAGCCGCTGACTCCAAGGCGGACACGCAACCGCCCGAGGCGCCGGCCGCTCCCGAAGGACAGCGGCGGCCCGGTATGCGGGACGCGACCCGCCACACCACGCACAGCGAAGGCGCCGAGTGGCTCGAAGAGAAGATGCCCAACCCGAAAAAGAAGCCGTTCACGGCTGCTGATCGGGCTGCGGTGAAAAACTACACCGGCAGCAACTACACCGCCATCAACTTCGCTCTGCGTAACCCCGACGCTGAGCGGGATCCGAAAACCCAAAGCATCATCGACGGCATTGACGCGGCCATGGCGAAATCGACGGTTCCTGAGGACGTCATCGTGCACCGCGGCGTCGGCGCTGACTACGTGCAGCGGCTCGGCGCTGACCTCGGTAACCCCGCCAGCATGCGGTCCCTGATCGGCAAGGTCGCCACCGAAGACTCCTACCTCAGCACGTCCACGGGCGGCAAGGCAGCGTTCGACGACAAGCCGGTCCGTCTCATGATGCGCGTCCCCAAGGGACACCACGCGATCAACGCCATGCCCATCAGTAAATACCCCGACGAGCGGGAACTGCTGCTGGACCGCAACACCTCCCTGTTGGTGCATGACGCCTACGAAGTCGACGGCAAATGGCATGTGGAAGTCGAAGCCGTTCCCACCGGTTTCCAGCCCGGACCGGACTGGAAACCTGATCCGGCAGGGGACGCCCAGACTGGATACGCTCCGGGCGCCGAATGGGGAATCCCCTCGGCAGGTAGCGGTGACAGCGCTCCCGTCGGTAGCGTGGACAGCCTGCCTGACGACGGCATGACCGACGCTGACTATGCCGACTACGCCGCGTACCTCGACTCCGGCGGCTACGAGGAGGACCTGTGAGTGACGAGCACCCCCGGTGGGGTGATGACGGCCTGACCGGGCGCGTCACTCACGCCCCGAACATCTACGACTACCAAGCTGCGGGCCCGGTCCGCCGAGCCGCGCTGAACACCCCTGGCGGGCACGTGCTGGGCCACGTGTGGACCGACGACCGAGCCGCGGCGGGATTCACGCCGGCCGAGGTCGCTGGGGCCGCCGGGCGTAAGGCAGGTTCGGCTGTGTGGGCGATCCACCGCGACGCCTACGCCAAGAACGTCCCGGCGTCCGACCTGCTCGATCCCAAGTTGTACGCCTCCGTCGGCACGCTCCAGGAACCGGCCGCAGGACCCGACGCCTGACCCTCCCCCCGCACGTCCGACAAGCCCCGAGCCACTCACGGCCGGGGCTTTCGCGTTTCCACCTCCGATTGGAGTGCCCGTGGTTGACCGATTCGCGTGGGGCGCGGGCGAACTCGTCCCCGGCGACGAGATAGACGAGGAGCAGGTGTCCGAAGCCGCTCTGAGCGAGCAGGTCTCTCTCACTGAAGCCGCCGGCGGGCAAGCACCTAAGGGTCGACGGTTCCGTGCCCGCTTGATCGCTGGCGATATTCAGGGCAGCTCCGGCTACTACCCGGCGTCGATGCTCACCCAGCACGCCAGCGTGTTCCGCGAAGGGCTCCCGGTGTACCTCGATCATCCGGGTGTCACCGAGGCGTACGAACGCCCTGAGCGTTCCGTCCGCGACCTCGCTGGGCGGCTGGCCAGCCCCGCCACCTACCAGGGGGATGGCCTGTACGCGACCGTTGAGGTGTACCCGCACTGGGCGCCCGTCATTGAGGCCATGGCTGACGACATCGGAATGAGCATCCGCGCCACCGGCACCGTCGAAGCATCCACGGTTGAGGGCGTCCGCGGCCCGATCGTCACGAGCCTCACCGAGGCCGCCTCAGTCGACTTCGTAACCCAAGCAGGAGCAGGCGGGAAACTCGTCGCTCTGTTGGAGTCCGCCCGAGCAGCAGGGCTCGCTCCGCCCTTCAAGAAGAAGGACGACGAAGACGACGCCCCGGCTGAGGATGACGAGACCGAAGACGACGACGAGGACGAGGACGAGGACGAGGACGAGAAGAAGAAGGGCAAGTTGCCTGCCTTCCTCAAGGCCAAGGAGTCCAGCAACGTCGGCGACTGGCTCGAATCGCGCATCCACCTCATGTTCACCAGCCTCGCCGACGACATGTTCGGCGACGGACGCCTCACCCGAGACGAGCGACTCGCTTTGTCTTCCGCGATCGGTGAGGGCCTGCAGGCTTTCACCTCCCGCGTTGAGGCCGATTGCCCCCACCTGTACCAGCGCGATCCCTGGACAGACCCCGTAAAGGCTGACCAGGCCGCGATGACCGAGAACACCACTATGGAGGGAGCCCCGATGACCGGGAGCACCAACAAGGAGCAGGCGCCCCCGGACCGGGGTACCGACGTCACCGAGTCCGCGCGTGAGCGTGAGCTCACCACGCAGCTCGCCGAAGCGACCCAGGCTGCCGAGGCCGCGCAGGCGGCACTCACCGAGGCCCACGCCGCGACCGCTGCCCGTGTTGCCGCCCTGGAGGCCACGCTCGCCGAGGCCGCGAAGCAGACGCAGCGCCTGGAGAACGACCGCCAGGCCCGCGCCGCTGTCGCTGAGGCGCTGACCACGTCGGGTCTGCACACGGTCTCTCACGGCCGGGTCACCGAGTCGATCTGCCGGGACCTGCCGACGACCGACGACGGCAACCTCGACACCGTCAAGCTCGGCGAGGCCATCAAGCGCGCCATCACCGACGAGGCGACCTACGTCGCCACCCTGGCCGAGGCCACCGGCGCGGGTATGCCCCGCGGTCTGGGCGCTACCGACAGCCGTGAGCTGTCCGAGGCCGACATCGACAAGGAGCTCGCCGGCGTGTTCGCCGGTATGGGCATGGCTGAGAGCGCCGCTGTGACGGCTGCGCAGGGACGGGGCTGATCCAGTATGGCGACCAACATCATTTTCGACGAGGGCGTGCAGCTCCAGCTCGCCGTCACCGACCCCGCCACCCCCGCCTCGGGTGACCCGGTCGTCATGGGCCAGCTGCCCGGTGTCGCGCTCATCGACGAGCAGCCCGACGGTCTGACGACCATCAAGACCGACGGCGTGGCCACCCTGTCCGTGAAGGGCACCAACGGATCCAACGCGGCGATCAACGCTGGCGACATCCTCTACTACGTCGCCGCCAACACTCCGAAGCTGTCCGCGACCACGTCCGGGGTTCGCTTCGGCTACGCCCTCGAAGCGGTGAGCTCCGGCGCGACCGCCACCATCCGGGTGAAGATCGGCTACTGAGCCAACCAGGCACCCCACGGGGTGCCCCGCACTTCCCCCTTTTTCTTCAGCCCCCGAGCCACATGGCCGGGGGCTTTCGCATGCCCGGCGCGGAGCGCCTGAGAGCAAGGACCAAAGATGCAGCTCCTCGACCTGATCGAGACCTACACCGCCCAGGACGCCAGCGCCGAGCGACTCTACGCCCGCGAGGGACGCCGAGTCCGCGGTGGACGCAACACCCCGCAGTACAAGACCGCGCTGCTGGAGGCCGCCCGCCTGTATGAGGGCGTTCTGGCTGGCCGTCTTCCTGGCCACCGCCTGTCGGAGGCCATGACCACCAGCGACTTCAGCTACCTGTTCGGCGACATCATCGACCGGCAGATGCTCGCGGCCTACCAGCACATGCCCGTCATGTGGCAGAGCATCGCCAAGCGCGGCCGAGTCCGCGACTTCCGCACCGTGACCCGCTACGCACTCGACGGCGGCGAGGCCGTCCTGTCGGAGGTCAAGGAAACCGCGGAGTACCCGGCCGCGTCCGTCTCCGACTCCCGCTACGAGTACAAGGTCAAGAAGTACGGCAAGCGGCTCCCGTTCTCGTGGGAAGCGTTCGTCAACGACGACCTCGACGCCCTGCGGGAGATGCCGCAGCGCCTCGCCAACTCCGCCCGCTTCAGCGAGGAGCGGTTCGTCGCTGACCTGTTTGCCGGCGCCACCGGCCCCGACAGCACGTTCTTCTCGGTCGGTAACGCCAACGTCGTCACCGGCAACCCGGCCCTGTCGGTCGCCGGCCTGACCACAGCGTTCAACACCCTCGCCGCGCAGGTCGACACCGACGGCAACCCGATCTACCTCGGCGGCGTCGTCCTGGTTGTCCCGCCCGCGCTGAAGATCACCGCGAACAACATCATCAACGCCACCGAGATCCTCGCCGCAGACGGCGGCGGCGACGGCACCGGCAACAACCAGCTCCGCGTCGCCAACTGGCTCCGCAACGACGTCACCGTCCTGGTCAACCCCTGGCTGCCGATCGTCTCCAACTCCAGCAACGGCAACACGAGCTGGTACCTCATCGCGGACCCGAACGTCGGCCGCCCCGCCATGGAGATCGGCTTCCTGTCCGGCCACGAGAGCCCCGAGCTGTTCATGAAGAGCCCCAACGCGACCCGCGTCGGCGGCGGTCTCATCGACCCCATGGACGGCGACTTCGACACCGATTCGATCGATACCAAAGTGAGACATGTTTTCGGGGGAACTCTGCTGGACGCGAAGAGCGCGGTGGCGTCCAACGGTAGTGGTTCCTGACCATGGCTCTTCCGCCGCCGATCAACGGCACGGAGACGTACCTCGCCGCGGTCTACGAACGGCTCGGCGAGGTACTGGAGCGCATCCCCAAGCGGTCCTCTCCTGAGGAGGTCACTCCCGCAGACGGCCCGAAGACGGTCGAACTGCGAGAGCCCACCACCTCGACGGAGGAGCCCGCTCCCGAGGCGGAAGCGCTGGCCGAACCAGCGCCTCCTGCCCGAACCACCTCCGCGCGTAAGCGCACGAACAGGAAGGGCGGCACCTGATGGGCGCCACCGCGAAGGGCGCGGCCGGCGGCCTCGCCTCCCTCAACGCCTCAGGGCGAATCCCGGCAGCGCAGAAGATGCTCGTTGCCACGGCGACGCTGGACTTCGCGTCCATCGCCGCCGGAGCGGTGGGCACGCTCACCGCCACCGTGACCGGCGCGGCCACCGGCGATTTCGCCATGGTCGCCCCACCCGGCAACCTCACTGCGGGCCTGGTCCCCAGTGCGTTCGTCAGCTCGGCGAACACCGTGACGATCCGCATCATCAACGGCACCGCCGGCGCGATCGACCCGGCGTCGGCGACGTGGGGAATCGCAGTCATCCCCGCCACGTAGGAGGCGACGATGCCGATCGACTACAGCACTGACGTCGGCCAGGTGCGGCTCCTGATTGCGGACACGGATCCGACAGCCCAGCTGTTGAACGACCCGCAGATCGAGGCGTTTCTGTCGTTGGAGGGCTCGGTCAAGCGGGCCGCGGCCCAAGCCTTGGACGTGATCGCCTCGTCTGAGGCGCTCGTGTCCAAGGTCATCTCGATGAATGGGCTGAGCATCGACGGCACGAAGGTCGCTGCGGAGCTCCGCGCGAGGGCATCGGAGCTCCGCCGCCAACTCGACGACGGAGACGGCGACGACACGGTGGGGCTGGCGATCGTGGACTTCGACCCATGGCGCGGACACCTCGGCTACGTCCCGTAGAGGGGAGGCGCCCATGTCTCCCCTCGCAGGACACGGCCCGATCCATCCACGCTGGTCCGAACACCACCGGCGCACTGCGGTAGGCACCCTGACCGGCACCTGCCGCATCACCCGCGGCGGCGGCGAAGGAACCGTCGACGACGACAACGTCTGGCATCCGCCAGCGTCCACCGTCGTCTACCAGGGGCCCTGCCGCATCACCGCACCCCCGGGCATCAGCAACCCCGTCGTCGGAGACCAGCCCACCGGCATCGGCGACTACAAGGTCGCGATCCGGTGGGACGTCGTCGAGATCCTCGAAGGCGACATCGTCGAGGTTCTCACCGCCGCCGACCCACGACTACCCGGCCGCCTCTTACAGGTGACCGACACGCTCGGCGGCGGCGGAACCGAACAGTGGGAACGCGTCCTCACCGCCACCGAGGACATCACCCACCGGGAGGCGCCGTGACCGACTTCGACTTCTCCGAGATCGCACGCCTAGAAGTCGTCTTCGACACGGCCAGCGCCAAAGCCGAACAGATGACCAAAGCCGCAGTGCAGAAAACCGGCCTGGACGTCGTGGCCGGCGCGCAAGCGCTCGTCCCCGTGGACACCGGCAATCTGAAGAACAGCATCGGCGTGGACTTCGACCTCGACGAGTTCGGCTTCACGGTCGTCGCGACAGCCAACTACGCGGCGTTTGTGGAGCTGGGGACCAGTCGAATGGCTCCGCAGCCTTACATGGGGCCCGCGTTCGAGGCTGCGGTGGAGCCGTTCGTGAAGGCGATCGAGTCCATCGGCGGACGGGTGCTGGAGTGACCGTCGCAGCGGCCAGGCCGCACACCACCGCCGTCATGGGCCTGCTCACCGCTGCCAGCGTGCTCGTAGACCGGGGCAAAGCCCCAACGAACGGCGGATGGCAAGGCAACCCTGGTACCTCAACGTTCAAGGGCTACACGGTCCTCTACCCGTTTACCGGCCTGGACGAGCCGGCGTCGCTGGCGCTGTTTCACGACAGCTTCGACTTCACTTTCCAACTCACCTGTGTAGGCGCGACGCAGGACCAGGCCGCGGGTGTCATGGACGCAGTCCGCGCCGCGCTGATCGGCGTCACCCCTACCGTGGCCGGCCGGATTGCCTACCCGATATACCCGGTGCCGCTCAACCGGCCTATAGCCCGCGATGACGCAGTGGCGCCGCCGGTCCACTACGGCACCCTCCAGTTCCACTTCAAGTCAGACCCGACCTGACTTTCCCTGCCTGATCCAGCCCGCCACCGTGCGGGCTTTTTTCGTTCCCGAAAGGAGCCCGCGTGGCTACCTATTCCGCCGAGGCGATCAGCGCCGCCGGCACGGTCCTGACCGAACGGACCGCTGCAGCCGGCGACAAGCTCGTCTACGACACGAACGCGGTCCTGCGCATCATCAACGGCTCCGGCGGGTCGATCACCGCCACCATCACCGTCGCCGGTAACAACTCCTACGGGCAGCCGAACCCGGACCCGGTGATCACCGTGGCGGCCGGGGCGACCAAGGCCGCGATCATGCTGCCGCAGTACGTCGACCCCTCCGACAACCTGATCGCTCTGACGTGGTCAGCCACCCCCGACGTCACCTTCATCTACGAGCGGCACTGACATGGGCCGCTACGTGATTGAGGATCCGTCGACTCGCCGGTTCGAGATCGACGAGAGCGCCCTCCCTTTCTGGGAGCACCGCGAGGGCCACAAGGTCATCGGCCCTGCGCCGGAGCCCGGCGAAGAGACCGCGAAGCAGGACGACGAGATCGAGCCTGCGCAGTCCGCCGTGATCGTCCCGCCCCAGTCGGAGGAGTCCGGCATTTCCAAGCCCAACAAGGCGGCCTCGCGGCCTGCCCAGATCAAGGAGTAGGCCGTGAGCAAGCGTCTTTCTGACGGAAACACCAAGGCCACGTTCGTGCCGGCCATCGCGTCCATCTCAGCCCCGACCGTAGCTGAGCTGACCGCCGCCGGCATCGTCGTCTGCGAGACCAGCATCACCGCGGACGGCCTGAGCATCAGCATCGAGCAGGGCGCCGTTGAAGGTGACACCCTCGCCTCCACCCAGACGTTCCAGGGTCCTGGCCGTACCCAGGCGCAGATCGAGTTGACGTTCTTCCGCGACTCCTCGCCTGCTGCGGACCGCATGTGGTCGGTGATGACGAACCAGACCGAGGGCTACCTCGTGGTTCGCCGCGGTGTCGCGTTCTCTACCCCGTACGCCGCCGGGCAGAAGGTCGCCGTGTACACCGTGACCTGCGGTGAGCCGTCCGAGCTGGCGCCGGAGGCGGAAACCTACGACCGCGCCATGGTCAACCTGTACCCGTCTGGCCCGTACAACCGTGAGGCCACGGTGGCGGCCTAATGGAGTTCGCTGACATCAAGGGGCGCATCAAACTTCCCGAGAAGACCGTCTCGATCTGCCTGCGAGGTGACCTGCAGGCTGAGTTCGAGGGCTTGGAGCGGGATCTTGCCGCGGCCCGGTCCAAGCCGAAGGCGGTGACCCTCAGCGGCGGCAACGAAGAGGCCGAGACGATCGCGCAGATGATCGCCGACCTGAGTGAGGAGATGCGAGAGCACTCCACGGTGTTCCGGTTCCGCGGCCTGACGAAGCGCGCCTACTCGGACCTGGTTGCGCAGTACCCGCCGACGCGTGAGCAGGAAGAGAAAGGCAACGACGTCAACTGGGAGACGTTCCCGGTGGCGCTCATCGCGGCGTGTGCGATCGAGCCAAAAATGACCGAAGCTGAGGCTGGCGAGCTGAACGACATGGTCACTCAGGCTCAGTGGAACGCCATCTACATGGCCGCGTCCGCTGTGAATGCGGCCAAGTTGGACATCCCAAACTCGTCAGCCGCCTCCGCAGTTCTGGCGAGCTCCAGGAGGAGCTCGAAGTAGCTCACGCTTGGGGTGCTCCCCGGAGTGAGGTGCTTGGGCGGCAAGCCGAAGCAGTCACCGAGTACGTGTACGACGATGACGGCCGGTTGTCTCACACGGTGACGACGTGGGCGCCGCGCTGGCTGGAGGAGGACTACGCCTGGGCGGCGGCCTACCTTCGATGGCAGGCAGGGCAGTGCCCCGCCTGCAGGCTCCAATTGTCGGACACGACGGCGATGCGCGACGGGGAACCGGTCCATTCCTACAAGGTTCCTCCGCCGCGCCGCTGCCAGGCATGTGACGAGTTGATCAAGGTTCAGCACGCGCATTCCAAGAAGGGCTCCGTGCGCGAGGGTGCCCTGCTCTGGCACATCGAGCAGACGTCTTAGCTCTTCTTGCCGCGCGTTGCCAGCTTGACGCCGAGGTAGACCGCGGCGACGACCGCGATGAACAGGATCAGGCCGATCAGCATCTGTGTGGGGCCGATGTTGGGCATGGCGAGGGCTCCTTTGGCTGGCTGAGATCCCCCGATCTGCTCGCAGAGCATGACACGCAGACCTGCCTGCGCGAGGCGAAAACGACTCAATCCGCAACATGCAAGGGGTGAGTCGTCTTGGTCGATCGCTCGGTTTCGGTCGCCCTTCGGGCCCGCGTTTCACACTATGTCGCGGGCATGGGGCAGGCGAAGACCTCCACGCAGGACCTGTCTCGGCAGATGCAGCAGACGGGCGCTTACGCGGATGCGTTCCGGCAGCGGCTGGAAGCGGCAACAAAAACGCTGCCGAAGATCACCATCGATGCGGACTCTTCTCCCGCTGAGATCAAGTTTGCGGAACTCCGCGCGCAGATGGAGGCGCTCGCTGACAAGAAGATCGGCATCGATATCTCTTCGGCGGACGCCGTCGCGCAGATCCGAGAAATTCAGCGCGAGTTGGAACAACTTCAGCGCGACGAGACATCCATCGACGTCAAGGCCGACATCGGCTCCGCGTTGTCTGAGCTGCAGGCGCTCAACTCAGAGGTCGAACGGGTCGACGGCCGAACCGCGCACGTCAACGTCAACGCCAACGTAGGCGGGGCGCTGGCCAACATCGCCCTCGTCGGCGCCGCTCTAGCCGCTCTGCCCGCAGCTACAACCATCGGTGTCGGCGTGGCTGGCCTCGGCGCCGCGTTTACCGCTGCGGGTGTAGGGGCGGCCAGCTTCGCGGCTGTCGCCGTGCCGGGCATGACCCGCGTCAACGAAGCCCTGAAAGCTCAGGAGAGTGCAGCCAAGGCCGCCGGCGGTGCTACGGGCGGCGCCGGCCAGTCCGCCGCTCAGGCCGCCCAGCAGGCCATGCAACTGGAGCAAGCCGAGAGGCGACTCAAGGACGCGCAAACCGACGCAAGGTCCGCACAGGAGGACTTGACGCGGGCGCGTGAGGCCGGTCGGCGAGCCCTCGAAGACATGAATTTCTCGCTTGACCGGTCAATTCTCAGCGAGAAGGACGCGGCGCTTGCGGTGAAGGAGGCCGCGGCCCGGCTGGCGGAGGTCAACGCGGATCCGAAGGCGTCCGACCTGGAACGCGAGCGCGCCGCCCTGTCGTACGAGCAGGCGTTGCAGCGTGTCGAAGAGCAGGAAGTCAAGACCGCGCGGGCAAAGAAGGACACCGCCGCGGCGAACAAGGCCGGCATCGAAGGCACGAAGGAATACCAGCGAGGGCTGGACGACCTCAAGGCTGCCCAGGACAAGGTCGCCCAGGCCGAAGACCAGCTCAAGCAGCTGCATCTCCAGCAGCAGGCCGCTATGTCTAGCGGAGGCGGGGCGGCGGGCAAGCTCAAGGATGCTTTCGCTGACTTGTCCAAGGAGGAGAAGGCCCTAGCGAAGGACACGAAGGCGTTCTCGGACGCTTATCTGGCGTGGCAGCGCGGGCTGCAGCCAGATGTTTTCCCGGTCATCTCCCAGGGGCTTGGCCTCATGGAGCGGACGCTGCCGAAGCTGACTCCGATGGTTCAGGGCGCGTCGGGCGCGTTCGGCACCCTTCTTACGGAGGCAGAGGCTGCTCTTGCAGGGCCGTTCTGGACGCAGTTTCTGAACAACGTGGCCGTGGAGTTGCCTGGCGCGATCCTCGGATTGGGCCGGTCCTTCGGCAACGTCACGACAGGTGTTGCCGGGATCATCGACGCTTTCTTGCCGTTCACGCCCGTTGTTGTTGGCGGGCTCGACGCCGCCACTACGGCGTTCTCCAAGTGGGGGCAGCAGCTCAACGACAGCCCGGAATTCCACGAGTTCCTACTGTTCGTGAAGCAAAACGCCCCCGACGTGTGGGAGCTGATCAAGAACCTGGCGTCGGCGCTGGTCAACGTCGGCGAAGCGGTCGGACCGCTCGGCATCGGCTCCATGGCCGGCCTCAACCTGCTGGCGCAGATCGTCGCCGGAATGGACCCGCAGCACATCCAGCTCATCGCTTTGGCGATCGTGGCGATCAAGACCGCGCAGGCCGGGCTCGGGGTCGCGTCGTTCTTCACTGAGATGCCGGGCAAGCTCGACCGGATGCGCGACGGATTCGACCGCGTCAAGGGCAAGACGAGCGACTTCGGGTCTGCCCTCACTGGCTTGGCCTCTGGGCTCGGCGGGGTGGCCGGCATCGTCGGCGGCGCGGCTCTTGTCGGCGGGCTGTTGATCCTGGAATCGCGGCTCTCGGACAACGCCAAGGCGGCTACGGAGTTCCAGCAGAAGATCTCTGCGGTGGCGGGCGGCAACGTTGATGCGGAGATCGCTGCGTTGACGAAAGCCATCGCTGATCAGCGCGCCCAGATCGGGTTCGCGATCTTCGACACGATCTATTTCTCGGACGCTCAGCGTGAGGCGGCCGACAAGGTCGAGTCGCTGGAGAGTCGCCTGGGTGAGTTGAAGCACCAGAAAGAGTTGGATGCGATCGCGTCCAAGGCGGCTGGTGACGCGGCGGGAGAGCACGGCAGGAAGGTCGGCGAAGTCAACGCCGCACTCGACACTTTCGCCGGGAAAACCGACGCCTACCAGGCCATACGCAACATGGAGCAGGCGTATAAGGACGCGTCCGCGGCGCTGCAGGCGAGTAACGGCAAGTTGTCGATCAACAAGACCATGACCGACGCGCAGCGGGACGCGGTCATCGCCGCTCGTGAGAAGTTTGCCGGCTACACTCAGTCGGTCAAGGATGCGGCGGACGGTGCGGCGGCCCTGAGTGGCAAGACCAGCGACGGCACCAAAGCGGTGCTGGAGCAGCTGCCGCGGCTGGGAGAACTGGCAGGCAAGAGCAGTGAAGCCAAGTCGCAGATCTTGCTGCTCGCGCAGGCTTACGGCATCTCCGCGCAGGATGCCCAGAAGGCAATGAAGGGCGGCAAGGATCTCAAGGAGGTTCTTGCTGAGCTGAAGAGCAAGTCCATCAAGATCGATATGGATACGAAGACCGCTCAGGCGAACTTGGACAACATCAAGCGAACCTTGATCGACATTGCCAGGCGGACCGACTTGGCGATGAAGGGCGGGTTGAACTCAACCAGCGCCCGCGGCAACGCGTGGGGCGGTATTCAGAACCGCAATGGCGCGCCGGACTACATGGCTCAGGGCGGCATCCGGTCGTTGGGCGGGAACCCGTCGGCGATGATCGCACGGAAGCCGTATCACATCGCTGGTCGCGGCGGCCCTGACGTGGTGTTCGGTGAGGCCGGTTACGAGGCGTTCATCCCGCTCGACTCGTCGAAGCGTGCCCGCGGCCTTCAGATCCTGCAGGAAGCTGCGGGGCTCATGGGGATGGCGGTGGTGCCGGAGCAGGTCCGCGCCGACACCGCAGGGGCAGCCGCAGGCGCCAGCGGAGGCTCGTTCTCCGGGAGCGCCGGCGGCGGTGCGGCGTCGGTGACGGTCACCGGCATCGACGCGCTGCACTCCGCTTTGACCACCACGGCGCTGAACCTGACCGGAGGGCTCGCCGGAGCCACATCCACCCTGGACGCCACCCTCGGAGACGCCGGAACCCTCACCCAGTCTCTGACCGGCGTGGGAGAGATCACCGGGCACCTCGCGGACGAGGTCACCGGGTGGGGCGAGGTCATCGCCGTGGAGGTCCCTCCGCTGACCGAGGCAGTGACTCAACTCGGGGACGCAATCTCCGCTGCGGCGTCCGGCGACTCCAAGGGCAACACCGGGTCGAAGGGCGACGAGCGTAGTCCCCGCTCGTCTAGCGCGAAGAAGGCGGCGGCGAAGAAGCAGCCGGTCAAGCAAGAGATTTTGGGCGCGACCAGCGGCACCGTGGGTGTGGCGATGCCGGGCTCCACGAACTGGTCGCGCACGTCACGACCAGTGCAGTCGTCCTACAGCGGCGGCGGGTCCGCAACACCAGCGGCGGCTGGCGGGTCTTCTTCGCCGGGTACCGCTGCCGGCGGTTC
Organism: Streptosporangium sp. NPDC023963; assembly: GCF_040639135.1. Lineage (NCBI taxonomy): Bacteria > Bacillati > Actinomycetota > Actinomycetes > Streptosporangiales > Streptosporangiaceae > Streptosporangium > Streptosporangium sp. NPDC023963. Next base: position 82,056 of record NZ_JBEZZK010000022.1, read on the forward strand.
TGGCGGGGCGCCGGTGGTGGCTATGTACGGCGCCACGATTCGCTCTGAGGCGGACCTCGACGAGTTGGCTGCGCGGGTCTCCATACGGCGCCGCGGACGCGGCTGAAGCCGCCTCTCACACCCATTCAGATAGGAGGCGGCTTCAGCCATGCCTTGGGACGAAACATCCGGTCAGACGTTCGGCGAGTGGGCCAGAGGCGGGGAACCGCTCGGCCAAGGACGGGGCCCTGACGTCGTCACCGACGAGCCGACGTGGCTGACCCGCGACCAGGTGCGTGAGGAGCGGCGCGAGGACGGCTCCCGCATCCAGCGCATCCAGACGCAGCAGGGCCACGTCGTAACCCGAGAGACCACCCCAGACGGGCGTGAACGGCAGCACGCCCGCGTCAACTTGGCCTAGGAGGCACCGGTCGTGGCATTGCAAGACGGCTGGTTCAGCGACACGTACATCAAGGCGTTGTCGAATGACATCGCCCTCGACCTTTCCGACGTCACCCCCGGAGCGTTCAAAGGAGCTCTGTTTGAGGGCACCGTGGCGGGCGGCACGATCGACTTCGACCAGTCCAACCCCGCCTACGGGTCCGCACCGTTCGACGATGACGAGTCCAACGGGCCCGGCTACACAGCGGGCGGGACGGACATCACCGTTACCTCGTGGGCGGTACTGGTCGGCTCAGCGAACAAGGTCGGTTGGAAGATCAACACGTTGGAATGGACATCCACCACGATCACCGCTTCCGGCCTGCTCATCTACGCGCCGGACCTGTCCGGCCGGGCCGTGCTGTTCCGGTCGTTCGGGCAGGCGATCCCAACCAACGACGGTGATTATTCGATTGCGTTCCATGCTGATGGCGCTTTCCGGCAGAAGCTCCGCGCCGCCGCCTAACCCCTGATTCGACCTTCCACCCTCGCCAGCGTGCGGGGGTTTTTCCATGTAAGGAGGCCGATCAATGGCCAAGAGCGGTTACGTGATCACCACGGGCGGCACGGTGTCCCTCACCGCCGCCACGGCCAAGTCGATCCTCGGCGTGAAGTCCGGGGCGACGACCGCCAACCACGGCGTGGACCTGAAGAAGATCCGCGTCTCGTTCCCTGGCGTGACAGCGTCCGAGGTGCCGGTGCTGATCGAAGTGTGCCTGTGCACGTTCGGCGCGAACCCGCCGGGCACGGCCTCCAGCAGCGTCACGCCAACCCAGGTGTACGGGCGCACCGCGTCCACCGGCTTCACCGCGGCGAAGACGTGGACGACCGAGCCGACGGCCATCACGGTCGTGGAGGAGTTTCTCCTCACCCCCAACGGTGGCCTCCTGCTGTACGACTGGCCGCTGGGAGACACCCCGGACTCGCCACTGGGCGAGGGCTTCCTGCTGAGGTGCACGGCGCCGGCGACAGCGAGCGTCCGGGCCGCCATGTGGTTCGAGAGGGCCTGAGGTGCCGACCCCCACGCTGGTGGGGTCGGTGACGTCGGCCACGTCCTCCTCCACCTCCTACTCCTGCAACAAACCCACTGGTGTGGCCGCCGGGGATCTCCTGCTGAGCCTGCAGTGGTCGGCGGGCACGATCGGTGCGGTCCCGTCCGGGTGGACGCAGTTGGAGACGCAAACGTCCGGCGCCACCTCCCGTGTCGCTTACCTCGCTGCTGGCGGGTCAGAGCCGGGCAACTACACGGTTACGCAGACCGCGCAGCCCGGCGGCACCATCATCATCGCTGTGGCGGACGCGTCACTCGCGGCTCCCGTATCGAACTCGTCGAGCATCGCGGTTGGTTCAGCCGTCAGCACCCCATCGGTGACCCCAGCGGGGCTAGAGGATTTTGAAGTCCGGTTCGCTGTCGCGTTGAACGCCGGGCAGTCGTTTGAGCCCGCCAGCGGGTTCACCGAGCAAGTGGACGTCGCCGACACCGGGGAGGGCGGCGCGATGTGCGCCACCCGCGTCCTGGCCAGCGGCGCAGCAACCGGGACGCATACCTTCGGCACCTCGGGCACGCCGTCGGCGCCGCACGGCTACACCATCGCCATCACCGAGGCGCCCTCCGGTCGGCCCCGCATCGTCGCCGCCACGTTCACCGCTGTTCACCGCGCCGCATCCTGGTAAGAGAGGCGGTCGCGCATGGCTCGCGCTGGTCGTGGGTATCCCAACCGGCCGATCATCGTCAAGGGCCGCTACTACCGCCCGGCCGCCCCGGTCCTCGGCCCGTTCGAGATCGAGGTTGAGTGGCCTGCCCTATCGGTGATCACGCCGAACGCGCGGGTCCTGCTTGACGAGTTCGAGATCGAGGTCGAGTGGCCGCCGGTCACTCTCTTCTATGGGCAGGGGCTGGTCCTCGACCCGTTCGAGATCGAGGTCGAGTGGCCTGAGCTGTCGGTCACGACACCGATCCGGCCCGGTGACGCAATCACCCAGGCCGGTCAGGTCGAGTGGAACGGCACCGTGTGGGGTCCGGGTACGGACGTTGCGGTGCTGGTGCCGATCGAGGGCTGGCGCAGCATGCCGACGGTCGACAACTTGAACGTCAGCAAACCCAACCAACACGGCAGCTGGAACGCCCGCAAGTTGGCGCAGCAGCGGCTCGTCACGATCCGCCTGCAACCCAACTCCGCGAGCGCCCCGGAGATGATCGACGATCTCCTCGACGAGATCGACGCCGTCACCGGCCTCGCCGACGACGACACCCCGCTGCCGCTGGTCATCAAACCGTACGGGGTGCCGCAGCTCGCGTTCGGGCAGATCATCGACCGCGACATTGACCTCGACGGCGCCTACAACGTCGGCATCCCCACCGTCACGATCCTTATCGCGTGCGGAGACCCACGCCGCTACGGCATCGACCGGACCGGCGTATCCATTCCGGTCGGCGGAACCGTGCAGGTCATCAACGCGGGCAACACCGGCACGCATCCGATCATCCGTATCCCGGGCCCGGTGACGAATCCGACGCTCGTCAACGCCGCGACCAGCCGCATCTTGGGTTTCGCCACGACTGTGGCGGATGGCGCACAGCTGGAGATCGACACCGACAAGGGCAACGCCACCGTGAACGGCGACTCCGTCATGTCGACCCTCACCGGCGCCTCCGCCCCCGTCCCCGGCTGGGTCATCAAGGCCGGCACCAACGCCATCACCTACACCGCGAGCAGCGGCGGGGACTCACCTCTCACCCTCCTGTATCGCGACGCCTGGATCTAACCGAAGGACGGGTGACCGGTGACCGCTTCTTTCCGCTCGTCAACCGCCGCCGCTGGAGACGCCGCATCCTTGCAGGTCGCTCGCCCCTCCGGCGTGATCGCAGGCGACCATCTGTGGGCCATCCACATCGTGTTCAACTCCTCGCTGGCGGCATTGACAGCCCCGTCGGGGTGGGCTCCAGCCAGCAGTCGAGACGGCGAAACGCTGACGGTGCGGGTGTGGCGCAAGACCGCCACGAATGCGGAGCCCGGCGCCTACTCGTTCGGGCAGGACAACCACGGCACCATCCACCTGCTGGCGTTGAAGGACGCGAGCAGCACCGCGAACATCGTCATCGCTGAGAGTTTCGGCACCTCCACCACCACCCCGCCGGTGACTCCGGCTGACTCGGCGGCGGTAGAGATCCGTGTCGCTGCGGTCTACACCTACCCCACGGTGATCACGTCGTGGACGGTACCCAGCGGCTACAGCTCACGCGGGCAAACCCAGTCGCAGGACCTCCTCGCGTCGGCCGCGGTGAGCCGTCAGACGAACTCGTCGTCCTCGTCCGGGGCGCAGACGTTCAGCTCCTCACCCGCGGGTATCCGTGAGGGCGTCGGCGTGTCCATCAGCGTCGCCTCCGCGGTCACGGTCCCTGACGTGGACCCTCCTCCGCCGTTCACTCCTGGTGTCGGCGACGCCCTGTATCGGTACAAGTTCCACCGCTTGAGGGACGGCCAGTACCTGGGCGACCTGGAACTGGTCAACGTCAACTTCGACAAGCGGATCTTGCAGCCGGGCACTTTCAGCGCGACGATCGCGATCCCAGACCGGGACGTGGGCGCCCTCGTCAAGCACATCATCCCCGAGGACGAAACCGTCCTGGACCGGGGCCCGGGTGTGATCACCTGCCAGGTTCTCCGAGGCGGCGAGTACTGGGGCGAGTACTGGATCACCGGGGCAACACCGGCGCGCAGCGGCAAGGGCACGCCGACGATCGCATTGAGAGGTTCGACGCTCGATGCGTACTTTCTGCAGGTCGAACTGCAGGAAACCCTGCCGACGTTCACGGCTTACGACCAGATCGACATCGCCCGCGAGCTCCTGAACCACATGCAGTCGCAGCCGTACGCGAACCTCGGCCTAGTGCTGCAAGGCGGCGTGTCCGGCGTCGAGCGGGACCGCACATACGCCGCGGACGAAGCGACGTACGGGCAGCGGCTGACCGAGCTGGCGCAGGTTGATGGCGGCTTCGAGTGGGCGATCAACATTCTGTCCGGTCCCGCCGGCCTGGAACGCCACTGGGTGTGGGGCATGCCCCTCGGCACCCAGGACCCCGCGCCGCACGTCTTCAGTGACGACCCGGGCGGCGGCATCATCTCCGGCTGGTCCGAGCAAATCGACGCCCTCCGCGGAGCGACCCGGTGGCGGGCCCGCGGCGACCGCATCAGCACCGACGCCTCCACCTCGTCAACGCCGCTGATCTCCGCCGCGGCCGAGGCGACCGCGCACCTCGCCGCAGGATGGCCGCGACTGGACCGCACCATCAACTACTCGTCAGTCACCGAGATGGCGACGCTGGAGGACTACGCGGCGTACTGGGCGGCGACCGCTCCCGGCGCCCTGCGGGTGGACTCCGTGACGCTGACGCTCGGCGCCGAGCCCTCGTTCGACATGAACAGCCTCGGCGACACTGCGCGGATCCATCTGGACAACGAGTGGCACAACCCGCACTGGCGGACCCGCCGCATCATCGGCATCGGCATCACCCCGACCTCGCGTAACGACGGCAAAGAGACCGCCCAGCTCATCCTCGAAGGGCAGGAGGCCGCCTCTTGAACCGTTTCCCAGCTGACGATGAGGGCGACTTCAGTGACCTGCGGACCGCGGTGGACGAGATCCAAGCCCTCCTCCGGACGCGGGCACCGCTCATCGAAGCGAGCCGCGGCTGGATCCTCCGCCAGATGGGCACGCCAAGCATCCCGCCATCCGGGGACGTCCACATCTATGCCAGCGGGGGCCGGCTCCGCGCCCGCTCCACCCTGGACGATGTGCCGCTCGTTGACCGCCAAGGCGGGCCGGTGGCGATCGCGGCGAACATGACCGCGGGTCCGATCGCGGGTTCGCCGACGATGGCGCAGTACAACGCCCTGTACAACGACGTCGTCGAGGTGCGGGCCCAGCTGAACGCGCTGATCAACAGCCTGCGAGCGGGCACCGTCATCCTCACCTGATCATCATCTGGCCCCTCCGCAGAAAGGCTTCGCCGTGCCCACTCGCCCCACATGGCTATGCCGGGTCCGACATCGCGTCGGCGTCCGCGGAGAGTTTCTGCTGGCGCTCGCACTGATCGATTTCGTCCAGTGCTACCGGCTGTCGTTCCCGTCGCAGGAGACGCTGGCGTCGGCCACGACGCAGTTCCTCGCGTCGGTGTTGCCGCTGCCGGTGTGGGGTGCGATCTGGGGCGTTGTAGGCGTGGTTCTCCTGGTGCAGGCGTTCCAGGTCGCGGACCAGTATGCGTTCGTCGCGGCGAGCATGCTCAAGGTCGGTTGGTCGATGGTGCACATCGGGGCGTGGGTGGGGGGTGTGCCGCAGGCGTGGTGGTCAGTGGCGATCTGGCTCGTGTTCGCCCGGGTGGTGCATACGTTCGCGAAAGTCCCTGAGCGGCCTGAACCGGCCGCTCCCCCTACTCCTTTGGCGGTGCACCCTGAACGCGATCTGGCTGGTCCTGGCGTTGAAGCCGGCGGAGAATTGGACGTCAGGTAACACCGTCGCGACAGTTGCGGCGGTACTGGCGTTGATCGGTACCGTGGTGACCGGCATTATCGCTGGTCGGACCAGCGTCAAGGCGAACAAGGTCACCGCGCAGTCGAATGAGCGGGTGGCCGAACAGACTGCGGCGACTGAGCGGGCCCGGGTCGAGTCCGAGGCTTTTCAGCGGGCCAAGGAAATCTACGACCACGCCATCACTGAGCTACGCGAGGAGCTCGACCGGGTCCGCACTCAGCATGAGCGGACCCAGGAGCAGCTCGACAAGATCAGCGAGAAGTTACTGAGCGAGCGGAACGCCTCTCAGGAGATGCGTGACCAGTTGCGGGACGCGCAGCGGGAGATGGCCGAGATGTCATCCCGGATCGACTACATGGAACGCATGATCGCGAACTTGCGTCAGCAGATCATCACCGCAGGGCTGCAGCCCGATGAGCACATCATCCACCGAGGAGGCTCACCGTGAAGTTCATCTCTCGTTCCGGCTGGGATGCCCGAGCTCCGAAGAGGATGACCCGCCTGACCTCGGCCCGCGGCGTGAAGGTCCATTACGTGGGCTCACCGGTCACGTCTGTGCCGGCGGCGAAGTGCTCAACGGGTTGCCGTAACAAGGTCCGTTCGATTCAGCGCCAGCACATGGACTCCAACGGCTGGTCCGACATCGCCTACAACCTGCTGGTGTGTGAGCACGGCGTGGTGTGGGAAGGGCGCGGCGCCCGAGTGATGTCCGCGGCGAACGGCGAAGGACTCAACAGCGGCCACTACGCAGTCTGCGCACTGCTCGGCAACAAGGGCCTGGTGGAACCGTCCAACGCGATGCTGAACGGGCTACGAGACGCGATCGAGTACCTGCAAGAGCGCGGCGCCGGCAAGGAGATCAAGGGCCACCGTGACGGCTACTCGACCAGTTGCCCTGGCGAGCCCCTGTACGCGTGGGTGAAGCGCGGAGCCCCCCGTCCGAAGGCGTCCGCCCCGGCGAAGCCGCCAGCCAAGCCTGTGAACCCTACGGAGGTCATGGTGAAGCAGCTACCCACCCTGAAGATCGGTGATGGCCGTAAGGACAACGACCCGCTGAAGTGGGACGTCAAGACGCTCCACTACCTGCTGCTCGCGCGAGACTATGGCGGGCTTGAGGGGCTCGACGACACCGTGTTCACCGAGGCTCACGCGAACGGCGTGAAGGGTCTGCAGGCCGCGGCGGGGCTGAAGCAGGACGGGATTTGTGGGCCACTGACCTGGGCCGTGCTACTTCGGGTGTGATTTGCCCATAAATACCGGCCTGATCTGCGATAATGAACAGACATTCGAAACCCGGGCGGGTGCTGGTAACACCCCCCGGGCGTGGAGAACACCTTTCTCGGAGGTGCCCTCATGGGCGATCGTATCTGCACGTCCGAAGGCTGCAACGGCAGGGTCGTTGCACGTGACATGTGCACCAAGCACTACCAGCGTTGGGTGAAGGACGGCAAGCCGGGCTACATCCCGAAGAGCCAACTCCCCGTCGTTCTCTGCGCGGTGGATGACTGCGACCGCCCGATCAGGAAGCGCGAGTGGTGCAATCGGCACTACGAGAACGTTCGCCGGTACGGCCGTGCAGTGCCTGTGCGAGACCTGCCGTTGAAGGAGCGTCTCGAACTAGTCGGCTGGGATGTCACGGAATCGGGCTGCTGGGAATGGCGCGGCGTAAGAAACGACAACGGGTATGGCCTGCTCTCGGCTCCCCGCCATGAGCTAGATCACGCCCGTGTTCACCGGCTCATGTATGAACTCCACGTCGGCCCTCTCGGTGAGCTCATGGCCTGCCACCGCTGCGACAACCCGCCGTGTGTAAACCCCTCACACATCTTCCCCGGCACGGGCGCCGACAACATGGCTGACATGTCGGCCAAAGGCCGTCACTGGAAGCAAGGGAGAACCGAATGCCCCAACGGGCACGACCTGACCCTGCCAGACGCGACCAGAATGGTTGCCCGCGCTGGCAAGGCTGGCCCCATCTGCGTCCCCTGCGATCGAGCACGTAAGCGCCGATGGGAAGAAAAACAGCGATCCGCCTAACCGGCCCGGTCTGTCCCCGAGAGGCCGTCATGTTTCGACATGGCGGCCTTTCTTGTGGGCCGCTGACCTGGCCTGTGCTGTTGCGCGTTGCGTAGCAGTGGATGTTCTGCACGCCCTACTACTGCCGTACCTCGTGCGAGCGTCAGATCGAGGAGTTGAACGCGGCGACGTCGACACGCTGCTCGCTGACGGGCAGGACGCGGCTGAGGAGTCCGGCATCGGCGAGTGACCCGATGCGGGAGAGCGGGACTCCGCTCAGGTCGGCGATGCCGATCTCGATGGCCTCAGTGGCGTCAACGCTCATACCCGCACAGTAGCGGAGCCCGCCCAGCGCGAGCCCGTTTTTAACCAGCCCCGAGCCGACCAGCCGGGGCTTTTCTCATGCCCGAACTCCGGGCGCCTACCTACCTCCGGAGGTCGCCCATGTCCATGTCCGGCCGCGCTTTCGAGGCGCGGCAGACCGCTCTCCTCGCTGCTGCTGCGCTGCACGGGCCGCTGGTCCTGGAGCTCGGCGTGGACCGCGAGGTCACCGAGCGCACCGCACAGGAGAGGATCCGCCGGCTTGCCGACGGTCTCGCCGCGTACGTGCTCGGCACCGCTGACTTCCGCCTGATCCCTGGCCCCGTCGTCGACGAGGGCGAAGACGTGCCGTCTGGCACACCCCACAGAGAAGGAATCGACATGACGCAGATGAACACCGGCCACAAGTTCTCGCTGTCCATCGCCGCGAAGGACGCCGCGGGTTTCGCGACCACGCCCAACGTGCAGTGGACGATCGACGACCCGGCGGTCGCGGAGCTGCAGGTGTCGGAGGACGAGCAGACCTGCGTCGTCGTATCCGGCGCCCCGGGTTCGGCGGTGCTGACCGTCACGATCGAGGGCGAGAACGAGGAGGGTACCGAGCCGCTGTCCGTCACCCACGCCGTCGACGTCGTCCCGGCGGGCACGGCGACCATCGAGCTGGTGGCCGGCGACGTGGTCTCCGAGTAGTCGATGACTCTCAACGACATCTCGGGCAAGAAGCCCGTCACGCTGTTCGGCCAGGAGCCGGCGGTTATCCTCTACGTCGCTAACGCCCTGGTCGCGTTCCTGGTGACGGTCCCGCAGTTCGGCCTCACCGAGGTCTCCGCTGGGTACGTCATGACGATCGTGTCCGGCCTGGTTGCGCTGGCCGTGGCGTTCCTGACCCGCCCGTGGGTGGTGTCGGCTCTGACCGGCGCCCTGTCCACGATTCTCGCGGGTCTGGCGTCGTTCGGTTTGCCGCTGACTGAGCAGCAGTCGGCGACGTTCGTGATCCTCGTGAGCGCCGTTCTCGGCCTGGTGCTGCGGGCGAACGTGTCGCCATCGGCGGGCCCGGTGCAGCCGACCGCGCTCGTCGAGAACGTCACCGTCCAGCGCTAGCCTGAGCACGCTCCTCGTCGTCCTCCGGGACTGGCGGGGGATCGCTCGTCTGTTCGCCCCCTCGTCTCCGGACGAGGGGGCGTTCTTCGTTTCCAGACCGGACACGGCGCGCGTAAGCCGCATACGCGAATACTGGCGACAAATGACCATTGGCCCGGTCCAAAGAACCTACTTCTGCCAATCTGGTGCAGCCGCGCCACGGCTTCCCCTCCCTTCCCTGGAGTCTCCTGATGCGTCTCAGAACGCCCGCTGCTTTACTCGTCACCGCTGTCCTCGCGACCGGCCTGTCCAGCGTCACGACCGCTTCGGCCGCGCAGTCGGCTCCCGGTGATGTGGTGCACTCCTGCGTCAACAAGAAGACGCGTTACACGCGCATCGTGAACGCTTCGGCGAAGTGCCGCACCACCGAGTTCTCCTTCTCGTGGGGCGGGCAGGGGCAGACCGCGGTGAACAGTCCCGGCCAGCAGGGTCCGCGCGGCGCGACTGGGCCTCAGGGCCCGCAGGGGCCGAAGGGTGACCCCGGCCAGCAGGGGCCGCGCGGTCTTCGTGGCGTCCCTGGTGTGGCCGGTCCGACCGGGGCCCCGGGCAAGGACGGAGCTCCCGGCAAGGACGGAGCGGATGGCAAGGATGGCGCCCCGGGCAAGGACGGAGCGGGTCTCGACGGGCCGTTCGTCCTCGACATCAACGGCGTCCAGAGCCTCTGCAAGTGGGACGGCACCGTGAAGGGCTACCCCCGCCTGAAGTGCAAGCTCGGTGTCCCCAACAGCCCGACGCCGACGCCGACGGCCACGCCGACGGTGAACCCCACCCCGACTCCCTCCCCGACGAGGCCGACTCCGACGCAGAACACCGCGTCGTAGCCCGCACACACGAGAGCGCCGCCTTCCCGTCTGGGAGGGCGGCGCTCTTTCGTGTTTCCTGGCCGCAGGGTTGACCGGCGGGGCACTTCGCCCCCTTCGTGGCGCCTCTCGTAGGATCCTCCCGGACCGCACCACAGATTTCGAGCCAGGGTGCCCCGTCGTTCACGGCGGGGGTGAATGGTGTCCATCCGGTTTTGTCAGTCCTTACCGATAAATTTGATCTCGTGTCCCGCTACCGACTTCAGCCTTCGCGCGCCCAAGAGGCGGCGCTGCTGGAGCACTGCGGACACGCCCGATACGTGTGGAACCTCGCGGTCGAGCAGCACGCCCACTGGCGACCTGGCATCAAGTCCGCGCCGGGATTCGCCGAGCAGTGCCGTCAACTCACTGAGGCGCGCGCCGAGTTCGAGTGGCTGCGCAACGGCGCACAGGTCGTTCAGCAGCAGGCGCTCAAGGACTTCGCGCAGGCCATGGCGGGCTTCTTCAAGAAGACACACAAGCGTCCGACGTGGCGTAAGCGCGGGCAGGGCGAAGGGTTCCGTATCGTCGGCAGACGGGGGCCCAACTGGGATGTTCGCCGGGTCTCGCGCAACGTTGGCGAGGTCAAGATCCCCAAAGTGGGCTGGGTACGGTTCCGCTGGTCCCGTCCCGTAGCCGACGACGTGAAATCCTTCCGCATCACTCGCGACGCGGCTGGCCGCTGGCACCTGTCCTTTGCTGTGGCCCCAGAGCCGATTCCCGCACCGGGTACGGGTGAGGTCGTCGGTGTGGATCGGGGCGTCACCGTCAGCGCCGCGCTGTCCACAGGTGAACTGCTGACCGCGCCTACCCTGCGTGGCGCGGAGAAGAAGCGTCTGCTGAGGCTTCAGCGGAAGCTCGCCAAGGCCAAGCGTGGTTCGAACCGGCGCGACAAGGTCAAAGCCGCAATCGCCCGCCTCAAAGCCCGTGAGACAGACCGCCGTAAGGACTGGGTCGAGAAGACCAGCACTGACATCGCGCGTCGTTTCGACGTCATCGCCGTCGAAGACCTGAAAATCCGCGACATGACCCGGTCGGCCAAGGGCGCCGTCGAAGCGCCCGGGAAGAACGTCCGCCAGAAAGCCGGACTCAACCGGGGCGTCCTCGCCGCCGGGTGGGGCCAACTCGTCGAACGTCTGGAGCACAAGGCTCCGGGTCGCGTTCAGAAGATCAACCCGCGTTTCACGTCGCAGACCTGCAACGCTTGTGGGCATCGCGCAGCCGAGTCGAGAGAGAGTCAATCTCGATTCGTCTGCGTCGCCTGCGGGCACCAGGCGCACGCCGACGTCAACGCGGCGAAGAACGTTCGAGATACGGCGGCAGGGCATGCCGTCGCTGCACGGGAAGGCCCAGCATTGGCTGAGCCTGTGAACCGTGAACCTCAACGCGACCTCCTCCTCGTGAGGTAGGAAGCGTTGGAATCCCCCGCCTGAAGGCGGGGGAGGATGTCAACTGGGGGAGACCGCGCCATGCCCGACTACGAATTCCCGCCCGACCTGCTCGACGCGCAACGCGCCTACAGCGAGGCCGACCGCCGCGTCCAAGAGGTGACAGACGCGCTGCCGACGGCGCAGGAGGTCATGGAGGGGGCCATAACCGACGAGCAGCGGGCCGAACTGGTCGAGGCGCGTGAGGCCCGCCTGACCGCGTTGGAGGCGCTGAACCGGCACCCCTGGTGGGAGCAGCCCGAGCAGCGGGATCGGTACGCCGCGTGGAAAGCCCTCCAGGCGGCAGCCACGGCCCGCCAGGAAGACGCCAAAGACTGAACACGCGAACGCCCCGCTCGTTCTCCTCACGGAGAGCGGCGGGGCGTTTCCATGTTCACCGGGTGCCGCTGCCCTTACACGGCCGGCACGACACCCACACTTCAACGACGACGGTTCCGCCGCTCGCGGTCTTCTGTTCCTTCTTCTCGTTGTAGCCTCCCGCACCTCCGCAGTTGGAGCACGTCTCCTTGCCTGCGGTCACGGACTCGGGAGGAAGGGGCGCGGGGGAGAGGTTCTCAACCGCGGCGTCGCGCTGCTCGACGGTGAGGAAGGGCAGCGTCACTTTGCTGCCGCGGGGCGTGGTGTACGTGATCGTTTCTAAGCCGTCGGGGGTCATGAACCCACGGTAAACACGGCGATGCGGGCGTGTCAGGACATCGGTGGGGTTCGGGTCCCGCATCTGCCTCTCAGCTGGTGCGGTACTCCACCCACGCCCGGCACGCCGCCGCAGTCCGCAGCCGCTTCTCTCGTAGGTGAGCTGGTCCGGTGTCGGCCATGTGGGTAGCGAACATGAGGCGGGTGGCGGCCAGCGCAGTCACCGCATTCGCAGGTGCTGAACTCCACGCGGGCACCCGGGCGGCGGCGGCCTCAGCTTCGGCGGGTGTGTGGCCGGCGTCTATCAGCCGCGGCACCAGCAGAGCCACGTCCACCCAGTCGGCGCCCCGGCACGCCATCGACCAGTCGATGACCTGGCAGCGGTCGACGTCGACGAGGATGTTGCCCGCGTGCAGGTCCGCATGCAGTAGGGCCGTTCCGTCGAACTCGTCGAGGTCGAGGGCTTTGACGAGCGGCCCGTAGCGGGCGTACTCGGCCGGAGAGTCCGCTAGGAGCGCTTCGGCCTGGCGGAGCAGCGCGGCGACCTTGACCGTCACGGACGGCGCCTCGGGCCACGGGCAGGGCGCGGAGAGGGCGGCGACCGCATCCACGACCGCGGAGATGTGCAGGGAGCCGGGGGACAGGTTCGCCTCCTGGCCGGGCGCGTGCTCGAACAGCAGCACATGCCAGCCGTCTACGTCCGCGGTCCACAGCAGGTGAGGCGCGGGGATGGTCGCGGGGAGAGCCTGGTTCGCAGCTCGTTCACGCAGCAGATGGCTGGCGACCGGCGCAGCGGCGGGGGCCGCCTTCACGAAGAAGACGGCCCCCTGGGCGGTGGTGATGTGCGCGGCGACCCCGGAAGTCAGCCCAACCTCAGCCGACCGGACGTCGACGGCTAGGCCGGTCTGCTCCTCGACGGCAGCACGGGCAGCTTCGGGCAGGTCAGGCCACTGCCTTCTTCGGTGAATCGGCGCACCCCGCATGGCACTGGTTGCATTTACCGCTGCTGCACTTGTCGTTGCTGCAGTCGGCCGAGGTCGGCCACACCACCGGGTCCACCCGGTAGCCGGCCGCCTCCATCGCTTCGATCGTAGCCGCGAGGCCGCCGCCGGTCCCGGATTCGCCCGGCACGTCGTCGGGCACGTGATGGATGAACCGGCCCGCGGTCTCCTGGCAGAACTCGGCGTACTCCCTCGTGTAGAGGATGAACGTGTGCCAGCCGACGTCGACCTGCTCGGACGGGCCGAGGCCAGCGCCGGGGTTGGCGGCGCAGGTCGCGAGGAACGCGAGCGCCTGCTCCATGATGACGTCGGCGTGGTGGGCGTGCTCGGGGTGGTCGACGATGATCCGCGCGGTCAGCCGGTCGAACAAGGCGGGGCTGACGAGGGTGCGGGCGGTGGTGGTGGGCCGGTCGAGGATGACGGTCATGGGGTCCTCCGAACGGAGATGGAGCCCTAACCCTGCGTTAAGGGCTGCTACTCCTTGACGTTCCTCCGGTCGAGGTCCATCGTCGAGAGCCCGACGATGTGAACGAATGTGAGACCTGCCATGGCTCCCAAACGTGCACGTCCGATCGCCAACCCGGCACTGGCCGCGGCGATCGAAGCAACAGGATGGACCCGCGCGCAGACAGCGCAGCACATCAACGCCGTCGCCGCAGAAACCGGCTCCCCGCTGCACTACGACCACTCCACCGTTGGCCACTGGCTGACCGGAACAACCCCACGCGCGGAGGGTATATGTGCCGGGGTGGAGGCGTTCCGCCGCGGACTCCACCGGCCGGACTTGACGCCGGCGGATCTCGGCTGGCCGGACGTTGCCGCCGTGCCGGGAGCAGCAGATGATCCATGGCAAGGTGATGCGGTCGCCCGGCTGACCGCCCTCGGGGAGGACGACATGTTGCGTCGCCGTACCGTGCTGACCGTGGGCGCGTTCTCGCTCGCCGGCCTCGCTGCCCCTCCGCCACCGCCTCGGCCGGCTGGGGCTTCAGCGCGCCGAGGCGGGTCCGGGGACGTAGCCCGTATCCACGACGCCACTCGTCGTTTCGGAGACCTCGACGACTTGTATGGCGGCGGACATGCCCGCGGCGCGGTCGCCGCTTACCTGGTGCATGATGTCGCTCCGCTGCTGCACGGCACCGCGGGCCGGGCCCGCCCGGACCTGTTCCGCGCGGCGGCGGAGCTCACCTATCTCGCGGCGTACATGGCGATGGACGCCGGCGAGGCTGGGCTCGCGCAGCGCTGGTACGTGCAGACCGTCCGGCTGGCGGATGAGGCAGGGGATCGGGTGCTGCGTGCGACCGCGCTGCGCTCCATGGCGGTCCAAGCGCGCGAGCTTGGGCATGACCGTGAAGCACTCGCCTTGGCCGACGCTGCGGCGTCGGCTCTCGGCGGCCGAGCTCCAGGCAGGACGGTCGCGTGGGTGACGGGCATGCAGGCCGAAGCGCACGCCGGGGTCGCAGACCGGCAGGACGCGCTGACCCTGCTGCGCCGCACTGAGGCGCAGTTGGAGCGGGTGGATTCGCTGCCGGAAGCGGAGTGGACGGGCAACTACCGGCGCGAATCGTTGGAGCATCAGACCGGGCTCGCGCTCACCGCGCTCGGAGACCACGCCGCCGCGGCGACGCACTACGCGGCGTCGATGGAGACACGGCGGCCAGTGGAGCGCCGTACCCGCGCCGTGGTGGGGCTGCGCTGCGCCCACGCGCACCTACAGGCCGGGGATGCGGAACGGGCCGCGGTGGCGGTGCTGGGACTGCGTCAGTGCCTGGAAGGGGTCGTATCAGCGAGAGTCCGCGGCGAGCTGAGGGCGCTGCGGCAGGGCTGGGTGAGGTGCCGAAGCGACGCGCATGTCGCGGAGGCCGACGTCCTGGCTGCGGGCCTGCTGCGCTGACGGCGGGTCCCGGCTCCCCCTCGCGGGAGTCGGGACCAACGACCAGAGATCGCCTCGGGAGCATCAGGAGTTACCGGGCATAACAGGGCGGTATGGAACAGCAGAAAGCCCCCACCCGGAAAGGGTGAGGGCTTTTCGTCTGTCCCCGCGAGAGCGGGGCCGACTGCCGTCCAAGACATGGACATGGAGCATCCCCGCAGAAGCGGGGCCAACGGTATAACTACCTGGGTCCTGGGACCATCCCCGCCGGTGCGGGGAGCACTGCTACCAAAGTTCCGCGTAGGGAACATCCCCGCGAGCGCGGGGAAGGCGAGAAATTCCCTGCCTACGATGGTTCATCCCCGCTGAAGCGGGGAGCACATGCCCAAAGCTGACCTTGGAGGGTCAACCCCACCGGGGTGGGGAGAGATTCAGCATGCCCTGCAGCAGCGGGGCGCCACAAGTCGTTCAGGCAGAGTCGAGCGCTTTTTCCAGCAGGCGCCGGATCGCTGCCGCGCGGGATTCGCCATTTTGTCGGGCCGCGTCGACCTTCTTGGTCAGATCTTCGCCGAGGCGGACATTGGTGGCTGCGCCGACCTCGGGGCGACCAGGACCACGCTCCTCTTCCAGCTCACCCCAGTACTTTTCAACGATCTCGTCGTCGCCGTCCTTGATCAGCCAGTCGCGGGCCTGATCGTCAGTAAGGAACTCGTAGTACTCGGGACCGTTGTACTCGCTGCTGAAGTTGTAGTAGCGGACCCACCTGCCACCTTTGGTGCGGTAGAGGCGTTCGTAGCCGACCTGGCCGCCGCTCATGATGCCGATGTGGTTATTGCCGTTCCAGCGGGTCTTTTCGTCGATGTTCTCGACGCAGGTTGCGGGGTCGAACCAGCCCAGCAGCGTCTTGTCCTCGTAGGGGTCGCGACTGTAGACGTTGACTCTCGCCATGATGATCTGCCCTTTCAGATGGTGATGGTGATGACCCAGCGGCCCTGGTCGTTCTTGCGGGCCTCGACCTTGCCTGTGGCGGCCCACCGCTGCACGGTCCTCACGGACACGCCGAGCGCCTTGGCCGCTTCCTGCGTGGTGGTTTCGGTGCCCTCCGGCTCCGGAAGGAGCGCGTCGATCTCCGCGAGGCGGGCGAGCAGCTGCTCCCGCTCGGTCAGTAGCGCGTCCACGTCGACCTCGCCGCACGTCTCGTCGACGATCTCGTAGCTGTCCTCCCGCTCCAGGTTGAGCGTGGTGCGGGGGATGTCGCGGACTTCCACGATGACGTCGTCACCGGCGCTGATCTGCGGGTAGCGCATCGACCCGCCCGTGCTGGGGAGCTTGCCCTCAATGAGGACTACGTTCACGGCGAGGCGGACGGCGCTGTCACGGCCGGGCCTGGTTGCGATGCGACGACCGGCGAACTTGGCGTCGGCTCCGTCGCGGTAGCTGACCTCGTGGTCGGCGAGGCGGACCCGCACGGTGACGAGGTCGGCATCGTCGACCGGGGATCCGTCGGTGCCGTAGACCTCGCGGAGCAGGTCGCGGACGCGGTTCTCGTCGCGAGCGTCGAACTGCCACGCCTTGGCGGGGCCGTTCCATCGGCCGCCGATGGTCTTGGCCTTGGTGACGAAGGTGGTGTCGTAGGGGGAGCAGACGCTGGTCTGGCCGTTCTCCGTCGTGACGGTGATGTCGCTCATGTCCACTCCCTCATGCCATGATTTCCGATACCGTTAATCTATGGGCCATCGAAGGAATAAGCAATACCGTTTATTTGATTGGTTGGAGCCCCAGACGCAACGAAGCCCTCACCCAGACGGGTGAGGGCTACTTCATCTTCCGAGCGACCGCCTCCCGCTGGAGGCGGCCACCCCGGAGGAGGCGCCGGCCGGTCAGCCGCACGCTGACGGGCCTCAACCTGTAAGACGCCAGCCGGGGGCGGGTGGTTGCCCAGAACCCGAATCGGGCTCGGACGCAACGAAGCCCTCACCGGGAAAGGCGAGGCTTCACCCGCCGCTGGCTCCGCTCGTCAGCTCTATCGCCTCACGCTGCCACGTCACGTCAATCGGTTCCCCGCGCAGGTCGGCTAGTTTCGCCAACAGATGCATGATTACACGCATGTTGGCACTGTGTAGCGCGGCAGGCCCCATACCCATGACCGGCCTGGTCAAGTCAGGAATGATGTTCTCAACGAGGTCGGACATTTCCTCTAGGTCGCTTCTGGACTTGATATTGGCGGTAAGACTGATCATGCCAATAAGGGCGAGGAGCTTGAAACGCGCCATGGCGTCAAACTCCTCGTACTCCTCTGCCGTGAACTCGCTCATGGAGGTACTCCTCAGGGTGGGGGTGAGCGTACGACGCGCAAGACGGGCATCAGGTTGTCGGGCGATTCAAGGCGAGGGAAGCCGCCCGGTCTGCTGATCGTTCGCAGGCAGACACGGCGACGCCCCCACCCCGAAGGGCAGGGGCGACCACACGATAGGTGAATCGGCGGTAACATGACTGCTGACTAGGTAGAACGTTCTGGCTGGCATAGATCAGCTGGCACTGGAAGGCCCCCGTCGCACTTCGGTGCCACGGGGGCTTTTCTGCGTAGAGGGCAACTTGGCGACTGGGCGAACCCCGCAGTAGGCAGCTACGTCGCGCTGCGGGGGTTGTTGAGGATGGTGGCGGCCTTCGCTGTGCAGGCGTCTCGGCCGCTGCTGTCGCCGTTCGCGAGCGACTGCATGCCATCGATGAACGTCCTCACGAGTTGCTCCATGGCGGCGTCCGTAAGTTTCTGACTCTCGTTCACAGCGTTCTCCTTGTGATGTGAGTTAACAATGAAGGCCGTGCAATTTGCAGGACGGTAAGGACCGAATGGGGTTCAGTGGGCGCTCGGCTTCAAGATCGCTGCGACCCATACATAATCCTCGTTATGACCCGGTCCACGTCAGGACCTTCGCAACTCGGACCGAAGGGTCATTCTCTATCCGCTTCGGCGCGTGAAGATAAATCTCGGTCGTTGCGGCGGAAGCATGACCAAGAGCGTCTTGGATCTCACGAACGGACGCACCGCTCTCTTCGGCCACCGTGGCGAAAGTATGGCGAAGAGTATGCGGAGTGACCCTTTCTGGCATGAACAGCCCAGCTTGCCTTGCGATCCGCGAAACAAGATCCACAACGTCGCTTCTGCGCATCGGCTTGCCGCCCGCCGTCAAAAACAGCGGTCCCGGAGTGTCACCCCGCTCGGCGAGATACGCGTCCAAAAGCTGACCCGCTTCCGCCGGCAGTTGCCGAGTCCGGATCTTCTCGCCCTTCCCGACGATCCGAACCGTCCTCATGCCCCGCTCGTAACCGAGTGACTTCAACTCCAGCGTGACGACCTCAGCCACGCGAGGACCAACCGAGATCATCAGGCCGATGATCGCCGCCGTCCTCAACCGCTGCCGGTGCTTGTCGCGGATCGAGGCCCGCACCATCGCCTCCGCCTCCGACCCCGTCAACCCGACCGTCTTCGACTCCTTGCGGTTCGTCTCCGGCCGGTTCGCCCCACCGAACTCATTCGCCTTGATGATCCGCCGGCGAACGAGGTAGGTGTACCACGACGACACCGCGGCGAGCTTCCGAGCCGCCGACCGAGCCGACAGCCTACGCACCTGGAGCGAGCGGGCGTACACGTCGCCGTGGCCGACGTCGACCGTCAGCGGATCAAGGTCGAACTGGTTGCAGAACGCCAGCCACTCCCGCAGGTCTCGGCCGTAGGCGGCGCCGGTGTGCGGTGACTTCTGCCGGCTGAGCCACGCCCACACCAACTCCTGAACCGACGGCTGCAGGAGCGCCATCTCGCTGCGGAGCTGCTGCTTCCACAGCGGCTCCTTGCCCTGCGCTGATGGGGTGAGAGCGGAGTCGACGATGTGACCAACAAGGACCGTCATACGGATTTCCTTCGGGGAGATAGAGGGGTGTATCTCAGGCGAGGGTGTAGAGGCCGCGTCCCATGCGGGCGACGTCGCCGCGGTCCGCTAGTCCGCCGAGCTCGTTGCGGACAGTGCCGATCTTGACCGGCTTGCCGCCGTCCTCCAGTACGGCGGCCAGAACGTCGTCAGCAGTCATCGGCTCCTCGGCGCCCTCCAGGACGACCAAGATCCGGTCGCTCAAGCGGGGTTTCGCGCTGCGGCGCGGCTGGCCTGCGGAGGTCGAGCTGCCTGCACTGGGTGCATTGGCGGTGCTGCCGCTGTATTCCTCGCGCAGTTGCTGGCACAGCGCCTCGAACGCCTCAGGGTCATGGCGGGCGGCGTAAGCCGGGCCAGCGGCCTCCCACGACTCCTGTTCGAGGCCGACCGGTTCCTCGTCGCCATACAAAGCGAGGATCTCCGGATCCAGGCCACGCAGAGGGACGATCGACCCGCACCGCAGGTGCCGCATCAGCGAGGTAGGGCGCGGCCCCGACAGCACATACCCCATGCCCTGGGTGCCCGGTGCCTCCTCCTCGTCGTCGTAGTCGAGCCAGGCGTACGGGTCGATCAGGTCGATCGCCCGCATCCGAATCTGCTTGGTGATCGGCGCCAGCTGCACATCGGCCGGCAGCAGTCCGTCGGACACCAGCTGGCGCATCATGCTGCTGCTCCACCGCAGCAGGGTGATCTCGCCTTCCTTGAGCATGGCGCGCAGCGTGTCGGAGCCGCCGAGCTCTTCCAGGTGGGATGCCTGGGCTGCCAGGTCGATGCCGACGCCGACGCTTCTGCCGGTGCGACCCAGCTCCTTGATCAGGTAGGTCCCCTCGTCCCGGTAGGGGGCGCCACGCTCCAGCAACCGGTTGACCTCATCCAGGTGGACGTTAAACAGCGGGTCGCCGGCGCCCAGCCAGAACGACGTGCGGCCCGCGGCGGCGTAGCGGCGCATCCGGGCGTGCGCGACCGCCACCGCCGAGCGCAGCATCAAAATCGCGCCCTCCTGGCTGGAGGTGTGGAAGGCGACGTTGTCGCGCGCCTCGGGGACCGACTGGCCCTCCTTCAGGTCCGCCAGCGCCGTGCAGATTCCGTTGATCTTCTCGGCGATCAGCTGGAGCTGTAGCGCTCTGGACTTGCCGGCGCCGGTCGTGCCGAACAGCAGGAAACGTTGCGCGCTGCCGGTGGTGGGGTCATACAAGCGGCGCCGGGCCGGCCTGCCGTCGTGATGTACCCCGATGACGATCCGGCCGTGCCGGTCCATCGTCAGGTCCTCACGGGTGACTGCGCGCACGGTGGCCAGTGGGTTGGTCGGGTAGATCGTGACGACCGCGTGGTTGCCGCCGTCGGTGTCGACGACGACCCGGGTGGGGTCACGGATGGCGAGCGCTGACAGCAGCGCCTGCATGTTCCACCGGATCACCTCGCCCGGTTCCGCCTCCAGCAGCAGCTCGATTACCTCGTTGTGCGTGGACGCCTGGCGCACGGTGCTGCGGACCTGCTCGCGGGTCTGCGCCCGGGGCGGGCGAGCTTGGGTCAGCATCACTGCTCTCCGTTCGGATCAACCAGCTGAGGCGATGGGAGTTGCCGGGTACGCACACCGGCCAGCCGGGTGCCCGGCATCGCCTTCGGCGCGATCTTCTTCTCCCAGTACGTCACCGGGTCGTCGATGGCGATCTCGTCCGGGCCGATGCTCAGCTGCCGCAGGCCCGCCCCCCGGCCGGACACTCCTCTGATGTCGATCTCGTCCTCGGGCACGTCCATGAGCGCTGACAGCCGCTTGGTGGAGATGTCAGGGACTGGCTGGGTTGGGTCAGCCGAGCGGATCACGGCCCGCATCGACTTCTCTCCGGTCTGCTCGATGTCGCCCAGGAGTGTGCCGGGTGCCGCCCCGCCGTCAACGGCGACGCGCTCCGCCCACCATCGAGCAGCCGGATGCTCGTCGACTTCCTCCGCCAAGGCCACCTCGACCGTCGGTGCGGGGGCCGGTGGCGGGCAAAGCATCCGCCGGGCCATTCGTGCCGGGCGCAACGCCCAGGTCGCGGTCGCCCAGACGGTTAACGCCAGGGCCTCGCTCCAGTGTGGTCCGGTAATGAGCCGCTCCATGAGCAGCAGCCCCGTCAAGCCGGTTCCGGGCATCAGGTACAGCACGCTCGCGGTCGCCCGCTGGTGGCCGGCAGGCCGCCACGCCCGCAAGGTCACCAGGCCCGCCGCGGTCGTCGTGGCCACCACGGCTAGGCCCAGACCGGTGGTGGCCTGGTCAGCAAGCAGCCCAGACCCGCCGAGGGCGACCCCGGCGACGGTTGCGACCCGGCCGGTACCACTTCGTACGGCATCCACGCGGCGACGCGCCCGCTGCACCGCAGGCCAGTCCGGGAGCTCCACCTCCAGCGGAGGCAAGGCCGGCGGGGTCCGGGTCATGGTCATCTCCTCAGGTCAGCGGTTGGAGTAGAACTCGGCGTCGGCCATGGGGACGGGCATCGAGTTGGCCGCGGCGGCGACCGACCCGTAGTCGGCCTGGTGAGCGGCGGACGCCTGGGCGAACAACGCAGACAGGTCCTCAACGGCCGAGGCCATACTGTCTGCGTCGCCCAGCACGCCTCGCATGATGGCCGCGGCCTGGTGGTGTTCGCCGACCGTGTCTCGGTCGACGGTCAGACCCGCCATCTGTTCGGCCAGCCGGTCCACGCTGGCAGCGCAACCCTCTACGTAGTTGTAGGTGCGGCGCACCTGCCCGCTCAGCCCGAGCAGCCGAACTCCGGCCACCGCGAGCTGGGTAACGACGATGCCGTAGCGCACCAACGTCTCCAGCACGCCGCCGCTGTCCGCGACCGCCGCACCTGTAGTGCGCTTCTCCAGTTCCATGAGGTTCTCCTGCTACTCGTCGTGGTATTCGCGCTCGGCAGGGCGGATGTGGCCGGCGTCACGGACCGCGTCAGCCAGCGGCTTGTGCCGGGCAGCGGCGTTGCTCCCGGCGGTGGCGATCGCCTCGGCCGCGGCGGGCAGGCCCGCGGCAATGGCCTCGGCTCTCGCTTTGACCATGTCCGTCTTCTCCATGAGGAGCAGCAGCATGCTGGCCAGTACGCCGGGGACTTTCAGGTTGATGATCTCGGCGCGTACCTCCTCCAGCTTGGTCCTCATCCGTTCGCAGCCATCAGCGGTCGCCCGCGCGTCAACGACTCCGTCGAGGATCTCCTCGGCCATGTCGGCGTCGGCGTCGATCACGTCGTTGATGGTCAGGTCCGCATCCCTGTACTGGGTCGTCCTGGTGGCGGGCATGCTCACGGGTGGTGCTCCTTGCCGTGTCGCTGATGTCGACGGGGCTGGGCGTGCAGTGGGTGGTTTGGTGGGGCTCGCGGTCAGCGCGGCCTGTCCCACGGTGAGCGCCGGGGCTTCAGGTCGGGGCCAAGGCCGCTCGTCGACGCGCTCCACGGTCACCTTCTCCGACCGGTCAGCTCCTGGCGGTGGCCTCATCCACTCCCGGCCCGGAGGAGCCTCCCAGCCGTTTGCGTCACGGTCAGAGCGGGAGGAACCCTTAGGCGTCCCCGCCTCCTCGGTAGGCGTCTCGGCGAACGTGGTGTTCGTGCGGCGGGTTCTCCAGCGCTTCCACCACCTGGTGCCGGTCTTCCAGGACCAGAAACGACCGATGCGCTTAGGCCCTTTGGACTTCGGCGCGTTCTTGCCGCTGGTCGTGGTGCGGCCAGTTGTCCAGCGCTTCGCGGCGCCGTCCTTGCCGCCACCGCCCTTGGGCGCCTTCCACGTCATCTTGGGGATCTGGGATCCGCCCTTCGGGGACTTACCGCCAGCGGCCCCGTCCTTCCCCTTCGGCTTCGCGGCGGCGTCCTTACCGGGCTTCTGAGGGCTCCCCGGCTTCGACGGCTTGACCAGGCCGGTCCCCTTGCCCTTGCCCTTCGGCCTCGTGGTGCCACCCTTGCGAAACCGGCCGAATCGACGGAGGCGCTTCGTTGTACCCGGGCCCTTCGGCGCCGTCTTGCCGCCTCGGGTGGACTTGAAGCCCTGTGAATCCTTTCCGCTCTTTGGCGGCCTGCTCCCGCCTCCACCGCCGCCCGCGCGGCGACCAAAGGCCCGGGATCCCTTGCTCTTCTTCTCGCCTCCAGGGGAGCGCAGCAAAGATCCCGAGGATCCTGAGCCGCCTGCTCCTCGCGCTGTCCGTGTGCTACCAGGGGCGTCCGCAGCGGACTTGGCGGACCTCTTGTCCGCTCCAGCGCGGGCCTTGTCGGCGAGCGCCTGGCGGTGTCGGGCGCGGTGCCACATGCCCTTGGCGGCGGCGACCCCGAGGGCCGTCATCAACGCCATGGCGACCGCGAGCGTTTCGCGTGCGGTCGGGTTGTCAGGGTCCTCCGCCGGCGGAGGAACGAACTCGCCCTCATCGTCACCGCCTCCGCCTCCGTCGAAGGAAGGCAGCGGCGGTACAGGCAGGGGAGGGCGCATCTCGTGCATGGTCGGCAGGCTCGGCCAGAAACCCGCTGGATTCTGCTCGCTGGCGGAGGCGGCAACCGTAGAGGCCGACAACTCCGGATGTGCTGGGGATCGCGGCCCGGGCGGCAACGGCGGGGGCGGTGCTGGCGGGCCGTCCATCCGGGGCCGGAAACTCACGATGTTGGTGTCATCGGTCACGATTCGCACTCCTCGTAGGTGTTGACGGACAGTGACCGAACCACGTAGCCTTACGCGCTCGTGCGCGCACGCGCTCGCGCGCTCGCGTTACGCACGCGCGAGGGCCAGTTGCCGCGATGAAGATGAAAAGCACGGTTACCCGCTGTAGCGCTGGCAGTAGTTGGTGAGAGTCAGCGCGAGATCGTTCCACGCACCTTCATCGCCCTGCGCGGCCCGGTCTCGGGCGATCTTTCGCGCTTCGTCCCACCACAGTTCAGCGATCCCCTGCGCGCCGCGGTCAGCTACCAGAATCCGGCGCTGAGCCGCGTGCTGCTGCTGGTTGTAGAGGCGCCGCTCCGCGTTGGTCATCGGCCGGTTCACAACGTCTCCTCTCTGGGCGAAGTCACGCCGACCTCTTACGGCGGTCTCCGCGGTCCTTGTGGATCATGTCCATGAAGCCCACTTCAGGCGCCGGCGCCCGGGGTTCCGCGAGCCTTGACTGCGCTGGACGGCCGGTGGATTCCGTTCTGTGGGTAAGGGCGGGAGCCTGCCGGGCTTGAGCGGCGGCCTGGCGTTTGGCCGGGATCTCGTGGCGGCCCCGCCGGTAGCGAGCCTCCAGCGCGAACGTCAGCTTCGCTGCCTTCTCGATGTGGTCCTGAATCTCAGCGAACGGGCCGGTCACCCAGATGTGCCGCCACCACGCTTCGAAGGTGCCGTAGCCCTCAGGTGGGTTGGCCTTCCACATCGCCTCGGCATCTCGCCGGGTACGGGCCACGTAGTCGGCGTGCTCGGACAGAACCCGACGTAGTTGGGCGGTCCACGCCTCCATCATTTCCGGGCGGTTCAGCTGATCCCCGGACCACTCCGGCCTGGATGAGGGGGTGCTCATGAGGTTTCCTTTCGGGGGGCAACGGCCGACAGGCCGTACTCGCGGGGAACGAGCACGGCTGAGGCAGGGGTAGGCAGGGGCATCAAACGTCACCGCCCACCGCGCTGCTCGACACGGTCGCGCCGTTCACTGCTGTCGGTTCCTCCGACGGCGACTCCTCTGAGGAACGGGCGGGGGTCTGCTTGGAGGCGGAGGGAGAGACCGGCGGGCCACTGTTCGGGAAGAGCCAGCCCTTCGCTGAGAGTTCCTCCCGGACCTCCACAACCCGGTCGTAGCCCCAGCTCTGCGAGAACTTGAACTTGGCCGCTACATCGCCCTTGGAGGGAACGACCTTCCGGTACCGGATGGAGTCGCGGATGAACTTCCGAGCCTCATCGTTGTCCTGGTCAGAGGGTCTCTTCGGTTCCTGCTGCGTTCCCGCTTCCGTTCCCGTTTCGTTCCCTCCTGCGGGCGAGTCTCCAGGAACGAGCTCCCTCAGGGAGAGGGGCGGCAGGAGCGGCTGGAAGCGGGCGACGAACCGGGCGATCCCTTCGCGTGCTTCGGTCGCTTCTGGGTCCTCGCGGTCAAGGTCGTGAGCGACCGCCGCTAGGTGAGTGAGGGCGAGCTTCAACGCATCCGACTGGACCTTGGTGAGCGCTCGCTCGGCGGCGTAAAGCGCGTCCTTGGCGTTCCCCGCGGCGTTCCCCGCTCGGACGGCAGCGATGGCGACGGCGGGCGACTGGACGCCTTCGCCGACAGCCCACGAAAGGGCGCTCATGGTCTCCCGGTAGTGGAAGATCCAGCGGAGCCCGAACTTCGGAGCCCGAGGGTCGATAAGGCCGTCGGCGCGTAGCTGCTGGCGGTGCTGGTGCCTGGAGTGCAGTGCCCACAGCCAGGGGGAGAGGAGGGACGCCATGCCGAACATGACGGCTTCCTCCGTCGGGGTGCCGCCCTCGCCGGCGTAGTGGGAGTAGTTGAGGCCACCGACGACGAGCGCGATGAAGTAGGAGGCTGCCCGGAGGCGGACGACGCTGTCGCCTTCGATGAGTGCGGTGTGGGCGTGCCAGCCGACGTAGATGGCGATGGACTCGATGACCGCAGCGGCCCCGAGGGCGACGGGCATGCTCCATTCGAAGCCCTCGTGGAAGGCGGCGACCTGGCCGACGATCGCGACGAGGTTGACGCCCACGATGGCGCCGACGAGGACCGCGGTGTCGCGCCACTTCTTGAGCCGAGCCTGCCAGCGGGTGCGGGCGGCGGCTGAGCGGATCGACCGGGTGGTGGTGCGACGAAGCTGAGCGGCTGCGCGCCGCTGCTCCTGCTCTTCGCGGTCCTGCTCGGCCTGGATCCGTCGCCGGCGCCGCTCGTCGTCAGCGATGCGGGCAGCGCGGACCTTTGCTGCTGCGTCGCGTTCCCGGCGTTCGGCTCGGGTGAGTCGAGTGGCCGGGTCCGGCCGCGGGGCTGGCGTGCTGGTCAGCGGTTCACTACGGTCATTCACGGTTCGGGGCTCCAAGTCGTGTTGGGGCTTCGTGCCAGGTAGGGGCCCCGCTGGCGTTGGCGCGCCGGCGGGGCTTCCCTGCGTTTAGAGGGCCGGATGGTCCGGCTCGTCGACGAGTTGCGGCATGTCAGGGTTCTCTTCCATCCACCGCAGGAAGTCCTGAAGGAGCGCTTCGGCCTCGCAAGGAAGGCCGCGCGGGTCGGGCGGGGTGGTGGACCATTCGCCGCCCGGTACCCGGTAGACGACGGCGGCATCCGGAGTGACGCCGTGCAGGCTCTGGCCGAAAGCGAGGTAGGAGACGAGGCGTTCGGCGTGGGCTTCGTCGATGGGGCTGGTTTCGATGCGCTCACCGCCGAGGGCTGGTGTCCACTGCACCCCGAACTCGATGCTCATCTCGTGTTCCTCCCAGTTTGTGTGGTGGGCCCCGCCCCTTGTCGGGGAAGACGGGGACGGGGCCCTGGCCTCGACGCCCCTGCCACCCCTCCAGGTGTGGGGGCGCCGACTTCACCCGGGTCTCCCTTGGCAGGCACCCAGCCAGGGGAGTGCGCGCATGCCCGGGCAGAAGATCAGGGCGGACGGGGGACGTGTGAGCTGAGACCGAAGATCCCGCGTGCCATGGGGCATTTGCCTCTCGATATGGGCTGGCCGCTGTAGTACTGCAGTTCGCGGGCGCCCCAGTAGGTGCCGACGTACATGCTCCACAGCGACTCAAGCCCCGCCCCGCACCGCTGGCACCGGGGGTCTGGCGTCATGACGTTTCCTCGGTGTGAGGGTCGGCCTGCTTCGCGAGCTGCTCGGCGAACGCTTCGTAGTTGCCGCTGAAGAACCCGGCCACCACGCCCGCGTCTGCTTGCGCGTCGGTGATGGGCGCCCGTTTGGCTGCGCTCCAGCGGCCTGTGGCGGCGTCGTAGGTGATGCGCCACCCCGGATACATGGACTTCAGGGCTTTCAGCTGAGCCTCGACGCACGGTTCCACAAGGTGCCTCTGGATTGCATGCTGCATGGTCATGACGCCGCCCTCGCTGCCCGCTCGTTCTGATCGACAAGGAGCTTGGACAGGTCGGCGGGAGTGTCAGCGTCCACCGTGCGGGCGCATCCGACGTTGTCTTGCGCTTTAGTGATCGGAGCGTGGCGGGTGGCCCACCAGCGTCCGGTGTCGCTGCGCCAGATCGTCCAGCCGGTGAATTTTTGGGCGAGTAGGTCGAGGGCGGTGACCTCGGCAGCGGCGCTCATGATGCAACCCGTAGAGCTTGATCGTTACTGTGCCATGCAGTTGCATGGTGTAGCAGGGTCTCGTCTGCACCTTCCCGCTTACGCAGGCAGTGGTGTGACGCTCTACCGTCTGCACCATGATCAAAAAGGTGGATGGGGAGGTCGTCTGGGAGACCGACCGCGCCATATGGAAGCAGCTCGCAGACGAGCTGCGCCGCCGCATCCGAGACGGAGAGTACAAACCCCGGTACCCCATCCCCAGCCTCACCCAGCTGCACCAGGAATTCGGGGCCGCAAAAAACACGATTCGCAAGGTCATCGACCGGTTGGCCCAGGAGGGGTACGTCCGCCCGGAGCAAGGTGTCGCGACCTTCGTCCGGCCTCAGGCCGACTGGCCGGCCCAGGGCGACGAGTAGCGTCATGGCTTGACCTCCGCCAGTAGGCGTTCTTCGGCGCGGAGCCGCTCAGCCAGCTCGGTAAGAGAGTCCCCGGATAGGTAGAGCTTCGCTCCGGCTTTGATTTGCGGTGTTGTCGGCCGGTCCGTGCGGATGGCCCAGTGCTGGTGAATGCCGGATTCTCGGAGGGTCCATCTGGGGAACTCTTCATGCAGCGTCTTGGCGCTCGCCGGTAATGGCGTCATGCTTGCCTCACTCCCCGTGATGGGTTCCACTCTCATGGTTGTATGGGTATCAGAAAAAGGCAATACTGAAATCAGAAATTTCGTATTGTCTAGGTATGCACCCTTTGTCGCCTCGCGGGAACAAGGACGGCACATGACCGAACACAGCCCCACCGTCAAGCGGAGACAGCTCTCCATGGCTCTGCTCGACCTACGCAAAGCGCGCGGGCTTACCGCCGCCGAGGTCACCAAACGTCTCGACTGGACGCCAAGCAAGCTCACCCGCATCGAGCGCAACGACTGGAAGCTCCCGAACCCGCGAGACATCCGCGACCTACTCGACACCTACGACGTGACCGACGAGAACGAGCGTGCGGCGCTCATCGATCTCGCCAAACAGGCACGTCAACGCGGGTGGTGGGCTGACTACAAGGACGTGTTCCGCGGCCGGCTACCCGCGTTTGAGGCTGGGGCGGTGGCCTTACGCACCTACGACCCCAATATCCCGGGGCTGTGCCAGACGCCGGACTATATGCGGGCAGTCTTCCGTGCCGGATTCGGCCTCGATGAGTCCACCATCGAGCGTCACGTCGAGGCGCGGCTAGCGAGGCAGGAAATCCTGGAGAGAAGGAATCCTCCCCAACTGATGACTGTGGTCGACGAGGCAGCCCTGCATCGTCTCATCGGCGGCCCTGAGGTCCGGCTCGCCCAGTTGGAGCACCTCATCAAGATGGGTGAGCGGCCAAACGTCACCATTCAGGTGCTGCCCTTCAGCGCGGGCGCTCATCCGGCGATGGCTGGCGGCTTCGTGATCCTGGACTTCGAGGATGTGGCGTCCCCGTCGCTGGTCTACACAGAGACCCCAACCGATGATCTCTATAGGGAAAAGCCCCCGGACCTCCACCGGTATACCGTAATTTTCAGCACGGTGCAGGCGCTGGCGCTGTCCACAGAAGAGTCGGCGCAGCGCATGCAGTCCATGGCCAGAGATCTACAGCAGAGGTAGGCGAATCGTGGAACGAAGCACCACACAGCCTCGCGCGTGGCGGAAGAGCACGCTCTCCGCCCAAGGCGACAACTGTGTCGAGGGAGCCCCCCTCGGCGATGGCGGTTGGGCCGTCCGAGACACCAAAGACCCAGGCGGCCCGGAGCTGTCCTTCGACCGCAGCGAGTGGGGCGCCTTCATCCGCCAGGTGAAGGCCGGCCACTTCGACCAGTAGTCAGCTCCAGTAACGCGTCAGGCCCCGCTCTCCTTTCCGGGGGGAGAACGGGGCCTTTCGTGTAACGAAGCCCTTCGAGCCTAACCAGCGATCGCTGCGACACGCGAGAGCAAGCGGTCGTTCGGTTATGCCCGTTTCGGATGGATCGACCACGACGAAGAGGCTCACCCCGCCCAGGGTGAGCCTCTTGCCGTACTACGGCGACGGCGCGGCCCGACACCCAGCGAGGGATGTTTCCGCGCCGCCGCCTGTCCGATAAACACCTTATGGCCGTGAGAGTGCTCCGATGACCATGGAGTGTCACGGAATCCTGTGTGTCCGATACCGCAACCAGTCGTGACGCTGCGTAGCCGCCTCAAAAGTGCGCGATATTTGCGCGACGCCTCTCAGTCTTCGCTGGCCCCGGTTTGTCTCTCCCGTCTCCCCGCTGCTAGCCTGACCTGCGGCCTAGGCCGAGAGCCCTGGTGTCGGCTATGACCGGATCTGCATGGTAAGGAGAAGGTCTACGGTTCGATTCCGTAAAGGGGCTCGACAGCCTAAAGGCCCTAACCTCCTGGTTAGGGCTTTCGGCTTGGTTGGCCTTGAAGACAGGTAAAGGCGGGCCAGAAAATACTCAAGGTTCCTGACGCGCGGGCGGGCATACTGGGGCGACCCAGAAGAGATCGCCCTGACCTGCACAAGTACGCAGGCACTCTGCGGGTCGGGTATCCTTGCGAGGTCGGTCGATTTCGTCGGCCTCAAGGCGGAGTAGCTCAGCCAGGCAGAGCAAACGGCTCATAATCGTTGTGTCGCCGGTTCAAGTCCGGCCTCCGCTACTACCCATCCGGGGCTTCTCCCACCAGAGAGGTCCTGTCGTGGGTTGTCCACTGTCCAGAACGTAGAAAGGCACTCCCAAGTGGCTGCCACCGACGTTAGGCCGAAGATCACGCTGGCCTGCCAGGAGTGCAAGCACCGCAACTACATCACGCGGAAGAACCGGCGCAACGACCCGGATCGGCTTGAGCTGAAGAAGTACTGCCCGAACTGCAAGACGCACCAGGCGCACCGCGAGACTCGCTAGTCTGCGCGAAGCCTTCCGCCACGGCGGGAGATGAGTGCTTCGGCACGAACACACTCCACGAGAACCGGCGTCCTCAGACGAGGCGCCGGTTTGTCGTATCCGTACAGTTTTGTGGCACGAGCGTTGACCACGGAAGAGATCCGACGCGAGAGCGGGCCGGGCTACGGTTTCCTGGTGGCTCGCCTACCGGTGAACCGCTTTCCGGTAGCTCGCCGCCCGATGTCCCCCCAGGGCACATACTGGAATCTTGTTCTGTTAATGTCTCGTCCGACCCGCCGGTGCCGGCTCCACCGGTTCGATATCCGCAAAGGAGCACGATGGCTCTGAACCGTGACTTCGTCGGGCGGGCGTCCGCGCCCTCCTCGCCGTACGAGGTCAGTCGCGTGAAGATCAAAGAGTTCGCGACGGCGATCGGCGACAACAACCCGATCTACCGGGACAGGGAGGCCGCCCAGGCCGCGGGGTATCCCGACGTGATCGCGCCGCCGACCTTCCCCATCGTGTTCAGCCTGGCCGGAGGGTCGATCCTGACCGACCCCGAGCTCGGTCTGAACCTCGCCATGGTGGTCCACGGCGAGCAGCGCTTCGAGTACCGGCGGCCGATCCACGCCGGGGACGAGCTGGTCAGCGTCTCCACCGTGACCGACATCCGCAGCATCGGCCGCAACGAGCTGATCACCGTCAAGAGCGACGTCAGCACCGTCGACGGCGAGTTCGTGTGCACGGCCTACAACACCATCGTCGAGCGTGGAGGGGCGGGCTGACATGGCCGCGACGGTCAAGTACGACGAGGTCGAGACGGGCCAGCAGATCCCGCCCGCCGAATACGCGGTACGCCGCGCCAACCTGGTGATGTACGCCGGGGCCTCGGGTGACTTCAACCCCATCCACTGGAACGAGCGCTTCGCCAAGACCGTCGGGCTTCCCGACGTCATCGCGCACGGCATGTTCACCATGGCGCAGGGCGGCCGGTTCGTCACCGACTGGGTGGGCGACCCCGGCGCGGTCGTCGACTACGGGGTGCGGTTCTCCTCCATGGTGGTCGTCCCCGACGACGACCAGGGCGCCGTCATCACGGTGAGCGGGGTCGTCGAGGAGAAGCTCGAGGACAAGCGCGTGGTGGTCGCCCTGACCGCCAGGTCCAACGACTCCCGCGTCCTGTCCAAGGCCCGCGCGGTGGTCCAGCTGTCGTAGGCGCCCTGCCGTAGCGCCCTGTCGCGGGCGCCGCCGGTGCCCGGCCGGCCCGGTACGGCCCGGAGCCGGTTCGGGATGCGGTGGCGGGGCTCGCGCCCGGGCGGCCCGCGCCGGTTCCCCGGTACGCCGGTACGGTTCACGGCGAGGTCGGGGCGTGGTCCGCCGGTACGGCTCACCGCGGGTCAGGTCGTGGTCCGCCGACCTGGCCGTGGTTCACGGCATGCTCGTGGGCCGGGGCCGAATCTTCTCCCCTTCCGGGGGTAGCTCCCCAGCATGAGCGAAGTACCTCCTAACGTGACCGGCCTGGCCGAGCGGCGGGCCAAGGCGCTAGCCGAGCACGATCATGCCGCCTCCGACGCGCTCCGTGACGAGATCAGAACCGAGGGCTGGCTCGTCCGGGACACCGCGGACGGCTTCGAGCTCATCCCCTCTCCCTCCTTCGACGTGTGGCCCACGGTGAGTTCCCTGCCCGAGGGGGGTTCCCCGGGAGCGGAACGAGGCGGTTCGAGCGGCGGGCCGGGAACGTCCACGGCCCCCGGACGGACGAGCGCCACGAGCGGGGCCGCCGGGGTCGACGGGAATGCCGAGGGCACGGGAGACACGGGGGACGCGGGGGGCGTAGGAGACGCAGGGAAAACCTCCACCGGACGGGACGACTCGGCCGACCCCGGGCGGGTCGCCGAGGCCGCGGATCCCGGACGCCACCCGGGGCGGCTCGGTGACCTGGACGCCGAGCGGGTCGCCGAGACCGAGGCGGCGCCCCAGCAGACGCCCGAGGGGTCGGAGCTGGTCGGCCGGGCCGACGATCTCGACGGCCATCCCGAGCGGATGGTCTCCTCCCAGCTGCTGTGGGACGGCAGCCTGTCGGTCTCCCGGCTCGACGAGACCATCGTTCCCCCGGCCGGCGTCGAGGAGCCGAGGGCCGCGCGGCCGACGGTGACCGTCGCCCTGCTGGTCGACGGCCGTCCCGACGAGCTGCGCGAGTGCGTACGCGCCCTGGTCGCCCGTACGGAGGCGAGGATCCTCGCCCTCGACCTGGGAGACGTGGACGGCGCGGGAGCGGTCCTGCAGGAGCTGGTGGAGGAGTTCCCCCGCCGGGTGGAGGCCTGGCACGTGGCCGAGACGCCGCACTGGAAGGGCGGCTCCGCGGGGTGGGGCGAGAGCCGCGACAGGTTGCTGCGCCTCGACACCTCGGACGTGCACGTCGTCATGGACACCTCCGTGGTCCTGGACGGCGACGCCGTCACCCCGCTGGTCAAGGCGCTGGACGATGATGTGACCGCGGCCGGGTGGAAGGGGATGAATCCCCGCGAGGACGGCAAGGAATGGCTGGAGGCCGAGCCCGGCGAGGTCCGGGGGCTGCTCGGCCACCTGTTCGCGGTCAGGCGCGACACCGCGCTCGCCGCGGGCGGCTTCCCCGCCGACGTCCGCTACTACCGCAACGCCGACCTGGAGTTCTCGCTCAGGCTGCCCGGCACTCTCGTCGCCCTGGGGAAGGACCTCCCGGTCCACCAGGAGCGGCACCGCCGCGACGACGGCGCGGACCCCGAATACCGCGACGGGGAGTCCCGGCGAACCTACGACCGGGTGCTGAGGCTGCTGCGCTCCCCGTAGGCTGGTCGCGGATTTCGGCCGGGTCGCCGGGTGGTCGCGGGTGGGGAAAAGCGCATGACGGAGCGGGTGGCGGGGGTGCGGCTGGCGCCGTACACGACGCTGGGGCTGGGGGGACCGGCCGGGGCGTTCGTGGAGGCGGGGTCGTCCGAGGAGATCGTCGAGCTGGTGGCGGCGGCCGACCGGGCGGGCGAGCCGGTGCTCGTGCTGGGGGGCGGCAGCAATCTGGTCGTCTCCGACGAGGGCTTCGACGGACTGGTCGTGCGCGTCGCCTCCCGGGGCGTCGAGGTCGAGGGGGACCTGGTCACCGCGCAGGCGGGCGAGGACTGGGACGCCCTGGTCGAGCGCGCGGTGCGTGAGGGCCGGTCGGGCGTGGAGTGCCTGTCCGGCATCCCCGGGCTGGTCGGGTCCACGCCGATCCAGAACGTCGGCGCCTACGGGCAGGACGTCTCCCAGACGATCACCGCCGTCCGGGCCTACGACCGCCGGACCGGTGAGGTGCGGGACCTGGCCGCGCGGGAGTGCGGATTCGCCTACCGGCACAGCGCGTTCAAGGAAGACCTGGGGCGATACGTCGTGCTCGCGGTCACCTACGAGCTGGCCGGGGACGCGCTGTCCGGCCCGGTCGCCTACCGGGAGCTGGCCTCCCGGCTGGGGGTCGCCCTGGGCGACCGGGTGCCGCTCGCGGAGGCCCGGGCGGCGGTGCTGGAGCTGCGCGCGGGCAAGGGCATGGTCCTGGACGCCGCCGACCCGGACACCCGCAGCGCGGGGTCGTTCTTCACCAACCCGGTCCTGACCACCGCGCAGGCCGCGGAGCTGGAACTGCGGGCGCCGGGGTTCCCCCGCTGGGACATGCCGGAGGGGGCCGTCAAGGTCCCGGCGGCGTGGTTGATCGAGAACGCCGGGTTCCCGAAGGGCTACCGGCGCGGCCCGGCCCGTATTTCCACCAAGCACACCCTTGCCATGACAAATCCGGAAATGGTGGCCTCGACGGAGGAGCTCCTCGACCTCGCCCGCGAGGTCAGGGACGGCGTCCTGGAGAAGTTCGGCGTCACCCTGGTCAACGAGCCCGTGATGGTCGGCACCCGGCTCTGAGGTTCTCGGGATTCCGGGCTCTTCCGAAATTCTCCCGAGGCTCCTCCAGGTCCTCCGGGCACTCCCCGGCGTCCTCCGAGGTTCCGTGAAGGTCCTGTGAGGCCCTCCGGGGTTGTGAGATCCTCCGAAGTCTCCGAGGTCCGTGAGGTCCTCCGGGGTCCTCCGGGGGGCGGGAATGGGCATCCGATTTCTGTTGATATGGTCTGATGGAAAGACCCGAAGGGGAGTAGTCCCAATCGCGTGATCGACATGCTGGCGCCTGAGGCGCCCGGTCGCGCGGGCCCTGGATCCGGCCGGTTCGGCCCGGCTCCATGGCGGACGAGACCTTCGGCCTGGCAGGCATTGATGGATGCCGCCGGGCCGAAGACGTGCCCGAGACTCCCCGGGTCCCGCCCTTCCGCCCGGCTGCGTATGCGGGAAGGGCACCCTCGTTGGAAGCGTTCTGGATCAGTCTCGCCGTGATCTTCGTCGCCGAACTCGGCGACAAGAGCCAGCTCATGGCCATGACCTTCGCCACCCGGTTCAAACCGTGGCCGGTCCTCGCCGGAATCACCCTGGCCACCGCGGTGGTTCACCTGTTCAGCGTCGCCCTGGGCGGACTGGTCGGCGATTTTCTCCCCACCACGGCGATCACGATCATCGCCGGCATCGCCTTTCTGGGCTTCGCGCTGTGGACGCTGCGCGGGGACGAGCTGACCGAGGAGGAGTCGCGAAAGGCGCGGCGCACCACCCGGTCGGCGATCATCGCCGTGACCGTCGCCTTCTTCCTCGCCGAACTGGGTGACAAGACGATGCTCGCGACCATCACGCTCGCCACCCAGCACGGCTGGTTCGGCACGTGGATCGGCTCGACGGTGGGCATGGTCGCCGCCGACGCCCTGGCCATCGTGGTCGGCCGGATGCTCGGCAAGCACCTGCCGGAGAGAACCATCCGCTACGGTGCCGCCGCGGCCTTCGCCGTCTTCGGTGTGATCCTGCTGCTCGAACCGCTGTTCGTCTGATCAGGGCCAGTACGGCCGCGCGTGCTCGGCGGCGGCGGCGATCGCCGCGCCGTACCGTCTTCCCCTCCGCCGTACCGTCGCCCGGTGATCGCCTCCGCTGAGGGAACGGGAGTGGGAGCGGGAGTCAGCCGATCAGGGCGAGACGGTGGGCGGCCGCGGCCGCCTCGCCACGGGTGGAGACGCCCAGCTTGCCGAGGATATTGGAGACGTGGACGCTCACGGTCTTGGCCGAGATGAACAGCTCGGCGGCGATCTCGCGGTTGGACCGTCCCAGCGCGACCAGCCGGAGCACCTCCAGTTCGCGCGGGGTCAGCGGCGACTCCCCGCCCCCGGCCTGCCCGGTGGTTCCGGCCTGCTCGGTGAGGGAGATCCCGATCCGGCGGGCGAGTGCCTCGATCTCGGTGGCCAGCGGCCGGGTGGAGAGCGCCACGGCGATCGGGTGGGCCGCGCGCAGCCGGGACGCGGCACCGTCGCGGTCACCGGCGCCGGCCGCCGTCCGTCCCCCGTGCAGCAGCGACTTCGCCTGGGGGAAGGGGCGGCCCAGCCGTTCCCAGGCGGCGGCAGCGGCGTCGTGGTCGCGGATGAGTCCGAGCCGGTAGGCCTCGGCGACGGGGCTGTCCACGGCCATCGTCGCCGCGGCCTTCTCAACGTGGGCACGCAGCGCCGCCACCCGTTCGGGCGCGAGCTCCTCGACCGTCTCGCAGATGCCGCCGAGCAGGCCGAACGTCCGCCAGCCCAGCATGGGCTTGCTCGTGATCTGCGCCTCACGGGCGACCCGCTCGGCGACCTCCAGCGCGGCCAGCGGCTCCCCGCCGAGCATGTGCAGGCCGATCATGAGCCGGGCGTTGGCGGTCAGCTCCTGCATGAACTCCTCGGGGACGGTGCCGAAGGCGCCGACCTCGTCCAGGACGGATCTGAGCACGCCCGTCTCGCCGCGGGCGACCGCCACGTCCCCGCGGACCCGCCGCAGGTGGTGGCGGGTGCGCAGGGTGGGGTCCTTGCCGAGGATCCGCTCGACCAGCTCGGCGGCCTCGTCGAACCTGCCCAGCGCCTCCAGCGCCTCGGCCCGGTTGTTGGCGATGAACGTGCCCTGGTCCCGGTAGCGGCCGTACTTCCTCGCCAGCCGCTCCCCTTCGATCGCGAGCTCGATCGCCTCGGCGGAGCGGCCCATGTTGTTCAGCGCGTCCACGTTGTTGGCGATGGCGCGCAGGACGCTGCGGCCGGACTCGACACGCTCGCCGATCGCCTGCGCGGTCTCGTTGAGCTCGATCGTGGCCTCGATACGCCCCGCGATCGAGTGGCCCAGCGCGAGGTTGAGCAGCAGCTCCGCCTCCAGGGGCCCCTCGCCGTGCTCGCGGGCGATCCGCAGCGCCTCCTCGGTGTGCGCCGTCCCCTCCGCCAGCTCGCCGCTGAATATCAGGTACGAGCCCAGCTTGGACAGCACCTCGGCGCGCTCCAGCCCCGGCTCGGGGACCAGCCGCTCGGCGTAGCGCAGATCGTCGAGCACTCCGGGCCGCCGCCTGGCCTTCTTGAACTGCGACCTCCGTACGACCAGGTTCGCCACCCGGGCGGGCTCGGTCCGCTCGTCGAGCTCCTGCAGCGCGGCCTTGACGAACTTGCTGCCCCGGTCGACCTCCCCGCACGCGCTCGCGGCCTCGGCGGCCTGCTCCAGGACGGTGGTGTGGTCCACGCCGATGCGCTCGGCGGCGTCGGGGACCTTGCTCCACAGCGTGAGCACCCGCTCCAGCAGCTGCAGCATCTCCCGGTGGGCGAAGGTCTTGGCGGCCTTGCCCGCCGCCTCCCAGGCGGAGATGAGGGCCCAGAGGTCGTCGCGGGCGGAGTGCCAGTGGTGGGCGATCTCGATGGCGGCCCGGCCGGGAGGCACCAGCGTGCGGTCCTTGCCGATCTCCTCGGCGAAGCGGGCGTGCAGCCGTACGTGCTCGCCGGGCAGGAGCTCGTCGTGCACGGCCTCGCGGATCAGCGCGTGCCGGAAGACGTAGGCGCGGCCGTCGGCGACCTGCAGCACGTTGGCGGCGATCGCGGTGCGCAGCGCGTCGTCGAGCTCGACGTCCGACAGCGCGCTGACCGCGACGAGCAGGGCGTGGCTCACCCGGATGCCGCCGGCGGCGGCGATGCGCAGCACCCGCTGCGTCTCCTCGGGGAGCCGCTCCACGGAGCCGATGATCAGATCGTGCAGGGAGTCGGGGAAGGTGCATTCGCCGCCGCACTCCATCAGCGCCTCGACGAACAGCGGGATGCCCTCGCTGCGCTGGAAGACCTTGTCGACCAGGACGAACTCGGGCGCGGTGCCGAGGATGCCGGCCATCTGGGCGGCCACCTCGGACCGGGTGAGCCGGGGCAGGTCCATCCGGAGGACCCCGTCCAGCCGGCCGAGCTCGGCGAGCACCGGCCGGAGCGGGTGCTGGCGGTGAAGCTCGTCGGAGCGGTAGGTGAGGACCATCAGCACGGGAGCGGTGCGGAGGTTCCGGCTGAGGAAGGCGATCAGGTCGCGGCTGGAGCTGTCGGCCCAGTGGACGTCCTCGATGAGGAGGATCACCGGGCGGCGCTCCGCGAGCCGTTCCAGCAGGGTGAGGATCTGTTCGAAGAGCCGGGCGCGGGCGGTGTCGCTCTCCGTGTCGCCGCTCGGCTCGCCGAACTCGGGGAGCAGCCGGGCCAGGTCGCGCGCCCCTCCCTCGGGGAGCAGGGCCGCGACCACCTCGGCGCCGCACTCGCGGACGAGCTGGCGGATCGCCGCGGTGAACGGCGCGTAGGCGAGGCCCTCGGTCGACAGCTCCACGCAGCCCCCGTTGAGCACGTGGGCGCCGTCGACCGTGGCCCGTTCCGCGAAACACCCGATCAGCCGCGACTTGCCGACACCCGCCTCGCCACCGAGCAGCACGGTCACCGCCGCGTCCTTCCGGGCCTGCTCGAACGCCTCGGTCAGGTCCGCGAGCTCCCGCTCCCGCCCCACGAAGACGGGACTTACCGCCCGACCCACCATGTCTGCCAGCATGTCATGCCTTAAAGGTGTGATCTCCCTATTTTTCGCTCGGTGAAATCGGTGGTTCAGGGGGGCAGAGAGGCCCGGCCGGGCAGATGGGAGCGGCCGGGCTCTCGGGACGTGGTCATGCCGGGATGATCTTTCCGAAGAGGCCCCGGCGGCGCTTCTCGGAAGAGTGGGCCTTCCTGTCCTCCTGCGCCTCACGGGCGCGGCGGTAGCTGTCGGCCTCCTGGCGGAGTTCGGTGGTCCGGTGGGCGATCATCTGAAGGTGGAGCTCGGGACCCATGGGGGTTCCTCCCTGGTGTGGCGCCTCGCGGCGCGCTTTCCTTACAGACTCAAGATTCGCCCTAAGGCCCCCGGCCCCACATCGGGAGGATGTCCTATCTCCCGGGCGCTTCTCGCCCCGGCACTACCTAGATCACTCCTAGGCCGTCCCGGGACTACCTAGACGGCACCGATTCGCCTCTCCGGCAGGGGGTCCCGGCCCCGGTGTCTCCCGGAACGGCCCCGCGTCACCGCCGGGTCCCCGGGCGGCGGGGCACCCCCGCGCGCGGGCCGCTCGGCGGATGTTGACGAAAACCGGCAGGGTCGCTGGGCAGGGTCCAGTTTGGAAGTAATCACACCAGTAGGCATGCTGGAGAGGTGTCAACTATGACGACCTCGCTCACCGACGTGGCAACGTCCAACGTCGCGCTGCGAAGCTTCCTGCACGGCCTGCCCGGTGTCGACCGCGTGGGCGCCGACCAGCGCGCCGCGATGCTCGGCACCCGATCCATCAAGACCACGGCCAAGGCCCGGGCCATCGACCTCGCCATCGGCATGGTGGACCTGACGACCCTGGAGGGCGCGGACACCCCGGGCAAGGTCCGCGCGATGTGCGCCAAGGCCGTCCACCCCGACCCGGCCGACCCCTCCGTGCCCAAGGTGGCCGCGGTGTGCGTCTATCCCGACATGGTCGCCGAGGCCGCGGCGGCCGTGAAGGGCTCCGGTGTCAAGGTGGCCAGTGTCGCGACCGCCTTCCCCAGCGGGCGCTCCTCGCTCGACGTCAAGATCGCCGACACCACCTTCGCGGTGGCGGCCGGCGCCGACGAGATCGACATGGTCATCGACCGGGGCGCGTTCCTCTCGGGCGACTACCTCAAGGTCTTCGAGGAGATCGTCGCGATCAAGGCCGCGTGCGGAGACGCCCACCTGAAGGTGATCCTGGAGACCGGCGAGCTGTCCACGTACGACAACGTGCGCCGCGCGTCCTGGCTGGCCATGCTCGCCGGGGGCGACTTCATCAAGACCTCCACCGGAAAGGTGCAGCCGGCCGCGACCCTCCCCGTGACGCTGGTCATGCTGGAGGCGGTCCGCGACTTCCTGGCCGCGACCGGCCGCAAGGTCGGGGTGAAGCCCGCGGGCGGCATCAAGACCACCAAGGACGCGATCAAGATGCTCGTCCTGGTCAACGAGACCGTCGGAGACGGCTGGCTCGACCCCGACTGGTTCCGGCTCGGCGCCTCCAGCGTCCTCAACGACCTGCTGATGCAGCGCCAGAAGCTGGCCACCGGCAGGTACGCGGGTCCCGACTACTTCACCCTCGACTAAGGCGTTCACATGTTTGAGTACGCACCGGCGCCCGAGTCGCGTGACGTCGTCGACATCAGGCCGTCCTACGGCCTGTTCATCGGCGGCGAGTGGGTCGACTCCCAGGGTGAGAACCGCAACAAGACCGTCAACCCGGCCTCCGAGGAGGTCCTGGCGGAGGTCGCCTGGGCCACCGAGGCCGACGTCGACCGGGCGGTCCAGGCCGCCCGCAAGGCGTTCGGCGTCTGGTCGGCGATGCCCGGCTCGGAGCGGGCCAAGTACCTGTTCCGGATCGCGCGCATCATCCAGGAGCGTTCGCGCGAGCTGGCCGTGCTGGAGTCCCTGGACAACGGCAAGCCGATCCGCGAGTCCCGCGACGTGGACCTGCCCCTGGTGGCGGCCCACTTCTTCTACTACGCCGGCTGGGCCGACAAGCTCGGCTACGCCGGGTACGGCCCCGCCCCGCGCCCGCTCGGGGTGGCCGGCCAGGTCATCCCGTGGAACTTCCCGCTGCTCATGCTCGCGTGGAAGATCGCGCCCGCGCTGGCCTGCGGCAACACGGTCGTCCTCAAGCCCGCGGAGACCACCCCGCTGACCGCGCTGCTGTTCGCGGAGATCTGCGCGCAGGCCGACCTGCCGCCCGGCGTGGTCAACATCGTGACCGGCGCGGGCGAGACCGGCGCCGCCCTGGTGAACCACCCCGACGTGAACAAGGTGGCCTTCACCGGCTCCACCGAGGTCGGCCGCCAGATCGCCAGGTCGGTCGCGGGCACCGGCAAGAAGGTCACCCTGGAGCTCGGCGGCAAGGCCGCGAACATCGTCTTCGAGGACGCCGCGCTCGACCAGGCCGTCGAGGGCATCGTCAACGGGATCTTCTTCAACCAGGGTCACGTCTGCTGCGCGGGCTCCCGGCTGCTGGTGCAGGAGTCGATCGAGACGGAGCTGCTCGACGCGCTGAAGCGGCGGCTCGGCACCCTCCGGCTGGGCGACCCGCTGGACAAGAACACCGACATCGGCGCGATCAACTCCGCGGCCCAGCTCGCCAAGATCCGTGAGCTGTCCGACCTGGGGGAGGCGGAGGGCGCCGAGCGCTGGTCCCCGGCCTGCTCGCTGCCCGACAAGGGCTTCTGGTTCCCGCCGACCATCTTCACCGGCGTGGCCCAGTCGCACCGGATCGCCCGCGAGGAGGTCTTCGGGCCGGTCCTGTCCGTGCTGACCTTCCGTACCCCGGCCGAGGCGGTGGAGAAGGCCAACAACACCCCGTTCGGCCTGTCGGCGGGCGTGTGGACGGAGAAGGGCTCGCGCATCCTGTGGATGGCGGACAGGCTCCGCGCCGGCGTCGTCTGGGCCAACACCTTCAACCGGTTCGACCCCACCTCGCCGTTCGGCGGCTACAAGGAGTCCGGGTATGGGCGCGAGGGCGGGCGGCACGGGCTGGAGGCGTATCTCGATGTGTGAGCATCACAGGGCGAAACGCCGGCCCCGCCGTGCCCAGAGCACCCGGGGCCACGGCTTCGCCCGCGCCGGACGGCCGGTGCTGCGGGGCTGGTTCGCCCACCGGTGCGGCGTGAGCCGCTGCGGTCAGATCTTCGTGCCGGCCCGGCTGGCGCAGCAGGAGAGCTCGTGGAGAGGGCTGGGAAATGAGTAAGGCGGAGCGGCCGGGCCGGGCACGGGCGGGCAAGCAGGCCGGTGCCCCCGCGGCGGACGGTACGAGCGAGGACGTCGCGGGCCGCGCGGGAAACCGGGCCGGCGAGGGTGGCGGAGGCGTCGGGGGCGGCGAGGGCCAAGGGCCCGCGCGGCTCGCCGTGCGCAAGACGTACAAGCTGTACATCGGCGGGGCGTTCCCGCGCTCCGAGAGCGGAAGGTCCTACGCCGTGGCCTCCTCCAGGGGCGACTTCCTCGCCAACGCCTCCAGGGCCTCCCGCAAGGACGCCCGCGACGCGGTGACGGCCGCGCGCAAGGCCTTCGGCGGCTGGTCGGGCGCCACCGCGTACAACCGGGGGCAGATCCTCTACCGCGTCGCCGAGATGCTGGAGGGCCGCCGGGCCCAGTTCGTCGCCGAGCTGGCGGAGACCGGGACGAAGAAGGCCGGGGAGGTCGTGGACGCGGCCGTCGACCGGCTGGTCTGGTACGCGGGGTGGTCCGACAAGATCGCCGCCGTCGCCGGGTCCACCAACCCGGTCGCCGGGCCCTATTTCAACATCTCCTCGCCGGAGCCGACCGGCGTGGTCGCGGTGGTGGCCCCCGACGAGCCGCTGCTGGGGCTCGTCTCGGTGATCGCCCCGGTGATCGTCACGGGCAACACCTGCGTCGTGATCGCGAGCGAGCGCGCCCCGCTGCCCTCGATCACCCTGGCGGAGGTGCTCGCCACCTCGGACCTGCCCGGCGGGGTGGTGAACATCCTCACCGGCTCGGTCGCCGAGATCGCCCCCTGGCTGGCCGCGCACATGGACGTCAACGCCCTCGACCTCACCGGGGTCGCCGACGAGAGCCTGGCGGTCACGTGCGAGGAGGCGGCGGCGGAGAACCTCAAGCGGGTCTTCCGCCCCGCGGCGACCGACTGGTCCGCCGACCCCGGCACCAGGCGCCTGACGGCCTTCCTGGAGACCAAGACCGTCTGGCACCCCACCGGCGTCTGACGCGCCCG
The DNA here is from genome assembly GCF_040639135.1 of Streptosporangium sp. NPDC023963. Classification (NCBI taxonomy): domain Bacteria; kingdom Bacillati; phylum Actinomycetota; class Actinomycetes; order Streptosporangiales; family Streptosporangiaceae; genus Streptosporangium; species Streptosporangium sp. NPDC023963. Next base: position 124,408 of record NZ_JBEZZK010000022.1, read on the forward strand.
GCCTGACGCGCGTCAGGCCCCGTCAGGCCCCGCCGGGCCCCGCCAGGCTCCGTCGCGTCCGGTCCGCGACGCCCGGTTCGCCCGGTCCGCCAGGTCCGGCGCGCCAGGCGTCGCCGGGCCCGTCCCGCCGGGTCCGGCCTGGCGGGACCGGCGGGGCCGGTGGTCAGGTGAGCGGGGCGTGGCGGGTCCAGGGGCGGGCGGCCTCCAGCTGGCCGGCCAGGGCCAGGAGTTGCGCCTCGCCGCCCGGTGCCGCGACGAGCTGGACCCCGATCGGCGTGCCGTTGGAGTGCCTGCCGTACGGGACGTTCATGGCCGGCCAGCCGGCCATGTTCCAGGCCGCGGTGGCGGGCGCGTACGCCAGGTTGACGCGGGCGTTGGCCAGCAGCCCCCGGCGGCCCCAGCGCTCGGCGGGCGGCGGCACGGCGGCGAGCGTCGGGGTGACGAGCACGTCGGCGTTCCCGAACCACTGGTCGGCGCCGTACGCGCGCCAGCGGTCGCGGCCCGCCGCGCCGTCCGCCCCGAACCTGGCGAGCAGCCGGCCCATCCTCGCCAGGGACCTGGTGCGCCGCTCCAGCCCGCGCGGGTCGAGGCCTTCGACGTCGCCCCTGGCGCACGCGAACCAGGTGGCCACGGCGGCGGCGCCGACCCGGAGGGACATCCGCTCGGGGTGGTCCACCACGGTGTGCCCCGCCGCGCCCAGCGCCTCCGCAGCCTCGGTCACCGCCCGCTGGAACTCGGCGTCCACCGAGAGTCCCGGCGGCAGCGGCATCGGCGCGACCGCGACCCGGAGCCTCAGCGGTTCCGACAGGGTCAGCCCGCCCGGGTAGTCGTCGATGGCGCGGCCCACGCCCAGGGCCTCGCTCTCCCCGGGCGTCGCCAGCGACATGTCGCCCGCCATGACGGCGAGGGCGAGGGCGAGGTCGGCCACGGTGGTGGCCAGCGGCCCGTTCTCCGACATCCCGTACCAGTCGTGCTCCGGCGGCGGGACCAGCCCGTGTCCCGGCTTGATCGAGAGCAGGCCGCAGCAGGCGGCGGGGATGCGCAGCGAGCCCAGCCCGTCGTTGCCGTGGGCCAGCGGGACCATGCCCGCCGCCACGGCCGCCGCGCTCCCGCCCGAGGAGCCGCCGGCGGTGCGGCTCGGGTCCCACGGGTTGCGGGTGACGCCGTACACGCTGTCGGAGAATCCGGCCAGGCACAGCTCCGGCACGTTGGTGATGCCGACGATCACCGCGCCCGCCGCCCTCAGCCTGGCGACCACGGGATGATCCTCGTCCGCGGGCACGTCGGGCGTCGCCGCCGAACCGTTGCGCGACGCCTCCCCGCGGGTCGCGACATTGTCCTTGATCGCGATCGGCACCCCGGCGAGCGGCAGCCCGGACAGGTCCTCCCGCCCCTGCAGGGCTCGCGCCTCGGCCAGCGCCCGCTCGGCGAGGACCACGCGGAACGCCCCGACCCGCCCGTCGCGCTCGGCGATGGCGTCGAGGTGCTCGGCGACCACCACGGGTGCCGTGACCTTCCCCCGTCGCACGGCATCCGCGATCTCCACTGCGGAACTTCCCACCCACGACATGCACCGAGTGTGGTCTGGCGAATGCGTAAGGGGAAGCGCCCTACGTCTCAATCAGATGACTTGTCCGGCTCATCGGCGTTATTTCGCCCGGCGCTCCCGGGCTTCCGGCATCCCCGAGCCCCGGCGCTCCCGGGCTTCCGGCCCGCCGGGGTCAGCGGCGGGGGTTGGTGCGGCGGGTGGCGGTGGCCGACAGGGGATCGTCGGGCCAGGGATGCCGGGGATAGCGCCCGCGGAGCTCGGCGCGGACCGCGCGGTAGCCCTCGCGCCAGAAGGAGGCCAGGTCGGCGGTGACGGCGGCCGGGCGGCCCGCGGGGGAGAGCAGGTGGATCACCAGCGGGACCCCGGCGACGCGCGGGGCCTCGGCCCAGCCGAACAGCTCCTGAACCTTGGCGGCCAGCACCGGCTGCTCGCCCGAGTAGTCGATCCTGACCCGCGACCCGCTCGGCACCTCGACCCGCTCCGGGGCCACCTCTGCCAGCCGGGCGTTCCACGGGACCAGGCGGTGCAGCGCGGAGACCACGTCGAGGCGCTCCAGGTCGGACCGGCGGCGGGCCCGCGAGAGCTCGGGCTCCAGCCAGCGGTCGGCCGCGCCGACCAGCGCGTCGTCGTCCGTCGCGGGCCACGGGTCGCCGAGCGTGCGGCGGCAGAAGGCCAGCCGCTCGCGCAGGGCCACGGCCTCGGGCGTCCAGCGCAGGATCGACAGGCCCTCCGCGCGCAGGCCCTCCAGGACGGCGGGCCGCACGTCGGCGCCGCGGAGCGCGCCGCTGGACAGCTCGATCGCGCCCAGCCTCTCCACCCGCCGCGCCGACACGTCGCCGCGCCGTCCTCCCGGCGGGGTGTGCCAGGTGATCTCCTCACCGGAGCTGTACAGGGAGGCCGCGGCGAGCCTGGCGATCTCCTCGTCGATGACCACCGCCTGCCTGATCCTGGCGGACGCCGCTCCGGTAGGCCGGTCGGCGACCGCGACGGCCAGCCACTCCGCCGTCCCCAGCCGCGACCCGCGCGGCAGCTCCGCGGCCGTTCCCGAGGCCATCAGGTACGAGCCGCCGCGCCGCCGCGCCACCCGCTCCGGGTAGGCCAGCGCCACGACCGTCCCGGCCACGGCGTCGTCGCCCCCGGCCGCCCCGCCGTTCCCCGGCCGGGCGGCACCCTCCGCTTTCCGGCCCGTACGCCGGGCGGTGCCGGGTACGGCCCGCGCCAGGCGTCCCGCCTCCTGGCGCCAGCGGGCGGAGAAACCGTCACCGCCCTGGCGCGCGGAGCGCCAGACCGCCACCAGGTCGTCGCCCGCGTCCCTGGGCAGTTGCTCCGACAGCAGCGCCACGACCTCGGCGGCCCGGGAACCGGCGTCGATCCCGTCCGTGCCGGTGGCCGTACCGGCTGTACCGGCTGTACCGGCGTCGATCAGGGCCCGTGCCAGGCGCGGATGGACCCCGACCCCGGCCATCCGCCGTCCCCGGTCGGTCACCCGGCCCACGGGAGGAAGATCCGGCGAGTGCTCCGGCGCGCCCGGTGGCCGCGTGGTGCCGGGGGAGTCCAGGGCGCCCAGGGCGTACAGGGTGCGGCGGGCGGCGTCCATCGCGGCGGGCGGCGGCGCGTCGAGCAGGGCCAGGCCGGTGGCGGCCGGATCGCCCCAGCAGGCGACCTGGAGGGCGAAGCCGGTCAGGTCGGCGAGCGCGATCTCGGGTCGCGCGTGCTCGGGCAGCCGGTCGTGCTCGGCCCGCGACCAGCACCGGTAGACCACGCCCGGCGCCTCGCGGCCCGCCCGCCCCGCCCGCTGGACGGCCGAGGCCCGGGAGGCGCGGACGGTGGTGAGCGAACCGAGACCGCGCGCGTGGTCGGTGCGGGGCTCCCTGGCCAGGCCGGAGTCGACCACGATCCGTACGCCCGGCACGGTCAGGCTCGACTCGGCGACCGAGGTGGCGAGCACCACCCTCCTCCCGTCGCCCGGGGACAGGACCGCGTCCTGGACGCGGGCCGGGGCTTGGCCGTGCACCTGGAGGACCTCGACGCCGGGGAGCATCGCGGCCACCCGGCCGATCTCGCCGACGCCCGGCAGGAAGCAGAGCACGTCCCCCTCGTGCTCGGCCAGCGCGCGCCGTACGACACCGGCGACGTGGGCCAGGAACGCCGGGTCCACCCGCATGCCGTGGGGCGGTGCGACGGGCCCGGTGGGCGGTGCCCAGACAGGCGTGACCGGGTGCATGGTGCCGGAGGCGTGCACGATCGGCGCGGGTTCACCGGATTCACCAGATTCACCGGGGATCTTGGAGGGGGCGGCGTCGCCGGGGGAGCCGAGGAGGCGGGCCCAGGGTGCGGCGTCGGCGGTGGCGGAGGTGGCGACGATCCGCAGGTCGGGGCGGAGCGCGGCGCGGACGTCGAGGAGGAACGCCAGCGCGGTGTCGGCGTCCAGGTGGCGCTCGTGGCACTCGTCGAGCAGGACCGCGTCCACGCCCTCGAGCTCGGGGTCGCGCTGGAGCCGCTGCAGGAGGACTCCCGTGGTGACGACCTCGACGACCGTCCTCGGACCGGCCCTGCGCTCGCCGCGTATCGAGAACCCGACCTCCGCCCCCACCTCGGACTCCAGCAGCCACGCCATCCGCCTCGCCGCCGCTCGTACCGCCATCCGCCTCGGCTCGGCCACGATCACCCGCCTGGGCGCCGAGCCGTCGAGGAGCCCGGCCAGCGCGAGCGGGACGAGGGTGGTCTTGCCGGTGCCCGGGGGAGCGGTGAGCACGGCGACGCCCCGCCCGTCCAGCGCCGCGAGCAACTCGGGCAGGGCGTGACGTACGGGCAGGCCGGACCAGTCGGAACGCACCCGTCCAGTGTCCCCGAGTCCGGTACCCGGTGAGACGCCGCCCGAGACGGCCTGATCACCCACATCCTGTCCACAGCCCTGGCCAAGCAGGGCTACCAGCCCTAAGGAGGTGAATCACATGATCAGCATCGGCGACGTCCGCGCGGCCAAGGCCCGCCTGACCGCCCTCACCACCACTCCCCTGCTCACTGCGTAAGGGGCACCGGGTGACGATCCGGCAGCCGCTCACGATCGCGGACGGACTCGCGCACACCACCCCGGCCCCGATCCCGTTCGGCATCAACCGTACGCTGCTCGATCAGGTGATCACCGTCACCGATGCGCAGATCATCGAAGCCATGGCCATCTGCTTCACCCATCTGAAAGTCGTCGTCGAACCCAGCGGCGGGTGCGCGCCGGCGGCGGTCACCTGCGGGCAGATCACCGGCGCCTCCGGCAAGATAGGTGTGGTCTTGTCCGGGGGGAACATCGCCTGGGCCATGTTCCGGGCGCTGATCGGCCGCACTGACGCAAGGGGAAACGATGGGTTGCCTGACTTGCAGGCCGACGACGGCCGCCAACCCCGAGCAGACGCTTCATGACGACGTTGAGATCTACACCCAGTACATGACGCCCGATCTCATCGAGGCGATCGCCTACCGGGGCGCCGACCCCGCTGACGATCCGCGCTGGGCGGAGTCCGGCGCCGCTACCCGCGAGGAGTATGCCCGGTGGGCTCAGCACTGCTGCGGGATGGCCGGCCTCCAGATGATCCTCGATCATCGTGACGGCTACGCGCCGCCGATGATGGAGCTGCTGCGCGGGGTGCTGCCCTACGGCGGCTACGTCGAAGACGGCCAGGGCCGGATCAAGGGCCTGTACTACCAGCCGTTCGCCGACTACGTCCGCGCTGAGCACAGCCTGGACGCGACCGTCCATCCGCACCTGACCATGCAGGAGATCTCCGGCTTACTGGCGGCCGGGTGCTTGGTGATGGCCTCGGTTCACAAGGAGATCCGCCGCCCCGATCTGCCCGCGCCCGGCCGGGGCGGGCACCTGGTCCTGCTCACCGGCCACGACCACGGGCGGATCCACCTGCACAACCCCTCCGGCCACACGCCCGGCGCTCGCCGGGCCAGCCTGCCCGTCGACGTGTTCGAGACGTTCTTCGGTGGCCGTGGCATCGCCCTGCTCGCGCGCTAGGACCTGTTTTGTGGATCATCTGAGCCAGAGCAGTAGGCAGGCGATGGTCACGGCTGATCGGTAGTGGGCGGCGAGCTTGTCGTAGCGGGTG
>NZ_JBEZZK010000023.1:0-126980 GCF_040639135.1 Streptosporangium sp. NPDC023963
CACCCGCTACGACAAGCTCGCCGCCCACTACCGATCAGCCGTGACCATCGCCTGCCTACTGCTCTGGCTCAGATGATCCACAAAACAGGTCCTAGGGCCTGTCTGACAATTCGAAACGGCGGAGCCGGAGCATGACGGATGCCGGGGTGACGCAGCCGGAAGGTGGTCATCACCGCTTCGAAGGCGGTGCAGTCCGCGACGTTGCCGCCGGTCGGACGCACGGTCAGCGGCAGGCCACGGGGTTCGGTGATCAGGTGGGCTTGGTGGTGAGTCCGCCGCGGGAGCGCCCGAGGGCTTGTCGTCTTTGGGAGGCTTTCGCATCGATCGTCTCACCGCTGTCCCCCTTTTTTTGGGGCTCCGGCGGCGTGCTGGTGCGCGCGGGCGATGGTCGAGTCGATGCTGACGGTCACCTCGGCCGTCCCGAGGGAGTCGTCTTCGACCTGTAGGTCTTCCAGGATCCTGGCTCAGGTGCCGTCTTGGTCTCAGCGTTCGAACCGCTCATGGCAGGTCTGCCAGGGGCCGCAGCGCTCGGGGATGTCGTGCCAGGGCGATCCGGTCCGCAACCGCCACGAGATCCCGTTGACGACCTCGCGGTGATCACGCCAGGGCCGTCCCCTGCCGTCCGTCGCGGGCAGCAGGGGCTCGATCCGTTGCCGAGTCCTGTCGGTCGGCTCGCCTCGTCGCACCACGAGCGATTGTCCAACCGCATCCACCGTGATCATTTGCCAGACAGGCCTTAGCGGGCCAGGCGGTCCAGCAGCTCGCCGAGCAGCGCGCGTTCGCCGGGGGTGAGGTCGCCCGGGTCGTTGCCGACCAGCGCACGCAACGTCAGTGCGGCGCTCGCACGGGTCGCGGGGGCGTCGGCGGAGGGCGTGTGCAGGACTCCGGCCAGCGCGGCCTCGCGGACGCGTCCGGACAGCCCGAAGTCCGGCTCCGGCTGGCTGATCAAGGTGAGCGTGATGCCGACGTTGGCGGCAAGCACCTGTTCGGCGGCTTCGTCCGCCGGCACCTTGAGCAGGCCATGGGCGGCGGCGGCGGTCAACCGCTCGCGCAACGCGGCGTGCGCGGGAGCGGTGACGACGCAGGGCTTTCCCGGCTCGGCGCGGCCGTAGAGCAGCCCGTAGAACGACGGGTGCTCCAGCCCGAACCGCACGTGCCTGTCCCAGCCCTCGCGCAGGTCGCCCAGCGGGTCGCCAGAACTCTCGACCGCCGTGTACTGGGTGAAGCCGTGGTTCACCACGGCGTCGATCAGGCCCTGCTTGCTGCCGAAGTGGTGGTACAGCGTCGGGGCCTGCACCTCGGCGCGTTCGCACACCGCTCTCGTGGACACCGTGCCGCCGGCCTCCAGCAACTCCGCCGCGACGAGCAGGAGTCGATCCCGTGCATTCTGCATGGTTGCTATAGTAGCTCATATAGCGCTACATTGCCCTCTATAGCGAAAGGAGAAGTCCATGAGGACTTGGTTCGTCACCGGCGGGACGCCCGGAGGGTTCGGCCTGGTCTATGCCGAGGCTGCGCTGAAACAGGGCGATCAGGTGGTGGTGACAGCGCGTCGGCCCTCTGAACTGCAGGAATGGGCTGAACCGTACGGCGACCGTGTGCTGGTTCTCCAGCTCGATGTCACCGATGCCGAGCAGGTGCGTGCGGCGGTCAAGGCGGCGGAGGAGCGGTTCGGCGGGATCGACGTGCTCGTCAACAACGCGGGCCGTGGCTGGTTCGGCTCGGTCGAGGGGGCCCCTGACGAGACGATCCGCCGCACGTTCGACCTCAACCTGTTCGCCGTGGTCGAGGTGATACGCGCGGTCCTGCCAGGTATGCGGGCACGCGGCGACGGCTGGATCGTGAACATGTCGTCGGTGGCAGGCCTCGTCGGCGCACAGGGGTTCGGCTACTACTCGGCGGCGAAGTTCGCGCTCGAAGGACTGTCGGAGACACTGCGCCATGAAGTTGAGCCGTTCGGTGTGCGCGTGCTCGTCGTAGAGCCGGGAGCGTTCCGCACCAAGGCTTTCGCCGGCTTCCAGGACGAGCCCGTCAACGAGACCGTCGACGCCTACGTGCCGATGGTCGAGGGCGTCAAGGCGGCGTTCGTGGACCACAACGGCAAGCAGGAGGGTGACCCCGAACGCGGAGTGCAGGCCGTGATCAGCGCGATGAACGCCCCCGTTCCGCCGCAACGGATCGTGCTCGGCAACTCTGGCTACGACGTCGTCGTCGCGATGCACGAGAACGCACTCACGGAGCTGCGCGCGAACGAAAAGCTCTCGCGCGGCGCGGACTTCTGAGCCTGTTGCCAGAAGTTGTGTCCGCAACTCGCGGGAGTCGACCTCGCCGCGAACGTGAGGAGCCTCGTCGGGGTGGATTGAGTCACCACACACAACCGACCCGACGAAGCCTTCATCAGCATGCGCCCCGCGCATGTCCATGCCGACTTGACCCCTGCTCGGCACCTCGAGCCGGTCACCGCGCCGCACGGCCCGGGGCGGGTCGCCGCCCGCATCGTCATCGTGCCGCTGAGGTGCTGAGGTGCTGGTGCTGAGGTGCTGCAGGGACGTACCAGGACGCGCCCGCGTCCTGGCACCCGAGAAGACCGGAGAGCAGAAATGGACGACATCACCCTTCCCAAGGCTGTCGAGAACTTCATCGCGGCCACCAACGCGCACGACGCGAACGCGCTGGCCGCGGTCTTCGGCGACGGGGCCACCGTGCGCGATGACGGGACGACCTACGCCGGCGAGGCCGAGATCCGCGAGTGGATCCAGGGGCACCTGATCAACCCCAAGATCGTGATCACGCCGACCTCGTTCGCGGGCGACCGTCTGGTGGCCTCCGGGGACGGTGAGTTCCCCGGCGGGCCCCTGTCCTTCGCGTTCGTGTTCGGCATCAAGGACGACCAGGTCACCGACCTCGCGATCGACCCCGTCTGACTCATCACCGGCCGGGACGGCCTGAGGGCTGCCCCGGCCGTGAACAGGGGACCAGCCATGGGCACCATGGACGAACCGATCAACCCGACGGCGGTGACGCGACCAAGGCCTGTCTGGCAAATGATCACGGTGGATGCGGTTGCCGCCCGTACAGCGGCCCCGCGCCCGTCCCATGGCGGGGCTCCACCGGGACGGGAAGCCGCCCGGGTGCCGCGAACGCGTCCGCGGAGCGGGCTCAGGAGGCCGAGGCGATGGTCGCCGAGCCGATCACGGTGTCGCCGAGGTAGAGCACGGCCGCCTGGCCCGCCGCGACCCCGGTGGCCGGGCCGTCCAGCGTGATGTGGACCTCCCCGCCGGAGAGCTGGGCACGGCAGCCGTACACCTCGCCGTGGGCGCGGAGCTGGACCGTGCAGGCCAGCGGCTCGCGCGGCTCCTCCACCGGGCCGTTCCAGACCGGCCGCTCCGCGACGATGGTCGTGACCTCGAGGGACGAGCGCGGGCCGACGGTGACCGTGTTGGAGACCGGCTCGATGGACAGCACGTAGCGGGGGCGGCCGTCGGGGGCCGGGCGGTCGATGCGCAGGCCCTTGCGCTGGCCGATCGTGAAGCCGTAGGCGCCCTCGTGGCCGCCCACGACCTCGCCGGACTCGTCGACGATCGGGCCCCGCTCCGCGCCGAGGCGGTCGGCGAGGAAGCCCCGGGTGTCGCCGTCGGCGATGAAGCAGATGTCGTGGCTGTCGGGCTTGTCGGCCACCATGAGACCGCGCCGCGCGGCCTCCTCGCGCACCTGGGCCTTGGTGGAGTCGCCCAGCGGGAAGATCGCGTGACCGAGCTGCTCCCTGGTGAGCACGCCCAGGACGTACGACTGGTCCTTGCCCTGGTCGGGGCTACGGCTCAGGACACCGTCCGCGACGCGCGCGTGGTGCCCGGTGGCCACCGCGTCGAAGCCCAGCGCGAGGGCCCGGTCGAGCACCGCCTCGAACTTGATCTTCTCGTTGCAGCGCAGGCACGGGTTGGGGGTGCGCCCGGCGGCGTACTCGCTGACGAAGTCCTCGACGACGTCGCGGTGGAAGCGCTCGGCCATGTCCCATATGTAGAAGGGGATGCCGATCACGTCGGCGGCCCTGCGGGCGTCTCGCGAGTCCTCGACCGTGCAGCACCCGCGGGCGCCGGTCCGGTAGGACTGGGGGTTGGCGGAGAGGGCGAGGTGGACACCGGTGACGTCATGGCCCGCCTCGGCGATGCGGGCGGCCGCCACGGCGGAGTCGACGCCACCGGACATGGCGGCAAGCACACGAAGACTCATAACCCCCTGAGCGTACCCGCGCCGGCGCCCACCTGGTCGGGCCGGGAGGCCCCGAAGCCATGCGACGGACCCCCGTACGGCACCGATCAGCTCAGGCCCGCGCGGCGGGCGCGCTCGACGACGAGGCCGATGACGTCGGCCAGCCGGTCCACGTCCTCCTCGGTCGAGGTGTGGCCGAGGGAGAAGCGCAGCGAGCCGCGTGCCCGGAACCCGTCGGCGCCCATCGCGAGCAGTACGTGCGACGGCTGCGCCACCCCCGCCGAGCAGGCCGAGCCCGTCGAGCACTCCACGCCCTTGGCGTCCAGGAGCATGAGCAGGGCGTCGCCCTCGCAGCCGGGGAAGGAGAAGTGGGCGTTGCCGGGAAGGCGGTTCACCGGATCGCCGTTGAGGATCACGTCGGGCACCGCCTGGCGGACCCGGCGGATGAGGTCGTCGCGGAGCCCGGTCAGCCGGGCCGAGTTCTCGGCCTGCCGGGCCACCGCGGCCCGCACCGCCGTGGCGAAGCCGGCGACGGAGGGGGCGTCGAGCGTGCCGGAGCGGACGTCGCGTTCCTGGCCGCCGCCGTGCAGCACCGGCACCGGGTCGACGCCCCGGGCGAGCAGCAGGGCGCCGACGCCCATCGGGCCGCCGACCTTGTGCCCGGAGAGCGTCAGCGCGTCGACCCCCGAGCCGGCGAAGACCACGGGGAGCTGGCCGACGGCCTGGACCGCGTCGGTGTGGAAGGGGATGCCGTACTCCCCGGCGATCGCGGCGAGCTCGTGGACCGGCTGGACGGTGCCGACCTCGTTGTTGGCCCACATGACGCTGACCAGGGCGACACTCCCCGGGTCGCGCTCGATGGCGTCGCGGAGGGTCTGCGGGTGCACCCGGCCGAACTCGTCGACGCGGAGCGGCTCGACGGTCGCGCCCTGGTGGGCGCTCAGCCAGTGCGCGGGGTCCAGGGCGGCGTGGTGCTCCACCGCGCTGATCAGGATCCTGTCGGCCCCCCCGGCACGGCGGGCCCAGTACAGGCCCTTGACGGCGAGGTTGTCGGCCTCGGTGCCGCCCGCGGTGAAGACGACCTCGCTGGGCCTGGCGCCGAGCGCGGCGGCGATGGTCTCCCGCGCCTCCTCCACGACCTGGCGGGTGCGGCGGCCTGCGGCGTGCAGGGAGGACGCGTTGCCGACCTGGCCGAGCTGGGCTGTCATCGCCTCGATCGCCTCGGGAAGCATCGGCGTGGTCGCCGCGTGATCGAGATAGGCGGACTTCACGGCCGCATTCCCCTCCCCAACTCGCTGTCAACCTTCCAAGCGTATCCGCGCCCGTGGAGGGCCTGATCCGCGGAGTTGACCACTGAACCGTCCAGACGGTACAGTAACCGCCATGAGACGGGAAGAGCTGTTGGACGCGGCAGAGGATCTGCTCTGCGACCAGGGCTCCCAGGCTCTCACCCTGGCGACCGTCGCGGAGCGCGCCGGCTGCAGCAAGGGCGGCCTGCTCTACCACTTCGGCACGAAGGAAGCCCTGATCAAGGGCATGGTCGAGCGGCTGATCGAGGAGTTCGACGAGCTCGTCGCGACCCAGGGGCACGACACCTACACCAAGAACTACCTGGCGGCCACGTTCGCCGCCGTGCAGAGCGGCAGGCTGCGACGCTGGGCCGTGGTGACCGGGGCCTCCGGCAACCTCTACCTTCTCGCCCCGCTCCGGGTGGCGATGGCCCGCTGGCACCGCGAGGGGCTCGACAGCGAGCCCGACCCGGAGGCGGCGCAGATCGTGCGCCTGGCCTGCGAGGGACTGTGGGACGTGGCGAGCCACGACCCCGGCCTCTACGACGCCGAGCACATCGAGATCCTGAAACGACGACTGCTGGCCCTGCTGCCCGCCTGACGGCCCTGCCCGTGACGACCCTGCCCGCCTGATCACCCCGGCGCCGCGACGCGCCGGTCGGCGGGCACCCGTCTGATCATTCACCTGACCAGGGGAAACACTCACAAAGATTGGTGGTCGCTTTCGCACGCGCGAAAGCGACCGACTTTGGTGTGCCCGCTCCCCGGTTTGTCAAAACATTTATTGAAGGGATTGAGTCATGACCCGCGACCTGAGAGCGGCTCGAACCGGAGCGGTTCTCACATTCGTGCTCGCAGGCCTGCTGTGCGGAACGATGACCGTGCGCATTCCGGCGCTCTCCGACAAGCTCGGGCTGTCCGAGGCATCGGTGGGCGGCATCCTCCTCGTCTGGGGGCTGGGAGCGCTCATCACCATGCAGTCGATGCGCGGGGTGATGACACGCCTCGGCAGCCGGAGCATCCTGCGGGTCGCGGCTCCCCTGACCGCGACCACCCTGGCGCTGCTCGCGGTAGCCCCGTCGTTCCCCCTGGCCCTGGCCGCGAGCGGCCTGTTCGGCCTGGCGTTCGGCGCGGTGGACGTCGCGATGAACGCGCAGGGATCGGTGGTCGAGCGCGCCTACGGACGCCCGCTGATGAACGGCATGCACGCCGGCTGGTGCGTGGGAGCGATCTCCGCGGGCCTGCTGGGCACCGCGGCGATCGCGGCGGGACTCTCGATCACGGTCCACCTGACCCTGGTCGCCCTGCTCGCGCTCCCCGTGGCGGTGCTCGTCAGCCGCTCCTACCTGCCCGACCCGGTGAGGGCTTCCCGCCGCTCGGCCGAGGGCCGGAGCACGGCACGGCGCCGGATGCCCCCGGTGGTCTACCTTCTCGGCGTGATCGCCTTCTGCGCGTTCATGGTGGAGGGTACGGTCGCCGACTGGAACGGCCTGTACCTGCGGAACGTGCTGGGCGCGCCGGAGGCGCTCGCCGCCCTGGGCTACCCGATCTTCGAGGCGGGCATGCTGGCCGGGCGCCTCACCGGTGACCGCGTCCGGGCCCGCTTCGGCGCCCGCGGCATGATGGTCGCCTCGGGCCTGGCCACCGCCGCGACCTTCACCGTGGTCCTCACGGCCCCCACGGCGCCGATCGCCGTCTCGGCCATGCTGTTCGTGGGGGTGGCCGTGGCGACGGTCTCGCCGATGGCCATGTCCCTGGCGGGCGGCGCGACCGGCGACCCCGGACCGGCCATCGCCCAGACCGGCGCGATGGGCTACGCGGGACTGCTGCTCGGCCCCGTGATCATCGGTTTCCTCTCCGATCTGGTCACACTCAGGGTGGGACTCGGCATCGCGGTGGTGCTCGGCGTCCTGATCGCCGTGGTCGCGTGGTTCCTGCCCCGCTCCCGCGCGGTCGCCGTCCCGCTGGACACCGCCAGGCGCGAGCTCTCCATGGCGGCCTGAACCCTCGCGGGCCCACGAACCGGCAAAGGGGGGTACGGGCACACCGTGCCCGTACCCCCCCGATACGCCGTGATGCGCTGTGACCTGCCGGTCACTTGCGCTTGGTGATCTCCTGGGTCAGCTGCGGGACGATCTGGTGCAGGTCGCCCACGACGCCGTAGTCGGCGAGCTCGAAGATCGGCGCCTCGGGGTCCTTGTTGATCGCGATGATCGTCTTGGCGGTCTGCATACCGGCCCGGTGCTGGATGGCCCCGGAGATGCCCGCCGCGATGTACAGCTGCGGCGAGACGGTCTTGCCGGTCTGGCCGACCTGGAACTGGTGCGGGTACCAGCCGGCGTCGGTGGCGGCGCGGGAGGCGCCGACGGCCGCGCCGAGCGAGTCGGCCAGGTCCTCGATGATCGAGAACTTCTCGGCCGAGCCGACGCCCCGGCCACCGGAGACCACTATCGCGGCCTCGGTGAGCTCCGGGCGCGCGCCCTTCTCCTCCTTGACCCGCTCCACGATCCTGGCGCCCTTGGCGGCGTCGGAGACGGTGAAGGTGACGCGCTCCTCGGTGCCCGCGCCCGCGGCGGCCTCGACCGGAGTGGCGTTGGGGCGCACCGCGACGATCGGGGTGCCCTTGGTCACGCGCGACCGGACGTTGATGCCGCCGCCGAAGATGGACTGGTCGGCGACCAGGCCGTCCTCGATGCCCACGACGTCGGTGAGCACACCGGAGTCGATCTTGATGGCGAGACGGCCGGCGATCTCCTTGGCCTCGGCCGTCGCGGCCACGAGCACCGCGGCCGGCGCCTTCTCGCCCACCAGGTGGGCGAGCAGCTCCGCCTTGGGCGCCACGACGTAGTCGCTGACCTCGGCGGAGTCGGCCAGATAGATCTTCTCCGCGCCGTACTCGGCCAGCCTGGCCTGGGCCTCGGGAGAGTAGCCCGCGCCCGTCCAGACCGCCGACGGGGTGCCCAGCTTCCTGGCGAGCGTCAGCAGCTCAAGGGTGACCTTCTTGACCTGGCCCTCGACGTGCTCGACCAGAACGAGAATCTCGGACATTCCAGCTAACCCCCGCTCTCAGACGAACTTCTTCGACGCGAGGAAGTCGGCGGCCTTCACGCCACCGTCGCCCTCGTCCTTGACGACCGTGCCCGCCGCGCGCGGCGGGGCGACCGCGAAGTCTGCGACCTCGCTCCAGGAGTTGGCCAGGCCCACCTGGGAGGCGTCGATCTCGGCGTCGGCGACGCCGAGCTTCTCGACCGGCTTCTTCTTGGCGGCCATGATGCCCTTGAAGGACGGGTAGCGCGGCTCGTTGATCTTCTCCACGACGGAGACGACGGCGGGCAGCGAGGCCTCGACCCTGTCGTAGCCGTAGTCGGTGACGCGCTGGATGGAGATGGCGCCCTCGTCGACCTGAACCTGGTTGGCGAAGGTGAGCTGCGGCACGCCGAGGCGCTCGGCCAGCATGGCGGCGAGGACCCCGGTGCGGGCGTCCGTCGACTCCGAGCCGAGCACGACCAGATCGAAACCGATCTTCTTGAGGGTCTGTGCCAGGGCGTGGGAGGTGCCCAGGGCGTCCGAGCCGTGCAGCGCGTCGTCCACCAGGTGGACGGCCTTGTCGGCACCCATGGCCAGGGCCTTGCGAATGGTGTCGCTCGCCTTGGCGGGACCCATGGTGAGGACGGTCACCTCACCGCCGTGCGCCTCCTTCAGGCGCAGCGCCTCCTCGACCGCGTACTCGCACAGCTCGTTGATGACGCCGTCGGCGGCATCGCGGTCGAGCGTATTGTCATCGGACTTCAGCTTGCGCTCGGTCGCCGTGTCGGGGACCTGCTTCACGCAGACGACGATGTTCATGGCCGGTGGCCGACCTCCCGTGTTCGCCTGCGCCACCGCGTCGCTGCGGTTGACGCCGGATGCGGTACGTGCACGCGGGGTACGTGCACGCGCTGCCAAGACTGCCAGGTGCCCTCGGGCGGTGTGGCAGCGGGTGGCCCGGTCGGTGCGTGCCCGTCCCGGCCCCCCGTCATTATGTTACCCATCAGTAGCTTAGGCGCAAACCGCCAGGTTGCGCGGCCCACGCCGAGCGGCCGTAACCTTCCCCGAGGGCCGCCACCCCTACCATACCGAACTATATTCCGGTATTCGCGCGCGGGTTCCGCGCCACGCCCGCGCCCCCGGCCCGCTCAGCCGGCCGCCAGGATCGCGACCAGGACGAAGACGACGGTGCCCAGCACCAGCGCCAGGGTGAGCGTGCTGAAGAACGTGCTGAGGACCGCCCCCAGCGCGACGGCCCCGGCCCCGGCCGCCAGGTCGAGGATCATCCGCCCGCGGTCCCGGCGGGCGAACAGGGCGATGCCCGCGTCGACGAGCATCACCGAGCCGTACCCGGTCAGGAGCAGCAGCGCCACCTCGGGCAGCGGCTCCCTCGCGGTCGCGGCCATCAGGGAGACGAGCAGGCCGGTGCCGACGACCCAGCGGCGGTGCAGGACGACCCTGCGGCGCGCGCGGGCCTCCTCCGGCGAGGGCCTGCCCGTCGCCGGGCGCGGCTGCCCCGGCCGCCACTCCCTGGTGCCGAGATCCTGCATCCCGGTGTCCGCCGTGCCCGCTGTGCCCGCCGTGCCCGCTGTGTTCCCGGTGTCGTTCCCGCTGTCCCGGGGCGACCTGGCCTTCGGCACCGGGATGTCCGGAGGCCGGGGTTCCGGGAACGACGCGGGATCGGGGGACACCGCGGGATCCTGGAACGCCGCGGAGTCCGGGGAGTCCGCTCTCGGGAACGGCGGGGGGTCGCGGAACGCGGCCGCCCGGTGCCGTGCGCCCTCGGCCCGGGCGGCCTTACGGGCGTCGGCGGTGTCGCGGCGGTACCCGGCCGGCCCGGCGACGGGGGCGATGGGGCCGGCGGGGGCGGCGGGGGCGGCGGGGGCGGCGGGGGCGGCGGGGGCGGCGGGGGCGCTGCCCAGCCACGCCGGCAGCGCGTCGGCGCGCGGCCGGGCGGCGGGATCGCGCAGCAGGCACCTGCCGAGCGTCGGCTCCAGCCATCCGGGAACGCCGTCGAGGTCGGGAGGGTGATGGACGACGCGGTAGCCGATCGCCGACGCCGGACCGGTGCCGTAGGGGTGCCGCCCGGTGGACGCGTACGCCAGCGTCGCCCCGAAGGCGAAGACGTCGGCCTCGGCACCGGCCTCGGTGCCTTCCAGCACCTCGGGCGCCAGGTAGCCGGGCGTGCCGAGCACGGCCCCCGAGGCGGTGACCGAGGGCGAGTCGAGCGCGGAGGCGATGCCGAAGTCGATGACGACCGGCTCCCCGTCGGTCAGGATCACGTTGGCGGGCTTGAGGTCGCGGTGCACCACCCCGGCGGCGTGCACGGTGGCCACCGCCTCGGCCAGGCCGCGCGCCAGCCGTACGAGAGCGTCGCCGGCGACCGGCCCGTCGGCCGCGACCACCGCGCCGAGCGGGCGGCCCTGCACGTAACGGGTGACCAGATAGGGGCGGGCCCCCTCCAGGGAGGCGTCCAGGATCTCGGCGACCCGCGGGCCCTGGACCAGCCGCATGGTCTCGACCTCGCGGGCCAGCCGGGTCAGGGCCGTCTCGTCGGCCGCGACGTGGGGGTGCAGGATCTTGACCGCCACCGTGCGCCCCTCGGGATCCAGTGCCAGGTGGACCTCGCCGAAACCTCCGGCGCCCAGTCTCGACAGCAGGCGGTAGGGGCCAAGACGTTCACCGTCCGGCGCAACCATGCGACTCCTTCCGGCGGGTCCCCTCCATCGTGCCGCAGAGAAGGCGATCGCGCACCGGTCGGCGACCGGTGAAGACCCGCCGGCGGGTCCGTTACTTCCAGAACGTCAGGAATCCGAGGCCGAGGCTCTTCATCAGGCTGTCCAGGAGTCCGCCGACGAGGTCGAGCGCGCCTATCGCGCCCTCGTTCGCCGACTGCCGCCACTCCGCCGTGAGGCTGTTGACGACGTCGGTCGGGTTGCGCCACGGGGAGAAGGACGGGGCCACGCTGAACGCCGTCATCACCGCGAAGAACGCCAGCGTGCCCAGCACGATCGTGGTCACCATGCCCGCGCCGGGACTGCGGATGACCCCGCTCAGCGCGCGGGCGACGGCCTTGCGGGGCTTGCCGCCGCCGGGCAGCACGAACAGCCCGGCCACGAAGGCACCCGCGGCGTAGGCGGCCGCGAGGTTCTTGTTCATGTCTCCGGCGTAGACGAGGAACCCCCACACGCACATGCCGAACATGGCGGACAGCAGCCCGGTGACCAGCGTCCCGAACGCGGACCTGATCAGCGCCCACGGGGTGCCGAGCACCGCGAGCAGGGGGTCGCTGGCACTGCTGCCCCGGATGGAGCGTCGCTGGGCCAGGTCCCCGAAGAGGTGTTCGCCCACCCGCAGGCAGAGCGCGGCGGCCAGCGCGAACACGCTCACCACCACGGGCAGCATGCAGGCCAGCGCCACCAGGATGGTCAGCAACAGCACCGAGGCCAGCGGGTGGGCGGCCCGGTAGCGCTCCTGCGGAGGGGTGCGGGGCGCGGGCGCGGGCCGGTCCTGGGTGGGGGCCTCACGGCGCGCCTGGACCGGCGGCGGGTAGGGCCGCGCCTGACCTGTGGGCGGCGGCGCCGGATATCCGGCCACCCGCTGGTCGGCGAAGGGCGGCGGGGCCGCGGCCCTGGCCTGCGCCGAGGGCGGCGCGGGGACGTAGGGCGGCGGCTTGGAGGCCGGGACGTACGGGGGCGGGGCCGTCGCGGCGGACCCCTGACCCTGCTCCTGCCTGGGCCTGCGCTCACGCCGCTCCGGCTTGGCGTACTCGACCGGCGGGAGCAGGTCGGAGTAGGTGCCGTCCTGCGGCAGCGCGCGGGTGCCGTTCCGCGGCGGCGCGGGCGGTGGGGCCTGCGGGGGCGGGGAGGACGGCGAGGACTGGGACTGCGACGGGGAGGTGGACTTACCGTCCAGGACCCTGGTGCCGTCGGTGCCGAGGACCTTCGTCCCGCTCTCCAGCACGGAGGTGGGCGGCGTCTCCTGGAAGGCCGTCACCCTCGGGTCGAGGGCGCGGGCCATCCGGTGCAACTCCGTCGCGGACGGCCGGGCGACGGGGTCGACGGCCAGGGCCCGGCGCAGCCAGCCCCGCAGCCACGCGGGGGCCAGGTCGATGTTGGCCCGGCCCTCCATGATGTTGAAACAGACGACCTCGAAGCTGCCCGTGCCGAACGGCGGCTTGCCGGTCGCGCCGAAGAAGACCGTCGAGGCCAGCGCGTGCACGTCGGCCGCCTGGGTGATCTCGGAGTCGCGGATGATCTCCGGGGCGAGGTAGCCGGGGGTGCCGACGAACATGCCGGTCTGGGTGAGCCGGGTCGCGTTGACCAGGTGGGCGATGCCGAAGTCGATGACCAGCGGGTCACCGTTGACGATCATCACGTTGGACGGCTTGAAGTCGCGGTGGATGACGTCGGCGGCGTGGATGGCCACCAGCGCCGCGCACATGCCCTGCGCCAGCCGGATGATCTGGTCGTCGGAGAGGGGGCCGTCCTCCAGGACGGTCTCCTCCAGCGTGCGCCCCGGGGCGAACCGGGTCACGATGTAGGGCTGCTTGGCCGTCAGCTCGGCGTCGAGCACCTCGGCGACGTGCTGGCTGCGCACCCGCCGCATGGTCTCGACCTCGCGGGTGAGCCGGTCGCGTGCCTTGAGGTCGGCGGCCACGTGCGGGTGCAGGACCTTGACGGCCACCTCTCGCCCGTCCTCGTCGAGCCCGAGATGGACGACGCCCATCCCGCCCTCGCCGATCTTCCTGAGCAGGCGGTACGGACCCAGCCTCTCGGGCGCCCGCGTGTCCCCGGTCATCACGCCGCCTTCTTTCGTAGGTCCTTCAGTTCGTGCACCACCGTTCCGACGTCGACCGGCGTCCACACCGCCCGTCGTGCTGTGTCTCCCACGGTGCCGATCGCCAGGAGGACCATCAGCGCCGCCGCCACCGCCAGCCCCGCGGCGACGATCATGGCCGCGCCGCGCGACGGCAGCAGTGATGCCAGCGTACGTCGCATCTGGCGGCTGGGGCCCTCCACACCGGGTCCGGCGCAGACGGTCCAGAGCGCGACGGCCACGCCCCAGCTCAGCGCGTTGGTCTCCGGCATGCCCCCCACCCACACCACGAGCAGGAGCGTCACGGGCAGGCCGAGGATCAGCGCGTACGGCACGAGGGCGACGGTGATGCCGATCGACTTCAGCAGCGCGGCCGGCCGGCCGAGCACCCGGAAGACGTCGGCCGCCGCCTCACCCGCGCCCCTTCTGGCGCTGAACGCCGGCTGGGCGATGTCGGCGGCGCGCAGCAGGATCGCCACCGGGATCACCAGCGCGGCGACGATCACCGGGGCGACGACCGCCGCGACCGTCATGACGACCAGCATCAGCACGCTCGCCACCCCGTACGCCTTGGAACGCTGCAACGCGTTTCCCGGACGCTGGCCGGGGTGGAGCGCCGCGGGCACGGGCTGCTGCGGCTGCTGGGCGTGCTGCTGCGGCTGGGGATGCGGGTAGGGGTAGGGGGGCGGCGTGGGGGTGCGGACCTGCGGGGTCCGCTGCTGGTCGAACGGGGCCTGCCGCTGCGGGTAGGGCGGCGGGGGCTGGCCGCCGGGCTGCGGCGACCGGCCCTGCTGACCCGGCGGGGCCTGTTGACCCGACGGGGCCTGCCGGCCGGGCCGGCCCGGCTGGTCGGTGTACTGGCGGATGTATTCCTGCAGGTCCTGAGGGCGGACCCGCTGGGTGGGAATGTCCCCGTCGGAGACCGGCGCCGTGGCGCCGTCGTCGCCGGCCCGCGCGCCCTGCCGGTCGTGGACGGGGGTGGACGGACCCGGCACCGGGCCGGGAACGGGACCCGGGGCCCGGGTGGGGACGTCCTCGGGGGCGAGCATGCCGGTGGGCAGGTCGTGCGCGGCCTGCTGGGCCGCCGCGGCCTGGCGCAGCTCCTCGGGCGTCACCCGGCGGGTGGGCCACGGGTCGGGCTGCTCCTCGCCGAGCAGCGAGACGTATTCCCGGGGCTGGGCCACGGGGGCGGGGGGCCAGGAGGTGGGCTGCTGGACCGCGGGGCGTGACGCCACCGGGGTCGGCACGTCGCCCGGCCCGTCGACAGCGGCGCCCTGGCGTCCGGGGACGCGCGGACTCGGGGCGCCGGGGCCACCGGGGCCGCCGAAGGCGCCCGGGACCCCGGGACCGCGGGAGCCGGGGGCGGGGTCGTCGAACTCCGCGACCGTGGTGATCTCGTCGGGCACCCGGGGCCTGCCGGTGACGGGGCCGGGGCCGGGAAGCAGGCGTCCCACCTGCGCCGCCAGCTCGGCGGCGGCGGGCCGCCTGGCCGGGTCGCGCTGGAGCGCGGCCCGCAGGATCGGCTGGAGCGCCTGGGGGACGGCGTCGACGTTCGCCTTGCCCGCGGTGATGTTGTAGAAGATCATCTCCAGCGTGCCCTTGCCGAAGGGCGGCAGGCCGGTGGCGGCGAAGACCAGGGTGCCCGCCCAGGCGTGCACGTCGACCTCGGGCCCGGCCTCGTGCCCCTCGATGATCTCGGGGGCGAGGTAGCCGGGGGTGCCGATGAACATGCCGGTCTGGGTGAGCCGGGTGGCGTCGACGGCCTGCGCGATGCCGAAGTCGATGAGGACCGGCTCGCCGTCCAGGATGAGGACGTTGCCGGGCTTGAGGTCGCGGTGGATCACCCCGACCGAGTGGACGGCGGCCAGCGCCGAGGCCACCCCGTGCGCGACCCGCAGCAGCGCGGGCAGCTCCATCGGGCCGTCCTGCTTGATGACCTCGTCCAGCGGCCTGCCCGCGACGTAGCGCGTCACGATGTAGGGACGGTGGCCGGTCACGTCGGCGTCGAGGACCTCCGCGATGTACTCGCTGCGCACGCGGCGCATCGTCTCGACCTCGCGCGAAAGACGGCGACGCGCGACGTCGTCGCCCGCCACCTCGGCGCGGAGGACCTTCACCGCCACCTGCCGGCCCTGCGGGTCGACGGCTAGATGGACCACGCCCATACCGCCCTCGCCGAGCCGCCGCAGCAGCCGGTAAGGACCCAATCGGTCGTCCTGATTCATGGCATGAAGCACCATATCGGCTTAGACCTCGCCCACGAGATGAACCATCGGGCCACATTTTCCGACTGAATAACGTTCACAGAACCCCGACGGTTTCCCGATTCCCGCTCTCACTTAATCTCATTTCCGCTTCAGTTCGCCAGGTGGAGAACCTGCGCCGTCTTCAACCCGGCCAGCAGGGAGCCGGACACGGCCAGCTTGGAACGGCGGACGCCGCTGCCGATCACGACCTCCGGATGGGCGGCCACCGCCTCGTCGACGAGCACCGGCCAGTCCTCGGGCAGCCCGAGCGGGGTGATCCCGCCGTACTCCATGCCGGTCAGCGCGACCGCGTCGTCCATCGGCGCGAACGAGATCTTCCGCGCGTCCAGGTGGCGCCGGATCACCCCGTTGACGTCGGCCCTCGTGGTGGCGAGCACCATGCAGGCCGCGTAGCGGGTCTCCCCCGCGCGCCGGGCCGCCACGATCACGCAGTTGGCCGACTCGCCCATGCCCACGCCGTAGCGCTCGCAGAAGGCCGCCGTGTCGGCCAGCTCCGGGTCGATCTCTGCGACGGTCACCCCGCCGAGCCCATCGAGCTCACCGCCCCCGCCGAGCCCGCCGATCGCCCGCGCCACCGGCTCGGCCAGCAGGTCCGGCCGCTCCGCGGCGCTCGTCCAGTCCAGAGTCCCGATCGCCATCGCCGTCTCGCCTCCCTAGGAATTCCTTTGGAGATTCTCTCGCACCGGAGACTTTACGGCGGCGGGGTGACACTCAGGAGGGCGTCTGGAGCACCCGGCGGTGCAGATCGGTGACCGCCCTCCTCGCGGACTCCATGGCACCGGCCTGCCAGGCGGTCAGGTGCGAGAGCCAGTCGCCGGCGAAGTAGACCCGGCCCGCCGGGCGCTGCAGCAGGGCGAAGTCGCTCCCGAAGGAGGGCCAGCTCGCCCAGCCGCCCTCGATGTACGGCTGGCGCTTCCAGGCGATCGAGACGCTGGAGCGCAGCTCGGCACGGTACTTCTCCCCGTGGATCTTCTTGCCCTGGGTGAGCGCGCGGTTGCGTCGCTCGCGGTGGGAGAGGCCGGTGTACACGTCGGCGTTCTCCTCGACGTTGTAGTAGCCGACCACCAGGCCGCCGCGGGAGTGGAAGCCGTAAGAGGGGTACCAGATGTGGGTGATGTCCAGGTCCGTCTCGCTGGCGCCGCCGTAGATGCGGTCGTCGATCTCCCACCAGCGCCTCCCGTACTCCAGCCCGATCTTGCCGGCGGAGACGGGCACGGGCGTGCGGAGCGCGGCGGTGACCGGGGTGCCGAGGTTGTGCGGCAGGCGCGCGAACAGATGGGGCGGCAGGGTCGCGACGCAGTAGTCGGCGCGGACGACGCCGTCCCGGTGCGTGACCTCCACGCCGTCGGGCAGGTTCCTGACCCCGGTGACCGGCGTGCCCGTCCTGATCCGGTCGCGGCCGACCGCGTCGGCGAGCGCGCCGGTGATCGTGTCCATGCCGCCCACCGGCTGGAACATGGGCATGACCTGGTCGTAGCCGAAGTCCATGGTGACGTACCTGCCGGTGCCCGCGGCGAGCACGTCGCGCAGCGAGGAGGCCGTGCCCACGGAGACGCCCTCGCCCACCCCGGGGTAGGTCTCGAACCCCCGCCGCCGGGAGTCCCGCCGGTAGGCGAGGTCGGGGCCGAGGTCGCCGAAACGCCGCAGGAACTCCTCCAGCCGCTCGCGGTCGTCCGCGGTGAGACGGCGGTCCAGCGCGCCCGCGTTGCTCGCCTTGGCCAGCAGCTCCCCGACGTAGCCGTACAGGTCCGCCCGGGCCGCGCGCGCCCGGGCCGGGGCGGTCATGCCGCGCGTGTAGACGTACGCCGAGGCGTTGTTGTTGACGAAGATCTCGACGGGGACGCCCAGCTCGCGGCAGTAGTCCATGGTGACCATCCAGGCCGCGATCCGCGCGGCCCCCGCGTTGAAGTAGACGCCCTCCTCGAACCCCGCGATCTGCGTCTCGCCGCCCAGCTCGTCCAGCCGGTCACCCGCGCGCAGCGTGAGGTTCCTGCCGCCCACCCGGCCGGACGCCTCCAGGACCGTGCAGTCGTACCCGGCCTTGCCCAGCTCGTAGGCGCAGGTCAGCCCGGCGATGCCCGCGCCGAGGACGACCACCTTGGCCGCTCCCCTGCCGGTGAGGGAGAAGTCGGAGCGCTGCGGGGGGATGAAGTCCCTGTCCTGGGACTCCGGGGCGAGTCCGAGCGCGCCCATCGCCGCGAACATGGCCCCGGCTCCCCCGGCCGCGCCCACGCCGACCAGCAGCGCCCTGCGCGTCAGGCCCGCTCCCGTGGCGGACGCGGGCCTGACGGGGGTCTTGGCGGGGGTCTCGGCGGCGGGGGGCACCGCGGCGGAGGCGGCGTCGGGCCGCGCGGGGCCCGTCTCGTCACTCATGGGGGTCGTCAGGGGACATCGGGCACCGTCGGGTCGAGGGGATCGGGGAAGTCGAGGGGTCGCCGGGTCGCGGGACGCCGGCGGGGCGAGGGGGATCGCGCGTCGCAGGCTATCCGGATCGGGGGGAGCCCCGGGTGAAGGGGGGCCGGAAAGGACATGGAGGGGTGCCGGAGGGGTCAGCCGTACGCGCCGCTGCCGCAGGCGACGTGGCCGCCGATCATGGCGAAGATCCCCAGCAGGGCCATGATCTGCGAGAAGTCGTCGGTGGTGAACTCCGTGTGCCGCGGACCCGCCGCCGTCACCCCGGGGATGATCGCGCATCCGGCGGCGATGGCGGTGGAGTTCCACTCGACCCCGAGGGTGAACGGCGGCTCGGGGGCGCAGAGGCGGAAGTCCGCCACCCGGTCGAGCGCGCGGGCCGCGGCCTCGCGGATGCGGGCGTGGGCGACGGCGGGCGGCAGGAGCTCGGCGGCGAACCTGTCGACGCCCTTCTTGACCGCGACGGTCTCCACGTCGCCGAGCAGCTCCCTGGCCTCCTCGCAGACGGCCTCGTCCCCGGTCACCAGGACCACCGGCACGCCGAGCGTCCCGGCGAAGGAGGCGACGAGACGGGTCTCCCCGCACACCTCGCCGTTGAGGTAGACGTTGTGGATCTCCCTGCCCATCCAGGTGTGGTTGAGCACGCCGTGCTGGACACCGGCCCGCGCGTGGTAGCCGACGAAGCAGGCCGCCCGGTAGCTCGCGTCCAGCCCCTGTCCCATCCGCAGCGGCTTGCCAGGGCCCCGCAGCAGGGTCGCCCGCTCGTCGAGCAGGTCGATCCTGAGGTTCTTGGTCGAGCCGTGGGCGTCGTTGACACGCACCGCGGTGGCCCCGGCGTCGAACACCCCCTCGACGACCGCGTTGGCGTCGCCGGTCATCAGCTCGCAGCCGCGCTCGTAGCCCCGGCCCCCGGCGTGCATCTCCTCGGGGTCGGTCAGCCCGGTGACACCTTCCATGTCGACCGAGAGGTAGACCTTCACGTCATCCCCCACGTCTCGACGCGACGCGCCTCTTCATCGCTCATGAAACCGATCTCCCCGTCCACGAAGTCGTGAACCTGCTTGCGCCACGGTTCGGGAATCTCCGCGACCGCGGGCGGGTAGCAGCGGTCCAGCCAGGCGGTGGACGCCTCGGTCGCGCGGAGATGCCGAGCCGCCGCGGCGAAGACCGTGTCCTCGATGCCGGGCACGCGGGCGCAGCCGTACTCGATCATCTCCTGCCCCCCGTACGGGGGCGGCTGCTGCCACTTGCGGGCGACCGGGCGGCCCGCGGTGATCGTGGTGCGGAGCGGGCGGCGCTCGACGGCGGCCTGGATGAGCTCCTTGTACAGGCACTTGCCGCAGGTCCCGCAGGGGCCGCCCACCCCGCGCAGGCACCAGCGGAGCTGCCCGCGCAGCTCGGAGCCGAGGGCGAGCCGCATCGTGACGGCCTCGCTCACCCCGCCCACCGGGAGCACGATGTGCAGCCCGGCGGCGGCGAACGCCCGTCCCCAGGCGCCGTGCGGGGCCCACATCAGGTTGTCGGGCGTGTAGCG
Source organism: Streptosporangium sp. NPDC023963 (assembly GCF_040639135.1). NCBI lineage: Bacteria > Bacillati > Actinomycetota > Actinomycetes > Streptosporangiales > Streptosporangiaceae > Streptosporangium > Streptosporangium sp. NPDC023963. The sequence goes on from NZ_JBEZZK010000023.1 coordinate 19,557, forward strand.
GTGTATGTAGCGGGCGCCCCCCAGCCAGCGCGACCCCAGCTCGTAGCCGAAGGCCAGGCCGCCCAGGTCGAGCTCGTCGGCCATCAGCAGCGCGCCCACGGCGACCGCGTGGTGCTCGGGGTAGCCGGGGCGGGGCTCGGCGAGGGTGAACTCCAGGTCGGAGCGGACGACGGTCAGCTCGCGGCCGGTCTTCTCCGCCAGCGAGGCCAGGACGTCGGAGCGGTAGTGGGTCCACCGGTTGGGCACGCGCGGGTGGGAGACCCGCTGGAAGTGCACGAACGGCGCGTCGGGCAGCATCGCGGCCACCGCGACCGAGTCGGCCCCGCCGCTGTAGGAGATCGCCAGCCTGCCGCCGGAGCGCGGTCGTGTCCCAGCAGGACCGGCAGAACCGGCAGAACCGGCAGGACCCGCCTGGACCCCCCAGCCGTCGCCGATCGCCTCGGCGAACTCCGGCGAGATCGGCCGGTCAAAGGTGACGCGGCGCCGGGTCCACGGCGCGACCACGGTCCACGCGGCGAGGGCGAGCAGGTCCGGGTGGATGTCACGCGGCGCCCGCGGCAGCTCGACCCTGAAGGTGTTCGTGGCCAGCTTCAGCGGCGCGCCGTCGGCGCAGTGGCCGGTGACGCCGTCCTCGGGGTCCAGCCGGAACGCCAGGTGCCAGGTGCCGCCGTCGGCCGTCCAGGCCACTCTCACGCGCCGCTCCCCCTGCCCGCTGTGCCCGCTGTGCCCGCTGTGCCCGTTGTGCTCGCTATGCCCGCTGTGCCGCCGATGTCCGCCGTTCCCCCGGTGGCGCGATCCACGGCCTGCCAGAGCAGCACCTCGTTCTGGAGCACCCCGTCCAGCGCGACGGCGGTCTCCCGGGCCAGCCGGTGGGCGTCGTCCCAGCGCCCGGCCCGCGCCGGGTCGAGCTTGACCCCGGCCACCTGCGCGCGCAGCTCGACGACCTCCGCGCGCAGCGAGGTGACCTCCCTGGCCAGCGTCCGGACCTCCCAGAGCGCGTCCTTGACGTCCTGCCGGTGGTCGGCCCTGGAGATGTACCGGGAGTCGAACCAGCCGAGAACCGCCCGCCGCAGCGGGGCGGGCACCAACGCACGCTTCACCAACCGCACCATAACTCGGCACGATACCGGCAATTCCTGATCAGCCAGGACCAATCCCTGCAAGCTCCACCCGGCCCGGCGGGCCGGTCAGCGACCGGTGAACTCGGCCTTCGACCTCTCGGAGAAGGCTCGCATGCCGATCCCCGCGTCGTCGGTGGCGAACAGCCCGGAGAACTGCAGGCGCTCGATCTCCAGGCCGGTGTCGAGGTCGGTCTCCAGGCCGCGGTCCACGGCCTTCTTGGCGGCGCGCAGCGCCAGGGCGGGACCTCCCGCGAACCGGGCGGCGTACGCGAGGGCCTCGGTGTAGGTGTCGTCGTCGGGGACGACCCGGTCCACCAGGCCGATGCTCAGCGCCTCGGCGGCGGACACGTGGCGCCCGGTGAAGATGAGGTCCTTGGCCCTGGCCGGGCCGACCAGCCGGGGCAGCCTCTGGGTGCCGCCCGCCCCGGGGATGATGCCCAGCAGGATCTCGGGCTGGCCCAGCTTGGCCGACTCCCCGGCGATCCTGACGTCGGCGCACAGCGCCAGCTCGCAGCCGCCGCCGAGCGCGTAGCCGGTCACGGCCGCGACGACCGGCTTGCCGATCCTCGCGACGGCGGTGAAGCAGTCCTGCAGGACCTGCGAGTGGACCGCCATGTCGGCGTACGACATGCCGGCCATCTCCTTGATGTCGGCCCCGGCCGCGAAGACCTTCCCCCCGTAGAGGACCACGGCGTACACGTCGTCGTCGGCGTCCACCTGCCGGGCGCACTCGGCGATCTCCAACTGGACCTGCCGGTTGAGCGCGTTCATCTTCGGCCGGTCGAGCCTGATCGTCGCGACCCCGTCGGCCGCCTCCACCCGCACGAACTCACCCATGGACGTCCTTCCGCCTTCCGCCGGGACCCGCGGGCCGCGCCGGGGTCCGCCGCGCCGCGATCCCCGTCGATCACGGCGCCGCGAACCACCTTAGGGCGCGTCTCAGTTGACGGGCATGGCCAGGTCCCTGCTCTCCCCGGCGTTCCTGTCCGAGTCCTCCCTCGCCCGCCTCGGCAGCCCGGCGACCGTCCTGCGGTAGATCGCCTCGTACGCGCGGGCCATCACGTCCACGCCGAAGAAGCGCTCCACGCGGGAACGGCAGGCGCGCGGGTCGAGCGCGCCGGCCGCCTCGATCGCGGCGGGGAGCTCCGAGGGGTCGCCCCGGATGAATCCGGTGACCCCGTCCACGACCACCTCCGGCACGGCGCCCCTGCAGAGGGCGACCACGGGCGTGCCGCAGGCCATGGCCTCGATCATGACCATGCCGAACGGCTCCTCCCAGACGATCGGGAAGATCAGGCACCTGGCCGCCGCCAGCAGCTCGTGCTTGCGCGTGGTGTCGGCCTCGCCGACGTACTCGGCGTCGGCGCCGAGCCGGGGCCTGACGTACTCGTCGAAATAGTCGTACTCCATCTTCTCGGTGAGCTTGCCGGCGAGCAGGATGCGCCGTCCCGCGGCGCGGGCGGCGTCGATGGCCAGGTGGGCGCCCTTGTCCTCGTTGAACCGGCCCAGCCACAGCGCCCAGTCCTCCTTGCGCTCCCTGAAGGGGAAGGCCGTGACGTCGACCGCGTTGTGGACCACCCCCGCCCAGTTCAGGTCGGGGGCGATGCGCCGCTGGGCCTCGGAGATGGCGACCATCGACACCGCGGCGCCGAGCACCCGGTAGTACTCGCCGTACTCGCCCCCTACCTCCCCGTGACAGGTGATCACCGTCGGGACGGTCTGCGCGGGCGCGGTCAGCGGGCCTGCCAGGGTGTGGTCGTGGATCACGTCCACCACGAGCTTCGAGGTCATCGCGTACGCCTTGGCGGCGTGCAGGACCTCGGGCAGCGGCTCGCCGATCCGCTCCGAGGGCGCCCGCCCGTAGGTGCTCAGGAAGCGCGCGGAGGTCCCCGCCCGCCCGGCCCCGATCAGCGTGATGTCGTGCCCGCGCCGGGTCAGGCCGGCGACGAGCCCGGCCACCATCGACTCGATGCCCCCGTAGCCGAGGGGCGGCACGTCGTACCAGGGCGGCGCGACCATCAGAATGCGCATGCCCTCCGACCATTCCGGAACATCTCTCGAAGAAACCATGGCCACCTCACCGAAAAGACACGGAACCGAAAAAGACCGGAACCTGGAAGAACGCGGAACCCTGAAAGGCGCGGCCCCGGAAGGACGCGAGAGAAACGATCAATTGACCTGCCGCAGGGCCGCGGTGAGCGGGCTGCGCGGCTCGTTGATCAAGGTGATCCCCTTGGGCAGCCCGGTGACGGTGGCACCGTCCTGGCCGACCTCGATCGTGACCCGGGAGCCGGCGAGCGGCAGCCCCTGGATCCGCAGGCCCTCCAGCCCGACGGGATCCAGCCACACCCGCCCGTACGGGATCCACGGCTCGAAGCGCAGCAGGCTCCTGACCAGCTGGATGGGGCTCGCCGCGGCCCACGCCTGCGGGGAGCAGGAGGTGGGGTAGGGCACCGGCCAGTTGAACTCGGTCCGGTCGAACCCGCAGAACAGCTCGGGCAGCCGCCAGCCGAAGACCTCGGCCGCGTCCAGCAGGCCGAAGGCGATCCGCTGGGCCTCGCCCGTGAAGCCGTAGCGCGTCAGCCCGGCCGCGATCAGGGCGTTGTCGTGCGGCCAGACCGAGCCGTTGTGATAGCTCATCGGGTTGTAGGCGCCCATGGTGCTGGCGAGGGTCCGCACCCCGTACCCGGTGAACATCTCCGGCGAGAGCAGCCGCTCGGCGACGCGCGGGGCCCGGTCCTCGTCGACGATGCCGGTCCACAGGCAGTGGCCCATGTTGGAGGCGAGGCTGTCGATGGCGCGCCCGGCGCCGTCGAGGCCGATGGCGTAGTAGCCCCGGTCCGGCAGCCAGAAGCGCTCGTTGAAGGCGTCCCTGATGCGTTCCGCGCGGGCCTTCCACTGCTCCTCCAGGACGCTGTCGCCCGCCTCGTGGGCGAAGTGGGCGCGGGCGATGTAGGCGGCGTAGACGTAGCCCTGGACCTCGGCCAGGGCGATGGGCGGGCTGGCGATGGTGCCGTCGGCGAAGTTGACGCCGTCGAAGGAGTCCTTCCAGCCCTGGTTGATCAACCCGTGGTCGGTCTTGCGCCGGTAGGACAGGAACGGGTCCGCGGACCTGCGGATCCAGTCGAGGGCGGCGTCGACGTGCGGCATGAGCCCCTCGACGGCCTCCCCGTACATGCCCCACCTGCGCAGCTCGCCCATGACCATCACGAACAGCGGGGTCGAGTCCACCGAGCCGTAGTAGGCGCGGCCCGCGTGCGGCGAGGCGCCGGTCTGCGTGCCGAAACGGAGCTCGTGCAGGATCTTGCCCGGCTCCTCCTCGGTCAGCGGGTCGTCGACGGTGCCCTGCAACCCGGCCAGACGCCTCAGGGTGCCCAGTGCCAGGCACTGGTCCATCTGGAGTGCCATCCACGAGGTCAGCAGCGAGTCCCGGCCGAACAGGGTCATGAACCACGGCGCGCCCGCGGCGATCGTCGGCGCCTCGTCCGGCTTGCCGGCCTCGAAGAGCCGCAGCGCGCCGAGATCCTCTTTTGAGCGCTCCAGGACCTGGGCCAGGACGCGGTCGGAGGTGACGATGATCGGGCTGAGGCGCTCCCAGTCGGCGCGGCGCCTGGCGGGCTCCGCGTGCTCCAGCGGGTGGTGGGTGGGGAACCACGCGGGCGACTCCTCCCCCTCCAGGATCGGGTTCACCTGCAGGCTGGCGCTCCACTCGCCGCGCGCGGGCACGACGACGCGGAAGATGAGCATGCCGGGCACGGCGAACGGCGCGGGCTCGGCCACCACCCTGGTGCCGCGCGAGCGGCAGGCCGAGACGATCAGCAGTCCCGTCCTGTCGGCCGTCATCTCCACGTCGGTCACGTGCCGGATCCGGCCGGCCTTCACCTCGAACAGGTCGGCCACGTCGGAGGCGACGTGGATGTCGATCACGCACCCGGCGGGCTCGCCGCCCAGGTTGCGCAGGGTCAGGTCCTCGCGCAGGCCGCCCCCGACGTAGCGGTCCCTGATCACGAGCAGGCTGCTCTCGGCCCGCCCCGGGCGGGGGGCCGCCTTGCTGAGGAACGTCGCGTGGTACGGCTCGGCCGGGAGCACCCTGAGGTCCTCCACGGGCATCTCGTCCACCCTCAGCTCCCAGCGCGACAGGATCCGGGTGTCGGCGTGGTAAACACCCTGCGCACCGCCGGGGAGGATGTCGCCGTTGCGGGCGCACACGCAGAAGGAGCCGCCCTCGACCAGCGTGACCGTGGTGTCCCCCAGCGCGCCCGGCTGGCCCTCGAACGTCCAAGCGTCCACTGTTCTCTCCCGGGTGTACGAGGTGTCGGCTATGTAGCCATTCCCGCCACAAACAAGAAAGAACTATGTAAAAGAAGTATATTGTCGCACTTTGTCGTATAAGAGAGATTTTGTCCGAGTCGATTCGGCGAACGCCCCCGAGGCCGCCCATCGGCGGGACCGCCCACCCCTCCCAGGCGGGGCCGCACTCCCCGTACGACAAAAGCCGCGAAAGACGGATCCCGCGCGACCGGTTGGAGTCACAACCACAAAGACCCTGGCATACCTGAACTTGAACCGATAGTAGTCATTCAATTACTTACCGTGACTACGAAAGGGAGGATGTCGTGCCAGGGATGAACCGGCGGGGATTCGCCAGGTTGGCCGGGCTGGGCGCCGTGGGAGCGATGGGCTCGGCCGTCGAACCGGCGGTCGCGGCGGCGGTCTCGCTCACGGACCCGGCCCCCGCGCGCACCGGGCGGGAGCCGCGCGACGCCAGGCGCTGGGACACCTGCACCCGGGTGGCGCGGGACCTGCTGCTCGTCGGCGAGGACGGCTCGGACCTCAAACTCGAATACCTCAAGGTGCTGATCGACAACGGCCTGCCCAGGACCCGCTCCCCCAAGAGGATCCTCGTCGTCGGCGCCGGGATCGCCGGGCTGGTGACCGCGACGCTGCTGAAGCGGGCCGGGCACCGGGTCACCGTCATCGAGGCCAACGGCAACCGGATCGGCGGCAGGATCAAGACCTTTCAGACCGGCTTCGCCGACCGGCGGCAGTACGCCGAGGCGGGGGCGATGCGCATCCCCGACTTCCACCCGCTCACGCTGGCCCTGATCGACAAGCTCGGCATCTCCCGGCGCCTGTTCTACAACGTCGACGTGCGGCCGGGCGACGCGGCGACCGGCCCCGTCCCGCCCGTCGTCTACACCCCGCGCCGCGGCCCGGCCTGGCGCTCCGGCCCCTCCCGGGGGGAGTTCACCGCGCCGGAGCGGGCGAACCACACCCTGATCCGGGTCAACGGCATCACCCGGCGCCGCGACGAGTACGCCGCGAACCCGCGCGAGATCAACGCCTCGTTCGGCCTGCGGGACACGAGGACCGCGGGAAAGATCCTGGACGACGCGCTCGACCCGGTCAGGGACTACTTCTCCGTCGTCCGCGGCGCGGCGCGGGTCGACAAGCCGCTGCCGCAGCTGATCGAGGGCTGGGCCCGCGTCCTGTACGACTTCGACGACTACTCCATGAACCGCTTCCTGCGCGAGCACGCCCGGCTGAGCGACGCGGCGATCGACGCCATCGGCACCCTGGAGAACCTGACCTCCCGGCTGCCGCTGTCGTTCATGCACACCTTCCTGACCCGGAGCCTGGTCAATCCGTCGGCGACCTACTGGGAGATGGAGGGGGGCAGCCGGGAGCTGCCGTACCGGCTGGCGCCGGGGCTGCGCGGCGACATCCGGATGGACCGGCGGGCCGTGCGGATCCGGCACACCACGCGGGGCGTCCGCGTCGAGACGGTCACCGAGACGGGCAGCACCGAGTCCGACTTCAGGCCGCAGGGCAGGGGCGAGACGTTCGAGGGAGACCTCGCGATCATCACGATCCCGTTCTCCGCGCTGCGCCACGTGGAGATCACCCCGGCCCTGCCGTACCCGAAGCGGCGCGCGGTGATCGAGCTGCACTACGACTCCGCGACCAAGGTCCTGCTGGAGTTCCGCAGGCGCTGGTGGGAGTTCGACGAGCGTGACTGGAAGCGCGAGCTCGGCCCCCGCTACCGCCCGGGGCCCGCCGCCCAGGTGACGGGCGGCGGATCGGTCACCGACAACGCCAACCGGTTCGTCTACTTCCCCTCCCACCCGGTGCGCGGCAGCGAGGGCGGCGTCGTGCTGGCCAGCTACGCGTGGGCCGACGACGCCACCCGCTGGGACTCCATGGACGACGACGAGCGCTACGGCTACGCCCTGCGGGGGCTGCAGGAGGTGCACGGGGAGCGCATCTCCGAGTTCTACACCGGCCGCGGCATGACCCAGAGCTGGATGCGCAACCGCTACGCCTTCGGCGAGGCCGCCGTCTTCACGCCGGGCCAGATGACCGAGATCCACCCCGCCATCGCCGCCCCCGTGGGACGGCTGCACTTCGCGGGCGAGCACACCTCGCTGAAGCACTCCTGGATCGAGGGCGCCCTGGAGTCGGCGGTCCGCGTCGCCCTGGAGGCCAACGCCTGACCCCTCGCCCCTCGCCCCTTCGCCACGCGGGGTCTCTCCGCGTGGCCCGCGGCACCGACCTCCGCGGGCCACGCGCCACCGGGGCGCCGCACGATCGGGCGCGCTCCGGGGTCACGGCGCCGGGATGCTCTCTCGGGCGCCAGGGATCGAGTGCTCAACCCTACCCACCGCACCACGCAACGTGTCGGCACGCGGACACTTCCGGACCCATCGGTGCCGCGACGTGGTATGCGAGCGTCGTAGGCCGACGTCGTACGTGAACGTTTCACGCGAGGACCGTGCGCGGGGCCCCGTACGGCCCGCTCACCCCTCGGGAACGCGAGGACCCCCGTGCCCCTCCCGGTTCTCCGGGAGGGGCACGGGGGCCTCGCCGTCCGGCGCGCGCCGGACGGTCACCCGGTCAGCGCAGGGTGCCGTTGGTCATGCCGACGGGCTCCTCGGGCACCGTGACCAGGCCGAGCTCCGAGGTCGAGGCCACCAGCGGGTGGTCGGGAACGACCCGGACGGTGTAGCCGAAGGGCCCGGTGCGGTCGAGGGGGATGGTCCCGGCGAAGACGGCCCTGCCGTCGTCGCCCTCGGACTCGACGGTCAGATCGGCGTAGGAGGGGGCCGCCAGGTCGTCGTGGTCGCCGACCCGGCCGTAGGCAGCCTGGACCCGGATGTCCCCGGGCTCCAGCTCGCCGAGGGCGATGGTGGCCTTCAGCTCCACGGACGTGCCGAGCTCCGGGGTGCTGTCGCCCAGGCCGGAGGCCTCCACGTGCTCGACCCGCACGCCCGGCCAGGCCCTGCCGACCTTGAGCTTCCACGCCGCGAAGCTCCTGGCCTGCTCGTACCCCTCGCCGGAGAGGGCGCGGGCGGACTTGGCGGCCGGGGCGTAGAGGTCGACCACGTAGTCGCGGAGCATCCGCCCGGCGAGCACCTTGGGGCCGAGCGAGGCCAGGGTGTGCCTGACCATCTCCAGCCAGCGCCGGGGCAGCCCGTCGGCCCGGTCGTAGAACCGGTCGGCCACCTCGTGCTCGATCAGGTCGTACAGGGCGGCCGCCTCGAGCTCGTCGCGGCGGTCGGGGTCGGCGACGCCGTCGGCGGTGGGGATGGCCCAGCCGTTGGTGCCGTCGTACCACTCGTCCCACCAGCCGTCCCGGATGGACAGGTTGAGCCCGCCGTTGAGCGCGGCCTTCATCCCGGACGTGCCGCACGCCTCCAGCGGGCGCAGCGGGTTGTTCATCCACACGTCGCAGCCCTGGACGAGCAGCTGGCCCAGGGCCATGTCGTAGTCGGGAAGGAAGACGATGCGGTGCCGCACGTCCTCGGAGTCGGCGAACTTCACGATCTGCTGGATGAGCTTCTTGCCGCCCTCGTCGGCCGGGTGGGCCTTGCCCGCGATCACGATCTGCACCGGCCTGGCGGGGTCGAGCAGCAGCGCGCGGAGCCGGTCGGGGTCGGACAGCATCAGGGTGAGCCGCTTGTACGACGGCACCCGGCGGGCGAAGCCGATGGTGAGCACCTCGGGGTCGAGGGCGTCGTCGATCCAGCCGAGCTCGGCCTGCGAGGCGCCCCGGTTGATCCACGACTGGCGGAGCCGCGCGCGGGCCGCGACGACCAGCTTCTCGCGCAGCCGGCCCCTGATGCCCCAGACGTCTCCGTCGGAGATCTTGCCGATGCTCTCCCAGCCCTGGGCGCGGTCGACCAGGGTGGGCAGCTCCCGGCCGGCCAGCTCCATGATCTCCCGGCCGACCCAGGTGGGGGCGTGCACGCCGTTGGTGATGAACCCGATCGGGACCTCTTCGGTGTCGAAGCCCGGCCACAGGCCCTGGAACATCTCCCGGCTCACGGCGCCGTGCAGCTCCGAGACGCCGTTGACCCGCTGGGCCAGCCGCATGCCCATCGCGGCCATGTTGAACTTGCCCGGCTCCTCCTCGGCGCCCAGCGCGAGGATGCGGTCGACGGGGACCGTGGGCCAGGCGTTCTCGCCGCCGAACTGGCGGCCGATCATCTCCGCGGGGAAGCGGTCGATCCCGGCGGGCACGGGGGTGTGCGTGGTGAAGACGGTCCCGGCCCGCACCGCCTCCAGGGCCTCGTCGAAGGAGAGCCTGGCCTCGGTGAGCTCGCGGATGCGCTCCAGGCCGAGGAAGCCGGCGTGGCCCTCGTTGGTGTGGAACACCTCGGGCTCGGCGTGCCCGGTGACCCGGCAGTAGGCGCGGATGGCGCGGACGCCGCCGACGCCGAGCAGCAGCTCCTGGAGCAGCCGGTGGTCGCCGCCGCCGCCGTACAGGCGGTCGGTGACGTCGCGGGCGGCGGTGTCGTTCTCGGCCACGTCGGAGTCGAGCAGCAGCAGCGGCACCCTGCCGACCTGGAGCACCCAGACCTGGGCGTGCAGCGTGCGGTGCTCGGGAAGGCTGATCTTGATGCGTACCGGGGTGCCGTCCTCCTCCCGCAGGAGGGTGAGCGGCAGGCCGCCGGGGTCGAGGGAGGGGTAGTGCTCCAGCTGCCAGCCCTCGGGCGAGAGGGACTGGGTGAAGTAGCCGTGCCGGTACAGCAGGCCGACGGCCAGGATGGGCACGCCGAGGTCGCTCGCGGCCTTGAGGTGGTCGCCGGCGAGGATGCCGAGCCCGCCCGAGTACTGCGGCAGGGCGGCGGCGATGCCGTACTCGGGAGAGAAGTAGGCGATGGCCTTGGGCGCGTCGGACATGGTCTGGTACCACCGGGGGGCGGTCATGTACTCGCGGAGGTCGTCGGCGGCGTCGGCCAGTCGCCTCAGGAAGCGGCGGTCGGCGGCCAGCTCGCGGAGCCGGTCGGCCTGCACGGCGCCCAGCAGGGCGACGGGGTCGTACCCGACACGCCCCCAGATGGCCGGATCGACCTCGCCGAACAGATCCAATGTCTCCGGGTGCCACGACCAGCGCAAATTGAGGACGAGCTCGCCGAGGGAGGCCAGCTCCGGCGGCAGGACGGTGCGGACGGTAAACCTGCGGATTGCTCTCACGGTGCCAGACCCTAGTTACTCAGCGCCACGAGGGCGACCCCAACACTCACGCGTCTCCCTCTCACCGCTATCAATCCCCCCCAAACACATCAAAGGCAGGTGATCGACTGTTAGGAGAACTCGCGGAAGAGTAAGAGGTGCCGCACTCTATCCAGCGGGACGCATGAAGCTGGACTATTGGGGCACCGGACATACGAGCCAGAACGTGCTGCCCTCGGGAACCGGCCGTCCCATCAGGGCATGCTTCCGCTTGCCCCGAGACCGGCCGCCCGGGGATGCTTGAAAAAACGAAGATCCTTCCTTGCCGGCTTCCCCGGCGGTACCGGGCGTGCCGCCGCTACCTTGAGACGCGATGATCGGACGAATCCCAATCCAGGACATCCACCCCACGGTCGACTGCGGGCGCCGCCCCGCCAAGGCCGCCGCGGGTGAGACCTTCGAGATCTCCGCGACCGTGTTCCGGGAGGGACACGACGCGGTCGCGGCCGGGGCCGTGCTCACCGGTCCCGGCGGCGTGCGCGGTCCCCTGCTGCCCATGCGCGAGCTCGCCCCCGGCACCGACCGGTGGGGCGTGGAGGTGACGCTGCCCACCGAGGGCGAGTGGCGTTTCCGGGTGGAGGCGTGGAGTGATCCCATGGCCACCTGGTTGCACGACGCGGGCATCAAGATCCCACGTGACCTGGACGCCGACCTGATGTGCGAGGAGGGTGCCCGCCTCTTCGACCGCGCGGCGAGGGCGGTGCGGGCCGCCGAGTGCGGGCCGGCGGCCGTCCCCGCCACCGGCGTCGGCGGCACGGCCGCGACCGGCAGGCCGGTGGGCGGCAAGACCCCGGCGGCGAGGACGGCCAGGGGCGCCAAGGTGACGCAGCCGCACGTCTGCGGGCACCGGGCCGCGCTCCAGGCCGTCGCGGCGAGGCTGCGCGACACCGAGATCGACCCGCGCGCCCGGTTCTCCGTGGCCCAGATGCCGGAGACGGCGGCGATGCTGCGCGCCCACCCGCTGCGCGACCTGGTGACGAGATCGGCCCCGCGCACGGTCCTGGTGCACCGCCGCAGGGCGCTGTTCGGGTCGTGGTACGAGTTCTTCCCGCGCTCCGAGGGCGCGATCATCGAGCAGGGCGTCGCCCCCAAGTCCGGGACCTTCCAGACCGCCGCCAAGCGGCTGCCGGCCGTGGCGAAGATGGGCTTCGACGTCGTCTACCTGCCGCCGATCCACCCGATCGGGCACAGCTTCCGCAAGGGGCGCAACAACACCCTGACGCCCGAGCCCTACGACCCCGGCTCGCCCTGGGCGATCGGCTCCGAGGAGGGCGGCCACGACGCCATCCACCCCGATCTGGGCACGTTCGAGGACTTCGACGCCTTCGTGGCCAAGACCCGCGAGCTGGGCATGGAGGTCGCCATCGACCTCGCCCTGCAGTGCGCGCCCGACCACCCGTGGGTCAAGGACCACCCGGAGTGGTTCAACATCCGCGCCGACGGCTCGATCGCGTACGCGGAGAACCCGCCGAAGAAGTACCAGGACATCTACCCGCTGAACTTCGACAGGGACCCCAAGGGGATCTACGAGGAGATCAGGCGGGTCGTGCGGCTCTGGATGGACCACGGGGTGCGGATCTTCCGGGTGGACAACCCGCACACCAAGCCGGTGGCCTTCTGGGAGAAGCTGCTGGCCGACGTCCACACCACCGACCCTGACGTATTGTTCCTGGCGGAGGCCTTCACCCGCCCCGCGATGATGCGGACGCTGGCCAAGGTCGGTTTCCACCAGTCGTACACGTACTACACGTGGAAGAACTCGCGCTCGGACGTCGAGGACTACCTGAGCGAGCTCTCCCACGAGACGTCGCACTACATGCGGCCCAACGTGTTCGTCAATACTCCGGACATCCTCCATGAATACCTTCAACACGGGGGAGTCCCGGCATTTTATATCAGAGCAGTACTCGCAGCCACGGCGATGCCGACGTGGGGCGTATACGCCGGATATGAACTTGCGGAGAATGTACCGGTTAGACCGGGCAGCGAAGAATACCTTGATAGCGAGAAATATCAGTACAAACCCCGCGATTGGGTAGAGGCCGAACGAGAAGGCCGTAGCCTCGCCCCGTTCATCACACAACTCAATTTGTTCCGAAGAGCACACCCGGCGCTCCAGGAACTGCGTAATCTACGGTTTCACAGCGTCAACAACCCGGATGTGATCTGCTTCTCCAAGCGGTTGCCCGGCGCCTACGACACGGCCACACGACGGCACGGCCTGGGCGACGTTGTCCTCGTCGTCGTGAACCTGGATCCGCACAACACCCACGAGGCGACGGTGTCGCTGGACATGCCCGCCCTCGGTCTCGACTGGCAAGCCGAGTTCGTCGTGGACGACGAACTGTCGGGCGAGTCGTATCGCTGGCGGCAGGACAACTACGTGCGTCTCGATCCCCACATCCACCCAGCGCACGTCTTCACTCTGCGTGCCGCGGCGGCGAACCAGCGGTGAGCCGGCCGGGTACGCCTATACCGGCAGAACAGCGGGGAGTCACTGGTGAGTCAGCTACCTGAGCCAATTCCGAACACCTTCGACGAGGAAAAGCCGCGCGACCCGTACTGGTTCAAGCGCGCTGTCTTCTACGAGGTTCTCATCCGGGGCTTCGCCGATTCCAACGGCGACGGCACCGGAGACATCCGCGGTCTCATCCAGAGGCTGGACTATCTCCAGTGGCTCGGTGTCGACTGCCTCTGGTTGCTTCCGCTGTACGAGTCGCCGCTGCGCGACGGCGGGTACGACATCGCCGACTTCATGAAGATCCTTCCTGATTTCGGCGATCTCGGAGACTTCGTGAAGCTGGTCGACGAGGCGCACAAGCGCGGCATGCGGGTCATCGCCGACCTGGTGATGAACCACACCAGCGACCAGCACCCGTGGTTCCAGGCCTCCCGCCACGACCCCGAGGGGCCGTTCGGCGACTTCTACGTCTGGAACGACAACGACGAGCTCTACAAGGACGCCCGGATCATCTTCATCGACACCGAGACGTCCAACTGGTCCCACGACCCGGTCCGGGGCCAGTACTACTGGCACCGCTTCTTCTCCCACCAGCCGGACCTCAACTACGAGAACCCGGACGTGCAGGACGCGATGCTGGAGGTGCTGCGCTTCTGGCTGGACCTGGGCATCGACGGCTTCCGCATGGACGCCATCCCTTACCTCTTCGAGCAGGACGGCACCAACTGCGAGAACCTGCCCCGCACGCACGAGTACCTGAAGCGGGTCAGGGCGGAGATCGACAGGCTCTACCCCGACCGGGTGCTGCTCGCCGAGGCCAACCAGTGGCCCGCCGACGTGGTCGAGTACTTCGGCGACTCCGCCACCGGGGGCGACGAGTGCCACATGGCGTTCCACTTCCCGCTGATGCCGCGCATCTTCATGGCGGTCAGGCGGGAGTCGCGCTACCCCATCTCCGAGATCATGGCCCAGACGCCGAAGATCCCGGAGAACTGCCAGTGGGGCATCTTCCTGCGCAACCACGACGAGCTCACGCTCGAGATGGTCACGGACGACGAGCGCGACTACATGTACTCGGAGTACGCCAAGGACCCCCGGATGCGCGCCAACGTCGGCATCCGGCGGCGGCTCGCCCCGCTGCTGGAGAACGATCGCAACCAGATTGAGCTGTTCACGGCGTTGCTGCTCTCCCTTCCGGGATCTCCCGTGCTGTACTACGGCGATGAGATCGGGATGGGGGACAACATCTGGCTGGGCGACCGCGACGGTGTCCGTACCCCCATGCAGTGGAGCCCCGACCGCAACGCGGGATTCTCCGACTGCGACCCGGGCCGCCTGTACCTCCCGGTCATCATGGACCCGATCTACGGCTACCAGGCGCTCAACGTCGAGGCGCAGCAGCGCAGCGCGGGCTCGCTGCTGCACTGGACCAAGCGGATGATCGAGATCCGCAAGCGGCACCCGGTCTTCGGCCTGGGTGAGTTCACCGAGCTGAACTCGTCCAACCCCAGCGTCCTCGCCTTCGTGCGCGAGCTCGGCGACGACCGGATGCTGTGCGTCAACAACCTGTCCCGGTTCCCGCAGCCGGTGGAGCTCGACCTCCGCCGCTTCGAGGGATCGGTTCCGGTGGAGACGATGGGCGGGGTTCCCTTCCCAGCGATTGGCGAGCTTCCGTATCTTTTGACTCTTCCTGGGCATGGGTTCTACTGGTTCACCCTGCCACCCGCATCCCAGGAGGCGTAAAGCCGTGTTGACGGAGCTCCTTACCGGTTGGATCACCCAGCAACGATGGTTCGCCGGTAAGGGGCGCCCGATCGACGATCTCGTCGTCGACTCGGACGTGGAGCTGTCACCACGCCTGCGCCACCTGATCATCTCCGTTCACCAGTCCGGGGCGCGCGACCGCTACCAGTTGCTGCTCGGCAGCGAGGCGCCGGAGTGGGCCCGTTTCAAGCCGGCCCACATCGGCGGCGGCTACTACGACGCCGCCTACGACGCCGACCTCACCGCCGCCCTGCTGGAGGGCATGGCCGAAGGTCGTGACCTGGGCACCCTCCGCTTCCGCCACCTCGACGGGGTGGAGATCGACACCTCCAAGCGGAGCCTGGTCCTCGGCGCCGAGCAGTCCAACACCTCGCTGGTGTACGGCGACACCTACATCTGCAAGCTGTTCCGCCGCCTGACCGCCGGGGTGAACCCCGAACTGGAGATCGTCACCGCGCTGGCCCGCCGCGACGGCACGCACATCGCCCGGCCGTACGGCTGGATCGAGACCGACCTCGACGGCGAGACCACCACGCTGGCGATGACCCAGGAGTTCCTGTCGAACGCCAACGACGGCTGGGCCCTCGCCCTGGCCAGCGTCCGCGACCTGTACGGCTCCCTCGAGCCGTCGGCCTCCGACGCGGGCGGCGACTTCAGCTCCGAGGCCTACCGCCTCGGCGTCACCACCGCCACGGTCCACCATGAGATGGCCGCCGCCTTCCCGACCGACGTGATCGAGTCGCAGGAGGTCAAGCGGATGGTCGAGGAGTTCCGCCGCCGCCTGGGCGTCGCGGTGGACGAGGTGCCCGCTCTCGGCGAGCACGCCCACGTCGCCGAGGAGGCCTACCAGCGGGTCTCCGACGTGGCCAGGGAGATGCCCGTCCAGCGCGTCCACGGCGACTACCACCTCGGCCAGGTGATGCGCACCACCAACGACTGGATCATCCTCGACTTCGAGGGCGAGCCGGGCCAGCCCATCGCCGAGCGCCGCGCCCTGTCCTCCCCGCTGCGGGACGTGGCCGGGATGCTCCGCTCCTTCGACTACGCCGCCCGCCACCTGCTGGCCGACCACTCCAACGCCGACGAGCTCCGCCCCCGCGCGGTGGAGTGGGCCGAGCTCAACCGCTCCTCCTTCCTGGCGGGCTACTCCGCCGGAGGCGGCCACCTCCGCGCCGAGGACGCCGTCCTGCTGCGCGCCCTGGAACTCGACAAGGCCGCGTACGAGGTGGTGTACGAGTCCCGCAACCGGCCGACCTGGCTGCACATCCCGATGTCGGCCTTCCAGCTGGGCCGCTGACGGTCCGCGAGATCGTGCGGCGCCTCCGGCCGCCGGCCGCGTCAGGCGGCCGATCCGCGCTCCTGGCTCCTCATGGTTCGCCGGTGACGTCCGTCGCCTGCGCGGGAGCGGTCTTCTGCCCGGGAGCCGTCGCCTCCGGGGGCGGCGGGCCCTCGTGCGCGGGCGGGACGCGGTAGTCGCGCAGGGGGCGGTTGACCAGGCCGACGGTGACGACGGCCAGCGCGGCTCCCAGGCCCCCCACGACGAGCGCCACGGGCGCGGACGTCAGGGAGGCGAGAAGTCCCCCGCGGAAGTTGCCGATCTCGGGGCCGGCGACGCCGATGACGTGCTCGACCGAGGAGACCCGCCCGCGGTACTGGTCGGGGGTCTCGAGCTGGACCAGCGCGCCCCGGGTGACCACGGAGACGGTGTCGGCCGCACCGGCGAGAACCAGGCAGCCGAGGGCGAGCCAGAGGGGCCCGGCCAGGCCGAAGCCGGCGAGGGCCAGACCCCAGACCGTGGCCGCGAGGAGCTGGACGAGGCCACCGCGACGGAGCCGGGTCACGGTCCCGGAGAGCAGGCCCGCCCCCAGCCCGCCGACCGCGATCGCGGACAGGAAGAGTCCCAGGGTCTGGGGCGCGCCCTCGAAGCGGATCTCGTTGACCAGGGGGAAGAGCGCGATCGGCATGGCCAGGAGGGTGGCGGCGAGGTCGGTGGCGAGGGAGCCCCACAGGGTGGGGCGCCGGAGGATGATCCGCCAGCCTCCCCGGGCCGGGCCGCGCTCCCGGCGCTCCCGGCGCTCCCGGCGCTCCCGGCGCCCGCCGTACCCGGACGGCCGGTCGTCGCCGGCGCGCAGCACGGCCATCGGAGGCAGCCGGACCACCGCGACCAGCGACGCGACGGCGGCGAGGGCCTGGATCGCGTACGCGGCGGGGTAGTGCCACCGCGCGAGCACGAGACCGGCGAGGGCGGGCCCGAGGAGCATGGAGGCCTGGAAGGCGACGTTCTGCAGGGCGAGCCCGGCGGCGACCTGGTCGGCGGGGAGCAGCCGGACGGGGAAGGTGCGCTTCGCCGGGGCTCCGAGCGCCGCGCAGCCGGACTGGGCGGCGACCAGGACGAGCAGCAGCAGGACCGACCGGTTGCCCGCGGCGGCCTGCGCCACGAGGCCCGCGGCCAGCAGGACCTGGCCCGCGGTGGTGGCACGGACCAGGGTCCTGCGGTCGACGGCGTCGGCGAGCGATCCGCCGACCAGGCCGAGGACGAGAAGGGGTACGGCTGTCGCGAGGCCGATGGCGCCGGTCCAGAGCGGGCTGCGCGTGAGCTCCCAGACCTGCAGCAGGACGGCGACGCCGGCGATCCGCTGGCCGAGCGAGGAGAGGGAGGAGCCGATCCACAGGTCGCGGAACGGCCGGCTGCTTCGCAGGGGGCGGACGTCGATCAGCCGCTCGCGCCAGGTCACGGGTGCGGCTCCCCCACCGGGGCGGCCGGGGGCGCCGGGGCGGCGGGAGGCTCGTCGAGGTGGGCCAGGATCCGATCCCGCATGGGCCGCCGCTCCAGGGCACGTTCCAGCTCGGCGACGACGGCGCTGAGCGCGTGCGGGATCTCGTCGTCGAGTTCGGCGACGGCGGCCTCGGTCGCGCGCCACTCGGCTTCGAGGAAGGGGATGAGCGCGCGGCCCCGGTCGGTCAGAGTGATGCGGCGCGTGCGCGCGTCGGTGCCGGACTCGGAGTCGACCAGTCCCTCGCGCCGCATCGCGGTGAGCGTCTGGCTCATCGCCGAGTGCGAGCGGCCCAGCGATTCCGCCAGCTCGCGGATCGTGAGCGGCCCGGTGTGCGCGAGGCGGATCAGCGGATAGGCGAACCGGGGACGGACGCCCCGGATGCCCCGGTCGGTGTACAACGACTCGATCTGGGCGTCCAGGGCGGCCATCAGGGCGTGAACCGCGTCCCACCGCCCGGGCGAGGCGGTGGGATCCAGAGATGTCATAGCGCTAATATAACAGCGGTCACATAATCTTTCCCCGTTGCGGCCTGTTGACGACGACCGCGCCTCCCGGTCCCGGGACGGCCCGCGCGCCACGCGTCTCGACCGCCTCTCCGGCGGGTACGGCCATGCGAACGGGCCCGGCCCCTCCCGGGCACGGTCAGCCGGCCGGCGTGACGGAGTGGTTGGCGTGGATCAGGTCGGTGGGGTCGTAGGCGGCCTTGATCCGCTGCAGCCTGATGTGGGTCTCGAGGCGGTCGAACCTCGGCCCGGACCGTTCGGTGAAGTTGCGGTAGGCGGTTTCCCCCTTCCAGGGGGCGAGGCCGGCACTCACCTCGTCGAGGGCGGCGTGCACGGCGGCCACCGCGCTCGCGTCCGGGATGATCCCGGCGGCGGCCCGGCTGCGGGGCGGTTCGGGACGCCGGCTCGTGGTGCACGCCTCGTGCCTGCGCAGCCCCAGCGGCGTGCCCGGCCCGGTGGCGGTGGTCCTGGAACCGGCGAACTCCGCGCAGATCGCCCCGATCATCGTCGAGGCGTACTGCCTGACCCCGCGCGAGCAGCAGATCACCCAGTGCGTCGCGCGCGGGCTGTCGACCGCCGACATCGCCACGGAGCTGTACCTGTCCGCCCACACGGTGCGCCACCGCCTCAAGGCGATCTTCACCAAGTTCGGCATCACCAGCCGGGGCGAACTGGTCGCCAAGCTGTTCGCCGAGCACCACGGCCCTCTGATGCACGCCCCGGACGCCGATGTGGAGCACGTCCACACCTGAGACGGTGCTCGCCGGACGTACCGCCGAGAAGCGGGCGAAGGACGCCGGGTCTCATCGGGTCACCGCCCCGCCCGTCGTCTCCTCATCGCCCGTCGCCGGGTACGCGGCGGATGCCGCCGGCGCGGACGCGGCGAGAGCGCGGCAAGCCAGGTAGGCCAGATAGGCGAAGCCGGTCAGGACGGACAGTCGCTGGAACAGTCCGGCGGGGGCGGGTGACCAGACGCCGGCGTGGTCCAGGCCGTTCAGCACACCCGCCGCGAGCCAGAGAGCGATCATCAGGCCGCCGGTGACCAGCCCGTACAACCGTGCGAAGCGACGGGAGTAGATGACGGCCGCCGCCGCGACGGAGAGGAACATGACCGGTCCGGCGATGTCGTGCAGGACGCCGTGCCAGGTCGTCCCGGCCACGGTGCCGGGAGGGCGGTACGTCCCAGGGTCGATCACGAAGAGGCCGGCGGCGAACAGGGCGAGACCGGCGGCGGTCACGGCCCGCGGGCCCCAGATCGCCGCGGGACCGTCGGTGAAGGCGGCGCGCAGACCGCGCCCGAAGACGGTGATCAGGGCGCCGCCGATCAGGAAGCCGGCGATCTGGATCCAGCCGCGACCGGACAGGGCGAGCTCGCTGATCCAGCTGCGCATCGGGTCGTACCCCGGCCGGATCCCCCCTTCAACCAGCCAGATCAGCGTGAACAGCAAGGTTCCGGCGATACCGGACCACAGCGGCAACCTGCGGGCGTCCATTCATCTGCCTTTCTCATTATCTGCCCTATGCAGATAATGCCATGCGCAGAGTATGAGCAGGTAAGGTAGACGCATGTCAAGTGCCGAACCGGTCGCCCGTCAGGTCCTGCTGGCACACCTGCAGGCCGAACTCACCCAGACGATCGCCGCGGGGATCCTGTTCCAGCAGGCGGTGGCCGACCGCCTGGGTCTCAGCCTGGGCGATTTCAAAAGCCTGACCGCGCTGACCGGGATCGAGCAGGCGACCGCCGGGGACATCGCCGCCCAGACCGGCCTGACCACCGGCGCCGTCACCCGGATGATCGACCGGCTGGAGCGGGACGGCTGGGTGCGCCGTGAGCACGACCGGCAGGACCGCCGCCGCGTGCTCGTCCGGCCGGTCCCCGAACGGCAGGCGGAGATCCGGCCGCTGTTCGAGGGCATGTCGGAGGCCTGGGCCCAGGCCCTCGCCGAATACGACGACGACCAGATCGCCATGGTGCTCGGCCTGTTCGGCCGGATGCGCGACGTCGCCCGCGAACAGGCCGCCCTCCTCCGCGAGCAGTCGCCGGAACGCGTCACCGGCCGGACACTCACTCCCGGGGCCGCGGACCCGTCCGACGACCCCCGGGACAGGAACGCCCCGCGGCCGTCCAGGAAGAGCCCCTGATCCACACCAGGGGTGTTCAGGACCTCGCAGCTCGCCGTTCAACGTCGGCTTTCGATGGAGGTGACGGAAATCAGGGACCTTCCTGAATGGATGCGACAGTTTCGCGATCCGCTCCCGAGCTGGACCCCGCCTGACGAGCTGAGGAAACCCACGCCGTCGCCGCCGATGAACCTCGCGCTCGCGATGCTGACGAGCTCGGTCATCGGGAACGATCTCGTCGACCTGGTCGGTTCCTGGATCTCCTCCATGGCCAGGCTGAACATGTGGTTCAAGCAACCCGGCCGACGGGCCCTGCGCGAAGGCGAACATCCCCGGCTTCTTGTCCTGGAGGGCGATGTGGCCGGAAGGATCCACGGTTTCTGGCAGGCGTACCTGCGCGCGGTTGAGGAGTCACGCGCGGGAGAGGAGTCGTCCAGGGGGGTCGCCGAGCCCGAGTACCAGGCACTGCTCGACGCGGTGCGCGACGGGACACGGGCCATTCAGGCCGCGATGGAATAAGGGACCGAGAGGCCGGGGCGCGGACCTCCGGACCGATGTGTCCAAGGAGAGCTGGACATCCGCCGTGCAGGACGCGAGCGAGGGCCTGTCACTGCCCGAACCCGCCTCCACTTGAAGTTCAACACCGCCCTGCCTGCACGACTCGCCGGGCGTACTCCGGCCGTCCGGCCGGCGGGCTTCGAAGGGGCCGCCGCCCTGCTGAGCCGGCCGCAGCGGTTTTCCGTCCTTACGGCCTGACTCGTACGCGGTCCGGCGGCGGTGCCTCTCCGGTTCCTCGAATCGGCGGGTTACCAGCGGCCGCCGTTGGTGAGCTGGCCGCGGACCGCGCCGTCGGGGAACTGCTTGGTGTGCAGGTTGGCGTACCAGTTCCTCGGGTTGCTCTTGATGCCCCGCAGCAGGCTGGAGTCCTTGACGACGACGGAGCCGAAGCTCGTGTTGCCGCGGATCTTGCCGTTGGACAGCAGGTCGATGACGACGGGGCCGTTCTTGCCCGCCTTGCCCTTGTGGATGTGGAAGGCGCTGGGCTTGGCGGTCCGCTTCCACTGAACGAAGTAGTAGAAGCGGTTCCCGTGGATGCGGAACTTCGCGATCGCCACGCCGTCCCGGTCGTTGACCTTCTTACCCGGCTCAGGGACCTCGTTCCTGCCCAGGAGCCCGGCGGCGAAGTAGTACTTCTTGGCCTGGACGGTCTGGGAGGCCTGGGAGGCCTGGGACACCTGGCCGGTCGCCTCGCCGGTGATCGAGGCGGCGGGCGCGGCCGCCGCCTGGGCGGGCACCGCCAGCGCACCGGCGGCCAGGGCCACCGTCGCCGCGCCCACCGCCGCGCGGCTCATCGCGAGCTTCCAGGAGATACGTCCGTTGCCGAGCTGTTCACGAGCATTCATGAGGGCCTCCGCCTTGTTTTCGCCATTTTTGCCGTGCCGTTTTTCCCTGACACCGCAGACCGTTTTTCTGGACACCGCAGACACTAGGGAGTCAGCTGCCGTTGTTATGCGTACAAATCCACACATAAGGCGAGGGTGGCCAAGGTCACATGGCGTCCTCGAAAACCCCTCAAACCCACTCACCTCCGCCGAGCGAAGCACCACAGAACCGGGCAGATCGCTTGAAGTAGACGGCGTAGGCCGGATCTCGGCGGTGGCGCGCCACCCACCGATCCCGGGCCCCCGGGGGAACGTTTCCGCAGGTCGGCTGGGACACTTGCCGGTGAGCCGCGTTCCTGTACGACGCTCTTACATCGCCTGTGGAACGCTCGGTGCAAAGCGAATGCTGAAGATCGGGTGGGTATCAGGTGTCATCAGGTAGCGGGGGATCCACATGGCGGCGTCCCGTCCGGGCGATCGCCTCGGCGGCGGGGGTCGTCGCACTGGCACTCGTGGCGGCGAGTTGTTCCTCCGGCGACACCGCCGACCAGGCGGATCCCGTCGTACGGCAGCCGGCCGCCGCCTCGCCGGCACCCGCCACCACGATCCAGAAGGCGCCGCCGGTCGACCCCGCGTGGCCCCGCTGGGGGTTCACCCACACGGGGGTGAGCGCCAACAACGTCACCGAGCAGTTCGAGCAGGTCGTGGCCGGGGCACTCGCGCGGACCCCGATGCTGCAGAACCAGCACATCATGGGGTTCGGGGCGCTCAACCCCCAGCCTCGCCCGCAGGAGTACTTCTGGGAGGACCTCGACAGCCGGACGAACCTCATGAGGAAGTCCGGCGGCACGCAGGTCATCACGCTCTGCTGCGCCCCCGACTGGATGAAGGGCGGCCCCGAGGGCCCGACCTCGGACGCGGGCTGGGCCGAGCATCTGGAGGACGCCCCCTATCCCAAGCACTTCGACGACTTCGCCAAGCTGTCGGCGACCGTCGCCACCAAGTACCGCGACGTCAAGTACTTCATGGTCTGGAACGAGTTCAAGGGCTTCTGGAAGGACCACTCCAAGCCCGCGGACTTCAAGGGCTACACCACGCTCTACAACAAGGTCTACGACGCGGTGAAGGCGGCCCGGCCCGACGCCCAGGTCGGCGGGCCCTACCTCGGCTTCGACAGCAACAGGACGGGCAAATCCGAGTTGCGGGGGCCGTGGGGGGTCGTCAACCAGAACGCCCTGGACGCCTTCGAGTACTGGTTCAAGAACAAGAAGGGCGCCGACTTCGTCGTGGTCGACGGCGCCTCGCTGACCGACGCGCACGAGATGCTGCCCGACGCGTTCGGAGCGCTGGGCAAGTTCGGCGCGGTCACCACCTGGCTGCGGGAAAGGACCGGTGACATGCCGGTCTGGTGGGCGGAGTGGTACTTCGTCCCCGAGGACAAGACCACCTGGCCCGAGCCGATGCGACTCGCCGTCCAGGCCGCCTCGATGATCGAGTTCGCCGAGAGCGGCGCCGCCACGGCGCTGTACTGGAACCCGCAGTCCGTGAAGGGCTGCCAGGGGTGCATGTGGGACCCGAAGACCGGTGCCATGCTCCCCACCGGCAAGCTGGTGAGCGACTTCACCACCTGGTTCCCGGCCGGGGCCGAGCTGGAGAAGGTCACCTCCTCCGCTCCCGGGATCCGGGTGCTGGCCCAGCCGAAGAAGCTGCTGATGGTCAACACCACCAAGGCGGAGACCACCACGACCGTGGACGGCAGGGAGTTCACCCTCCGGCCCTACGAGATCAGGTGGAGCGATCGCTGAACCCCTCGGCGGCCCGGTTCGAAGGAGACGGCCGCCGGCCCGGGCACGGAAACTTTCATCAGACCATGCGGGGACGCCTCCGCCGGTTCCGGCATCGGCCGCGTCCTTCACCTGCGAGGAAATGGCACGGACAGGGAGCAGGAGCCGGAGCCGCGCCCGTGCCCGCCCGCCGGTGATTGAAAATTTCGGCGAACAACTTTAACTTTCGGCGACAAGTGAGACGTCGAACGCCGGGGCCGTGACGGTCGGGGGGCCCGGCGATCGGCCGTAGCCGAGAGGAGATCGACGATGTCCGACAGCGATGTTCCACGCCGGGCCCGGCCGGGACCGGGGAGCGGTCGGATGAGAACGGCCCTGCGCGCGGTGTGCGCGGCCCTCCCCCTCCTGCTCGGCCTGGCACTGACGACCTCGGCAGCGTCCTCGGCGTCCTCGGCGTCCTTGGCGTCCTCGGCGTCCTCCGCCTCCCTGGTGGAGGTCACCGGCTTCGGGACGAACCCCAGCAACCTGCGGATGCACCTCTACGTCCCGGATCGGGTGGCGCCCCGGCCCCCCATCCTGCTGGCGGTGCACTACTGCACCGGTTCCGGCCCGGCCTTCCACTCCGGCACGCAGTTCGCCTCGCTGGCCGACCGGTACGGGTTCATCGTGATCTACCCGTCGGCCACCCGCAGCGGGAGTTGTTTCGACGTCTCCTCCCCCGAGGCGCTCAGGCGCGGCGGCGGGAGCGACCCGGTCGGGCTCATGTCGATGGTGACCTACGTCCAGCAGCGCCACAACGCGGACCCCTCGCGGGTCTACGTGACCGGCGCCTCCTCCGGCGCGATGATGACCGAGGTCCTGCTGGGCCTGTACCCGGACGTGTTCAAGGCCGGAGCGGCCTTCATGGGCGTGCCCTTCGGCTGCTTCGCGAGTTCCTCGGGGTGGAACAGCGAGTGCGCCAACGGCACGATCGTGAAAACCCCCCAGGAGTGGGGCAACCTGGTGCGGGCCGCCTACCCCGGGTACACCGGCGCCCGGCCCCGCGTCCAGCTGTGGCACGGCACCGAGGACTCCACCCTGCGCTATCCGAACCTGGGTGAGGCGGTCAAGCAGTGGACCAACGTCCACGGCCTGAGCCAGACGCCGACCTCCACCGACACCCCCCGGGCGGGCTGGAACCGCAGCCGCTACGCCGACTCCACGGGCACCGTCAAGGTCGAGTCCTACAGCCTGCCGGGTGTCGGGCACAACCTGCCGCAGAGCGGGATGGCCGAGTCCGCGATCCAGTTCTTCGGCCTGGACACCTCCGACCCCACACCCACACCGACCCCCACTCCCACTCCCACTCCCACTCCCACACCGACCCCCACACCCACGCCGACCCCCACCCCCACGCCGGGCACCTCCTCCTGCCGGGTCACCTACAGCGCCAACAGCTGGAACACCGGTTTCACCGCCAACCTGTCCGTCACCAACACCGGCACCTCGGCGATCAACGGCTGGGAGCTGAGGTTCACCTTCCCCGGGAACCAGCAGGTCACCCAGGGCTGGAGCGCCACCTGGACGCAGTCCGGCCAGGTAGTGACCGGCCGCAACGCCCCCTACAACGGCACCCTGAACCCCGGACAGTCCGCCGGGATCGGTTTCAACGGCGCCTACAGCGGCACCAACGCCGCCCCCGGCTCGTTCACCCTCAACGGCTCGCCGTGTAGCTGACCCCCAGGACACGGCGGGAAACATCCCGGCCCCGGGTCTCGGCCCCCGGGGAACCGGTCTTCCCGCCTCTCCCGGTGACAGGCCCGCCGATCGGTGGCGGGCCTGTCACCGGCCCCCGGGGGAGGGCGTCAGGACGAGCGCGGGAGCGGGTCGCGTTCTCGTACGCCCGGCTCGCCCCGCGGATGCCGGCAGTCTCCGCCACCGGGCCGGGGCCGCCGAAGGGGCGTACCGCGTCACTTGACCGCTCCGATCGCGAGGCCCGAGATGAAGTGCCGCTGGAACCGCAGGAACACCAGGAGCGTCGGCACCGCGGCGATGATCGTGCCGGCCGCGATGACGTTCCAGGAGGAGACGAACTGGCCCTGCAGCCCGAGCAGCGCCGGGGTGACCGGCATCCTGGTGTCCGTACGCAGCACGGTGATCGCCCACAGCAGGTCGTTGAAGATCCAGGTGAAGGAGAGGGCGCCGAGCGCGGCCAGCGCGGGCCTGGTCAGTGGCAGCACGATGCGCCAGAAGACCTGCGCGACGCCCGCGCCGTCGATGGTGGCCGCCTCCTGGATCGCACCGGGCAGCTCGCGCATGAAACCGTGCAGGACGAAGGTGTAGAAGCCGAGGCCGAACGCGACGTGCACGGCGACCAGCGCGGCGAGCGTGTCGTACGTGCCGGTGAGCTCGGCGAACTTGGAGACCGGGATGAGCAGGATCTGCGGAGGCAGCAGGTTGCCCGCGAGCATGACCAGCAGCAGCGTGCGGCGGAACGGGATCCGGTAGCGGCTCAGCGCGAACGCCGCCATCGCCGCGAGCAGCAGGCTCAGCGCCACCGCGGGCACGGTCACCAGGAAGCTGTTGACGAGTGACTGGAGCTGGCCGCCGTCGCTCCACGCCTGACGGTAGGTGTCGAACGTGAACGAGCGGGGCAGGCTGCCCACGCCGTTGGCGGCCACGTCGTCGAAGGTGCGCAGCGAGGTGAGCACCACCCAGATGATCGGTGACAGCCAGAGCAGCGACAGCAGCGTCATGCCCCCGTGGAAGGCACCGGTCCGAAGTCCTCTTGTCATGATTCCTCCCGGAACGCACGGACCAGGTAACCGAGGATCACGACGAGCGCGAGCGCGAAGATGACCACCGCG
The DNA here is from genome assembly GCF_040639135.1 of Streptosporangium sp. NPDC023963. Taxonomy (NCBI): domain Bacteria; kingdom Bacillati; phylum Actinomycetota; class Actinomycetes; order Streptosporangiales; family Streptosporangiaceae; genus Streptosporangium; species Streptosporangium sp. NPDC023963. The sequence continues at coordinate 45,832 of NZ_JBEZZK010000023.1, forward strand.
ATGGCCGAGCCGTAGCCGAGGCGCAGGCTCTGGAACGCCGCCGAGTACATGTAGGTGCTCAGCAGCTCGGACGAGTGGTACGGCCCGCCCCTGGTGAGCGCCCAGACGATGTCGAAGGAGCGCAGCGAGTCGATGACGATCACCGAGAGCACGACCGCGTTGACCCCGCGCAGCTGCGGGAGGGTGACGTTCCTGAGCCGCTGCCAGCCCCCGGCCCCGTCCACCTTGGCCGCCTCGTACAGGGCCGGGTCGATCGCCTTGAGGCCGGCCAGGTAGAGCACCATGACGTAGCCGATCTGCCGCCAGAGGGCGGGCAGGATCACCGCGTAGAGCGCGGTGTCCGGGTCGGCGAGCCAGGGGCGGCTCAGGTGCTCCAGCCCGACCGCGACGAGGACCTGGTCGGCCAGCCCGTCCGGCTGGTAGAAGACCCGCCACACCAGCGCGGTCACGACCAGCGAGAAGACGACCGGGGTGAACAGCGCCGCCCGGTAGAAGCCGACGCCCCGCCGCTCGCGCTGCAGCAGCAGCGCCATGCCGAAGCCGCCGAGCACGGAGAGCCCTCCGAAGAGCACCAGCCACAGCACGGTGTTGCCGAGCGCACCCCGGAAGATCGGGTCGCCGGCGAGCTCGGTGAAGTTGGCCAGGCCGACGAACTCGGGCGGGGTGAGCCCGTCCCAGCGCGTCAGCGACAGGTACAGACCCTGGACCGCGGGCCAGAAGACCCAGACGCTCTCCACCACGAAGGGCACCAGGACGAACACCGCGAGCAGCGGAGACAGGCGCTGGACCGATCGCCGCCGCTTCGCCGGTCCGGCCGGGGTCGCAGGCAAGGAGGTGACCGTCACGTCAGCCCTTGAAGACCTTCTGCGCGGCCGTCTGCCATTCGCTCAGGATGGTGTCGATCTCGTCGGGCTCGTCCATGAAGCGGGTCAGCGCCGTGTCGGCGGTCGGCTGCAGGGCGTCGCTGGAGTCGCGGTTGAAGAACTGGGTGAGGTCGGCGGCCTCGTCCAGCATCGCCTTGCCCTTGGCGACGAGCGGCGAGTCGGCCGCCTTGGCCTTGGGATTGGCCGGGAGCACGATGCCGGAACTGCTCGCGATGTAGAGCTCCTGCGCCTCGGCCGAGGCCAGGTAGGTGAGCAGGGCCTTGGCCCCGGCCGGATTCGCCGACTTCGCGCTGGCGAAGAAGCCGTCGGTCGGCGCCTCCTCGACGATCGGCACGCCGGGATCGATGATGGGGAACCGGAAGAAGTCCAGGTCGTCGAGGGCGTCCTTGGGGGCGGCGTCGGCGAAGAAGGTGCCGATGAGGAACATCCCGGTCTTGCCCCCGAGCAGGGCCGTGGTCGCCTCCTGGAACGGGTACGCCTTGCCCTTCGGGTCGAAGTAGGGCAGCACCTCGCGCCACTTGGCGAAGACGGCCTTCACCTTGGGGTCGTCGAAGCGCTGCTCGCCCGCGAGCAGCTCCCGGTGGAAGCCGGCCCCGTTGATCCGGATGTTCAGGTAGTCGAACCAGATGGAGGCCACCCACGGGGTGTCGCCCAGGCCGATGCCGATCGGCGGGATCCCCTTGCCCTTCAGCGTCTCGCACAGGGTGAGGAACTCGGCCCAGGTCTTCGGCTCCTGGACGCCCCACTTGGCGAAGTTGGACTTGCGGTAGAAGAAGCCCCACCAGTAGTTGTTCATCGGCACGAAGATCTGCTTGCCCGCGCCGTCGGTGGACAGCTCGCGCAGCGCCGCGGGGTAGTCGCCCATCGAGCCCCACACGTCGGACACGTCGAGCAGCAGGCCCTTGTCGGCGTAGTTGTTGGCGACCGATCCCGCGTACCAGGTGTAGAGGTCGGGCGGGTCGGCCGAGGTGAGGTAGGTCGGCAACTGGGTGCGGTAGGTCTCCGCGGCGACCGTGTTGAGCGTCGCCGTGCCCTTGCCCAGCGCGTTGAACCCGTCGACGATCTTCTGCATCGCCGCCTTGGCCTGCGGCGAGGAGAGGTTGGACTGGAGGGTGACCGGCCCGGCCGGGGCGGCACCGGACGAGGTGGCGGCGGCCGTCGCGGCGGGCTTCGTCGCGGAGGTGGCGCAGCCGCTCGCCAGCCCGGCGGCACCGAGCGCGCCCAGGCCGGCGAGCCCCATCTGCCCGAGGAACCGGCGGCGACCGGAGTCGAAGTCGCTCAAGGGTGTTCCCTCCTTCGTCGACACGTTACGTGACATTCGCTTTGTGTCGGTCATGTGAACGTCGTGAGCAGAAGGTTGCATCGGTCCCCGTCGACTGTCAATATATTTCATAATTAATGATTTAACTGAGATCGGCGGAACGACGGGAGGATGGTCGTGCACCGGCTTCCGGAGAAGATCACGCTGGTCACAGGGGTCCTGGCCGGCACCGGGGTGGCGAGCGCCCGGCGTCCCGCCGACGAGGGAGCCGCCGTGGTGCCGCGGCGGGGTCGCCGGACGCGCCGGACGCCCGGGACACGACATGCCTCGCGGGCGAGATCCGGTCCACCGGCGGGCGATCACCGTCCGTGGTCGCCGACGTCCGGGACGAGACCGGCGGGGCCGCGGCGGTCGCCGCCGTCGCGTTCCTCGCGTCGCCGGACGCGGCTCACGCGACCGGCGCCGGTCCCGTTGTGGACGGCGGCGGGACCGCGATGAAAGCCTCGGCCTGAACCATCGATCACCAACCTCGATCACCAACAGGGAAGGCGCGAAAACCTTGGCACGGTACGCACATCGCGGCGTCCACGGGCAGACCGTCGAGATCGTCGCACGGCGGATCCTCAGCGGCGGGATCGCCGAGGGCGAGACGCTCAACATCGTGGCTCTGCAGGAGGAGCTGGGTGTGAGCCTCACCGCACTGCGCGAGGCACTCAAGGTCCTCTCCGCCAAGGGCATCGTCGACGCCCGGCAGCGGCGCGGCACCTTCGTGCGGCCGCGCACCGACTGGAACCTGCTCGACGGCGACGTGATCCGCTGGCAGTTCGACGAGCACACCGACCCCCGGCTGCTGGACGAGCTGCACGAGGTACGCACCATCGTGGAACCGGCCGCCGCCCGGCTGGCCAGCGACAGGGCCACGGAGGCGGACCTCGCCGCCCTGGACGCGGCGCTCGGCGCGATGGCCGCCGCCGACGGCGACCCCGTCGCGGCCGTCGCCGCCGACCTGCTCTTCCACCGCGCGCTGCTCGCCGCCACGCACAACGAGCTGCTGGAGCGGATGGAGATCGTCATCGAGACCGGCCTGGCCGAACGGGACCGCCTCGTGCACGGCGGCGAGCACCACGACGACCCGGTGCCCAGCCACCGGGCGGTGGTCGAGGCGATCCACGACCGCGACCCGGACGCCGCCGAACGCGCCATGCGGGGGCTGCTGGCCAAGGCCGTGCACGACGTGGCCAGGATCCGCCGATCGAAGGAAGAGCAGTGAGGACCTCGCAGGACTCGAAGCTCCCGGACTCCGCACGGACGCCGGGAAACTCCCAGGACCCGGAAGACGTGAAGGAAACGCAGTGAAGATCGAGCGAGTCGAGACCTTCCTCGTCCCGCCGCGCTGGCTCTTCTGCCGCGTGGAGACCGACGAGGGCATCGTCGGCTGGGGCGAGCCGGTCGTCGAGGGCCGCGCCGAGGTGGTTCGGGCGGCGGTGGAGGTGCTCGCCGGATACCTCGTCGGCGAGGATCCCCTGCGGATCGAGCACCACTGGCAGGTGCTCACCAAGGGCGGCTTCTACCGGGGCGGCCCCGTGCTCTCCAGCGCCGTCGCGGGCCTCGACCAGGCGCTGTGGGACATCGCGGGGCAGGCGTACGGCGCCCCGGTCCACGCGCTGCTCGGCGGTCCGGTGCGCGACCGCGTCCGGGTGTACTCCTGGGTGGGCGGGGACGAGCCCGGCGAGGTGGCCGCGGAGGTCGCCGCCCAGGTCGAGGCGGGTTTCACCGCGGTCAAGATGAACGCCAGCGGCCGCCTCTCCCCCCTGCCCACCTCGGCCGAGATCGACGACGTGGTGCGGCGGCTCGCCGCCGCCAGGGAGGTGCTCGGCGCCGAGCGCGACGTGGCCGTCGACTTCCACGGCCGGGCGGGCGCGGCGGCGGTCCGCCGCATCCTCCCCGAACTCGCGGCGCTGCGGCCGCTGTTCGCGGAGGAGCCGCTGCTTCCCGAGCAGGGCCACGCCCTGCACGACGTCGTCACCTGCTCGCCGATCCCGATCGCCACCGGCGAGCGGCTGTACGGCCGCGCCGAGTTCCTCGAACCGCTGCGGGCCGGTGTCGCCGTGGTGCAGCCGGACCTCTCCCACGCGGGCGGCATCTCCGAGGTACGCCGCATCGCGGCCCTCGCCGAGACCTACGGGGCCCTCCTCGCGCCGCACTGCCCGCTCGGCCCGATCGCCCTGGCCGCGAGCGCGCAGGTCGCCTTCGCCACGCCCAACTTCCTCATCCAGGAACAGAGCGTCGGCATCCACTACCACGAGGGGGCGGACCTCCTCGACTACGTCGTCGACCCCGAGCCGTTCCGCTTCGTCGACGGGCATCTGCGCCGGATGGACGCCCCCGGCCTGGGCATCACCGTGGACGAGCGGGCGGTCCGCCGCGCCGACCGTACCGGCCACGCCTGGCGCAACCCGGTCTGGCACCACGACGACGGCTCGTTCGCCGAATGGTGACCGGCCGGCTCGCCCCGGTCCCGCCGCGCCGACGTTGACGTCCGCGTCGGGCCGGTGCCCGGCGCCGCGTCCGGCCCGGCCGGCGCGGGACCGTACCCGCCTCCGGAGCGGTGGCCTGGCGGCTCACCGCCTCCGCGTTCCACACCGACCTCAAGGACGAATGCCATGCGAATGCCTGATGTTCAGGTATCCGACATCCTCACCCTCGGAGAGACGCTCGTCAGCCTGTACGTGCAGGGGCAGCGCCTCGACAGCGCGTCCTGCCTGGCCAAGTCGATAGCCGGGGCGGAGGCGAACGTCGCCATCGGCCTGGCCAGGCTCGGCGCGCGGCCCGCGATGATCTCGCGGGTCGGTCCCGACCCCTTCGGCGTGGAGGTCCACCGCACCCTGCGCGGGGAGGGCGTGGACGTCGGCCACGTGAAGACGGGCGGGTCCCCGACGGGGATGATGGTCAAGGAGGTGCTCGGCCCGCATCTCACGAACGTGTACTACTACCGGGCCGGATCCGCCGCGACCGAGCTGACCGGCGCCGACGTGCCCGGCGAGCTCGTCGCGGCGGCCCGCCGCGTCCACGTCACGGGCGTCACGCTCGCCCTCGGAGAGGGGCCCGCCGAGGCCGTTCGCACCCTCGTCGGCCTGGCCCGCGACCACGGGGTGCCGGTGAGCTTCGACCCGAACATCCGCCGCAAGCTGTGGACCCTCGAAGAGGCCGCGGCGGCCTGCCGCACGCTGCTGCCGGACGTCGACGACCTGCTCCTCGGCGAGGACGAGGCGCTCGCCATCAGCGCGACCACCACCTGCGCGGACGCGCTGAGCGCCCTGGCCGACCTCGGCGTCCCCCGGGTCGTGATCCGTCGCGGCGAGCGCGGGTGCGTCGCCGTCGAGCGGGGCGGTGAGCCGGTCGACCTGCCCGCCCACCCGGCCCCGGCCGTCGTCGACACCGTCGGAGCGGGGGACGCGTTCACCGCGGGCTACCTGTTCGAGCTGCTCCGGGGCCGGTCCTTCGCCGACGCCCTGCGGACCGGGTCGTGGACCGCCGCCCAGGTGGTGGCCCACCGGGGCGACTACGAGGGGTTCCCCCGCCTGCACGAGTACGAGGCCTTCGTTTCAGGACAGGAAGGATTCGATCGATGATCGACCTGGTCAGATCCCACCGGCTGGTGGGGATCATCCGCAAGCGGAGCGAGGACGAGGCGCGCGCCGCCGCGACCGAGGTGCTGGCCGCGGGTGTGCGGCTCATCGAGATCACCATGACCACCCCCGGCGCGCTGCGGCTCATCCGCGAACTGGCCGGCGCGTGGCCGGACGCCGTGGTGGGCGCCGGGACCGTGCTCACGGCGCGGGCGACGGAGGAGGCGATCGAGGCCGGTGCCCGCTTCGTCGTCGCGCCCAACGTCGACCGCGCCGTCATCGAGGCCGCGCACCGCGGCGGGGCCGCCGCCATGCCCGGAGCCTTCACCCCCACCGAGGCGCTGACCGCGATGGGTTTCGGCGCGGACGTCGTCAAGCTCTACCCCGCGTCCGGGATCGGCCTGGCCGCCTTCGGCGACCTGTCCCGCGCCCTCGACCAGGTGCCCTTCATGCCGACGGGCGGGGTGACCGTACAGAACGCGCCGGAGTGGATCCGCGCGGGGGCGATCGCCGTCGGCATGGGCGACGCCCTCACCCGGGCGAGCGCCGGCGAGCTGACCGGCCTCCTGACCAGGCTCGGCGGTACGGGGTGATCGGGCGAGCCCCGCCGTGTCATCGACCCGCCGGCCAGGTGTCCGCCCTCTTCTCACCTCGAATTCGAGCCGCACAAATGACGGACACTTGACTTCCCGCAGCGCGTAAAAACTTCCGGGATTCCTAGGCTTGCCGGTCGACGAACCAGGTGAGAGAGGGATCCATGCGCGTCCTGGGCTGTTCCATCTGCTTGAGTGCCCTCGCTCTGAGCGCGGGGGTCCTTCTCCTGAGCTCCGCTTCGGCACGGGCACCGCTCAACCCGGTCAGCGGGAACAACGGTTTCACCGTCGTCGTGGAGTCGGACGCCCGGCTGGCCGGTAACGAGAACGAGGGAACGCTGGCCGTGGGCGGAGACCTCATCCTGACCGGCGACTACCGGATCGCCGGCGCGACGGCGGGCACCTACGTCGCGCCCGGCGACGCGCGGCCCACGGCGCTGGTGGTGGGTGGCCGGGTCGACTTCGCCCGGAGCATCCCCACGGGAAGGGTCCAGGTGCTCTCGAGCGGCTACGTCAAGATCGGCGACCTCTCCGGCACGTTCGTCATGGACACCGACAACAACGGCGCGCTCGTCAACACGCGAGTGAACGCGACCGGCGACTACGAGGCGCCCTCAAGGGTCGAGTTGACCGTACGCCAGCCCGTCGCCTCTGTGGGCCCCGCCTCGATATTCGACTTCCCCCAGCTTTTCGCCACCTATCGCGAGCGGGCCACGACCCTGGCCCAGTGCGCGAACACCGTGATCCTGGAGAACGCCAACGGGGTGCCCTACCCCGGGGGTGTGATCCCTCCCGGAGCCGACGCCCATGTCAACCTGACTCCCAACGTCACCAACGTCCTCCAGATCAGCGCCGCGAACCTGAGCAACATCGCCAGCCTGACCTTCGACGACCGGCCCACGGCCACCAGCCCCCTCATGATCGTCGTGGACACGACCGCCGTGGGCGGTGTCTACACCTGGGCACCGCCCAACTTCGCCGGCGTCGGAGCGGAAGAAAGCCCGTTCATCCTGCTGAACTTCCCCGACGCCACCGCCATCAACCTGCCCTCCGGCATGGGAGCCACCATCGAGGGGACGGTTTTCGCCCCGTCCGCCGCGCTGGTCGACGAGAACTCCTCCAACATCGAGGGCAACGTCATCGTCCGCGAACTGACCCACGGCACATCCACCGCCGACGGCGGAGAGATACACGACACCCCGTTCAGCACAGAACTCAACTGCGGGGCCCCCACCCCCACGCCTACTCCGACACCCACCCCGACACCGACACCCACCCCTACTCCGACACCCACCCCGACACCGACACCCACCCCCACCCCGACACCCACACCGACACCCACACCCACACCGACACCGACACCGACACCGACACCGACACCGACACCCACGGTCACACCCACACCGACACCCACGGTCACACCCACACCGATACCCACGGTCACCGTCACGGTCACGGTCACCGCCACGGCCACTGTCACGGCCACAGCCACCGCCACCAAGGAACCGGCCCTCACCCGTCCGGGATCCCCGGCCACGGGGCTGCACAGCGGTAACCACCAGTCGAACTCCCTGAAGCTGAAGCGCGACTCCCGCGACCGGCACCGGGAAGATCGGTGCCACTGCAGGCGCGGGAAGAGAACGGATCGGTGCCACGGCGAACAGGCGCGGGGATGCCTCCGGCCGCCCAAGGCCCGGGAGGGCTGACGGCGCGTCGGCCGGGAGCCCGGAGCGCGGGCCGCCGTGGCGGCGTCCCGGCGTCCCGGCGCGGCCGTCCATGCTCTCCCGAGGCGTCCGGCCGGGCGACGTGACCGGCGCCGTACGCGGCGGGGAGCGGAAGCGTTCGGGCAAGCGTTCGGGCAGGCGTTCGGGCAGGCGTTCGGGCAAGCGGGCGTTCAGCGGGCGCCAAGGCGGGTGCGCCAGCCTGGTCCGCATGCCGTTCCTCCCGAGAACCCATGAGATCCCCGCCGGTGTGGAGCACGCGAGGTTCCGCATCCGGCCCATCACGATTCACGACGCGGTGCGCGACTTCGACGCGGTGATGAGCAGCGCGGCCCGGCTGCGGGAACGCTTCCCGCTGTGGGGCTGGCCGCCCGGCGACATGACGCTGGAGGACAACCTGATCGACCTGGCCTGGCACCAGAAGGAGGCCCTGCTGCGCAGGTCGTTCAACTACGCGGTCATGAGTCCCGACGGGTCCCGCCTGCTCGGGTGCGTCTACGTCGATCCTCCGGAGAAGCGCGGGGCCGACGCCGACGTGTCGTTCTGGGTACGGGCCGACGAGGAGGGCACGGGCCTGGAGGAGGAGCTGGAGCCGGTGGTCCGCGCCTGGCTGGACGAGGCGTGGCCGTTCACCTCGGTGCGCTGGCCGGGCAGGGGGATCTCCTGGGAGGAGTGGGACCTCCTGCCGGACACGCTTCCGGCAGGTGGGTGAGGCGGGTGGGCGAGGAGCCCCCCGAGGTTCCCCCGGATTCTCCGAGGTTCCCCGAGTGCCCTCGCCCGCCCCCGGCGCCCCTTGCCTGTCTTCGCCTGCCCGGACCCGGCCGGCGAAGGCCCCGGCCCGCTCCGGCACTCCAGGCCCTGAATGCGGACAAAATCCATTAACGCCAACAAGGTAAATCAAAAGTGCAATACGCCTTTGGACCCGCCGGGACACTCCCCGATCGCTACTCTTCGCAATGAAAAGTCAACGGTGAGTAAAGAGGGCGTTCATGGGGCGAAGACTGATGGTGATGACGGTCGCGGGGGCGGGGGTGGCCGTCGTCGCCGGGGCGGTGCTGTTCCTCTCCGGCGAGCAGGGATCCCAGGCCGCGAGGTCCACCCTGCGGCTGCCCGCGCAGGAGGACCCGCTGACCGGCCAGGAGGTCGCCCAGGCCACCACGATCGCGTCGGCGGGGTCCAGATCACACATGGCCGCCGGGCGGATCAAGCTGCTCTACGTGGAGCGCGACGACGACAAGGACTCCTCCGACCGCCGCCGCGCCGACGCGTACCTCTACGACTACGGCAACGACAGGCTCATCGTGCGGACCGTCGACCTCGGCCGGGGCGAGATCGTGCGGGAGACCGTGGCGCGGGGGGTGCAACCGCCGCCGTCGAGGGAGGAGGAGACGACGGCCGCCGGTCTCCTGCTGTCCCACCCGGGATACGGCAAGCTCACGCGTGACGCGTACGCCAGGGCCGGGGGCGGCCGGCTGCGGTCGGCGGCGGACCTGGGGCTGCGCGGGCTGATCTTCACCCCGTTCGGCGAGAGCGGGCCCGCCAGGGAGTGCGAGGTCCACCGGTGCCTGCGGCTGTTCGTCCGGCTGCCCGACGGCACCTGGCTGGACACCAGCCGGATGGTCGTCGACCTGTCCGCCAAGAAGATCCACACCCTGGAGTGGTAGCCCGTGTTCCTCCGTCTCACCCTCTCCTGCGCCCTGCTCGCCGGAGGGCTCGCCGCACCGCCTTCCGCACCCGGCGCGCCGATACCTCCGCTGCCGCTCACGTCGTCCAGCGCGCCGCCACCGACCGGCGCCCCTGCGGAGACGCCGGCGGCGGCACCGGGGAGCGCCGCGCGGCCTGCGGCGACCCCCTGCAACGCGCCGTACCGCGTCGACAAGACCCTGCCCAACGGGGCGCGCTGGCAGCTCTGCTGGGAGATGCGCAACGTCGAGGGGCTGACCCTGACCAGGATCGTCTACACGCCGAAGGGCCAGCGGCCGATCACCGTGCTGCGCAGCACCTCGCTGGCCCAGATCCACGTGCCGTACGACAAGGGCCGTCCCCGCTACCACGACATCGGGTCGCTGGGCTACACCGCCATCCCGCTGCGGGCCGCCGACTGCCCGCTCGGCGAGCGTCGCGAGCAGTTCGTCTGCGTGACGACCAGGGCACGCGGCCACGCGTACCTGAAGGCGCTCCCCGATCAGCTGAACAAGACGGCTCAGGGGCGTGACCTGGTGGTGTTCGCCGCCTTCCAGGTCGGCTGGTACACCTACCTGGCCGAATGGGCCTTCTCCGACGACGGCGCGATCACCCCGCGGGTGGGGGCCACCGGGTCGCTCGCCGGGTTCACCACCACGCCCGAGCACGGCTGGCCCATCGGGGTGGGCGCGAGCGGGTTCGAGGCGAGCCACACCCACAACATCTTCTGGCGCCTGGACTTCGACGTGGCGGGCCGGGCGGACGACGTCGTGGAGCAGTACGACTTCAGCGGCTCCGGCACCGCGAGCCGGAAGATCCTGCGGACGGCCTTCACGGCGGAGGCCAAGTCCGTCAGCAGGCCGATGCGCTGGTGGCGGGTGGTCGACAGGAAGGTGCGCAACGCCGACGGGCATCGCGTCTCCTGGGAGATCAACAACTCCGACACCGCCCAGTACCGGGGTCCCGCCGACGAGGCCTTCACCCGGGCCGATCTCTACGTCACCGACTACCGCTCCTGCGAGCGGCTGGCGACGGTCAACCCGGCTCCCGGGTGCGCCCGGTCCGTCGACCGCTACACCAACGGGGAGCGGCTCGCCGACCCGGTGCTGTGGGTCAACGTCGGCTACCACCACGTCCCCCGCGACGAGGACGCCGACCCCATGCCGAGCCACTGGCAGGGGTTCCGCATCACCCCGCGCGACGTCACCGCCAAGAACCCGCACTGACCGCGCCCGGCCGTTCCCCGTCCTCGTCGTTCCCGGCGGTCGCCGGCGTTCCGGCCGTGGCGGGAGCCACGGTCACCGGCGGCGGCCCGAACCCGCGCACGACGCCGTCCATGATCGGATACGGTCGGCGAACGGCGGTGTGACCGGCCCCACATAACCGACAATCGTGACTTTCATCTCGCTCGGATCCGCACGTTTTACCAACACGCATGGTGATAGCGGACAAGGGCATGGGATGGGTCACCCGAGTAGGGCAAGGTAGGGGCTATCGATCTACGGGAGTAAGCCATGAACGCGCACTTGGACCTGGACCGGCTCGCGGGCGGAGCGCACCACGATCCGCACTCGATCCTCGGGTCGCACCTGGGTCCCGAGGGCGTGACGATCCGGACGCTGCGGCCCCTGGCGCAGAAGGTCGAGGCGCTCGTGGACGGCGGGGCCCACGACATGAAACACGTGGCCCACGGCGTGTTCGCGGTGACCCTGCCCGGGATCGACAAGATCCCCGACTACCGGCTCCGGATCACCTACGCCGGTGCCGAGCCGTACGAGACCACCGACCCCTACCGGCACTGGCCCACGCTGGGCGAGGTGGACCTGCACCTCATCGGCGAGGGGCGCCACGAGCGGCTCTGGGAGACCCTCGGCGCGCGGGTCATGCGGCACGAGGACGTGGACGGCACGGCCTTCGCCGTGTGGGCGCCCAACGCGCGCGGCGTCCGGGTCATCGGCGACTTCAACCACTGGGAGGGCGGCGCGCACCCCATGCGCTCGCTCGGCAGGTCGGGCGTATGGGAGCTCTTCATCCCCGGTCTCGGCCCCGGCGACCGCTACAAGTTCAGCATCCTCGGCGCCGACGGGGTCTGGCGGGCCAAGGCCGACCCGATGGCCCGGCGCACCGAGGTGCCGCCCGCGACCGCCTCGGTGATCGAGAAGTCGGAGTACGTCTGGCGGGACGACGAGTGGATGCGCCGCCGCGCGGGCGGCAATGCCCTGCGGGAGGCGATGAGCGTCTACGAGGTGCACCTCGGCTCGTGGCGGCCCGGCCTGTCGTACCGGGAACTCGCCGTCGAGCTGGTCGACTACGTGGTGGACATGGGGTTCACGCACGTGGAGCTGATGCCGGTGGCCGAGCACCCGTTCGGCGGCTCCTGGGGGTACCAGGTGACCTCCTACTACGCCCCGACGTCCCGCTTCGGCTCCCCCGACGACTTCCGCCACCTGGTCGACAGCCTGCACGAGGCGGGCATCGGGGTGCTGGTCGACTGGGTGCCCGCGCACTTCCCGATGGACGACTGGGCGCTGGCCAGGTTCGACGGCACCCCGCTGTACGAGCACGCCGACCCCGCGCGGGGCGAGCACCCCGAGTGGGGCACCTACATCTTCGACTTCGGCCGCAGGGAGGTGCGCAACTTCCTGGTCGCCAACGCCGTGTACTGGCTGCGCGAGTTCCACGTCGACGGGCTGCGCGTCGACGCGGTCGCCTCGATGCTCTACCTCGACTACTCGCGGCGCGAGGGCGAGTGGACGCCCAACGAGTACGGCGGCAGGGAGAACCTCGACGCGGTCGCGTTCCTCAAGGAGATGAACGCGGTCGCCTACCGGGAGGCGCCGGGCATCATCACCGTCGCCGAGGAGTCGACCGCGTGGCCGGGCGTCTCCCGTCCGGTGCACCTGGGCGGGCTCGGCTTCGGGTTCAAGTGGAACATGGGCTGGATGCACGACACGCTCGCGTACCTCAAGCACGAGCCGGTCTTCCGCCAGTACCACCACCACCAGATGACGTTCTCGCTGATGTACGCGTACTCGGAGAACTTCACGCTGCCGCTCTCGCACGACGAGGTGGTGCACGGCAAGGGGTCGCTGCTCGGCAAGATGCCCGGCGACGAGTGGCAGCGGTTCGCGAACCTGCGGGCGCTGTTCGCCTTCATGTGGGCCCACCCCGGCAAGCAGCTGCTGTTCATGGGCGGCGAGTTCGGCCAGGGCTCGGAGTGGTCGGAGGAGCGCGGGCTCGACTGGTGGGTGCTCGACTTCGACGGGCACAGGGGGGTGCAGCGGCTGGTCCGCGACCTCAACCGGGTCTATAAGGAGTCCCCGGCCCTGTGGAGCGTGGACGCCTCCCCCGACGGCTTCCGCTGGATCGACGCCGACGACGCGCTGGGCAACGTGTTCTCCTTCCTGCGCTACGCCGAGGACGGCTCGGTGGTGGCGTGCGTGGCCAACTTCTCCGGCGCGCCGCACGACGACTACCGTCTCGGGCTGCCCTTCCCCGGAACGTGGGAGGAGGTGCTCAACACCGACGCCTACGACTACGCGGGCAGCGGGGTGGGCAACCTCGGTGCCGTCGAGGCCACCGAGGAACCGCGGCACGGCCTCCCGTACTCCGCGACCCTGCGCGTCCCGCCCCTGGGCGCCCTGTGGCTGCGCCACCCGGGCGCGCCCGAACCCGCCGTGGACGAGCGCGCGGTGGAGATCATCGAAGCCGCGGAGCGGGAGCTCGTACGGGAGCGGGTGGTGAGCGAGCTGCCCGCCGCGGACGAGCCGAGGGGGCCGGAGGAGCCGGAGGAGCCGGAGGAGCCGGAGGAGCGCAGAGAGGCCGAACCGGCCTGACCCCGTCCCCGGCTCTCTGACAGGGCCTTTGACTCTCTGACAGGCCAGATTCCGAAACGGGCCGGCCGCGCGGATGCGCGACCGGCCCGTTTTCGCGTTCCGCGCTTCCGGCATCCGCGCCGCCACCCACCCAACCGAAAACCTTAAATCGGCCTTATATCCACGAACAAGGCATTGACCGTCGGCGAACGAGAACCTACGCTCAGGAAACTAATAGGAAACTTTCCTATGAATACGGGGACTTGGCACTCTCTGACCTGGAGCGACCCTTGCGACGAATTACCATCGGCTCCTTCATCGCGGCGGCAGCGCTGCTCGTCCCCCTGGGGATCGGCACGGCGACGGCCGCCACACCCGCCACCGCGACCTACTCGACGACTTCGAACTGGGGCTCCGGTTTCGAGGGCAAGGTCGTCGTGAAAGCCGGGACGAGCGCGCTGACCAGCTGGAAGGTCGAGTTCGACCTGCCCTCCGGCACCTCGATCAGCTCGTCCTGGGACGCCGACCTGACGAAGAGCGGCAACCACTACACCTTCGTCAACAAGTCGTGGAACGGCGCGCTCGCGGCGGGCGCCTCGACGAGCTTCGGTTTCAACGGCGCGCCCGGTGGCATCACCGGAGTGCTGAACTGCAAGCTCAACGGCGCCTCCTGCGACGGCGGCGGCACCCCGGACCCGACACCCACCCCCACGCCCACGGTCACCCCCACGCCGACCCCGACCCCGACTGTCACCCCCACCGTCCCGCCCCCCGGCGGTAAGAAGATCGTCGGATACTTCACCCAGTGGGGCGTCTACGCCCGCAACTTCCACGTGAAGAACCTGGTCACGAACGGCTCCGCGTCGAAGCTGACGCACATCCTGTACGCCTTCGGCAACACCACCGGCGGCCGGTGCACCATCGGCGACTCCTACGCCGACTACGAGAAGGCCTACACCGCGGCCGACAGCGTCGACGGCGTGGCCGACACCTGGGACCAGCCGCTGCGCGGCAGCTTCAACCAGCTCCGCAAGCTGAAGAAGGCCTACCCGAACATCAAGGTCATCTGGTCCTTCGGCGGCTGGACCTGGTCCGGCGGCTTCACCCAGGCCGCGCAGAACCCGGCCGCGTTCGCCGACTCCTGCTACAACCTGGTCGAGGACCCGCGCTGGGCCGACGTGTTCGACGGCATCGACGTCGACTGGGAGTACCCCAACGCCTGTGGCCTGACCTGTGACAGCAGCGGCCCGAACGCCTTCAAGAACATCATCTCCGCGCTGCGCACCAAGTTCGGCCCCAACGCCCTCGTCACCGCGGCGACCACGGCCGACGGCTCCAACGGCGGCAAGATCGACGCCGCCGACTACGCGGGTGCCATCAACAACCTGAACTGGCTCATGCCGATGACGTACGACTACTTCGGCGCCTTCAACGCTCAGGGCCCGACGGCTCCGCACTCCCCGCTGACCTCCTACCCCGGCATCCCGCAGGCCGGGTTCAACTCCGACGCGGCGATCCAGAAGTTCAAGTCCAAGGGCATCCCGGCCGGCAAGCTGCTGCTGGGCATCGGCTTCTACGGCCGCGGCTGGACCGGCGTGACCCAGGCGGCTCCGGGCGGCTCCGCCACCGGCGCGGCCCAGGGCACCTACGAGGCGGGGATCGAGGACTACAAGGTCCTCAAGACCAAGTGCCCGCCCACCGGCACCGTCGGCGGCACCGCCTACGCCTTCTGCAACGGCAACTGGTGGAGCTACGACACCCCCTCCACCATCGCCGGGAAGATGACCTACGCCAAGAACCAGGGTCTGGGCGGGGCGTTCTTCTGGGAGACCAGCGGCGACACCACCAACGGTGAGCTGATCACGGCTATCTCCAACGGCCTCAAGTAATATTTCGACCACTCGACCCTCCGTGTGCGCTACGCCGCGGGGGGTCGAGCTTTTCTCCGAAGATCCTCCAAATCTGGGGCAAAGTATTCACGCGGCGCATACGGCTGCTTAGACTCCGAAACGCCCGTTTGATCCCCCGGAGGACGTGTGCGACTTCGAGCTCTCGTGGCCATGGCGTTGGTTCTCACCATCGCGCCCGCGGTACCCGCCCTCGCCGAGGACACACCGGCGCCACCGGCGGCCTCCGCGAGCGAGAGCCCACCCGCGGCCCCGGACGGCGGATCCGGAGGGACGGAGGGCCAGGAGACGCCCGCCGCCACCCCGGCCCCGCCCCCCGCCGACGCGACGCCCCCACCGGTGCCTCCGCTGCCGAAACTGGAGGCGGGACTCGCCTCCGACGGCGACGGGGCCCGGGTCATCGTCGAGCTGGCGGCCCCGGCGGAGGCGGCGCCGGTGGCCGGGGAGGCGCGGCAGCTGCCCGACGCCCAGGTCGTCCTCGAACCCGCCGACACCTCGTTCATCGTGGTCGAGGGGACCGGCGAGTCGCTCGCCAAGCTGGCCGAGGACCCGCGCGTGCTCTCCATCCGCCGCGACCGCACGTACTCCCCCACGTCGCTGGAAGCACTGAGCTCGGGCTCGCTCGCCACCAGCCTGCAGGTGATCGGCGCGGACAAGGCGCACGCCGCGGGGACCAAGGGCGCGGGCCAGACGATCGCGATCATCGACACCGGGATCGACGCCGCCCACCCCGACTTCGGCGGCAAGGTCGTGGCGCAGGCCTGCTTCTCCGCGACGGACGACGGCGCGCAGTCCCTGTGCCCCAACGGGCAGACGAGCGACCCCGGGTCCGCCGACGCCAACACCGCCGCCTGCGTCCACGAGCAGGTCAACCTGTGTGACCACGGCACCCACGTGGCGGGGATCGCCCACGCCGTCGCACCCGACGCGGACATCGTGGCGATCCAGGTCTTCAGCAGGATCAACGACTGCGCCGACGAGGGCGGGGTCTGCCTGACCGCGTTCGAGTCCACGATCCTGCTCGCCCTGGAGCACGTCGCGAAGCTCAAGGAGGAGGGCAGGAACGTCGCCGCGGTGAACCTCAGCCTCGGCGGCGGCCTCTACGAGGGGACGTGTGACGCCGAACCCGAACTGTCGGCGATGAGGAGCCGGATCGACGACCTTCGTGCCAAGGGCGTGGCCGTCGTGGCCGCCGCGGGGAACGAGGGCGTGCCCGGAGCCGGGGCTCCCGGCTGCTTCTCCGGCCCGGTGACGGTGGGCGCGACGGGCGACGACGACACCGTCCCCCACTGGTCCAACCACGGCTCCGTGCTGGACCTCTTCGCCCCCGGTCTCGAGATCGAATCCGCGGTGCCCGGCGGCGGCCACCAGGTCTACAGCGGCACCTCGATGTCCACCCCGTTCGTCACCGGCGCCCTCGCGCTGATGGCCCAGAAGGCCCCGGGCACCCCGGACGCACTGGCCGAGCAGCTCAAGAAGGCGGGCCGGCCGATCACCTACGGCACGGTGACCACCCCGCGCCTCGACCTGAACGCCGCGATCGCCGGGGGCACCCCCGGCCCTCCCGTCACCCAGACGCCCCTCCCCGAGGAGCCCGCCGACCCGCCCTCCGACTCCGACGACCCGTCAGAGGAGCCCTCGGACGAACCGTCGGAGGAACCCAGCCCCGAACCCAGCTCGGGCCCCTCCCCGTCGGCCACGCCGAGCGACCCGGTGCCGACGCCGATCCCGCTGCCGACGGTGACGATCACCGTGACCGTGACCGTCCCCCCGGCGAAGGCGACGGCGCCCGCGGTGTGCACGCGCGGCAAGTCCACGAAGACGCTGAGCGCCGCGCAGTGGGCGGTGGAGGCCACCCGGGGCAAGGGCAAGATCTCGGACGCGACGCTCGGCTGCTACCTCGGCATGGTGACCAAGGCCAGCAAGGTCTTCGCCGAGGTCACGCCCGCCTCCACGCCGGCCGGCGCGTACAAGGTGCTCAAGCCCGCCAAGAAGACGGCGAAGGCCAAGCTGGAGAGCGAGCTGCTGGCCGCCTGGCTGAACTGGGCGAACGGCGGCGTGAACTTCACCGCCAAGATCAAGGAGACGGCCACCCTGAAGACGGTCCTCACCTCGGTGGAGAAGGCACGCCTGAAGGGCAGTTCTCCCGCCGCGTCCACCTCGATGCTCAAGAAGCAGGTGAACGCCCGCCGAACCGCGTAGTGCCGCGCGGTCCCCGGGGGTCGTGCAGACCCCCGGGGACCGGAAAGCAGGTGGACGCTCGCCGAACCGCATAAGCCCGGTATGTGTCGCTTAGGGTGAGGGGCATGGACGCGACCAAGGTGATCATCGACAGTGTCGACCGATTCAAGCAGCGGCGTACCGCTCCACTGGTCCTTGAGCTCGACCTCACCGAGGGCCTGACCGACGGCAGTCCCCCGGCGGATCCGCTGAGCGCCGTCCTGGCGATGCGCAAGACGAGCCTGACCGACGTGCTGGCCGGGCTCAAGCGCGCCAGGAAGGACGACCGGGTCAAGGCGCTGATCGTCAAGATCGGCGGCCGGCCGCTGGGGCTCGCGATCGTCCAGGAGCTCCGCCAGGCAGTGATCCACTTCCGGGCCTCGGGCAAGCTCACCGTCGCGTTCGCCGAGACCTTCGGCGAGCTCGGCGGGGGCACCGTCCCCTACTACCTGGGCAGCGCCTTCGAGCGGGTCTACCTCCAGCCGTCCGGCGACGTCGGGCTGACCGGCGTCGCGATGGAGCAGCGCTTCCTGCGGGGCGCGCTGGGCAAGCTCGGCGTCGAGTACCAGATAGGCCAGCGGCACGAGTACAAGACGGCCGCCAACACCTTCACCCAGGACCACATGACCGAGGCCCACCGCGAGTCGATGAGCCGCATCACCGAGTCGATCACCGAACAGGTCGTGGCCGGCGTCGCCGAGGGGCGCGGCCTCGAACCGGCCAGGGTGCGCGAGCTCATCGACCAGGGCCCGTTCATCGGCGCCGAGGCCGTCGAGGCCGGTCTCGTCGACCGGCTGGCCTACCGCGACGAGGTCTACGACGAGGTCAAGGAGACCTTCGGCGAAAACACGCTGCTGCTGTACGTCGGCCGCTACGCCAAGGCGCTGTCCGCCAAGAAGCTCCCGCACCCCGGCGAGCAGACCGTCGCCCTGGTCCGCGGCAACGGCCCGATCCGGCTCGGCCGCAGCGGCCGCAGCCCGCTGGGCGGCGGTGGCGCCATGGGGTCGGACACCATCTGCGCCGCCCTGCGCGCGGCCCGCCGCGACGACCACGTCAAGGCGGTCGTCTTCCGGGTCGACAGCCCCGGCGGCTCGTACACGGCCTCCGACGCCATCTGGCGCGAGGTCGTGCTCACCCGCGAGGCGGGCAAGCCCATCGTGATCTCGATGGGCGACCTGGCCGCCTCCGGTGGCTACATGGTCTCGATGGCCGCCGACGCGATCGTGGCCCAGCCGGGCACGCTCACCGGCTCCATCGGCGTGTTCGGCGGCAAGGCGGTCATCGGCGGGCTGCTGGAGAAGATCGGCGTGTCCTCCGAGACCGTCGGCGAGGGCGCCAACTCCGGGATGCTCTCCCCCACCAACGCCTTCTCCGAGGCGCAGTGGGCGCGGGTCAACGCCTGGCTCGACCGGGTCTACGACGACTTCGTGAACAAGGTCGCCGAGGGCCGCGGGCTGTCCCGCGAGCGGGCCCACGAGCTGGCCAAGGGCCGGGTCTGGACCGGGGCGGACGCCCTGGAGGGCGGTCTCGTCGACGAGCTCGGCGGCCTGGAGGACGCCCTGGCCCTGGCCCGCAAGAAGGCAGGGCTGCCCGTCGACGCCCCGGTGCGCGTCTACCCCAAGCTCAGCCCCCTGGAGCGGCTGCGTCCCCCGGAGTCCAGCGAGGACAGGACCGCCGCCACGGCCCAGGTCCGCTTGGAGGCCTGGGGCCCGCTCGCCCACCTCGCGGGCGAGCTGGGCCTGCCGTCGTACGGGCCGCTGATGCTCCCGGGCTCCTGGACGATCCGCTGACCATGCCTTTCCTCGTCCTTCGGTGAGGAGCCGCCGCGTTCGAACGCGGCGGCTCCCGCCCGTGAGAGAGGGATGAGCGGCGACCCGCCGGGTCAGCGGTAGCGGCTCCGGTAGCGGGCCAGCGGCAGGACGGAGGCGTCGACGTAGTCGACCCCGAGCACCTTGGCGATGAACAGCGTGTGATCCCCGGCCGGGACGACCTTGACCGTCTCGGCCTCCAGCGCGGTGACGCCGCCGTCCACGACGAGGGCCTCGCTCAGCGCGCCCCGATGGTGCGGCGTGCCCGCGAGCAGCAGCCTGGCACCCGGACGGCCCGCTGTGGCGAAGCGGCTGGCGATCGCCTTCTGCCCCGCCGACAGCACGCTGGCGGCCCAGCGGTCGTGCCGCAGCAGCAACTCGTTGAGGTATCCGGCGTTGTCCAGGCTCACCATCACCAGCGGCGGGTCCAGCGACAGCGAGGTGAAGGTGGCGACCGTCACCCCCACGTCGTCGCGCCCGTCCTTCACCGTGACGACCGTCACACCGGTCACCACCTGGGCCATGGACTCGACGAACTCGTTCATGTGGCCATCATCCCGGAACCGGGCAGGCGCTCGACCCGGCGAGGTGTGCTGCGAATCACATCGATCCACGATCTCATCGTCGCCATTTCCCTCCGCGGCAGGCAGCCTTCCGCGCCTTCGCCTTCGCCTTCGCCTTCGCCTCCGCGAGCGCCAACTTCGGGCCGCCCCAAAGCCGCGCGGTCGACCTCCCTTTTCTCACCGCGTCCACCATGGACGCTGCCGCGTTTTACCGGGCACGAGCTGCACTTTCAGGAAAAGTCGGAGGACGAGACATGTGGGATACGGCATGGTGATGCCAGAGGCAGGCGGCACAAAAGGCGTGCCAAGCAAGGGACTATCCGCCGCGTTGAAGCAACAGGCGAAGCTGAACAGCGTCCTGAGCGATTGCCATCCCAAAGAAAAGCTGAAGAGCGAGACCTGCCGGAATGAGATAAAAAAGGCATGGGAGGGTTGACGGAAACTTTTCTGCGGGAACAGCGTTCACACAACCAGCTGCGAAGCGACTGTCGCGGCCAAAGCAGTCGCGAAGTTGACCGGGATTCCGGTCAAGCTGTACGAGTTCCTCGCAACCGTACCGCCGTGGGTCCCCAGCCATGAGCTACGCAAAAGAACAATCGCATGGGTGGGAAAAAACCAAGGGGTATGCGAGCGCGACACCGGAACAGGGTTGACCGTGTGCTCGGGATTGAAGAGCGGCGTCCACTTCGGCCGCTCGGGTCAGACCATAGGATCGATACTACTGACCGATAAAAAGCTGGCCGACCTGACTCCAGATTTTCTGAATCACGAGGCCGAGCACATGAGGCAGTACCACTACTACCAATCATTGACCGATTTCTGGCCGGTCTACTTTGTTTACTACCTTGACCAGCCCTCCAATCCGTGTGATAACATCTACGAAAAATAGGCCGAGGCCAAGGGCGTGACCTACGATTGCCGATGAGCCCTACAACGACTGATTTCAGTATCCTCAAGACATGCACCCCGGCTCGACTGCTGATTTTCCTGTCAACATGCGCATTGATGCTGACGGCATGCAGTCCACCGATGGGCGGACAGTCTCCCCGACCTATAGGAATCGGCCTTACGGAAAGCGGACGACTCCGGTTCGTCGTGTCTCTTTGCCCAGGTCAGGAACTCTCCTCCTTCGAGGTGGTGGACCGTCCGACACAACGCCCCATATGGGTGGTGTCCGGGCCGGTAGACGCAATGCAACATGGCGGACGAATAACTCTCGGAGAATCCGCCGGATTCACAAAAACCGAGACTCCTCTGGCGCTTCCCCTTCCGCCCAATATTGCCGCCACAGCGCGGTTGAGCAGCGGCCCACCGGTAGCGGTCGCATTTTTGGCCGCTGAGATACCAGGCGATTTGGCCAACACGAACGAGGTGTTGAACAAAGACAGGGAGAGGGTCTCGGAAGAGGATTTCAAGCAACAGATGGACGACGAATACTGCTGACTTCTGCCGGATGTCCGGTAGCGTGAAGTGATGTTCTTCGATCCCGTACCAACGGAACAGGAACCCTCCTTCGGCCGGCCCGAGCTCCCTCCCTGGTCCGCTCCCCCCTCGCTGGAGGCCGGAGCCGTGCTCGCGGTCGAGCGGGTGGTGGCCCGGAGCCCGAACGTCGTGGTGCTGCTGCCGACGATCCGGGTCTTCAGCACCGGCTGCATGCTGGAGGTGGAGGTCGTGTCCCGGCAGGGTGACCTGTCGGCCCAGGACTGGTGGTACCTGCACATGGGCGGTTCCCCGTTCGCCCAGGCGGCCGGACCGCGCGGCGGGGCTCAGCCGCCCGACTCGCTGCTGCGGCTGGGCGTGCGTTTCGCCGACGGCACGAAGGCCACCACCGTCGATCAACTGCGGAACAGGATGAGCCCCTTCGGCGAGCCACCGGCCGGGCCCACGCTGGCCTGGTCGCCGGTCGGCAGCGGCATGCGCGGCGGCGAGTTCGGCTTCAGCGATTTCGGGCTGTGGCTGTGGCCGCTGCCCCCGGCCGAGACCTTCGAGTTCGCCGTGGAGTGGCCGCTGGGCGGCATCGAGCTGACCATCGTCGAACTCGACGGCGCGGCGATCGTGTCGGCCGCCGGCCGCTCAGCGCACTACTGGCCCGGCGACGACCGGTGAGAACGCCGGAAGGCGGGTGGAGATCCACCCGCCTTCCGTTGGTACCGCTGATGAAACTTGGTACCGCTGATGAAACCTAGAGCAGGCCGTTCTGGGTCAGCCAGTCCTTGGCGACCATCTCCGCGTCGTCCTTGTCGACCGCGACGCGCTTCATCAGCGCGACCAGGCCGGCGGTGTCGAGCTTGGCGGAGACCGCGTCGAGGGTCGTCTTCACGGTGTCGTTCACGCCGGCCTTGTTGACCAGGGGGGCGATGTTCTCCGCGGCGAAGGCGCTCTTGTTGTCCTGGAGGGAGACCAGGTCATTGACGATGATCTTCGGGTCGGTGGTGAAGACGTTGCCGACCTGGACGGTGCCGTCCTTGATGGCGTCGGCGGTGGCGTCGCCGGTCTTCTTCCACTCCTTGAACTCCAGGCCGTAGGTGTCCTTGAAGTTCTTCTCCTGGCGGGTCTGGAACTCCGGCGGGCCGCCCACCGAGTAGTTCTTGGCGACCTTGACCAGGTCCTCGATCGTGGTGAGGCCGTCCTTGGTGGCGGTCTCCTTGGTGACGGTCAGCGAGTTGTTGTCCTCGGCCGGAGCGGGGGTGAGGACCTCCAGCTCGGCGGGGAGCTTCTCCTTGAGACCGGCGACGACGTCGTCCTTCGACTTCGCCGTGGTCGTGTTGTCGACGAAGGCGAGGAGGGAGCCGATGTACTCCGGCAGGATGGTCAGGCCACCACTCTTGACCTGGTCGTACAGGACCTCGCGGCTGCCGATGTTGAACTTCTCCTCGACCTGTACGCCCTTGGCCGCCAGGGCCTGGGAGTAGATCTCGCCGAGCAGGACGTTCTCCGGGAAGTTGGCCGACCCGATGACGACCTTCCCCCCGGCCGCCGGCGCCGAGCCGGACCCGGCCGGAGCCGGGGAGGCGGAGGCGCTGGTGAGCGGATCTCCGCCGCCGCACGCGGTAAGTGTGAGCGCCGCGGACAGGAGGACCGCCGCGGTGCCGATCAGGCGCTTCATGGTGCTATTCCCTTCCAAAACGGGGGGTAAAGAAGACTATCTGATGTTCTGGCGCTCGCTCACCCCCGGGGAGACCGTTACGCGCTGCACCAGAGTGAACCCGAGCTGGACGAGAAGCGCCAGCAGTGCTACGAGGACCGCCCCGCCGATCGTGCTCGGGAAGTTCTTGGTCGCGAGACCGTCGATGATGAAGCGGCCGAGGCCGCCCAGGCCCACGTAGGCGGCCACGGTCGCGGTCGCCACCACCTGGATCGCGGCCAGGCGCAGGCCCAGCAGGATCAGCGGCAGCGCGACCGGCACCAGCACCCGGCCGAGGACCTGCCCGCCGCGCAGGCCCATGCCGTACGCGGCGTCGCGCAGGTCGGGGTCGACCCCGCGGATGCCCTCGTAGGTGTTGACCAGGATGGGCGGCACGGCCAGCGCCACCAGCGGGATGAGCACCGGCAGGATGGTGCCGACGCCCATGAAAAGGACGATGAGGACCAGCAGGCCGAGCGTCGGCAGGGCGCGGGCCGCGTTGGCGGTGAGGATGACGAGCGTCGCGCCCTTGCCGGTGTGGCCGATCAGCAGCCCCAGCGGGATCGCGATCAGCATGGCGAGCAGCAGCGAGAGCCCGGCGAACTCCAGGTGCTCGAGCAGCCGGTTGGGAATCCCGTCGGGTCCCGACCAGCTGGCCGGGTCGCCGAAGAAGTCGATCAGCCAGTTCACGCGGCCTCCTCTGCCCGCGACCCGATCAGCCGGTTCACGCGGACCACGTCGAGCCCGACCATCCGGTTCACGCGGACCCCCTTGCCCGCGACCACGGGGTGAGCAGGCGCTGCGCCAGGATCAGCAACAGGTCGGCGACCCCCGCGAGCACCACGACCAGCACGATGCCGACGACGATCGGGGTGTAGAACTGCCGCTGCCAGCCGTCGATGAACAGGTAGCCGAGCCCGCCCCTGCCGACCAGCGCGCCGACGCTGACCAGGCTGACGCTGGCGACCGTGGCCACCCTGAGCCCGGCCAGCACGACCGGTACCGCGATCGGCAGCTCGACCTGGAGCAGCCTGCGCAGCGGGGTGAAGCCCATCGCCACCGCGGACTGCCGCACGTGGTCGGGGACCGAGCTCAGCCCGTCGACGACCGCGGGGATCAGCACCGCCATGGCGTAGAAGGTGAGCGGGACCATCACGGTCGTCCGCGTGGCGAGGCCGGTGATCGGGATGAGCACGATGAAGACGGCCAGCGAGGGCAGCGAGTAGATCACGTTCATGACGCCGACGGTCGGCTGGTAGAGCCAGCGCCACCGCACCCCGGCCAGCCCGAGCGGGAGCGCGATGATCAGCCCGATGAGGATCGGTACCAGCGCCATCACGATGTGGTCCTCGAGCAGGCCCTGGATCGTGGGCCAGTTGCGCCCGATCCAGTCCCAGCGGACCAGCGGTTCCTCACCCATCGACACCTCCCGCGAGTCCGTCCGCGCCTCGCGCGAGTCCGTCCGCGCCTCGCGCGAGTCCGTCCGCGCCTCGCGCGGAGCCTTCTGTGCCTCGCGAGGAGCCGTTCGCGTCTCCCGCGGGTCCGTTCGCGCCTTCCGCCGGGACGTCGGCGCCCCGCGCCGGTCCGCCGACGCCTCCCGCGACCCTGGTGAGCGCCTCGTCCAGTGACTCGCGGGTGGCGACGCCCACGGCCCTGCCCGACCCGTCCACCGCGACGGCGTGGCCCGAGGGGGACAGCAGCGTCGCGTCCAGCGCGGCGCGCAGCGAGTCGCGCCCGCTGACGAAGGTCCCGTACGGCGCGAGCTCCACGTCGGCGAGGGTGCCCGGCTCGGGCAGGTCCTTGACGGCGGCCCAGCCCAGCGGCCGGCCGTCCTCGTCCGTCACGGCCAGCCACGGCTCCCCGGTGGCGCGCGCCGCGACGGCGTCGGTGGAGGCGGACACCAGCAGGTCGGTACGGAGCCGCACCCCCTCGTCCGAGACGAACGACAGCCGCCTGATGCCCCGGTCGCGGCCCAGGAACTCGCGGACGAAGTCGTCGGCGGGCCGGGCCAGCAGCGTCGCGGGGTCGTCGAGCTGGGCCAGGTGGCCCCCGACGCGGAGCACGGCCACCCGGTCGCCGAGCTTGACGGCCTCGTCGATGTCGTGGGTGACGAACACGATGGTCTTGTTCAGCTCGGCCTGGAGCCGCAGGAGCTCCTCCTGCAGGCTCGTACGGACGATCGGGTCGACCGCGCTGAACGGCTCGTCCATCAGCAGCACGGGCGGGTCGGCGGCGAGCGCACGTGCCACGCCGACGCGCTGCTGCTGCCCGCCGGAGAGCTGGAAGGGATAGCGGTCGGCCATCTTGAGGTCGAGCCCGACCCGTTCGAGCAGCTCCATCGCCCGGTCGCGCGCCTTCTTCTTGTCCCAGCCGAGCAGCAGGGGCACCGTCGCCACGTTGTCGACGATCTTGCGGTGCGGGAAGAGCCCCGCCTGCTGGATGACGTAGCCGATGCCCCTGCGCAGTGTCGGCGGGTCGATGGTCTTGACGTCGACGCCGTCCAGGAGGATCTGGCCCTCCGAGGCGTCGATCATTCTGTTGATCATGCGGAGGGACGTCGTCTTACCGCACCCCGAAGGACCGACGAAGACGGTGATCTCCCCGGTCGGCACCTCAAGGCTCAGATTGTCCACGGCGACGGTCCCGTCGGCGTAGCGCTTGGTGACACCGTTGAATGTGATCATGCGCAACCTCTTGTTTTCGCAGGGTTACGGCCCCCCTGCCCCAACCGTCCCCATGATCCCGCACGAGTCAGCCTATGCCCCCCTTCTCCGATCTGTCTTCCAGGCTTTCCCGAACCAGCTCAACGGGAGATCCACAAGTGTATTTCTCAACAAAAGGGCATTGAGTAGTGCGGGAGGTGCCCATGACTTGACATGATTACCCACATCGCTGGAGTTGATCCCTCCGGCACCGTACGTCACAGGCCTCACAGCCGCCCCGCCTCTCCACCACGCTCGCCGAACCACCAGAGGAACCGGTCCCGTGACTCAACCGCTCCTCGGTCAACGCTCGCGCGTCGAACTCATCGCCGAGCTCTATGACCGCCACGCAGCAGGGCTGTTCGCCTACTCCCACGACCAGCTGGGCAACGCGGACTCGGCCTCCGACGTCCTGGTGGCCGTCCTCTCTGGCGTCTCGGACGCCGAACCGCCGCGCGCCGCGCTGTACGCGCTCGCCCGCCGCGAGATCTTCCTGCGCGACATCGTCTACTCGCCCCCGGCCGTCGGTCTCGACCCGGCCGCGGCCCTCGTCGAGCGCGTCCTGGGCGACCTGCGCACGCACCAGCGTGAGGTGCTGTACCTGTCGGGCGTGTGCGAGATGGACGCCTCCGAGCTGTCCTGGGTGCTCGACGTGGCCGTCGACACCGCCGACGAGCTGACGGTGAGCGCCTGCCGCCGCTTCGCCCAGTCGCTGGGCTACGCCCTGGCCTCGGCCAGGGTCCCCGAGAACATGACGGAGGTGTTCGGCGCCCTCGCCGTCGCCCCGGTCCGCGACGTGCTCAACCTCGCCCCCTGGGCCACTCCCCCGATGGGACTTCGCGCCGCCGTGCTCGGGCCCCAGGCACCACCCGCCGTTCCGGTCGCCAGACGGTCGATGTCCCCGCTGGTCAGGCAGCTGTGGCCGACGACGCCCGCGTGGCCGCTGCCGCTCGCGGAGACCGGCGTCCCATCCGGTCCGCCGATCGGCGCCTCGGCCTTCCCCCTGCCGGACCTGCCGGACCATATGGCGGAGGACCGCTTCCCCGATCCCTTCGCACCGCGGGATCCCGACGCCGTCTCCACCCACGAGGCGACCACGGAGCCGATGCCCAGGCTCGGCGACTCGGTGCTCACCGCCCTGGACACCGCGGCCCTGCGGCCGCGCCGCCGCCTCCAGCGTCCCCGGCCGCGCCGGGCGGCACCGCTGTCGGCCCCGATCCCCGGGGACGTGCTGGACGACGCCCCCGGGCGGGAGGACTTCTTCCGCCCGCTCACCCCGGAGGCACGGGCGGCCCGCGTCCACACCGACAGGCTCGTCGCCGCCGCCCCCCGCACCGAGACGCCGGCCGCCGACCACATCGAGGCCCCGACCGCCGACCACACCGGGACGCCGACCGCGGATCGCACCGGGACGCCGGCCGTCGACCGCGCCGAGGCCCCGGCCGCCGACCACACCGGGGCGCCGGCCGCGGAGACGCCGCGGAGCCCGGTTCCCGCCGCCGAGACCCCCCGCACCCCGCTCACCGTCGTCCCGCCCCTCGGGAACCCCGGGCACCGCGGGAATCTCGGGAGCCCCGGGCGCCTCGGCGACGTGCTGGACGACGGCCTCGGGGACGTGCTGGACGACGCGCGTCCCCTTCCCGGCTGGCCCCTGCAGACCGACCAGCTCGACGCCCTCGCCGACCGCGAGCACCACCGTCCCGCTCCCGCGCCCTTTCCCGCGCGAGAAGCCGGGCGGCACGCGTCCACCGCCGACGACCGTCCCCGGCTCTCGCTCCCCGTCTGGACCACGCGGACGGAGAACCCCCCGCCTCCGGCGGAGCGCGCCGAGCCCCCGCTCCCCGCCCCGGCCCCCCCTGCCGCCGATCCGGCCGGGCCCTCCGCCGTCGACTGGTTCGCCGACGCCCCTCCCTCCGGCGCCCGAAGCCGTGAGACCCCGCCCCCTCCCTCCGGCGCCCGAAGCCGTGAGACCCCGACCGCCCTTCCTGTCTGGTCCCCCCGGACCGACCACCTCCGCACCCCCGCCGGTCGCGCCCAGTTGCGTCTGCCCCGCTGGGTCATGCGCGAGGACCAGCCCGGCGACGCCCCCGACCGGACCGCCCCGCCGAACCACACCCTGACGCCGTACGACGCGCCGCCGGACGACGCGGCGACCATGCCGGGGAACGGGTTCGCGGCCATACCTCCGGCACCCCCGGCACCCCCGACGCCCCTGGCCTCCGCGCCGTCCGCGCCGCGCCCGGCGCCCGAGGAGACCTCCTCCTCCGGCCGGACCCTGTCCCGCAAGCGCGGGGGGGACCGGGCACCACGCAGCCACAAGGCGATGAAGAACGCGACCCATCACGACTGGGCCTGGGAGGTGATCGGCTTCGTCATCGCGGTGACGATCGCCATGATCGTCTTCTTCGCGGTACCGATGATGACCACCCCGTAGGACCTCCGGAACCCCCGGGCCCCTTCCGTACCGCCGCCCGGCCGCGCCGGTGGGGCCGGGCGCTCAGAGCCAGTGCTCGGTGGCGGCGCGCCAGGCCAGCTGCATGCGGGTCCGGGCGCCGACGAGTTCCATGATGTTCGAGACGCGCCGCTGCACGGTCCGCTGGCTGACGCCCAGCCGGGTGGCGATCGACTTGTCCGGTACGCCCGCGACCAGCAGCGAGACCAGGGAGAGGTCGTCGGAACCGAGCGGGCAGGACCTCGTCCCCTCGGTGAGGGCGCCGTCCTCGGCGATCCGTAACGGCGTCGCCCGCTCCCAGCAGCCCTCGAAGAGGGCGATCAGCGCCTCCAGCAGCTGGCCGCCGCGGACCAGCGCCGCCGCCGGTTCGGAGGTTCCCTCCTCCCGCGCCACCGGGAGCACGGCGACCTCCCGGTCGACGACCGTCAGCCGCACCGGCAGGCAGGGCGCGACCCTGGCCTGCTCACCCAGTTTGACCCCGTACGCCACGTTGGCGGGCATGTCCTGCTCCTCCAGCAGGAGCCTCTCGTAGATCACCCGATACTCGACCCCGCGGCGCAGCGCGTCCGGCTCGGCGAGGTCCTCCTCCGCGGGCGGCACGACCGCGTGGCCCTGGCGAAGGCAGAGGACCTCGCGGCGGGCGTTCTCCTGCAGGTGGTCGAGGTGATCCCGGAGCACGACGCGGTTCGGCAGCACCTCGACCAGCCGGCCGGCGTCACGGCGGCGGGCGCCGTCCCGGTACTCCTCCGAGAGCCGGTCCACCTCGCGCCGCGCCCAGTCGAGCGCCTGCTGGTGGCGGAGGAGCTGTGAACCCAGCACGATGTCCGGCGCCACGGCCGTGAACCGCCGCCTGCCGGGACCGACCGTCCTGACCAGCCCTCTGACCCGCATGGACACCAGCACCGTCTCGGCCGTCTCGGCGTCGATGCCCAGGTTCCCCACGAGGTCGGCGACCTCCGCCTCCACGGTGGTGACCAGGAACCGGTAGACGCGCTCCTCCACGGGATCGAGCCCGAGGGATTCCAACATGACGCACATGATGACATCCGAAACGCCAGCAAAAGTTACATTCACCGTCTAACCGGACTTATACCGCCATTGTGAATTAACCGGGCGCAGGTCATATCGGGCATGGAACGCACCCGCCCGCGACGACGGAAATCGCGGGCGATCGGGGTTGTGACAACGATCTGTCAAGGCTAGTATCACGGCAACTCTTAGGAAACTTTCTTAAGAGAAAGTTAAGGCGGGAGCCTTTTCGGCCCCCTGGGAAACCGTTCGAACCGACCAGGAACTGCGCGAACCTCGATGACACGAGCCGTCGTCACCCACAGGTCCGGCCGGCCGGACGTCTCACACCGTCCGGCAGCCGTAATGGGACCGGTAATGCGAATCCTGCCGTCCTTACTCGCCCTGACTGGGTTTGCAAGCCTCTCGCGCGAGCCACTCGCGCCCCGGTCACACGGAATCCCGAACCTCTGCGGCCCCCACCGCACGAAGGAGTGATCAAGTGTTGAGACAGCGCATCATGGCCGCCCTCGCCGCCCTGGCGGTCACGGGCGTGCTCGCGGTCGCCCTGCCGATGGCCTCCGCGTCCTCCGCGTCCTCCGCCGCCGCGGCGGCCTGCGTGACCCCGTGGAACTCCTCGGCGGTCTACACCAACGGCATGACCGCCTCCCACAACGGCCGAAACTGGTCGGCGAAGTGGTGGACCCAGAACGAGGCCCCCGGCACCGCCGACGTGTGGGCGGACCAGGGCGCGTGCGGCGGCGGCACGACGCCTCCCCCGGGCAACTGCAACCACCCGAACTGGGCTGCGGGCACCTGGTATCCCGCCGGGAGCATCATCAGGTACACCAACGGCCAGTTCTACCGCGCCGAGCACGAGAATCCCGGCTACGACCCGGTGATCAGCACCTGGTACTGGGAGCCGTACACCTGCGGCGGCACGACGCCTCCCCCCACGAACCCGCCCACCTCGGGCTTCGTCGTGAGCGAGGCCCAGTTCAACCAGATGTTCCCGAGCCGGAACTCGTTCTACACCTACAGCGGCCTGACCGCGGCGCTGAGCGCCTACCCGGGCTTCGCGAAGACCGGCAGTGACACCGTCAGGAGGCAGGAGGCGGCCGCCTTCCTCGCCAACGTCAACCACGAGACCGGCGGCCTGGTCCACGTCGTGGAGCAGAACACCGCGAACTACTCGCACTACTGCGACGCGAGCCAGTCGTACGGCTGCCCCGCGGGCCAGTCGGCCTACTACGGGCGCGGCCCGATCCAGCTGAGCTGGAACTTCAACTACAAGGCGGCGGGCGACGCGCTCGGCATCAACCTGCTCGGCAACCCGTACCTGGTCCAGAACGACGCGGCGGTGGCCTGGAAGACCGCCCTGTGGTACTGGAACACCCAGAACGGCCCCGGCACCATGACGCCGCACAACGCGATGGTCAACAGCCGCGGCTTCGGCGAGACGATCCGCAGCATCAACGGCAGCCTGGAGTGCAACGGCAGGAACCCCGCGCAGGTGCAGAGCCGGATCAACGCCTACCAGCGCTTCGTGCAGATCCTCGGCACCACCCCCGGCGGCAACCTGAGCTGCTGAGCCGCCGGACGACCGGACCGCCGGTCATCCGGCGGCCGCCGCGCGCCCGGCCTCCGCACCGGGCGCGCGGCCCCGCGGGCCGTCCCGCGGAACGCGCGAACCCCTGGGGCGACGGCTCACCCGGGCGACCTCACCCGGGCGCCCCCGCGCCGGCCGCGCGGCCCACGGACCGTCCCGCGGGACGCGCGGACCCGCGGGGCAGCGCGTCAGCCCGACGACAGGACCAGCCCGCTGGTCGGCACACCCGTGCCGGCGGTGACCAGTACGTTCCGCACCCCGGCCACCTGGTTGGCCGAGGTGCCCCTGATCTGCCTGACGGCCTCGGCGATGCCGTTCATGCCGTGGATGTACGCCTCCCCCAGCTGGCCGCCGTGCGGGTTGACCGGGAGACGTCCGTCGATCTCGATGCCGCCCCCGGCCACGTAGTCGCGGGCCTCGCCGCGCCCGCAGAAGCCCAGCTCC
Organism: Streptosporangium sp. NPDC023963; assembly: GCF_040639135.1. Lineage (NCBI taxonomy): Bacteria > Bacillati > Actinomycetota > Actinomycetes > Streptosporangiales > Streptosporangiaceae > Streptosporangium > Streptosporangium sp. NPDC023963. The sequence continues at coordinate 77,255 of NZ_JBEZZK010000023.1, forward strand.
TCCAGCTGGGTGAGGACGAACGGGGTGAAGTGGTCGTACAGGATGGCCGTCTGCACGTCCGAGGGCCCGAGCCCCGACTGCTTCCAGAGCTGGCGGCCGACCACCCCCATCTCTGGCAGGCCGGTCATGTCGTCGCGGTAGTAGCTGGTCATCATCATCTGGTCGGCGCCCGACCCCTGGGCGGCGGCGGTGATCACGGCGGGTGACCTGCGCAGGTCCCTGGCCCGCTCGGCGGAGGTGACCACCAGCGCCACCGCGCCGTCGCTCTCCTGGCAGCAGTCGAGCAGGTGCAGCGGCTCCACGATCCACTTGGACGCCTGGTGCTCCTCCAGGGTGATCGGGCGGCCGTGGAACCACGCGGCCGGGTTGGTGGAGGCGTGCCTGCGCATCGCGACCGCCACCCGGCCGAAGTCCTCGGAGGTGGCCCCGTACGCGTGCATGTAGCGCCGGGCGAACATGGCGACCCAGGCGGCGGGGGTCATCAGCCCGTACGGCACGTGCCAGCTCATCTCCAGGCCCTGGGACGAGGGCTCGCCGCCGATGCGGGCGTCGGGCTGGCCGAACCTGTTGCCCGAGCGCTCGTTGAACGCCCGGTAGCAGACCACGGTCTCGGCGACCCCGGTGGCGACGGCCATCGCCGCGTGCAGCACGGTCCCGCACGCCGCGCCGCCGCCGTAGTGGACGCGGGAGAAGAACGACAGGTCGCCGATGCCCACCTCGCGGGCCACGGCGATCTCCTGGTTGGCGTCCTGGGTGTAGGTGACGAGGCCGTCCACGTCCGAGGGCGCGAGACCCGCGTCGTCGAGCGCCGCGAACACCGCCTCGGCCGCCAGCTGGAGCTCGGACCTGCCCGACTGTTTGGAGAACTCGGTCGCGCCGATCCCGGCGACGGCCGTGCTCCCGGAGAAGGAGACCACGGTGGTGGGGGCCTTTCTGTGTTGCCGCGTCAACGCGTTGCCGCGTGTCCGCGTTCTCGCCGCCGCTGGGGCGCGGTCAGCGGGTGGGGAGGGCGAACCTGACGGTGCCAGAGACGTGGTCGCCGAGGCTGACCCCGCCGCGGACCTCGACGGTGAACTCGCCGTCCTCGCAGGCGACCACGCTGCCGGTGAAGGCCAGCCTGTCGCCCGCGTACGCGGGGACGCCGAGCTTGACGTTGATGCCACGGATGATCGCCTCGGGTCCGGCCCAGTCGGTGACGTAGCGCTCGACGAGACCCATGGTGGTCAGGATGTTGAGGAAGATGTCCTTCGACCCCTGTGCCCTCGCGCCCTCGACATCGTGGTGGACGGGGGTGAAGTCCATGGTCGCGAGCGCGGTCGACACGACCACGGTGGGGCTCAGGTCGATCGCGAGCTCGGGAAGCGGAGCTCCGACCCGCACCTCGTCGTCGGTAAGTGTCCGCATCACGCCTCCAGGGGGACCCACATGGGCAGGATCAGCTCGTCGTCCATCCGGCGGTACGTCAGACGCACCCGCATACCGATACCCACCCGCGAAGCGTCGCAGTCCACCACGTTGCCCACGATCCGCACACCTTCCGGCAGTTCCACCACGGCGACCACGAAAGGTGTCCGGTGTCCCGGAACCGGCGGGTTGTGGTGGACGACGTAGCTGTACACCTCGCCCTCGCCGCTCGCCGTCACGAACGTGCGGGCGGCCGAGCGGCACGAGGGGCAGACCGGTCCCGGCGGGTGGCGCAGCTCGCCGCAGTCGGCGCACTTCTGGATCCGCAGCTCGCCCGCGGCGACGCCCTCCCAGAAGAAGGCGGTGTCGGCGTTGATCGCGGGTCTCAGCGGGTACGGCGTGCGCGGGGACGCGTTCCCGCTCGCCGCGGCTCCGTTCCCGCCGGTCGCGGCCGCGTCCTCGCCCGGCCCCCCGGCCCGCTCCCTGGGCAGGAACTTCAGCACCCGGAACAGCATGTCGGCCACGGCCTCGCCGCCGGCGTACCAGGTGACGTTCCAGGTGACGAAGTAGCCCTCGCCGAGCGCGGTCCGCTTCGGCCCGGTGATGCCGGTCAATCGGGTGGCCGGAACCAGGGACTCGCCGAGCCTCACGTAGCGGTGGTAGGTCTGCTCGCAGTTGGTGGCGACCACGCCGGTGTAGCCGTTGCCGTCCAGCATCGCGAGCACGGCGTCGACCGGCGTGCCCGGCCGTTTCCTCCTGCTCCCGTCCACGCCGGGCATGGTCCAGACCTGGATCATCGCCGGTGGGGCCACGATCCCCCCGTGCACCCCCGCGGCGGCGGCCTCGGGGTCGGTGTAGAGCGGGTTGGCGTCGCCCATGGCGTCGGTCCAGTGCCGGATCATCGGGATGTTCACCGGGTCCGCCTCCGCGACGCCGAGCACCTCGCCCTCGGCGATCTGCCGCTCGGCCAGGGCGGTGAGCCGTTCGTGCAGGGAGGCGGACTCCGCCGTCGCGGAGGCCGGGTTCGTCGCGGGAGCCGGGTTCGTCGGAGGCGTCTCGGTCATCGGGGCGGCCTCGGCAGGCTCAGGCCGAGCATGGCGATGAGCTCGCGCTGGACCTCGTTGACCCCGCCGCCGAAGGTGAGCACCAGCCCGCCCTTGGCGCCGCGGTCGACGCGTCTCATCAGGTCGGCGGTGTCCGGGTCCGACGGGTCGCCGAAGCGGGCCAGGACCTCGCCGACGATCCTGCCGACGTCCTGCAGCCGCTCGGAGCCGTACACCTTGGTGGCCGAGGCGTCGGGGGCGCCCAGCCAGCCGAGGTCCATGTTGGCCGCGACCTGCCAGTTCAGCAGCTCGTTGGTCCGGAAGTAGGCGTAGACCTGGCCGAGCGCCCTGCGGACCGCGGGCTCCTCGATCGTGCCGGTACGGCGGGCCCAGGCCAGGAACCGGTCGTAGGTGTGGGCGAGGTTGCCCGCCGGGCCGAGCGTGACCCGCTCGTGGTTGAGCTGGTTGACGATCAGGTCCCAGCCCTTGTTCTCCTCCCCCACGACCATGTCCACCGGCACCCGCACGTCGGAGTAGTAGGTGGAGTTGGTGTGGTGGTTCCCGTCCATCGTGATGATCGGGGTCCACGAGTAGCCGGGGTCGGAGCAGTCGACGATCATCATCGTGATCCCGCGGTGCTTCTTCGCGTCCGGGTCGGTGCGGGCGGCGAGCCAGATGTACTGGGAGTAGTGGCCGCCCGAGGTGAAGATCTTCTGCCCGTTGACGACGTAGTGGTCGCCGTCGCGGACCGCGGTGGTGCGCAGGGCCGCCAGGTCGGTGCCCGCCCCGGGCTCGCTGTAGCCGATCGCGAAGTGACACTCCCCGGCCAGGATCTGCGGCAGGAAGAACTCCTTCTGCGCCGCCGTCCCGTACTGCATGAGGGTCGGGCCGACGGTCTGCACGGTGATGATCGGGTACGGCACCTCGGCGCGGGCGATCTCGTTGGCGAAGATCTGCTGCTCCAGCGGGCCGTACCCGCCGCCGCCGTACTCCTTGGGCCAGCCGAGCCCGAGCTTGCCGTCGCGGCCGAGGGTACGGCAGTGCTCCATGTAGGCCTGGCCGAAGGGGTCGGTGGAGATCCGCGCGCGCCCCTCGGCGGTGAGACAGGACCCGAAGTACTCGCGCAGCTCGTCGCGGAGCCTCTTCTGGTCGGGAGTCAGGTCGATCAGCATCAGACGAGCGCTCCGATCGTGTCGAGCCGGGCTTCCACCCCGCCCAGCAGGTGGGCGTGGTGCTTGCCCCAGGCGAAGTAGCGGTGCAGCGGGTAGGTCACGTCCACGCCGATCCCGCCGTGCAGGTGCTGGCAGGTGTAGAGCGCCCGCAGCGCCTGGTCGGTCGCGGTCAGGGCGCCGACGGCCAGGTCCACCTCGGCCTCCTCGTCCGCGCCCTCGGCCAGCCGCCACGCCCCGGACCACACGGCCACGTCCAGGGCCCGCCCGGCGATGTAGACGTCGGCGATCTGCACGGTGACCGCCTGGAACTCGGCCAGCGCCCGGCCGAACTGCTTGCGCGTCCTGATGTAGTCGGTGGTGAGCGCCAGCGCCCCGGCCAGCACCCCGGAGGTGACGGCGATGTTCCCGGCCAGCGCCAGCCTGCGCAGGCCGCCGGCCGCCGTACCGTCCTCGGCCCCGACGAGCTCGCCCGGGACGCCCTCCAGGGCGAGCGCGGCTGCGGGTTCTCCGGTGGAGGTCGGCACCGGCCGCAGGTCCGCCCGGGCCGGGTCCACCAGGAACAGGCCGACCCCGGTGGCGGTGGCGGCGGGGACCAGGATCCTCGCCGCCTGGGCGGCGTAGGGCGTCGTGCCCTTGGCACCGTCCAGCACCCACCCGGCGCCGTCCCGGCGGGCGGTCGTGACCGGCGGGGCACCGAAGTCGCCGAAGTCACGGCCCGGCTCGGAGGGGGCGACGGCCAGTGAGATCTCGCCGTCGGCCAGCGGGGCCAGTGCCTCGCGCTGCTCCCGGGAGCCGTACCTGGTGATCACCTGCGCCGCGACCAGGCTCTGCTCGGCGGGGACCGGGGCCACGTGGGCGCCGATCTCCCGCAGGACGACCGCCATCTCCACCGGTCCGAGTCCCGCGCCTCCGGCCTCCTCGGGCAGGACGGCACCGAGCAGCCCGGTCCCGGCGAGGGAGCGCCACAGGGCGGTGTCGTAGGACGCGCCGCTCTTCTCGTGGGCTTCGAGCCTGGTCGAGGTCACCTCCTTGCCGAGGAGGTCGACCGCGAGTTTGCGCAGGTCGGTCTGTGTCTCGTCGAGATTGAAGTCCACTGGCGCTCCAGGGTTTCTGTCGGCCGCTTCGCCCTTCGGGAAAGTAGAACAGATTCTATTCTGTGTCCAGAGCCAGCTAATCGCAATAAGTCGCCGCATAACCGTCGCACCGCATATGCCATGTAAGCGTGGGGCATCTTTGTGACTGGCGAGTAACCCATCGGAGTATCCGGAAATCAGATAACGTGTTCTCATGCGCACCTCGCATGTGACCACCGATACGCCGGTCATCCCGCACCGGACCGGAAGGCACGCCCCGAGCGACGCCGATCCGGCCACGACCGAGGGGGCATCCGGCATGCAGAGTGAATCGGCGTCCACAGGCGTCCGCACCAGGAGCCAGCACCAGCGGCGCAAGCGCATCGTCCAGGCCGCCGCCGCCCTCGCCTCGCGGGGCGGCGTCGAGGCGATGCAGATGCGGACCGTCGCCGAGCGTGCCGGGGTCGCGCTCGGCACGCTCTACCGATACTTCCCCTCCAAGATGGATCTCGTCGTCGCCGTCGTCGGCGAGGAGATCGACCTCCTCGAGACCAGCATCGAGCGCCGCCCGCCCAACGCCACCACTGCCTCGGGCCGGGCCGTCGACGTCCTGATGCGCGCCACCCGGGGCCTGATGCGCGAGCCCGAGCTCGCCGACGCGCTCATCCGCTCGTTGATCATGGCCGATGTCGACATACCGTTCGGCGACCGCATGGCGGGCCTGCTGCTCCGCGTCGCCGGGGACGACCTCACCGTCGAGACCGCCACCGAGGAGCAGTTCGCCCTGGCGGGCTCGCTGTCCAGCGTCTGGGTGCACGAGCTCATGGAGATGCTCAGGGGCCGGCGCACGTACGAGCAGATCCAGCGCCGCATCGAGATCGCCGCCGGACGCCTGCTGGCCGACTTCCGGCCCTCCCCCTCCGGCTGAGTCCGTCCCCGCCCCACCGGAGGCCCCGTTCCACCGGAGGCACTGTTCGCCGGAGCCTCCCTGCCACCGGAAACCCCGCCGCTCCTTCCGCCTGAAACTAGAACCCGTTACAGTCGGTGGCGGAAGCGACTAGAGCGACGTTCTGGAGCGACGCGCGAGCGGGCGGATCGGCGGGAACGGCCGCCCGGCGGCCGCGAGCTCCGACCCGGATGGCGAGGAGATCGTTATGGGTGCGGTGATCGTCGAGGCCGTGAGGACCCCGATCGGCAGGCGCAACGGATGGCTCGCCGGGCTGAAGCCGCAGGCGGTCCTCGCCGCGGCGCTCAACGGCCTGATCGGCAGATCGGGCATCGATCCCTCCGCCGTGGAACAGGTTTTCGCCGGATGCGTCACGCAGGCCGGGGAGCAGGGCGGCCATGTCGGGCGGCACGCCTGGCTCTACGCCGGGCTGCCGTACCAGACGGGCGTGACCACGGTCGACGCGCAGTGCGGCTCCTCGCAGCAGGCGGTGCACCTGGTCGCGGCGCTCATCCAGGCCGGGGTCATCGACGTCGGCGTGGCCTGCGGCGTCGAGGTGATGAGCCGGGCGCCACTCGGTTCCAACGTGCTGCCCGCCGACCCCCGGCCCGACGACTGGGCCGTCGACCTGCCCGACCAGTTCACCGCCGCCGAGCGGATCGCGCGACGGCGCGGGCTGACCCGCGAGCGGCTCGACCGGTTCGGCGCCAGGTCCCAGCGCCTGGCCGCGGAGGCGTGGGCCCAGGGACGCTTCGACCGGGAGGTCGTCGCGGTGACCGCGCCGGTGCTCGGCCAGGACGGGGAGCCCACCGGCGAGACCCGCGTCGTCGACAGGGACCAGGGACTGCGCGAGACCACCGTCGAGGGGCTGGCCGGGCTCAGGCCCGTCATGGGCGAGGACGGCATGCACACGGCGGGCACCTCCTCGCAGATCTCCGACGGCGCGGCGGCGGTGCTCCTCATGAGCGAGGAGGCCGCCGCCCGGCACGGCCTGCGGCCCCGGGCCCGCGTCCTCGCCCAGGCGCTCGTCGGCTCCGAGCCGTACTACCACCTGGACGGGCCGGTGGACGCGACCGCCAAGGTGCTGACCTCGACCGGGATGAGTATGGCCGACATCGACAGGTTCGAGGTGAACGAGGCTTTCGCCTCGGTGGTCTTATCCTGGTCCTCGGTGCACAAGCCGGACATGGAACGGGTCAACGTCAACGGCGGCGCCATAGCGCTCGGCCATCCGGTCGGAGCGACCGGATCCCGACTGATCACCACCGCCCTGCACGAGCTTGAGCGGTCCGGCTCCTCGACCGCGCTGGTGGCGATGTGCGCGGGCGGGGCGCTCGCGACCGCGACCGTCCTGGAGCGCCTCTGAGCGGCGTCGCCGCCCCGGGGCGGCCGTGAACGGCGCCGATCCCCCGGAACGTCCTGAGCGGCACCGCACGAGGAGCACCACCGTTGACATACCGCAGGCCGCACAAGGAGCACCACCGTTGAAATCCCTCCGCAGGCCGTACAGCGAGCAGCGCCCGTTCGACACCGGCGGCGGGGTGTGGAGCGTGCCCGTCCCGATCCCGGGCAATCCGCTCGGCTACACGCTCGTCTACGCGATCGAGTCCCCCGCCGGTCCCGTGCTGGTCGACGCGGGCTGGAACGCCCCCGAGGCCTGGCTGGCGCTGCGCGACGGGCTGGGGGCGGTCGGCATGGACGTCCGCGACGTGCGCGGGGTGGTCGTGACCCACTTCCATCCCGACCACGCCGGGCTGGCCGGTCAGGTCAGGGAGGAGTCCGGCGCGTGGATCGCCATGCACGAGGCCGACGCCGCGCTGATCGGTTTCATGCGGAACTTCCAGGGGGACGCGCACCGCGACTTCCAGGCCGACATGCTGCGCCGGGCGGGAGCGGGCGCCGTCGAGGTGGAGGAGGTGACGGGGAACCGGCCGCAGCCGCCCGCGGTACCCGACCGCGTCCTCACCGACGGCGACCTGATCGACCTGCCGGGGCGCAGGCTCCGGACGATCTGGACGCCCGGTCACACGCCCGGCCACGTCTGCCTGCACCTTGAGGACGCCGACCGGATCTTCACCGGGGACCACGTGCTGCCGGCGATCACGCCGCACATCGGGATCTACCCGTACGACCGCGCGGACGTGGATCCGCTCAGCGACTTCCTGGAGTCGCTGGAGAAGGTGAAGGGCCTGGGCCGGCTCGAAGCCCTCCCCGCCCATGAATGGATATTTCAGGACACGGGGGCTCGGGCGACGGAGATCGTCGTCCACCACGAAGAGAAGCTCCGACGGCTGGCCGCCCTGCTCGCCGAGGCCGAGGGACCTCTCACCATCTGGGAGATAGCTGGACGTATGACCTGGAATCGCCCTTGGGAGGACTTTCCCCCCGTGCTGCGCGGGATGGCGGCCGGGGAGGCCGCGGCCCACCTCCGCACGCTGGAGGTTCGCGGAATCATCCGCCGCGTGATGGGGGTGGATCCGGTCCGGTTCGCCATACACTCATAGACATCGGATGTCTGGCGCGACCTGAGGACGGTGCAGAGTGGCGGTCACCGACGCCGCTATCGACAAGATCAAGCAGATGATCCTGTCTGGCGAGCTCGCCCCGGGCAGCAGGCTGCCCAAGGAGGCCGACCTGGCCGATCGGCTCGGCCTGTCGCGCAACTCGCTGCGCGAGGCCGTCAGAGCCCTGGCCCTGATCAACGTGCTGGACGTGCGCCAGGGCGACGGCACGTACGTGACCAGCCTGGAGCCGAGGCTGCTGCTCGACGCGATGTCGTTCGTGGTCGACTTCCACCAGGACGACACCGTGCTGCAGTTCTTCCAGGTCCGGCGGATCCTGGAGCCCGCCGCGACCGCGATGGCGGCGACGCACATGTCCGAGTCCGAGGTCGCCGAGCTGCGCAAGATCCTCGACGAGCTGCCTCCCGACCCGAGCGTCGAGCAGCTGGTCGCCAACGACCTGGAGTTCCACCAGCGCATCGCGGCGGGCTCGGGCAACGCGGTGCTGTGCTCCCTCATCGAGAGTCTCTCGGGGCCCACCACCAGGGCCAGGATCTGGCGGGGCCTCACCCAGGAGAACGCCCTGGAGAAGACCCGCGAGCAGCACACCGCGATCTGCGACGCCATCGCCGCCCGCCAGCCGGAGGTGGCGCGGGCCTGGGCCACGGTCCACATCGCCGGCGTCGAGGAGTGGCTCCGCAGCGCCCTCGCCTGACTCAGGTGAGCGCCTGGCGGCTGCGCCGCAGGAAGTCGCGCTCGGCCGCGTTGCCGGTGCGGGCGATCGCCTCCTCGTAGGCCAGCGCCGCCTCGGTGGTGCGGCCCAGGCGCCGGAGCAGGTCGGCGCGGACGGCGTGGAACAGGTGGTAGCCGTCGAGGTCGAGGTCGTCGACCAGGGTGAGCGCCGCCCCCGGCCCCTCGACCTCGGCCACCGCGACCGCGCGGTTGAGGGCCACCACCGGGTTGGGTGCCAGGGCCAGGAGCAGGTCGTACAGCGCCAGGATCTGCCACCAGTCGGTGAGGGCCGCGGTCGGCGCGTCGCTGTGGACGGCGTTGATCGCGGCCTGGATCTGGTACGGACCCGGCCGGTCGCGCCGCAGGCACCACCGGACGATGTCCTGCCCCTCGCTGATCAGGTCGCGGTCCCAGCGGCCCCGGTCCTGGTCCGCCAGCAGCACCAGGTCGCCGTCCGGCGTGGTGCGGGCGGCCCGGCGGGAGTCGACGAGCAGCATGAGCGCGAGCAGCCCCATGACCTCGGGTTCGCCGGGCATGAGCTCGGCCAGGAGCCGTCCCAGCCGGATGGCCTCCGCGCAGAGCTCCTCGCGGACCAGCCGCTCGCCCGAACTCGCCGTGTGGCCCTCGTTGAAGATGAGGTACACCACGGCCAGGACGGCCCGCAGCCGGTCCGGGAGATCGGCCTCGGCCGGGACACGGTACGGGATCCCCGCGTCCCGGATCTTGTTCTTGGCCCGGACCAGGCGCTGGGCCATGGTCGGCTCGGGCACCAGGAAGGTCCTGGCGATCTCGGCGGTGGTGAGCCCGCCCAGCAGCCGCAGGGTCAGCGCGACCCGGGCGTTGGCGGCCAGCGCGGGATGGCAGCAGGTGAAGATCAGGCGAAGCCGGTCGTCGCGCACGGCGCCCTCCTCCAGGGGTTCGTCGGCGGCGTGCAGCAGGACCGCCTGGGCGTGACGGTCCCGGCGGGTCGCCTCCCGCCGGAAGCGGTCGATCGCCCGGTTGCGTGCGGTCGTGATGATCCACCCCGCCGGGCTCGGCGGCAGGCCGGCGGAGGGCCACCGGCCCGCCGCCACGGTGAACGCGTCCTGGACCGCCTCCTCGGCGAGGTCGATGTCACCGAGGAGGCGCACCAGGACCGCGACCGCGCGCCCGTACTCGGCACGGAACACGCGCTCGATCTCCGCGGCGGAGACGCCTGGCATACCGGACGTCAGCCGTCCACCTCGCCCTGGAACGGCCGCACCTCGATGGGGAGGAGGCCGATCGCCAGGGCGAGCCTGCGACCCCATTCGAGCGCCGCGTCGAGGTCGGGCGCCCTGACGACGGTGAACCCCCCGAGGTGTTCCTTGCCCTCGGCGTACGGGCCGTCGGTCATGAGCGTGTCGCCGTCCTTGACCCGGACCACGGTCGCCGTGTCCGGGGAGTGCAGGCCGCCGGAGAAGACCCACGCACCGGCAGCCCGCATCTCCCGTTCCAGGGTCTCCAGATTCCGGGCGATCGGTTCCAGCACCTCGGGAGCGGGAGAACCTCCGTCGGGCTGGTAAACGCTGAGCAGATACTGTTTCATCGCGCGTCCCTCCTGGACGACCGGTGCGGCGCCGTCGCCGCCTTCCTACCCACCACCTGAACGGCGTCCGGGGTCACGACCGGTCGTAGGTCGCGATCACCACACCGGTGGTGGTCGTGACGGAGTCGGTGAGCCGCAGCCCGGCGAGCGGACCATTCTCGGGGAACAGACGCCGGCCCGATCCCAGGACCAGCGGGTGGATCATGAGTTTGTACACGTCGACGAGGTCGTGCCGCATCAGCGACCGGACGAGTTCCCCGCTGCCGAGCACCGCGACGTCCGCGCCCGGCTCCTTCTTGAGCTCCGCCACGGCCGTCGCGGCGTCGCCGGCCAGCAGCGTGGAGTTGGCCCACGGAAGAGGTCCGGTCAGCGTCGTCGACGCGACGTACTTGCGCGTGTCGTTCAGCACCTCGGTGAACGGGTTGGCCGGCTGTTTCGGCCAGAAGGAGTGGAACCTCTCGTAGGTCAGCCTCCCGAACAGCAGCTCGGAACCCCCCATCCCCTTCGCCATCTCGCCGCCCATCACCGCGTCGTTGCGGGACGCCGCCCAGCCGCCGTGTCCGAACCCGCCGCGCACGTCCTCGTCCGGCGCGCCCGGTGCCTGCATCACCCCGTCGAGGGTGAGGTGTTCGACCACAACGATCTTCCTCATCTTCGCGATCCCTTCGGCTGCCCGCCGGCACCGCGCCGGCTTCTCACCCCCTACACGAACGACGTCCAGCGGGATCGACACCGGGTGCGACCGTCCTTCGAAAATTTCCCCGCCCCGGCGCGAAGGACTCGCGACCACGGGCTCGGAGGAAGGCAGGGACCAAAATGCTTTCCCGAGACAATATATTAACCAAGTAAAGACTTCTGGCCGGCCCCCGGCCGAACGATTGGAGTACGCCATGCGCATCGGTGTCGCACTGCCCACCGATCACACGCGGCTGTCCGCCGCGGCCAACTCCGTCGACACCCTGATCGGCGAGACGCGGGAGCTCGCCGACGCGGGGCTGACCTCGGCCTGGTTCACCCAGCGGTTCGACCACGACGCCATCACGGTGGCCGCGCTGGCCGCGCGTGAGGTGCCCGGCATCGACGTCGGCACCGCGATCGTGCCGATCTATCCCCGTCACCCGATCGCGATGTCGATGCAGGCCCAGACCGCGCAGGCGGCCGGCCACGGGCGCTTCACACTGGGCGTCGGGCTGTCGATCAGGTCGTTCGTGGAGGCGACCTACGGGATCGCGCCGCACCCCAGGATCCGGCATCTGCGGGAGTACCTGGAGGTGCTGCGCGACCTCTTCGAGAACGGCGCCGCGAACCTGGACGGCGAGACGCTGGTCGCCAGGACCCCCCTGCCGGTGAAGGTGCCGGGCGCGAGGCCACGGGTGCCGGTGCTGGTCGCGGCGGCGGGCGAGCTGACCCTGCGTGCCGCGGGCGAACTCGCCGACGGCGCGCTGCCGATCCTGTCCGGCCCGCGCACGCTGGCCGGGTACACCGTGCCGACCATCACCCGGTACGCGGAGGCGGCCGGGCGGCCGGCGCCCCGGGTCGCCGCCATCGTCTCCGGCGTGGTGACCGCCGACGTGGCGGGCGCCCGAGCCCGCGCGGAACAGAACATGGGGTACTACGGGACCATCCCGTCCTATCGCGCGGCGCTGGACCGCGAGGGCGTCGACCATCCCGCCGACCTGGTCGCGATCGGGGACGAGGAGCTCCTCGCGGACCAGGTGGCCGCGTACTTCGAGTCGGGCGTGACCGAACTCGTCTACACCCAGACCTCGATCGGTTCCGCGGAGGACGAGCGCCGCACCTGGAAACTGCTCGGCGAGCTGGCCGCGAGATACAGGCGCGAACCGGCCGGCACCGGGCCGGCCCCCGTTCCGGGAACCGACGCGCCGTAGACGGCGTCCGTCGGCTCATCCGCGACCCCCGGGTCAAACCCGGCGTCCTCGGCAGCGGTTTCAGAGGTGGGAGAGCCCGCGCCTCAAGCCTGGCGTCCTCGGCGGCGCTTTCAGGACTGGGAGGGATCCGCGCCGACCGCGGCGCGCCGGCGGTAGTGGCGTGCGGCTCGGGCCCTGTTGCCGCACGACGGCTTGCACCACTCCTGCCGGCCGTGCTGCTTGACGAAGTAGCGGACGCAGCGCGGCGCGGTACAGGCCCGCAGATCCTCACGCAGCGGGCCGGTCAGGAAGTCGATGGCGGCGCGGGCCAGTGCCGCGACAAGACGGAGGCGCGGGTCCTTCTCGGCCGACAGCAGCCGGGGCGCGGGCGCCCCTCCGGAGGGCCAGTCCAGCTGCGGGGTGACCGGCTCCCTGCCCGCGGCCGCGTTGAGTAGCGCCAGAGCCCGGTCGACCGGCATGAGGCGATGGGCGTCGGCGGGGCTGGGCGGACCGGGACTGACCGAGTGGGCGAACAGCGCCCGTACCGCCTGCCGCAGCGCCACGATCTCGCCCCTGAGGTTCTCGTCGACGGTGACGCCGTCGGCGAGGTCACTCCCCCGCTCCCTGACCCAGCGGGCCGCTCCCTGGAGGGTGGCCAGGTCGTCGGCGACGCCACCGTCCCCGTCGTGGCGGATCGTGCTCGCCAGCTCCAACGCCAGGCAGCGCTCCACGGCCCTTCCTTCCTTTTTCATACGAATCAGGTCGCCTTCGTGCGAATCAGGTCGCCGACCACTTGATCACATCCTCGCTCCCAGCTTAAGGTTCCTAATGGAAAATAGATAATTTTCCATTAGGTGCCGAGGCGCGGGCGATCGCGTACGGCGGCACGGACCGGCGGGCGGTGTCCGCCGCGAGAGGGGAACGACACGATGACGACGATGCTCGCCCAGATCAGCGACCTGCACCTGGACGGCGGTGATCGGGCGACCCTGCGCGCCACCCGGATCATGGACTATCTGCGGGCCCTGCCCCGCCGCCCCGACGCCATGCTGGTCACCGGGGACATCGCCGACCACGGCGCGGAGTCCGAGTACGAGGAGGCCGCCCGCATCCTGGCCGCCCCCTTCCCGGTGCTCACCTGCCCCGGCAACCACGACGCGCGCCCGGCCTATCGCAAGGCCCTGCTCGGGGAGGTCCCCGGCGACGGCCCCGTCAACCGGGTCCATCACGTCTCCGGCACCGCCGTCCTGATGTGCGACTCCACCATCCCGGGCCGCGACGAGGGACACCTCGACGCCCAGACCCTCGACTGGATCGACACCACCCTCACCGGCCTGCCCAGGGACACCCCGGCGCTGATCGCCTTCCACCAGCCGCCGGTCGCGCTCCACCACCCGCTGCCCGACTCCTCGGCGCTCCAGCGGCCCGAACGGCTGGCCGCCCTGCTCGACGCGCACCCGGAGGTCGTCGCCGTCCTCACCGGCCACGCCCACACCGCGGCCGTCTCCACCTTCGCCGCGCGCCCGCTGATCGTCGGACCGGCCGTGACCTGGACCCTGCGCCTGCCCTGGGAGGGCGACGAGGTCGCCGACCTCGACCAGCCGCCCGGCCTGGCCTTCCACATCCTGGACGACAACCGCCGCCTGACCACCCACTACCGCGTGGTCCCCTGATCCCCCGACGGCTCTCGACCTCGGAGACCTCGTGGGAGACCTCGTGCCACACCCCTACGCCGTCGCCGGGTTCCTGGTGGCGCTCCTCCCCCTGACCGCCATCCCCGGAGCGAGCCTGGCCCTGCTGGTCCGGCAGGTCACCGAGGGCGGCCGCGGCCGGGCCGTGCCCGTCGTCCTCGGCACGGTCACCGGCCTGTACGTCCACGCCACGCTCGCCGTGGCCGGCCTGTCCGCTCTCGTCATGCACTCCAGCCAGGCGTTCACCGCCGTCAAGCTCGCCGGAGCGGCCTATCTCGTCGGCCTGGGCGTCTGGACCTGGCGCTCGGCCGCGCCCTCCGCGTCCCTCGCGGCCTCCCGGCCCCACCGGCGCCTGCCGGAGTTCTCGGACTCCGTCTACCTGCAAGCGCTCCTCGCCAACGTCCTCAATCCGAAGGCGGCCTCCATCTATCTGACCCTGGTGCCGCAGTTCATCACCCCCGGCGAGTCCTTCGGCGGGTCCTTCGGCGGCCAGATCCTCACCCTGGCCACCGCCCACGCACTGTTGATCGCGCTCTGGCTCCTCGGCTGGACGATCCTCGTCGGCAGGGCCACACACGCCCTGCGGAGCCCTCGCTTCAAGGAGGTCAGCGCCAAGGTCACGGCGGTCGTGCTCATCGCCCTCGGGATCCGTTCCGCGACGGTCTAGCGCCGGAAGCTCAACGGCCCCGCGTACCCCGAAAGTAAGCGTTCGCCGTGGGGCCGAACATCAGCGCCATCGCGGCCAGGACGGCCGCGAGGTGCACGATCCGGCTGGCGGCGAACACGAACGTCATCGCGTCGGCGTCCGCGACGGCCTGGCCGAGCGAGTTGCCGTCGAGCAGCCACTGGATCGGCTCCATCACCAGCGAGAGGGTGCCGAAGATGCCGAGGGCCAGGGCGAGAGCGATCCGGGACCAGCCCTGGCCCCGGCGCAGGCACACCGCCATGAAGATCGCCACGGCGAAGACCGTCAGCCGGAAACCCATCTCCGGGGCGAGGTCGGCGACCGACGCCGAACCGTCGGCCAGCATGCCGGCGACGGCCAGGCCGGCCTCGAAGGCACCGGCGCCGACGGCGGTGAACCAGAGTGCCGCCGCGGTCTTGACACTCCCTGGAACGGTCGGCGGGTCGGACAGCGGCAGGGGTGCGAACTGCGTGGACATCGATGACACCTCTCGGGCGAGCGCTGGACGTTACCCCCGAAGTCTTCTCCGCCCGACAGGAAAGATCATGCCTGCCCGCACTCCAACCGGAGGACCCACCCACATGCCGGCCGAGGGTAGGGAGAGCCCTACCTTCCGCCGTGGAGAGACGGGCCTCGGCCGTCAAGGGCGACAGCGGCTTCGGACACGGTGGCCGCGGGGTGTCAACCCTGACGTTCGTCCAAGCCCGGCCCTGCCGTTCGGCCCGGGTGCCCGGCTGCCGCCGTTCCTATGGTCGGGGGCCATGAGAATTGACTCTTGGCACGGTTCGGGTCGTCGGCTGCTGGGTTCGGCCGTGGTGCTGGGCGTGGGGGCGGGAGTGGTCGCCCGGCTCTCTCCGGGCGGGCTGGGCGACCCCGGTCCGGTGAAGGTCGTGGGCGGGGCTTCGGCGTCCGCGTACCGATGGGTGACCGGGGCGGTGGCCGGCGCGCCGTCATGGGCGGGCACGGCGCTGGAGGTGGCCACGGAGGGCACCCTCGTGGTCCTCGGGTTGTCGCTCGTCCTGGTGTGGTGGCTCGCCGTTCGCCGCGGGGACGCCCACGGTGTCGGCGCGACCGTCGTCATCGGTGTCGGCACCGTCGCCGCCTATGCGATCAGCGAGGCGCTGAAGCCGGTGGTGGACGAGGAGCGGCCGTGTCGCGCGGTGCCGGGGGTGACGATCGCGGAATGTCCCGCGGTGGGCGACTGGTCGTTCCCGAGCAACCACGCCACCCTCGCCGCCGGACTCGCGGTCGGGCTGGCCGTGCTGCGTCCTCGCCTCGCCGCGGTGACGCTGCCGCTGGCCGGAGCCGCGGCGCTGCTGCGGGTGGTGGTGGGGGTTCACTATCCGCACGACGTGCTCGCCGGCGCGGTCCTCGCCGCCGCCGTGGTGGTGTCGCTGCTGCTCGCGTTCACACCGTCGGTGACGCGGCTGGTGTCACCGCTGCTCGGGCGCCTGAGCGGGGACGATTCCGGCCTCGTGCGCCACCACGGCGGCCGCCGCCCGGTTGTCGACGGCCAGGCGGGCCAGGATCGAGCTGACATGGGCTTTGACCGTCCCCTCCACCACGTGCAGCCGGCGGGCGATCTGACCGTTGGACAGCCCGCCGCCGAGGAAGGCCAGTACCTCGCGTTCCCGGGCGGTGAGCGTGTCGATCCGCCTGCGGGCGGTGTCGCGCCGGCCCGCCAGGGTTCCCGCGCCGCTCGCCGCGAGATGGGCGACCACCCGGGCGGCGACCTTCGGTGACAGGTAGGCCGCGCCGTCGGCCACCGCGCGGACTCCCGCGATCAGTTCCTCGGGCTCACCGGATTTGATCAGGAACCCCGCGGCTCCGCCGCCGAGTGCCCGAAGGATGTAGTCGTCCTCGCCGAACGTCGTCAGGACGACGACACCGGTGGCCGGGACCGTCCTGCGGATCTCCGCGGTGGCTTCGATGCCGTTGACCTTCGGCATGCGGATGTCGAGCACGGCCACCTGGGGGCGGTGGCGCTGGGCCAGTTCCACCGCCTCGTGGCCGTCGGCCGCCTCGGCGACGACGGTGATGTCCGGGTCGGTGGACAGCACGGCCCGCACACCCGCGCGGATCATCGGCTCGTCGTCGGCGATCAGTACGCGGATCATCGGACGCTCACCCGGCGAGTATGTCCGCGGACCCCAGCTTGCCCGCTCGGAAGCACAGGCGGTACGCGTCTCCGGACCGGTCGTCGAAGGGATCGGCTGTCATCGCGTAGTACTCGCACGTCACACCCTGTTCCTCTGATTCGGCGGCCCCTGGCCGGCGGGCCGTCTGCTCGTCCGGCAGATACCGCTCCACCTCGGAACGATCCTGCCCGACTCGCAGGCCCGCGTAGTCCTCCGGAGCCAGCACCGACCGCCACGCCGTCAGCGTCTCCCGCCCTCTCAGGACACCGCCGATCAGCGCGCTCGTCACCAGAGGCAGCATGAACGCGGCGACCAGGGTGCGGCCGAGCCTGCGGCGGGCGCGCCGGTGCTCCCTCGGCACGGCACCGCCCGGGACGGGCGGTACGGGACCGGAGGGGTACGGCGACCGCGCCGCGGGGGTGTGCGGGAGCCGGGCCAGGACGGTGAAGCCGCTGCCCGAGGGGCCGTAGGTGAGGGAGCCGCCGGCCAGCCGGACGCGTTCGTCCAGGCCGATGAGGCCGCGGCCTCCGCCCCGGGACGGGAGATCGGCGGTATTCGAGGGACCGTTCTCCACCCGGACCTCGGTCTCCGTGTCCGTGTGCCGGAGCCGGACGGCCACAGCCCCGCCGGGCGCGTGTTTGGCGACGTTGGTCAGCGCCTCCTGCACGACGCGGTGCGCGGCCCGTTCGACCACCGGCGGCAGGTCGCCCGTCTCGCCCTCGACGCACAGCGTGACCGCGAGCCCGGACGCGGACGCCTTGCCGACCAGGTCCGCGACACCGGCACCGGCCGGCCGTGCCGGCGCCTCGTCCGTCTCCTCGCGCAGGATGCCGACCACCTCGCCGAGGCGCTCTACAGCGGCCGCCGCCCTCGCCCTGATGTCGGCCGCGGACGCCCGGTGCGCCTCCGGCAGGCCGGGCGCGAGCTTCAGGGCGGCGGCCGACAGGGCGATCAGGCTGAGGTCGTGGCCCAGGACGTCGTGCATGTCCTGGGCGATACGGGTCCGCTCACGTAGCCGGGCCTGCTCGGCGACGAGCCGCTGCTCACGTTCCAGATGCTCGGCCCGCTCCCAACCGGCCCGGACGAGTTGCCGGTACTGGCGCCAGAACCGGCCCGCGAACCAGGGCAGCATCGCCGCCCCCACCACCGCCGCCATGAACCGGCCCACCGGCTCGATCCAGAAGGGGACAATCAGGACCGCGACCACGGCCGTCGCGAGCACCGCGACCAGCGCGAGCGCCGTCGACCGGGTTCGCCCGGACCGCGACCCCGCCACGAACGCGGCGGCCGCGGTCGGCACACCCCACCACGGGTTGACGACACTCAGACCGGCCGTCACCGCGGCCACCGCGCTCAGCGGGAGCGCCACCCCGGAGGGCCACCACCCTCTGGCGTCCCCGGCTCTCCTCACAGCGGTCGCTCTTCCCACAACCGTGACGATACGCAGAGCCGTGGAGTGCCGGCACCGCCGAAAGTCCAATACACGCCTGGGGAGGGGGCATCGTGGCGTTCGCGGACGGCGGCGACGCGGCGGGCCTGGTCGAGCTGCGGGCCAGGACATGGTCGTATCAGCTCAGCGGTCGCCAGTGCCTCCAGGGACGGGGACCGCTCTCGCCGCGGATAGCGGCCAACCGGGAGGTCGCCTCCCCGCGCATCGCGGAGTTTTCCATACCGATCTGGGCTGCCATGGTGACCATGCGAAGCTCACGGATGTCGCGCAGGACGGGAAAGCCCACCCAACTCATGACGTCGTGACCGTAGATCGCGACGAACTCGGCGTACTGGGCTTCGGAGATCCCGCCGAGTGTGTCGTATTTGACCGCCGTGGACACCAGATCCCACTCCGGCGGCCCGAGGGCACTGCGCTCGAAGTCGGCCAGAACCACGCGGCCATCGCCGGTCGACAACACGTTGCCGACCCAGGCGTCCCCGTGCACCACGCAGTGCGGCAGTCCCGGCGTACCCGCGCTCAAGGTCCGCCAACCGCTCGCGCAGCCAGTCGTGCTCTTGGGGAGTGAACATGTCGGCCTGGTCGATCCGCTGGGCGAGCCGTACGAACGGAGCCAGCGGAGGAAGGCGGAACTGATGAAGCTCTACGGACGCACCTGGACGATCGCAGAGGGAATCGGGGGCGGCTGGTACGCCGTATGGCGCGCGGACATTTCGGCGTACGGGCTTGAGCACGGCCTGTCCAACATCCGGTGCGGGGCTACCCTGGCCGAACTGGCCCGTCACCTGGACACGGAGACACGGCTGGAGAACCAGCCGTGGCGACGCGTGCCGCTGAGAGCAGCGCCGTAACACAGACGGGCCTCAAGCTTCATCGGTGGCTGGCCGGAGTTCCTGAAACTCCACTCCGCGCGGATCTCCCGCCACGAACGGCCCCGACAGACGCGCTCCAGTGGTGGGCCAGACGTCGACGGCCACGGCTTCAGGGCCGTCGATCACGGGCAGTCCTTTTTGACGGGACAAGGCCGTATCTCCGTTATCCAGGCCGCCTGGACGTTCTTCCCTTGCACGTTTTTCCGGACGGCGTACGGCGAGAAATTGCCGATGATCCCGTATACCAACCCGTCGCGGGCCGCGCGCCGGAGATCGACCGGGTTCAGCCCGAACCTGGCCAGAATCGGCTCGTCCTCAGCCGTCAGCGTCAACACCCAGCTTCTGAACTGACTGACCGACGAGTAATCGACACACGGCTCGGGCAGTCCCTTGTCCGAACACCCCTCGTGGCCCGGCCAGTAGATGGCCTTGCCCCCCACGTGCCCGCGCGACAGGAAGACGTCTCTCGCCGGCCCGTTTTCCAGTCCGAGACTCTTTTCCGTCACCGGCTTCTTGAATTCGATCACAGTGGTCGTCATCACCCCCGGCCTCAGCTTGCTCAGGGACTCGACACCGGACACTCCCCGCACACCCGATCCGAACTTGGCGACGGCGGCGGTGAGGCCGGTCGGCGGGAGCTTGGACATGTCCTGCACCTCACCTGAGAGGCTCATCTTCACCCAGTAGGGCGATTCGAAAGAGATGGACGGACCGGCGTACGGTCGTGCCGCGGTTCCCGTGAATCGAAATTCGTAGCCTCCCAGGACGGGCCAGAGCTCGGATCCTCCCATGATGAACTTGTGCTCCGGATTGGCGGCCATGGCAGCGTTCCCGACAACCGTCAGGAGATGGTCGTTCGCGACGGCTGTCGGCATCTCCTGCCGATATGCCGGAAAATCCGACTCCCGTATTCGAAGATCTGACTGCTCTGCCCGGAGATTCGAGTGGGATGATCCTTCCGCCGTACAAGATGTCAGGAAAAGCAGCAGGCCGACCATGGCGCCGGCAGTTGACGACCGTTTCACGGACTTTTTTCCCCGCTTCTCACCATCGGACCGTCGCACCATTCTGGCGCCTCCGAGTCCCTACGGTGACCGGAGCCTCTTCAACATGAAGGGCGTCAGGGAATCAGGCCCTCGGCGGCAAGGTCGGTCCACAGGGCCTCGGGGACGGGCTTGGCGGTCAGTTCCGCGTTGCGGGTCACCTCGGCGGCGGAGCGGGCGCCGATGACCACGCTGGCGACGGCGGGGTGGCGCAGGGGGAAGGCGAGGGCCGCCTGGGGCAGGGTGACGTCGTGGCGTTCGCAGACGGCGGCGATGCGGCGGGCGCGGTCCAGGAGCGGTCCGGGGGCGGGGGCGTAGTCGTAGGTGCCCGACGGGTCGTGGGTGGCCAGCAGGCCGCTGTTGAACACCCCGGCGGCGAGCACCGCGACGCCGCGCTCGGCGCACAGCGGCAGCAGCTCGTCCTCGCCCGACCGGTCGAGGAGGGTGTAGCGCCCGGCGAGCATGACCGTGTCGACCTCGGTCTCGCGGACGAACCGGGCGAGCATCCCCGTCTGGTTCATGCCGACCCCGACGGCCTTGACGACACCCTGGTCGCGCAGTTCGGCCAGGGCCGGGTACGCCTCGGAGACGGCCTGCTCCCAGTGGTCGTCCGGGTCGTGGATCAAGGCGATGTCGACCGCGTCGAGGCCGAGCCGCTCCAGGCTCTCCTCCAGCGACCGCAGCACCCCGTCGCGCGAGAAGTCCCACACCCGGCGCAGGTCGGCGGGGACGTCGAAGCCCTGGTCGTCCCGGCCGAAGGGTCCCTCGCCGCCGGCGGGCACGAGCAGGCGGCCGACCTTGGTGGACAGGGCGTAGGAGTCGCGGGGCCTCTCCGCCAGGGCGGCGCCGAGGCGCCGTTCCGACAGGCCGAGCCCGTAGTGGGGCGCGGTGTCGAACAGGCGGACCCCCGCCTCGTAGGCCGCGTCCACCGCCGCGCGCGCCGTATCCTCGCCGACCGCCGAGAACAGGTTCCCGATCGGGGCCGTACCGAAGCCGTATCTACTGACCTGCACCGCTCGCTCCGTTCTGTACGGCTTCATGGCTCTCATGCCGCTTGATGCCTTTTTATCGCTTCACGCAGTGCGGGGGCCGCATATTTCCACACGTGTCCGTGCGGGATCCACCGCCCGTACGATCGCACGGTTTCGCGCGGACCTCGCGCCCGTACGGGCTTCACATCCCCGTACGGGCCGCGCGTCCGCGTGGCTCACGCCACCGTCAAGGCGTCAGTCTTGGGCCTTGCCGCCCGCCAGGCGACTGATCATCAGGGCGACCAGGATGATCGAGCCGTAGACGAGCTGCTTCCACTCGCCGGGGACGCCCTTCAGGGTGAGGATGTTCTCGACGAGGCCGATCACCAGGACGCCGGTGAGCGCGCCGAGGATCGTCCCCTTGCCGCCGTCCATGCTGACGCCGCCGATGACGGCCGCGGCGAAGGCCATGAAGATCCAGCCGACGCCCTGGTTGGCGCTGATGCCGCCCAACCGGCCGGTCTCCAGCACCCCGGCGAGCGCGGCGACGATCCCGCCGATGACGAAGACGACCCAGACGACCCGCTCGACCCTGATGCCGGCCGCGCGGGCGGCGTCGGCGTTGCCGCCGATGGCGTAGAGCGAGCGGCCGCCCCGGAAGTAGCCGAGGGCGACGATGGCCACCGCGAAGAGGACGCCGGTGATCCAGATGGCCGCCGGCAGGCCCAGCCAGCGGGCGCTGCCGAGGTAGAGGAACGACTCGGGCAGCTCGAACAGGCTCTTGCCCTGGGTGAGACCCAGCTGGAGGCCGTGCACGACGATCATCATGGCCAGCGTGACGATGAAGGCCGACAGCTGGAACCGCAGGATCAAAAAGCCGTTGAAGGCGCCGACCAGGCCGCCGATCAGCAGGCACAGCGGGATCGCCAGGATGGCGGGCAGCTCCAGGCCGAACCCTCCGGCCGCCACCGGGATGACGAGCATCACGCCGACGGCGGGCGCCATGCCGACCGTGGACTCCAGTGACAGGTCGAACTTGCCCGCGATCAGGATCAGCGCCTCGGCGAGGACCACCAGCGCCAGGGCCGACTGCTGCTGCAGCACGTTGGTCAGGTTGCCCGTGGTGAGGAAGACCGGGTCCACGAAGGAACCGGCGATCAGCAGAACGACGATCACCGGGACCAGGGTGAGGTCGCGGAACCGCCCGAGCTGGATGCGACGGCCCTGGGGGGCCGCCAGCGCGGGCGGAGGGGTCTTTGTCGTGGTCATCAGTGGTCGATACCTTCCATCGCCGCCACCAGCTCGTTGTCGGTCCAGCCGCGCGGCACGTCCTTGACGATCCTGCCGTGGAACATGACGAGAACGCGATCGCAGATTCGCAGGTCGTCGAGCTCGTCGGAGACCAGTACGGCCCCCGCCCCCCGCTCGGCCGCGTCCTCCACGGCGCCGAGCAGGGAGTGCTTCGCCTTGACGTCCACCCCGGCGGTCGGGTTGATGACCACGAGCGCGTTCGGGTCGTCGGCGAGCGCCCTGGCCAGCACCACCTTCTGGGCGTTGCCGCCGGACAGGTCGGCCACCTGCTGGTCGGGGCCCGTCGTCTTGATGTCCAGCAGGTCGATCATCCGGGTGCCGCGCTCGCGGCGGCGGGCCGGGGAGACCACGCCGTAGCGGCCGAGCTTGTGGGCGATCGGGATGGTCGCGTTCTCGGCGATCGACAGCAGCGGCACGAAACCCTGGTGGTGCCTGTCCTGGGGGACGAACCCGAGCCCGGCGCGGAGCGCGGAGGGCACGTCGCCCTGCCTGATGTCGGTGCCGTTGACGGTCACCGTCCCGGTGTCGGCCCGGTGCAGGCCGACCAGGGTCTCGGCGAGACCGACCTTGCCGCTGCTGCCGGAACCGGCGAGACCGACGATCTCCCCCGCCCTGACGGTGAGGTCCACGTCCTCGTAGCGCCCGGCGAGGCTGAGCGTCCGCGCGGACAGCACCACGGGGGCCGAGGGGGCGACCGTCCGGGTGCGGTACTCGTAGGCGGCGGTGGCCTCGCCGGTCATCGCGTCCACGAGCCGGTCGTGCGGCAGGTCGCCGACCGGGGCGGTGACGATGTGCCGGGCGTCGCGGAAGACCGAGACGCTCTGGCAGATCTCGTACACCTCCTCCAGGTGGTGGGAGATGAACATCATCGTGACGCCCTGCTCCCGCAGGGAGCGCATCCGGTCGAAGAGCCGCTGGATGGCCGGGCCGTCGAGCTGCGCGGTGGGCTCGTCCAGGATGATGAACCGGGCGCCGAACGACAGCGCCCTGGCGATCTCCAGCAGCTGGCGCTGCTCGACCCCCAGGTCTCCGGCCATGGTCTCCGCGTCGACGTCCACGCCGTACTGTTCCAGCAGCCGGCGGGCCCGCGTGCGGAGGCTCCGCCAGCTGATCCTGCCCCGCTCTGTCTGGCGGTTCAGGAAGAGGTTCTCCGCGACGGACAGGGTGGGGATGATCGTCGACTTCTGGTAGACGCACGCGACCCTCTGCCGCCAGGCGTCCCGGTCGGCCGGCGGCGGCGCGGGCTGCCCGGCGAAGCGGACCTCACCCTCGTCGGGGCGCTGGAGCCCGGTCAGGATCGACACCAGCGTGGACTTGCCCGCGCCGTTCCTGCCGACGAGCGCGTGCGTCTCCCCCTCGGTGATGGCGATCCCGGCACCGTTGAGCGCGGTGGTCGGGCCGAAGCGCTTGGTGATCCCAAGCGCCTCGACTGCCTTGACGGAAGATGTCATCACTTGACCTGGTTGCCCCAGAGAGCCTGGTCGTCCACGTTCTCCTTGGTGACCAGGGGAGCGGGGAGCTGGTCCTCGAGACCGTTCGGCAGCTGGATGATCGTGCTGTCGTGGTCGGTCGGGCCGGGCTGGAAGGTCTTGCCCTCGGCCGCGGCCTTGGCGTAGAAGAGCGCGTACTTGGCGTAGAGGTCGGCCGGCTGGGAGACCGTGGCGTCGATCTCGCCCTTGCGGATCGCCTCGAACTCCTGCGGGATGCCGTCGTTGGAGATCACGAAGACGTGCTTGGGGTCCTCCGGCGGCACGATCAGGCCCTTGGCCTTGAGCACCTGGAGGGTGGGGGCGAGGTGGACGCCTCCGGCGTGCATGTAGACGCCCTTGATGTCCGGGTGCTGCTCGAGACGGGTCTGGAGCATGGAGGCGGCCTTCGTGCCCTCCCACTCGGTCGGCTCCTCGAAGACCGTGATGCCGGGGAACTTGTCCTTCATGCAGCCGCGGAACGCCTCGGCCCGGTCACGGCCGTTGATCGACGAGAGCGCGCCCATGAGCTGGACGACCTTGCCCTTGCCGCCGAGCTTCTCGCCGAGGAACTCGCACGCCTTCGTGCCGTACGCCTTGTTGTCGGCGCGCACGACCATGTAGACCTTGCCCTTGTCGGGGCGGGTGTCCACGGTGACGACGGGGATGTTCCTGCCCTCCAGCGACTGCAGCGTGGAGGCGATGGCACCGGTGTCCTGCGGGGCCATGACGATCACCTTGGCGCCCTGGCCGGTCAGGGCCTGGGTGTTGGCGACCAGCTTGGCCACGTCGTTCTGGGAGTTGGTCGGCGGCATCAGGTCGACGCCCAGCTCGGTCGCCATCTGGGGGACGTACTTGTTGTACGAGTTCCAGAAGTCGGAGTCGGTGCGGGGGAAGTCGATCCCGACCTTGGCGCCCGCGGGGGCGGCGGCCGCGTCACCGGAGGGCTGGGCCGCGGTGGTGGGCTCCGACGATCCGCAGGCGGAGAGGGTGAAGGAGATCGCGAGCAGTGCCGCACCTGTCGCCGCGGGTCCGATTTTCATACCGTTGCCTCGATTCAAAGCTGTGTGGGGGGTGAATCATTTCTCGACCGATACGGGGAATCCGGTCATGACTTCGGCCGGAGCCTGAGCCCCTGCATCCCGCCGTCCACGGCCAGGACCGTGCCGGTGGTGGCCGCCGCGAGCGGGCTCGCGAGGTAGGCGATCGCCGCGGCGACCTCCGGGGCGCTCACCAGGCGGCCCATCGGCTGGCGGCCCTCCAGGGCCGCCCGCTCGGCCGCCGGGTCCTGCGCCGCGTCGAGCAGGCGCTGCACCCACGGGGTGTCGGCGGTGCCGGGGTTGACGCAGTTGACCCGGATGCCCTCGCGGACGTGATCGGCAGCCATCGCCAGGGTCAGCGACTGGATGGCGCCCTTGGACGCGCTGTAGAGCGCCCGCTGGGGCAGTCCCGCCGTCGCCGCGATCGAGCAGGTGTTGACGATCGCGGCGTGCGCCGAGCGGCGCAGGTGCGGCAGGCTCGCCCGGGTGACCCGGACGATGCCCAGGACGTTGACGTCCAGGACCCTGGACCACTCCTCGTAGGGGTTGTCCTCGATCGTCCCGGCGGCGCCGATCCCGGCGTTGTTGACCAGGATGTCCAGGCCACCCAGCTGCTCGACGGCCTGGGCGACGGCCGCGTTGACCGCCTCCTCGTCGGTGACGTTCGCCGTGACCTCGACGAACGGGCCGCCGGAGGCGTTGATGTCGAGGGAGGCCACGCGCGCGCCTCGCTCTGCCAGCAGGGTGGCGGTGGCCAGGCCGATGCCGGAACCGCCACCGGTGACCAGGGCGCGCAGGCCGTCGAACTCACCCATTGAGAGACCTCCATACCGGACCGTCGGGGTAGGTGTAGTCGATGATCGAGGCGGCGTGCATGGCCGCTCCGAAACCGGGCCGGCTCGGCGCGGCGTAGGCGCCGTTCTCGATCACCACGGGGTCGACGAAGTGCTCGTGGAGGTGGTCGACGTACTCGATCACCTTGCCCTCCATCGAGCCGCTGACCGCGACGTAGTCGAACATCGACAGGTGCTGCACCAGCTCGCACAGGCCGACCCCGCCCGCGTGCGGGCAGACCGGGACGCCGAACTTGGCGGCGAGCAGCAGGATCGCGATGTTCTCGTTCACGCCCGCGACGCGGGCCGCGTCGATCTGCAGGTAGGAGATCGCGCCGGCCTGCAGGAGCTGTTTGAAGACCATGCGGTTCTGTACGTGCTCGCCGGTGGCCACCGGGATGGGCGCGATGCCCCGGGCGATGGCGGCGTGGCCGAGCACGTCGTCGGGGCTGGTCGGCTCCTCCACCCAGTGGGGGCGGAACTCCGCGAGGGCGTTGACCCAGGCGATGGCCGAGTCGACGTCCCAGCGCTGGTTGGCGTCGATCGCGATGGGGAAGTCCTCGCCGCAGGTCTCGCGGGCGATGCGCATCCGCCGCCTGTCGTCCTCCAGGTCGGCGCCGACCTTCAGTTTGATCTGGGTGAAGCCCTCGTCCATCGCCTCCTTGCACAGGCGGCGCAGCTTGTCGTCGCCGTAGCCGAGCCATCCCGGGGAGGTCGTGTAGGCCGGGTAGCCGTGCTCGCGCAGGTGGGCCACGCGCTCGCGCCTGCCGGGCTCGGCGGCGCGCAGGATGTCCAGCGCCTCCTGCGGGGTGAGCGCGTCGGTGAGGTAGCGGAAGTCGACCAGCTCGACGAGCTCCTCGGGGGACATCTCGGCGAGCAGCAGCCAGAGCGGCCGGCCCGCCCGCTTGGCCTTGAGGTCCCAGAGCGCGTTGACCACGGCGGAGATCGCCATGTGCATGACGCCCTTCTCCGGGCCGAGCCAGCGCAGCTGGGAGTCGTGGACCATGTCCTTCCACAGGGCGCCCATGTCCTCGACGTCCCTGCCGAGCACGTACGGCTCCAGGGCCCTGATCGCGGCGGTCTGCACCTCGTTGCCGCGCCCGATGGTGAAGGCGAAGCCGTGGCCCTCGAACCCGTCGTCGGTCCGCAGGACCAGGTAGGCGGCCGAGTAGTCGGGGTCGGGGTTCATCGCGTCGGAGCCGTCGAGCTCCAGCGAGGTGGGGAAGCGGATGTCGTGGGTCTCCATCGAGGTGATGCGGTACGCGCCGATCCCCGCCGGCACCCCCTCCGCCGCCCCGGCCACGATGGCTTCGACCGGCGTGTCCTCGCGGATGTCGATCCTGTCGCTCATGCCTGCCCCACGGTCTGTCGCTGGCGCCCGAGGCCGTCGATCTCCAGCTCCACGACCTGCCCGGCGCGCAGGTACGGCGTGCCGGGCAGGCCGAGCGCGACGCCCGCCGGGGTGCCGGTGTTGATGAGGTCACCGGGTTCGAGGACCATGAAGCGGCTGAGGTAGCGGACGACCTCCGCCACCGTGAAGATCATGTTCTTGGTGTCGCCGTTCTGGAACCGCGTGCCGTCCACCCACAGGCGCAGGCCCAGGGCCTGCGGGTCGGCGATCTCGTCGGGGGTGACCAGCCAGGGGCCGAGCGGGTTGAAGGTCTCGCAGGACTTCCCCTTGTCCCACTGGCCGCCGCGCTCCAGCTGGAACTCGCGCTCGGAGACGTCGTTGGAGATGGCGTAGCCCGCGATCTTGGACAGCGCCTCCTCGTGCGTCTCGACGTAGCGGGCCGTCTCGCCGATGACGACGGCCAGCTCGACCTCCCAGTCGGTCTTCACGCTGTCCCTGGGGATGAGCACCTCGTCGTCGGGTCCGACGATCGTGTTGGGAGCCTTCATGAAGATGATCGGCTCGGCCGGGATCGCGGCGTTCGTCTCCTCCGCGTGGTCGCGGTAGTTGAGCCCGACGCACACGATCTTCCCTGGCCGCGCGATCGGGGCGCCGATCCGCAACCCCTCGGCGTCCAGCACGGGAAGCTCGTCCCGCTCCAGCGCCTCTCGGACACGAGCCACTCCCCCGGAAGCGAGGAAAGCCCCGTCGATCTCGGCTTCCGAGATTTCGCGGAGGTTACCGGCCCCGTCCAGGACGGCCGGTCGCTCCTGGCCGACGGGTCCCACTCGCAGCAGCTTCACACCGCACCCTTCGTTGATACATCGGATGTCTTGTCTCGTGATGCTGAACGACGCCGAACCTCGGTGTCAACCCCTCACGGACCGATACGTCCGATCCGTTATCGAGGAGAAACCGCAGATGGCAGGGGTAATACCGGATCGTGCCCCAATTTTGACCTCCAGTCATCGGATTTCCTAGCGCGGACGGAAACGGAGATCATCCGGGACGTTCGCGGTGCTGAGAGGCACAAAAGTGATCAACCGCCGAGAAACATCGGAGGATGAGGCTTGTTACGACGGAATTTCGGTGCTATCTCCTTGAAACAGTCCCGCCCTGTGATCGGAGGAATCCGTTGCACCGCCCCCCACGACGTCGTCTCGGCGTCGCTCTCCTCGCCGCCCTCACCCTCGCTACCGGGTTATACAGCCAGAGCTCGGCCGACGCGGAGCCGTCAGCAAATATGACCACGCCAAATACACCCGATGACTTGACGCTCTGGTACGACAAACCGGCCACCGACTGGGAGACCCAGGCGCTGCCGATCGGCAACGGCGCGCTGGGCGCCATGGTGTTCGGCGGTGTGAACAGCGAGCAGATCCAGTTCAACGAGAAGTCCCTGTGGACCGGCGGCCCCGGCGCGAACGGCTACGACTTCGGCAACTGGACCTCCCCCAGGCCGAACGCGATCGCCGAGGTCAGGGCACAGATAGACCGCGACGGCAGGATGTCCCCCGAGGCGGTGGCGGCCAAGCTCGGCCAGCCCAAGAGCGGCTTCGGCGCCTACCAGACCTTCGGGGACCTCTGGCTGGACATGCCCGAGACCCCCGGGGGCCCCGAGAACACCGAGAACACCGAGAACACCGTCACCGGCTACCGCCGGGAGCTGGACCTGCGCGAGGCGGTCGCCAGGGTCGGCTACACCGCGAACGGGGTGACCCACTCCCGCGAGTACTTCGCCAGCTACCCCGGCAACGTCGTCGTCGGCAAGGTCTCCGCCGACAAGCGAGGCAAGGTCTCCTTCACGCTGCGCACCTCCTCACCTCGTGACGACAAGCAGGTCTCGGTCTCCAAGGGCCGCCTCACCGTCAAGGGCGTGCTCGCCGACAACGGCATGAGGTTCGAGTCGCAGGTCCAGGTGATCACCCAGGGCGGCACCCGCACCGACGGCACCGACAGGATCACCGTCACGGGCGCCGACAGCGCGGTGTTCGTGCTGTCGGCGGGCACCGACTACTCCGACGTCTACCCCGCCTACCGGACCGTGGACCCGCACGCCAAGGTGACCAAGGCGGTCGACAGGGCCTCCCGCAAGTCGTACGAGGAGCTCAGGTCCGAGCACCGGGCCGACTACCGCAAGCTGTTCGACCGGGTCAGGCTGGACCTCGGGCAGAAGGCCCCGGCGATCCCGACGGACAGGCTCCGCGCGGCGTACACCGGCGGCGCCTCGGCCGACGACCGGGCGCTGGAGGCGATGTTCTTCGCCTACGGCCGCTACCTGCTGATCGCCTCCTCCAGGGAGGGGTCGCTCCCGGCCAACCTGCAGGGCGTGTGGAACAACTCCACCAATCCCCCCTGGTCGGCCGACTACCACGTCAACATCAACCTGCAGATGAACTACTGGCTCGCCGAGCAGACCAACCTCGCCGAGACGACCGAGCCGTACGACAGCTACATCCGGTCGATGGTCGCCCCCGGGCAGAAGACCGCGAAGGAGATGTTCGGTGCGCGCGGCTGGGTGGTGCACAACGAGACCAACCCGTTCGGCTTCACCGGCGTGCACAACTGGGCCACCTCGTTCTGGTTCCCCGACGCGGCGGCGTGGGTGACCCAGCAGATGTACGACCACTACCGCTTCAGCGGCGACACCAAGTACCTGCGCAAGACCGCGTACCCGGTGATGAAGGGCGCGGCCGAGTTCTGGCTGGACACCCTCTACACCGACCCGCGTGACGGCAAACTGGTGGTCTCCCCCAGCTACTCCCCCGAGCAGGGCGACTTCACGGCGGGCGCCTCGATGTCCCAGCAGATCGTCTTCGACCTGCTGACCAACACCCTGGAGGCGGCGAAGGAGCTGAAGACCGACAAGGCCTTCCAGGCCGAGGTGAAGGCCGCGCTGGCCAAGCTCGACCCGGGCATCAGGATCGGCTCCTGGGGACAGCTCCAGGAGTGGAAGGAGGACCTGGACGACCGGGGCAACACCCACCGGCACGTCTCCCACCTGTTCGCCCTGCACCCCGGACGGCAGATCACGGCCGGCACCCCGGAGGCCGAGGCGGCCAAGATCTCGCTCACCGCGCGGGGCGACGGCGGCACCGGCTGGAGCAAGGCGTGGAAGGTGAACTTCTGGGCCCGCCTGCTGGACGGCGACCACTCGCACAAGATGCTCAGCGAGCAGCTCAAGGGTTCCACGCTGGACAACCTGTGGGACACCCACCCGCCGTTCCAGATCGACGGCAACTTCGGCGCCACCTCCGGCATCGCCGAGATGCTGCTGCAGAGCCAGCACGACACGGTCCACGTGCTGCCCGCGCTGCCGTCGGCCTGGCCCACCGGGTCGGTCACCGGCCTGCGCGCCCGGGGCGACGTGACCGTGGACGCCTCGTGGAAGGACGGCAACGCCGACAGGGTCACCGTGCACGCCGGGACGTCCGGCCCCCTCAAGGTCCGCGCCGCCATGATCGGCGGCCGTTACCACGTCGAGGACGAGCGCGGCCGGACGATCACCCCGCGCCGCGACGGTGACGTCGTCACCATCGACGCCAAGGCCGGAAGGTCCTACACGCTCGTCAACGAGGTGACCGTCAAGATCACCGCCCCGGTCGTCGCGGGCGCCGGCGAGTCGATCCCGGTCACCGTCACCGTCACCGCGACCGGCCGGGAGAGCGTGCCCGCCGGCACGCTGGCCCTCGCCCTGCCGCAGGGCTGGACCGCCGTCCCCGCCTCGGTCGAGGTGCCCGCCGTCTCGCCGGGCAGCCCGAAGACCTTCTCGTTCTCGGTGACCGTCGGCCCCGCGAACGGGACCCGGTCCGCGCGGGTCGCGGCGGAGCTGTCGGGAAGCGGCTGGAAGGCGGGCGGCTCGGCGGCCGTCGGCCTGAACCCGTGCGCCTCTCCCCCGGCGGACCGCGCCGTCGTCGCCTGGGACCCGACGTCGGGCACGACCGTCACCGACGCCTCCGGCAGCGGCAGGAACGCCACCGTCGTCGGCGGCGCGACCTACGACGCCGAGGCCCCGAGCGGCAGCGGGCTGGTCCTGAACGGCTCGACCTACCTCACCACCGGGAACACCCTGCTGGGCTACCTGCCCGAGGCGACGTTCGCGGCCGAGGTGAAGATCGGGGGAACCGGCTACCGGCGGCTCTTCGACTCCCAGCCCGGCGGCAACCCGGGCACCGACGGGATCATCGTCGACCTCACCCCCTC
Organism: Streptosporangium sp. NPDC023963; assembly: GCF_040639135.1. NCBI lineage: Bacteria > Bacillati > Actinomycetota > Actinomycetes > Streptosporangiales > Streptosporangiaceae > Streptosporangium > Streptosporangium sp. NPDC023963. The sequence continues at coordinate 108,654 of NZ_JBEZZK010000023.1, forward strand.
CAACACCCTGCGCTTCATCGGCGCCGGGCAGAACGTGGGGCTGAGCGGGACGATCCCGACCGGCCGTTACATCGACCTCGTCGTCACCATGGACCGCAACGGCGTGGTCAACACCTACGTCGACGGCACCCGGGTCGGCGGCGGCACGGCCACCAGCGACGGCATCACCGGCTGCACCTCCCGGCCGCTGCGCTTCGGCGCCGACCAGGACGGCGGCCAGCGCCTGAGCGGCGCGGTCGACCGCATGGCCATCCTGCCGAAGGCCCTGACCGCCGCGGAGGTGGGCACCTGGCGCGACATCGCGTTCTGATCCCGGCGCTCCCGTACGCGATCCGCCCCCGGTTCCCCCCGGTCTCCCCGGGCTCCCCGGGCTCCCCTGTAGGAACCGGTTCTGAATCCCCGTGAGGCCCGGGACGCGCCCCCACGCGTCCCGGGCCTCACGGCCGTGCGAAGCGCCGGGAGCCCGTGCGGAGCGGCCGGGAGCCGCCGCGCGGAGTGCCGAGGGCGTCGCGCGTGGGGTGCCCGGCGCGGGGTGCCGGCGGTCGTCGCGCGAAGTACCCCGCGGCCACCGCGAAAGGGGCCCGCGGCCGGGGTCCGGGGTCCTGACTTGACGGGGTCCCCCTCCCGTAATAGAACACGTTTCAGAAAGAGGAATCACCAAACGCCTGATCAAGCGCTTGGTGGATCGGCGTGCCCCGGGCGGGAGGCGGGAACATCGGAAAGTCCCGCGATCGCCACGTTCGCGATGGATTCTCAGCGAACGAGTAGGGTACGCCGCTGACCGCACCCCCAGGCCGCACCGACAATGAGCCGTGTCACCGCGTCACGAGAACGCCGGCCCGGCTCGCAGGAGGACCAATGGATATCGATCTGGTCGACCAGGACTTCTATTGGCGGAACGGCGCGCCGCACGAGCAGCTGGCCTGGTTACGGGCGAACGCGCCGGTATACGCGCACCCGGGCGACACCGAGCGCGGCTGGCCGGGCTTCTGGGCGGTCACCAGGCACGCCGACGTGGTGCAGGTCTCCCGCCGCTCCGACCTGTTCTCGTCGAGCAGGAAACTCGCGCTCTTCAACGAGATGCCCGAGGACCAGATGGCCCTGCAGCGGATGATGATGCTCAACCAGGACCCGCCGGACCACACCCGGCGGCGCTCCCTGGTCAACCGGGGCTTCACCCCGCGCATGATGGGCGCCCTGGAACAGCACATCCGCGACATCTGCCACGAACTGGTGGACGAGGCCAAGGGACGCGGTTCGGTCGACTTCGTCAGGGACATCGCCGCCCCGCTGCCGCTGTACGTGATCTGCGAGCTGCTCGGCGCCCCCGTCGAGGACCGCGACAAGATCTTCAACTGGTCCAACCAGATGATCGGGGCCGAGGACCCCGACTACGCGGCCGACCCCGCGGAGGGCACGAACGCGGCCATGGAGGTCTACGCCTACGCCAACGCCCTCGCCGCCGAGCGGCGCGCACAGCCCCGCGAGGACATCGTCACCAAGCTGATCATGCCCGACGCCGCCGGGGAGACCCTCACCGAGGAGGAGTTCGACCTGTTCGTGCTGCTGCTCGTGGTGGCGGGCAACGAGACCACCCGCAACGCGGCCTCGGGCGGCATGCTCGCCTTCTTCGAGAACCCCGAGCAGTGGCGGCGGCTGGTCGCCGACCGCGCCCTCGCCCGCACCGCGGCCGACGAGATCGTCCGCTGGGTCTCCCCGGTGAACCTCTTCCGCCGTACGGCCACCACCGACACGACGATCGGCGGGCAGGAGGTCAAGGCGGACGACAAGATCGTGGTCTTCTACAGCTCCGCCAACCGGGACGAGGAGGTCTTCGCCGACCCCGGCGTCTTCGACATCGGCCGTGACCCCAACCCGCACATCGGCTTCGGCGGCGGCGGGGCCCACTTCTGCCTGGGCAACCACCTCGCCAAGCTCGAACTGCGGGTCCTCTTCGAGGTGCTGGCCGAGCGGCTGCCCGGCCTGGAGCAGGCCGGCGAGGCCCGCCGCCTGCGGTCCAACTTCATCAACGGCATCAAGGACCTGCCGGTCTCCGTCGCCTGAGATCCGGCGCCGCCGGGGACGACACCGAGAACTCCGCTAAGAACTCCACCGAGAACTCCACCGAGAGCGACACGGAGAACGACGCCGGAGACGGCGTCGGAAGGCCATGCGGGGCCGCCCGGCCCCGCATGGCCTTTCCCATGCCGACATGCCGACATGCCGACGGTGGCGGTGGTGCCGGTGGTGCCGGTGGTGCCGGTGGTGCCGGTGGCACGGGGGAAGGCCGGAGAGATCCCCGCCCCTCCGACTCGTCCAGCGGGTCGCAGAAGTGACAGCGCCTCCACTTTTAAACAGTTTGTTGAACACTATGTGTTGACAACAAACTGTTCGACGGCTCATCCTGGTCGCATGCCCACTTCTCATGACGGATCATCCGACCCCTTCACGCCTCCCGACCCGGGCCTGACCCGGGCGCACCGCGAGTACGCCTCCCTGTCGCGCATCGCCGAGCGCCACGCGGCCGACGAGGGCCGGCGCCTCCGGCAGGTCCACCCCACGGTCCTCGGAGCCCACGAGGCCGTCAGGCTCGTGACGTTCCTCCTGAGCGGCAGCGCCCATCGCGAGGAGGGCGAGCCGGAGGTGGACCACGCCGACATCACCGCCGCCCTGACCCTGCTGCCCAGGGTCCGCGCGGAAATGGACGAGCTGGAGGCGTCGCTCCTCCTCATGGCGCGGGGCCGCGACCTCACCTGGCAGGAGATCGCGTTCGGTCTCGGCCTCGCCACCCCCCAGGCGGCCAAGCAGCGCTACGAGCGCCTGGCGGGCCGCACCGCCGCCCGGCCTGGAAGCCGGTTCAAGTGACCACCTCGCCGGCGCCGTGACCCCGGGTGTTGTCCCGGGGTCACGGTGAGGAGCGTTGTTCGCTCGCGCGACTCTGCTCCGCATCGGCCTCGCCGGGTTCACCCGAGTGCGGCGCTGTCCGTCTCACGTGCCGGCCTGCCGGAGCCCTTGTTCTTGTCCGAGGTCGGCAGGCCCGCGGAAGCCAGCAGAGCCAGCTTGTCCGCATCGCTGGATCCGGCTTCCGGGTGATACACGACGAGCATCAGGCCCTCGGTTCCGCCTATGCCCAGTCGTTCCCGGTTGAGGGTCAGTTCCCCGACCTGCGGGTGGTTGATCCGCATCAGCGACCCGCGCTGCCCGCGGACCTCGTGGCGGGCCCAGAGCCGGCGGAAATGGGGACTCGCCAGTGAGAGTTCTTCGGTGAGCTCGATGAAGCGAGGATCGTCGATGTCGTTGCCCACGGACTGCCGCAGGTTCGCGACGAGGCATTCCGTGACGTCTTTCCAGTCCGGGTGCAGAGCCTGCTCGGCCGGATCCAGGAACATGTCCCTCAGCTGGTTGCCCCCTGCGGCGAGGCCGGGAGAGAGTGCCCTGGCAAGACCGTTCGAGGCCAGGATGTCGAAGTACCGGCCTTCGATGAAAGCGGGCTGGACGAGGGAGTCCAGGAGCTTGAGGGCGCCGGGCGGCGGGATCTCCCTGGGCGGCCGGCGTCCGCGCCGCCGGGGTGCCTCCGAGACCAGGGTCCGCAGATGGGCGATGTGGTCGTCGTCGAGGTGGAGCACGCGAGCGATCGACTCGAGCACCTGCGCGGACGGGTTGCGATCGCGGCCCCGTTCCAACCGCAGGTAGTAGTCGGCGCTGATGCCGGCGAGCATGGCGACCTCCTCGCGCCGCAGCCCGGGCACACGCCGCACACCGACGCCGGGGATGCCCGCCTGCTGAGGCGTCACCAGCTCGCGCCGGGCACGCAGGTACGCGCCGAGGGCGTTCGTCGTCGCGCTCACGAGGCCGGCCCAGGACTCCGCGGGGCGGACAGAGGGGGCCCTGTCACACCCCAGGCTCGAGAGGGCTCTGGTCGAGGCGAGTAGCTCCGCATAGCGTGCACAACGGTCCGCTCGGGCCACGTATTTCGAGAGGTGAGACATGACCGTCACACTGGTCACCGGGGCCAACAAGGGCATCGGTTTCGAGACAGCCAAGCAGCTTCTGGAGCTGGGACACGTCGTCTACGTCGGCGCGCGTGACGTCGAGCGGGGCGAGAAGGCCGCGGCGGCGCTCGGCGCACGATTCGTGCAGCTCGACGTGACCGACGACGCGTCGGTGAACAACGCGCTGGCGACGATCGACGCGGCCGAGGGCCGGCTCGACGTCCTGGTGCACAACGCGGGCATCCTCGGGGACGGAGCCGGCGACGGTCCCACGGCTCTGCGAGTCTTCGACACCAACGCGGTGGGAATCGTGCGCGTCACGGAGGCGGCGCTCCCCCTGCTGCGCAGATCCTCGAACCCGACCGTGGTCACCGTCTCGAGCAGCGCCGGGTCGTTCTGGGCGGTGAACAACCCCGACCGGCCGGAGTTCCACGTGAGGGCCGCGCTTTACTCCGCGTCCAAGGCGGCGGCCACCATGCTCACGGTCCAGTACGCCAAGTCCCAGCCGGGCATCAAGTTCAACGCGCTCGAGCCGGGCTTCACCGCCACCGACATGACCGCCGGCCTGCCCTTCGAAGGTGGAAGATCACCGGAGGAGAGCGCCAGAACCGTCGTGCGTCTGGCGACTCTCGACGCGGACGGCCCGACAGGAACGTTCCAGGACGAGGCCGGGGAACTGCGCTGGTGAGCGCGCAGGAACGATCGAGGGGTCCGGGGTGTTCGCCGGCGAGTCCGGACGGGTGACGCGTCGTAAGGCCTCGGAAGAGGTCTGGGCCGTGCCGGAGCCACTGCCGGAGCCGGCGCCGCTGCCGAGGAAACCGGGGCGGACCGTGCCGGATCGGCGCCCGTCCGATGAGCCCGCCCGCGGAGCGCGCCGGCGGTGGGCCGGGCGTCGCCCGCCCGGCCCGCGCCTCAGGACGGGTGAACCTCCCCCCGACGCCGGAGCAGTTCCTCGATCAGGTCGGCCGCGCGGACGGTGCCGCCCTCGCCCCGGACCTCGTCCCGGAGCTTCGCCAGCCGCGCCGCCACCTCCGGGTCGGAGGTGAGGCCGAGCAGGGCGGCGCGCAGCGCCTCGGGGGTGGCCTCCTCGGTGTCGATCCGGCGGCCGACCCCGAGCTCCACGAGCCTGTCGGCGTTGCCGAACTGGTCGGCGGCCTGCGGGACGGCGATCATCGGGACGCCGCAGTACAGGCCCTCCTGGGTGCCGCCCATGCCCGCGTGGGTGACGAACGCGTCGGCCTGCTCCAGGATCGAGAGCTGCGACACCCAGGAGTGCACCTCGACGTTGGCGGGGATCACCCCGAGTTCCGCCCGGTCCACGAACTTTCCGACCTGGAGGACGACGTGCCAGCCGGGCAGGTCGCCGAAGGCCGCCAGGCAGGAGCGGTAGAAGCCCGGCAGGTTGGTGAAGGCCGACCCCAGGGAGACGAGCAGCACCTTCTCCGCGCCCTCGGGGCGGATCCAGGGCTCCTGGTGGGAGCGGGTGGCGAAGCAGGGCCCGGTGAAGGTGATCCGGGCGGGATCGACCCGGTCGGCGTTGGGCTGCATGACCTTCGGGATGAGCGCCAGCGCCCGCGGCGGGCGGCCCCCGAAGTCGTCGGAGTCGATGCCGTGGATGCCGTTGTCGCGCAGCCACTCCTCGAACCGCCGGTAGTGCTCGGCCCCGCCCGGGGCCCTCCTCAGCTCCTCGATCATCGGCGCCATGTCCTCCCGGTAACCCTCCCAGCCCACGTAGGTCGGCGAGAGCTGCATCAGGGGGATGTCCCAGTTCTCCGCGAGCACCCGGGCCGTGTAACCCCCGATGTCGTAGAGGAACAGGTCGGGCCGGTCGTTCTCGTACGCGGCGCGGAGCTGCGGCAGCATCGAGATCGCGTCGCCGAGGAAGACGTCGAGCTGGGCGATCGGGTCCTCCGGCCACTCGGCGGTGTCGCCCATGGGCAGGGTCGAGGTGTACGGGACGAGCTCGGCCCCGGCGCCGGTGATCACCTCGGCGAAGGAGGGGTCGTTGGCGTAGGTCACCCGGTGCCCGCGCGCCACCAGCTCCCTGATCACCTCGATGCTCGGGTTCACGTGGCCCGGCGCGGGGATGCTGACCATCGCGATGTGCGCACGTCGGGACATGGTTTCTCCTCTGTCGGATCTTTCCGGGTCTCACGAGAAACGATACGTTCCGTCTCGTCAATGGGTACATCATCACCCCTGTCGCGCACGCCGTCAAGGCGAGACGTTCCGGCTCGTCTAGCGGGCGAGAGCCCGCCGGGTCAGGCCGGGCGGGAGCGCCCGGGCCACCTCGGTACCGCTGCGGGATCCCTTCGACGCCGCTTCCGGGTCACCCGAGGCCGTCCCGGAGCCGGGCCGTCCCGGCTCCGGGACGGCTCGGAGACGGCTCGAAAACGACTCGGGGACGGCTCAGGGACGACTCAGGGACGGCTCGGAGACGGCTCGGAGCCGGAAAAAGGCCCCGGGCGCAGGAAGCCCGGGGACGGGAGGCTCGGGAACGGGAAGGCTCAGGGCCAGGAGGAGTCCTGGTCGGGGTCGCCGCCCTCGGAGAGCAGCTTGACGTCCGACTCGACCATCATCGCCACGAGCTCCTCGAAGGTGACCGTGGGCTCCCAGCCCAGCTGGACACGGGCCTTCTTCGGGTCGGCGCACAGCAGGTCGACCTCGGCCGGCCGGTGCAGGTTCTGGTCGGTGACCACGTACCGCTCCCAGTCGAGCCCGGCCGCGGCGAAGGCGGCCTCCACCAGGTCGCGGACGGTGTGGGTGCGGCCGGTGCCGATCACGTAGTCCTCGGGCGTGTCCGCCTGGAGCATCAGGTGCATCGCGCGGACGTAGTCTCCGGCGAACCCCCAGTCGCGCCGCGCCTCCATGTTGCCCAGGCGCAGCTCGGAGGCGAGACCGAGCTTGATCCTGGCCACGCCGAGCGTCACCTTCCTGGTGACGAACTCGGCCCCCCGGCGCGGGGACTCGTGGTTGAACAGGATCCCCGACACCGCGTACATGCCGTACGACTCGCGGTAGTTCTGCGTCAGGAAGTGCCCGTACGCCTTGGCCACGCCGTACGGCGAGCGGGGGTGGAAGGGGGTGATCTCGGTCTGCGGGGTCTCGCGGACCTGGCCGAACATCTCCGAGGAGGAGGCCTGGTAGAAGCGGATCTGGTCCGACCCGGCCACCGTGCGCGAGGAGGAGATGCCGGAGCAGACCCGGATGGCCTCGAGCATGCGCAGCACGCCCATGCCGGTCACCTCCGCGGTGAGCTCGGCCTGCTCCCACGACATGGGGACGAAGGAGATGGCGCCCAGGTTGTAGACCTCGTCGGGCTGGACCTTCTCGACGGCGGAGATCAGCGAGCCCTGGTCGAGCAGGTCGCCCCGGACGAGCTGGACGTCCTGGAGAAGCTTGCGAAGCCGCGATACGCGGGGGTTGGCCTGCCCTCGGGCGAGGCCGGAGACCTCGTAGCCCTGATTGAGCAGGCACTCGGCCAGATAGGAACCGTCCTGCCCGGTGATACCGGTGATCAGCGCGCGCCTGGCCAACGCGTCCTCCTCGCTTGCGGGGGCGGCGACCTATGCCTGGTCTTGTGCCGTTTGATGGCGAATGTACCCGCACACCCCCCGGCGGGCACCAGCACCCCACGGCACAGCACGCCTAGAACGCGTTACACCGAATCACGCTCGGTAAGGCTAACTTCCCAGTTCGCACCCTGTGAAGCACGATCTAGGAACAATTCCACATCAAGTGCAACAGAGCTCATGAATGGTAGGGTCCGAGGACTAAGGTCATCTTTCACGGTACCTGTCCCCTTTTCGGACAGGTTGAGAAGGGGGTTGCCGTGCCGGGTGCTGAATCGCTGCGCGTCGCGCTGCTGTCGTACCGCAGCAAGCCGACCTGTGGTGGGCAGGGCGTCTACCTGCGTCATCTCAGCCGCGAGCTGGTCGCCCTCGGGCACAGCGTGGAGGTCTTCTCCGGCCAGCCCTACCCGGAGCTCGACGAGGGCGTCGTCCTCACCAAGATCCCCAGCCTGGATCTGTACCGCGACGAGGACCCCTTCCGCACCCCCAAGCTGAGCGAGTACCGCGACTGGATCGACCTGCTCGAGGTCGGCACCATGTGGACCGCCGGATTCCCCGAGCCGCTCACCTTCAGCCTGCGGGCCTACCGCGAGCTGAAGAAGCGCGTCGGCGACTTCGACGTCGTGCAGGACAACCAGACCCTCGGCTACGGCGTGCTCGGCATCCAGAAGCTGTTCCCGGTGGTCGGGACCATCCACCACCCGATCAGCGTGGACCGGCGCATCGAGCTGAAGGCCGCGACGCTGCGCAAGAAGATCCCCATGCGGCGCTGGTACGGCTTCGTGCGCATGCAGGCCAAGGTCGCGCCGCGGCTCAACCCGATCCTGACCGTCAGCGAGTCGTCCCTCGCCGACATCCACCGCGACTTCAACGTGCCGCAGAAGAACATGCGGCTCATCCCGCTGGGCGTCGACACCCGCTACTTCCACCCGCGCCCGGAGATGCCCAAGCGGCCCGGCTCCATCGTCGCGGTGGCCAGCGCCGACTCCCCGATGAAGGGCGTCGCGACGCTGCTGCGGGCGGTGGCCAAGCTCGCCACCGAGCGCGACGTCAACCTCACCGTGGTGAGCAAGCCCACCCCCGGCGGCCCGACCGAGAAGCTCGTCGCCGAGCTGGCGCTGCACGACCGGGTGAGGTTCGTCCACGGCATCTCCGACACCGAGCTGGGCGAGCTGATCGCCACCTCGGAGATCTCGGTCGTCCCCTCCCTGTACGAGGGCTTCTCGCTCCCGGCCGTCGAGCACATGGCCTGCGGCACCCCGCTGGTCGCCAGCCGCACCGGGGCGCTGCCCGAGGTCGTCGGCGACGCCGCCGTGCAGGTGGCCCCGGGCGACCCCGAGGAACTGGCCGCGGTGCTGCGCCGCCTGCACGACTCCCCCGAGGAGCGGGCGGCGGTGGGCAGAAAAGGCTACGACCGGGTGATGGAACGCTTCACCTGGAACGTCGTCGCCAAGCGGACCGTGGAGGCCTACCACGAGGCCATCCGGGCCCGCCGCGCGAAGTGAGCCACCCCCCGAACGATCACCTGAAGATGTGAAGAGGAGCGGCGAGTGCTGACTGTCGACTTCGACCGGCTGCCCGTGGGACCGGGGAACCGAGTCCTGGACCTGGGCTGTGGCGGCGGACGGCATGCCTTCGAGGTGCTGCGGCGCGGTGCCGACGTGGTGGCCTTCGACATGGACGCCAGGGAACTGGAGGGCGTGGCGAGCATGTTCGCCGCGATGGACAAGGCCGGGGAGGTGCCGCCCGAGGCGACGGGAGACACCGTGACGGGCGACGCGCTCGACATGCCGTTCGAGGACGGCAGCTTCGACCGGGTGATCGCGGCCGAGGTGCTGGAGCACATCCCCGACGACATGGCCGCGATGCGCGAGATCTTCCGGGTGCTCAAGCCGGGCGGCCAGGCGGCCATCACCGTGCCGAGCTTCCTGCCCGAACGGATCTGCTGGGCACTCGACGAGGCGTACCACACCGCGCCCGGCGGGCACGTCCGCATCTACACGCTGGCCGAGCTGAGCGCGAAGCTCAAGTCGACGGGCTTCACCGTCGGCCCGCACCACCACGCCCACGGCCTGCACGCGCCGTACTGGTGGATCAAGTGCGCGGTCGGCGTCGGCAACGACGACCACCCGCTGGCCAAGGCGTACCACGAGCTGCTGGTCTGGGACATCATGAAGCGTCCCGCCGCCACCAGGATCGCCGAGGCCGTGCTCAACCCGCTCATCGGCAAGAGCGTGGTGCTCTACGTCCGGAAGCCTGCGTGAGCTCCGAGGGAGAAGCGGTGAACGCCTCGCTGGAGTGGGAACAGCTCGTCCAGACCGCCCGGAGCATCGCGGCGGTGCAGGAGCCCGACGGCGGCGTCCCGTGGCCCGAGGGGCACGTGGACGCCTGGAACCACGTCGAGTGCCTGATGGCGATGAGCGTGGCGGGGCTGACCGGCCCGGTCCGCCGGGGGTACGACTGGCTGGTCCGCACGCAGCGGGCCGACGGTTCCTGGCCGATGAAGCTGGTCGGCGGCGAGGCCGTCGAGCAGGGCGGGGAGTCCAACCACGCCGCGTACGTCGCGGTCGGCGTCTGGCACGAGCTGCTGGTGACCGGGGACGAGGAGTTCGCGCGGCGCATGTGGCCGGTCGTCCGGGCGGCGCTGGACTTCGTGGTCGGCCTGCAGACCACCCGGGGTGAGATCGTCTGGGAGCGCGCGGCCGACGGCAGGCCCGCCGGGTACGCCCTGCTGACCGGCTGCGCCTCCGTCCACCAGGGCCTGCGCTGCGGCGTGCTGCTCGGCGAGCACCTGGGCGATCCGCAGCCCGACTGGGAGCTCGCCGCCGACCAGCTCGGCCACGTGCTGGCCGCCCACCCCGAGGCGTTCGCCGACAAGAGCCGCTTCTCGATGGACTGGTACTACCCGATCCTGGGCGGCGCGGTACGCGGCCCGGCCGCGGAGGCGCGGCTGGCCGAGGAGTGGGACACGTTCGTGGAGCCGGACCTCGGCATCCGCTGCGTCTCCGACCAGCCGTGGGTGACCGGTGCCGAGACGTGCGAGCTGGTGCTGGCCCTCGACGCCCTGGGCGACCGGGAGCGGGCGTCGAAGCTCTTCGCGGACATGCAGCACCTGCGGCACGAGGACGGTTCGTACTGGACCGGCTGGCAGTTCGTGAACGAGAAGCACTTCCCGCACGAGCGCTCGGCCTACACCGCGGCCGCGGTCGTGCTCGCCGCCGACGCGCTGGCCGGGCACACCCCCGCCTCGGGCGTCTTCCGCGACGCGGGCGCGTACGTGACCGACCGGCCCACCGCCGCCTGCGGTTGCAGCCACGCCCGTTCCAGGGGCTGACCCCCGGTCCCGCGCCTCCCGCCACGACTTCCACCTCGACTTCGGCCACGCCTTCGACCTCGGCCACGGTGAGGTCGTGCGGAGCCCCGGCCGGCGGGCCCGGCGGAGACTCCCGGCCCGGCCCGCGGCGGTTTCTTTGCCCGGAATCAGAAACGCGGTGCTTGAAGGGCCGCAGGCGGCTCACTACGTTCGGGTCCGTGAGTAACGCGGAGGGCACTCGGACGGTGACTCAGGGCGACGGCGCCGAGACGGCCGACGCGAGAACCGGCACCGAGGCCGTCGACCCGCCGGACCCCCCGGCGCCTTCCCACACTCCGGATCTCCCGGCGCCTCCCGGCGCGCCGGACACCTCGGGTCCTCCCGATCCCACCGACCTCCCACCCCCTCTGCCCGCCCCTCCGGATCTTCAGGACTCCCCTGCCTCCCCTGCCTCCCCTCCTTCCCGTCGCGAACCCCCGCCTCCCACCGAACCCCCGAACCCGCCGGAGCCTCCGAAGGACCCGTCCCGGGCTCCGGCCCCGCCCGAGCCCTCGGACCCGCTGGAGGCATCGGACCCATCCCGCTCTCCGGAGCCTCCGGAACCTCGGAGGTCCCTCGCCCCGGCCAGGCCGAAGGGCATCGCCCGGCTGCTGTGGCAGGACCCGGCCCGGATGGGGTTCGGGGTGCGGCGGTTCCGGCTGGGGCCGGCGCGCGAGCTTCTGGAGGACGCGGGCGGGGCGTTCGTCTCCGGCTTCAACGCGGTGGTCGCCGGGGAGACCGAGCGGATCGACGACCTCCGCGAGGACCTCCGCGGTTTCGCGTACGAGGGCGCGGGCATGGCCTGCGCCACCCTCGACGTGCTCACCCTCACCGGCGGGCGCCGGCTCAGGGAGCTGCTGAGCGGGCAGGGCCTGCGCCACCCGCACCTCATCCACATGGGCACCGGCCGGGCGTACGCCCGCATGCGGCTGCGGCCGATGTGGGGCGTCCACTCGGTGCATCCGCTGCTGCGCTGGCTGGCCCACGACGGCTTCGGCTTCCACCAGGGTTTCTTCTCCTCCGACCGGACGGTGGGACGCCAGCGCACGGCCGGGCTGATGGACCGGACGCGGCGGGCGATCTTCGACCAGGGGCTGGGGCGGATGCTCTGGTTCCACGAGTGCGCGGGGGCGGGCGACGTCGTGCCGCGCGTCGCCGAGTTCCCCGCGGGACGCCGCGCCGACCTGTGGAGCGGGGTGGGCCTGGCCGCCACGTACGCCGGGGGCGCGAGCACCGAGGACCTGGGGCGGCTGGCCTCGGCCGCGGCCGAGGACGGCTTCCGCGCCCACCTCGCCCAGGGCTGCGCCCTCGCCTGCGCCGCCCGGCTGATCTCGGCCGTCGTCCCCGGGCACACCGTCGCCGCCGCCCCCGTGCTGTGCGGGGCCGAGGTGGACGAGGCGGCGGGCTGGACCGACACCGCGCTCGTCGCGCTGGGCCACAACGCGCACAGCGACGACCACTACCAGGCCTGGCGGGCGGGGATCCGGAAGGCCTGGGCACGGCGCGACCGCGATTCATGACGCTCATGACGCTTACGACCACTCATGACCACGATCCGGAGGGCGGTGGGAACGGTGCCGGGGGTTCGCAGGTACGCGGCGGGAGTCCTGGCCCTGGTGGCCGCGACCGCCGGGTGGAGGCTGACCGCCCTGCCGGACACCTCGGCCGTGGAGGCGTCCGCCGGCTTCTCCTTCCACGCGAGGCGGCTGGGCCCGCCCGCGGAACCCGGTGACCGCGTCCTGCGGCCGGTCGCGCCGGGGTACGCGAACCTCCGGAGCCGGGTGTCGTCGCTGGGCGCCGGGGTGGCCCTGTTCGACGTGGACGACGAGGTCGTCGCCGACGACCTGTGCCTGGTCGACCCCCGCCGCGACACGGTGACCGTCAGGCCGGCGCCGGGGACCTCCCGCGGCTACCGGCCGTTCACGCTGGTCCCCCCGCGGCGCGGGCGGCACGAGGCGCCGACCGGGTGCCTGCCCGCCGACCTCGACCAGGACGGCTGGGAGGACCTGGTCGTCTACTACTGGGGCCGCTCCCCCTCCCTGTTCCTGCGCGTACCCGGGGCGCCCCCGTCCGGTGCGGCCTTCCGCCACCGCGCGCTGACCGGCGAACCGGAGATCTGGAACACCAGCGCCGCCACGGCCGGTGACTTCGACGGGGACGGCCGCCTCGACCTGGTCTTCGGCAACTACTTCCCCGACGGCGTCAGGGTGCTGGGCGGCGGCGCCGACCGCGGCGACGCCGTGATGCCCGACTCGCCGTCCACCGCCGCCAACGGGGGCGGCGACCGGCTCTACCGGGCGACGGGACCCGCGCTGTTCACCGAGGCCGAGGGGGTGTTCGACGAGGTCGAGGGCGGTGCGGGAGGCGGGGGCTGGACCCTCGCGCTGGGCACCCAGGACCTGGACGGCGACGGGCGGCCCGAACTGTACGTGGCCAACGACTCCGGCCCCGACCACCTGCTGGTCAACGAGTCGGTGCCCGGCAGGATCCGGTTCGCCGAGGCCCGGGGCACCCGGCACCTGACGACCCCCCACTCCCGGGTCCTCGGCCGCGACTCGTTCACGGGGATGGGGGTGGCCTTCACCGACCTCAACGCCGACGGCAGGCCGGACATCCTGGTGAGCAACCTCACCGGGAACCACGCGTCGCACGAGAGCAACTTCGCCTTCGTCTCACGACCCGGCGGCCTCCACGAGGGTCACGCGCCGTACGACGACCTCGGCGAGGAGCTGGGGCTGAGCCGCAGCGGCTGGTCCTGGGACGTCAAGGCCGCCGACTTCGACAACGACGGCGTCGACGAGATCATGCACGCGACCGGTTTCGTCAGGGGCGAGGCCGACCGGTGGGCGCGGCTGCTGGAGGCGGCCTCGGCCAACGACCTGCTCCTGTCCCGCCCCTCGCTGTGGCCGGACCTGCGGGCCGGGGACGACCTGTCGGGCCGCGACACCAACACCTTCTTCACCAGGGGCCCGGACGGCCGCTACGTGGACGTGGCGCGGGGAGCCGGGGTCGACGGCGACGGCGACGGCGACGGCGACGGCGACGGCGACGGCGACGGCGACGGCGACACGGTCAGCCGGGCGTTCGCCGTGGGCGACGTCGACGACGACGGGCGGCTGGACTTCGCGGTCGCCAACCAGTGGTCCGCGTCGGTCCTCTACCGCAACCACGGCCCGACGGCCCCGTTCGTGGGCCTGCGGCTCCGCCTCCCCGCGGGCGCCTGCGGCACGGCCACCGCGACACCCCCCGCGCGGACGCCTGCGGGGCAGGCGCGTCCCGGGCCGACGCGGCCCGCCATCGGGGCCGTCGCCACGGTGCGCCTGCCCGGCGGGGTCACGCGCAGCAGGCAGCTCTACCCCGCCAACGGCCACAACGGCGTCTCCGCGCCCGAGCTGCTGTTCGGCCTGGGCGACGACCTGCCGGGCGCCACCGTCCCCGTCGAGATCTCCTGGAGGGACGCCTGCGGCGGCGCCCGTACCGCGTCGCTGTCCCTGGAGCCCGGCTGGCACCGGATCCTGCTGGCCGGCGGCCGCGCCTCGGAGGTCCGGCGGCCATGAGCACCGACCGGAGGCGGGACGAGGCGTTCCGGCGGCTGGCGGAGTCCCTCACCCTGATCACCGTGCTCGGGCACACCGTGCTCGGGTTCGAGCAGTCCTGCCTGGCACCGGTGGTCGGCGTGCTCACCGGCGTGACCGCCGAGTTCGCGCTGGAGACCGTGGAGGCGTGGTCGCGGCGGCGCCCGGCCCGCTACCTCGGGGTGCCCCGCGCCCGGGTCGCCGGCTTCTTCCTGCCCTCCTACGTCTGCGGCCTGCTCTGCGCGATGCTGCTGTCCGGCAACGGGCACCTGACGCCGGTCGCGCTGGCCGTCCTCATCGGCGTCGGCGGCACGTACGTCTTCCGCGTGACGGCGCCACCGGCACCACAGGCGCCGCGGGTCCCGAGGGCGCGGGAGACGCCGGAGACAGCGAGAGGGCCCGGCGGGGCGGGACGGGCCGCCGCGGACGCGCCGGGCAGGCCGTTCCTGAACCCGGCGGCCTTCGGGATCGTCGCCGTGCTGCTGCTGTTCCCGTGGGTCGGGCTCGCTCCGGCGTACCAGTTCACCGCGTGGGTCTCGGGGCCGTTCGACCTGGTCGTGCCGCTGGCCGTGCTGGCCTGGGGAACGGCGGTGAACGCCAGGCTCGCGGGGAGGCTGCCGCTGGTCCTCGGCTGGGTCGGCGGGTTCGCCCTGCAGGCGCTGGTCAGGGGAGGGCTGACCGACGTGTCGGTGGTCGGCGCCCTGCTGCCGATGACCGGGACGGTCTTCGCCCTCTACACCGGATACCTGCTCGTCGACCCTGCCACGTCCCCGGTCAGGCCGCGCGACCAGGTCGTGTTCGGCCTGGCCACCGCGGCGGTCTACGGGCTGCTCGTCCAGTTCCACGTCGTCTTCGGGCTGTTCCTCGCCCCGGTGGTCGCCGGTGCGTGCCGGAGTCTCCGGGTGGCCCTTCACGACCGTCTCCACCCGCCCGGCGCCGGCGGTCCGGTGGCGGGCGGGCCGCACGAGGAGCTCAGCCGATACCGGGACCGACCCGTTCGAGCACCCGCAGCGAGCCCTCCTGCCGGACCTCCTTGAACGCGCCGGAGGCGAGGACCCGCTGGTAGACGCGGTAGGGGGCCTGCCCGCCCTTGGCCGGGTCCGGGTAGATGTCGTGGAAGACCAGGGCACCGCCCGGCATGACGTGCGGCGCCCACCCCTCGTAGTCCTTGGTCACCGGATCCTCGGAGTGGCCGCCGTCGATGAAGAGCATCGCCAGCGGGGTGTTCCACAGCGCGGCGACGCGCTCGGACCTGCCGACGATCGCGACGACCTCGTCCTCCAGGCCGGCGGAGGCGATGGTGGCCCGGAACGTGGGCAGCGAGTCCATCTTGCCGAAGCGGAGGTCCATCAGCGTGGGGTCGTGGTGGGCCCAGCCCGGCTGGATCTCCTCGGAGCCCCGGTGGTGGTCGACGGTGAAGACGACGGACCCGGCCTGCCGGGCCCCCGCCCCGAGGTAGACGGCGGACTTCCCGCAGTAACTGCCGATCTCGCAGATCGGGCCGCGCGGGCCGTACTCGGCGGCGATCTCGAACAGCGCGATTCCCTCCTGATGTGGCATGAAACCCTTGGCGCGCTGGGCGACGTACAGCAGGTCGGCCGGCATGGTGGCGATGCTCATCGCAGCAGACTACCGAGACCGAACAACATTCCGAATGCCCTTGCCCGACCTTGTGGAACGTGTTCTACTTTGCACCGTGAACCAGCGCGCCCGCATCGTGATGTCCGACGACGAGGTGACGGCTTTCGTCGGCGAGTCACGGAAGCTGCAACTCGGCACGATCAACCCGGACGGGACACCGCACATGGTGACCATGTTCTACGGGCTGACCGAGGGCAAGATCTCGTTCTGGACCTACGGCAAGGCGCAGAAGACACTCAACATCCAGCGTGACGCCCGGGTGAGCTGCCTGATCGAGGCCGGGGACGAATACTCCGACCTGCGCGGCGTCCTGGTCTACGGGGTCGCGCGGAGGATCGACGACCCCGAGGGCATCCTCGACGTCGGTATGAACGTGGCCAGACGGATGGCCGGGATGCCCGACGCGGAGGAACTCCTCACGGAGTACGTGGCCTACACCGGCCGCAAAAGGGTCGCCTTCGTGGTCGAGCCGAGTCGAGTGATCTCCTGGGATCACCGTAAGCTCGCCATTCCCGGTTAGGAGGCCCGTATGAAAATCAACGTCGACTATCTGGTCTGCGAGGCCAATGCGATCTGCATGGGACTCGCCCCGGAGGTCTTCGAGCTCGACGACGACGACCAGCTGCACCTGCTGCTGCCTGAGCCGCCGCCGGAGATGATGGACCGCGTCCGGCACGCGGTCCGGTCCTGTCCCAAAGCCGCCCTCTCCCTTGAGGAGAACTAGGAGGACCCCCCATGCGTGGTGCGCTTCTGCATGCCGTCGGCGACGACAAGCTCGACATCCGCGACGACTTCACCCTCGCGCCGGTAGGCCCGACGGATGTCCGCGTCAAGATCAGGGCCACCGGCGTCTGCCACTCGGACCTGTCGGTGATCAGCGGCGTGCTGCCCATGCCACTGCCGGTCATCCCCGGTCACGAGGGCGCGGGCGTGGTCGTCGAGGTCGGCGACCACGTGACCTCGGTCCAACCCGGCGACCACGTCATCCTCAACTGGACCCCGGCCTGCGGCAGCTGCGCGAACTGCCTGGTGAACCAGCCGTTCCTGTGCATGACGTACGTGATGGACAGCTTCGTCAACGCCCGCTTCCGCTACGGCGGCGACACCCCGGCGTTCGGCATGGCCGGGTGCGGCAGCTGGTCCGAGGAGGTCGTCGTGCCCTGGCAGGGCGCGATCAAGGTCGATCCCGACGTACCGTTCGAGGCGGCGGCCCTGATCGGCTGCGGGATCACCACCGGCGTGGGGGCGGCGCTGAACACGGCCAAGGTGCGGGCGGGCTCGACCGTCGCCGTGGTCGGCGCGGGCGGCATCGGCCTGTCGGTGATCCAGGGGGCCCGCATCTCCGGCGCCACCACGATCCTCGCGATCGACCCGCTGGAGTCCAAGCACGCCCTCGCCAAGAAGGTCGGCGCGACCCACGCCATCACCCCGGACCAGCTCATGGACGCGGTCGGCACACTCACCGGCGGTGCCGGGTTCGACTACGGTTTCGAGGCCGTCGGCAAGTCCGCCGCCATCATGACGGCCTGGCAGGCCACCCGCCGGGGCGGCGACACGATCGTGGTGGGCGCGGGCGCGGTGGACGACAACGTCCCGCTGAGCGCCTTCAGCCTGCTGTTCGAGGGCAAGAACATCCTCAGCTCGCTGTACGGCGGCTCGGACGTCCGGCGCGACTTCCCGTTCTTCGCGGGGCTTTACAAGGCGGGCAAGCTCGACCTGGAGAGCATGATCAGCTCTCGCATCAAGCTGGCCGACCTCAACGACGCCGTAGCGGCGCTCAGGGGCGGCGAGGTGCTGCGCCAGATCGTCGTCATGGACTGAACCCGGCACCTCCGGGAACCCGGCCTCGGCCGGGTCGCCGGGCCGCCCGCCTGAGCGGGGCGGACCGGCGGCCCGGCCGTGTTCACCGTGCGTTCGCCGTGCGTTCGCCGTGCGCGCCTCGACCTGGGCACCCGGACGGGGAACCCGGTCCGGGGTTTCGGCCTGAGGGTTCGGTCCGAGAAGATCCTCGGGCCGAGAAGGTCCTCGGTCCGTGGGGGTCTTCAGTCGGAGGAGAAGGCGGCGTCGAAGGCGGTGGTGGGCGGGGTGATGGCGTTGAGCTTGCGGATGACGGCCAGCGCGTCGGGGGCGCCGTCGAGGCGGTCCATGCCGGCGTCCTCCCACTCGATGGAGATGGGGCCGTTGTAGCCGATGGC
>NZ_JBEZZK010000024.1:0-90502 GCF_040639135.1 Streptosporangium sp. NPDC023963
CCGGCCTGGCCGGGCGCTCGGCGCACCTGCGCCAGCACATGGCCGACGCCCGGCTACGCGCCCGCGCCCACACCCGCGAGCACGGCGAGGACCCCACCGACATCCGCGACTGGACCTGGCCACAGTAAGGAGAGGCTTCGATGGCCGGTCACACCGCCATCCTGTTCCTTCCTGTTCCTTCGCCGGGACGGCGGTATGAGTCCGGCCTTCGCGAAAAGGAGGCGTCCTTCTCGAAACGCCCGCGAGGGGTGTGCGGTCCGGGACGAGGAATCCGCGCAGACCGGCCGGACGGCTGACCGGACACCGCTCCCGGCGAACCTACCGAGCCCACGTGGTTTTTCGGGGGAGACGTTGGTCCTTGTGACGGGTGACGTTCGGCCGGTGCCGAATCTCTTTCGCGGGTGTGCGATGGAGGTGAAGGCACAGAGGCTCTCTGGGATGAGGCGGCCATGACCGGACTGATCGTCGTCGGTACCGACGGATCCGCACCCGCGACGGCGGCGGTGCGATGGGCGGCCGAGGACGCCGCGCGCAGCGGCGCGGCATTGAAGATCGTGCATGTGCGCGAACCGTGGAACGCCCTCGTTCTCCTTTCCGGGACCGGGGAGGAGAACGACTCGGCCGAGCATGCTCACCGCGTGCTGGCCGCGGCCGCGCAGCGGGCCCGGGACCACACACCCGACATCAAGATCACAACTGCTCTGGCGACCGGAGCGGTGGTCGAACGGCTGAAGAGTGAATCCGAGCGGGCCGACGTGCTCGTGATCGGCAGCAGGGGCGTCGGCGGGTTCGCCGGGCTGGTGCTCGGATCGGTCGGGCTCGCTCTGGCGGGCCACGCGGCCGGTCCCGTCGTCATCGTCCGCGCGCCGGTCCGGACCGCGCACGGCGTGATCGTCGTGGGGTTCGACGGGTCGGAGCATTCGCAGGCCGCGCTGGAGTACGCCTTCGCCCGGGCCCAGCAGCACGGATCGCGGCTGCGGGCGGTCCACGCCTGGCAGATGCCGGTGCTCTCGCCGTACGCTCTGGGCTACAGCCCGGCGCTGAAAAGCGTCTTCGCGGACGAGGCCGAGGCCGCCCGGCGGCTGTTGGCCCCCTGCCGGGAAAAGTATCCGGACGTCGCGGTGAAAGAGTCGATCGTCTGTGATCATCCGGTCCGCGTACTGTCCGACGCCTCACGCCGGGCGGACCTGGTCGTGGTCGGCTCACGAGGGCTGGGCGGATTCGGCTCGGCGGTGCTGGGCTCGGTCAGCCACGGCGTGCTGCACCGGGCACACTGCCCTGTCGCCGTCGTTCGCCCCCCGCTGGATGAACGATGACGCCGAGACCCTGACCGTCGGGCAGGTGACGTCGCAGGTTCGGGTGCCGTTGAAACCGTTGATTCACCGGTATGGCAGGTGATGTCGCGACGGTCCTCTGCCGGGAAGGCTCAGTTCCGGCGAGGGCGCGAGGTGCGGTGGACGGCGACGGGCGCCTGAGCGTGGTGGAGCAGGGCGCGTACGGTCGAGGTGAGGAACAGCGCCCGGCCGGGGGCTCCCACCACGACCAGCTCGGCGCTCTCGGAGGCGTCGACGAGCGCTTTGGCCGGATGCTCGTGCACGACGTGCTCGATGAGGGTCACGTCGGGGAATCTCTCGCGCCGGCCGCCGAGCGACTCGGCCAGCAGGCGGGCCTCTTCGTTGCCGACCTCTTCGACGTCGTAGACGAGTGGTTGCATGTCGCCGGGTGCTCTGGTGGCCGGATGGGTCCAGGCGTGCACCGCTCGGAGCGGGCGCCGGCGCAGGACTGCCTCGTTGAAGGCGAATTCCAAAAGGGGATCCTGGTCGGGGCGTCCGGTGAGGCCGACGGCGATTGTGGTGTCTTGAGCGGTGGGTAGTCGATTGACGACCACCACTGGGCACGGGGAGCGTGCGGCCAGGTCGTAGCTGACCGAACCCAGGAGCAGCCCGGTGAATCCGCCCAGGCCTCGGCGGCCGACGACGATCAGCTGTGCGGTCTCGGCCGCGGTGGCGATCGCCTCGGCGGCGCTTCCGTCGAGGATCTCGGTGGTGACCTCCACGGTGGGGGCTTCGGAGCGGGCCTGTTCGGCGGCCTGGCAGAGGAGTTCCTTGCAGGCTGCCTCCTCGGCGGGTCCCCAGTGGGCGGGCTGGGGAACGAGAGGGACGTCGTAGGCCCAGCGGAGGGCGGCGTGCACGACGTGCAGTGGCGCTTTCCTCAAGGTGGCCTCCTGCGCCGCCCAGGTCACGGCCTGCAGTGAGGATGTCGAGCCGTCGACGCCGACGACGACGGGGTCTGTCATGGTCACCACCTTCGATTCGTCGCCGGGGGTCGATGCCCTGGTCTCGGTGGGTGGGCCCGCGGCTGGATGAGATCGTCCGCTCGTGTCTTCCACGGCCCTGGTTTCTCTCATTTTTCGCAGCTCTGCCATTCGCCGGGTAGGGGCGAAGGTCCCCTGGGTGCCGTCGGGCGCCACTTCGTTGCCCGGCCAGCGGAAAATCGTGGTGTTTTCCTTGGTTTCGCAGGTCGGCGCTGTGATTCGCAGGTCTGCGCCGTGACGAGAGGGGGCGCAAGGTCCCATGCCGTTGGGACCTTCCGCCCTGCTCCTCGCAGTCCTTCCTGGCGAGCATGGAAAGGGAGGTGAGAGTGATGACCGGTATCCGGGAAGTCGTCGTCGGCTATGACGGTTCCGACTTCTCCATGCAGGCCCTGGAATGGGCGATGGACGAGGCCGAGCTCGGGAAGCTGCCGCTGAGGGTGGCCCACGCGTGGCGGTGGCCGTACGGGGAGGCCGACGAGGAGGCCAGGCTTCATTTGCGTAAGGCCGCCGAGCATGTGCTGTACCACGGGGCCGATTGCGCTCGTGCGTGCAGCACGCTGGCTGATGTCACCACGGATCTGCACGAGGGCGCGGCCGCTGAACGGCTGGTCGAGCTGTCGAAGCGTGCCGCGTTGATCGTGGTGGGTTCTCGTGGCATGGGCGCCCTGGCCAGGACCGTCTTGGGGTCGGTAGCCGGGTATGTGGCGGCGCACGCGTACTGTCCGGTGATCGTCGTGCGCGGACCCGGGCCGATTCCCGTGCCGAGAGAGCGCGGCGCCGTGGTCCTGGGGATGAGCGGGGACACCCCTGACGGGGTGATCGAGTTTGCTTTCCGTGAAGCCCGCATCAGGCAGCTGAAGCTGACGGCGGTGCATGCCGGACGCCTGCAGCCGTTGGCGCAGGGGGCGCGGATCGCGATGAAGGCGGTGGAGGACGGCATGCTCGAGCGCCTGGGACCATGGCGGATCGCCTGCCCCAAGGTGGCTGTTCGCGTTTGTTTCGCCGCCACGGCCGCGAAGGATCTCCTGGTGGACGCGTCAAAGGAGGCGAGCTTGGTGGTGGTCGGCGGAGCACGTGAGCACGGCAGGCTCGGCTCGACCTCCAGGGCGGTTCTCCAGCACGGTCTGTGCCCCGTCGCGATCGTTCCCGCCGTCCGAAAGAGCCCGCCGCCAAACGAGCCCGCGCCGGCGGGCTCCAACGCCTGCGGTGACGCGCGGGTCTTCAAGGGCTGAGCGGCGTAGGGCTGAAGGGGGTGAACATGACGCTTCAGGTGAAGGACGTCATGGGCGCGGTGGCCATCGCGGTCCGCCCGGAGGCGGCGCTCTCGGAGCTGGTGGAGACCATGCGTCGCTTCAAGGTGGGCGCGGTCGCCGTGATCGACGCCGAGGGGCGTCCCATCGGGGTGGTGTCGGAGGACGACCTGTTGCCGAAGGAGGTCGATCTCTCGCACGGCGAGATGATTCCCGCAGGTCATAAGCGATGCCGGGAGCACGAGAAAGCCACTGGCACGACCGCGCGCGACGTCATGACCAGTCCCGCGCTGACGGTTGTCGAGCAGACCGCGGTGCGGGAGGCGGCCCGCCTGATGAACGCCCACCGGATCAAGCAGCTGCCGGTGGTCGACGTCGCCACCGGGAAGATCGTCGGTACTGTGCACCAGGTGGACCTGCTGAAGATCTTCTCCCGGCGGGCCTGTGACGTTCTGGCGGATGTGGCGGCGGCCGTCGCGCGTCTGAGTCCGGATCCGAAAGCGCTGACGATCATGGTTGACGCGGGGGTGGTCCGTGTCGCGGGAAAGCTCGCCAGGCGCTCGCAGATCGCTGAGATCGTCGAGGCCGGCCGCCGGGTGGACGGGGTCGTCGATCTGGACGTCGATGCCACCTACGACGAGGACGACGTGGCAGGAAGCCGGTAGGGCGTCATGTCCTCGCACCTCGCCGGTCAGGGGCTCGCCGTGCATCTCGCCGGTCAGGGGCTCGCCATCGTGGGGTAAACGATGGTCGGCCGGTGGATGCCGGCTCCTGGGCGGGACGGACGTCCACGTGCCCCGGTGTGAGACTTGAGGTATGGCGAAGATCGAGCCAGGTGCGTTGATCGCGCACATGCGCCTGGATGAGCTCTTGGCGGAGTTGCGGGTGCGCCTGGAGGCGGTGCTGGCGACCCGGGACCGGGTGCACGCGCTGCTGAACGCGGTGGTCGCGGTGGGCGGCGATCTGGATCTGGAGACGGTGCTGCGCCGGATCGTGGAGGCCGCCACCGCGCTGGTGGACGCCACCTACGGCGCGTTGGGGGTAGCCGGGGACCACAGCACACTCATTCAGTTCGTCCCGGTGGGTTTGAGCGAGGAGGAGATCGCCAGGATCGAGCACTGGCCGCACGGGCTGGGCCTGCTGGGGTTGTTGATCAAGGAGCCGCAGACGCTGCGGCTGGCCCACATCTCCGACCATCCGGCGTCCTACGGTTTCCCGCCCGGCCACCCGCCGATGGGGTCGTTCCTGGGGGTGCCGGTGCGGGTGCGCGAGGAGGTGTTCGGCAACCTCTACCTGACCGAGAAGCGCGGGGGAGGGGAGTTCGACGCCGACGACGAGGCGATGGTGACGGCGCTGGCGAGTGCGGCCGGGGTGGCCATCGAGAACGCGCGGTTGTACGAGGAGAGCCGGCGCAGGGAGATGTGGCTGCAGGCCTCGGCGGAGGTCACCACCAGCCTGCTGTCGGGTGCCGAGCCGCACGAGGTGCTCGTGCTGATCGCGCGGCGGGCACGGAAGATGGCCGGGGCCGACGTCGTGGCGGTTTTGTTGCCCGATGAGGGCGGACGGGTTCTGCGGGTGCTGATCGCCGACGGGGAGGCCTGCGATCAGGTGGCCCATGCCGAGGCGCCGATCGCCGACTCCCTGGCCGGTCGCGCCTTCACCAGTGGTGAGCCGCTCATGGTCACCGACGTGTGCGAGGCGACGGTGCCGATCGTGATCGCCGAGTACGTCTCGCTCGGGCCGGTGGCGGTGGTGCCGATCGGCGCGTCGGGCGGTGTGCGGGGGGTGTTGTCGCTGGGTAAGCGTTCGGGTCGCATCCCGTTCAGCCGGGATGAGCTGCGCACTTTGCACTCTTTTGCCGGGCAGGCCGCGATCGCTCTGGAGCTGGCCGAGAGCCGGATGGACACCGAGCGGCTGAGCTTGCTGGAAGATCGCGACCGGATCGCCAAGGACCTGCACGATGTGGTGATCCAGCGGTTGTTCGCCGTGGCCATGACGCTGATGAGCACGGTACGGCTGATCGAACGGCCGGAGATCTCCTCGCGGGTGCGGAACTCCATCGACGAGCTGGACGGCACCATCCGGCAGATCCGCTCCACCGTCTTCGCCCTGCAGGCTTTTCCCCAGGAGGGTGATTCCGGTGTGCGCGCGCAGATCGTGGCCCTGGTGGAGGGGGCGCGCGGTCATCTGGGTTTCATGCCGGGTTTGGACATGGGGGGCCCGTTGGACAGCGAGGTGCCGCCGCGGACGGCCGAGCACCTGCTGGCCGCGTTGCGCGAGGCGTTGTCCAACGTGGTGCGTCATGCCGAGGCTTCGAAGGTCGATATATCAGTGAATGTCGGTCAGGAGCGGCTCGTCCTGACCGTGGCCGACAACGGCGTCGGGCTGTCCGCCGATGGCAGGCACGATGGCAGGCACCGTGGGCTGCGCAACCTTCGGGAGCGGGCCGAGCGGCTCGGCGGTTCCTTCGCCGTCGGCTGCCGGCCAGGGGGCGGTACCCGCCTGAGGTGGAGCGTTCCCCTGGCGTGAGGGCGGGCCACAGAGCCGATCGGCGAAGGCCGGCTCCAGGCGCGCCGGGCGCCCGGCCGGTAGGGCGCCCTACCGGTAGGGCGCCCTACCGGTAGGGCGGAGGGGCGGTAGGGCGGTAGGGCGCGGAGGGCTTACCGCCACTCCCCGGCGGGAGTGTTGTCCCGGTCCCAGGTGAGTTCGTCGATCACGTCGACGACCCCGTTGGTCTGCCAGGTCATCCACAGCGCGATCCGTGTGTCCGCGCGCAGGGTCATCCGCCCGCTGAGCGTCACCACACCGTCCTCGACCGTGACCTGGACACGGGAGGTGTCCATCCACAGCGACCGCGTCAAGACCTCCACGCGGACCTCGTGCTCGATGTCGTGGTCGGAGCGGACGAATACCTTCAGCAGGTCGCAGCGGCTGACGATGCCCGCCAGGCGGCCATGCTCGTCGATCACCCCGGCGTCGATCACCGGCTGTGCCGGATGCGGCGGCCCGTGATCTCAACGGGAGTGATCTTGATGTAGAGCTCGCGGTCGCCGCCGGCCCAGGGCTGGACGCTCGAAGCCATCACGGCCGCCTGCTCCTCGGCGGTGGAGACGTGGTGGACGCCGCCGCGGACGAGCACGCTCCAGCCCTCCCGGTTGGCGTCGTCGATCCGATCGACCTCGAAGGCGACTTTGAACTCGACCCCCTTCACCCCGGTGCTCAGATTCGCGTCGAACGGGCCGCCGAAGGCGGTACGGAAGATCACGCAGCCCTCGTGCAGGACGTAGTTGACCGGCAAGATCGTCGGACTGCCAAGGTCGTCGAAAGCCAGCCGGCCGACCCCGCCGGGGGAGATGAGCCGCAGGCACTCCTTCGTGTCCAGGCGCTCCAAACCGGGATGAAGGGCGGCTCGCCCCTGCCCGGGCGGCTGGTCGAGGGTCGCTCCGAGAAGTTCGGCGGTGCTGGTGTCCAGAGCGAAAGCCAGGCGCTCTATGGTCTCGATGGCGGGCGCCGCCGCCCTCTGCTCCACGTAGGCGAGGTAGGAGGGCTCGATCCCAGCGCGTTCTGCCAGCTCCTTGCGGTCCAGACCGAGGCTTTCACGTCGGCCGGCGATCCGGCGGCCGAGGTCACCGGGAGCGGCGAGGCGTTCAGCCATGGGACTCTCCTTTCACACGGTCGGACATCGTCGGCGAAGGCCGCGCCCGATACGACGCCGATACGACGCCGAGCTCTCATCGGTGGCCCCTGGAGATCGACGACCTCTGGAGATGTCTTCTCACTGGGAACGCTATGGCGAGGAAAGAGGGACAAACAGGGCCGAAAGTCCTGTTCGTCGTGACTGGGTGACCTTGCTGGTTCCCGGCATCCGACCTGGACGCACACCGTGACCGGCAGGCCGTACCGGCTCATCGCGGCCGGTGGGCAGCTCGGCGCTCACGCCTCCCGCAGGGCAGGTCGAAAGATGAAACATGTCATCAAAGGTCGAGAAAAAGTATCCGAGGGCTAAAAGTCCCCCTGGGTGGGTTCATAGGGCCTGATGGACTGCGGGAGGCGGGTCCATGATGAAGGTATGGGTTCGGCCGGTCGTTTCGACGCCTTCCGCGCGCTGGCCGACCGGCGTGGACGTCCCGGTGCCCGGCTGACAAAATCCCTGGCCAGGGCCGCCGCCGATTCGCCGGACGGCCCGCAGGCATGGGCGCCCGAGGCGGCGAGGCGGCTCGGGCTGCCGGCGGCCGCCGGGCTGGGACCGGCCACCTTCTACGCCGACCTCGCCGCCCGGCACGGTCGCCGTCACGTGCGGATCTGCACCGCCGCGGCCTGCTTCGCCGCCCGCGCCGGCTGCCACCTGGCCGAGGTCGAGAACGCGCTCGGCGCCACCGCCGACAGCACCGACCCCGATCCTCAGGTGTCGCTGCAGACGGTCCGCTGCCTGGGCTACTGCTACGCGGGCCCCGCCGCTCTCGACGGCGACACCCCCTGTACCGGCCCGGACCTCGCCGGCCAGCTCTCCGGCCGTGTACCGCCACGGGCCCCCTCGATCCCGGCCGCCGACGCCACCGGTGATCCGGTGGTGCTCGCCGGCGTCGTCGCCGGGGAAGCCGCCTGGCAGGTGTGGCCGGAAACGGTGGGGGCGCTCACCCCCGAGCAGATCCAGGCCGAGGTGGCGGCGTCCGGGCTGCGAGGGCGCGGCGGAGCCGGATTTCCGGTGGCCGCCAAGTGGGCGGCCACCGGCGGCTCACCCGAGACCGTGGTGGTCGCCAACGGCGACGAGGGCGACCCCGGCTCCTACGCCGACCGGCTGCTGATGGAGGCCGACCCGGCGCGGGTACTGGAGGGGCTGGCCCTGGCCTGCCTGGCCTGCCGGGCCCGCCACGCCGTCGTGCTGGTGCGCTCGGAGTACCCGCGAGCGCTGGCCCGGATGCGAGCCGCGGTACGAAAGGCCTACCAGGACGGGCACCTGGGACGAAGGATCCACGGCAGCGACCTGGAACTCGACGTCGAGGTGGCCGAGGGCGCCGGATCCTACGTGGCCGGCGAGGAGACCGCCCTGATCGCCGGCCTGGAAGGGGGACGCGGATGCGCCCGGCCGCGGCCGCCCTACCCGACGCGACACGGCCTGTGGGACGTGCCCACCGTGGTCAACAACGTCGAGACGCTGGCCGCCCTCCCCTGGATCGTGCGGCGAGGCGGCGACGCGTACGCCCGGCGCGGCACACGAGCCGAGACCGGCACGAAACTGGTCTGCCTGTCCGAACGGTTCGCCCGGCCCGGCTGCTACGAGGTCGAACTCGGCACCTCGGTGCTCGGCATCGTCACCGAACTGGGCGGCGGCCTGCGCCAGGGGGCACGATTGAGCGTTTTGCAGGTGGGCGGGCCGCTGGGCGGCTTCTTGGCCCCCGACCGGCTGGACGTGCCGCTGACCGACGCCGACCTGACGAGCCGCGGCGCGGCGCTCGGCCACGCCGGCCTCGTCGCCTTCGACCAGCGACTGGAAGCGCGAGAGGTGCTGCGGCACGTGTGGGAGTTCGCCGCCGCCGAGAGCTGCGGGGCCTGCTCGCCGTGCCGGGCAGGCTCCCGCCGCGGCCTGGAGATCGCCGCGTCCGGGACGCCCGCCGGTGAGGAGTACGCGCGGCTGCTGCGGGTGATGGGCCAGGCCAGCCTGTGCGCCTTCGGGCGGCGGGTTCCCGCCGCCGTGCGCAGCCTCGCCCGCGCCTACGGGAACCGGCTGAAGGGATGGGACCCGTGAGGGTCACCGTCGACGGCATCACCGTCCGCCCGGCCCAGGGCGCCACACTGCTCACCACGGTGCGCCTGGCCAAAGCCGAGCTGCCCACACTGTGCCATGACGACCGGTTGACCCCGGCGGGCTCCTGCCGCACCTGCCTGGTGAGATCGGACGGGAACGTGGTGGCCGCGTGCGTGACCCCGGCCGCCGACGGCGCGGTGGTCGAGGTCGCCGGCGAGGAGTTGCGGGTGCTGCGCCGCGAGGCCGTTCAGGTGATCGTCGCGGCCCTGCCGCCCCACGCGCTGGACGGCGATGTCGACGACCACGAGCTGGCCCGGGTCTGCCACACGATGGGGATCGCGCCGCAGACCGCCCAAGGACGCGGCGGCCGGGGCCGCGACGACAGCCACCCCTACGTCCACCTGGATCGGGATCTGTGCATCGCCTGCGGCCGCTGCGTGCGCATGTGCGCCGAGGTCCAGGGCACCTTCGCCCTCACCCTGACCGGCCGGGGCGCCGACACGGTCGTCGCCCCCGGCACGGGCGGGCCGTGGGCGCAGTCCGACTGCGTCGCCTGCGGCGGCTGCGTCGACACCTGCCCCACCGGGGCCCTCACCGAACCCGGACTGCCCCTCGGCGGCGGGACGGCGGCCCTGACACGCACGGTGACCACGTGCGGCTACTGCGGCGTCGGCTGTTCCCTGGAGGCCCTCACCCGTGACGGTCAGGTCGTGGCCGTCCTGCCGGACCGCGAAGGCCCGGTCAACCGCGGGCACGCCTGCGTCAAGGGCCGCTTCGCCCACGGCTTCCTGCGTTCCCCCGAACGCCTCACCCGGCCACTGCTGCGCCGTGACGGCCGCCTGGAGCCGGTGACCTGGGACGAGGCCCTGGAGCACGTCGCCCAAGGCCTGCGGGCCGCCGTCGCCGCCGGCGGTCCCGACGCGGTGGCGGTGATCTCCTCGGCGAGGGCCACCAACGAGGAGAACTATCTGATCCAGAAGTTCATGCGGGTCGCCGTCGGCACCAACAACATCGACAACTGCTCCCGGCTCTGCCACGCCCCCTCGGCGGCCGGGCTGACGGCCGCGTTCGGCCTGTCCGGCGGCACCGACACCTTCGACGACGTCGAGACGGCCGACTGCCTGCTGCTGGTGGGCGCCAACCCGGTCGAGGCCCACCCGGTGGTCGGCGCACGGCTGCTGCAGCGGGTCCTGCGCGGGGCGCGGCTGGTCGTCGCCGACCCCAGGGCCGTCGGGCTGGCCCGCTACGCCGACGTGCACCTGCGGCCCCGCCCCGGAACCAACGTCGCCCTGTTCCACGGGCTGGCGCACGCGCTCTGGGCCGAAGGCCTGGCCGACGAGGAGTTCCTGCGCCGCCGCGCCGGCGGCCTGCCCGAGCTCCTCGCGCTGCTCGCCGGCTACCCGCCGGACCGGGTGGCCGCCCTGACCGGCGTTCCCGCCGAGGATCTGGTCGCCGCGGCCCGGCTCTACGGGCGGGCCGAGCGGCCGGCGATCGTCTACGGGCTGGGGGTCACCGAGCACCTGCACGGCACCGACGGAGTGCGCGCCCTGGCCAATCTGGCGATCCTGCGCGGTGCGGTCGGCACGGAGCGCGGCTTCGGGGTGAACCCGCTACGCGGCCAGAACAACGTCCAGGGCGCCTCCGACATGGGGGCGCTGCCCGACGTCCTGCCCGGGTACGGCAAGGTGACCGATCCGCTCGCCCGGGCCAGGGCCGAGGACGTGTGGGCAGCTCCGGTGCCGGACCGGCCCGGGATGCGCATCCCGCAGATGTTCGCGGCCGCCCGCGCGGGAACGCTTGGCGCATTGTGGATCGTGGGGGAGGACGTGTGCGCCACCGACCCGAACGCCACCCGGGTCGCCCAGGCACTGGAGGCCTGCCCGCTCGTCGTCTGCCAGGAACTGTTCATGTCCCAGACCGCTCAGCGCGCCGACGTCGTGCTGCCGG
This sequence comes from Streptosporangium sp. NPDC023963, assembly GCF_040639135.1. Lineage (NCBI taxonomy): Bacteria > Bacillati > Actinomycetota > Actinomycetes > Streptosporangiales > Streptosporangiaceae > Streptosporangium > Streptosporangium sp. NPDC023963. Next base: position 11,258 of record NZ_JBEZZK010000024.1, read on the forward strand.
CCGCGTCCTGGCTGGAAAAAGACGGCACCTTCGTCAACTTCGACCGCCGCTTCCAACGGGTGCGCCCCGCCCTGGCCCCACCGGGACAGGCCAGGACCGACTTCGCGGTCGTGCACGCCCTGGCCTCGGCGCTGGGGGTGGATCTGGGCTGCCGGACGCCGGCCGAGGCGCTGGCCGAATGCGGCCGGGTGGCGCCCCTGTTCGCGGGCCTGTCCCATGAACGTCTGGACCGGGAGGGCGCCATCGCGTGGCCGTGCCCCGATCCCGACGGCCCCGGAGAGGCCAAACTCTACCGGGAACGGTTCGCCACCCCCGACGGACGGGCACACCTGGCCGCCTGCCCCTACCTGCCGCCGGGCGAGAACCCCGACGACCACTACCCGCTGATCCTGGTGACCGGACGGCGCTGGGCCCACTACAACTCCGGCGGCATGACCCGCCGCACCGGCAACATCCGGCTGGATCACACCGACCGGCTCGACCTGCACCCCGCCGACGCCGCCCGGTACGGGCTTCACGACGGCCACCCGGTCACGGTGGAAAGCCGCCACGGCCACGCCACACTGACCACCAGGCTGAGCGACGACCTGATGCCCGGACAGGTCTTCTGCGCCTTCCACTTCCCCTCCAGCGCAGTCAACACCCTGACCTCCGATCACGCGGACACCGTGACCTCATGCCCGGAGTACAAGGTGACCGCGGTACGGCTGATCCCCGGACCCGGCACCGCGGCGCAACGAGGTGAATGACCCGCCCCTCGCCTGGATCACCCCGCGGCTCATCCCGAGCCGGTGAGGGCCTGACAGGCCGGACCGTGTCGAAAGGCAGAAGGTCCCTACGAGGAAGGGACCTTCCGCCCTGCTGATGAAGCCCCGCATCGCCAAACGATGGAACAGAGGTGAGGACCATGACGAGACAACATGGGATCGTCGTCGGCTACGACGGTTCGGACTTCTCCCTGCGAGCCCTGGAATGGGCAACAGAGGAGGCCGAATCCCGAAAACTCCCGCTCACCGTCACCTACGCCTGGCGCTGGCCCTACAGCGAGGCCGACGGCGAGGCCAAACTCCACCTGGGCAAGGCGGCCGAGCACGTGCTGCTCCACGGCGCCAAATGCGCCCACGCGCACTCCCCGATCGTCGAGGTGATCACCGACCTTCACGAAGGCTCGGCCGCACAGCGACTCGTCGAACTGTCCGACAACGCGCACCTCCTCGTGGTCGGTGCCCACAACCGGGGGATGACCGCCCGATTCATGATCGGCTCTGTCGCGGCGTTCGTGGCGGCCCGAGCCCGATCTCCAGTGATCATCGTGCGCGAAGCGGGCCCGGCACCCGTCCTCCCGCAGCCGAAGCCCGTCCTCCTGGGGGTCAAGGACACCACGGCCGACGCGGTGCTGGACTTCGCGTTCCAGGAGGCCGCCCTGCGGAATCTTCCTTTGAGGGTGATGCACGCCGGCCACCCGCGCCCGATGGCGTGGGGCATCGCCATGGCCCACGCGCCCGATCTCGAAGACTCCGCCCGTGCCTGCCGCGAGCGGGTGCAGGAGCGCCTCATCCCGTGGCGGCGCAAGTACGCGGACGTCCGCCTCGACGTCGCCTCGGCCACGACCGCGCCCAGGGACGCTCTGTTGGCCGCGTCGGCCGAGGCCGCCCTCGTCGTGGTGGGTACGGGCCGGACGGCATCGCGCACCGGCCACCTCGGAACGATCACCGGATCCCTGGTCAGGCACGCGTCCTGCCCCGTGGCCGTCGTACCGTCCCAGGAGCACCGCTCCTCGCCCACACCGCCCACCGATCAGGCGAGAGCGGCGCGGGACCGGTCCCGGTGATCGACCCAGCGGTCGTCGGGCTGGTGACGGGGGCCGGAAGTCCCTGACGGACAGGCCTTTGGACCGCTGCCAAAACCACCGCCGGCCGGTCGAATGGAAGAAGAAACCACAGAGCCCAGGGAGGTCGCCATGACAGCGCATGTGGTGGTGGGAGTGGACGGTTCGTCTCCCTCGGACGGTGCGGTCGAATGGGCCGCCGACGACGCGATGCGGCGCGGATGCGCCTTGAAGATCGTCCATGTGTGCGAGCCGTGGCCCGGTGACATCCCGCTGCAGACCCCGCCGGGCTTTCGCGACTCCGTCACCGAGTACGGCCAGGAGGTGCTGGAACGCGCCGCCGCGCTGGCGCGCGAGCGCGCCCCGCACCTGGAGGTGGACACCTTCATGGAGTCGGGCCGGGTGAGCGAGGTCCTGCGGCGCGAGGCCGAGGACGCCGAACAGGTCGTACTGGGCAGCCGCGGACTGGGCGGATTCACCGGGATGCTGCTCGGCTCGGTCTCCCTGGCAATGGCCGGACACGTGGCCGCTCCCGTCGTGGTCGTCAGAGGCACACCGGAGCGCACGCACGAGCGGATCGTGGTGGGCTTCGACGGCTCCGACCACTCGGCGGTGGCGCTGGAGTACGCCTTCGAGGAGGCCGCCCGCCGCGGCGCCAGGCTGCAGGCGATCCACACCTGGCAGATGCCCCTCGTGGGACCGGGCGCCCTGATCTACACCCCGCTGGTCGAGGACGTCCTGGCCGCCGAACGGCAGGTCTGCGCCGGCACGCTCACCCCGTGGCGGGAGAAGTACCCGCGGGTCGAGGTCGAGCAGACACTGGTCTGCGGGCACCCGGCCGGCGTCCTGTGCGAGGCCTCGGCGGCCGCGGACCTGGTCGTCGTCGGCTCCCGGGGACTGGGCAGGTTCGGCTCGGCCGTGCTGGGCTCGATCAGCCACGGAGTCCTGCACCACGCCCACTGCCCCGTCGCCGTGGTCCGCGCCCGAGGGGAGGCACGATGAAGGCCGCCACCCTCACCGTGGCACAGGTGATGAGCCGGACGCTGGTCGCCGTCGACCTCGAGGAGTCCCCGCTGCTGGCCTGGGAGATCATGCGCCGCGCGGGAGTCCACCACCTGCCGGTCGTCGACCGGCACGGCTGCCTGCGCGGGATCCTGACCCGAGAAGACCTCACCGCCCGCTGGTCCGGCGGCCCGATCGAGCAGTCACACGTGCGCGTGCGCACGCTCCTGGCCGATCGCCGCCGCCCGCACACCACACCCGACATGCCCCTGGCCGACGCCGTCGCCGCGATGCTCGACGCCGGCGTCGACGCGATCGGGGTCATCGGAAAAGATCACCGGCTGGCGGGAATGATGACCACCACCGACGTACTGCGAGCCGTGGCCGGCCGCATCACCGAGCACCGGGAACCCCCCGAGCTGATGACGGGAATGTTCCGCCTGGTCCCGGTCCTGCCCTCCCACGTCCCCGCCGGATGAGGCGGGATTCTCGCCGTTGATATGACGTCACCGTCATGGCTGGAGGGTGTTCCCATGAGGCGAGAGATCATCGTCGCGTTCGACGGGTCGCCACACAGCCGTCGCGCGGTCGAATGGGCGGCGCTGGAGTGCGTAACGCAACGAGCGGAGCTGACCGTCTGCCACATCTGGGACGGCCCCCACGCCGAACGCGAGACGGCGATCACCGAACAACGGCGCCGGCACGCGAGCCACATCCTGCTCGAAGGAGTACAACTGGCCGAACGACTACTACCGGGCCGAGAGGTACGCTCGATCCTGGCCCGGGGAAACCCAGGACCGGAACTGGTCTCACTCAGCCGGACGGCCAGAACCCTGGTGGTCGGATCCCGGGGACTCGGCGGACTCACCAGCCTGCTGCTCGGCTCGGTCAGCGCCCACGTCGCCGCCCACGCGTTCTGCCCCGTACTGGTCATCCCGCCACACGCCACCCCACAGGTGTCACCCATCACCGCCGGCCACCGGCTCCCGAAGATCAGGTCGTGCCTGGGCCCGGACTTCGGGTTCGGTGAGCCAAGGACCGCCCCGAGCGAGTAGGCGCCGGCTCGCCGCCCGGACCCGGGCCGGTCAAGACGACCCCGGACGAGCCGGTGCGGGCCGCGCTCATCGGCGGGCGCAAGGTCCTGATCGAACGAGAGCACCTACGCGGGAGTGGTACGGCTGGCGCGGCAGGCCGAAACGGACAGCGCTCCCGTCGTACGGCTCGCCGACCGGTTCGCCGCCTGGTTCCTGCCCCTCACCCTCCTGCTGGCGGGAGCCGCCTGGCTGCTGTCGGGCCAGCCGGTACGGGCCGTCGCCGTACTGGTCGTGGCCACCCCCTGCCCGCTGCTGCTCGCCGCCCCCGCCGCCATCGCCTCGGGGCTGTCTCGCACGGCACGCCACGGCGTGGTGGTCAAGGGCGGGGGAGCGCTGGAAAAGCTGGGACAGGCCCGCACGCTCATCGTGGACAAGACCGGAACGCTGACCGCCGGACGCCCCCGGGTCGTCGACGTCGTGGCCGCACCCGGCGCCCGCGCCGACGACGTGCTGCGCTGGGCCGCCGCGGTGGACAGATGTCCTCTCACGTCCTGGCCGCCGCGATCGTCGAGACCGCCCGCACCCACCAGGCCGAGCTGCCGCAGCCGGCCGCGGTCCTGGAGAAGCCGGGCACCGGCACCACGGGGGTGGTGGAGGGCCGCCGGATAGAGGTCGGCAAGGCGACGACCTTCTCCTCGGAGTGGGAACGGGCCCAGCGGGCACGGGCCGCGCTGGACGGCGCCATGACCGTCTGGGTGAGCGTGGACGGCGAAACGGCGGGCGTGATCCTGCTTCGCGACGCCGTACGGGCGGATGCGGCACGGACCCTGCGGCGGTTGCGCGCCGCCGGGATCGAACGGGTGATCATGCTCACCGGGGACCGGGCCGAGGTCGCCGAGAGCGTGGGCACGGTGCTCGGCGTCGACCAGGTGCTGGCCGAGCAGAGCCCCGCGGCCAAGGTGCGGGCGGTACGACATGAGGCGGCCAAGGCGGTGAGCGTGATGGTGGGCGACGGGATCAACGACGCCCCGGCCCTGGCCGCCGCCGACGTCGGGGTCGCCATGGGCGCCCACGGCTCGGCCGCCTCCGCCCAGGCGGCCGACGTGGTGCTCACCACCGATCGCCTGGACCGGCTCGCCGACGCCATGGACGTCGCCCGCCGCTCCCGCCGCATCGCCGTGCAGAGCGCGAGCGCGGGAATGGCCCTCTCGCTGCTGGCCATGATCGTGGCGGCGGCCGGAGCGTTGCCGCCCGCGGCCGGCGCCCTGCTGCAGGAGGTCATCGACGTGGCGGTGATCCTCAACGCGCTGCGGGCCCTGCGTCCCGCCCGGGGGACCCGCACGGTGGTCGACGCCACCACCGAATCCCTGCTGCACCGCTTCAAGACGGAACACACCTCGTTGCGGCCGCCGCTGGAGCTGATCCGGGAGACCGCCGACGAGCTGGCCGGGAACCCCACAGCGCGGGCCGTTGACCGGCTGAGGGAGGTTCACGCCTTTCTCACCGAACGCCTGCTCCCGCACGAACGGGCCGAGGAAAAGCGGCTCTACCCGGCGATGGAACGCGTTCTCGGCGGCCCCGAGGTCACGATGACCATGAGCAGGGCACACGCGGAGATCGAACGGCTCGTCCGCCGGCTGGGGCGCCATCTCGCCCTGGCCGAGGACGGCGGAGTGCGCCCAGAGCAGCTCGACGACCTGTGCGCCTGCCTCTACGGCCTGCACGCGGTCCTGCTGCTGCATTTCGATCAGGAGGAGGAGGCCTACTTCTCGCTGGCCTCCTTGTGATCACCGGTTCACGGGCGGGACGAAGGTCGGCCCCCTGGAAAGAAACAGACCATAAGTCCCTCTGATCAGGGGACTTTCGCCGCTGACGCTTCCCGGACCGCTTTGCGATCGTTGAAGTGAGGAGGTGCGTCATGAAGGTCAGGGAAGTCATGGGCGGCGCGGCGATCGCGGTGCGGCCGGAGGCGACGTTCACCGAGATGGTCGACGCCATGCGGCGTTTCAAGGTCGGCGCGCTCACCGTCATCGACGCCGACGATCACCCGATCGGGGTGGTCGCCGACGATGATCTCCTGCTCAAGGAGACCGATTCCGGCGCACACGCCGGCAGCGTCTTCGACAGCCGCAAAAGACGGCAGGAACATCGCAAAGCCGCAGGCGGTACGGCCAGGCAGGTCATGACCACCCCGGCGATCACCATCACGAAGGACGCCACCGTCCGGGACGCGGCGCGGCTGATGCACCGCCATCGGATCAAGCAGCTGCCGGTGATCGACGCGGTCACCGGGCGCATCACCGGCACCGTCCACCAAAGCGATCTGCTCAAGGTCTTCGCCCGCCCGGCCGAGGAGATCGAACGCGAGGTCACCACGATCTGTGACCGGCTCGCCATCGACCCGGAGACGATAAGCGCCGGCGTCGAGGCGGGGACGCTCACGCTGACAGGCCGGCTCGCCTTCCGGTCGCAGATCGCCCCTCTGATCACCGCGGCCCGCGAGATCGACGGCGTCCTCGACGTCGCGAACGCCCTCACCTACCGATCCGACGACCTGGCCGTCGTCCCGCCGTTCCTGTGACAGGGGTGAACGTCATGAACACCCGTACCAGCGAGGAGATCGCCTCGGTGATCCGTACGGCGGTGCGGGCCGCCACATGGGCGCCGTCGGTCCACAACACCCAGCCCTGGTCCTTCGCCGTCGACGGCGACGAGATCGCGCTACGTGCCGACAGTGACAGGAAACTGCGCGTCGGCGACCCTATCGGCAGGGAGTTGCTGGTCAGCTGTGGTGCGGCCCTGATGAACGTGCGGCTCGCGCTGCGTGCGCTGGGGTACGAGCCGCAGGTGCGCGTGCTGCCCGATCCCGACCGGCCGGCCCTGCTGGCCACGGTGCGGCCGGGAGCGGCCGTGACCGCCGACGAGCACACCCGGATGCTGTACGCCGAGATCGAACGCCGCCGCACCCACCGGGCCGGTTTCACGCGGTTGCCCGTGCCGGAATGTCTGCTGGAGGCGCTGGTGGCCGAGGCGGGCGGCGAGGGGGCGCGGCTGACGCCCGTCCGGTCCGAGCCGGCGATCCGGGTGTTTTCCGCGATCACCTGCGCCGCCCAGGACGTGCAGGCCCAGGACCGGCCGCTGTCACTGGAGCTGATCGGCTGGGCGCGGCCGCCGGGCAGCCCCCGCGAGGACGGCGTGCCCGCCGAGAGTTATCCGCGCGAGCCCCGGCGGACCGAGCCGCACTTCGCCCAGCGCGACTACGCCCGCGGCCGCCCCTGGGGCAGTGACGCCGACCAGTCGTTCTCCGTCTCCACCGGTGTCGTGGCGGTCCTGACCACGAAGGGCGACTCGCGCGGAGACTGGCTCGCGGCCGGCCAGGCACTGCAGCGGATCTTGCTGCGCGCCTCCGCCTACGGTCTCAGCGCGGCCTTCCACACCCAGGCGCTGGAGATGTTCCACCTGCGGGAGTTCCTGCGCCAGGAGCTGTGCTCGCAGGAGTACCCCCAGATGATCATGCGGCTGGGCATCACCTTCGACGACAGCCAGGGTGTCCGCCGCCCGGCCACCGAGGTACTGGAAGAACGCTGACCGAATCGGCCGCCAGACCCAAGGGCCCGGAAGGCCACCGATGGGGCGGGGCACCCGTCGTGCCGGTTACGCATGGGCCGTCGCCGGCCTTCCGGGCCGGTGGGCCCGGCCGTGAGGTCACCAGGGGCTGTGAGCGGCCCGCCGTCACCCCGGAGACGATGACCGCCGGTGCCGAGACGGGGATGCGCACGCCGAGAGGGCGGAACGCCACGGCCGGGCAGATCACCTCGTCCGTCCGCGGTGGTTCGCGCTGGACCGGGCGGGAATGCGGGGCGGTTGCGGGGCGCCAGTGGCGGACGGAGCCGCCGGGTCGCCGCCGGGAGGACCGTCGGTGCCGCGTGTGCTGCGCAGGCTCCACACGATCGACACCGTGATCGTTGCCACGATCACGCCCAGCGTCACCGGGATGGGCAGCTTCCCGATCGGGGTCTCGGAGAGGATGAGCTTGACGCCGGCGAAGGCCAGCAGCACGGCAAGGCCGTAGTGCAGGTGCACGAAGCGGCGCAGCAGCCCGGCCAGGCAGAAGTACAGGCTGCGCAGGCCCAGGATGGCGAAGGCGTTGGCGGCCCAGACGATGAACGTGCTGGTGGTGATGGCCAGGATCGCGGCGACGGAGTCGATGGCGAAGATCAGGTCGGTGGTCTCGACGGCGATCAGGACGACGAGCAGCAGGGTGGCGACGCGCCTGCCGTTGACGCGGGTGAAGAACTTGTCGTCGTGGTAGTTCGCGTCGGTGGGGATGACCCGCCGGACCAGGCGCACCACGGGGTTGCGGTCCGGTGGGGTCTGCTCGTCGTGGCGGAAGGCCATCTTGTAGCCGGTGTAGATCAGGAACGCGCCGAAGACGTACGCGGTCCAGAAGAACGTCTCGAGCAGTTCCGCTCCGACGAAGATGAACACCAGCCGGAACATCAGCGCTCCGATCACGCCCCAGAACAGCACCTTGTGCTGCACCGCCGCCGGCACGGCGAAGTAGGAGAAGATCAGTGCGAAGACGAAGACGTTGTCGATCGACAACGCCTTCTCGATCAGATACCCGGCGTAGTAGGTGCCGGCCACGTCGCCGCCCTGCCAGACCCACAGGATCACGCCGAACAGCAGTCCCGCGGCTATCCAGACACCGGACCAGACGGCGGCCTCACGAAAACCGATGAGGTGATTATCGCGGTGCAGGAACAGGTCGATCGCGAGCATCGCGGCGATCGCCAGCATCAGCACCGCCCAGACCCACCAGGACACGGACAACGGGAAACCTCTCGACCGGCCGGACCTCCGCGCGAAGGCCCGGTGCTGCTGGCCGAAGGTCTCCCCAGCCCACCGCACCGGTGGGTGCGCCGCCGGGACCCGGATCTGCCAGGGCCGTGCTGACGGCGACGCGTCGGACGTCGGGTACTCCCCCTCAAACTACGATCGAGTATTCACGAAGTGCAGTTCGTATGTCAAGGGGCGGGTGCGGGACCCACGATTCTGCTTTCGTGTCTTCGTGTGCGTACATTGAAGGATGACCTGCCCCCCGGCCACACCGTACGGATGGTGATCAGATGTCTTCGACGGCTCGCGCCGGAGCGGATCGCGGGGCGAAGGAGTGGACGTTCCTGACCAACCACGCCCACGTGCTGCTGGCCATCGCCCGGGAGCCGACCGTCCGGCTGCGTGACGTCGCCGACGCCGTCGGCATCACCGAACGCGCCGCGCAGGCCATCGTCGCCGACCTCGAGGCCGCCGGCTACCTGCGCCGCGAACGCGTCGGACGGCGCAACGAGTACACCGTCAACCCGGCCGGGCACTTCCGCCATCCCGCCGAGGCCGACCGGCGCATCGGTGACCTGCTCGCCCTGTTCACCGACTCCCGGATCACCGGGTGACGGCCGGACCGGCCGGGAGGAAACGCTCGCGTCAACCGGATGATCCCGGTGCCCGCGCGGGTCGCGTGTGACATGACCGACGTCCGCGCCTTCGCCGACCTGACGGGAACTCGCGTCACGGTCCGGGGTACGCGGGGCGAGGCCGCCGCGGGTCACGCCATCCCGAGCAGTTCCAAGGCCGGTCGACGCGGGGCACGTGGTACGGCGGGACCGTAGCCGAGACGGATGATCATCTGAGGGTGGCCGCCGGGGTGCCGGGGGTCGGCATGACGGCGCATGTCGCGCAGGTCCAGCGGCTGGTTGAGAAACGACGCTGACACCCCGTGCAGGGTGGCGACGAGCAGCAGGCGCTGCAGCGCCTGCCCGGCTCGCAGCCAGTCCGCCGGGCCGTCGCCCAGCGTGGTCACCACGGCGAGCCGGGGGTGGGGCTCGAACCGGGCCCGCTCCCCGCTCAGCCGGGCGAGGTCACGCACGGGCGCGCGGTCGCCGATCGGCCGGGGTCCCTGGACGTAGGGCGGCATGCCGTCGCGATGCGACCGTCCCGAGGTCCACCGCGCCAGCTCGGCACGGTAGTCACGGTCACGCGCGAGCGCCTCCTCGGCCGCGGCGACCTCCTCCAGGAGTACGGCGCTCGCCGAGGCATCGAGGAGGACCAGCTCGGCGCCTTCCATCCGGGCCGCCGTGCTCAGCTCGTCCATGACCGCCCGGGGGACAGGCCTCCCGGTGAACGGCTGCCGGTTGGTGCGCCGCGTCGTGATCGCTTCGTACAGGTCACACTCGGCCGCCGAGGCGGGCGCGGCCGATGCGGGCCGGACGGCGGCCAGCAGGGTGGGCGAGCCGTCCCCGGCGGGCGCGACGGACCAGGTGACCGGCCGATGGCCGCTCACCCGCAGGGCGAGGCGGAGGTTGAGCAGGGCCGCGCCGCAGCTGATGTGCAGGGAGCGGCCGCGCGGGTCGGCCACCTTCAGCCGGCGGCCGGGGTCGGCGTGGAGTTCGACGTACTCCCGGTGGCGGACGACGAAGCGCCACGGCTGGGTGTTGTGCACCGAGGGCGCAGCGCCGGCCGCGGTGAGGAGACGGCGCGCCCCGGCGTGCGTGGCAAGTGGATTGAGCATGGCGAACCTCCTTGACTCAAGAGTCGTCCGCCGTCACCGGCCGGGGCAGGGGCGAAGGTCCTGGTGAGGAAAGACTTCCGGCTCGAGAGCTCGGGGGAGGACCTCATCGTCAGACCAAAGCCCCGCCGGTGGCCGGCGTTGGTCCCCACCGTCGTCGGCCAGGTCCACCGGGGCCTGCCGGTAAGGCCCAAAGGCCCTGCGCTCACGCGTCCTATGACTCTGCCCGATCCCGGTGCGGCGGCGGATCATCAAAATCCCCGAGGGAGGAGCCGACATGACCGCGGTGATCGTCGATGGGCTGCGCAAGCACTACGGGCCGGTACGCGCGCTCGACGGAGTGAGCTTCACCGTCGCCGAAGGCGAGGTGTTCGCCCTGCTGGGGCCCAACGGTGCCGGTAAGACCACCGCGGTGGAGATCCTGGAGGGCCACCGTGACCGCGACGGCGGCACGGTCTCGGTACTGGGGTTCGACCCGGCCACCGGCGGGCGCGCCTACCGCGAACGCATCGGGATCGTGCTGCAGGAGGCCGGATTCGAGGAGGAGTTCACCGTCGCCGAACTGGTCCGGCTGTACGCGGGCCTCTACCCGCATCCGCGCCGCCCGGACGAGGTGATCGAGCAGGTCGGGCTGGCTGACAAGAAGGACGCCCGGGTCCGTACCCTGTCCGGCGGGCAAAGACGCCGCCTGGATCTGGCGCTGGGACTGGTGGGCCGGCCCGACCTGCTGTTCCTGGACGAGCCGACCACCGGGTTCGACCCCTCGGCCCGGCACCGCGCGTGGGAGCTGATCGAGGGTCTGCGCGCCCTGGGCACCACGATCCTGCTCACCACCCACTACATGGACGAGGCCCAGCACCTGGCCGACCGGGTCGCGGTGCTGCGCGCGGGACGGCTCGTGGCCGTCGGCGCGCCGGACACACTCGGCGGCAGCGGCCGGGGCAGCGTGCTGTCCTTCCAGCTGCCCGAAGGCACGGCCCCGGCCGACCTGCCCGTCCTCACGGGGGTGATCGAGCCGCGCGGCGCGGCGGTGGCCGTACGGACCACCGAGCCTGCCCGTGACATGCACACCCTGACCGGGTGGGCCCTGGAGCGGGGAGCGGAGCTGACCTCGCTGACGCTGTCGCGGCCGAGCCTGGAGGAGGTCTATCTCGACCTCGTCGAGGAGGCCGATGAACGCTCCGGCGGCCCACCGCCCACACCCGAGGCGGGCCTCGGGCCCGCGACGAGGAAGAGCCCGGTCACCGAGGAAGAGCCCGCACCCGGGAGGCGGTCATGAACGTCCGCCTGGTCGCCCGCCTGGCCCGGCACGAGACGCTCTCGTTCCTGCGCACACCGGTCGCGGCGTTCTTCACCGTCGCGATGCCGCTGCTGATGACGGTGATCGTCGGCGCGGCGGTGGGCAACGAGACCGTCGATCCCGCCTCCGGCGTGCGCGTGATGCAGTTCGTCGTCCCGGTCATGACCGTGTTCGGCATCGCCCAGGGCTGCTTCGGCGCCCTGGCCATCCACCTGGCGGACCTGCGCGATCGCGGCTGGCTCAAGCGCATGCGCGGCACCCCGGTACCGGCCTGGGCGCTGATGGCCGGACTGGCCGGCGCGTCCCTGGCGATCGCGCTGGCGACGGTCGTCGTGCTGCTCGGGGCGGGGCTGGTCTTCTACGACGTACACCTGCTATGGCGCACGATGCTGGCGCTGCTGCTCACTCTGCTGCTGGGTGCACTGTGCTTCACCGCGCTCGGCTTCGCCATCGTCGCGCTGGTGCGCAACGCGGCGGCGGTGCAGCTGATCGGCACCGGTCTGCTGCTGGCGCTGGCGTTCATCTCCGACATCATCTTGGTCGGCGCCCGGATGCCGGCCTGGCTGGAGACCGTCGGCTGGCTCTTCCCGCTACGCCATTTCGCCGAGGCCGTACGCGATGACTTCAACCCCTTCCTGCACGGAGCAGGCTTCCACGGTGACCACCTGGCCGTCCTGGCGGCCTGGGGACTGGGTGCGGGGGCGGTGGCGGTGTGGCGCTTTCGCTGGGAACGTCCGCCGACGCGAGAGAAGGCGGGGACGGCGCAGACGGCGCCCGCCCTGAGCCCGGCGCAGATGGGGTCCGGTCACCTGCCGCGTCCCGAGGGCCGCCCTCCGGCCTGGCGGCTGATCGGCGACCAGGCCGCGCACGCCACGCTCCGGCTCCGCCGGGACCCGTCCACGGCGTTCTTCACCGTGCTGCTGCCGGTGCTGCTGCTGGTGCTCATCTCGCTGGTCTTCGGCGAGGTGCGAGTGGAGGGGGTACGGCTGCCGCTGTTCATGCTGGCCGCGATGATCACTTACACGGTCGGGGTGTCGGCCTACGTCAACCTCGCCGAGGCCGTCACCGGCGACCGGGACCGGGGCGTGCTCAAGCGGCTGGCCGGCACACCACTGCCGAACTGGGCCTATTACGCGGGCTGGATCACCTGCGCGCTGTGGGTGACGCTGGCCACCGCCGTCGTGCTGGCGCTGGTCGCGACATTCGGCTACGGCGTCCGGATCGGACTCTTGGCGATCCCCGCGATTTTGGTGACGGTGCTGCTCGGGGTGGCGTGCTTCGCCGCTTTGGGAGCGCTGGTGGCGACACTGGTACCCCGCGCTCCGGCCGCGAACGCGATCACCCTGGGCACCTTCCTGCCGATGGCCTTCGTCTCGGACGTGTTCGTCGTCGGCGGGCCGCTGCCCGATGTGCTGGAGAGGGCCGGGGACGTGCTCCCGCTCAAGCACGTCTCGCACGCGCTGCTGGCCGCGCTGGACCCGGCGGGCCGCCCTTGGCCGTGGGCGGACCTGGCGGTCGTGGCCGCCTGGACGCTGGCAGCGGTTCTGGCCGTCGCCGTCGTGAACAGCCGGCGGACGAGAGGTGGTGCGCCCTCATGACAGGAGCCGGCCGCAAGACGGGTACAGGGCGGAGAGCACCTGCAGTCCCGCCCGTCGCGCCCCCGCCGGGCCGGCGGCCGCACCGGGTCGCGGACCGGGTGCAAAGGCACCTGGTCGATCCGCTGGTGCGCCGGCTGCTGCGCTCCCCGTGGCATGCTCTGATCTCCCGGCGGGTCGTCCTGCTGGCCATCACCGGCCGGCGCAGCGGCGCCACCGTCGTGGTTCCGGCGCAGTACGCCTACAACGGTCAGGGGCTGACGCTGGTCAGCAAGCGGTCGCGGGTGTGGTGGCGCAACCTGGAGGGCGGGGCTTCGCTGCGGCTCACCCTGCGGGGCGTCGAGCGCGCCGGGCGGGCGGATGTCAGTCGTGATCCCGAGCGGGTGCGCGCTGCACTGCTGGCGGTCGGGCGGGCCATCGGCCGCGACAAGCTGATCATGCCGGTGGAGGAGGCCGTCGCGGTCACCGTACATCTGGACCCTCTCGACCTCGGGGAAACGATGACCGGTCCACGGCAGGCGATTGAACGTGCCGGTCCCACGGATCTGGCGATGCTGGCGATGGGTGCGTCCGGACCGGTGCCTCAGCAGATGGGGGCACTGCTGGTGCTGGCGGCGGGACCCGGATTCGACCCGGCGGCCGCACGAGAAGTGCTCGCCGAGCGGATCCGGTCCGTCCCGCGGCTGCGGCAGCGCCTGCTGCGGGTGCCGCCGGGATGCGGCCGTCCGGTGTGGGTGGACGACCCGGCCTTCGACGTCGGATCGCACGTGCGGAGCATGCGCTGCCCGCCGCCGGGGGATGAGCGTGCGCTGCTGGATGCGGCCACCGCCGTGGTGTGCGAGCGGCTGCCAAGGGACCGGCCGCTGTGGGCGGCGGTGTTCGTCACGGGCCTGGCCGATGGTGCGACCGGGCTGGTCATGGTCGTGGACCACGTGCTGGCTGACGGCATCGGCGGGCTGGCCGTACTCGCCGAGCTGGTGGACGAGACAGCTACGTCGGCGTCTTTCGCCTTTCCCCGGCGCCCGCCCTCGCTTCCCGCGCTCGCCGCCGACGCCCTCCGCGAGCGGCTGCGGGCACGGCCCCGGCCGTCGCTGTTGTGGCGTGCCGTACGCGCGGTCACCTCGGCCGGGGACGAGCTCCATCCGGTAGCGGCCGCCCGGTGCTCGCTGCTGCGGCCGACCGGGCCCCGGCGCCGGGTGGAGGTGGTCCGAACCGATCTGGCCGAGCTCCGGACGGCGGCTCACCGCTGCGGCGGGACCGTCAACGACGCCCTGCTGACCGCGATCACCGGTGCGCTGCGTGCGCTGCTGACCCACCGAGGCGAGGCCGCCGACACCCTCACCGTGGGGATCATGGTGGCCGGCCGTCGCGTCGCCGCCGGCGACCGGCTGGGCAACGAGGCCCGCCCGCTGGTGGTGACCCTTCCCGCCACGGGCGACCCAACCGGGCGCCTGGAGAAAGTCGCCGCCATCCTGGCGGCAAGCAAGGAACGGATGTCGGGTCCGCCCGTCATCGCCCTGCTGACCCCGCTGCTGCGCGGCGCGATTCGGCTCGGTCTCTACCGCTGGTTCATGCGGCGTCAGCGCCGCATCCACACGCTGGTGAGCAACGTGCGCGGCCCCGACCGGCCACTGACCTTCGCCGACGCCGCGATCCGCACGCTCGTCCCGCTCGCGGTCTCCGAGAGCGGCAACATTCCGGTGAGCTTCGACATCCTGTCCTATGCCGGGACGCTCACGATCGCGCTCATCGCCGACCCCGACCACATTCCCGACCTGCCCGTCCTGGTCGCCGCCCTGCGGACCGAACTCGCCGGCCTTGGCGCGCCTCACGCCCTCCCTGAAAGCCAGGGCCCTCCCTTTGTTGCCGGCCCTGCCGTGTGAGCAGGGCCGTAGGTCCTCCCGTCACCGGGCCATCGTGCCGCTTCGCCGGCCCCTTGGTCCCTACAGCACCGGGCCCCGGCGCCGGACGATGAGATCAGAACCCCATGTCGGAAGGAACCACCATGAAAATCGGCATCAACGGATTCGGCCGCATCGGCAGAGCCTTCCTGTGACGCGCGCTGCCCGCGGGCCTGGAGGTCGTCGCGATCAACGACCTCGCCGACGCCCCCGCTCTGGCGCACCTGCTGGCGTTCGACTCCACCTATGGCCCCTTCGGCCTCCCGGTCGCCTCCTCGGCGACCTCGATCGATGTCGGCGGCCGCAGCATCCCGGTCGCCGCGCACCGCGACCCGGCGGACATCGACTGGGCCGCCTGCGGAGCCGACCTGGTCATCGAGGCCACCGGCAGGTTCCGCACCCGTGACCAGACGGCCGTCCATCTCAAGGGCGGCGCCCGCCGGGTGCTCATCTCCGTCCCGGGCAAGAACACCGACGCCACCATCGTGCCCGGCGTCAACGATGCCGCCTACGACCCGGCCCACCACGAGATCATCTCCCTGGCCTCCTGCACCACCAACTGCGTCGCGCCGATGGTCAAGGTGCTGCACGAGAGCTTCGGCCTGGTCAAGGGGTTCATGACGACGGTGCACGCCTACACCGGCGACCAGCGGCTACTGGACGCCCCGCACAAGGACCCGCGCCGGGCCCGGTCCGCCGGGGTCAACATCATCCCCACCACCACCGGCGCGGCCCGCATGGTGGGCGAGGTCCTGCCCGAGCTGGCCGGACGGCTCGACGGCACCGCCCTGCGGGTGCCGGTGGAGGACGGTCCACTGACCGACCTGTCGGCGCTGCTGGCCCGTCCGGTCACCGCCGAGGAGGTCAACCAGGCCTTCGCCGAGGCGGCCGGGGGAGAGCTGAAGGGCATCCTGCGCTACAGCACCGCCCCGCTGGTCTCCCGCGACATCATCGGCGACCCCGCCTCCTGCGTCTTCGACTCCGCCCTCACCCAGGCGAGCGGCGAGCTGGTCAAGGTCTTCGGCTGGTACGACAACGAGGGCGGTTACGCCGGCCGGCTGGTGGAGATGGCCGCCCGCATGGCCGCGCAGCGGTAGCCGCGATCCGTGACGCATCCCTCGGCGGCGGGTCACCGGCCCGCCGCCGAGGGGAACACCCCGTCGACCGGCGCGGTCACCCGATGCGCGCCAGGCGTTCGGCCCGCTCTTTGACGCCCAGGAGCATCTTGCGTTCCATGATCAGGCTGCCCGGCTCCATGAGCAGGGTGACCAGCCGCCCGAGCGGGCCGGCGTCAGGGGCCGCGATCCGGTTGCGGCTGATGAGCCTGGTCATCTCCCCTTCGGGACGCAAGACGAAGGCCCACACCCAGTTGCCGTCCTCGGACCAGAACACCAGTGCCTGTTCGGCCTGCACGACCTGCGCGCGCATCCGCGGGCCGGTCGCCCCCAAAGGCAGGACGTCGCCGGCCTTGAGGCCCTGGAACCGCGGCAGGATCTCGTCGGCGCTGTGCATGTTCAGACCGAAGAGGTTCTCGATCCAGTCGTAGGTGTAGGCGCCCCCGCGACCGCTGCCCATCTGCACCAGCCACGGCCAGACGGCACCGGGCGGCGCGTCGACGGTGACGGCGCGGGTGGCGACCAGGCAGGGCCCGGGCAGCAGTTCGTCCCCGGGCAACACACTTCCCGCCTCGTCATGAGTCGCTCCCCAGGTCAGGCACCATCTGCGGAGCAGCAGCGGGTAGGCCGCCGCGGCGATGCCCGCGGCCAGTAACCCCATCCGGACAGATGACTTCAGCACGGTGTTCATTGGGGTGTTCATTGCGGTGTTCATCACGCTCTCCTGTGGCGTTTCTCTTCGACGCCATGTATGTGGCCACGGGTCGTTTCGGAGTCGAAAGCCTGGAATGCGGGGCCGAAGGACCGCCGGCGCTGCGGGCCGTCGACACCGACAGTGCCGTCGGCCGACGCGTCGAGCAGACGGATCGTCCCCGTGGCGATGGCCGCCTTGCTCTCCGTTTCGGGCTCCGGCGGCCCCATCCGGTCAGAAGCGGGTCGTGGGCGCTTGTATCAGCGCCTCGACCAGTTCCGTGAGGTGGGCGACCTGAATCTCCAGGTCATGGATGCGGGCCTCAAGACCCGCCACGGAGGGGGGCTGATAGGTCATGGCAATCTGGCGGGCCATCGTCGCTCCTCTTCCTCTTTCCGGTCCGGGACGTGCCGGGACGCACGATGACCGCATCCGGCTCGATCCCGTCGTCACGCACGGACGGATCGTCCACGCCCTCAGTGTCCGCGCCGACCCAGCCGCAGACCACGGCCGATGGGCCCACGGGCGTGGGCCGACCGGCCCTGGTTGTGTCCTCGCGCAGGAACGCGGAGACGGGGGAGCGGTGGTCCTGCGCGACCAAGCCGCCGGCGCCACCGAGATCGTGGTCACCGGCAGGGGCCCGTACGCTGCGCGGCGCCACGCCGCGGGCCCTCTCACCTCGTAGCGGCAGACCTACCCGCAGGTGAAAGTCGTTCTGGCGCGCGACGCCCAGATCCGAGCCGTCGAAACCGGCAGGACACGCAGTAGCCGGGAACGCCGGTGGCAGGCGCGGGACCAAGGTCCCCCGGGGCAGGGGCCGCTCGGCTCTACGGGACGAAGCGGCCGTCCTCCAGCCTGGCGGCATGGATGTGCTCGACCTCTCGCGCTGGCAGTTCGGTATCACGACCGTCTACCACTTCTTGTTCGTGCCGC
Organism: Streptosporangium sp. NPDC023963; assembly: GCF_040639135.1. Classification (NCBI taxonomy): domain Bacteria; kingdom Bacillati; phylum Actinomycetota; class Actinomycetes; order Streptosporangiales; family Streptosporangiaceae; genus Streptosporangium; species Streptosporangium sp. NPDC023963. Next base: position 29,222 of record NZ_JBEZZK010000024.1, read on the forward strand.
TCACGATCGGCTTGTCAATCATCGTGGCAGGGCTGCAGACGGCCTGGTACCGGACGAAGAAGCCGCAGTACCTGCGGCTGACCCGGTTCTGGGGGCGCCTGTTTCTGATCAACTTCGCGATGGGCGTGGTGACGGGGATCGTGCAGGAGTTCCAGTTCGGAATGAACTGGAGTGATTACTCGCGCTTCGTCGGGGACGTGTTCGGGGCGCCGCTGGCCATGGAAGGGCTGATGGCGTTCTTCCTGGAGTCGACGTTCCTCGGATTGTGGATCTTCGGGTGGGACAAGCTGCCGCCCCGGCTGCACCTGGCCACCATCTGGCTGGCCGCGATCGGCACCAACATCTCGGCCTATTTCATCCTGGCGGCCAACTCCTGGATGCAGCACCCGGTCGGCTACCGCATCGACAACGGCCGCGCCGAGCTGACCGACATCTGGGCGGTACTCACCAACTCGACCACCCTGGTCACCTTCCCGCACGTCATCTTCGGCGCGTTCCTGACGGCCGGCGCGTTCGTGCTGGGCATCAGCGCGTGGTTCCTGCTGCGCGAGCGAGACGTCCCGCTGTTTCGCACGTCGGCGCGGCTGGCGCTGGCCATCAGCGCGGTGGCGGCGATCGGGGTGTCGATGTCCGGCCACTGGCAGGCGCAGATCATGACCGAGCAGCAGCCGATGAAGATGGCCGCCGCCGAGGCCCTGTGGGAGGACGAGAGCGCGGCCGGCTTCTCACTGTTCGCCGTCGGCGACGTCGAGAACGGCCGCAACCACATCAACGTGCAGATCCCCCACGGGCTGAGCCTGCTGTCCACCAACACCCTGGACGGGAAGGTCGAGGGCGTCAACGACATCCAGGCCCGCTACCAGGCCCTGTACGGGCCGGGCGACTACCGGCCGGTGGTCGGGCTGGCCTACTGGTCGTTCCGGCTGATGATCGGCTTCGGGGCGTTGTCGGCGCTGCTGGCACTGGCCGGTCTGTGGCTGACCCGGCGCGGCCGGCTGCCGTCGAGCCGCTGGGCCTACCGGCTGGCCATCGCCGGGATCGGGCTGCCGTTCCTGGCCAACAGCCTGGGCTGGATCTTCACCGAGATGGGCCGCCAGCCGTGGGCCGTCTTCGGCCTGATGCGCACCGCCGCGGCCGTGTCGCCCAGCGTCGACGTCGCCTCGGCGGCGATCACATTGACCGGCTTCACCCTCGCCTACGCCGTGCTGGCGGTGATCGAGGTGCGGCTGCTGATCAAATTCATCCGCATCGGGCCGCACGAGGAGCCCGCCCTGGAAACCCCCGCGCCCGCGCTGAGCTACTGAGGGATCCCCGCCATGGAACTCACCACTGTCTGGTTCGTACTGATCGCCGTGCTGTGGACCGGCTACTTCGTTCTCGAGGGCTTCGACTTCGGCGTCGGCATCCTGCTGCCCTTCCTCAGCAGAGGGGAGACCGACCGGCGCACCATCGTCACGACGATCGGCCCGGTGTGGGACGGCAACGAGGTGTGGCTCCTGGTGGCCGGCGGCGCCACGTTCGCCGCGTTCCCCGAGTGGTACGCCACCTTGTTCAGCGGCTTCTACCTGCCGCTGTTCCTCATCCTGCTGGCCCTGATCGCACGCGGGGTGGCGCTGGAGTACCGCGGCAAATCCGACAGCACGCGCGGCTGGGACCGGGCCTTCTTCTGGGGCTCCCTCGGCCCGGCCTTCCTGTGGGGCGTCGCCTTCGCCAACATCCTGCGCGGCGTCCCCTTGGACGCCGACCACGAATACACCGGCACCCTGCTGACCCTTCTCAACCCGTTCGCGCTGCTCGGCGGGCTGGCCACACTCCTGCTGTTCACCCTGCACGGCGCCATCTTCCTGACCCTGCGCACCACGGGCGAGCTACGCCAGAGCGCCTCCCGCACGGCCAAGAGCCTGGCCCCGGTGACGATCGCGGTGGTGATCGCGTTCCTGCTGTTCGCAGGCGGTGGCAAGCCGATCTGGTGGGCCGCGGTGGCACTGGTCGCGCTCGGCCTGACCGGCGCCCTGGCCGCGACGCTACGCGGCCGCGACGGGTGGGCGTTCACCGCCAGCGCGATCGCCGTGATCGCGCTGGTGACCGCCCTGTTCAGCGGCCTGTGGCCGAACGTGCTGCCCGCCCTGGATCCGGCCAACAGCCTCACAGTGACCAACGCCGCCTCCTCGCCGTACACGCTGACGGTGATGACCTGGGTCGCGGCCATCTTCACACCCGTGGTGCTGGCCTACCAGGCGTGGACGTACTGGGTGTTTCGCCGCCGCCTCACCGGCGCGACCTGACGATCTCGACCACTGCCCAGCCGGCAACCGATGCTTCTACCGCACCTTAGACCGGCTCACCAGCCTGCAGGCTCGGCACGCCGCACCCGCCGGCCTCGGCACGAGGCCGACCTGCTCACCGCTCACGGGCCGGACGCAACCACCATCCGCCGCATGACCATCGCCTTGCCGCAACACCCAGCCCAGAGTCGGCATCGCCACGCCCGGCAACGGGAACGCCGACCTCCACCAGCGCCATGACACCACCCGGGTCTTCCCGGACACCCACTCCGCAATTCCCACGCGCCGACCCGGCGCAGACTACGGCCGATAGGCCCGCGGTCATGGGCCGACCGGCCCTGGTACGTCCTCGCGGGGAAACGCTGAGATGGGGGAAAGACAAAGAAACACGAAGGAGAACGACCATGTCCGATCCCGTGATCGTGGGCACCGATGGTTCGGCCGCCGCTTCCGCCGCCGTGGAATGGGCCGCCGACGACGCGGCGCGCATGCGTGCTCCGCTGCGCATCGTCTTCGCCCTGAACCTCTTGCCGTACGACATCCCGAAGTTCTCCGCCCCCGAGTGGGAGGATCCCCTGACCCGCAACGCGGAGCGGGTCCTGGCCGAAGCCGAGGCCCTCGTCCGCGAACGCCGGCCCGAGGTCGAGGTCACCACCCAGACGATCCAGGGCGCACCCCCGGTGGTCCTGCGCGACCAGGCCGCCGGCGCCACCGAGATCGTGGTCGGCAGCAGGGGCCTGGGCGGGTTCGCCGAAGCCGTGCTCGGCTCGGTGAGCATGCACGTGGCCGGGCACGCTCGCGGTCCGGTGGTCGTCGTCCATTCCGGGCCCCGGACCGTTCACGGGGAGATCGTCGTCGGTATCGACGACTCCCCGCAGTGCGATCCCGCGCTGGCCTATGCCTTCGAGCAGGCCTCGCTGCGCAACGCCACGCTGCGGGCCCTGTACGCCTGGCAGGCACCGGTGCACGCCTACGCCCCGGAGATCGTCTACGACATGGACGAGATCCGCCGCGCCCAGCACCAGGTCGCAGCCGACAAGCTCACCTCGTGGCAGCAGACCTACCCGCAGGTGAAGGTCATCGAGGACGTCCGGTGCGGGCATCCGGTCGAGGTCTTGACCGCGGCGTCGAAAGAAGCGGACCTGGTCGTCGTGGGCTCCCACGGCCGGGGAGCTCTGGGGTCGCTGGCCCTGGGCTCTGTCAGCCGGGGCGTCTTGCACCACGCCCGCGGCACCGTGGCCGTGGTCCGCTCACCCCTCGCCTGAGACCACGAGCTCCGCGGGTCCCCTCGACGAGCGGACCCGCAGCAGTTCCTCGGCGCCGCAGCCGCCGCTCTCGGCACCTTCCGCCTGGACATGGACAAGCGCCTCGACCTGGCGCCGGCCGCCGTCGTGCCCCGCTCCCGCACACTGGCGGATGCCGCCGACCGAACGCGTACGGAGACACGATGAAAGACTTCCAGGCCCCCGGATGAACGAGACCGTATGGTGGATTCCCGCTCGCCGAACCCTTGCTTGTCCGGGCGGTCGGTACATCGGGTTTGACCGGTACGGCTGGTGCCCGTGACCGCTGAGCGTCGCCAGGCCCGCCCAGCGCGGGTGACCACGGCGACGTTCACAGCGGTAGCCGTCTCACCTGCGGCGGGCGACCGAGCCGGAGATGCCTGGAGACGCGAGACTCGACGGGTGTTCCGCGGCTGGCCATGCGATGTCGTCAACAGCGAGAAACAGCTCGTTGGCCACGGACGCGGGGGTTGCTCCGGTGAACGGGGGTGTGGTGGGCGATACCGTTGAGCCGGGCAGCGGCATCGCCGACGTCGCCGAAGGTCACGGGCAAGGCAGTGGCCATGGGGTGTCGTTGAGCAGGCCGGGCAGTGAGGGCGAGTCGGGCGGCAGGGTGACAGCGGTCCTGTTGCTGGTCACCAGCCGGTGATGCGCTCCCAGTGGGCCTGGATGGCGGGTGCGGGGTCCGTGGGCTGGGTGCTGTCGATGACGTGATAGCCGCGGTGCTGGGCGGCGGTGGCGCACGCGTGGTTGGGCAGGATGCGCAGCCGGGTGCCGACGGGCAGGTCGGGCAGGTCGGCGCCGTCGCGGGCGGTGAGAGTGCCGTGCTCCTGGCTCACAGCGCTCGTGATCAGGTTCGGGATCGGGTTTCCGGCCAGGTCCAGGACGAGGCCGTAGCCCTGGTCCTGGACCTGGACAGCGGTGCCGCGGTCCCGGGACATGGCCATCCATCCGCCGTCGGTGACGATCCAGCCGTGCTCGGGGCGGTGGCCGATGACGGTCACGACGACCGACAGGGCGAGGTCTTCCACGCGGCAGACGCCCAGACCGGCCATGACGAGGTCGAAGAAGACGTAGTTGCCTGCGCGCAGTTCGGTGACGCCGGTGAGGTCCTCGGCCGCGTGCGCGGTCGGTGTGGAGCCGACGCTGACCGTGCTGACGGGCAGACCGGCGGCGCGCAGCCGCTCTGCTGCCGCGACCGCGGTGTCGCGTTCGTTCTTGGCTGCCAGCCGCTGGTCTTCCGGGGTGTAGGCGAAGTAGGACTCGCCCGCGTGGGTCAGAACGCCGTCGAGGCATCCGGCCTCGTGCAGGATGCGGCCGATGTCGACGAGTCCGGGGGCATCGGCCCTGAGGCCGCCGCGGTGGCCGTCGCAGTCGATCTCGATCTGCGCCGGGACGGCGAGACCGGCTTTACGGGAGGCGTCGGCGACGAAGGCGGCCTGTTCGCGGCTGTCGAGCAGGACGCGCAGGGTGACGCCGCGGCGCAGGAGGGCGATGACGCGGGGAAGCTTGTGCGGGTCGATGCCGACGGCGTACGTGATGTCGGTGTAGCCGCCGTCGGCGAACGCCTCGGCCTCGGCGAGGGTGGAGACGGTGACCGGACACGGGGTGCCGCCGTGCATCAGGGCGGCGATGTCGAGGCTCTTGGCCGTCTTCACGTGCGGCCGCAGGGTGACCCCGAGTCGGTCGGCCCGCCTCGCCAGTCGTTCGATGTTGCGCAGGGCCTTGTGCACGTCGACGACGGCGAACGGGGTGTCGGGGTCGGCAAGCGTCGTCGCGGAGGCCGGGGGCGGGGTGATGTTCACAGGGTTATGTCCATCTTCTTGAGGAGGGCCAGACCCAGGTAGAGGTCCTGCAGCCCGATCCCGGAGCTGTCGAAGAGCGTGATGTCGTCGTTGCCGCCCCGCCCCGGGGCGCGCCCGATAAGGACGGCGCCGAGCGCGATGAGCTCTGTGCCCTGTGAGGCGTGCTGGCTCTCGCCCATGCGCTGGGCCTGCTCGGGGAGATCGCAGAAGACGCGGGCGCGGGCGAACAGATCGGGCGGGAGTTCCCGCTTGCCGGGGGCGTCGGCGCCCATGCAGGAGAGGTGGGTGCCGGGGCGGACCCAGTCGGCCTCGAACAGGGGCGGGGCGTCGGCTCGGGTGGTGGTGGCGGTGACGATGACATCGGCCCGTGCGCAGGCTTCCTCGGCGCTGACGGTCCGGGCGTCGTGGCCTTCTGAGGTCAGCTGTGCGGCCAGCCGGCCGGCGCGGTCCTTGTCCCGTCCCACGACCAGCACCGTACTGATGGGTCGTACGCGCGAGACGGCCCTGACCTCGTAGGCGGCCTGGTGCCCGGTGCCGAAAACGGCCAGGGTCGCGGCGTCGGTGCGGGCGAGAAGGTCCACCGCCAGGGCGTCGGCGGCGGCGGTCCGGTAGGCGTTGGCAGTGCCGACCTCCAGGACGGCCGCGATCCTGCCGATGGTCTGGTCGAACAGCAACAGGGTGGAGTGGTGCCGCGGCAGCCCCTGCGCGGGGTTGTCCGGCCAGAAGGTACCGATCTTCACTCCGGCATGGGTCGCGGAGGCGGACGGTTTGAGGCTGAACTGATTGCGTGGGTCGGATCCATGCACGACAAGGCTGGGCAGGACGGTAGCGTCCATGGTGGCGGCGAACGCGGCGCGGGCCGCGTCGAACGCGAGGACCTCATCCACCAGCGTGGCGGTCTGCTGCTCGGTGATGTACAGCAGGCCGGACGGTCCCGGCAGCCGGTCCGCGCTCGGCACGGGGTGGCGGTCAGTCGAGGGCTGCAACTGCGTGCACCTCCACCGCGGACTCGTGGTGCAGCTCCCTGGCGCCGGCGACGGCCCGCGCGGGCCTGGTCGTACCGCGCCACTCCTTGTACACCTGGTCGAAGGCCGACCAGTCACCGATGTCGCTCAGGTAGACGGCGACCGAGATCTGCCTCTCGCTGCCGGTGCCGGCCGTGCCCGGACACGCATCGAGGTTGTTGAGCACTTGGCGTGCCTGGACTTCGAACGGCTCGCCGGCCAGGGGGGAGTCGTCGGGCGTCACGGGGAGCCGGCCGGAGATGTAGGCCACGCCGCGGTGGGTGGCGATATGCGAGGAGTGGTCTGCCGGCGGTGTCGGCTGCGGACTGTCGAACGTGTGGATCGACGGGGTACCGCCCATGTGGGGGCGGTCGTTCCCCGTGGTGATCTCGCTGGTGGCCATCGTCTCACTTCGTGTAGGAGTAGACGCTGGCTCGGGAGATGCCGAGGAGGTCGGCGATGGTCTGGGCGGCGTTGCGGGTGTCGAAGTAGCCGTCCTCGTACAGGCGTCGCACCAGGTCCTTCTTCGCTTCCCGGGGCAGGGCCCGTGGGGTTGTGGAGCGCTCGGCGGCCGCCGTCTCGATGACTTCGCGCAGTTCCCGGCGGCTCCGGTCACTCAGCCTCTCGAGCTGGACGTCCCGGTTCTCGGGATCGGTCGCGACCAGGTTCGACAGCGTCAGCGTGATGGGCGAGAGCGTTGAGATGTCCAGGTTCAGGCAGAGGGCGGCGATGTACTGCCCGGCGGCGTTCTTGATCCCGATCGAGGTGCTCTTCGCGGGGCGTCCGTCGGGGAACTGGTTGGCGTAGTTCTGGATGACGCTGGGGTAGTGCGGGTCCCTGATACGGGCGAGACCCAGTTCCGTGGCGGACTCTCCCACCTCGCGTCCGGACAGGTTGTTCTCGATGAAGCGGATGGCGTGGTCCGGATCGCGCAGGTCGTGCAGCACGACCTCGCAGATGCCGGGGAACATGCGGCCCAGCGCCTGGGCGATCTTCTCCGCCTCGGCCAGGAGGTGCTCGTCCTCCGGCGCCCCTGACCTCGCCGGCCCGGGGAGCCGCCCGGCCTGTAGCTGCGTGCCGTCCTGGCCGCTCACGTGGCGGTTGCCTTGCGAGGTCATAGCCCGGCCCTCCGTAGGGGTGTCACTGCCACTCATCTCCTGATCCTGCTTCCGTCAGGTGCTCTGTGCACTCACCCACGCGCCGCAGGAGTTCGCTCTCGCCAAGCCTGCGGCCGTGCGCAGGGACCGGCATTCGATGTTCTCGGATTTTTCGTCCAGCTTTATATGGACAATCTATCTATCTCTGGAGTTATTGTCCAGCACTGGGGCTGGCTGGTACCGGCCGACCAGGACGAAGACAGGCCGATGCCGCTTCGCCAGTAGGGGTGAGGCCGGAATACGAGCCAAACGTGCCACGCTCCAGCGGCCAAGTAGGTCACAGGCGCGAACCGGTGCCGTAGGCGGTGGCGCGGACGTCCGCCGACTCCAAGTGACGACTGCGCGGACACTGAGGCCGTTTCGTGCGCCCAGCAGAACCAGAGGTGAAGCCGTGACATAGCGGCTCATCTTGTTGTTCGTAAGCTCGTCGTCGCTCGCCGGTGAAAGTCCGGCCCGGGTAGCTGCCAGGAGGCCCGGTAGCAGGCTGGCGATCTCGTCTGGAAACGGGCGGGGTCGAAGCCCAGCGTCAAAGGCCCTGCAAGAGGGGGAGCGAGGATGCGGTCCGTAGCATGAAGCGAAGCCTGCGGCGTCGTTACTCAGCCGCCCTTGGTGTCTAAGCTAGGACTCCAGGGCCGACCACACATGGGACTGCTGCCGGGGCGGGACGGTGGTGACCGCTCCCGGTTCCGCTCCTGTGAGCAGGGGGTTCCCGCCCGCCGGGGGAAGGCCGGTCTCTGCCGGCGGAGGCTGGGGGCCTTCTGCGGGTTCGTCCTCACCGGCATCGAGGCGGAAGAGCGGGTAGACGTCGGTCATCAGGGTGGCATAGGCGGCCACCCGCAGCGTCCACCGGTTCATGCCCAGCACGAACTCGAAGATCGAACGCGGGTAGCGGCCGGTGAACAGGATCGCGAAGAAGGCGATCACCGTCAAGACGGCGAAGGCGAACCACAGCAATCCCAGAACAAGGTAGTGGGGGAGTGCCAGTAGCCCTTGACCAGCCACAGGCCACGGCTCAGCGGCTCGTCCAGGTGGCCGCGCACGCGTACGGGATAGGCGCTCATGGTCCGGGCTCCTTCCGGGAGACACCGATGAGAACGGCTTACCCCCACCAGCCCATCAGCCGGCCGCGCTCGCGCCACCGGCTGAAGGCCCCGAACTGCCGCGCTGATGGCCCTGGATTCCAGGTGTTTTCCACGCCTGGCGGTCATGACGATCGGCGGCCCTGTTACCACGGATCTCACGATGATGAGGCGTTTCACGGCCTGGACGGTTTCCATACCCGATGTCGAGCGGAGGCTGGCCAGCGCGGTGGCTCAGGACGATGGTCCTTGCGGCAACTGACGTCCGACCGGTGCCGCGGCTCTCCCGCAGGTGTGTGATGGAGACGAAGGAAGACGGATCTCTCGAAGGAGACGGCTGTGGCCGACCGCACCGTCGTCACCGGAGAGCCAGAAGCGCCGGTCGCTTCGTTCCGCGTCGAACCGGTGTCGCTCACTACTGAGGAGCCACTCGTGAAACGTTCGCACAAGCACTGGAGTGACCTTTCCGCCCGGCAGCAGGCGGCGATCTTGACGCTGGCCTCCGTGGAGCTGTCGCTCACCGCTACGGCGGCCGCCGACCTGTGGTGCAGACCCGCCGGCCAGATCCGGGGTTCCAAGACGCTGTGGTGGCCGCTGTTGCTCATCCAGCCGATCGGGCCGATCATCTATCTCACGCTGGGTCGTGCCCCCTTCACCGGCTAACCCACCGGCCGGACACCGCGATCTGCGGCAGGTGAGCTGTCGCCGATGCGAAGGATGGCGGCGCCGGTGACCCGGTCGGCGGCCAGGTCCGCCAACGCCTGGTCGGCCCGCTCGAAGTCGTAGGCGGTGGTGGTGACGCGTGGTGGATGGCGGGCGGTGTGCTCCAGCAGGGCTCGGCCGTCGGCGCGGGTGTTGGCGGTGACGCTACGCAGCGTACGCTCCTGGAACAGATGGTCGCAGTAGTTCAGCGGCGGGATGTCGCTGAGATGGATTCCGGCCACGGCCAGGGTGCCGCCGCGGTCCAGGGCGGCCAGCGCCACCGGGACCAGGTCGCCGACCGGGGCGAACAAAATGGCGGCGTCCAACGGTTCGGGAGGAACGTCGTAGGCGCCGCCCGCCGAGGCCACGCCCAGCTCCAGGGCCAGCCCGCGGGCGGACGCGGAACGGGTCAGCACGTGCACCGTGGCGCCCCGGGCGAGCGCGACCTGAGCGGTGAGGTGGGCCGAGGCGCCGAACCCGTACACACCCAGCCGCCCACCCGGCGGCAACTCCGCGCGCAGCAACGCCCGGTAGCCGATGATGCCCGCGCACAGCAACGGAGCCAGCTCCTCGGCAGGCTGATCCTCGGGCAGGGGATAGGCGAAGCCCTGCGGCACGGTCAGGTACTCGGCGTAACCGCCGTCGGCGTCCCAGCCGGTGTAGCGCGAGTACGGGCACAGATTCTCCGCACCCCGCGCGCAGTAACGGCACTCACCACAGGTGGAACGAAGCCAGGCCACACCGACCCGGGCGCCGACGCAGAACCGATCGGCTCCGGGGCCGCGGTCCGCGACACGCCCGACCACCTCGTGCCCGGGCACCGTACCGGGCCGCCGGGGGAGCAGGTCACCCTCGGCCAGATGCAGATCGGTGCGGCAGACGGCGCACACCTCGACCCGGACGAGCACCTCACCGGCAGCGGGCTCGGGCACCGGCAGCCGCACCCGCTCCAGCGGGTGGGTGGCCATGGGCCCGGGGCGGCGAACCACCCAGGCGGTCATCGTCCGCGTCACCCTCCCATCGTCACACGCACCGCCGCGCACGCCCCCACCGACACCCCACCGGCCCGAGCCGGGAACTCACACGACCCCGCACGACCTGGCGCGACCTGGCGCGACCTGGCGTGATCGAAACAGCACAGCTAGCGGCCGGGCTTCTCCCAGGTCAGCGAATACCGGCGGAGCACATGCCGGCGATAGCGCATGCCGGGCAGCAGCCGCCGCGCCGCGGCCCGCACCTGCCCGTAACTCATCGGCGGGGCGGCGACCGGCATCCCCTCCGGGCCGTGCGCGCGACGCAGCACCTTGACGATCCGCACGACGGGGGCAGCCGCGATCGTCGCCGCCCACTCCGCCGGGGTCGTCTCGCAGGCCAGGCCGACCACCACCAACGTGCCGCCAGGGCGCAGCATCCGGCGCATGCGCGCCAGGGCCGACTCGAAGTCCATGTGATGGATCGCAGACACCGAGCAGATGAAGTCATAGCCCGCAGCGGGAAGGTCCGCGGTAAGGAAGTCACCCTCGACGAAGGTGAGATCCGAAGGGCCGGGGGCGAGTTCACGGGCGCGGGCGATCATCTGTGGCGAGCTGTCGATACCGGTGACGCGCTCTGCCCGCTCGGCCAGCTTCCGCGCGAGCAGACCGTCACCGCAGCCGACGTCCAGCGCATCGCCGCACCCCTCGGGGACGGCGCGGAGGATGCCCGGGTGCCGGGCGACGTTGGTGTTCCAGTAGGGCTTCGGGTCGGCCTGGCGCATCGGATCATCGTAGGAGCGCAACGGCCATCGTAGGAGCGCAACGGCAGAAACCCGAGCTTGCCCAAGATTCACCGGCAAAGAGGAAGATCAACCGTCACAGGACCGGGCCCCGCGGGAACCGGGCGGACGAGAGCGCGGGGCCGTTTTGCTGAGAAGACGATCACCCATGTGGGCCCGGGAACGAGACTCAAGGAGCATTTCGCTGAGACGAAATCACGCGTGGGGCCAAGGTGGGGCCAAGGTGGTGAGACAGGGGCCGACTTCCGTGAGACAGGACAGCGACTGTCCTGTCTCAAGCAAAGTGGCCCCGTCTCACGAAAATGGCCCCGTGGTTGGAGCCTGTGAAGTGGGCGTTCACGCATAGTGTCTAGCCAGGCGGTTGAGTCGTCTCACGAAAATGGTCCCGCGATCGCGTTTATCTCAGCAAAGTGGCCCTGTAGAACAAGGGACAGTGACCGCAGTCAAGATCACATACTTCCACTGCGCTTGGCCAGGATCGCGCGGAGGCGTTCGGCGAGGTCAACGGCCTGGCGCATTGTCCAGGGGAGCACGCCGTTCTCAGTCATCAGGGCGTGGTACTGCTGCTGCTCGTAGGGGGTTCCAGGCGGCAACGGGGCAATGTGCCAGTGAAGGTGGGCGTTGCCCTGCTGACTGCCCAGCGAGAGCAGATAGGTGCGCTCGGACGGGACGGCTTCCTCAACGGCGAGAGCGATCAGGCGAACTGTCAGCATCAACCGCAGGTAGGCCGCTTCGTCGAGGTCACGGATCACATGCTCGACGTGAGCCTTCGGGGCCACCAGGACTTTACCGGGCATCGTGGGATAGCGATCCAGGAAGGCGACGTGATGCTCGTCCTCGAAGACGATTTGTTCAAGATCGTAGCCGGGGTCGCCGGCCAGTAGTGCACAGATGAAACAAGGCCCGCCTTGGCTGCGCCGGACGTAAGAAGCAAGGTCAAAACCCACTTTCTGCCGGGTCTCAGCGGCGATCACGGCCTCTCCCGTGCCGGAACCGACGATCGCCGAACGGATCACACCAGAAGACATCTCCTCGCTCATGCCCGTCACCCTAAGCCTTGGCGAAACCGGAGCCATTTCGCTGAGACGAAATCACGCGTGGGGCCACTTTAGTGAGACGGGGGCCAAGTTCCGTGAGACGAGACAGCGACGCGAAGAACGCCCATAAATCATGAGATCTTATACCAGACAGAATTGACCTTCTGTCTGGTATAAGACGAATGGTGTTAATCTGTCGCCTTATCGCCCCACCTCCGGGCCACCTGCTCGAACCACAGACCCGGCCCGGCTCACGCGACCCGCTCGGTGAAGATCTTTGCGGGCGTACGCCGGGTCTCGCGTCTCACCCGGCCCGCGTTGCGAGCATGATCGTCCAACCCGCTTTCGATCATGATCATCGCCGCGATCATGATCTTCTTGAGTGATCCGTTCGATGGTCGTGCTCACCTGGAGGACGCGCAGGCCTTCAGGGGGCAACCGCCCGGCTGCGGGCGCAAGCCTGTCGGCGATTTGGCGATTTGGCGATGTCGGCGCACGGGCGGCCTCTCCCCCGTCGCGAGAACGAATATGTACTGATTGTCGGTTTTGTTACTGGGAGTGCTTTCATGCGTGAGGACCGGCCGCCCTGCCCGCGCTCCCCCTGAAGGCACTCGGCCGGGCAACGGCCAAATCCGGCGAAATATGCCCTGAAAATATGTCCTGACCTGCATTGATGCTGCCGGCTTCGTCCGGTCTGCGCCCTCATCCGCCGGCGGCGTCCCACCTCGTTGCGTCGGGACCTCCGCGCCGGCGGGTTTCCGGTGCAGGACACCGGGTTTCCTCGGCCGGGTGGCGAGCTCTCGAGATGCGTCGTTCTCACCGATTGTCGTCCTCGCCGATGATCGAGCCAGGGCGTATACGTATGAGTTGAGCAGTCCGCTTCCGGCTTCTCCCCCGCGATCGGGTACGTCGCACCGCACTATGCTCCATGGGGTGTCCGAGATCCGATCCCGCACCGGCTGGGGTAACGGCCGGGTCCCGCCTCGGGGAGCATGTGGGGCGACCTGGGGTGAGGCGTCCTGAGCGGGTCGCCACCGAACCCCTTTCGCGATCTTCGCGAGTGCTTTTCGGCCGGATCACCCGCCGGGCCCCCGACCGTATTGGAGAAGTCGTCATGAGCGTGCCTGAGCACATCACCACCTGGCGCGACGCCCGCTTCGACATGCCTGTCGGCCGGCAGCTGGAGCGCTACAACGAGCTGGCCGCCAAGAACGCGTCGGCTCGTGCCCGGGCCGAGCTGGTGGCCCGGGGAGTCTATGATCCTGCCCGGCACGGGGCCGAGGAGCGGCCCGCGCTGACCGTGGACGAGCACGTCGAGCTGCTGGCGCTGGCGGAGTGCGTCGCGCGTACGGTGCGTCATCCCTCCAACGTTCACCACGCGTTGCTGGCCGGGGTCACGTGGACGCAGATCGCCCATGTCGTCGATTCCGACGAGCTCACCGTACGGCGGGCCTACCGGCAGTGGGCCGAGGACCAGCATGACCTCAACCAGCGCTACCCCGACCGCGGCATGACCGCCGAGGAGTATGCCGCCGCGAGCGCCAGGGTGGCGGAGGGCGCCGGGGACACCCGCTGAGCGGGACGGCCGCCTGGGTGAGGGACGCGGCGCCTCAGGGCCGGGGTGGGCGGGACTTTTCGCGCGGGCCCTGCGGGCGCGGGCGTTCGTCTACCGTGGGGGGATGTGCATGATCGGTGATCTGCCGGGTGGGCCGCTCCCCCGCGGTCGTGGCCGGCGGTGCCGTCCGGGTCGTCCGGGTCGTGGCCGGTGACGGCGGCGTGGCGGGCGGGCGCCGGTGGCGGTGTTTCGGCGGGCGCGGATGTGGCACTGGTGCGGGGTGAGCGGCCGTTGACGGCGGCCCGGATGCGGGAGGGGTGTCGCCGGGATCATGCGGCCTGCTGATCTGAATCGTCTCAGTGTGGGCGAGTCGGCCGATCGTTACGTGGAGCTGGTGCGGGCCAAGACCCTGACCGGCGCGCTGTCGGTGTCGACGGCGGAGGTGTACGCGCGTGATGTGGCCACCTTCGTGGATCTGGTGGGTGAGGAGGTGGTGCTGGACGACCTGAGCGGCGAGGACGTGGACGCCGTCTTGCTGGCCTTCGCCCGCAAGCCCGACGGCCGGCGGCGCTCGCAGCCCGGCGAGCAGGCGGGTGCCACGCAGTCGGCCTCCTCCCAGGCGCGGTTTCGGCGGTCGATCTCGGCGTTGTTCAAGCACGCGGTGCTGGCGGGGTGGGTGCAGGTCAATCCGATGGCGATGGCGACGGTGACGGCCCGGGAGCGCGGGGGGTTGCGGCCCGAGCGGCGGGCGTTGACCCGCGAGCAGGCGCGGGGGCTGATCGGTGCGGCGCGTGAGCTGGGTGGCGGGCCGGGCGGTGGTGCGTCGGAGGCGTCGGAGGCGCCCGTGGCGGGTGCGGCGGGTGCGGGGCGGGTGCGGCGGCGTGACCAGCACACCGAGTTGCGTGACGGGCTGATCGTGTTGATGTTGTCGACGATGGGGCCGCGGGTGTCGGAGCTGGTGCGGGCCAATGTGGAGGACTTCTACACCAACGACGGGGTGCGGTACTGGCGGATCTTCGGTAAGGGCGGCAAGACGCGGGATGTGCCGCTGCCCGATGATGTCGCGCTGGTGCTGCAGGCCTATCTGCTGCATGGGCGGATGGCCTCGGCCGACAAGGCGTTGTTGTTGTCGTGGCGGGGGCGGCGTCTGGCGCGGGGGGATGTGCAGGCGGTGATCGACCGGGTGCAGCGCAGGGTGGATCCCGATCGTCGTCGTTCGGTGACGCCGCACGGGTTGCGGCATACCACGGCCACTCACCTGCTGGCCGACGCGGTGGACATGGACGCGGTGCGGCGGGTTCTGGGGCACAGTGATCTGGCGACGCTGGGGCGTTACCGCGATGAGCTGCCCGGGGAGCTGGAGGTGGCGATGCGGTCGCATCCGTTGCTGCGCGGTCCGGCGTCGAGCTGATCGGTCGAGCCGGTCATCGGCCGGGTGGTGGGGTGCGGTGGGCTCCCCGGCGGGTTCTCTGTCGCGGGGTCACCGGCTTCGGGGTGGTCGGGGTGGGTGGTCAGGCGGCGCGTTCTTCGGCGTAGACCTGGGCCAGGACGTCCAGGGAGACGTTGAGGGCGTGGGCCAGGGCGGCGACGGTGAAGAAGGCCGGGGTGGGGATGCGGCCTGTCTCGATCTTGCGGAGGGTCTCCGCGGACAGTCCGGCGGCGGCGGCCACTTCGGTCATGCTGCGCGTGCCGCGTGCCTGGCGCAGGATGGCGCCCAGGCGGTGGCCGCGTTCGCGGTCGAGTTCGGTCAGCGGGGGTCGCACCATGGACCGGATCCTAGCAAGCGGTGATAACAATACCGGTCGAGGTGGCCGGCGCCGGGGTTGAGGGAGGCGTGGCGCACCTGGACGGGCAGCCGGCCGGGGCCGGGTTCGGGGTCGGCGGTCTCGCCCGCCGCAGGGCGCGGCGCCGGTCGGGCCGGTTCAGGCGGCTGGGCTGGTTCAGACGGTCGGGCTGGTTCAGGCCAGCAGCTCCCCCACCAGCTGGCGCAGTGAGCGGGCGAACCTGCCGGGGTCGCCCTCCCGGGTGAGGCGGCGCACCATGTCGGCGTCGAACATGCCCAGCAGGGCGTGGGCCACGAAGGTGGCGTCCAGGTCGGGGCGGGCCTGGGCGATCAGGGTTTCCAGGTGGGCGTGCCAGCGCACGTAGGTGGGGTCGGCGTGTCGGTCGGTGGCGCAGGAGCGTTCGTGGGCGGCCAGCAGGGCGAGGTTGCCGGCGGCCAGCTGGGAGAGGGCGTCGAGGAAGGCGACGATGCGCTCGGCGGGCGGCGCGCCGGGTCCCAGGGGTGCCGGCCCCGACTCCAGTGCCTCGCGCAGTTGCACGGCCCGCTCCTGCAGCAGGGCCTGCATCAGGCCGGTGCGGCTGCCGAAGCGCCGGAAGACGGTGCCCTTGCCGACCTGGGCGTGCGCGGCGACCTGGTCCAGGGAGATGTGGGCGCCGTGGGTGGCCAGCAGTTCCTCTGTGGCGCGCAGGATGGCGTGGCGGTTGCGGGCGGCGTCGGCGCGTTCGCCCATCGCTCTCCCCTTTTTTCTCAGGTGACAGGTAACCGGTCGCGTTTGCGTAACCGGACTATTAGTCCGTATATTAGCCCACATGTAACCGGACTATTAGTCCGTTTTGTTCGGTGTGCGGGGGTTCTCGTGCGCCGCCTCTCCCGGTCAGGAGCATCCGCCATGCGCGCTCTCGTCGTCGATCCCTCGCTCCCCTGCGGTCTGCGCCTGGGTGAGGCCGCCGACCCCGAACCCGGCCCCGGCCAGCTGCTCGTCCAGGTGCGCCACGCCTCCCTCAACCCCGGCGAGCTGGGCATGCTCGCCCAGCTGCCCGCCGGTCACGTGGGCGGCTACGACGCCGCCGGAGTCGTCGTGCGCCCTGCGGCCGACGGCACCGGCCCGGCGGCGGGCACCCGGGTGCTGGCCTTCGGCCCGGGCGCGTGGGCCGAGCTGCTGGCGGTCTCCAGTGCCGACGTCGCCCCCCTGCCGCGGGGAGCCGCCCTGGCCGAGGCCGCGGCACTGCCCATGGCGGGCATGACGGTCCTGCGTACCCTGCGCGCCGCCGGCTCCGTCCTGGGCCGGCGGGTGCTGATCACCGGGGCGAGCGGCGCCGTGGGCCGCTACGGCGTGCAGCTGGCCGCCCGGGCCGGGGCCCACGTTCTGGCCTCGGTCCGTGACGGCGCCTGCGCACCCGACCTGACCGCGCTGGGCGCCCACGAGGTCGTCGTGGGCCTCACCGGCCTGCGGCAGGTGGCCGAGCCGGTCGACGTGGTGCTGGAGACCGTCGGCGGACCCTACCTGGTGGCCGCCTGGGCGCTGCTGGCCCCCGGCGCCACCCTGCAGAGCATCGGCTGGGCAGGCGGCGAGCCCGCCGTCTTCCCTCCCGGCTCGACCTTCTTTCCCGGCGCGGCCCGCACTTTGAGCTCCTTCGGTGACGCCGCCGCCGTCGGCGCCGACCTGGGCCTGCTGGCCGGGCTGCTCGCCTCGGGGGCGCTGTCGGCGCAGGTCGGCTGGCGCGGTCCCTGGGAGCGGGCCGAGGAGGCGGTACGGGCGGTCCGCGAGCGGAAGGTCACCGGCAAGGCCGTCATCGACGTCACCTCGGCCCCGGCCGTATAGGCACGGGCCCGGGGATTTGACCCTGCCGTAACGTGAGGGTGCAGGCTGGCACGGTGAACCAGGAGAGGCGATCTGGCGCACCTGCGGCGCCAGCACGAGTCACCCGGCGCATCGACCGGCTGCGGGCGATGGCGGGGGCGGTCGAGCACGCGATGGAGGCGAACGTCCTGAGCATTCCCCTGACCCCCCAGGAGCGTTTCGAGATCTTCGGCGACTTCGTTCCCGAGGACCACGACGAGGAGGCGCGCCGGCGCTGGGGCCACGGCGAGGCCCGGCGGCAGTCCCGCGACAGGGCGGCCGCGATGACCGGCGCCGACTGGGCGCGATTCACCGAGGATGCCTCGGCCGCCGGCCTGACCGTCTACATCCGCGACGCCATCCACGCCAACGCCGACCGCGCCGAGCGGCCGGCCTGACCGCCCCTCCCCCTCCCCCGGTACGGGGAGAGGGGGCCGGGCGGCCGAGGGGTGTTCAGCGGATCAGCGGGCGGCCACGGCGCCGCCGGCGACCTCCCGCCCCCCGCCGAGCTCACCATCGAGCTCACCATCGAGCTCACCGCCGCCGGGCCGGGCCGCGCCCAGGTGGCCGGTGTCCAGGTGGCCGGCCGGGGTGGTGGCCTGGCGGCCGAACTGGGTGCGGTACAGCTGCGCGTAGCGGCCTCCGGCGGCCAGCAGCGTGGCGTGCGTGCCCCGCTCGGCGATCCGCCCGCCCTCCACCACCAAGATCAGGTCTGCGGCGCGGACCGTCGAGAGCCGGTGGGCGATGACCAGCGCCGTGCGCCCGGCCAACGCCTCGGCCAGGGCTTCTTGGACCGCGGCCTCGGAGGTGGAGTCCAGGTGCGCGGTGGCCTCGTCCAGCACCACCACCCGGGGGCGGGCCAGCAGCAGGCGGGCGATGGTCAGCCGCTGGCGTTCCCCGCCCGAGAGCCGGTAGCCGCGCTCGCCGACCACGGTGTCCAGCCCGTCGGGCAGTGCCTCGACCAGATCGGCCAGCCGCGCTCGCCGCAGCACCTGCCACAGCTCCTCGGTTTCGGCCTCGGG
Source organism: Streptosporangium sp. NPDC023963 (assembly GCF_040639135.1). Taxonomy (NCBI): domain Bacteria; kingdom Bacillati; phylum Actinomycetota; class Actinomycetes; order Streptosporangiales; family Streptosporangiaceae; genus Streptosporangium; species Streptosporangium sp. NPDC023963. The sequence continues at coordinate 47,548 of NZ_JBEZZK010000024.1, forward strand.
GCGGGCCAGCAGCAGGTTGGCGCGGATCGAGTCGTGAAACAGGTGCCCGTCCTGGGTCACCACGCCCAGCGTCTGGCGGATCGAGGCCGCCGACAGCTCGCGCACGTCCACCCCCGACAATCGCACCGCGCCGTCGTCGACGTCGTACAGGCGGGCCAGCAGTTGCGCGATCGTGGACTTGCCCGCCCCCGAGGAGCCCACCAGGGCGATCATCTGCCCGGCCTCGGCGCGGAAGGACACCTCGTGCAGCACCGTCGCGCCGCCGCGCGCGTCCAGCGTGGCGACCTCCTCCAGGGAGGCCAGCGACACCTTCTCGGCCGAGGGGTAGGCGAAGCCGACGTGGTCGAACTCCACCGTCACCGGCCCCTCGGGCACCGCGCGGGCGTCGGCCCTGTCGGTGATCAGCGGTCGCAGGTCGAGGATCTCGAAGACCCGCTCGAAGCTGACCAGGGCGCTCATCACCTCCACCCGCGCCCCGGCCAGCGCGGTCAGCGGCGCGTACAGGCGGGTCAGCAGCAACGCCAGCGCCACCAGCGCGCCCGGCTCCAGGCGGCCGCTCAGTGCGTAGAAGCCGCCGACCCCGTACACCAGGGCCAGGGCCAGCGCCGAGACCAGGGTGAGGGCGGTGACGAACACCGACTGCACCATCGCGGTGCGGACCCCGATGTCACGCACCCGCCGGGCCCGCGCCAGGAACTCGGCCGACTCCTGGGCCGGGCGGCCGAACAGCTTGACGAGGGTGGCGCCGGGCGCGGAGAAGCGTTCGGTCATCTGGTTGCTCATCGCCGCGTTGTGGTCGGCGGCCTCGCGTTCCATCCGGGCCAGCCGGGTGCCCACGCGCCGGGCGGGCAGCACGAACAGCGGCAGCAGGACCAGTGCCAGCGCGGTCAGCTGCCAGGAGATGCCGATCATCACCACCAGGGTCAAGGTGAGCGTCACCAGGTTGCCCGCCACCCCTGAAAGGGTGTCGCTGAAGGCCCGCTGGGCGCCGATGACGTCGTTGTTCAACCGGCTGACCAGGGCGCCGGTACGGGTGCGGGTGAAGAAGGCGATGGGCATGCGCTGCACGTGGTCGAAGACGGCGCCGCGCAACCGCAGGATCAGCCCTTCACCGATGCTCGCCGACATCCACCGGGTCACCAGGCCCAGTCCCGCCTCGGCCAGCGCGATCACCGCGATCAGGACGGCCAGCCTGACCACGACGCCCGCCGCGGCGCCGCCGACGATGGCGTCGACCACCTGCCCGGCCAGCACCGGGGTGGCCACCGCCAGCACCGCCGACACCACGCTCAACAGCAGGAACCACGCCAGCAGGGTGCGGTGCGGGCGGGCGAAGGCGGCGATGCGCCGCAGCGTGGCCGCCGAGAAGGGCCGCCGGTCGTCTCGGGCGTGCATCGTGCTGTACAGCGAGTGCCAGGCCGCCATTTCCATGCTCATCACACGTCACCATGTTTCCTGTGTTTCCTGCGCTCGTTGTAGGCGCTCGTCGTACGGGGGATCGCCGGCGGCCGGCTGCGGCCCGCCTCCTGCGCACCACCGGGCCGCGTCCGGCGAGGGCGCGTGGGCGGTGCCACACCACGACCCTAGAACCTGAAGTTAACTTCAGGTCAACGGCGCCGGCTCCGCCGTTCCACAGCACCACCGCCGCCGGGTCCTGCCCGCCCCGCCGGGACGGTGCCCTCCGCCGCGTGTCGCGCGTGCCCGCGCCGCCGGAGTAGGCCGCCCGTCTCGCGCGGCCGGCTCCGGCGGCGCGGGTGGGGCCCGGCGGGGTGGGCGGCGCCCCGTCCCCCTAGGCTGGAGGCCGTTCCCCTCCGGTCCGGACGCCCCGTTTTCCGGACGGTTTCCCCTTTTGGAGAGGTGTATCCGCCGTGCCGACCGCACTCCGCCTGTTCCGTTACGTGGCGATCGCCGAAGCGTGCTCGTGGGCGGGACTGCTCATCGGCATGTACTTCAAGTACGTCGCCGCCACCGGGGACCTCGGCGTGAAGATCTTCGGCCCGGTGCACGGCGCCCTGTTCGTGCTCTACCTGGCCGCGGTGCTGTACGCGGCCCGCCAGGCCCGCTGGAGCCTGGGCACGATCGTCGTCGGCCTGGTGTGCTCGGTGCCGCCGCTGGCGACCTTGTGGTTCGAGCGGCGCATGCTCGCCCGCCACCGGGAACCGGTCACCGCCTGACCCCGGCTCCACCGCCCCGTCCCACCGCACCCCGGCTCCCCCGCCCCCCGCTTCGCGGTTTCGCGGTTTCACAGCTCCAGGACGGCGCGGGTGGCCGCCCGGCAGCGCCGCGGGTCGGTCAGCAGGTCGACGCAGTCGCCGAACTGGTCGATCGAGCCCACCGGTGGCAGTGCCCGCACCCGGGGGTCGGTGATGGCGCCGTGCAGGGCGCCGGCGAACCGGCCGGCGTCGATCACCTGGAAGGGCCGGCGGTGGTAGGGCCGCAGGCTCCCCTCCAGCGCCGGCGCCACCCCCATCCGGTTGTGCAGGGCCGCCACCCGCCGGTACACCACCCCCAGGTGCTCCTCGCGCCGGCGCCACCCGGTGGCCGCCACCGCCGCCGACAGCGCGTCCCCCAGTTCCGCGGTGCCCGGCAGGCGGGCGAAGGCGCTGCCCAGCCATTTGGCGTACGGCGGGTAGCGGCGGCGCGTCAGCACCACCAGCCGCATCAGGTCGCGGGCCAGCTCGGCGGTGACCAGTGCCGAGCCCAGGTCGTCGCCGACCTCTCCGCACCGCCCGGGGAAGGCCTCCTGCTGGGCCAGGCGGCGCCACTGCCCGGCCAGCACGTAGCGTTCCAGGTCGGGCGGATACCAGCGCAGCGCGGCGCGGGCCGGCTCGATGACCTGCAGGCCGTCGTGGAAGACCTCCCCGCTGGTGACCTCGGCCAGGCGCTGCCAGGGGGTCGACAGCCAGTCCAGCACGCTCACCCCGCCCAGCGGGTCGAAGCCGAGCCGTTCGGTGAACCAGGTGGCCGGGTCGCTCACCTGCACCCCGTGGCACTCACCGGTCACGGTGGTGCGGTATCCGCGAAAGTCCTCGGGCAGGTGTTCGCCGACGGCGCGCCGGACCGCTTCGGCCCGGTGCGCCGCGACGAACACCACCACCCTGGGTCCCCAGTCATGGTCGGTGGAGCGTTCGGTGTCGAAGGCCAATACCTCCGACCCGGCGCCGATCAGCGCGGCACTGTGCGGCACGTCGGCCACGATCGGCCGCACGACCTGGGCGTAGAAAGCACGCGAAAGCTCCAGGCCAGGTATGAAACTGGACATCATTTCGTCCACTCTGCCTGCCGGGGCCGCGCCCCGCACCAGGTTTTCCCTCGTCCCCGCCCCGGCGCCGGGGCGGGGGTCAGGTGGCGTCCAGCGCCGCGGCGGCCAGTGGCCGCCCGCGCAGTCCCAGCCGCTCGTACAGGGCGATGGCGGCGTGGTTGTCGGTGTCGACCATCAGCGCGACCCGCTCGTGCGCGGCCGCCAGCTCGCCCAGGGCGAACCGGCACACCCGCTCGCCGTACCCGCGGCCGCGCACGGCCGGCGCGGTGGCGACCCCGGCGAGGAATCCCACCGGCGGGCAGGACCAGGCGTCGGCGGCCACGGCCACCAGGTGCCCGTCGTCGTCGCGCACTCCGGCCCAGCGCCGCACCCCCGTCACGCCGGGTACCGCCCACGCCGAGGGGGCCGCCCGCGCCAGCAGGGCGCTCACCTCCCCCTCCTGGTCGTCGCGCAGCCACCCCACCCGTCCCGGGCCGGCCTCCTCGCCCGCCGGGCGGGTGAGCGCGGCGCCCGGGGCGCCGGGCGGGGTGTCCATCCACTCGAAGGTGCCCAGTACCCGCAGCCCCGCGTCCCGGGCGACCACCTCCTCGACCAGTGCCCGCTCCCCCACCATCCGGTAGGACGGGCCGGCCTGCGCCAGCGCCCATCGCACCAGGGTGCTGACCGCTCCCGTCGGGCCGCACACCGTGAGGCGGTCGCGGCGGTTGAGGTCGGGGCAGGCCACCGCCACGGCCTCCCCCAGCGCCCACGCCCGCACCTTCGGGCCCATCGTCTGGGCCCCCCACAACACGAGCGCGTCGCCCAGGCAGGCGTCGGCGACCTCGGCCGCCTTCGTCAGCGTTGTCGGCGTTGTCGGCGTGCCGTTCAGAGGATCGCTCCGGGCCGGTAGGCGGCCGCCTGGGGGTGGCGGTCCACGACCTGGGCCACGCGCGCCACGACCGCCTCCACCTGGGCCGAGGCCGCGCCGGTGAAGGAGATCGGCTCGCCCAGCAGGTCGCGCAGCTCCGCCTCGCCCAGCGGGAACCGCTCGTCGGCTCCCAGGCGGGCGATCAGCTCGTTGCCGCCCGCCCCCTCGCGCATCGCCAGGGCCGAGGCCACCGCGTGCTCCTTGATCAGCTCATGGGCGCTCTCGCGGCCCACCCCGGCCCGCACCGCGGCCATCAGCATCTTCGTCGTGGCCAGGAACGGCAGGTAGCGGTCCAGCTCGGCGGCGATCACCGCGGGGAAGGCGCCGAACTCCTCCAGCACCGTCAGCATGGTCTCCACCAGCCCGTCGAAGGCGAAGAACGCGTCCGGCAGCGCCACCCTGCGCACCACCGAGCACGACACGTCGCCCTCGTTCCACTGGTCGCCGGCCAGCTCCCCGGTCATCGAGGCGTACCCGCGCAGGATGACCGCCAGGCCGTTGACCCGTTCGCAGGAGCGGGTGTTCATCTTGTGCGGCATCGCCGAGGAGCCGACCTGTCCCTCGGCGAAGCCCTCGGTGACCAGCTCGTGCCCGGCCATCAGCCGGATCGTCTTGGCCAGCGAGGAGGGGGCCGCGGCCAGCTGCACCAGCGCGGTGACCACCTCGTAGTCCAGTGAACGCGGGTACACCTGCCCCACGCTGGTCAGCCGGTGGGCGAATCCCAGGTGGGCGGCGACCTCGTCCTCCAGCGCCGCCAGCTTGGCCGCGTCGCCGCCCAGCAGGTCCAGCATGTCCTGGGCGGTGCCGACCGGCCCCTTGATCCCGCGCAGCGGGTAGCGGGCGATGAGCTCCTCCAGCCGGGTGAACGCCACCAGCAGCTCGTCGGCCGCCGAGGCGAACCGCTTGCCCAGCGTCGTGGACTGGGCGGCCACGTTGTGCGAGCGCCCGGCCATCACCAGCTGCGAGTGCTCGGCCGCCAGGCGTGCCAGCGCGGCCAGCAGCGCCACGCACCGGTCGCGGACCACCACCAGGCTGTCGCGGATCTGCAGCTGTTCGACGTTCTCGGTCAGGTCCCGCGAGGTCATGCCCTTGTGGACCTGCTCGTGGCCGGCCAGCGCGTTGAACTCCTCGATGCGGGCCTTGACGTCGTGGCGGGTGACGCGCTCGCGGGCGGCGATCGACTCCAGGTCGACGTGGTCGACCACCTTCTCGTAGTCCGCCGGCGCCTCAGGCGGCACCGCCACTCCCAGCCGCGCCTGGGCGGCCAGCACGGCCAGCCACAGGCGTCGCTCGGCCACCACCTTGTACTCGGAAGACCACAGGCGGGCCAGCTGCGCGGAGGCGTAGCGGGCGGCAAGGACATTGGGGATACGCGGCTTGGCAGTCACGTTGGGTCAGTATATTCCGCCGTCCCCGCCCGCCCCGCCCCGCCCCGGCCCCTCCTGACCCGGCCTGACCCGTCCTGAACAGGGGTACTTGCCTCCGCGAAGCGGGAGAGCCGCTCGCCACGCGGGCGAGCGGCTCTCCTTCCTGCCTCACCGCAGGGACCTACCGGGTCGTCGGCGCCAGCTCGTCCTTGTCGTAGACCTTCAGCTGCGGCCGCTCGCCGCCGTCCTTGGGTGTGCGCCGCAGCCGCTCCTTGAGCCGCTCCACCATCACGTACAGGGTCGGCACCAGCACCAGCGTCAGCAGCGTCGACGACAGCAGCCCGCCGATCACCACGATCGCCAGCGGCTGGGAGATGAACCCGCCGGAACCGGTCAGCCCCAGGGCCATCGGGACCAGCGCGAAGATCGTCGCCACCGCGGTCATCAGGATCGGCCGCAGCCTGCGCCGGCCTCCCTCGATCACCGCCTCCACGATGCCCATGCCCTGCTCGCGGTACTGGTTGATCAGGTCGATCAGCACGATCGCGTTGGTCACCACGATGCCGATCAGCATCAGCATGCCGATCAGGGCCGGAACCCCCATCGGCGTGCCCGTCGCCAGCAGCAGCCCGATCGCGCCGGTCGCCGCGAACGGCACCGACACCAGCAGGATCAGCGGCTGCACAAAGCTGCGGAACGCCGCCACCATGATCATGAAGACGATCGCGATCGCCGCCAGCATCGCCAGTCCCAGCTGCCCGAACGCCTCGGCCTGGTCCGCGCTCACCCCGCCCATGGTGAAGCTCGCCCCCGCGGGCAACGCCAATGCCTCCAGCTTCGACGTCAGCCGTGTCGTCACCGCGCCCAGGTCGCTGCCGGTCGCCGTGCCCGACACCGTGGCGCTGCGCTCACCGTCGATCCGCGTCACCTGCGTGGGGCCGGCCACCGTGGACACCTTGGCCACCTGCGACAGCTTCACCACGCCCGTGGCCGTCGGCAGCTTCAGCGCGCCCACCGCCTTGACGTCCTCGGGCGCGTCCGCCGTCCGCAGCACCACCGCGCCCGAGCGGCCGTCCAGCGTCAGCTCACCCAGCGGCGCCCCGCGGAACTGCTGGGCCACCAGCTGCCCGATCTGCGTCTCCGTCAGCCCCCTGGCCGCGGCCTTCTCCCGGTCGACCCGCACCTCGACCCGCTCGGCGCCGGCCGCCAGGTTGGAGGTCACATCCCGCAGCCCGCCCAGGTCGGCCATCGCGGTGCGGACCGTCTCGGCCGCCGTCCGCAGCGTCGCCACATCCGGCGCCTGCACGATCACCTGCAGCTGGTCGGTCGCCCCGCCGCCGGGGCCGCCCTGGCCGCCGCCCACGGTGACCTCGCCGATCTCGCTCTCGGGCAGCTCCTTCAGCCGCCCGCGCAGCTCCTCCTCCAGCGCCGCGCTGTCGGTCTCCTCGGCGACCGTCACCGAGTACGACGCCCGGTCACCGCCGCCGCCGCCCGTTCCCAGGAATCCGCCGCCGCCGCCCACGTTCACCTGGTAGTCGCGCACGCCCTTCAGCGATGCCAGGACCTCCTCGACCTCCTTGGCCGCCGCGTCCGTCGTCGCCAGGTCGGTGCCGGCCGGCATCCGCTGGCTGATCGACACGGTGTCCTGGCCGGAGGAGTCGATGAAGTTGGTCTCCAGCCGCCCGGCCAGGCCCATCGTCGCGGCGAACACCAGCACGCCGGCCAGGAGCGTCACCAGGCGCCGCCGGGTGGCGAACCGCAGCACCGGCAGGTAGGCCCGCTGCAGCGGGCTGCGCAGCTCCTTGGCCTCGGCCTCCTGGCGCACCGCCCGCGCCTGCTCCGGCGAGAGCACCGGCGCCTTGAGGAACCAGTACGCCAGCACCGGCACCACCGTCAGCGACACCAGCAGCGACGCCAGCAGCGCCACCGTCACCGTGATCGCGAACGGCGCGAACAGCTGCCCCACCATGCCGCCCACCACCGCGATCGGCAGGAACACCGCCACCGTCGTCAACGTCGAGGCCGTCACCGCGCCGCTGACCTCGCGCACCCCGGCCAGCACCGCCTTGCGCTTGGCCTCCCCGTATCCCAGGTGCCGCTTGATGTTCTCCAGGACCACGATCGAGTCGTCGACCACCCGGCCCACCGCGATCGTCAGCGCGCCCAGCGTCAGCAGGTTCAGCGAGTAGTCGCCCACCCACAACGCGATCAGCGCGATGACCACCGACAGCGGGATCGACGCCGCCGTCACCAGCGTCGAGCGCACCGACAGCAGGAAGACCAGGATGACCAGCACCGCGAACGCCAGGCCCAGCAATCCCTCGGTCGTCAGGTCCTCGATCGACCGCTCCACGTACGGCGCCTGATCGAAGATCACCGTTATCTCCGAGGAGTCCCCGATCGCCCGTACCAGCTCCGCGCGCTTTTCACGCACCTGGTGCGAGATCGCCACCGCGTTGCCGTCGGGCGTCATCGTCACCGACAGCCCCAGGCTCGGCTGCCCGTTGGTCCGCGTCAGCGACGTCCCCTCGGCCAGCGTCCGCTCCACCGTGGCCACGTCCCCCAGCCGCACCGGCTTGGGGGCCGCCGGGGGGCGCTGCGCCTGCGCCTGCGCCTGGGCCCGCTGTGCCTGCTGGGCCTGCTGGGCCTGCTGGATCTGCTGGGCCGATCCGCCGCCCGGCGCCTGCCGGGCCTGCGCCGGCGCCTGCTGCGCCGCCGGCGCGGCGGGCGTCAGGTACAGGTCCTTCAGCTCCTCCAGCGTCGAGACCCGCGCCCCCACCTGAACCGTCAGCGACAGCTTGTCCTGGGTCACGCTGCCCGCCGGAACCGGCTGCCCGTTGGCCCGCAGCACCTCGGCCACCGACGCCGGCGACAACCCCAGCAACGCCAGCTTGCGGGCGTCCGGAGTGATCGTCACCACCTCGTCGCGGGCCCCCGTCACCGTCGCCGAGCGCACCCCCTCGATGGCCTGCAGCTCCGGCACCACCAGCCGCTCCAGCTTCTCGGCCATGTCCCGCTGGTCACCGCCGTCGCCCACCGCCAGCTGCATCACCGGGATGTCGTCGGTCCCGCCTGAGAGAACCTGCGGATCGACCCCCTCGGGCAGCTGCGCCTCGATCCGCGAGATCGCCTGCTGCATGTCCGCGACCGCCGCGTCGATGTCGGTGCCGTACTCGAACGCCACCTGGACCTGCGCCATCCCCTCCCGGGAGGTCGAGGTCACCTCCGAGACCCCCTCCAGCCCCTGGAAGCTGTTCTCGATCGGCTCGGTCACCTGCTCCTCGACGATCTCGGGAGAGGCGCCCGGGTAGGAGGCCGCCACGAACGCTCCCGGGAACGACAGCGAGGGCAGCAGCTGCTGTTTCAGCGAGGGGATCGCGAACAGGCCGAACGCGCTCAACACCAGCGCGATCATTATGACGAGGCTGCGGTTGGCGAGGCTCAACCTGGCCAGGGAGGTCATGGGGGCGGGCTCCTCAAGGAGGGATGTCACAACAAGATTCGCCCTAGACTAACACTTCGCCTCATACGAATATTTAACGATGCTTACCAATCCTGATAACCTTCTCAGGAAGCGAGAGGTGAGCGTGAACGACGACCGCGAACAGCTGATCGACCAGATCGGCGCCATGCAACGCGACCTGGGCCGGCTCCTGGCCCAGCACCGCGCCCCATCCCCCCTCTTCGACTCCAACCTGACCATGCGCCAGCTCAAAGTCGTCATGATCCTCTCCGGTCAGGACTCCGCCTCCGGCCAGGACCTCGCCACCCACCTCGACGTCGGCCTCGGCACCGTCACCGGCATCGTCGACCGCCTCGTCGCCCACGGCCTCGTCGCCCGCCGCGAGGACCCCCACGACCGCCGCATCCGCCGCGCCCGGCTCACCCCCGCCGGACGCGCCCTCGTCGAACAGATCGCCGACGCCGGACTCGCCGAGTTCCGCCGCCTCCTGCAACACCTCGACACCCCCACCCTGCACGACCTGTCCGCCGTCATGGACAAGATCCAGCAGGCCGCCCTGACCCTCCACGATCACCCCCACAAAAAGGTCGGATGATAGGTTCTGTCGTTGTGACAGCGCCCACCCACACCCTCTTCTCCCTCGCCGGCCGCACCGCCCTCGTCACCGGCGGCAGCTCCGGCATCGGACACGCCATCGCCCACGCCCTCGGCCACGCCGGCGCGGCCGTCGTCATCGCCGCCCGCCGCACCACCGAACTCACCCGCACCCTCACCGAACTCCACGAGCACGACATCACCGCCGCCGCCATCACCGCCGACCTCGCCGACCCCGACGACCTCACCCGCCTGTGCCACCAGGCCCCCACCCACTTCGGCGACATCGACATCCTCGTCAACAACGCCGCCAACAACATCCGCGCCCCCATGGCAGACCTCACCACCGACGACTACCAGCAGACGATGGCCGTCAACATCACCGCCCCCTACCTCCTCGGCCAGCACTTCGGCCCCCGCATGGCCCGGCGCGGCTGGGGCCGCATCATCAACATCGGCTCCCAGCAATCCCACAGGGCCTTCGGCGACAGCGGCGCCTACGGCATCTCCAAAGCCGCCATCACCGGCCTCACCCGCTCCCAGGCCGAAGCCTGGTCCCCCCACGGCGTCTGCGCCAACACCATCATCCCCGGCTTCGTCCTCACCCCCCTCACCGAACCCGCCCAAGCCATCCCCGGCCGCGTCGAAGCACTCGCCGCCCGCACCATGACCGGCCGCAACGGCCTGCCCGCCGACTTCGCCGGCATCGCCGTCCTGCTCGCGAGCGACGCCAGCGCCTACATCACCGGACAGGCCATCTGCGTCGACGGCGGCTTCTCCGTCCACTGACACCCCCGCCACCCCCCAGCACCCCCGCCACCACCAAAACCCGCCATGATTGAATACGCCCCCGATCCAACACACCCGGGGACCTCATGACCACCACCCAGCGGCCCCCCGCCCACGCCCGCAAAGCCGTCTGCTACTTCTTCATCCTCCTCGGCATCACCTCCGGAGCCTGGGCTGCCCGCATCCCCGCCGTCAAACACACCCTCAACCTCAGCGACGGCCAGCTCAGCTACGGCCTCCTCGCCGTCGCCATCGGACTCGTCACCGGCATGCGCTTCGCCGGACACCTCACCGACCGCCTCGGCAGCGCCCGCCTCATCACCCCCGCCGCCATCGCCACCGCACTCACCGTCATCCCCCCCGGCTACGCCACCACCCTGCCCGCCCTCATCGCCACCCTCTTCCTCTTCGGCTTCACCAACGCCTTCCTCGACGTCTCCATGAACGCCCACGGCGTCGAAGTCGAACGCGCCTACCGCCGCCCCATCATGTCCTCCTTCCACGGCATGTTCAGCCTCGGCTGCTTCACCGGAGCAGGCATCGGCGGCCTCTTCGCCGCCCTCGACCTCAGCGCCGCCGCCACCCTCACCACCGTCGGCCTCCCCCTGGCCCTCATCTCCCTGTACGCCCGCCGCCACCTCCTCCCCACCACCCCACCCCCAACAACCCCCACCACACCCCGCCAGAGCGCCCCCTGGACCGCCTGGATCATCCTCATGGGCATCGTCGCCTTCGCCGGCCTCGTCGGAGAAGGCGCCGCCAACGACTGGACCGCCGTCTACCTCTTCCAAAACCTCGGCGCCCCCCAGGCCGTCGCCGCCGCCGGATTCGCCGCCTTCTCCATCGCCATGACCATCGGCCGCTTCACCGGCGACCACCTCGCCCAACGCCTCGGCCCCGTACGCCTGGTCCGCTACTCCGGCCTCCTCGCCGCCCTCGGCCTCGCCACCGCCCTGCTCGTCGGACAGATCCCCATCGCCATCGCCGGATTCACCCTGTTCGGCCTCGGCCTGGCCGCCATCGTCCCCCAGGTCTTCTCCGCCGCCGGCAACCACGACCCCGCCCGCGCCGGACAAGCCATCGCCCAGGTCGCCACCGTCGGCTACGCCGGCCTCGTCGCCGGCCCCGCCATCATCGGCGGCGCCGCCGAACTCATCGGCCTGCCCGCCGCCCTGGGCATCCCCGCCCTGCTCGCCACCTTCATGGCCGCCTCCGCCGGAGCATTACACCCCAGAAAACCGGCATGACACGGGGGCCGGGCTGCGACCGACCGGAAAACGGCGTCAGCGGGCCGGCCCGGCCGCGGTTGTCGCCGTTCACCGTTGTGACAGGTAATACGAATTCCGTGTCACAGCAGCACAGGGGGTTTGGGGACGGGTACCGGCGAGGTCCCCGAACCGGATGAGGAGCTCGCCGTTCTCATGGGTGCCGATGGCGATGTGGTGGCGCGTTCATATATCGCGTCCTATGGCGGCTGCGGCTGCCGGGATGTTGACATAGTCGCGCAGATGGGTGATCTGCCCGTTATGCACCGTGAGCACAACGATGTTGGGAAGCGCGAACTCGCCGGTGGACGCGCTGGTCCCGAGAGCCTCCTGCTCGACGATGATCGTTTCTGGATCGTCGGTCTCGTGGATGGCGAGAGTCCGGTAACGCTCATACCTCAGCAGGTCGGCCTTCCACCCCGCGGCTATCCAGTTCACGATTTCGTCCCGGCCCTCAAGCCGGGACGGCAGGCCTGGGAGGGTGAACGGGAACTCGTGGACCGCACCGACTGCGTACAGACGGCTCATGTCATCGACGGACTGGCCGATAGCGGCTTGGCGGAAACGCTCCAAGACCTCGCGCGCGCCAGCTGCCCGCTCTCGTTCCGACAGCGCCATGGGGCACTCCTCCCTGCCTCGGGTGAGCCATGCCAGTAAAGTGAGGCATGGTCCGGTTAAATGGATACGGTAGCGGACCGTGTCCCCGGTTAACAAAAGGTGTGGTGATCGCGCTGGCGGGCCAAAATTCACGGCCGCACGCCGGGCGCCCGATGCGTGCGGACGCCCGGCGCAACCACGGGCAGTTGGTCGAACAGGCCCGCATCGCGTTCGCCGAGTTCGGCGTGGACGCCTCCCTGGACGAGATCGCCCGGCGGGCAGGAGTGGCCAGCGGAACGCTGTACCGGCATTTCCCCACCCGACTGAATCTCATAGAGGCGGTGCTCGCCAAGCAGATAACCGAGCTGACCGGCCTCGGCCGCGAGCTGCTGACGGCCAAGGACGAGTTCGACGCGTTGTCCACGTGGTTGCGTGCCGCGCTCACACACGCCTTGACCTATCGAGGTCTGGCGGCCACGGTGATGAACTCGGCGCTCGACCGCGGGAACAGCCCGGTATCAACCTGGCACACGGAGTTGTTCGAGGTGGGAGCCGCACTGCTGGCGCGGGCACGGCAATCAGGCGTGGTCGTCGCCGATGCGGACGAAGCGGATGTGCTGAAGATGGTCGGCGCCATCGCCTGGGCCGCCCAGGACACCCCGGACAGCTCAGCCCAAGCCGACCGCCTGCTCGCCCTCCTCATGAACGGACTACATCACGGCGGCGCCCAGCGATGACCTTACCGACGACAAGACCCACCCTCACGGCACCCGCGACGCACGCCAGCGCGCCACCGCCTCCACATAAGCCGCCGGAACCTCCATCGGCGCCAGATGCCCCACCCCCTCCAACACCCGCGACTGCCAGTCAGGCCTGCGCCCCAGCAGATAATCGACCACCGCCCGCCCGATCAACGGATCCCGATCACCCCACAACAACAACGTCGCCACCCCCACCCCGTCCACCGCCCCCAGAACAGGCCCCCGATCGACATACATCGCCGACACCACCGAAGCGAAGGCCACCACCGCATCACCCAACCTGTCCGGCCGGGCACGCATCTCCCAACGCTCCTCGGCCTGCAACGCCACCAACTCCGGCGAGACCCGCCGCAGATCACCCCCCACCAGATCCAACCCACCACCCGGCGAGACCACAGGATCACCCCTGCGCAACTTCGCCTCCAGCAACCGCCCTCCACACAACCCCAACGTGCCACGCAAGACCGGCACCCCGGCCAGCAGCGCGAACCGCCCCACCGTCTGCCAGCCCAGCGCCTCGCCCACCGTCAAAGGACCCGGCAGAGTCGGACTGGTCAACACCAACCCCTCCACCTCCACCTCACCGGCACCCCGCGCGAACAACAGACCCACCAACCCACCCATCGACCAGCCGTGAACGACCACCCGCTCCACCCCGAGCCTGCGCATCAACGCCCGCAGAAACCTCGCATTGACATGCGCCCTGGCCGCCCGGCGATGCGGCGTCCCCGTGTGACCGGTGAACGTACCCGGCAGATCCGGCGCGACGACCGGCCCATGAGCAGCCAGCGACGAGATGACATCCAGCCAGAACGTCCCGGTGGCACCCATCGGATGAACCAGCAACTGCGTGGGCATCCCCGCATCCCCCCGCGCACGCAGAAGATGCACCGCAGTGCCCTGCAGATCGACCATCTCACTGCGGATGCCCGCCCAACGCGGCGAACGCTCCCCCCAGTCGTCGTATCGCACCAGGCCTCCCCGGATCGCGGTGATCGCCGGAACTCCACGCTACAACCGGCGAACGCGCCACGGACCCGGACCCGGACCCGGACAAACAGTCCCCCGCCAGAAACCCCCGCCACAACACCACCAGCCCGAACAGACCCCAGCCCGAACAACCGACGCCGCACCCGCCAAACCCGCCGACCACACCCGGCTCACCACGCCGGCCCGGCACCGCGATACTCCTGCGGGCTGATGCCGTACACCCGCTTGAACGCCGAACTGAGAGCGAACCCACTGCCATAACCGACCTGCCGGGCGACGACGTTCAACGTGGCATCAGACTGACGCAACAGATCGGCGGCCAACGCCAGACGCCACTCCGTCAGATAAGTCATCGGCGGCGTACCGACAGCACTACGGAAACACTCCGCCAGCGTCGCCCGCGACACACCCACCTCGGCCGCGACCCGCGCCAACGTCCAACCGCTCGCCGGGTCCTCGTGAAACAACCGCAAAACCTCCCCCGCCACCGGATGGGTGTAAGCCCGATACCAGGCCGGAGCCTCACTCTCAGGCCGGTCCAACCACACCCGCAACACCGAGATGAGCAACAGATCGAGCAGGCGATCGAGCATGACCCCCTGAGCCGGCCCCTGCTTGGACACCTCACCGGCCAGCACCGCCACCAGCGCCGCATCCCACATGTCCTCGGACACGACCAGCAACGGCGGCAGCACATCAAGCAGACGCTGACCGACGGCACCGACCTCCTCGTACACCCCCAGCAGCATCTGCACCGACCCGTCGGGATCGCTGCCCCACGTACGCACCCCCAACGCCATCCGCTCACGCAACTCCACACCCTCAGGCGTGACACACTGCTGACCGGGATACACGATGACCCGCGGCGGGCTTGTCATGCCGTCACTCATCACATAGGGATCCGGCCCGCGAACGACCGCGACGTCACCCGGACGCAACCACACCGGCTCACCGTGCTCAGGCGCGAAACACGCCTCACCCCTGAGCATGACGGCCACACACAACGGCGACCCGTCCTGCACCCGGATCGACCATGGGGGATCCAGCACGATGCGAAGAAGGAAAGCACCACTGGCCCGCGGCCCCTCAAGCAACCCCGCGAGCGCGTCCACCCCCCAACAGTAGACGACCGGACATGCATTCCGGCATCTCAGCCATGGACCATCCAGACAGCACCGCTCCAGGCTGTAACCATGACAACAAACAAGCACACGACACTGGTCCTCGGCGGCACCGGCCGGATCGGCCGCCGGGTGACCCGGAAACTGATCGAACGAGGCCTCGACGTACGAATCGGCTCCCGCACCGGCGAGCCCCCGTTCGACTGGGAGAACCCCTCAACCTGGGCCGGCGCCGTCACCGGCGTCACCTCGGCCTACCTGATGTACCACCCCGAGATCGAATGGCCCGGCGCCGGCGACGCCATCGCCACCATGGCCCGGCTAGCGGCCGACGCCGGCGTCGAGCGCCTGGTCCTGCTGTCCGCCCGCAACCAGGCCGAGGCCGTCCGCTGCGAGAACGCCGTGACAAGCCTCCCCGTCCAGTGGACCATCCTCGCCCCGGCCTCGTTCAACCAGAACTTCGACGAGGGCGTGTTCCTCCAACCGCTGCGCCACGGCGTGCTGTCCCTGCCCGCCGGCGACAACGCCGACCCCTTCATCGACGCCGACGACATCGCCGACGTCGCCGTGGCGGCCCTCACCGAGGACGGCCACGCGGGCGAGCGCTACGAGCTGACAGGCCCCCGCCTGTGGACCTTCGCCGAAGGCGTCGGCGAGATCGCCCGGGCGACGGGCCGCGAGCTCCGCTACGAGCCGATCACCCGGGACCGGTTCGCCGACGCGATCGCCGACGACGGCGCCCCGCGCGAGTTCGCCGAACCGCTGGCCACCCTCATCTCCGAGTTCTTCGACGGCCGCAACAGCTCGCTGGCCGACGGCGTCGAACGCGCCCTGAACCGCAAGCCCCGCGACTTCGCCGACTGGGTGGCCGAGATCGCCCCCACCGGCGTGTGGAAAGCCGCCTAGCCGAGCGGCTCCAAGGGGTGCCCGGCCGAGCGTGAGGCGAGGGAGCCCATACCTGACCCGCTCCGGCACCGTACGGCGGCGCGCGCCCATCGCCTACCGAGCCGCACTCCGGCGGCCCTTGCTTTTTGGAGAGGGGTCTTCAGTCCGCTGTAAATGATCTTGGCACCGGCCGAACGCCTTTACAATGTAGATTTATTTATCGAGGTGCCTCGAAACGGGCCAGCCAGGTGGTGAGGAGCGATTCCAGCAGGGCCGCCTCCTCGGGAGACAGCTCTTCCAGGAGGCGGTGCTCGTTGCGCATGTGCTCGGTGAAGGCCCGGTCGATCAGCTCCCTGCCCGCGGCGGTGAGCGCGACCACCCGCCCCCGGCCGTCGCTCTCGCTCGGCCGGCGGGTGACGAGCCCGTCGCGTTCGAGCCGGTCGATGCGCTTGGTCATCGCGCCGGTGGTGACCATGGTGAAGGCGGCGAGCTCCCCGGGGGCGCGCTCGAAGGGCGCCCCCCCGCGCCGCAGGGCGGCCAGGACGTCGAACTCCCCCTCCCCCAGCCCGTACCGCCGGTAGACGACGCAGAGCTGTTCGGTGAGGTGCCCGGCGAGCCGGTGCAGGCGCCCGATCACCCCCTGCGGGCTCACGTCCACATCCGGGCGCTCACGGGCCCACTCCCGCTGGATGCGGGCGACATGATCCAGAGGTTCGCTCATGCCCCCAGCATAGCTTCCCGGGAAGCTATATTCCTTCCATGGAAGCTACCTTTCGTTGGACGTTGGTCACGGCGACGGCACCGGTCGCGTGGGGGACGACCTACTTCGTCACCCAGCAGTTCCTGCCGCCCGGCTACCCGCTGTACGGGGCGGCCATCAGGGCGCTGCCCGCCGGGCTCCTGCTCCTCCTCCTGAGCGGGAGGCTCCCGCACGGGTCGTGGTGGTGGAAGTCCCTCGTCCTGGGAACGCTCAACATGAGCGCGTTCTTCGCGCTGATCTATCTCGCGGCCCAGCTGCTGCCGACGAGCGTCGCCTCGACGATCATGGCGATGTCGCCCGTGGTGATGATGCTCCTGGCCTGGTCGATGCTCGCCGAACGGCCGCGGATCGCGCACCTGGCCGGAGCGGGCGTCGGCATCGCGGGGGTGTGCCTCATGCTGTTCACCGGCACGGCCGCCGTCGACGCCCTCGGCGTGCTCGCCTCCGTCGCGGCCATGGTGATGTCGTCGTTCGGCTACGTGCTGGCCAAGCGATGGACCACCGGCGCCGGCACGCTGTCGTCGACCTCCTGGCAGCTCATCGCCGGAGGGCTGGTCCTGCTGCCCTTCGCCGCCGCGCTGGAGGGGCCGCCGCCGGCGCTGGAGGGACCCGCCCTCCTCGGGTTCGGCTACGTCACCGTCGTCGCGACGGCTCTCGCCTTCGCCGCCTGGTTCTCGGGACTGCGCCACCTGCCGGCGGCGACGGTGGGACTCGTCGGGCTGCTGAACCCGGTGACCGGGGTGCTGCTCGGCACGACGGTCACCGCAGAGGCCCTCACCGCGCGCCAGCTCTGCGGGCTGGCCCTGGTCGGCCTCGGAATCCTCCTCGGGCAGCCCGCCGCGACCCGCCTCGCCGCCCTCCTGCGGGACCGCGAGCGGCCTTCGCGACCGGAAGGAGGAGGGCGCGGCCGGTCTCAGCCGACGTGGACCAGGGGGCGGCGGGCCGTCTCGTGCTCGGCCTGGCGCAACACCTCGCGGGTGAGCGGCGGGATGTCGCCGCCGCCGAAGACGAGGTAGCGCAGCAGCGCGCCGACCGGGTTGCCCTCGGCGGCCCAGTGGAAGTAGACGTGCGGGGTCTTGCCGGTCTGGTCACGCAGGTACAGCAGCAAGGCGGCGATGGCGTTGGCGATGGTGGGGCTCTCCATCCGCAGGATGCGGAACCCGTGGCGTTCCTCGCCGACGACGTGCAGCTCACCGGCGAACTCCGAGGCGTCGGAGACGCTCACCTCCAAGAACAGCAGGCCCTCGCCGGTGCGCAGCCGGTGCAGCTCCCAGGCCTCGCGGGCCTTGTCGACGTACTCCTTGCAGTCGCGCGCGTGCGGCTCGTTGGCGATCAGCCGGATCTCTCCGCACTCGCTGACGTAGCGGCGGGCCAGGTCGTCCATGGTGACCTTGGTGACGCGCAGCTCGGTGGAGCGGGTGGCCCGGGAGATCAGCGAGGTGATCACGATGGCCAGCACGAACAGCAGGGCGATCACCAGGCCGTCGGGGCGTTCGACGACGTTGGCGACGGTGGCGTAGGCGAAGATCAGCGTGATGATCCCGAACGAGACCGCCACGCGGGTGCGGCCGTCGTTCCAGGCGGCCAGGGTGACCGCGACGGCGGCCGACAGGATCAGCGCGAGCACGCCGGTGGCATAGGCGCCACCCTGGGACTCCACGTCGGCGCCGAAGAACAGGGTGATGAGGAAGGAGATGGCGGTGAAGACCAGCACCATCGGCCGGGCGGCGCGCGACCAGTCGGGGGCCATGCCGTAGCGGGGAAGGTAGCGCGGCACGATGTTGAGCAGCCCGGCCAGCGCGGAGGCTCCGGCGAACCACAGGATCGCGATGGTGGACAGGTCGTAGGCGGTGCCGAACCCGTCGCCCAGATACTCGTGCGCCAGATAGGCCAGGGCGCGCCCGTTGGCCGCGCCGCCCTCGGCGAACTCACCGGCCGGGATGAGCATGGTGGTGGCGAAGCTGGAGGCGATCAGGAAGACGCTCATGATGATCGCCGCGGTGGTCAGCAGTTTCCTCGCGCCGCCGATCCTCTGGGCGAGGTCCCCCTTGACCAGCGGCATCACGGCCACGCCCGTCTCGAAGCCCGACAGGCCCAGGGCAAGCTTGGGCATCACGTACAGCGAGACGGCGACCATCGCCAGCGGGCTGGAATGCTCGGCCGCCAACGCCTCACCCCAGCCGGTGACCAGCGCGGGGTCGGCGAGCACCCGGTGCAGGGCCGTGCCCAGGACGACCACGTTCAGCACCAGGTAGAGGGCGACCAGGACGACGGCGATCGAGATGGCCTCGCTGAACCCGACCAGGAACACCCCGCCGAGTGCGGCGATCAGCGCCAGGGTGACCGGGACCTGCCAGCCGGACAGGAACTCCGGCACGAAGGGGTTGTGCAGGATGTGGGCGGTGGCGTCGGCCGCCGACAGGGTGATGGTCACGATGAAGGCGGTGGCCACGAACCCGAGCAGGAACAGCACCAGCAGCTTGCCGCGCCAGCCGGGCAGCAGGCGCTCCAGCATCGACAGCGAGCCCAGCCCGTGGGGACTCTGCCCGGCCACCGCCCGGTAGGTCGGCAGCGCGCCGAACAGGGTCAGCGCCACCAGCAGCAATGTCGCGAGCGGGCTGAGGGCGCCGGCGGCCAGCGCGGCGATGCCCGGCTGGTAGCCCAGGGTGGAGAAGTAGTCCACCCCGGTCAGGCACATCACCTGCCACCAGGAATGCCGGCGCTCGGGTGGTTCCTCGTGGTGCGGGCCGCTGGTCCTGGGGTCGGAGCGTTGCAGCCCCTGCAGCAACCACCCCCGCAGCCTCGAGTCCACCCGCGCCGATGCCGACGTACCTGCCACTGTTCCCTCTCCCTGCGCTCACGTCGTTGCCCTGCTCCTGACGGGTGTGGGCGGCGCGCTGTCGCGCCGCCGGCCGCCGGGTGCCGATGTCCGGCCCTTGCCGCCGGTCACGTCCTGCGGCCGCGGGATCAGAGCGGGTGATCGAGGAATGTCCGCCGGGAGGGGTGTCCGGTACGGGGGCGGCGTGGCCGGTGGCCACCGGCCGGTGAGGGAACGGCGAGGCGTTCCGGACGGCGGGGCGCGGCCGGGAGGGGTCGCCGCGGGAGAAGAACCGGGAGGAACAACCGGAGAGGGAGACAAGACACCCCATATTCCCTACCGGTCCGGCCGCCGGGCGCCTAGAAAATCATGCGGATCCATACGCGTTCTTGACACCGGTTCGCCCGAATTCAGCCGTTTTCGCCCTATTTTGCTCGGGCGCCGGCCGTGTCGCGCTTTTCCGGGTCCGCACCCCGCCCTAGACCTCGCGCCGGCTCGCGCCGCCGCAGGGCGGCCAAGCGGGCGCCGCGTCGTCCCGCTGCTCCGGGAGGCCGGAGAGCCGGCCCTCCAGGCCGTCGAGGAGGACCTGGAGGCCGAACTCGAAGGTCCGGTCGGGGGCGGCGGTGTAGTCCGTGGCCGTCGGCGTCTCAAGGCGGGTGCGCAGCCGGGGGAAGCCCATGGCGACCTCGCTCGCCCTGGCCATCGTGTCCTGGATCAGCGTCTCGGCGTCCGCGCCGTCCCGGCTCAGCCGCCTGGCCAGGGAGACCGCGGCCGAGGCGCCGAGGACGTTGCCCAGGACGAACGTGAAGACGGTCGCCGCGGCGCGGTCCGCCCGCGCGCCGGCGAAGCCGGCCGCCTCGTAGACGGCCAGGTTGTGGTCGTCGTGGCGCGCCTTGCCGGGACCGTGGAACAGGTGGGAGCCGAAGGCCTGGACGAGCCACGGGTGGCGGCTGAACATCGCGTGCAGGCCGGTGGCCATCGTGGTGGCCGCCGCGCGCCAGCCGACCGCCTCCGGGTCGGGCAGCTCGACCTCGTCCCAGACGCGGTCGCCGGCGAGCAGGATGAGGTTGTCCTTGTTCTTGACGTGCCAGTAGACCGCCGTCGCGGCGGTGCCGAGCCTGCCGCCCAGGTACGGGGGGCCACCGCGATGGCCGGCGCGGAGGCAGAGCTGGAGCGCCAGGGGGTGCGGACCACCGTCCTGGCCGAGAACGGGATGAGGTTCGACGCCGGCGGCCACGAGACCGCCGTCCCGGCCACGGTGGCCGCGGTGATGGTGGCGCTGGCCGGGCTCAACCTGTTCGGCGGCGACTGGGCCCGGCCCCTGACCCTGACCTTCCAGTCCCTCGTCCTGGCCGGGAACTGCCTCATCCTCTACAGCCAGCTGACGGCCGAGACGTCCGTACGGGCCGCCTTCCGGCGCAAGGGCGACCCGATGCTGGCCCGCGTCGACGTGCCGGCCCTGCTCAAGGCGGCCGAGAACGGCTTCCCCGCCTGGACGTGGACCCTGCAGAACGTCCGGCACGTCGTGGTCTTCGGCGCCTCCGTCCTCGCCCTGGCCGCGACGCTCCTCGCCTGACCGCCCCCGCCGGCCGGGGCGCGAGGGCTCCCGCCCCGGGCACCCTCGCAGAACGCGACCGGCCGGCCGCCGCACCGCTCCGGCCGGGGACGGCGGGGACGGCGGGGACGGCGGATACCCGGCCGATACGTGACCGAGCGCCGGCGCATACGCGGCCTCGACGGGACCGATGTCCGATTCGCGAAGGATGACGGCCATGTTCTCTTTTCGAATGACCAGCGCGCTGGCCGCGGTCACCGCATCCGCGATGGCGCTGACCGGATGCGGTGGCGCGAGCGCGCTGGCCGGACCGCCCGCGTCCGCCACGCCGGGCGCGCGAAGCGCGGGCGACCCGCTCTTCGCCTACCTGGGCAACGGCGGCTACGACGTCGACTCCTACGACGTGAGCTACGACTACCGCCGCGGCACCACGAAGATGGACGCCTCGGTGCGGATCAGGGCCACCGCGACGCACTCCCTGTCCGGCTTCAGCCTGGACGCGGCGGTAGAGAAGATCACCAAGGTGACCGTGGAGGGCCGCCCCGCCGGCTTCCGCGTCGCGGGAGAGAAACTGCTGATCACACCCGGGCGGGTGCTGCCCCGAGGCCGGCCGTTCCGCGTGGACGTCTCCTATCGCGTCGACCGCGCCGCCAACCCGCAGTCCCCCGCCTTCCCCAAGGACGAGAAACCGCACCGCACCGCCTGGGTCGACAAGAAGGACGGCTTCGCGGTCATGGGACAGCCGGACCGAGCTCACCTGTACTTCCCCGGCAACGACCATCCCGGCGACAAGGCGAAGGTCACCTTCCGCATCACCACCCCGAAGGACCTGCAGGCGGTCGCCAACGGAACGCTCCGCTCGCGCACGCAGAAGGCCGGGCGCGTCACCCACGTCTTCACCACCCGCGATCCCATCCCGACCCACGTCGTGCAGGCGGCCGTCGGCCGTTTCACCCTGATCAAGGGCACGGGGCCGCACGGCCTGCCGCTGCGCAGCCACGTCGCCACCGCACAGGCCGCCAAGACCCGCGCCCTCGTCGACGACATCGCCGGCCAGATGGCCTGGATGGAAAAGCAGGTCGGCCCCTTCCCCTTCGAGACCTACGGCGTGCTCGGCGTGCCCGGCGACTACAACGGCGTCGCCCTGGAGAGCGCGACCATCTCCACCTACGCCGTGGAAAACCTGACCGGCACCGACCGGCAGGGCCGGGTGACCACGCAGGACACCCGGGACGACGCGATCACCATGGTCCACGAGCTGGCCCACCAGTACTTCGGCGACGCCGTCGCGGTGCGTGACTGGAACCAGATGTGGATCAGCGAGGGCCACGCCGAGTTCTACCAGCTCCTGTACGCCGCGGAGAAGGGCTGGCGCGACCTCGACGACCCCTCGCGCGGCCTGCGCGCCCGCTACGAATTCGACGGGGAAAAGCGCGTCGAGTCGGGCCCTCCGGGAAAGATGAAGCACGCGCGGGACGTGCTGGTCGGCACCAACACCGCGGGCCTGCTGATGCTGTTCGGCCTGCGGGAGATGGTCGGCGAGGAGACCTTCCAGCGGATCGAGAAGACCTTCTTCGCCGAGTTCCGCGGCCGCTCGGCCGACACCCGGGACTACATCAAGGTCGCCAACCGGGTGAGCGGCAAGGACCTGACCGGCTACGTCAACGGTTGGATCTACGACGCGAAGACCCCGCCGATGCCGGGCCACCCGGACTGGAAGCCCACGGCGTAACCGGCTTCCCCGCAGGCCCCCGCATCCGCCGGTGCCGCCGGTGCCGCCGTCAGCCTCGGGGGCGACGGCGGCACCGGCACGATTCGGACCACCTCACCTGGGGATGGAGCGTTCCCACCGCGAATCGATGATTGAGCAGGTCAGAACGGGTAGTACCCCTTGCACGACTTTCACAGCGACCGTTCTGATCCTGGCAGACACGTCGGTAGCCCCCCGCTGAACGCCACGGACGGCACTCACGTAAGGGGAACCGGACATGCACACCGAGCAGCGGGACCACTGGCCGATCAGCACCGACCTGATCGGCCTGCGCCGGCACCTGTACCGCCACATGAGCCAGGTGGGGCTGGCCGGGACGCGGCGCGACGACCTGCTGCTGGCGGCCAACGAGGCCGTCATCAACGTGCTGGAACACGGCGACGCGGCCGGCAGCGTGAGCGTCTGGCGCGAGGAGAGCGACCTCGTCGTCGAGGTCGTCGACGACGCCGGACGCCTCACCCCCGACCAGGCCGACCGCCGCCGGCCCGGCCCCGGCGCGGTCCGCGGGTTCGGGCTGTGGCTGATGGGCCGGCTCTGCGACGAGTTCACCATCTGCCAGAGCGGTGGCCGCTCCCGCGTCCGGCTGCGGATGCGCCTGTACGCCACCTCCGGCGCCGGATAGAGCGGCCGGCGCCCGCGGGGCGGCGCCCGCCGTCCCGCGGGCCCGGCGAGCCCGCGCTTCCCGCACGGACCGCCGCCGGACTCAGCCCAAGCCCGTATCAGGCTCCGCGGAGAGCCCGGCCGTGAGCATCAACGGGGTGACGACCCCGTGCCGGGAACCCGCGTCGGCGAGGAAGGCGGCCAGCCACCCCAGCGCCTCCAGCGACCACTCGGCGAGGGTGCCGTGGAAGGTGACCCGGTGATGAGCGGGCCCGAGCCACACCTCGTCGATGACGGCGGGTTCCAGGACCAGATCGTCGTCGTCCGTCACGGAGACCGCGTCGCACCGGAAGACGTCCTGGTCGAACTCCCGCACCCACCGGAGTATCCCGGGCGCCGCCGAGCGGACGGACGGATCCTGCCCGCCGTCCAGCGTCACCCGCACCCGTGCTCTCAGGCGCGGGTCACCGTCGGCGAACCAGCCCGCGTCCTGGAGCAGGGGCAGCACGGCACCCGCCCGCGACGACGCGCCCGCCGGCGCGTCGAGGCTCTGCACGGGCAGCAAAAGCCGGACCGCCCGCAGATGAGCGGTGCCGATACGCGCCACGACGTCGTCCGCGCACGACAGGAACGCCTGCACCGGCAACGGCCGTCCGTCCGGAACCGGTCCGGTCAGCGACACCTGGAACCACGCGACGCGCGGCGGCCGCGACCGCGGGGCCGGAGCCGGAGCCGGGTCGTGACCGGCGTCGTTCATCCCCCAGAGGCCGCCGACCGCGTTCTCCTCGGCCTCGGTGAGCCACCCCATCGCGGACGACCTCGCCACGAACAGGCTGTAGGCGTCCGAGGAGAAGGAGGAGGCGACGAGAGGATCCCGCCACGGGTGCACCACCAGCTCGCCGTACAAAGCCGCGAACATGGTGCTGTCGGGTCTGATACTCACGTCGCCCCTCCCGCGTCATCGCCTGCAGTAGATGTTCTGCCCCGGGGTGAAGAGCTTGCCCGGGTCGTCGGCCAGGCCGACCAGGTCCACGTCGACGACGCTACGCCACCCCGTCAGGCTGCCGTTGGCGCAGACCGCGCGCCCGGTCGCGCGGTTGCCGGCCCCGCCGCCGGACCTCACCGTCGCGCTGCCCGCCGTACCGGCGTTCCTCCAGGTGCCGTCGGCGTAGTACTGCTGCAGCTGGACCGTGACGATCGCCAGCGTGGCGTTGCAGTTGCCGTTGACCCACCAGCCGTGCCCGGACGCCTCGAAGGCGGACCCGGAGATGTGGACGTAGTCGCCCATGGTCTGGAAGAAGCACACCGCGGAAGGCGCCCGGCCGTTCTCCGGGGAACCCGAGTTCCGGGAACCCGCCTCGCCGCCCGCGGGGGCGGGCGTGGGAACCGGGGCGGGCACGGGCGGCGGGGCGGACCCCTCCGGAACCGCGATCGCAGAGGTCTGGGACATCGCGAAAAGCATCGCGCCCACGATGCCGGCCGTTGTGGAGATCCTGCGAAAAGGGTTACGCATGAACCGCACCTCCGAGCTGGGTCGAGCGGGATCAGGGATTTCCGCGCACCCCCTGACGGGCGCGCCCCTGACGGCGGTTGAGAACGCGCACGGCGCTGACCTCGATCGGCGCGCCGAGCGTAAGTAAAAGTGTCATCGCCATTCCGCCGTGTCAAGAAAATTAAAATCGTTTGGCAGCGTTTTGTTGCTATAAGACATGCGATTTCACATATATCCCGATAGGCGGCAGGAGAATAGCTTTAGCGGGAATTCAACGGCGATTACCCAAAGGCTGGAAACGGAGGGGGTTTCGCACGGAGAATCGCCGGACCTTGGGGAGCCGAAGGTTTTTTGGGTGTGCGGGACGGGATGGACACCCGCTGCCCGCCTTTACAATGTAGATCAAAATATGATCGGGCCCGGCGGGTGTCAGCCGCCGAGCCCGGGCAGCACCTCGGCGCCCAGCCGGCGGATGTTCTCCAGGGTGCGGGCGTGCTCGCCCGCGCCCTCGACCATGAGGATCAGGTGTTCGAGCCCGGTCACCTCGCGGGTGCGCCGGATCGTCTCCACGCAGTGGCCGGCGTCCCCCACCGGATGGACCCCGGTCAGGAAGTCGACGTACTCCCCCACGTCCCGCACGGGCCGCCGCCGGCCGTCCACCGGCACGTACCCGGCCAGGCCGGGCTCCAGCCAGCCGGGCATGGCGGCCTTCACCTCCCGCACGGCCGCCCTCGTCGAGTCGGCCACGTGCCCGACGACGGCGGCCACGTGGCGGATCGCACCCGCACCCGTGCCCGCTTCACCATCCGCCTCCGGTGGGAGTGGCGGCGCGGGTGGGCGTGCCGCGTCGTATCCGGCGAGCATCGCCGCCCTGCCCGCGTCGTCCATGTGCATGCCGAGCAGCATCGGCAGCCCCCGCTCGGCCGCCAGCCGCGCCGTCTCCGGTGAGGTGCACGCCACCACGGGCCGCATCGACGCCGCCGGCACCATCGCGACCTCGCGGAAACGGAAGAACTCCCCCTCGGCCGACACCGTGCGCCGCCCCAGGGCCCGGCACAGCAGGTCGAGTGACTCGGCGAAGCCGCGCTCGAACCTCGCCAGGCCGGTGCCGAACACCTCCAGGTCGACCCAGGGCCCGCCCCTGCCGACCCCCAGCGTGAAACGCCCGCCGGACAGGTGGTGCAACATCGCCGCCTGCTCCGCCAGTGCCACCGGGTGCTGCGTGGACAGCACGCTCACCGCCGTCCCCACCCCGATCGCCCGCGTGCGCCCGAGCGCCACGGCCGCCAGCGTGGCCGCCGACGGGCAGACCCCGTACGACATGAAGTGGTGCTCGGCGATCCACGCGTCGTCGAATCCCGCCTCCTCCGCGACCTCGATCGCCTCCACGCAGTCACGCAGCACCTGTCCCTGCGGCCGTCCGGGGAAGCCCGCCGCGACCAGGAAGATTCCGATCCGCATCCTGCTCACGCTCTCTCACGTACGGGCCGGCGACTGTGCCGTGCCCCCCACCTCGGCCCCGGCAGGCTCCGGCGTGGAATCGCGGCCCGGAGCTCCATCATCTCGAACGGCCGGGTGAAGGACTCCCGCCCGCCTACCGGAGATACCGACATCTCGTACGCCCTCCCCCTGACCCGTCGCGGCGCGGAGAAGGCCACGCGGTTCCCTTTCTGTGACCTCTCCCGGCCGGTTCCGCGGCAGGGCGTCGACGAGGAGCACTCGTTCGGGGATCTCGTGTCCGGCCGGTCGCTTCGCGAGGCTAGAGATCACGCGCCGAATCCGTCAAGGTTTCGCGCTCGTTCCCGGCCGTTACGGAGCCGGACCGGCCGGGACGCCGGAAAGACCGGTTCATGAGGTGCACGCGAGCGCACTGGCCCGGATCAGACCCGACTCGGCGCACAGCGCGCCGAACCGGAGGGACCGGGCCTGCCCGCGCGGAACTCCGAGGCCGGGCAGGTGACGCGGTCCAGGCCAGGGGCAAGATGGTGGTCGTCAACACCTGAACGGCAACGAGCGGGACCCGCCGGACACGGCCAGAAGCGGATCGAACAGCACCGTCCCCGGCCTGAGCCCTTCTCGAGTGCGGCGAGGCCGAAGGGAATCTCCGGGAAATCTCCGGGGCGTGTCGATCCGGCCGGGCCCCGTTCGTCGTCATGGTGTACGCCCGCCGGGCGGGAACACCACGGAACGCGAAAACACGAAGGAGCCAGATCGTGAAGTACATATTGCTGATGTACGGTGCCGCGACGGCCGACGGGGACGACCAGTGCGACTTCGAGGAGTGGGTGGTCTACGACAAGGCGCTGAAGGAGGCGGGGGTCCTGGTCTCCGGGCACGCGCTGAAGGACGTGAGCACCGCCACGACGATCCGGATCGGCCCTGCGGGCGAGCGGATCGTCACCACCGACGGGCCGTTCGCCGAGACCCGCGAGATCCTCGGCGGCTACGACGTCATCGACGTGCCGAACCTCGACGTCGCGCTCGACTGGGCCGCCCGCTGCCCCGGCGCGCGCTACGGCGGATCGGTCGTGGTGCGGCCGATCGACGAGTTCGAGGTCTGACGGTGACGGGCGGGGCGGCGCACGAGCGGGCCACCGATGCCAGGTCGTCCGTGGAGTCGGTGTTCCGCGAGGAACGCGGCCGGCTGCTCGCCTCCCTGGTCCGCCGCTTCGGCGATCTCGACCTGGCCGAGGAGGTCGCCTCCGAGGCCGTCGAGGCGGCGCTGGTGCACTGGCCGGTCGAGGGGGTTCCGCTCAAGCCGGGGGCCTGGCTGCTGACGACGGCGCGGCGCCGGGCCGTCGACCGGCTGCGGCGGGACCGGGCCTACGCCGCCCGGCTCGCCGTCCTGCAGGTGGAGGCGGACCGGGCCGACCCCGCCCCGCCCGCGGACGCGGACGGCGATCTCCCCGACGAGCGGCTGCGGCTGTTCTTCACCTGCGCCCACCCGGCCCTCCCGGCCGACGATCGCACGGCCCTGACCCTGCGCTGCCTCGCCGGGCTGACGACGCCCGAGGTCGCGCGGGCCTTCCTCGTCCCGTCCGCGACGATGGCCCAGCGGATCGTGCGGGCTAAGAGGAAGATCCGCGAGGCCCGCATCCCGTTCCGCGTGCCCGGTGCCGACGAGCTGCCGGAGCGCCTGCCAGGGGTGCTCCAGGTCATCTATTCGATCTTCACTGAGGGCTACGCGGCCAGCTCGGGCCCGGACCTGCAGCGGCTCGACCTCGCAGAGGAGGCCGTCCGGCTGGGGAGGATCCTGCGCCGGTTGCTGCCCGCCGAGCGGGAGGTCGCCGGCCTGCTCGGGCTGATGCTGCTGGTCCACGCGCGGCGCGAGGCCCGCACCGGCCCGGGCCGCGAGCTGGTACTGCTCGACGACCAGGACCGCCGCCGGTGGGACCGCCCCATGATCGAGGAGGGCGGTGACCTGGTGCTCGTCGCGCTGACCGGCGGGCCGCCCGGCCCGTACGGGGTGCAGGCCGCGATCGCCGCCCTGCACGACGAGGCCCCGGACGTCGCGACCACCGACTGGCCGCAGGTCGTGGCCCTCTACGACGTGCTGCTCGCCCTCGCGCCGTCCCCGGTGGTCGCGCTGAACCGGGCCGTGGCGGTGGCGATGCGCGACGGGCCGGAGGCGGGCCTGGCGCTGCTCGACGAGCTGGCCGGCGAGCCTCGGCTGCGCGACCACCACCCCTACCCGACGGCACGGGCGGACCTGCTGCACCGGCTCGGACGCCTCCCCGAGGCCGCCGCGGCCTATCGGGAGGCGCTCGACCTGGCCGGCACCGACCCCGAACGGGCGCACCTGCTGCGCAGGCTCGGCGCGGTCGAGACATCCGATCCCGGCGGCACGGCCGGCACCTGACGGCGGGACACCTCCAGGCCGTCGCCATCACCCACGCACACGACCGATCACCCACGCACACGACCGAGAAGAGCCGTACATGGACGACGAAGAGATCTTTTCCTGGACAGCGGACGAACGGCTCGGCCTCGCCGCCCTGCTCGGCGAGCTCGAAGATCACGAGTGGGCGGTGGCCTCCCTGTGCCCCGGCTGGACGGTGCACGACGTGGCCGCCCATATGACGCTGTCCACGCACACCCTGTTCCTCGACACGCTCAGGGGCGTGATCCGGACGCGCGGCGACATCAACCGGGTCTTCGCCGACCAGGCGCGGGACCGGGCGGCCAGGTTCGGGCCCGCGGAGCTCGTCGCGCAGCTCCGCGAGACGGCCGGCTCGCGGCGCCGCGGGCTCGGCTCCCGTCCGCTGGACACGCTCGTCGACGTGCTGGTGCACGGGCAGGACATCGCGCGCCCGCTCGGGCGCGTGCGGGAGATGCCCGCCGAGCGGGCGGTCGCGGGGCTCGGCCGCGTCCTGGGGACCGGTTTCTACGGCGCTCCCAGGCGTCTACGCGGCACGAGACTGGTCGCCACCGACCTGGACTGGGCGGCGGGCGAGGGCCCGGACGAGGTCCGGGGCCCGGCGGGCGATCTCCTCCTGCTGGCGACCGGGCGGGCCGCGGGGCTCGCGGGCCTGTCAGGTCCGGGTGTCGAGCGGGTCGCGGCCGCTCTGTAGGCGAGAGTTCTGCAGGCGAGAGCTCTACAAGGGGTGCCGGTGATGCCCACTGCAACCGAGGAGGCATCAGCTGGGGAGCGGCTGTTCGTCACTGAGCCGGGCGGCCAAGATATCGGCGCAGGGCTTCTCGCCCACCTGGGACGAAGGGCCCTCGATCGACCACCTTCCGCAGTTCGAGCTCCGTGAGCCAGGCATGCCAAGCGATCTCGGACGGATCTGGAGCCAACGGCTCGGCGATCAGGGCCTCGTGCACCCCGAACCAGACAGGGCTGATCCCGTCCTGGCACAGGAACTTGAACAAAGGGCGGACCGGGACGCCGGTGCCCAGTTCCTCGACCAGTTCGCGGGCCGCCGCGTCCTCATACGATTCGCCTACGCCCACGGCGCCGCCGACCATCACGTCATAGTGGCCGGGAAAGCGGACATGCCCCTCGGCTCGGCGCAGCACGAGGATCCGCCCCGTCGGATCGCGGCAGATCGTCGTCGCGATCCGATGCGTCCACCGCCGACGCACCGCCTCTGCGCGCTCCACGACTTCCAGCACGCGGTCCTGTTCGTCCACCCGCTCGATCAGCTCACCCATGCAGCACACGGTCGCAGGCGCCACCGACAACCCGGCTTGGGATCACCCCACCACGTCGAGCGGCTGCGAACCGGTACGGCCGGAGTACACCGGAAACACACCGCACGTTGTACGCGCCCGGCGCCGGCGCCTGCAACGTCGGCGGCTCGCTCGGCCGCAGCTCTGGCCTGGCCCGCGAGTAAGGCCGCCGCCGACGGCGAAGCCTCATCGCGCAGGACGGCTCACGGCGGGTGAGGTGTCCATGCGCCAGGCCTGCCGCAGGATGACGGCCAGGCACACCACTTCCACGGTGGCCAGGACCAGGTAGTGGGGTTTCGCCGATCCGCCGCCGATGATGAACGCCGCGGTCAGCGGGGCCGCCACCAAGGTGACCCGCCGGGTCACCGCCGGTCTCAGCACACGCGACAACACCACCATCACGATCGGGATCTCGACCATGACCGCGGATCCCACCAGGAGCAGCGGGGTGACGGGAACGCCCTCGGCATGCCCCGCCATGAGCCCCCGCAGAAATCCGGCGTTCAGGAAACTGAGGACATCCGCGTAGAGCATGGTGAACATGACGACGATCCACAGGGTGGAGAGTCTTGCTCGCACGTCACTCATTTCGGCCTCGGCCCCTTTCTGGGTCGTTGAACGGGGGTCCGGGGATTCCCGGCCGGTTCCGCGCGGCTGCCGGCGATGACGGAAGCCGCCCGTACCGGTCATGGGGACAGGCTGGCGCGACGGGCGGGCGCATCGCTACGGCCACAGGTCGGCGCCCGGATGGCCGAAGGTCGGCGGTACGGGATCTACTTTGGTCGGATTCCGCCGGAGCGGGGGCGGCCGTACCCTTTGATCGTGACGACCCCGGCAGACCTGGGCCATCGGATCCTGCTCCCCGCCGGCGCGCTCGGCGGCCCCGAGCCCGTCCCGGCGCGCCCGGCCGGACGCACCAGGCGCGACTGGGCGGCCGATGTG
Organism: Streptosporangium sp. NPDC023963; assembly: GCF_040639135.1. Lineage (NCBI taxonomy): Bacteria > Bacillati > Actinomycetota > Actinomycetes > Streptosporangiales > Streptosporangiaceae > Streptosporangium > Streptosporangium sp. NPDC023963. The sequence continues at coordinate 78,659 of NZ_JBEZZK010000024.1, forward strand.
GCGTTGTTCCTGCTGGCCATCGGCCTCACGGCGCTCAACGCGGTGGAAGGCCTCGGCCGGCATCCCGCACCGGTGCCGTTCGCGGTGGACGCCGCCCTCGGCGGGCTGAGCTGCCTGGGGGTGTGGCTGCGCCGGCGCCGGCCGGTCGGCTTCGCGGCGGTCGTGGTGGCGTTCAGCGTCTATTCGATGTCGGCCGCGGGGGTGGCGCTGATCGCGCTGTTCACCGTCGCGGCGCACCGGCGCGTGACGGTGGCCGGCCCGATCGTGGCCGGGTGCCTGCTGGTGCCGTTCCTGACGCCGCTGGTCCGGCCGGACGTCCCGGTGCCGCCCTGGTGGCAGGCCCTGCTGGGCTTCGCCTGCGTCGCCGCGGTGCTCGCCTGGGGGATGTTCGTACGCGCCCGGCGGCAGTCCCTGCGCGAACGGGCCCGGCGGGTCGAATCCGAGCGGGAACTGCACCTCGCCCAGGTCCGCCGGTCCGAACGCGACCGGATCGCCCGGGAGATGCACGATGTGCTCGCCCATCGCCTGTCCCTGCTCAGCCTGCACGCCGGGGCGCTGGAGCTTCGTCCCGACGCCGCGCCCGAGGAGGTCGCCCGGGCCGCCGGGGTGATCCGCGACAGCGCGCACCGGGCGCTGGAGGAACTGCGCGAGGTCATCGGCATGCTCCGCGCCGGCCTCGACCGGTCCGAGGAGGCGCCGGAGCGGCCCCAGCCCACCCTTGCCGATCTTCCCGACCTGGTCGATCAGTCACGGCGCGCGGGCATGCGGGTGCTCCTCGACTGCCAGGTGAGGGAACCGGCGGCCGCGCCCGCGGCGATCGGGCGCGGCGCGTACCGGATCGTGCAGGAAGGGCTGACCAATGCCCGCAAGCACGGCCGCGACGGCCAGGTGTCGGTGGCCGTCGGCGGGGCGGCGGGGGAGGGACTGACGGTCGAGGTGCGTAACCCGGCCGGCGCCACCGCCGTCGCCGGGATCCCGGGCGGCGGCAGTGGCCTGATCGGCCTGGCCGAGCGGGCCGGCCTGGCCGGTGGACGGCTGGAGTACGGCCCGACCGCCGCGGGTGAGTTCCGGCTGTGGGCATGGCTGCCGTGGCCGAGGTGAACGCCGTGATCCGGGTTCTCATCGTGGACGACGACCCGCTGGTACGGGCCGGCCTGGCGATGATCATCGGCGGTTCGCCCGAGCTGAGCGTGGTGGGCGAGGCGGCCTGCGGAGCCGAGGTGCCCGCCGCGGTGGAGGCCTGCGCCCCGGACGTGGTGCTGATGGACATCCGCATGCCCGTGCTGGACGGCCTGGCCGCCACCGAGCTGCTGCGTGCCCGGCCCGACCCGCCCGAGGTCGTCGTGCTGACGACCTTCGACGCCGACGAGTACGTGCTACGCGCCCTGCGCGCCGGGGCCTGCGGCTTCCTGCTCAAGCACACGCCGCCCGCCGAGATCCTGCGCGCGATCGTACGGGTGTCGGCCGGGGAGCCCATCTTGTCGCCGACGGTGACCCGCCGGTTGATCGCCCACGTCGCCGACACCGGCGCCGCCGCCCGGCGGCAGCACGCCGTACGCGTGCTGAGCCTGCTCAGCGAACGGGAACGGGAGGTGGCCGTCGCCGTGGGCCGGGGCGGGTCCAACGCCGAGATCAGCGGCGAGTTGTTCATGAGCGTCGCGACCGTGAAGGCCCACATCTCGCGCATTCTCGACAAGCTCGACCTCAACAACCGCACCCAGATCGCCCTGCTCGCCCACGACGCCGACCTGACCGGCTGACCCTCACCCCGGCGGCCCGGTCCCGGCAAGGTGCTCAGCGGCCGGGACGTGTGCCCGGACACCGGGCCGGCCCGCGGCCTCGCCGCCTTCGGCAACGGTCGTCTCCAGACAGCGCCGGTGGAGCTTGCCCCAGCGGTCATCGACGAACGAAGGGAAGATCGACACGCCACGCCACCCGACACCTGACCGGTTACGGCAGATCAGTCCGTCGCTTCGCGGACGTCCTTTCCCTGCTCGGCGAACGCCTTGAAGTCCTGCATGTGCTGTTGTGACTGCTTGCGGAAGGCGCCGGGCATCAGAACTCCCACCAGCTTCATCGGAAAGCCGCTGAACCGATATTCGTTCTCGCTCTCCCAGAGCGTCGTTTCCGGGCCGGCTTCGGTCAGCCGCTCGCGCACGGCGCTCCACATGCCCTCGCCGACGATCTCGCGGTCGAAGTGAACGAGGCTCGTTTTCGGGATCTCGCGCAGGTCTGCCGGTTCCCGGCGTGTGATGACCTCGGTGCACTCGATCTTCCGCCGGCCCATCTGCATCACGACCCGCGACGTGGTGCCGAGCTGCCCGTGCTCCCCGCTCAGCGGCTCGTGCAGCACCAGGCCCCGCAGCCATTTCGGCAGGTGTGCCGGGTCGGCGAGCAGCTGGGCCGCCTTCTCCCGCGGCAGGGCGATCTCGATGGAGACGGTGTATTTCATGGGCGCGTCATTCTTTTCCTTCTGAGTGTGGGACAACGTGCTTTTGTACTGCTCGTCGTGCTCCTCGGCTGAGGGCACTGCATTCTGTGCCCGTAAAGTAAAGGGCAGCCGTGTGACCTGCGGTTGGGTGCCGGAGGGTGCGTTCACCGTGCAATCTCGGTACGCGTTGATGAGCTTACGCAGCGTGGGGGCGGCCCTCCGCCTGGTGATTCGTCATCCTCATCGTGGGTGCGAGCGCCGAGGGCGCCGGTCAGCCCACCGCGGCAGGGATGTCAGGCCGGGTCGGGTGCGTAGAACTTGGTGGTGGCCTCGACTGCGGCCGCGACGTGCTCCGGTTCGCCACCGGCGGCCAAATGAGCCTGGCCCCAGGCCGCGGCGCTGCGCCGGCTGAACTCGCGCCCTTCGGGCGACTTCTCGAACTCCTCGTGGTCGGCGATCTCACCATCGGCCAAGAATCGGGCCAGGGTGAGCAGAGCCAGGTCCCAGCCGACGCCGCCGGCGCCTGGTCCGTAGGTGGGGAAGGAGGGCTCCCCGATGAACGCTGCGTGGATCAGCTCGAGCTCCGTGTCGCCGGCGGGGCCCGGGGCCAGGCGCACTTCCACCTCGCTCGTGCCGGGCCAGGCGTCGGCGTCCGGTCCGTAGAGCCAGGACACCTTGAGCAGACGCGGCGGTTCGCAGCGGAGGATGTCGCCGTGCTCACCGCCGTCCAACTCGAACTTTCCGCCAAGCCGAAGGTCCCCGGTGACCGGCTTCAACCAGCGGCGCAGCCGCTCGGGGTCGGTGACGGCCTCCCAGACGTCGTCGATCTCCGCGTCGTATCGACGCCGCAGCTCCACGGTGTACGCCTCGCCGGCGGGCACTTTGCCGTTGCCCATCGCCCGGTGCACGGCGGCCAGCTCGTCCAGTACGTCTTTCATGTCATACCTCTGTCGGTGGTGGATCGGTTTTGCCCGTATCGGTGCCGGACCCGGCCTGCCGGGTGGGTTTCCCCCTGGCCCGCACCGACGCGAACCCGCTGTCACGCAGCACACGCAGATGCCGGGAGACAGCCGGTTGGGGGATGGCGAACCCGGCCCGGATGACGTCCGTGATCGCCCCGGAGGTCCGCTCACCGTCGGCGGGCGGCTCCAGAACGCGCCGGCGCACGGGGTCACCGAGGATGTCGAACACGTGCACGACGGAGATCGTACCGGCCTACACTTATATAAGTAAAGACTGATATCTTGGCGCCGCATCGGCGGCACCGCACAGGTTGACCCGCAGAACGCCCGATGAGCTCCCAGAGCAGAGGGGACGCGTTCCCGGACCCTCTCCTTGAGTCCACTGACCTGCGGTTTCTTAATGCCGGGGGTCACGGCCGGGAGGGCCCGGCCCCCGGTTCTGGCCCCGGTGCCGCCGGTGCCGCCGGCGCGCCGGTCTCCTCGGAGATGACCTGTCCGTGCCGGATGCGGTCGGCCTGGCGGGCGTGCCGGGTGACGGTGGCCCGAAGGAAGTCCCGGATGAGCACCAGCTCCTCCTCGGTGTGACCGGCCAGCCCGGCTTCGTCCTCCTCGCTCAGCTGACCCCAGATCTCCTGGGCGACCCGCTCGGCCTGGGGCGTCGGCACCACCCGCACCTGCCGCCGGTCCCGCTGGTCCCGGACCCTTTGCGCGTACCCCGCCCGCTCCAGCCTGTCGATGGCGATGGTCGCCGCGCCGGGGGACAGCTTCGCGGCCACGGCCAGCTCCCCCGCCGTCATCGGACCGAGCGCGAACACGCACCCCATGCAGCGCATGTCGGTCCGGTTGATCCCCAGGCGTGCCGCCGCGGCCTCGTCCACCGCGTCCGAGACGTTCTGCAGCTCCATCATGGCCACCTGGACCTCGTCCACCAGGGACTTCCATTTTTCTTTTGACATTTAAAATTTCTAACTACTAGACTTCTCGACAGTCGAATCATATACCGATCTTTCCGGCAACACACCCCTCCCGGGCCCCACCGAGGCGATTCCCGGGATCCGGGTCTTCCCGAGGAGGTGCGAGGAGTGGGCAGCGGAGTGGGCGAACGCGGCAGCCCCTGGGCCGTCATGGCGACGCTCTGCGTCGGGTCCTTCATCACCGTCCTGGACACCACGATCGTCAACATCGCCATCCCCGACATCCTCACGGACCTGAACGCGACGATCACCGAGGCCCTGTGGGTGATGAGCGCCTACATCCTCGTGACGGCCGCGCTGGTGATCACGGCGGGCAGGATGGGCGACATCGTCGGACCGCGCGACGTCTTCATCGCGGGCATGATCCTTTTCACCGTCGCGTCGGCACTGTGCGGGGCCGCCCGGGAACCCTGGCAGCTCATCGCCGCCCGCGCCGCGCAGGGCGTCGGCGCCGCGCTGATCACCCCGCAGACCCTGACCATCCTGACGACGGTCTTCCCGCCCGACAGGCGCGGTCTGCCCAGCGCGGTGTGGGGCGTCACGGCGGGGCTGGCCGGGCTGGCCGGTCCGACGCTCGGCGGGCTCCTCGTCGCCGAGGGCGGCTGGCGCTGGATCTTCCACGTCAACGTGCCGATCGGAATCGTCACCGTCGTCATGGCGTTCGTCCTCATTCCCGGCACACGCCCGGGCGGGCGTCCCCACCTGGATCTCACCGGGGCGCTCCTGGCGACCGCCGCGCTCGGCGCGATCACTTACGGGCTCCTCGAAGGCGACAGGTACGGGTGGGGGACGATCACCTCCTTCCTCACCGTCCCGATGGTCATCGGGACCGGCCTGGTGCTGCTGGCGGTGTTTTTGGCGACCCAGGCGCGGACCCGGCAGCCGCTGCTCCCCCTGGGGGTTTTCCGGGACCGCGGTTTCTCCCTGATGAGCTTCGTGATCGTCGCCGTCTCCTTCGGGATGATGGGGCTGTCGCTGACCCTCACCATCCACCTGCAGCGGGTGCTCGGCCTCAGCGCGCTCCAGGCGGGGCTCACGCTCGCGCCGACCGCGCTCGCGATGATGGTCTCCTTCCCGGTCGTGGGCTTCCTGATCGACAGGATCGGCGGGAAGTACGTCCTCATCGGCGGGCTCACCCTCTATCCGATCAGCCTGGTGCTCATCGCGGTGACAGCGCGGGCCGATTCCGGCCGGTGGGCGCTGCTCGGGCCGCTCGTCCTGGCGGGGATCGGCCAGGCGGCCGCCTTCGCCCCGACCGTCACCATGGCCATGCGGGACGTGCGGGAGGAGTTCACCGGTGCCGCGTCGGGCGCCTTCAACGCGATCCGCCAGCTGGGTTTCCTGATCGCGATCGCCGCGATGGGCGCGGTCCTGCAGAACCGCCTGAGCGCCGGGCTCGGCGCCGAGGCGCGACGCCAGGCCGAGCGGTTCCCCGGCCGGTACCGCGAGGACTTCGTCGACGCGGTCACCGCTGCGGCCGCAGGCGCCGAGGCGGGAGCCGGCCGGATGCGGCCGCCCCCCGGGGTGAGCGACCGGCTCGCCCAGCAGATGCGGGAGAGCGCCCAGCTGGCCTTCGACCACGCCTTCGTCGGCGCGCTGCGATGGACCCTGCTGGTCTGCGCCGCGGTGGTGGTCGTCGCGGGCCTGCTGAGCCTCGCCGCCAAGCGGCCCGGCCCCGCCACGCTCACCGCCCCCGAGGGGGAACCGGCACCGCGGTGAGGCCCCCACTCACCCGTCCTCACCCGTCAACCACAAAAACTCGCCCGTCAACCACAAAGACAGAAGGAGTGTGTCGGCATGGATCTCGGTCTCGTCGGGAAGGTCGTCCTCGTCACGGGCGGCAGCGGCTCGATCGGCGCTCACCTCGCCGCCGCGTTCGCGGCCGAGGGCGCCAGAGTGGCGATCACGTACCACCGCAACAAGGACGGCGCGCGGCGGGTGGCGCAGGACGTGGCCGGACAGGGCGGTGAGGCGATCATCGTTCGGTACGACCTGACCGACCCCGCGTCGATCCGCGCCGCCTTCGACACGGTCGCCGCGCAGTGGGGCGGTGTGGACGTGCTCGTCGTCAACGCCTCGGCCATTCCGGGGACGAAGGTCGATCCGGTCGCCTTCGAGGACGTCTCCGTCGAGGAGTGGCGGTCATCGCTGCGCGCCGACGTGGAGGGCTCCTTCCACACCGTGCAGGCGGCCCTGCCCGGCATGAAGGAGCGGGGCTGGGGACGCATCGTCTTCATCTCGGCCGACATCGTCCAGCGTGGCGGCGGCGGCGACGAGGCGTTCGTCGCGAGCAAGATGGCCATGCACGGGCTGAGCAGGACGCTGGCCACCGAGCTGGCACCGGAGGGCGTCCTCGTCAACGTCGTCGCCCCCGGCCCCACCGTCACCAGGGGCTTCCTCGCGCGGGTCCCCGAGGAGTTCAGGCAGGACCTCGCCGGCAGGTCCGCGGAGGAGATCAAACGCTTCCTGAACAGGGGAAAGCCGGCCGGTCACATCTCCACGCCCCAGGACGTCGCCGGCATCGTCCTCTACCTCGCGTCCGCGACCAACGGCAACATCACCGGCAGCGTGGTCCACGTCGCCGGAGGCAACTGACGTCCACCTCCCGCCGGGGGGTTTCCGGCCGCCGCACGTGCGGGTCCCTCCCTCGCGGCGCCGGGATCGTGGCCCTGCCGGGGCTGGTCTCACCGCGGCCTCCCCGGGCGCGGTCCCGGCTGCCAGGCTCGGCCCCATGAGCGCATTCACCGACGGCGAGATCGCGTACCCGACCAGCCGGCCGCTGAACCACCCGGCCCCGTTCCGGCGGGGCGGTTCCGGCAGGACCTCGGAGCCATAGGGCCACGGGGCCTGCGAGCTCGGCTTCCACGAACACCGACCACCGGAAAGGAACTTCCTTGCGTTACCGACCACTGGGCCGGACCGGGCTGCGGGTGTCCGAGCTGTTCTTCGGCGCGATGACCTTCTACGAGCGCGGCGGCTCCGACGTGCCGCAGGAGTACCGGGCCATGCTCGACACCTACGCCGACGCCGGGGGCAACGTCATCGACACCGCCTCGGCGTACGGCGAGAGCGAGGAGATCCTCGGCGAGCTCCTCGCCGGCCGCCGCGACCGCTTCGTCGTCGCCACCAAGTACACGCTCTCCCGCGACCGCGACGACCCGAACGCCGCCGGCAACCACCGCAAGAATCTCACCCTGTCGCTGGAGCGCAGCCTGCGGCGGCTGCGGACCGACCACATCGACCTGCACTGGGTGCACATCTGGGACCGCCACACCCCGGTGGAGGAGACGATGCGGGCGCTGGACGACGCCGTGCGCGCCGGGAAGATCCTCTACGTGGGCATGTCCAACGCCCCGGCCTGGCTGATCAGCCGCGCCAACACGCTGGCGGAGTGGCGGGACTGGACGCCGTTCGCGGGCCTGCAGGTGCCGTACAACCTGCTCAGGCGCGACGTCGAGCGGGAGCTGCTGCCGATGGCCGAGGCGTTCGGGATGAGCGTGGCCGCGTGGGGGCCGCTCGCCGGCGGCGTGCTGTCGGGGAAGTTCACCGGCCAGGCGGCCGCGGAGGGGGCCACCGGGGTCGACCCCGGCTCCCTCACCGCGCGGGACCACGCGGTCGCGGGCGCCGTGCGGGAGGTCGCGGGCGACCTGGGCGTCACGGCGGCCCAGGTGGCGATCGCCTGGACCCGCGCCCGCTCCGCCGCCGTCCACCCGATCGTCGGCGCGAGAGACGTCGAGCAGCTCACCGAGAACCTGGGCTCGATCGACGTCGTCCTCCCCGAGGAGGCGGTCCGGCGCCTGGAGTCGGCGACGGGGTTCGAGGTGGGATTCCCCGGTGACTTCATCGCCGAGTGCGAGGCCGATCCGCGGGTGTTCGGCGAGGCGCTCACGCGGCCCCGCGTCCGCTCACAGGTCTCCGGGCCATAGGTCTCCGGGCCATAGGTCTCCGGGGATCCTGGCCCGCCTGGCCGTCGGCAACCGGGCGGCGGCGGCCGTGGTGGCCCACGAGGCCGGAATCGTCCCCGCCCGGGCGCCCGAGCAGCCGTGCAAAGCCGCTGTCGTCCTCGACGGCCGCCCCGGCGCGCGGCCGCTCCCGCGGCGACGGCGAGTACGCGCGTCATCATGTCCGCCACGACGTACGGCGGGCGGGTTCGGTTCGGCCCGGCGGGGTTTCCCGCCTCCGGTCCCGGGGTCCGGCGAACGCCACGACGAGTTCCAGCCCGCCCCCCGGATTGGGGCTCGCCCGCACGCCGGCCCCGTGCGCCTTCGCGATCGACGCGACGATCGACAACCCGAGCCCGGCGCCCTGCTCCCGGGTCGTGTGCAGGCGCCGGAAGGGCTCGAAGAGGTCGCCGAAACGTTCCTCCGGCACCTTGGGGCCGGTGTTCCTGACGGTCAGGACCCCGTCGGCGAGCGTCACCTCGACGGTTCCGCCGGGACGGTTGTGGCGGACCGCGTTGTCGACGAGGTTGGTGACGAGCCGGTTCAGCAGGATCGGATCGCCGTGGACGACGAACGGCTCCGTCCGTGCCGTCACGGTGATGTCGCCGGAGCCCTCTTCGGCCAGGACGAGGCGTACCACCTGGTCCAGGGCCACCGGTCTCAGCCTTTCCAGGCCGTGTTCCGCCTGGGCCAGGACCAGCAGGGCGTCGATGAGGTTCTCGGTGCGGCGGTTGTGGAACAGGAGCTTGTCGCGGATCTCTCCGACGTCCTCGGGAAGGCCGATCTCGATCGCCGCCCGCTGGACGGCCAGCGGGGTGCGCAGCTCGTGGGAGGCGTTCGCGACGAACCGCCGCTGCCCCTCGACCGAGCGTTCGAGGCGGTCGAGCATCGCGTCGAACGTGTCGGCCAGCTCCTTCAGCTCGTCCTTCGGCCCGGTGAGCGCGATCCGCTCGTGCAGGTTCGACAGGGACAGCCGCCGCGCGGTGGCGGTGATCCGGTGGACGGGCCGCAGGATCCGCCCGGCGACCAGCCATCCGACGACCACCGACACCACCGCCAGGATCCCGACCGTCAGCGCGGTCACCTCCCACTGGTAGCCGATGACGTCGTCCACCAGGTCGGGCAGCGGCACCGGCATCGGCCGATCCTCCGGAATCCCCATCCCCGGCACCGGTGCCGGCGGCTCGGGGGGCCGCGGCACCGGGAACCGCGCGATCCGCGTGCGCAGCGTCCGGCCCAGCAGCAGGTTGACCGTGACGAGCAGGATGACCGAGGTCAGCAGGAACAGCCCGGAGTAGGCCAGCGTGAGCCGTACCCGGACCGTCGTCACAGCAGGTACCCCGCGCCGGGAATCGTCTGGACGCACGGCGGGTCGCCCAGTTTCGCCCGCAGGCGGCTGACCACGACCCGCACCACCGTCGTGAACGGGTCGGCGTTCTCGTCCCAGGCCTCCTCGAGCAGCCGTTCGGAGCTCACGACCGCGCCGTCCGCCCTCATCAGCACCTCCAGGACGGCGAACTCCTTGAGCGACAGGTGCAGGTGCCGCCCGTCCCGCGACGCCTGGAGCCGGTGGGTGTCGAGCACGATCCCGTGCCGTGCCAGCACCGGCGGTACCGGCGACCGGCTGCGCCGCCCCAGCGCCTTCACCCGCGCGACCAGCTCGGCGTAGTCGAACGGCTTGGGCAGGTAGTCGTCGGCGCCCATCCCGAGACCCTCCACCCGCTCGGGCACCGACGCCGCCGCCGTCATCATCAGGATCCGCGTACGGCTCCCGCGCGCCACCAGCTCACCGCACACGAGGTCGCCGTGCAGACTGGGCAGGTCCCGGTCCAGCACGAGGACGTCGTAGTCGTGCAGCGCCAGCCGTTCGGCCGCCGCGGCACCGTCGTACACCACGTCGACGGCCATGGCGTGGCGGCGCAGTCCCATCGCCACGAGATCGGCCAGGTCACGTTCGTCTTCGGCCACCAGAACCCGCATGCCGACGTTCTTACTCGAACGGGGGTAACAGCGGCGTTAACCGATCCGTTCACCGCCGCGAAACCCGCTTCCGGCCACGCTGACGTTCATGATCAGAACCCTCTGTGCGGCCGTCCTGGTGACGGCCTGCTCCCTGTCCGCCCCCGCCCCGGCATTCGCGGCCGACCCGTCGCCCCGGCCGAAGCCCTCGTCCTCACCGGCCGCCCCGGACGGGGACTGCGCGCCCGCCACGGCTCCGCCGCCGGAATCGGCGCCGCCGACCTCGGTGAACACGCTCCGGCAGGCCTACTTCTGCGTGCTGGACAACTACTACGGCGGCCCCGCCCTGGATTCGAGAGAGCTGCTGAAGAACGCCCTGGCCGCCTACACCCAGGACCTGATGCGGCGCGGCGCCGACCGGGCCGATCTCCAGCTGCCCGCGCTGACCGGCGGCCGCGACACCGACTGGGCCGCCTTCGCGAAGGTCCTGGGCACCGGTGACCCAGCGGCGCTGCGCGCCGCGATCACCGGCATGGTCGCCGGGCTGCACGACAACCACGCCCGCTGGGAGAGGCCGTCCCCGCCGCCGGAGGGCGGTCCCGCCGGGACGGGCATCGTGGGCGTCTCCGCCCTGCAGGGGCCCCGGCTCGACCCGGCGGCCCGGCCTCCGCTGTTCATCACCCGCGTCCTGCCCGGCAGCCCCGCGGCCAAGGCCGACATCAGACCCGGCGACATCGTGGTCAAGGTCAACGGCATACCGCCGTTCTTCGGGGACAAGGTGAACCAGGGCTTCGTCGACGCCGTCGCCGCCGACCCGGTACGGATCACGCTCAAGCGCCCCACGACGGGACGGATCCGCACGGTCGAGCTCAAGGAGGGCCCGATCACGCGGCAGCCTCCGGCGGTGACATCGAGGACACTGCCCGGTGGCGTCGCGTACGTCCAGCTGCCCGGGTTCTACGAGGGCGCCGCCGACCAGGTCATCGCCAAGCTGAAGGACACACCGAAGGCGGTCGTCCTCGACCTGCGCGGCAACGGCGGCGGATCGCCTCGCGAGGTGACGCGGCTGCTCGGCGCGTTCGCGCACGGCAAGGTCACCAGCTACTTCTGCCCGTCCAAGGGCGACTGCGTGCCCAACAGGACCGACGACAGCGTTCCACTGCTCGGCCTGCGCCTGGTCGTTCTCACCGACCGCGGGTGCGCCTCGGCCTGCGAGGACTTCAGCGCGGCCGTGAGGGGCAACGGCCTGGGCACTCTCGTGGGGACCCGCACCGCCGGAGCCGTCTCCGGTCCCGCCGCCGCGTTCCTCCTCGACGACGGCAGCGTCCTGCTGCTGCCCAGGGTCCGGCACCTCGGCCCCGACCGCGAGATCATCGACACGATCGGCGTGCCGGTCGACCACCACGCTCCCCTGACCGCCCTCGACCTGGCCACCGGGCGCGACCCGGGCGTGGCCAAGGCGCTCTCGCTCCTGTAGTCCGGTGGTCCGCGGGCGCCCGCGGGGCACCCCCACGGCGGGTCTCGCCGGGTCAGTAGACTAGGACGGAGATGCGGGCGCCATACGGAGGTGCGGGTGG
>NZ_JBEZZK010000024.1:90512-123883 GCF_040639135.1 Streptosporangium sp. NPDC023963
CCCGCCTGCCCGGCCGTGAGCGCCCCACCGGGGGCCCCGGGCGGTGCGGCCGCGACCCCGCCGTGGTGGAGGCCCGGGGCCCCCGCCCCCCCCCCCCCCCACCCCCACGGCGGTTCTCGCCGGGTCCGTTCCGACGGACCGAGATCCGCCCGCCATCCGGAGGTGCGCGAGGCCGCGCGCACCCGAGACGACGGCCCGGCCACCCCGGACGGCACGGCGCGCGACGTGCGACGTGCCACATGGCACGGTGCGCGACGCGGCGCACCGGCGCCGCGCGGGCGCCCTGCCTCCACGGGCGGCGACCGGTCGCCCGTCCTGCCACCGCGCGCCACTAAAACGGATATTGCCTACCATTTATACAGGAATTAGGGTGATCCTAACGCGACACGTAGAACGGATCCGGTATGAGTATCGACCGCACAACCTCCCAGGCTCCCGGCCTGCCGGGGGCGCATGTGATCGCCGACGACGCGGAGGCGATCGCCACGGCCCGCGCGCTGGCGGCCGAGTTCGCGCCCGGCGCCGCCGACCGCGACGCCGGGCGGCTGCTGCCCGTCGCGGAACTGGACCGGCTCTCCGCGAGCGGGCTGCTCGCGATCACCGTGCCACGCGAGCACGGCGGCGCCGAGGTGAGCGCCCAGACCCTCGCCGAGGTGGTACGCCTGCTGGCCGCCGCCGACCCGAACATCGCGCAGATCCCGCAGAGCCACTTCGTCTACGTCAACGTGCTCCGCCGCCAGGGCACCCCCGAGCAGCGGAAGTTCTTCTTCGGCGAGGTGCTCGCCGGCGCCAGGCTCGGCAACGCGCAGTCCGAGGCCGGCACCAGGCACGTGCAGGACTACCGCACGCGGCTGGTGCCCGACGGCGAGGACGGCTTCCTGCTGCGCGGGGTCAAGCACTACAGCACCGGCGCGCTGTTCGCGCACTGGATCCCGGTGCTGGCCAGGCGCGAGGACGAGACGCTGCACGTGGCGTACGTGCCCAGGGACGCCGACGGGCTGACGGTGATCGACGACTGGGCCGGGATGGGCCAGCGGACCACGGCCAGCGGCACCGTGCGCCTCGACGACGTGCGCGTGCCCGCGAACCGCGTGGTGCCGCACCACCTGACGTTCACCGGGCCGCAGCTGCACGGCGCGGTGGCCCAGCTCCTGCACGCCGCGATCGACGTGGGCATCGCCGGCGGGACCCTGGCGGAGGCGCTGGAGTTCGTCCGCACCAGGGCCAGGCCCTGGTTCGAGAGCGGGGTGGACAGCGCCGCGGAGGACCCGCTGATCATCCAGCGGGCGGGTGAGCTGGCGATCAAGGTGCGGGCCGCGGAGGCGCTACTCGCCGCGGCGGGCCGGGAGGTGGACGCCGCGGCGGCGGACCTGACGGAGGAGTCGGCGGCCGCCGCGTCCATCGCGGTGGCCACCGTGAAGGCCTACGTCGACCCGGTCGCGGTCGAGCTGGGCAGCGCGGTCTTCGAGCTGGGCGGCACCCGCGCGAGCCTGGACGGCCTCAACCTGCACCGCCACTGGCGCAACGCCAGGACGCACACGCTGCACGACCCGGCCCGCTGGAAGATCCAGCACATCGGCCGCTACGTGCTCAACGGCCGGCTCCCGCCCCGCCACGGCCTGCTCTGACCCATCCCGCCACAAGACCGCGACCGACGACGGAAGTGCCATGACAAACCTGACGTTCCACTGGTTCCTCCCCACCTATGGCGACAGCCGCGACATCGTCGGCGGCGGCCACGGCCTGCCCCCGGGAGCGGCCGGCGGCGCCCGCCCGGCCACGCTGGCCTACCTGCGGCAGATCGTGCACGCCGCCGAGCACCTCGGCTTCGTCGGCGCGCTGACGCCGACCGGCGCGTGGTGCGAGGACGCCTGGCTGACCACGGCCATGCTCACCGAGACCACCGAACGGCTGAAGTTCCTGGTCGCCTTCCGGCCCGGCCTGGTCACCCCGACCCTGGCCGCGCAGATGGGCGCCACCTTCCAGCGGCACTCGGGCGGGCGCCTGCTGCTCAACGTCGTCACCGGCGGCGAGAGCCACGAGCAGCGCGCGTACGGCGACTTCCTGGACAAGGACGCGAGATACGCGCGGACCGACGAGTTCCTGCACATCGTGCGGGCGCTGTGGCGCGGCGAGAGCGTCGACTTCACCGGGGAGCACCTGCGGGTCGAGGACGCGAGACTGAACCGGGTACCCGACCCGGTGCCGGACATCTACTTCGGCGGATCCTCCCCGGCCGCCGGCCGGGTCGCGGCCCGGCACGTGGACGCGTACCTCACCTGGGGCGAGCCGCCCGCCGCGGTCGCCGAGAAGATCACCTGGGTGAACGGCCTGGCCGCGGCCGAGGGACGCACGCTGCGGCAGGGCATCCGGCTGCACGTGATCAGCAGGGACACCTCCGGCGAGGCGTGGGCACAGGCCCGCAGGCTGCTCGACGGCATCGACCCGGCCACGGTCGAGAAGGTGCAGGCGGGCCTGGCCCGCAGCGAGTCCGAGGGCCAGAAGCGGATGCTCGCCCTGCACGGCGGCAGCCGCGACGGGCTGGAGATCTCCCCCAACCTGTGGGCCGGGGTCGGGCTGGTCCGCGGCGGCGCGGGCACCGCGCTGGTCGGCAGCCACACCGAGGTGGCCGACCGGATCGAGGAGTACGCCCGCCTGGGCATCACCGAGTTCGTCATGTCCGGCCACCCGCACGTGGAGGAGGCGTACTGGTTCGGCGAGGGAGTGCTGCCGATCCTGCGCGGGCGCGGGCTGTGGGAACACCCCGCCGCGGCGGCCGCGCACGAGCCGGCCTCGGTCCCGTTCGCGTCCACCGCGACGAGCTGAGCGAGGCTCCGCTCCTCATTCCGGCGGGCGACCGGCGATGGGGCGGGAATCCTCACGGGCCACCGCGGGACCCCCCCTCGTTGACGAGGGAGGGGAAGTCGACGCCGGTCTCCCGCACCCGCTCGGCCGTGCCGAACGGTCCGGCTCGACCGCGCCGGCCGGGAACAGGCCCCGGCCGGCGCGTCGCCGTCTATGAGGCGGTCCTACCCGAGATGCCGGGCGAAGAAGCGCAGCGCGTCGTCGGTCTCGAACGCGGGGACTCCCCCGTGGTCGCCGGGGTTGGCGTGCAGCGTCTTGTCGGTGGAACCCAGGGCGTCGAACAGCGCCAGGGCCTGGTCCCTGGGCACCCGCGTATCGTCCCATTGGAGCAGGAACCGCACCGGCACGGTGACCCGTGCGGCGGGTGCGGCCAGCCCGTGCACGCCGAGCAGGCCCAGCACCGCGGCGCGGATCCGGGAGTCGGCGGCGAGCAGCGGCACACCGAGCCCGCAGCCCATCGACACACCCCAGTAGCCGGCCGGGCCCGCGCCCACGTGGTCGAGCTCCTGGACCGCGCCCAGAACGGCCTGCCAGTCGGCGACGGCCCGCCCGGCCAGCAGGTCGTGCATGGCCGCGACCAGCCCGGCCGGGTCCTCACCGGCGGCCATGCGGGCCCGCATGTCACCCGCGAACCGGATGAACCGTTCGTCTTTCGGCCGGTCGCCGTGGTTGGGGGCGTCGATCGCGGCGACGGCGAAGCCCCCCTCGGCGGCGAACCGGTGCGCGCCGGCCAGGACGCCGGGAGCCTTCTTGTGCTGGCCGCCGCCGTGTCCCATCAGGATCAGCGGGCGGGGGCCGGTGGCGCCCTGCGGCGTGAACAGCACACCGGTGATCTCGCCGAGGGTGAAGGACTGTTCGGTGACGCCGTCGGTCGGCGTCTGAGAGGTCAAGCTGAAGCGCATGGCGTTTCGAAGCCTTTCGGGGGTGCCTTGTGCGGGCGCTCCCTAGACCATGCACGGGAGGGAGCCCCGATCTGTCATCACAGCGTTGATCGGTCTCACCTCCTCCAGTCGTACTGCTGCACGGCGTCGCCGAAAATATCACACCGATCTCGCCGGGCGAACCTCGCCCTGCGCGGCGCCGGCGACACCACGTGGCCGGCCGTGGCCGGCCGTGGCCCGCGCCGGGCGGGCCTCGAGCCCGTGCCCCGTCGTGGTGAGGACGAGCGGCACGGGCGGCGACGGCCACCTCACCGGGAGACCGGAAGGGGAGGTCCGCCTCGCGGCGCGGATCAGGTGAGGTGTTCGAGGATCAGCGCGGTGATCTCCTTAGGCCGCTCCATGCTCGGCAGGTGCCCGGCCCATTCCAGGTGCACCGCCGTCACCGAGGCCAGCTCCCGGGCCAGGTGGCGGGCCGTCGTCTGGAAGTAGGGCAGGTCGTGGGCGCCGCTGACCACCAGCGTGGGCATGGTCACCCTGGCCAGGTCGATCTCCCCCTCCAGCTGTGACGGCTCGGGGTCGGCGGCGAGCTGGACCTCGAAGGCGTGGCGCTGCATGGCCGCCAGCCGGGCGCGGGTCTCCCCGCCGGCCTCGGGGCCGAGCCAGGTGCGGGCGTTGAGCTCGACGGCGGCCTCGACCTCCCCCGCCTCCAGCAGCCGGTCCTCCTCCTCGCCGAACGCGGCGAGGTCGGGCGTGGGCTCCAGCCCGCAGCCCGGATTGAGCAGCACCAGCCGGGAGACCAGGGCCGGATGGGCGGTGGCCACCTCCAGCGCGACCCGGCCCCCGTAGGAGGAGCCGACCAGCGCGGCCCTCTCCACCGCGAGCGCGGCGAGCAGGTCCGCCACGTCACCGGAGTCGGAGTAGGGGGTCTCGGCGGCGTACGGTGTGCGGCCGTGACCTCGCAGGTCCGGCCGGATCACCCGGAAGCGGGCGGTCAGCGCCTCCCACTGCGGGTCCCACATCCGCGAGTCGGCGGCACTGGAGTGCAGCAACACCACGGGGTCGCCCACTCCCCCGTCGTCGTGGGCGAGTGTCATCGGACCGCCGGAGAACGAGAATCGCCAGAGGCGAGAAGGAACATCCCGCCATCGTCGCGGCCGCTCCCGGTGTCCGCAATCGATTAACCACGGACACGGCCCGCGCCACCGGGCGCGGGAGCACGCGAGGCGGGCCGGTCTTTGCCCGTCTCAGATCGATCGACCACGGACACGGCCCGCACCGCCGGGCGCGGGAGCACGCGAGGCGGGCCGACCTCAGCCGGTCTCAGCCGGAGCCCGGGCCCGTGACGTACAGCGCGGCGAGGCCGGCGACGGTGGCGGCCATCTGCTCGCGCAGCTCGGGTGGCTCCAGCACCTCGATGTCGGCGCCCAGGCGCAGCAGCTGCCAGTGGGCGTGCCTGGTGGACTCGGTCGGCAGGCGCAGCACGACCCAGCCGTGCTCGTCGGGCGGCCCCGCCTCGGCGAGCGCGGCCTCGGCGACCTCCGCGCCCACCGTGTAACTCAGCAGCCCCTCGACGCCGGGCGCCATGCGTACCACGGCCTCGCCGGTGTGCATCCGCTCGCGGAAGCCGGCGGCGTACTCCCGCCAGAAGACGGGCAGGTCGAAGTCGGCGGGACGCTCGAAGCGCCCCGGCGCGAACTCGGCGCTCACGATCCGCGACACCCGGTAGGTGCGCGGCCCTCCCTCGCCGGCGACCGCCACCATGTACCACTCCCCGCCCTTGAGGACCAGCCCGTACGGGTGGGCCAGCCGCTCGACGTCGCGGGGGCCCCAGCGCCGGTAGGTCATCCGCAGCGGCCGTTGCTCCCACACCGCTTCGGCGACCTCCCCGAGGAAGGGGGCCGGGTCGGCGTCGCGGTACCAGCCGGGGACGTCCAGGTGGAAGCGCTCGCGCATCCGGGCGGCGTGGAAGCGCGGCTCGGGAGGAAGCGCGGCGAGCATCTTCAGCTCGGCGTTGGCCGCGACCTCGGCCAGCCCCAGGTCGGCGGCCGGACCGGGCAGCCCGGCCAGGAACAGCGAGGACGCCTCCGCGGCGGTCAGGCCGTTGAGCCGGGTGCGGTAGCCGTCCAGCAGGCGGTATCCGCCGGCGGGGCCGCGGTCGGCGTAGACCGGCACCCCGGCCGACGACAGCGCCTCCACGTCGCGGTAGACCGTGCGGACGGAGATCTCCAGCTCCCCGGCCAGCTCGGTGGCCGTCATCCGCCCCCGGGTCTGCAGGAGCAGCAGGAGTGAGAGCAGACGACTCGCGCGCATGACGGCCATTGTCCCGCACGTTTGCCAACCTCACATACTCCGTGTTCAAATGAACACGTGGAAAGCAATAATCGCATTCGCGCGATCATGTCGGCGCTGCAGGCCAGCGACGTGGTCTCGGTCGCGGAGCTGGCCGTCGAGCACGCCGTGTCGGAGATGACCATCCGCCGCGACCTCGACGAGCTCGCCCAGCAGGGCGTGGTCAGGCGGGTCAGGGGCGGCGCGGTGAGCCTGCTGCTGCGCGGGGACGAGCCCCCCTTCGGGGTGCGCGAGCGCGAGGCCGTGGAGGCCAAGCGGCGGATCGCCGCCGAGGTCGCGGCCCTGCTCGCCGACGGGGAGGCCGTGCTGCTCGACAGCGGCACCACCTCCCTGGAGATCGCGCGCGTGATCCGCGACCGCCGCCTGACGGTCCTGCCGCTCTGCCTGCAGTCGGCCACCGAGCTCAGCACGGCCTCCCGGATCCGCCTGGTGCTCCCCGGGGGCGAGGTCCGCCCCGGCGAGCTGAGCTTCACCGGCCCGCTGACCGAGAGCTCCATCCGGTCCCTGCGCTTCGACACCGCGGTCATCGGCTGCTGCGGCCTGTCCGCCGAGCACGGCCTCACCTCCCACGACCTCTCCGAGGTCGCCGTCAAACAGGCGGCGATCGCCTCCGCCCGGCGCGTGATCGTGGCCACCGACTCCGGCAAGTTCACCCGCACCGCGTTCGGCGCGGTCTGCCCGCTGGACCGCCTCGACATGGTCGTCACCGACACCGCGCTGCCCCCCGCCGAGCACGACGCCATGATCGCGGCAGGCGTCGCCGTCCGCACCGTCTGAGCCACACCACCTGGTTCGCGGCGTCCAGGCACGGCGTCTGGTTCGCGGCGTCCGGGCGGAATCCGCACCCGGCGACCATGCCGGACGCGCAGGGTTCGCCCGTCCTCCCCGATCCGCGCCCTCCGACTTCCGCACCCCCTGACTGGAGCCCTCCCCCATGCACGTCACCACCCTCGACCGGGCCACGCTGCTGCGCGGCCGGGTGGCGGTCTACCTGCTCTTCCTGCTCTCGGGCATGGCCATCGGCACCTGGACGGCACGCATCCCGTCGATCAAACAGGGGCTGGGGCTGAGCGAGGGCGAGCTCAGCCTCGGGCTGCTCGGCATCGCCGCCGGGGCGATCGCCGGCATGCAGGTGGTCGGCCGCCTGGTCGACCGCCACGGCAGCGTCAAGGTGATGCTGCCGATGGCCTTCGCCCAGGGCCTCGTGCTGGTCCTGCCCGCCCTCATGCCGAACCTGGCCGGCCTGGCCGTCGCACTGTTCGCCTTCGGGGCGGTGCACGGCACGCTGGACGTGGCGATGAACGCCAACGCCGTCGAGATCGAGCAGGCCGTCGGCCGCCCGATCATGTCGTCCTTCCACGCCGTGTTCAGCATCGGCGGCTTCCTCGGCGCCGCCGCCGGAGGGCTGCTCGCCCAGACCGGCCTCAGCCCGGGGGCGACGTTCACCGCGGTCGCCGCCGTGATCGTCGCGCTCGCGCTCTGGGCCGCCCGCTGGTCGCTGTCCCTGACCGCGCACGCCGCCCCCACCGGGACCGGGCCGGCGACCGGCGGGGGCGGCGGCGTGCTGCTGCTGGGCGTCCTGGCCTTCTGCTGCATGATCGGCGAAGGGGCCGCGGCCGACTGGAGCTCGGTCTACCTGAGCGAGAGCCTCAACAGCTCCGACGGGTTCGCCGCCGCCGCCTACGCCGCCTTCTCGATCATGATGACCGCGGGCCGCCTCGCCGGCGACAGGCTGGCCACCCTGCTGGGGCCGGTCAACCTGGTGCGCGCGTGCGGGGCGCTGGCCGCCTGCGGACTCGGCCTGGGCCTGCTCGCCGACCACCAGATCGCCGCGGTGATCGGTTTCGGCTGCTTCGGGGCCGGACTGTCCTGCATCGTCCCGCAGGTCTTCTCCGCGGCCGGCCGGCGCGACCCGGCCCGGGCCGGGAAGGCACTGGCCCGGGTGGCGAGCCTGGGCTACGTGGGATTCCTCAGCGGGCCCGTGCTGATCGGTGGCGCCGCCGAGCTGATCGGCCTGCCCCGCGCGCTGGCCGTCCCCGCCCTGCTGGCCCTTTTCGTGGCACTTGCGGCGAGGGCGCTCAGGACCCCGCCCTTTACAAAGTAGATCAATAGATCGCGATCTCAGGGCAGCAGGAGGGAGACGATACCCAGGGCCGCGCAGACGCCCAGGATGCGCAGCATCGGCCAGCGCAGCGCGAACGTCATCACCAGGGCCGCGGCGGTGATGACCAGCGCCACGACGTTGACGGTGGCGGCTTCGGGAAGCTGAACGTGCAGCGGCCCCCAGGTGTGGACGCGGGTGGCCGCGAACAAGGTGTGCTGGGCGAAGTAGAGGGCCAGGTTGGCGATGACGCCGACGACGGCGGCGGTGATGCCGGTCAGGGCGGCGCCGATCGCGGCGTTGTGGCGCAGCCGCTCGATGTGGGGAGCGCCCAGGAAGATGAACAGGAAGCAGGGCACGAAGGTGACCCAGGTGGTCAGCAGGGCGCCCAGCAGCGCGCCCGCCCAGGGGTCGAGCATGCCGGGATCGCGGAAGGCGCCCAGGAAGGCGACGAACTGCACGACCATGATGAGCGGTCCGGGGGTCGACTCGGCCAGCGCCAGGCCGCGCACCATCTCACCGGGGGTGAGCCAGGCGTAGGTCTGGACGGCCTGCTGGGCGACGAAGGCCAGCACCGCGTAGGCACCGCCGAAGGTGACCAGGGCGGTGCCGGAGAAGAACAGCCCCTGGGTGGTGAAGACGCTGCCGGTGCCGGTGAACACCGCGACGGCGGCCACCGGCAGCCACCAGGCGACCAGGCCGGCGGCCAGGATCCTGGCCGCCGAACGCCAACTGGGGGTGGCGTGGTGCAGGGCGTCATCGGAGATCAGCGGCGCGGGCCCTTCGTCGGCCCCGTGTCCGCCACCGCCCTTCTTCACCAGGGCGGGCCTGAGCCTGTACACCGTCCAGCCGATGAGCGCGGCCACGGCGACCACGACGGGGAAGGGAACCGCGAACAGGGCGAGCGCGGCGAAGGCGGCCACCGCGACGGCGACGAAGAGCGGGTGGGTCAGCGAGCGCCTGGCGACCCGGATGACGGCCTGGGCCACGATGGCCAGCACGGCCGGCGCGATCCCGGCGAACAGGGCGGTCACCACGGAGGTGTCCTGCCAGATGACGTAGACGGCCGACAGGGCCAGCAGCGCGAGCATGCCGGGCAGGACGAACAGGGTGCCGGCCACCAGGCCGCCGCGGGTGCCGTTCAGCAGCCAGCCGACGTAGATGGCCAGTTGCTGGGCCTCGGGGCCGGGCAGCAGCATGCAGTAGTTGAGGGCGTGGTTGAAGCGCTGCTGGCCGATCCAGCGTTTCTCCTCCACCAGGGTGCGCTGCATGACCGCGATCTGCCCGGCCGGGCCGCCGAAGGTCTGCAGGGAGATGCCGAACCAGGCGCGCACCGCCTGGCGGAACGGGATCACGTCGCCGGGGGTCCCGGAGTCCGTGGCCCGCGTCTGGGAATCTGTCATGGGTTCTCCGGTTCAGGCGGGTGGGCGGCCGAGCAGGAAGGCCCGCCGGTAGTACTCGTACAGTCCGTCGAACAGCGGGCCGGTCAGTTCCAGGACGCGCTCGTCGTCGCAGGTCATCGACAGCCCGCGCAGGACGACGTCCAGGCCCGGGGCCTCGGGGGCCTCGTATCGCTCGTCGTCGACGTCGGCCTCGTGCACGATCTCGGCGACCTTCCACAGCACCGGGTCGGTCAGCTCGTAGGTGCGCAGGATCGTCTCGAAACTGCAGTCGGCGCCGTGGTGGGACAGCCTGGCGCCGCGCATGTCGAACGGGGTCGCGTCGGCCGGCACCTGGGCCGGGTCGTCGACGAACACGAAGCGCGCCTCGGCGTCGAGGTGGCGGCGAATCAGCCAGGCGCACGCCGCCCGGTCGATGTGCACCCCCGCCCGGGTCGCCCACCTCATCGCGGGCCCGCCTTCGGTGCCGTCTTCGGTGCCGTCTTCGGTGTCGGCGTCGTCCCGGCGTCTCGTGCCCCGGCGGCCGCAGGGCCGTCACCGGCCTCCCCTGCCTCCCGGTCGTCACCGCGGCGGGCGGGCACCTGCTCGAACGCGGTCAGGTCGCGGATCGCCTGGTGGGCCACATCGCGTTCGGCGGGGGCGAAGAAGTCGCGGCGGCCGATGCGGCGCAGTTCCGCGCGCAGCCGGCCCGCCACCCGCGAGCGCTCCCCCGCTCCGGCGTTCTCGGCGGCGCGGGCCGCGGCGACGACCGCCAGGTACTCGGCGCGGCGAGCCGCCTGCATCTGCTCGGCGATCGCCCGCTCCTGGGCGGTACCGGCCGGTGTGGCCAGCCAGACCGTGGCGGTGCCGTCCGCGGCGCCGATCTCCTCGGCGATCCATTCGAGCTGCTCACGGGTGCGCGCGTCGGCGGGCAGCGCCACCAGGCCGTCGCCCAGCCGGGCCACCCCCAGCCGGTCCAGCTTGCGCCAGACGGCGATGCGCGGCGCCGAGGGTTCGCGCGGGATCCGGTAGGCCAGCAGCACCCATCGGCCCGCCAGGTCCGGTGGGGCCGGGGGTTCGTGATCCACGAAGCACTCCTCGACATCGGTAACCACGGTTACAGTAGCCGTGGTTACCGCCCCAGGGGAAGAGCGCCTGGCGAGGTGCTCGCCCGGTGGAGACGTACCGCCGATGACGCGGCTCGCGAGGAGCATCGGAACGAGACCGTACGCCAAGAAATGATCTTGAGGGTGTGGCGGGCCCTCCAGCGGCTGGACGGGGCCCGGGTCAGCTCGTGCCGCGCGGGACCAGTCGCAGCCGCAGCGCCACCTCGCGGACGGTCGCGGGCCGGTCGAGCCGTTGGATGAGCAGTTCCATCGCGGCGTGCCCGGACTCCTCCAGGGGCTGGCGCACGGTGGTGAGATCAAGGGCGTCGGCCAGGTCGCTGTCGTCGAAACCGACCACCGCCAGGTCGCCGGGGACGGCGAGGCCGAGGTCGTGGGCGGCCCTCAGAGTTCCGGCCGCGAGGGTGTCGTCGGCGGCGAAGACCGCGGACGGGCGGTCCGGTGCCGACAACAGCCTCCCGGCGGCGGCGCGGGCCGGCGCGACGCCGTGCGCGGTCAGCAGCACGTCGCCGTCGGCGAGGGCATGGCCGGACTCGGCCAGTGCTGAGCGGTAGCCCGCCAGCCGTCGCTGGGACGGCGAGACGTACAGCCCGGATCTCTGCGCCTCACCGAGGAAGCCGAATCGGCGGTGACCACGGCTGATCAGATGCTCGGCGGCGAGCCGGCCGCCGGTGGCGTCGTCGGTGTGCACGGAGTCGAAGCGGGGGTGGCGGACGTCCACCAGGACTGTGGGTAGCCGCAGGTCGGTCAGGCGGGCGGCCACCGCCTCCTCCAGGGAGAGACTGACGACGATGAGCCCGTCCAGGCGGCCGGTGATGGGCAGGCTGGCGAGTAACGGCGAGGAGCTCTGCGCGGCCGACTCCTGGTCGAACACGACGATCTCCAGGGGCCGGTGGCCGACGGCTCGCAGGATGCCGCTCAGGCGCCGGGCGACGGACGGGTACGAGGTGAACGGCGCGATGACGCCGACGCGCCCCACGCCGCGCCGCGCCTTGGCGACCGCGTCCTGCTTGGGGACGAAGCCGAGCGCGTCCGCCGCCGCGAGGACCTTGCGCCTGGTCGCCTGGCTGACCCGGGCCGGGGAGTTGAGGGCCAGCGACACGGTGGAGATGCTGACGCCCGCCGCGGCGGCGACGTCGTAGATGGTCGTCCGTGTCACCGTGGGACCCTCCTTCCGGAAACGCGCTCCCGTCGCCGGCAGGAATCGTATCAAGCGCCCGAAGCTATCGAAGTGCTTCGATAGAAGTAATTGACATTTTCGCGGACGATCACGTCTCATGGGGAGGGAACAGCCGTGCGTCCGGCCGGGAGAGAAACACCGGCCCGCGGCGCGGCGGGCGGGAGCGCGTCGGCGGGAGGGCAAGAGCATGAGCCGTTCGTACGTGGTGACGGGAGGCGGTCGTGGCATCGGCAGGGCGGTGGTCGAGCGCCTGCTCGGCGACGGCGGCACCGTCGTCGCCGTCGAGCGCGACCCTGCGGCCCTGACCTGGCTGGACGGCCATCCCGCCGGCGCGCGCCTGGCCGGGGTCGCCGGTGACGCCGCCGACGAGACCGTGGCGGAACGGGCCGCCGAGCTCGCGCGGGCCGCGGGCCCCCTCGCCGGCTGGGTCAACAACGCCGCCGTGTTCCGGGACGCCTCCCTCCACTCCGCCACGACCGGACAGGTGCTGGATCTCATCGCGGCCAACCTGAACGCCGCCGTCGTCGGGTGCGCGACCGCGGTCCGCCGCTTTCTCGCGGCGGGAACCCCGGGCGCGATCGTCAACGTCTCCTCGCACCAGGCGCGGCAGGCGGTCCCCGGCTGCCTGCCGTACGTCACCGCCAAGGCGGCCGTCGAGGGGATGACCCGTGCGCTCGCGGTCGAGTACGGCCCGCGCGGCATCCGCGTCAACGCCGTGGCGCCGGGCTCGGTGGACACCGAGCGCTACGCGGAGTTCCTCGGCGCCCAGGGGCCTGCCGGCGCGGCCCGCGTCGAGCGGGAGATGGCGCTGTCGCACCCGCTGGGCAGGGTGGCGCGGCCCCGGGAGGTCGCGGCCGTGATCGCCCACCTGCTCTCCGACGACGCCGGCTTCGTCACCGGCGCGACCGTGCCCGTCGACGGCGGGCGGTCGGTGCTCGCGCGCGATCCCGAGTCGTAGGAGGTCACAGCAGCGACAGGGCCCGGGCGGCGACCCCGGCCATGCCCAGGCGCTCGGCCAGGCGCAGCGCGCGGCGGAGCAGGCGGGCGGGATCCCCTTCGGAGCCTCCGCAGGAGTCTCCGAAGACGTTCCCCGAGGCGCCCTGCGGGGCGTGCCCGCCGCCCCGCAGGCGCAGCGCCCTGGCGCGGTCGAGGTGGAGGTGCGCGATCAGCGGTGAGGCGGCGCCGGCGAGCGGGAGCGCCTCGTCGAAGCACCGCAGCGCCTCCTCGGCGTCCCCCTCGGCCAGCGCGAGCAGCCCGAGATAGCGGTCCGTCGGCCCCAGCAGGATCGTGGGCCACCCGGCGAGCGCGATCTGCCCCCGATGGGCCGACAACCGCTCTCGTACGAGGGCGCCGCACCGCGACAGCTCGGGATCGCCGTGGCCGGCCTCGAGGAGAAGCGCGCACGACTCGGCCAGCAGGGCCAGCGTCGGAACCGACCACCCGTCGGGCGGCAGCGCGCCGAGATCGGAGGTCTCGCGGAAGAACGCCCTCAACCGGTCCCTCGCGTCCTCGTGCCCGCCGATCTCGCAGAGCGCCAGGATGAGCGCCGCGCGCCAGATCGGGAAGTACTCGTACTCCACCACCTGCCTGGCGAGCCCGGAGCCGAAGAGCTCCCCCAGCCTTCCCTGCTCGCGCAGCAGCCAGTAGTGCTGCCCGATCAGCGTCTGCCGCAGGGTGTCGGCGGCCGCTCCCCCGCCCTCACCCTCCTCGAGCTGCTTCCACTCGGCCAGGACGCGCTCCTCGGCGCGGCCGAACTCCCCGTGCCACACGTCCATCAGCGTGTCGAGGGTGCTCTGCAGCCAGGGGCCGAACACCCGGTGGTTGCGCGCTACGTGCCTGCGGTGACCGGCCACGGTGGCGGCGGCCTCTCTCAGGCGGCCCAGCCGCAGCTGGTCGATCGTGAGGGCGACCATGGCCTCGCTGCGAAAGTGCGCGGACGCCGCCTGGATACTCGCCTCCTGGAGCCGCTCGGCGATGCCCAGCAGCTCCTTCGGGTGCGCGAAGTCGTACAGGCCCCATCTGCACTCGTTCAGCACCTCGCAGCGGATGAGCGGCCCGGCCCCGGACTCCTCCAGCTCGCGCAGCGTCGCGCGGGCCAGTTCCACCCCGGGCCGCAGGCCGGCGTACGTGGGGTCGAGGCTGTCGCTGACCGCCATCGTCAGCTTGTGGGCGAGATGCGCCCGCAGTTGCAGCCGCAGCGGGACCGCCTCCTCGCCGGTGTCGTCGCGGAGCGCCTCCAGGCTGCCGCTCAGCACGTGCAGCAGCTGCCGGTCGGCCTGTCCGGGGTCCGACCAGCGGCGCGCCAGCCTGATCGCCGCCACCGCCGCGAGCCTCGGCAGGCTCTCGCCGTCGCGGTGGGCCCGCAGGTACAGACGCTCGGCCTCCTCCAGGTCACCGGCGTCGTTGCGCGCGTCCCCCAGCGTGATCAGCAGGCTCACCCGGGTCTCGGCGTCGCACCGCAGCTCCAGGCCGGCCAGCGCCCACGTGATCGCCCCCTCGGTGGCGAAGCCGCGCTGCTGCGCCCGCGCGGCGCCCAGGCAGGCCGCGGCGACACGTTCCTGGGACAACCCGCCGCCCGAGGAGCGGGCGTGTTCGGCGACGCGCACCGGCAGCGCCGGGTCGATCCAGCCGTCCCCGCCCGTCCACGCCATCCGCTCGTCCAGGATCTCGAACGCCCGGCGGTGCAGCTCCATGGCCAGTTCCGGATGGCGCCTCAGCTCCTGGAGCAGGCTCTCCCTGGCCGTGTCGTGGCCGAAGCGCAGCCCCTGGTGGTCGACGACCGTTCCGGCCGTCACGGCCACCGCGCGCCTGCGGTTCGCCTCCCGGGTGTCGAGGTCCAGCATGCCCGCGACGAGATCGGGGTCGATCTCCCGGCCCAGGGCGGTGACGGCCGCCGCGGCGAGCCAGCGGAACATCGGGCTAGAGGCGGTGTCGTGCCGCGGGCGGTCGCGGGGAAGGCCGCCGACCTCGGTGATCCGGCACAGGTCCAGCGGCAGCCCTCCGGTCTCGTCCACGGCCCTGCCGGTCTCGGCGCGTGTCGGTTCGCGTCCCCACGCCACGCCCAGCCACTCCGCCACCTCCTCGGTCCCCAGCCGGGACAGGGCCAGCACGTCCATCCGTCCCCGCCGGCGCGACGGCTCGGAGCGGTCGGTGAGCACGAAGCCGACCGGGGCCTCCCCGAGGGCCTCCCGCACGTTGTGCAGCAGTTCCTCGGCGTCGGAGCGGAGCAGGTGGGCGTCGTCGAAGACGACCAGGAGACCGGCGCCGGCGGTCAGGCGCAGCAGGGAGACCAGGAGGGCGACCAGCCGCCGCGGGTCGCGTTCGTGGCCGGGCCCGCCGAGCGAGACGAACAGGCCCGCCGACATCAGGCCCTCCAGCGTCTCGCGCTCCTCGGCGCCTATCGGGACGGCCGGGCCGGCCAGGTCGCGCCGCAGGTCCTCCCAGAGGGTCCCGACCAGCACCCGCCACGGCTGCAGGTCGCCGAGCTCCTGGCACGGGACGGTCACCATGCGCACCCCGGGGGGCAGGAGCACGGCCAGCTCCTCCACCAACCTGGTCTTGCCGACCCCGGGGACGCCGCAGACGGCCAGGGCCACCGGCTCGCCGCGTTCGAGCCGCCCGGCCAGCGCGGAGAGCAGCAGGATCTCGTCCCTGCGGCCGATCAGGGACCGCGGGCCGCCGTGACCGTAGGCGTGCCCGTAGGCGCGGGCGGCGGGCGGCGACGGCGGGCGGCCGAGGCCGTGCCCGCGCAGGGCCAGCAGGTCCTGCGCCCGGCTCACCGCGTCGTCCCCCGGGGAGATCGCGCGGCGCCGCTCGATCAGCTCCCTCGCGGTGACCGCTCCCTCGTCGCGCAGGGTGATGAGGAAGCGCAGCAGCCACAGCGGTCCGCTGTCCTCCTGCCCTTCGGCGGCGACCTCGCCGGTGAGGAACGCCGCGTCGCCCAGCAGGTCGAGCCGGATGGCGACGCGGGCGACGAGCCTGATCAGCTCCCGGCGCCGCTCCCGCAGCCCGGCGTGGTAGCTCTCGCAGACCCTGGGCGGGATCCACCCGCCCGCCAGCGACGCGAACGGGTCGCCGGACCACTCCCCGAGGGCCTCGCGCAGCGTCCGCAGGGACGCGGTGAGGTCGCCCCGCTCCAGCAGCGTCCGCCCGTCGCGCAGGTACGCCTCGAACCTCCGCGTGTCGACGATGGCGGCGAGGCGGCCCGGCGCGTCCTCGACCAGCTCGTAGACGTGCGAGCGCCTGGCCCGCGGGATGTCCAGCCCGCTGCCGCGCAGCAGCCCGCGCAGCCGCGAGACCGGCGGCGCCACCTCCACGTGCCTGCCGGAGGAGGGCTCCGACAGCCCGGCGGCCAGGGCGGCCGGGGAGATCGGGCCGCGGGCGGAGACCAGCATCGCCAGCGTCTTCGCCAGCTGCGGGTTGATCTCCTGCGGCACCCCGTCGATCACGATGTCCACCGCACCGAACAACCTGATCTCGAAGCTCGCCACGTCCACCGCCCGGGAGGATCGATTCGTGTTTTTTCCGGCGACGGCTCCGGCTGCAAGGTCGTCGCAAGGTCGTCGGCCCCATCGTGGGGACGAGCGTGGAAAGCAGCTCGAAGCGCTCGACAACGATGTCACAGGAGACGACCGCATGGCCAAGATCGAGGATTTTTCCATCGGCCCGCCGGGCGACGGCCCGCAGAGAAAGGCCAGGGAGAATGTTCGGCGCGAAAGAAGTGCCGAATCAGATAAACCACTAAGTGTGGCAATAATGGGACAAACAGGGGTAGGTAAGACGTCGCTCCTGAACTGCCTGTTCGGCACCGATCTCGCCGTCGGTCACGTCCGGCCGGTCACCCGGAGACCGGAGCCGGTCTCGGTACCCGGCGCCTCGGGCCACATGCTGACCTTCTGGGACATGCCGGGGATCGGGGAGTCCGCCCTCGCCGACAAGACCTACCTGGCCATGTACCTGGAGAGGCTGATCCAGTGTGACGTCGTCATCTGGGCCTTCCACGCCGACAGCCGCTCCACCGCCTACGACGAGCAGTGCCTGAGCGGGCTGCTCGACGGTGTCGCGATCGAGACGCGGCGGCTCATCATGAGCAAGCTGACCTTCCTCCTCACCAAGGCGGACACCCTGACCCCGCCCCCGTGGATCTTCGACATGCGCGGGGAGCGGGGCACCTTCGCCCCCGGCGGGGCGCTCCTGCGCCGTTTGGAGGAAAAGGCCGCCTACTACGAGAGCGTCTTTCTCGAACCCCGCGCGGACATCCTTCTCACGAGCACCTACGGCACCGGGGAGTTCACCGTCTCCGACGAAAGACTCGGCTTCGACCGG
This sequence comes from Streptosporangium sp. NPDC023963, assembly GCF_040639135.1. NCBI lineage: Bacteria > Bacillati > Actinomycetota > Actinomycetes > Streptosporangiales > Streptosporangiaceae > Streptosporangium > Streptosporangium sp. NPDC023963. The sequence goes on from NZ_JBEZZK010000024.1 coordinate 107,717, forward strand.
CGCGGTGTCCACTATCGCGGCCATTTCTCACAACAGGTGTGCGACGAGTACTCGGAGCGTTATCCGGCGCACCGGGAGGTTTTCTCCCGCCTGCGCGACAACCATCGCGTGCTGCCCTGCTCGGCGCTGTTCAGGTTCAATCTCACGCGGCTGATGACCGGCGTCGTGAACAGGCTCGGCCCCACGGCCGCCTTCCGTTTCCGGCGCCTTCTCCAGGACGTGGACGACCTCGGCGGCGTGCCGGTGGCCACGGCGCGCACCTACGGCAACCTGATGATCTGGGACGGCGAACGCGGCGCCAAGGCGTTCGACCTCACCGAGATCCCCCTTTGAGGACTTCGCGGAGAGGTACGAGGCCGCGAGAACCGGCCGGACGGGGTCCGGCCGGTCAGGGGCGCCCGGGGCCGCCGGGACACCGGCGGCCCCGAGCCGGGAGTCCCGAGGGGCGGAGGGTCAGGCCGTACGGAGCCAGACGGCGGTGTCGGAGGGGAGCAGGTTCCCCTCCAGCGGGCCGCTGGCCAGCAGGACCGACTCGTGCTCGGGCAGGGAGACCGGCTCCTGGCCGAGGTTGACCACGCAGACCAGACCGGACTCCCTGCGGAAGGCCAGCACCCCGTCCTGGGCGTCCAGCCAGGTCAGCGTGCCGTCGCCGAGCAGCTCGCGGCGCAGGTGCAGCCCGGTGCGGTAGAGGGTGAACATGGACGTGGGGTTGGCGGCCTGCGCCTCGGCCGTCAGCGCCTTCCACTCCAGCGGCTGCGGCAGCCACGTCGGCCCGGCGCCGAACCCGAACGGCGGCTCGTCACCCGACCACGGCAGCGGCACCCGGCAGCCGTCGCGGCCGCGGTCGGTGCGGCCCGAGCGGATCCAGATCGGGTCCTGGCGCAGGTCGTCGGGGATGTCCTCGACCTCCGGCAGCCCCAGCTCCTCGCCCTGGTAGACGTAGAGGCCGCCGGGCAGCGCCATCGCCAGCAGCGCGGCCGCGCGCGCCCTGCGCTCGCCCAGCACCGGGTCGGAGGGCATGCCGTGCTTGCGGTCGGCGTGGCTGAAGGAGGTGTCGGCCCTGCCGTACTTGGTCACCGGGCGGGTCACGTCGTGGTTGGACAGCACCCAGGTGGGGGGCGCGCCCAGCGGGATGTGCGTGGCCAGGGTCAGGTCGATCGACCCGCGCAGCGCGGCCGCGTCCCAGGTGCACGCCAGGAAGTCGAAGTTGAACGCGGTGTGCATCTCGTCGGGGCGCAGGTACTGGGCGAACCGCTCCTGGTCGGGCAGCCACACCTCGCCGATCAGGATCCTGTCCTCGTACTCCTCGGCCACCCTGCGCCAGCCGCGGTAGATCTCGTGGACGCCGTCGAGGTCGGTGTAGGCCTCCTCGCCTCCCAGGCTGTCCATGTCCTTGACCAGCAGGGCGGCCGAGTCGATCCGGATGCCGTCCACCCCCCGGTCGAACCAGAACCGCAGCACGTCGTGGAACTCCTCGACGACCTCCGGGTTGTCCCAGTTGAAGTCGGGCTGCTCGGGGGCGAACAGGTGCAGGTACCACTCGCCGTCGGCGATCCGGGTCCACGCGGGACCACCGAAGATCGACTGCCAGTCGTTGGGCGGCAGCTCGCCGCTCTCCCCCCGGCCCGCGCGGAAGTGGAAGCGCTCCCGCTCGGCGGAGCCCGGCCCGGCCTCCAGCGCCTGCAGGAACCACTTCTGCCGGTCGGATCCGTGGTTGGGGACGATGTCGGTGATCGTCTTGATACCCAGGGCGTGCGCCTCGGCGATGAACTCCTCCGCCTCGGCGAGCGTGCCGAACGATGGCTCGATGTCACGGTAGTCGGCCACGTCGTACCCACCGTCGGCCATCGGCGACGGGTACCAGGGGTTGAGCCAGATCGCGCCGACGCCCAGGTCGGAGAGGTACGGCAGGCGCGCGCGGAGTCCCGCGAGGTCGCCGATGCCGTCGCCGTTGCCGTCGGCGAAGCTCCGGAGATAGACCTGGTAGATCGCGGCTCCCCGCCACCACGTTTCGGACATGCTGGAACAACTCCTTAGTAGTTGTAGGTGGGTGACGAGGTCAGCCCTTGAGGCTGCCGGCGGTGAGGCCGGCCATGATGCTGCGCTGGAAGATGAAGAAAACGATCATTGTCGGGATGCTCGCGATCACCAGCGAGGCGATCAGCACGTTCTGCGGCATCTGCGCCGAGAGCGAGGCGATGCCCACGCTGATCGTCATCTTCTCCCCGTCCGGCAGCACCAGCAGCGGCCAGACGAAATCCTTCCAGACGTTGACCACGGAGAGGATGGACACCACTCCGAGGATCGGCCGGGAGACGGGCAGCACGATCGACCAGAGGATACGCGCCGGAGAGGCGCCGTCGATCTGGGCGGCCTCCAGCAGTTCCCTGGGGATCGAGTCGAAGAAACGCTTGAGCAGGAAGATGAAGAACCCGTTGGCCGCGGCGGGAAGCCAGATGACCCACGGGGTGTTCAGCAGGTCCCAGCCGAAGATCGGCATGTCCTTGACCGTCAGGTAGGCGGGCAGCAGGATCACCATCGGCGGGATCATGAGCGTGGCCAGCATCATGCCCAGGACCAGGTTGCCCAGCACCGGCCGCAGCTTCGACAGCGCGTAGGCGGCCGAGACGTCGATGGCGAGCGTGAACAGCCAGGCGCCGCCGGCGTAGATGACGGTGTTGGTGAGGAACAGCCCGAGGTCCAGCTGGTCCCACGCCTCGGCGTACACCCCGAAGTCGAACGACGTCGGGAAGAAGCTCGGCGGGATCTGGGCGAGCTCCTCGGGGGTCTTGAGCGCGCCGGTGACCATCCAGTAGAGCGGGAACACGAACACGGCGGTGAACAGGAGTACCACCGAGGTCAGCACGACGCGGTAGATCCACCGCCCGTGCGGGGTGGTGAGGGTGTGCGGGGAGACCAGGCTCCGGAACTCCCTGGCCGGCTCCTTGGGCTTGCGCGGCCGCCGGGCCCTCTTCCCGGAGCCCCGCTCCGGCGGCGGGGCGGGAGCCGGGCGACTTGGTTGAACGGTGAGGTTCGACATCGGCTCAGCTGCCTCCTTAGCTCTGGTTGTCCCGCGACAGGCGCAGGTAGAAGGCGGAGAACACCATCAGCACGACCATGAGCATCAGCCCGAGCGCGCCTCCGGCGCCGAAGTCGCCGAAGTTGAAGGCGTACTGGTACATGAGGTAGGCGACGGTGAGCGTCGCGTTCTCCGGGCCGCCGCCGGTGAGCAGGTACGGCTCGATGAAGACCTGCATGGTCGCCACGATCTGCAGCAGCAGCATCACCAGCAGGATGAGCCGGGTCTGCGGGATCGTCACGTGCCAGACCCGCTTGAAGAGCCCGGCGCCGTCCAGCTCCGCGGCCTCGTACAGCTCGCCGGGGATGCTCTGCAGCGCGGCGAGGTAGATCAGCGTGCCGGTTCCCAGGTTCATCCAGGTGGAGACGATGACGAGGGAGATGAGCGCGGTGTCGGTGGAGTCGAGCCAGCTCAGGGCCGGCAGGTGCGCCAGGTCCAGGATCTGGTTGAACAGGCCGGCGCCCGGGTCGTAGAACCACTTGAACAGCAGCACCCCGACGGCGGGCGGCAGCATCACCGGGAGGTAGACGATGAACCGCAGGTAGGCCCGCGCGTGCCGCAGCTCGTTCAGGACGATCGCCGCCACGAACGGGACGACGTAGCCGAACACGAGCGCCAGGCCGGTGAAGGCGATGGTGTTGATCCACGCCTGGGCGAACGCCGAGTCCTCGGTCACGGTACGGAAGTTGTCCAGGCCGACCCAGGTGGGGTCGTCGACGAAGTTCGTCTGCTGGAAGCTGAGCAGGACCTCCCTCACCATGGGGTACCAGGAGAAGAAGGCGAAACAGATCAGCGCCGCGCACAGGAACCCGTAGGCGGTCAGGTTGCGTTGCAGCCCTCGCCGGAACGCTCCCGGCTTTCGCCGCCGTGGACCTTTCACGGTCATAGTGGTCATCGGTTGACTCCCGATATCAACATGAGTGTCGGGGTGCCGGCCGACGGGCCGGCACCCCGGGTGTCAGAAGGTCAGCTCGACTTCGCCAGCACCTTGTTCGCCTTGGCCTCCGCGTCGGCGAGGAGCTTGTCGATGTCGGCGTCCTGCCTGGTCAGCACCGCCGACATGGCCACGTCGAGGATCGCGTAGAGCTCCTGCGACTTCGGCGGCTCAAGCTTGTTCTGGATGGCCGCCGAACCCTCCACGAAGGGGGTGAAGTTCTCCACGGGCACGGTGGCGTTCGCCTTGCGCAGCTCGACGATCTCCTTGCCCGGCGCGGTGTCGCCGTACAGGTCGGGAATCGGCAGGCCGACGGGGCGGCCCTGCTGCTTGCTGCGCGCGTAGTTGAACTGCCCCTGGCCGGGGGTCAGCTCGTGGAACTCCAGCCACAGCATGGCGGCCTTGATCTTCTCGGGCGTGGCCTTGGGGTTGATCATGTAACCGTCGCCGCCGCTGAGTGAGGCCTTGGCCTCGGGCAGGGCGGTGACCCCGTAGTCCTCGAACTTGCCCTTGAAGTCGTTGTTGACGGCCTGGACGACGTCGGGAGCGCCGATCATCATGCCGAGCTTGCCGCCGCCCATCATCCGCATCAGGTCCTCCCACTGGAGGAGCTGCTTGGCGCCCATGCTGTTGTCGGTCCAGCGCATGGTCTTGAGGTTCTCCAGGACGGCCTTGCCCTCGGGGCTGTTGAAGGCCGCGGACTTGCCGTCGGGGGTGACCATCTCGCCGCCGCGCCCGTAGAGGGAGGCGGCGAAGTGCCAGCCGCCGGTGTTGCCGGCGCTGTACTCGCCGAAACCGACGTGCCCGGGACCGAGGGCGCTGATCTTCTTGGCGGCCGCCTGCACCTCGGCCCAGGTCTTGGGCGGTGCGGCGGGGTCGAGACCTGCCTGGGTGAAGAGCTTGCGGTTGTAGACCAGGCCCATGGAGTAGTTGTTCCTGGGCAGGCCGTAGAGCTTCTCACCCTCCTTGAAGGTGGCCAGGACGTCGGGCCGGATGTCGTTCAGCAGCTTGATGCCGCCGACGTACGGGGTGATGTCGGCGGCCTGGCCCGCGGCGATGATCTTCTTGATATCGGTGAAGTAGACGTAGAAGACGTCCTCCATCGAACCGCCGGCCAGCTTCGCCTGGAAGGTGTCCGGGTTGATGCAGGGGAAGGCGTCCTTGCTGTCGATCGTGATGTGCGGGTGCAGCTTCTTGAACGCTGCCACGTCCTCGTCCCAGGCGGTCCGCTCCAGCGGGTTGCTCTTCGGCGGCTGACAGCCGACGGAGATCGTGACCGGAGCTTCGGCCCCGGCGGCACTCGGCTTGGTTTCCGCGGCCTGTGATCCGCTGTCGTCGTTACCGCAACCGGCGGCGGTGAGCGCGATGGCTGCGGCGAGCAGCATCGAGAGCTTGGGGGATTTCATCCGAGGCACTCCTTGGCGGGTCGGTTGCGAGAAACATATAGAGGCGTGCAGGAAGTAGCAAGAGCCCGTCAATTCAGATGCAAAAAAGTGACAGTGATCCATCGGCCATCTCCCGGTAACACCTCCGCCGCGCGCGAGAACCCCGCCCGACCTGGGGCTACACGCATATGACACGGAGTGGAGTCATCCACTTGCGGGAAGATGCTTGATGACGTCATCTTCCTGTCGAGATTTTTAGAGGCGGCCGCCGGGAAGGGCGCCGGAGGAGCCCGGCGGCAGGCGCGGCCCGGCGGCGGGCGCGGCCCGGCGGCGGGCGCGGCCCGGCGGCGGGCGCGGCCCGGCGGCGGTTCCGGAACGGTCAGGCCGATACGGCCCTGGGCACCGCCGGCGCGGTGGAGGCGCGGACCACGAGTTCGGGGTCGAACAACAGCTCGCCCCCGGGCAGGGCTGCGGCGTCGATCTGGGCGACCAGCAGGTCCACGGCCGCGCGGCCCATCGCCTCGATCGGCTGGCGCACCGTGGTCAGCGGCGGGTCGGTCCGGTTCATCATGGCCGAGTCGTCGTACCCGATCACCGAGACGTCGCGCGGCACCGCCAGCCCCTCGCGCCGGGCGGCGCGCACCGCGCCGAGCGCGAGCAGGTCGCTACCGCAGATCAGGCCGGTGACGCCGCGCCGCACCAGCCGGGTGGCGGCGGCCTGGCCGCCCTCCATCGAGAACGTGGCGTGCTCGACGAGGCGCTCGCCGAAGTCCATGCCGTGCGCCCGCGCGTAGGCGGCGAAGGTCTCCAGCTTGCGGCGCGACGGCATGTGGTCGGCGGGCCCGAGGAGCATCCCGACGCGCTCGTGCCCGAGGGCCCGCAGATGCCCGGCCGCCATCTCGGCGGCGGCGACGTCGTCGCAGGAGACCTGGGAGAAACCGAGGTGCCCGGCCGAGGCGTTCACCAGGACGGCGGGCAGGCGCCGCTCCAGGATGCGCGCGTAGTGCTCGTGGGAGGCGTCCTCCTCGGCGTACGCGCCCCCGGCGAAGACCACGCCCGAGACGTGCTGCGCCAGCATCAGGTCGACGTAGTCGGCCTCCTGCAGCCCGCCCGAGGTGCGCGTGCACAGCACGGAGGTGAACCCCTGCTGGGCGAGCGCCCCGCCCACGACCTCGGCGAACGCGGGGAAGATCGGGTTGTGCAGGTCGGGGAAGACCAGGCCGATCAGGCGGGCGCGGTCGCGGTGCAGCCGGGTCGGGCGCTCGTAGCCGAGGGCGTCGAGTGCCGCCAGCACGGCGTCCCTGGTCGACTCGGAGACGCCGCGCCTGCCGTTGAGCACGCGGCTGACCGTCGCCTCGCTCACCCCGACCCTCTTGGCCACCTCAGCAAGCCTCCGCGTCATACCCGCAAGCATACGGCGGCTTTCGCAAGCGTTTACATCCGCTTTGCGGATCGGTGTCATGCCGGCTCGCGGCGATGACGTGTCATGACAGTCCGAGATGCGGGCTTCATGCCCCGATGGAATCGATTGCCGGACCTCGACTCGCTGCTCACGTGGCCTCGCCGGGCAGCTCCACCTGCACGCGGAGCCGGAGGGGTCCTCTCGGCGTCACATCCACGACAGCAGGGGGCACATGACAAGCTCTTCTTTGCTACAGAAGGATGAAATATTGCGGCTATCTGTTCGGGATCCTATGATTTTTGTATCATCTGATACCGCTCTTCTGCCGAGACGGCGGCATCGCCACACGGCCACCGGCGGACGCAGGGGTGACCCGGCCGTGCGGCCGGGTGCGTGCGGACGTCAGGCGGGCCGCGCGGCACCCGTACTCCCCCGGTCGTACACGTGAGGGCGACCGGCCCCGTGTACACCACGAGAAGTACGGCGGAGCGCTTCGCCGGGGTGACGACGCCCGCGTCCCGGACCGGGAACCTGGACACCGAAATCCGACGGAGGTGTCCATGAGTTCCCCACCCGCTCCGACCGGCCGTGCCCGCGTGCCCGTTCCGGCGAATCCGGGCCGCGTGCCCGCCCGGACCGATCCGGCCCGCGTGCCCGCCTGGATCGTCTGGTCCCTGCGGGTCACCGCCACCCTGCATCTGGTGACCGTGCTCGGCCAGGCGGTCATCGCAGGCATGTTCGTCACCGGGGAGGTGGACCTGCTGGCCCATCACAGCCTCGGTGCCACCGTCACCTCGGTGCTGTTGGGCCTGCAGCTCATCGCCGCGATCACGCTGTGGCGGCCGGGCCGCGGCCCGCTGTGGCCGCTCGGGGTGAGCGTCCTGCAGGCGACGCTGGTGAACGCCCAGATCGTGCTCGGCCAGGAGCGCCAGCTCGCGATGCACATCCCGCTGGCGATGGTCATCTTCGGCCTGGCCGTGTCGATGACCGCCTGGACGTGGCGGGGACAGCGGAGGGCGGCCGCGTGATCTCCAGGAGGCGTTTCCTGGGCGGCGCGCTCGGCGTGACGGGCCTGGCCGCGGCCGGATGCGGCGCGGTCTCGGCCGAGACCGCGGGCCAGGTCCTGTCCAGCGCGCTGCCGCTGCCCAGGCCGTTCACCGTCCCGCTGCCGATCCCCGCCGTGGCGCGCCCCGCACGGCCGGGACACTACGAGGTGGTCCAGCGTCCCGCGAAGGTGGAGATCGTCCCGGGGACGACGACCGAGGTGTGGGGGTTCGACGGCACCTTCCCCGGGCCGACCTTCCAGGTGCGGCGCGCGAGCCCCGTCACGGTCCGGGTCCGCAACGAGCTGCCCGTGCCGACCTCCACGCACCTGCACGGCGGGGTGACCCCGGCCGGCTCGGACGGCTACCCCACCGACCTGGTGGTGGCCGAGGGCCGCGGCTTCCGGCCCCCGCCCGGCGGCCACTCCCACCACGGCATGCGCGTGGACCCGTCGCGGTGGACGCTGCACGCCGGGGCCAGGGACTACGCGTACCCGCTGGACCAGCGGGCCGCCACGCTCTGGTACCACGACCACCGGATGGACTTCACCGCCCCGCAGGTCTGGCGGGGGCTGGCCGGATTCATGATCGTCGGAGACGACGAGGACGACGCGCTGCCGCTGCCGAAGGGCGAGCGGGACGTCCCGCTGATGATCTGCGACCGCGCGTTCGAGGAGGACGGCGCCTTCCGCTACCCGGCGACCGATCCCAGCCTGCTGGTGAGCGCCGGGGTCGAGGCCGCCTACATGGAGGGCGTCGAGGGTGACGTGATCCTGGTCAACGGCGCCCCCTGGCCGGTGCTGGAGGTCTCGAACACCCGCTACCGGCTGCGGCTGCTCAACGCCTCCAACGCCCGCCGCTACCGGCTGGAGCTCACCCCCGGCGGCCGGTTCGTCCAGGTCGGCAGCGACGCCGGGCTGCTGGCCGCCCCCGTCGCGCACGAGGCGATCACGATGGCCCCCGCCGAGCGGTTCGACGTGGTCGTCGACTTCTCCGCCTACCCGGTCGGCACCGAGGTGACGATGGTCAACACCCTCGGCACCGGCCCGGCGCGCGACGTGATGCGCTTCCGCGTCGCGCGCCGGGCCCGGGAGGACAGCGCGGTGCCGGGGCGCCTGGCGGCGGTCGAACCGGCCGTCAGGGCGTCGGCGGCCGCCTCGCGGCTCTTCGACTTCCGCAGGACCGGGCAGGGGCCGGACGCCGCCTGGACGATCAACGGGCTGCCGTTCCGGCCCGGCGCCCCGCTGGCCCGCCCCCGGCTCGGCACCACCGAGGTCTGGCGCCTCACCAGCGACTTCCACCACCCCGTGCACGTGCACATGGCCCACTTCCAGGTGCTGTCACGCAACGGCCGGATCCCGGCGGCCACGGACGGCGGCTGGAAGGACACCGTCGACCTCCGCCCGTACGAGGTGGTGGAGGTCCTGGTGCGTTTCGAGGGCTTCCGGGGGCGCTACATGATGCACTGCCACAACCTCGAACACGAGGACATGGCGATGATGGCCGACTTCGAGGTGGTCTAGACGAGTGAGCCTGGTCAGGGGCCGCGGGCGATCGGTTCGATCCCAGGGCTCGCTCGCCCGGATCACCCGGTTCGCTCGTGACCGAGAGCGATCGGAGGGCACTCTCAGGGCATGGACGCCGAGCAGGAGCAGATCGTCTACACCGACGAGCGGCGCGAGCGTGACCTTGCCCGGCTGCGGGAGATCATCGGCGGAGAGCCCGATCCGGAGATGCTCCGGCTCGCCCGCCGGCGCGACGCGGAGTTCGCCGCCCGCCGCGGCCACGCCGCGTGATCGGACGCGTTCCCGACACGAGCGCCCTACCGGCCTGGAGTCGCCGAACATCGCCGTACGTCGACGCCACGGTGTGGTCGCGAGCAACCCGTTCCCGTTGCGGGCCCTTGCCGCCGACGTGGAGATCGATCTCATTCCGTAGAGGGTGCGGTCCCCGGGCGGACAGGAGCCACCCGCATGTCCGATGATCGGGTGTGCTCGATGCGGGGAAACGCTCCGCCCGCCCGGCCGGAGGTTCGCCAGGAGCGCGTCGGCGTGGCGGAGCGGCCGTTTGGGAGCCTCCTGTCGAGGAAGCCGTAGCATCGGCGGTCCACAGGGGGGACGGAACGATGGCGGAACGACTGGTGGTGATCGGCGGCGACGCCGCGGGGATGAGCGCGGCCTCCCAGGCCAGGCGCCGGCGCGGGCCCGGCGATCTGCGGATCGTCGCCTTCGAGAAGGGCGCGCACGCCTCCTACTCGGCCTGCGGCATCCCCTACCTCGTGGGCGGGGAGGTCTCCGACGTGGAGTCGCTGATCAGCCGGCGCCCGGAGGTGTTCCGCGACGAGCTGGACATCGACCTGCGGCTGCGCAGCGAGGTCGTCGAGATCGACCTGGACCGGCGCGCGGTGGCCGTGCGCGACGAGCGGGGCGGACGGGGCTGGGAGCCGTTCGACCAGCTCGTGGTCGCCACCGGCGCGGTGCCGGCCCGCCCGGACCTGCCCGGTGCCGGCGCCGAGGGGGTGTACGGGGTGCAGACCCTGGACGACGGCATCGCGCTGCTGCGGGCCCTGGAGGACGAGCCGCGCAGGGCGGTGGTGGTCGGCGGCGGCTACATCGGCCTGGAGATGGCCGAGGCGATGGTACGGCGCGGGCTGGAGGTCTCGCTCGTCGACGCGGCCGAGCAGCCGATGGGCACGCTCGACCCCGACATGGGCGCCCTCGTCGCCGACGCCCTGCGCGATCTGGGGGTGAAGGTGCACCTCGGCGAGCGCATCGAGGGCTTCGAGGAGTCCGGCGGGCGGGTCACGGCGGCCCGCACCGAGAACCGGACCCTGCCCGCGGACCTGGTCGTCCTGGGGCTGGGCACCCGGCCGAACAGCGCGCTGGCCGAGGCCGCGGGCATCCCGGTCGGCGAGACCTCGGGGATCGTGACCGACCGGCGGATGCGGACCCCGGTGGAGGGCGTCTGGGCCGCGGGTGACTGCGTCGAGAACTTCCACCGGGTCTCCCGGCGGCCGGTGGCGATCGCGCTCGGCACCCACGCCAACAAGCAGGGACGCGTCGCGGGCATCAACATCGGCGGCGGGCACGCCTCCTTCCCCGGTGTCGTGGGCACCGCGGTGTCCAAGATCTGCGAGTACGAGGTGGCGCGCACCGGCCTGACGACCGCGGCGGCGGAGAAGGCCGGGTTCGAGCCGGTCGGCGGGATCGTGGAGTCCACCACGCGCGCCGGCTACTACCCCGGCGCCCGCCAGATGAAGATCAAGACGATCGCCGACCGGGGGACGGGCCGCCTGCTGGGCGCCCAGATCGTCGGCCAGGAGGGCGCGGCCAAGCGGATCGACGCCCTGGCCGTCGCCATCTGGCACGAGATGACGGTGGAGGAGATGTCGGGGCTCGACCTGTCGTACGCTCCCCCGTTCGCCCCCGTGTGGGACCCCGTCCTGATCGCCGCGCGCAAGGCGGCCGAGCACATCGACCGCCTCGACGGGAAGGCCTGAGCGCCGGCTCGGCGTCCCTCGTGCACCTTCTCCGGGAAGTACTTCGGCCCTCGGCGGGCATCACCGACGACGCCGGTGCCGACGCGGCCGTCGTACGCGCGGCTCGGGTCCCTCACGTGCAGGAGCTCCCGCAGCTGGACGTCGAGCCGCCGCTGTCCGAACCCCCCAGGTCGGAGACGTAGTGGGTGGGGTACCAGGTGGCCACCTCAGCCCGGCCTGAGGTGAGGCCGGGGCCGGGGGAGTATGTCGAGCGAGGGCGCGCGCCGGGCGGTTTCCAGGCCTGGAGCCGTGCCGCCAGGTCCCTGTCGTCCAGGGCGTCGAAGCCGTTGAGTGCCACCTCGAACGCGAGGCTCGGCGGGTGGGGCAGGTGCCGCTCCAGCCGTTCGCGGAGAAACGGCTCGATCCACTCTGCCCGGTCGTCGAGGAGGGGGATGCGCTCGAACAGGGCGAAGGTGATCACGCACAGGAGAAGACAGAGGCCGACAGGGACGATCATCGGGGCCGGCGCCGACCAGGTCCACTTGAACAGCCCCAAAAGCAGCAATGGAAATGCGAACAGGCTCAGAACACCGAAGAAACCGAAAATCATCCTCGTGACGTCGATTCGTGCGTTCATCCGCTCGGACTCGTATTTGATCTCCGCCGCGCCCCTCACTCCCCGGCTCGGAAGGTGCCATCGGATTCCCGACACCGCTTGGAGTTGAGCGGTCCGGACGCGGAGAGTCCAGACCGAAACCGGTCCGCCGTCCAGCAGGCTCAACACCCCCTGTTCGACGGGGTTGTCGCCGGTGGCGCCCGTGACGGCCGTGACGTGCCCTTCCCTGGACACCCGGATCCGGCCGCTCACCGCGGTCATCGCGAGTGCGAGATCGGCGGCCCGCTGCCGGTCACCGGCCAGGTACGCCGCTTCGCAGGGGGTGGGCGATGAGGGTAAAGGACTCATCTTCCGCTCCTCGCGAAGGATGGACCGGAACCGCGCGAGTTCAACGAATACATGAATCCAGACCATGGCGTGAATCACGCACACGGCAATGATCGCGATGACCATTTCGCACCTCAAAGCGAAGAAAAGGTCTCCTGATATTTACCTTGGATGCTGTTTCATCGTGAATGGTTCGCTGGATCCCGTGCCGGTGGCCCAGGTCCGAGGTCGCCGCGCCGGCTCGCGGCGCACGACCCGACCGGCGCGCGACTTGCCGCCCGCGGCCCGACCGGCGGGCGGCGCGGCACGCTCGCATGATCGACCGGGTACGGGAAAAACGGGGAGATGGTTGGGCCGGATGAGAGCGGGCAAGGGCGAAGAATCGAAAGCCCGATACCGACAAGGAGGAGCAATGCTCACATTGACGGACACGGCTGCCCAGGTAATCCGGGATCTCAGCTCGCAGGTGACAGACTCTCCGGATACCGGGGTTCGCATCTCATCCCAGAGCGACGGGACCGGATCGCTCGTGCTCTCGATCGCGGAACACCCCGAGTCCGCCGACAGGGTGGTGGAGTCGGAAGGAGCACGGATCTTCCTCGACCCGCAGGTCGTGGACATGCTCGACGACAAGTCGCTGGACGCCGACGTCGACGAGGGGGGCGGCGTCGCGTTCCTCGTCACCGAACAGCATCACTGATCACCCACGGACACCGGCACGCGGGCCCCGGTCCCTTCGAAGGGACCGGGGCCCGTGCGTGTTCTTCCCGGGGGCCTTTCCTGGGAGCTCTTCCCCTTTCCTGGGAGCTCTTCCCGGGTTTCCTGGGAGCTCTTCCCGGGGTCTTTCCTGGGAGCGGGGCCTTCTCCGAAGAAGGCGGCACCGAAGAAGGCGGCATCCCTTCCGAAGGCGTGGGCGAGGGTCAGGCGCGGGCGCTGCTCAGGGCGAGCGGGTCCCTGGGCGCCGCGGGCTTGGCCTTCTCCATCTCCTCACCCAGCTCCTGGAGCCTCTTGCGCCCCATGGCCTCCCGCACCTGCGGGAACCACTCCTGCTCCTCCTCCTCGACGTGGTGCCGCACGTTCTCGATCAGCACCGTGACCTTGGCGTCGAACCGCTCGTCCTTCGGGTCGAGCTTGGACAGCTCGGAAAGCATCCAGACCACCACGTGGTGCTCCTCGACGCTCTCCAGGATGTGGTCGGAGGTCTCCGGAACGCTCTCGCGGGCGGCCGGGTAGAAGATCTGCTCCTCGATGTGGGCGTGGGCGGTGAGCTCCTCGATGATCTGGTCGACGAGTTCCCGCTTCTTCTTGTACGCCCGCTCGCCCGCGCTCTCGAACTCCTTGAACAGCTTCTCGACGGTCTTGTGGTCGTCCTTGAGCAAAACGATCGCGTCCATTCTTCTCCTTCTAACGACGTATCCGGTGTGATCAGGGGTTGAGCAGGACCTTGATGGCCCCGTCCCGCTTCTTCTGGAAGATCTCGTAACCGTGCGGCGCCCGATCGAGGGGGAGCCGGTGGGTGGCCAGGTCCATGACCGCGAGGGGATCGGCGTCGTCGGTCACCAGCGGCATCAGGTCGTCGATCCAGCGCTTGACGTGGGCCTGGCCCATCCGCAGGGTGACGCCCTTGTCGAACATCCTCAGCATCGGCATCGGGTCGGCCATGCCGCCGTAGACGCCGACGACGGAGATCGTGCCGCCGCGCCGTACCGTGTCGACGGCCTGGTTGAGCGCGGCCAGCCGGTCCACGCCCGCGTTGGACATCAGCGGGGCGGCGAGCGCGTCGGGCAGCAGGCCGGTGAGGGCATGGGCGAACTTGGCGACCGGGGAGCCGTGCGCCTCCATGCCGACCGCGTCGATCACGGAGTCGGTGCCGCGCCCGCCGGTCATCTCCCTGACCACTTCGGGGATGTCACCGGTCACGGAGGCGTCGAGCACCTCGGCGCCGTGCCTGCGCGCCATCGCGAGCCGCTCGGGCACCCCGTCGACGCCGATGACCCGGTAGCCGAGGTGTTTGGCGATCCTGCAGGTCATCTGCCCGATCGGGCCGAGCCCGAAGACGGTGACGCTCCCGCCGCCGGGGATGTCGGCGTACGCCACCGCCTGCCAGGAGGTGGGCAGCACGTCGGACAGGTAGACGAACCGCTCGTCCGGCGGCCCCTCGGGGACCTTGATCGGGCCGAACTGCGCCTGCGGGACCCGCAGGTACTCGGCCTGCCCGCCGGGGACCTCGCCGTACAGCCTGGTGTAGCCGAACAGGGCCGCGCCCATGCCCTGGTCGCGGACCTGGGTGGTCTCGCACTGGGCGAAGAGGTTCAGGCCGCACATGTGGCAGTGGCCGCAGGAGATGTTGAAGGGGATGACCACCCGGTCGCCCGGCCTGATGGCGGTGACCTCGGGGCCGACCTCCTCCACGACGCCCATCGGCTCGTGGCCGAGGATGTCGCCCTGTCCCATGAAGGGTCCCAGGACCTCGTACAGGTGCAGGTCGGAGCCGCAGATCGCGGTGGTGGTGACCCTGATGATCGCGTCGTTCGGCTCCTTGAGCACCGGGTCGGGAACCTCCTCGACCCGTACGTCGCGTTTGCCGTGCCAGGTAAGAGCTTTCACGATCTTCTCCTCGGGGGGTGTCAGCGCAGCCTGGGCAGGACCTCTTTGGCGTAGAAGTCGAAGAAGGCGTCCTGCTCCTGGCCGATCTGGCTGATGTAGACCTCGTCGAAGCCGGCGTCCACGTACTCCTTGATCGCCTTGACGTGCACCTCGGGATCGGGGCCGCAGGGGGCGGCGATATCGTCCTCGGTCACCATCTCGGCGAGCTCCTCGAAGTGGCGGGGCAGCGGCAGCAGCTGCGAGGCCTCGCCCTGGATGCCCTGGGTCGGCCAGATCCGGTGCGCGGTCTTGCGGCCGGTGGCCTCGTCGGCGGCGTGACAGACCTTCAGCCCGCCCTGGGAGGGCTTGCCCGCGCCGCCCGCCTTGTGGAACCTCTCCACCAGCTCGGCGCTCGGGGAGGTGCAGATGTAGCCGTCGGCGATCTTCCCGGCCAGCTGCACGGCCTTGTCCCCGAAGGCGGACATGTAGACGGGCGGCGGCTCGTCGGGAAGGGTGTAGAGGCGGGCGGTGTCGACGCGGTAGTGCTCTCCCCGGTGGGTCACCAGCTTCCCGCTCCACAGCTCCCGCATGAGCTCGACCGCCTCCTCGAGCATCTCCAGCCGCTCGGAGGCCGGGGGCCAGCGCGAGTCGACGATGTGCTCGTTGAGCGCCTCACCGGTGCCGACGCCGAGCCGGAACCGGCCGCCGGACAGTGCCGCGCTGGTGGCGGCCGCCTGCGCGATGATCGCCGGGTGGGTGCGGACCAGCGGGCAGGTGACGGCGGTGGTGATGGGCAGCGAGGTCGCCTCGGCCACCGCCCCGATCACCGACCAGACGAACGGGCTCTGGCCCTGCACGTCCAGCCAGGGGTGGAAGTGGTCGGAGATCCACAGGCCCTCGAAGCCCGCCCGCTCGGCGAGCTTGGCCTGCCGTACGAGCTCCGCCGGCCCGTGTTCCTCACTTGACAGAAAGTATCCGAATGCGGTCATTTTCCCCTCCCCGATCATCTGAGCTGCAGTGACGTCTCCCTTACCCGGTCCGCGAAGGTCAAACGAGGGGGTGTGCGGGGGTGGGCGCGATCTCCGCCCTGACCTCCCCGAGGAAGCCGCGCAACCCGGCGGCGAGCTCGGCCGGGGCCCCTGCCCCGCGATCGGGGCAGGGGTCAGGGGCTCTGATCAGTACGGCCTGATCAGTACGGCCAGGTCCAGTCGCGGATGTCGGCGGGGTCCTCGCCGTGCTCGCGGGTGTGGGCGCGGGCGCGTAGCCGGGCGTCGGCCATGTGCTGGCGCAGGTGCGCCGAGCGCCCGGCCAGGCCGG
>NZ_JBEZZK010000025.1:0-103525 GCF_040639135.1 Streptosporangium sp. NPDC023963
GGAGCGGTGGGCGAAGTCCTCGCCGCGGCCGTAGCCGGAGTAGTAGGGGCCGAAGAAGTGCTTGCCGGAGGTCTGCGCCTGCTGCGTGGCGGCCGCGGCCGTGGCGGCGGTGCCGGTGGAGGTGTCGGCGGAGGCGGCGGGGGCCGCGGCGATGCCGGCCAGCAGGGAACCGGCCAGGGCCGCTCCGGCGAGAAGGGTGCGCGTGGTGCTCATCGTCATGCTCCTGTGCGGGTGGTGGAGGGGTCGTGCCGTTCGGACACCACGGACACTAGAAACAGTCGAGACTTCCTTCTGCGCAGGAATGCACACTCAGCCCCCAAAGTGCACTATTACGGACTCGCGCCTGCGGGAGGGGCGGCTCACCGTACGACCGGGAGAGACGCCCCCCGCGCCGCCTCCGGCCCCGTCCGGGCGGAACGTCTCACGTCTCCGCGGCGAGGTCCACGCGCCAGTCGTTGCACCGTATGGCGTTTCCCTGCGGGTACTCGAAGTCGCACTCGGCGACGAACCGGAACCCGGCCTTCCTGCAGACCGCGTTCGACGCGGGATGGTCGGTGGAGGGGTACGCGTGAACGTAGCGGTGCCTGCGCTCCGCCCTCGCCCTGGCGACAACGGCCAGGGCCGCCGCGACGGCGATGCCCCTGCCCTGGAACTCCGGCAGGACGCTCCAGCCGGTCTCGTACACGGTCTCGTCCCGCCAGACGCGTTCCCAGTATCCGATGCTGCCGACCCGCTGGAGCTCGGGGAGCAGGACGACGGCGAACATCCGGCCGGTCTCCTTCCCGGCGATGTCGACATACCGTCTGTGCCGGTCGAGGAGTTTCTCCTCGGTCTCCGGGCCTCCCAGGTGCTCGGTCATCTCCGGCGCGTTGATGCGACGCAACAGGTCGAGATCGGTCTCCGCCCACGGGTCGAGCCGTACCAGCGGTGCGTTCCCTCGCTCTGGCATCTGTCTCACTCCACTTTCGGCCATTCGGGTCAAGAACACGCGGATTCTGCCAGGAGACACCGACAATCGGTTCCGGCGCGTGCCCGGTGGGCAGTGGGGTCGCGGTGGGCAGCGGAACCACGGCGGGATCGCGGCGGGATCGCGGCCCCGGCCCGGCCGGGCCGTTCGACGGCGGGCAAAGGGCTGTGACGCCGTGTCCGGCCTGGCCGGTCGTTGACAACCGGCCGGGTGGTTGGCGACGGTGAACTACCGCGATCGGGCCGTGACGGGAGGGACGAGAGCTTGGGCGACGTCGAGCGAGAAGACCCGGCATCCACCCCCAGGCAGGTCAGGGCCCTCCTCCAGAGGGCGGGTCGCCTCCGGTCCCACGCGCGCACGCTGCTCGCCGATGACGCGCGGGCGCGCGCCGACGCCCGGCGGGCGCTGGCCTCCGTACGCACGCGCCTGGCACGCGAGGAGCTGGCGGAGATTCCCCTGACGCGCCTGAAGGACGTCACCGTGGGGCGGCTCCGGATCAGGGCCCTCGAACAGGCCGGCTACCAGACGATCCTCGACATCCTGGACACCACGCCGTACGCGCTCCAGCTGCACCCCGGGGTCGGGGCGTGGAACGCGAGACAGGCGCACGCCGCCGCCGGGCAGATCGCCAAGGCGGTGGAGGAGACGGTGGCGCTGCGGATCGACGTCGACCGGCAGGACGAGGAGACTACGGAGCTGCTGGTCGCGCTGAACCGGCTGGTGAACGCGGGCCCCGACCTGCCGCGCGCGGGCGGCGCCGCGCGGAGGATCGAGAAGAGGCTGGCCTCGCTCCTGCCCGCCGCGCAACCCGCCCGCGGATGGTTGCGGATGCTGCTCGCGGGCCAGGGAGGCCGTCGCCGTGCGCAGGAGGCCGTCGCGCGGATCGAGGACGTGATCGCGGAGGCGAACGCGTCCGAGACGGCGCTGCTCTTCAGCCAGGCCTCCGTGGACCTGCTGCGCCCGCCGGTCTCCGACATCGAGGCATGGGTCGACTTCGAGCTTCGCGCGTCCGAGTACTACAACCTGCTCGCCGAGATCGCGGCCACGGAACCCGACCGCGTCGCCTCGGAGGGTTTCCTGCCCGACGACATCTCCGCGCGGGTCAAGGCCCAGGACCTCGACGACACCCACCGCCGGGTCTCCCTGCGCGGCTACCAGTCGTTCGGCGCCCGCTTCGCCCTCGCCCAGCGCCGGGTGATCCTGGGTGACGAGATGGGCCTGGGCAAGACCATCGAGGCCATCGCCGTGCTCGCGCACCTCTGGGCGCGCGGCGAGAGGCACTTCCTGGTGGCCTGCCCGGCCAGCGTTCAGATCAACTGGGTACGCGAGATCGAGACCCGCAGCACGCTGCCGGCCTACTCCCCGCGCGGCGGCGACCGGACCGCGGCCCTGGCGGAATGGGTCCGCACCGGCGGTGTCGCCGTGACCACCATCGACACCCTGCACCGGCTGGAGATCCCCGGCGACGTCACGCTCGGGATGCTCGTGGTCGACGAGGCGCACTACGTCAAGAACCCCGCCGCCCGGCGTTCCCAGGCCGTCGCCCGCTGGTGCGGCCGTACCGACCGGGTGCTCTTCATGACCGGGACCCCGATGGAGAACCGCGTCGAGGAGTTCCGCAACCTGATCGGCTACCTCAGGCCCGACCTGCTCCCGGGCATCCGCAACGGCGACGCCGCGGCGCTGGCGACGGTGGCGGGGACGGGGGCCGCGAGAGGGCAGTCCTTCCGCAGGGCCGTGGCACCGGTCTACCTGCGCCGCAACCAGGAGGACGTGCTCACCGAGCTGCCCGACCTCGTGCACGTGGACGAGTGGGAGGAGTTCAGCCCGGCGGACCTCGCCGCCTACCGGAAGGCCGTGGCCGACGGGAACTTCATGGCGATGCGCCGTGCCGCCTACGCCGTGCCGGAGACGTCGGCCAAGCTTCAGAGGCTGCTGGAACTCGTCGACGAGGCGGCGGGCAACGATCTCAAGGTCGTGGTCTTCTCCTACTTCCGCGACGTCATGGCCGCCGTCCACAGGGCTCTCGGGGGCACCGGCGCCCCGGGATCCCCCGGTGACGGTTCCGGCGACCCCGGCGGCCGGGTCCACGGGCCGATCTCGGGCGACCTCGGCACCGCCCGCCGCCAGCAGGTCATCGACGAGTTCACGGCGGCCCCCGGCCACGCCGTGCTGCTCAGCCAGATCCAGGCCGGTGGGATCGGCGTCAACCTGCAGGCCGCCTCGGTGGTGATCATCTGCGAGCCCCAGGTCAAGCCGACCATGGAGAGCCAGGCCGTGGCCCGCGCCCACCGCATGGGGCAGGTCCGCAAGGTCCAGGTGCACCGCCTCCTGACGGCCGACAGCGTCGACCAGCGTATGCTCGACATCCTCCGCGGCAAGGTCGGGCTCTTCGACACCTACGCCCGCCGCAGCGACCTGGCCGAGTCCACCCCCGACGCGGTCGACATCTCGGAACAGACCCTGGCCCGCCAGATCGTCGAGGAGGAGCAGCGACGCCTCGCGACGTCGCGGCCGTCGCACGCCTGAGAGGGGGGTCGCGGCCGTCGAACGCTTGATGGGTCATGGCCCCGCCGGACATCGGAACGGCCGGCCCCTGCGACGCGAAACGAGAGCCATCGGTGCGGAACGCGAACCGTACGGCGTGAAACGCGAACCGTACGGCGTGAAAAGAGAATCGTGCGCTCCCGAACGATTTCGAACCTCGAACGTTCGCGATCGTGGTGAGGCGACGCCGCACCCTTCCGAGGCATCGGACCTTCCCAGGACCGGACCTTCCCAGGACCGGACCGTCCCAGGAACCGGACCGTCCCAGGAACCGGACCGTCCCAGGAACCGGACCGTCCCAGGAACCGGACCGTCCCAGGAACCGGACCGTCCCAGGAACCGGACCATCTCAGGACCTGGCGAAGGCCAGCAGGTCGGCGTTGAACTCGTCCTTGTAGGCGCCGACCAGGCCGTGCGGCCTGCCCGGGTAGACCTTCAGGGTGGCGCCCTTGACCAGTTCGGCCGACTTCGGGCCGGCGGCGACGATGGGCACGATCTGGTCGGCGTCGCCGTGCGCGATGAGGGTCGGGATGTCGAAGCGCCGGAGGTCCTCGGTGAAGTCGGTCTCGGAGAAGGCCTTGACGCAGTCGTACGCCCCCTTGAGGCCCACCTGCATGCTCCACATCCAGAAGGCGTCCCTCGCCCCCTCCGACACCTCCGCGCCGGGCCGGTTGAAGCCGTAGAAGGGCATGCTGAGGTCCCTGTAGAACTGCGAGCGGTCGCCCGCGACCCCCGCGCGGATGCCGTCGAACACCTCGATCGGCAGGCCCTCGGGATTGGCGCCGGTCTTCAGCATGAGCGGCGGGACCGCGCCCAGCAGGACGGCCTTGGCGACGCGGGAGGTGCCGTGCCGGCCGATGTAGCGGGTCACCTCGCCGCCGCCGGTGGAATGACCGACCAGGATCACCTCGCGCAGGTCGAGGGTTTCGATCAGCCGGGCCAGGTCGTCGGCGTAGGTGTCCATGTCGTTGCCGTTCCAGGGCTGGCCGGAACGGCCGTGCCCCCTGCGGTCGTGCGCGACGGCCCGGAAACCGTTGTCCGCGACCAGCTTCAGCTGGTCGTCCCAGACGTCGGCGTTGAGCGGCCAGCCGTGGCTGAAGACGACCGGCTGCCCGCCGCCCCAGTCCTTGTAGAAGATCTCAGTACCGTCGGCGGTGGTGACAAAGGCCATGGCCGGTTCCTCAAGGTGGTGTGCGAGCTGGACATACCTCGAAGTTAGGTCAGCGGACGGCACCCGCCCTCGGCCAGATGAGCGCATCGCGCGAACTTCATGCTGCATTGACGAAGTCATGGGTTCATGAGGGGATTCGGTGGTTTCCGAGAGCTTCGAGCGCGTCGCGTAGGGCCGGGTGCGAGGTGACGCCCGGCCTGGGGGACACCCGGCGAAGGTGACCGCGGATCCGGCCGAGGCCCGGGGGTTCAGGGGTTCAGGGGTTCAGGGGTTCAGCCGGAAATCGCGGGGATCCAGCCGGGGAGTACGCGGATTCGCGTACGGCGAAGCCTCGGATGAGCGGACGCCGCGCCACGCTCGCGCGCCCAGACTCGGCGCATGCCCACCATGCCCACCATGCTCATCCGTGCCTTCCGCGTGCCCGACCTCCGCGGGAAACTGCTCTTCACGCTGGCGATGATCACGCTGTTCAGGCTCGGGCAGACGCTGCCCGCGCCCGGCGTGAACGTGGTCGCGGTGCGGGAGTGCCTGAACGGGGGCACCCGCGGCGGGCTCGTCGACATGCTGCAGCTGTTCAGCGGCGGGGCGATGCTGAAAATGTCGGTGTTCGCCCTCGGGATCATGCCGTACATCACCGCCGGGATCGTGGTCCAGCTGCTCACCGTGATGGTCCCGCGCCTGGAGGCGCTCAGGAAGGAGGGGCGGCAGGGGCAGGCGAAGATCACGCAGTACACGAGATACCTGACGGTGGCGCTGGCCGTGCTCAACGCCGCCACCGTCGTGGCGATGGCCCGCGCGGGCCGGATCTTCCCCAACTGCGACCGGCAGTTGCTGCACGACCGGAGCCCCATGACGATCGCGGTGGTCGTGGTCACCCTGGTGGCCGGGACGTGCGTGGTCATGTGGCTGGGCGAGCTGATCACCGACCGGGGGATCGGGAACGGCATGTCCATCCTGATCTTCACGCAGGTGATCGCCGTGTTCCCCTCCTACATGTCGAACATCTTCCTGCTCAACCCGCTCGCCCTGGCGACGATGCTGGTCTCGGGCGTCTTCCTGGTGGCGGCGGTGGTGTTCGTCGAACAGGCGCAGCGACGGATCCCGGTCCAGTACGCCAAGCGGATGGTCGGGCGCAGGATGTACGGCGGGACCTCGACCTACCTCCCCCTGAAGGTGAACCAGGCCGGGATCGTCCCCGTCATCTTCACCTCGTCCCTGCTCTTCCTGCCGCAGCTGGCGATGCAACTGACGGGCGGCACGGGACCGGTGTCCACGTGGATCGCGCGCTATCTCGTCTCGGGCGACCATCCGGTCTACATCACGGCGTACCTCCTGCTGATCGTGGCCTTCACCTACTTCTACGTGTCCATCACCTTCGACCCGGAGGAGGTGGCCGACACAATGCGGCGGTTCAACGGGTTCGTCCCCGGCATCCGGCCGGGACGGCCCACCGCGGAGTATCTGCGGTACGTGCTCTCGCGGCTGACGGCACCGGGAGCGGCCTACCTCGCCACCCTGTCGCTGATCCCGATCATCGCGTTCATGCTGCTGCGCGACCCGGGGACCCAGCAGAACTTCCCGTTCGGCGGGACGAGCGTCCTCATCATGGTCGGGGTGGGGCTCGACACGGTGAAGCAGATCGAGGCGCAACTGGACCAGCGCGACTACCGGGGCTTCCTCAGGGGATCGTCACCCCGGACCTGAGCGCGAAGACGACCAGCTGTGCCCGGTCACGGGCGCGCAGCTTCACCATGGCGCGGCTGACATGGGTACGGACCGTGTCGGGGCTGATGACCAGCTCCGCGGCGATCTCGTCGTTCGAGCGGCCGGTGGCCACCCAGGCGACCATCTCCCGCTCCCTGGGGGTGAGGGTGTCGAGGCCCTCCACCGGGGTGACGTCGTGCCGGCCGAACAGCCCGATCACCTTCCTGGTGACGGACGGGGAGAGCAGGGCCTCGCCCGAGGCGACGACCCTGATCGCGCGGGTGATCTCCTCGGGGGCGCTGTCCTTGAGGACGAACCCGCCGGCCCCGGCCTGGAGGGCGGCGAAGACGTACCGGTCGACCTCGAAGGTGGTGACGACGACCACCCGGGTGGCATGAAGCGCGGGATCGGCGGCGATGGCCCGCAACGTGTCGATACCGTCCATGCCGGGCATCCGGATGTCGAGCAGCAGGACGTCGGGACGGGTCTCGCGCAGCAGCCGCAGCGCGGCGGTGCCGTCGGCGGCCTCACCGGCGAACTCCAGATCGGGCTCGCGGTCGATGAGCGCCCTGAGCCCCATGCGGACGACGGCCTGGTCGTCGGCGAGCGCCACCCGGATCGGACCCGCCGGAGACGTCACGCGGTCTCCCTGGGGAAACGAATCACGGCCGGAGACGTCACAAGGTCCCCCAAGGGAAACGGACCACGGCCGGAGACGTCACAAGGTCTCCCTGGGGAAGTCACGTGGTCCCCCTGGGGAAACGGGCCACGACGCGGAACCCGCCGCCCTCGCGGGGGCCCGCGTCGAAGGCACCGCCTACCTCCGTCACCCGTGCCCGCATCCCGGCCAGCCCCCGGCCCTCGGCGGCCGTTCCCGAAGGACCGCTCCCCCTGTCGGCGACCTCCAGGACGAACGCGTGCGGGTCGCCGGTGACGCGGACCAGCGCCCTGGTCGGACCGGCGTGGCGCAGGACGTTGGTCAGCGACTCGCGTACGACGCGGTAGACCACGCCTTCGAGGTGCGCGGGAACGTCCGGCGCGGCCGGCTCGACGTCGACGGGCACCCCCGCCGCGCGCACCCCGTCGACCAGCCGGGACAGGTCATGGTCGACAGAGGTCCCGGGGTCGATGAGATCGAGTGCGGAACGCAGCTGGCCGAGCGCCCGCACGCTGGTCGAGCGGATCGCCTCCAGTGACTCGCGGACCTGGTCGGGCCGCTCGTCGAACACGAGCAGGGCGACCCCGGCCTGCATGGCGATGGTCGCGAGGCCGTGCCCCGCGACATCGTGCACCTCCCCCGCGATGCGCGCCCGTTCCAGGGCGATCAGCTCCCGCGCCGTCTTACCGGCCGGTTCTGACCGGGTCGCGGTCTCCGCGCCCGTCGCCGTCGCCGGCGGTCTCGCCGGCTTCACGAGCAGCGCGGGACGGGCCGGCGCCGCGTTCAGACTCCAGCTCGCCGGGACGTCCGTACCCGAGGTCCCACCGCTCGAAGGCTCCGCGCCGAGGACCCGCGCCGTGGAGACAGCCGTGGGGACAAGGGGGTCGGAGGGGAGACCGGTGCCCGGAGACGGGGACCCGGCCGTGGCACCCGCGCGCCCGTCCTGGGGCTGGGTGGCCGCGCTGCGAGCGTGGACGAGACCGCTGGACGGCCACGGGATGGCGAGCCAGCCCACCCACGCCAGCATGAGGATGACCGGCAGGTCACGCGGGCGGCCCAGGCGTCCAAGGCGGGAAAGCGCCATCGCGGCCGCCGCGATGGAGTCGCGCGGACGGCCGTCCGGATGCCTGGACTCGGTCACCGTCCTCCATCAGAACAGACTCGTATGAACCGATCCTAGCCAGTGCGCGGCGGCCCCGTCCGTGCCCGGAAAGCTCGCGATCCCCGGAAAGCTCGAACGCGAGGCCCACGAGAAACGTCCCGTGTCAAGATCCACCGGCCCTGAGGTGAGCCGCCGTGGCCAGGCAACCGAACGCCACTACGGCCGCGACGGTTCGCAGTGTGTGGGCGATCTGCCAGTGGTCGCGGACGGTCATCCAGCCCGCCGGGGGCGTTTCGATGTTCCACGTGAGCTGGTCGGCGTTGATCGGCATGTTGATCGTGATCGTCATGACGAGGACCAGCGTCAGAAGGACCAGTGCCGTCAGGTGCGACCTTGGGATGCGGGCCTTGGACCTGAAGGCGAGGACGACGACGGTCAGGGTGGCGATCAACGCCGGGATGAGGGTGGCGGCGGCGAGCTTGTCGAGGGCGTCGAGTTCGACCATGCGGACCTGGGTGTAGACCGAGGCGCCGGACCGCCGCAGGGACAGTTCGAGAACGAGGACCGTGATGAGGAAGCCCGCGAACAGGCCGGCGAACAGGAGGCCGGAGATTCGTGCGATCCGGGAGAGATACACAGCGGCCTCCTATCAGGCCCGGAAGGC
This sequence comes from Streptosporangium sp. NPDC023963, assembly GCF_040639135.1. NCBI lineage: Bacteria > Bacillati > Actinomycetota > Actinomycetes > Streptosporangiales > Streptosporangiaceae > Streptosporangium > Streptosporangium sp. NPDC023963. Next base: position 8,814 of record NZ_JBEZZK010000025.1, read on the forward strand.
GGCGGCGTGGTCAGCGGCCCAGTCGGCGAAGGTGAGGGCGGGGCGGCCGAGGAGCCGTTCCACGGTGTCCGTGGTCGGGCCCGCCCGCACGGCGTAATCGGCCAGCGAGCCGAGGAGGCGGTCGGGAATCTCCTCGGGAAGGCCTTGGGCGAGCATGCCCCGGCGAACTTGTTCGGGAGAGATCTCCTGGAAGGTCAGTTCCTGGCCGATGGCCGAGCCGATGACGCGGACCTTGTCGCCCTGGGTGAGCGACTGGGGGCCGGTGAGCACATAGGAGTGCCCGGCGTGTTCGGCGTCGAGCAAAGCCCGGACGGCGACCTCCGCGATGTCACGCTGGTGGACGGGCGAGGTGGCCGCGGCACCGTAAGCGCCGCGGACGATGCCGGTCGCACGAATCTGCGGTGCCCAGGCGAGGGCGTTGGCGGCGAAGTCGGCGCAGCGCAGGAAGGTCCACTGCGGGCCGGCGGTCCTGACGGCGTCTTCAACCGCTCGGAAATGAGCGTGGAACCGAGGATGCCCGACCGGGAACTCGACCGTGGCGGCTGACAGCACGACCACGCGACGAAGATCCGCGACGAGCGCCAGCAATCGGGTGGTGGCGTTCCCGACTGCACGCGGGCTGAGCAGTACGGCCTCGACTCCGTCCAGCGCCGGCCTCAGCGTTTCCGGCCTGGACGGGTCGCCATACACGACCTGGACACCATTGGGCAGCGCCGCGGTGGCCGGGTTGCGGGTGATGGCCGTAACCTTCTGGCCGATCTGCAGAAGCAGGTCGATGACGCGACGGCCGACGGTGCCGGTGGCTCCGGTAACAACGATCATGTCGATTCCCCTAGCCGCAGGATGTCGGAATGTACGAATTTCATAAGATACGAGAAACGTAGCATATTGCTTCACGAAGGGGAAAATATGACTCCCGTAACATCTGGAGATGGGGCTCGCCGACGCCGGCAGACCACCGTGGCGATCAGGGGAGCGCTGCGCGAGCTGAGCGTGCAACTGTCGCTGCTCAACCGGCAGGTCAGCGTCCGCCTGGAGCTCAAAGACGTCGATCTGGACTGTCTCGACCTCATCAACGCGCACGGCCCGCTCACCCCGAGCGCCCTGGCACGGCGGACCGGTCTGCACCCCGCCACGATGACCGGGATCCTCGACCGGCTCGAACGCGGCGGCTGGATCTCCCGCGACCGCGACCCCTCCGACCGGCGCGCCGTCCAGATCAGCACCCGCCGCGACCGCAACGCGGAACTCCTTGGTCTCTTCGCGGGAATGAACACCTCACTGGAGCACATCTGTGCCGGCTACGAGGACGCCGACCTCGAACTCCTCGCCGACTTCCTCGGCCGGGCCGCCGAAGCCGGCCGGACCGCGACCGAGAGCCTGACCGCGGAGTGAGGCTCAGCGCCTGTACGCGATTCGGATTCTCAGCTGGGCGAAGGCTTCGGATTCACAAGCCGGCTCCCGCGGGTGAAGGCTCGGCGACGTGGCTCCGGGGAGTCCCGTCGAAGCGGAAGGCCGGACCGCGCCACTCCTTGGGAGCCCTCCACCCGCCATGACGACGACCTACCAGGACCGCAGGCCGGCGCGCGGGCGAATCCCCCACTCCCGGCTCCGTACCGGCCCTTAGGACCCGCTCTCCGCGGGCTCCCTCACCGAAGACCTGGCCAGTCGCCTGCCGAGACGTTGCGCGGGGGCCTCGATCAGGCGGTGGGTCAGGTAGCAGAGCGGCACCAGCGCGAGGAAGAACAGCGGGAGGTTCGGGCTGATCCGCAGCAGGAGCGGGTGCAGCAGGTAGAGGGAGAAGCTGATCACCCCGAGGTGGGCGAGCCACCGGGGAAACGACCTGCGCCGCAGCGCGAACCCGGCCGCGAAGAAACCCGCGGCCAGCAGGATCGCCGGCGCCCAGCCGGGGTCGTCCTTGGCGAGGACCCCGCAGGCCAGGACCGTCAGCACGGCGGCGACGGCGGTACGCCACCGGATGGTCCCCTGCTCGGCGCGGTACACGGCCGTACCGGCGAACATCATGGCCAGGATGATCAGGCCCTGCCACGCGCCGATCCGGCTGCCCAGGACCACCAGCGCCGGCCCGAGGAGACCGCCCGCCACCGCGGCGGCCGTACGCGTCCCGCCTCCCGCCCGCGCCGACACCACGACGACCGCGACCACCGCGACCCCGAGAAGCGCCGCGACCAGGTCGGCGCGGCCACCGATGACCGGTCCCGGCAGCAGGAGGCCCAGCAGGACGGCCGACAGCGCCAGGACGATCGCGGTCGTCGCCGACCGTCGCGCCCGCCCCGTGGCGAACAGCCCGACCGTCAGCAGGTAGAACGCCATCTCGTACGAGAGCGTCCACATCACGTCGATGACGGCGGGAACGCCGAGCAGCTCCTGCAGCATCGTCACGTTCCCGAGGACGACCAGGGGAAAGGGGCGTGTGCCCAGGCCCGGGTGAAGGGCGAACGCTCCGGCGTACGCGAGAAGGAGCGCCAGGCCGAGAGCGGCGAGCAGCAGGGGGAGGAGACGGAAGGCCCGGCCGATCCAGAAGGCCCGCAGGTCACCGCGCCGCTCCAGGGAGGCGGGGATGATATAGCCGCTGACCAGGAAGAACACGAAGACGCCCCAGGTGCCGACGTCGATCCTGCGGTCCACCTCGGCCCAGAGGCCCGGGATGAAGGTCCAGCCGGAGTGGTGCAGCGCGACGGCGAGCGCGGCGGGTCCGCGCAGGGCGTCCAACCAGGCCAGCCGCGAGGGGATCGGGGCCATTCGCCCGACTTTAGACGATAGGCACGGTTGCCCGGATATCACCTGGACCGCGACATCGCCTGACCTACGACATCACCTGGCCCGCGACCTCGCCGCAACCCCGCACCCACCCGCCACCTGGCCCGCGAGATCACCGGAACCAAGGGGGGCGGCCGGACGACGTCCTCAGCGGACCGGGTCGCGGGGATTGGCCCGGGCGACGAAGAGCGGGTCGACCGGCGTGAAGGGGAACCGGGGGAGGTCACGCTCGGACATGCCGAAGCTCGCGGCGAGAACCTCGCGGGAGAACGCCGACGCGCTGGCCCGGTAGCCGATGTCGGCGGGCATGGCCTGGTCGAAGAAGATCAGGAAGTGGATGTCGTCCTCGCCGAGGACCTCGATGTGGTGCGGGAAGGCGCGTGGCACGAAGTAGACGTCACCGGGGCCGAGCACGTACTCGTCGAGGGTGCCGTCGGGGTCCAGGACACGCATGCGGGCGTGCCCCTTCTCCACGTACCCCATCTCGGCGGTGACGGGATGCCAGTGCGGTTCGCGCATCCCGCTCTCCTTGATGCGCAGGGAGTACATGGAGATGTCCTCCAGGGCTGCCCAGTACTGGCTACGGGCGAGGCGGGCGCTGCCGTAGGCGTAGGACAGCGGCGGGTGCTGGCCCTCGAGGTCGAACAGGTGGGCGTTGGGCAGCCCGGCCGTGGACGGGATGTCGGCGGCGCCGGTGCGGCGGACGATCTGCTGGGCCGGAGACCGGTCGAGGGCGGCGAACGCCGAGGCGGGCAGGTCGTAGGTGTTCCCGAGCACCGCGTCGGTCATGGCGTTGAAACTGTCGTGCAGCGAGAAGTGCCGGGGACGCTCGTCGCGCAGCGCGAGGACGAACTCGGCACGGTCGTCACCGACGTTCTCGATGTGGTAAATCGCGCCCGACTCGACGTGGTACATCTGACCTGCGGCGACGATGAACGAGGAGAAGGCGTCGGCGTTCCCCAGGATCGACACCAGCACCGTGCCGGAGAGGCAGTAGCCGATCTGGTTGGCGTTGACGTTCCACTGCGGCTCGCGGATCGCGCCGGGTTCCAGGGTGACGTGTTTGATCGAGAGCCCGCTGAGGATGGGCATCGCGCCGGCGTCGACCAGGGTGACCGATCCGAGCTCGCTCTCGAACGCGGGCGACGCGGTCGCCAAGGATGTGACATGGCGTGAGGTGCCGGTCATGACGTCCCTTTCGTGGTCGCGACCCGCGCGGTCGCGGTCGAAGAGCGCACGCCGCCTTCACAGCCTGGATCCGCCGGTGGTGTACGCCTGTTTCTGCAGGTTAAGCATCAGGTGCCCCCTGTGCCGGGTCCTGTCGCGGCGTGTCGCCGACATCGCTCACACATCCGGGAGCCGCTCGATCTCACGTTCGCCGACCTGCCCTCGGAGCACCTCCGGGCGCCTTGGAGCACCTCCGGGCGCCGCCTCGTCCACGTCAGGCCTCGCTAGTGCGGTGACCGCTCAAGCTTCACCGGCCTGGCCGGGCGGCTCGACGCCGGGCACGCCACGCGGCGACGTACCGCACGATGTCTCCGCCGGAACCGCCCGCCGGTAGCGGTCGGCCAGCACGCGGATCCGCGCGACGAGTTCGGGCGGCTCGGTGACCTCGAAGTCGGCGTCGAGCATGCCGAGGTATCCGGCCAGCATCTGCGGCGTGTCCGAGCCGACCTCGGCCACGCAGGCGTCGTCGCCCACAGGTTCCACCGGAACGCCGGGCGGCAGCCGGGCGCGCACGTGCTCGGCCGGTGCGTGCACCGTCACCCGCGCCCGGCACTGCCAGGGCGCGGTGGCCAGGCCGGTGGCGACGTGGCCGACGAGGTCACCGCCGGGGTCCTCGCGCGGGGTGAACCGGGGACCGTTCGGTGTCCGCAACCGCATCCGGTCCACCCGGAACGTGCGCCAGTCGGACCTCGCGACGTCCCACCCGACCAGGTACCAGCGGCCTCGGCTGTGCGCGAGCCGGTGCGGCTCGACCTCGCGGCGGCCGGCCGACCCGTCGTGGCCGGTGTAGTCGAACCGGAGCCGCTCGTGGTCGCGGGAGGCCGCCGCGATCGCGGTGAGCGTGGCGGCGTCCACGCTGGGGCCGGCCTGCGGAAGCGGGACGAGGTACGCGCGCAGGCCGTTGACACGACGGCGAAGCCGCGGCGGCAGCACCTGTTCGAGCTTGGTGAGGGCGCGCAGCGCCGCCTCCTCGATGCCGGTGACCGCGCCCTGTGTGGCGCCCACGCGCAACCCGACGGCGACGGCGACCGCTTCCTCGTCGTCGAGCAGCAGCGGCGGCAACGTCGCACCGGCCCCGAGCCGGTAACCGCCGGTGACGCCCCTGATCCCGTGCACCGGATAGCCGAGGTCGCGCAGGCGCTCCACGTCGTTGCGCACGGTGCGTGTGGTGACGTCGAGGCGCTCGGCCAGTTCCGGCCCTGTCCAGTCGCGCGGCATCTGCAACAGGGAGAGCAGCCGCAGTAGCCGTTGTGCCGTGTCCAGCATGTTTCAAGTCTCCCCGAATACAGGAACGGAGCTTTCCTGTATCGTCCCTACCTTTCTCGACATGGACAACAACACCGGCATTCGCCCGTTCCGCGTCGACATCCCGCAGGCCGAGCTGGACGACCTGCGCGATCGCCTCACCCGCGCCCGCTGGCCCCGGCAGATCTCCGGAACCGGCTGGGAGCGCGGCGTTCCCGTCGATTACCTCAGGGAGTTGGCCGACTACTGGGCGAACGACTTCGACTGGCGCGCGCAGGAGAAGACGCTGAACGAGCACCCGCAGTTCGTGACGACGATCGACGGCCAGGACATCCACTTCCTGCACGTCCGCTCGCCCGAGCCGGACGCGCTGCCGCTGATCCTGTGCCACGGCTGGCCGGGCTCGTTCGTGGACTTCCTGGACGTGATCGGGCCGCTGACCGACCCCCGCGCGCACGGCGGCGACCCGGCGGACGCCTTCCACGTCGTGATCCCGTCGCTGCCCGGCTTCGGGTTCTCCAATCCGGTGCGGGAACCGGGCTGGGGCAACCTGTTCCGGGTGGCCGCCGCGTTCGGGGAACTGATGAGCCGGCTCGGCTACCAGCGGTTCGCCGCGCAGGGCGGGGACATCGGCGGCGGCGTGACCACGCTGCTGCCCATGGCCGCCCCCGGCCGTGTGGTCGCCACCCACCTCAACGGTCCCTCGCCGTACCCGTTCGGCCCGCCCATCGAGCCGGACGGCCTGTCCGGCGCGGACCGGGCGCGCGCCGAGCGGTTCAACGCCGCCCGCCAGGACGGCCTCGGCTATCTGCACCTGCAGTCCACCCGGCCGCGGACCCTCGCCTACTCGCTGACCGACTCGCCGATCGGGCAGCTGGCGTGGATCGCGGAGAAGTTCAAGGAGTGGACCGACCCGGCCGCCGAACTGCCCGAGCACGCGGTGGACCGCGACCGGCTGCTCACCAACGTGAGCCTGTATTGGTTCACCGGCTCCGGCGCGTCCTCGGCCGACATCCTCTACGAGGGTATGCGGGCCTACCGCGAGATCGCCGCCGCGCAGTCCGGCGGCGACCAGGGCGGGTGGCCGTCCGCGCCGGCGCCGCCCCAGGGGATCGCGGTGTTCGCGGCGGACATGACGATCCGCGCACTCGCCGACCCGGCGAACACCGTCGACCACTGGTCGGAGTTCGACCGAGGCGGCCACTTCCCGGCGATGGAGACACCCGACCTGCTCGTCGGCGACCTGCGTGAGTTCTTCCGCGTCGCGCGGTGATCCCGGCGGCGGGTCCACCGTTCGGCGGGAAGCGGGAAGCGGGAAGCGGGAAGAATCGCGTCATGACTTTCACAGCACCGCCGAGGACCGCCGCCTGGCGGCATCTCGACGCGCGGGACGGCTTCGAGGTGGCCTACTTCCGGTCTTCGGACGACGGCCTTCTCATCGAAGGGTGCACGACGGCGGTCGAGGAGGGGCAGACCTGGATCGTCGGCTACTCCATCGAGCTGGACGCCTCCTGGACCACGCGAAGCACGCGGATCACGGGACGCTCGGCCTCGGGAACCCGGCACACCGTGCTGGAGGCCGACGGCGCCGGCCACTGGCGCGTCGACGGCGCACCCGCCCCCCACCTGGACGGCTGCCTGGACGTCGACCTGGAGTCCTCGGCGATGACCAACGCCTTCCCCGCGCATCGGATGGGCCTCCGCGTCGGCGACCGGTCGGCCGCCCCCGCCGCCTACGTACGCGCCACCGACCTCGCCGTCGAACGGCTCGAGCAGGACTACGTCCGCGTCGCCGACGAGGGCCCCCGGCAGCGCTACGACTACAGCGCCCAGGTCTTCGACTTCGCGTGCCGCCTGGTCTACGACGAGTCCGGCCTCGTGCTCGACTACCCCGAGATCGCCGTACGCGTGGCGTGACCTCCTCACGAACCGAGGGGGCGGGGCGGCCCGGGCGGAGGGTGCTCTCGCCCGGCGGCCGTCGGACCTGGCCGGCCCGATCCGTTCGAGCAGGTTCTCCGGGCGGGAAGGATCGGGAACCGCCTGGCCGGCCCGCCGCCGGTTCGAGGGCCCGGCAACCGATGATCTCCACCGGCGCGACGGGTGGATAACCTGATCCGTATGGATGAGCGCGACGGAGTGGAGATCATCGCCTTCGCGGACGCCGAGGCGTTCGAGAGCTGGCTCGCCGGGAACCACACGCGCCACGAGGGCTTGTGGATCAAGCTGGCCAAGAAGAAGTCCGGCATCCCGACGGTCACCTCCGACGAGCTGGTCGACGTCGGGCTGTGCTACGGCTGGATCTCCGGGCAACGGCTTCCCCTCGACGAGCAGTACTACCTGCAGAAGTACGTGCCGCGCCGGCCCAGGAGCCTGTGGTCGCAGGTGAACGTCGACAAGGTCGCGATGCTGACCGCCGCCGGGCGGATGCGCGAACCCGGGCTGGCCGAGGTGCGCAAGGCGCAGGAGGACGGGCGCTGGGCGGTGGCCTACGAGTCGCAGAAGACGGCGACGGTGCCCCCCGATCTCGCGGCGGCGCTCGACGCGAACCCGGAGGCCGGCAAGGCGTTCGAGGCGCTCGACAAGACCGGCCGTTACCTGGTGATGCTGCCGTTGCTCCAGGCGCTCACGCCGGAGAACAGGAAGGTCCGGCTCGACAAAGTCCTAGAAATGCTGTCAAAGAGCGAAAAATCGGGATAAGGGTCATGCGGATAGGCGCAGGCTCCCCTGGCAGAACGCCTTCCGCCGCTATCCGGCGGCGTTCGGCCCGGCCGGGACCATGGACGTACAGGCCTGGTCCGGGCTGACCCGCCTCGGTGAGATCGTCTCCGGCATGCGCGCCGAACTGCGCCACTACCGCGGCCCCGACGGCAGGGAACTGATCGACCCGGCCGACGCGGAACTGCCCGATCCCGGCACGCTCCGGACCTTCCCCGAGCCGGCCCTTCGCCGGCCGGAGGGTTACGAGCCGAGCCACCTTCTGATCCCGTCCCACGTCAGGACGACGGCGAACGCTCCCGTCAGGGCGGCGAGGAAAGGAAGGTGATCTGTTTCGACACCTGTCCCCACCACACTCTCCGGATCGCCGGCCCGGTAGGTGATCTGGACCTGGTCCCCCCGTGCCGGGAGTGGGGACCAGCCGAACTCGCTCACCTCGGCGACGACCCGATGATCGCCGAGAGAGGTGAACTCGACGACGACGCGGTCGCCGAGAGGCGACTTGAGGCGCCGCTGCACGTCGGTGACGGTCGCCACCGTCGGGACCCCGTGCCGCAGGATGTCCTTCACCGCGAGGAGATGAGCGACCTGCCACCCGCCGAGAACGAGCATGACCAGGGCCGCCAGCAGGGTCACCACCGCCCTGCCTCTCGGCGTCGCCCAGGACCTGTCACGCCATCGGCTGGCCCAACGACGCGGACGCTCCTGCCGAACCGGTACGTATCTCACCTGGTTCCGCGGACCAGGTACACGCTTTCGCTTGGTGGATCGCCTCATGCAGGTCCTCTCCGCGTGCAGGCGACGTTCTGATCGTTCAACGGGGACGCGGTGTCCGTCGTTCCCCGAAGAGCCCCCCCGACAATGGCGCCGCGTCTTCGAAAAGCACGCGTTCTCGAAAAGCGCCGTGCTGTCAGCCGTGCTTTCAATGGCGCCGCGCTTTCCGGAAGCGTTACGGTTTTCGAGAGCACCTCGTCCCGGACGGCGACGAGGCTTCCCGTGTCGTCGTTGGGGTGAGGCTGTGATGACCGGCACACCACCGGGGCGGTGGTTCCTCGCCGCCGTCGGGATCGCGGCGTTCCTCAATCTCTCCTGGTCCAGCGTGCCCTTCCCGTATCCCGAGGCAGCGATTTTCGGGTTTTTTGTCTGGATTCCTTTAAGTTTGTATTGGCTTGTTCGCCTGATCAAGGCCCTCACAGGCGGAGCCGGAACGCCACGGGCCACGCCGGCGCGCTGGTTGCTCGCGCCGTTCGTCGTCCTCTGCGTGTGGGCCGCCATCCACCTGGACGCCTCCTTCTCCGCGCGGTTCGCCCTCTCCCGGTCCGGCATGGAGCAGTATGCGAAGGAAGTCCTCGCCGGCGGCGAGCGCACCGGTCTCGACTGCGCGTGGGCGGGGCTGTACCGAGTCTGCCGGCCCGACGTGATCGAGGACGGGGGCGTCCCCCGCGGCGTCCGGCTCAATCTGGTCGACTGGCCCTTCGCCTCGACGAGGTGCTTCGTCTGGATGTCCGAGGGCCGGCCGCGGCCCGAGAGTCACGAGTACGGCTTCAGACACCTCACCGGCCCCTGGTGGGGGTGCAAGGAGTGGGAAGGCTGGTGACCGGTCCCCCCGAACCGGACCGCGCGAGCCTCCGGACGGCCCGGCCCTACTCGGACTCCCGGCGGGTGTGCGTCGAATCGCTGTGGTAGTCGGTGTAGGTGTACGGGTTGTCGAGGAGGGTGGTCTGGGGGATGTCGGGGTTCATTCCCTTCAGCCACTCCGCCTCTCCCATCCTGCTCCGCAGGTGCTCGACGGTCCGCTCGACCCCCCTGCGGGCGGCGGCCAGGTCGACGCCGAGCAGGCGGTGCTCGTGCTTGACGACGCGACCGTCGACCAGGACGGTGTGCACGTCGCCGCGCTGTGCCTGGAACGCGACGTGGCCGTAGGGGTTGAGCAGCGGGAACGACACCGGTGAGTGCTCGTTCTTGATCAGGACGATGTCGGCCTTGCGGCCGGCCTCCAGGGCGCCGAGCTCGCCGTCCCGGCCGAGGGCGCGGGCGCCGCCGCGGGTGGCCCAGTCGACGACCTGGTCGGCGCGCAGCCCGCTGTGCGTGACGGTGTCGCCCTTGGCGTGGGCCTCCAGGTGCTCGCGGGAGCGGTCGGCGCCGAGCGTGGTGCGCATCGCGGAGAAGAGGTCGCCGCTCCACCAGACGCTGGTGTCCATCGACAGCGACACCGGGATGCCGTGGGCCCGGATGGCCCAGGTGGGCGGGTAGCCCTGGCCGGCGCTCTGCTCGCTCTCGGTGGAGATCGAGATGGAGCCGCCGGTGGCCGCGATGCGGTGGTAGGAGTCCGCGGACAGCGAGGCGGCGTGGACGTACACCGTCCCGGGGTTCATGAAGCCGTGGTCGTGCATGAGCCGGATGCCGTCGTCGCCGGTGGCGCCCCACACGCCGGCGTGGGTGGTGACCGCGACGCCGAGATCGCGGGCGACCTCGAAGGCGGGCCTCTCGGGGAAGGACGGGTCGCCGGTGACGTCGAAGGCGAGCTGGAACCCGAGCATGTCGTCCCCGGTGATCCGCCGCCGGACGAAGTCGCGGAACTCCGGAGCGGCGGTCCAGTCGGCGGGCGCCTGCTGGATGTTGCCGTAGGCCAGCACGAACCGGCCGGGCACCGACCGCAGCGCGTCCACGGCGGCGTCGGCGTGGTCGACCGTCTGGAGGCCGTGTGACCAGTCGACGACGGTCGTGACACCGGCGTCGATCGCCTCGATGGCGGCCAGCACGTTGCCCGCGTGGACGTCCTCGGGCCGGAAGAGCTTGCCGTGTTCCAGGTAGTACCAGATGAAGTACTGCGTGAGGGTCCAGTCGGCGCCGTAACCGCGCATGGCGGTCTGCCACATGTGCCGATGGGTGTCGACCATTCCGGGCATCACGATGCCGTCGGTCGCGTCGATCTCGGCGGTGCCGTCCGGCACGGCCAGCCCGGGCCCGACGTCCGCGATCCGGTCGCCGACGACCAGGACGTCGGTGCCGGTGAGCACCCGGCGCCCGTCGTCCATCGGCAGCACCGTGCCTCCGCGCAGCACCACCGGCCGGTCGGCCTCGAACCGAACCCGTTCGCTCATGACCAGAACTCCTCACCGGATGCCAGATCACGTGACCGGACGTGTGTCCGCTTTACGGTCACCGCGTTTCTCCGTACTGTCACGCTTCGCGTCCTGGCTGTCAATAGATCTTTTTTTGCCCGGCTTTTCCTTGACGGGTGGCCGATGTTTGCCAGAATCTAGCCAGCGGACACATGTCCACTGAGCGGACCATCGAGGGAGTCGGATGTCAGTGAGCGTTGCGTCGCCGGACGAGGCCTCCGGGGGGCCGCTGTCGGGGGTGCTGGTCGCGGACTTCTCCCGGGTGCTGGCCGGGCCGTACGCCACCATGCTTCTGGCCGACCTGGGCGCCCAGGTGGTGAAGGTCGAGAGCCCGGGGGGCGACGAGACACGGTCGTGGACGCCGCCGGTTCGCGGCGACGTGTCGACCTACTACCTGGGCGTCAACCGCGGCAAGCGCTCGATCGCGCTGAACCTGCGCGACGAGACCGACGCCGGGCTCGCCCGCGAGCTGGCCCGCAGGGCGGACGTGGTGGTGGAGAACTTCAAGCCCGGCGGCCTGGCCAAGTACGGCCTCGACTACGACAGCGTCCGCGCGGCCAACCCCGGCGTGGTCTACGGCTCGATCAGCGGTTTCGGGTCGGGCAAGGGACGCGACGTGCCGGGGTACGACCTGATGGTGCAGGCCATCTCCGGCCTGATGAGCCTGACCGGGGACCCGGACGGGCCGCCCTACCGCGCGGGGATCTCCGTGTTCGACGTGATGGCCGGCAACCACGTCGTGATCGGCATCCTCGCGGCACTGCGCCACCGGGACGCGACCGGCCAGGGACAGCACGTCGAGGTGAACCTGCTGTCGTCGGCGCTGACCGGGCTGGTCAACCACAGTTCCGCCTACGTGGCCGGCGGGGTGGTGCCCTACCGGATGGGCAACGCGCACCCCAGCGTGTTCCCGTACGAGCCGCTGCCGACCGCCGACAACGACCTGATCGTCACCGCCGCCAACGACGGCCAGTTCCGCAGGCTGTGCGAGGTCCTGGGCATCCCGGAGATCGCCGACGACCCGCGGTTCGCCCGCAACGCCGACCGCACCGAGCGCCGTGACGAGCTGCGTCCGATCCTCGTCGAGCGGCTGGCCGAGCGGGGCGCGGTCGAGTGGTTCGAGCTGCTGGTGCGGGCCGGTGTGCCCAGCGGCCCGATCAACACCATCGACGGCGGGTTCGCGATGGCCGAGCGCTTCGAGCTGGACCCGATCGTGGAGGTGGGTGAGGACGATCGGGCGGTGCCGACGACGCGGCATCCGATCAGGTTCTCGCGGACCCCGGCCGGCTACCGGCTGCCGCCGCCCGAACTGGACGAGCACGGCGCCGAGCTGCGCGAATGGCTCACGGAGGGCGGCGACCGTGACTGAACCGGACGAGCCCCACATGGAACCGCGCGAACGGCCCGCGGAGAGGGACGACCGTGACTGAACCGGACGAGCCCCACATGGAACCGCGCGAACGGCCCGCGAAGGAGGACGAGCGTGACTGAGCGGATCGACCGTCCCGAGTACCCGACCGCGCTCGGCGCGTCCAGTCTCAAGAAGATCACTCTGCTCGGCCACGACCTGGCGGCGGACGTCATGGGCGAGGTCGGGTTCGGCGAGCTGGCGTTCTGGCTCGCGACCCAGCGGCGGCCGGGGCGCGGCGAGGTGCGGGTGTTCGAGGCCGTGCTGGCCGCGCTGGCCGACCACGGTTTCACCCCGACCGCGATCGTCACCCGCCTCACCTACCTGTCGGCGCCCGACTCGGTGCAGGGCGCGCTCGCGGCGGGCCTGCTGGGCGGCGGATCGAGGTTCCTGGGCGTCACCGAGGACACCGGCCGCTTCCTGCACGACGTGCTGGCCTCTGTGGACGGCGACCTGCCGGACGGTGACGACGGCTGGGACGCCCTCGCCCTCAGGACCGTCCAGGATCGGCGCGCGGCCGGGAGGTTCGTCCCCGGGCTGGGCCATCACGTCCACAAGGAGGGCGACCCGCGCACCCCCCGGTTGATGGAGATCGCCACCGAGGAGGGGCTGTTCGGGCCGCACCTGTCGCTGTTCGCCGCGATCGGCCGGGTGCACCCGCGGGTGCTGGGCCGGACGCTGCCGCTGAACGGCGCCGGGGTGTGCGGCGCCGCGCTGGCCGACCTGGGCCTGCCGCTGGAGCTGCTGCGCGGGTTCGCCCTGCTCGCCAGGACCGCCGGGCTGATCGGGCAGCTCGCCGAGGAGATACGCAACCCGGTCGGCAACGACATCTTCCTCTCGGTGGACCTCAACAACCGCTCCGTCGGGCCCGTTCCGTACACCCCGGAAGACCGCCCCTAACCCCTCAGACCGTCTTACAAGGAGATCCGATGGCCGAACTGGTCGCGGTGGTCGCGTCCACGCACCACCCGTTCTACTACCGGGCGAGCAACGCGACGGGTGCCGACCGCCCGGAGTTCGCCGACGAGTGGGTACGCAAGGTCGAGGCGTTCCGCGAGACCCTGACCAGGGCCCGCCCCGACGTGCTGGTGATGGTGGGCTCGGACCACTTCCACCAGCTGTGGCTGGACAACATGCCGCAGTTCCTCATCGGCAAGGCGCCGTTCTACGACGCCAACTTCTACAACGAGGAACGCGAGTTCGGGCTGCCGCGCATGCTGCTCAAGGGCCGGGAGGACCTGTCGGCCTACCTGCTGCGCGAGGGCATGGACGCGGGGTTCGACCTGGCGTTCTCCAACGAGCTGCGGATCGACCACTCGATCACGTGCCCGATCATCACGCTGCGCCCGCAGAACGACCTGCCGATCGTGCCGGTCTACACCAACATCTTCGCCCCGCCGCTGCCGCGGCCCAAGCGCTTCGTGCAGCTCGGCAAGACGATCCGTGAGCTGGTGGAGTCCTGGCCGCAGGACGTGCGGGTCGCCGTCGTCGGCACCGGGCACCTGTCACTGGAGCTGGGCGGGCCCCGGCAGTTCGGCCCGCACGGCCCCGACCCGGAGTTCGACCGGCGCGCCGTGGAGTGGATCTCCACCGGCGACCTCGAGGGCTGCCTGTCGGAGGTCACGCTGGACAGCCTGCACGCCCCGGGCAACGCCACCCACGGCTTCATGGACTTCATGCTGATGATGGGCGTCGCGGGCGAGGGCAGGAAGGCCGACTACGTCGACACCTACGACCTGTTCCACACCATGGAGGCCTACTTCACCTGGTACCCGAACGGAGTCGGCCGGTGAGCAACTACCTGCTGAACAAGTTCCTCTACACCGTCGACCGCGACCCCGAACTCGTCGAGCGCTACCGCGAGGACCCCCGGGGCACCGTGGAGTGGTGGGAGAGGGAGCGGGCCAACCGCATCCTCAACTGCGCCGACGGCGAGTCGAGCACCTGGCTGCGCTTCGACGACACCGAACGCGCCGCGCTCGCCGAACACGACTACCCCACGCTGTTCGAGCTCGGGGCGCATCCGTTCCTCACCCTCACCCTCTTCATCGCGATGTTCGAACGCGACCACGACGAGCCGCTCGGCTTCCAGCTCCAGTACGCCGAACGGCTCGCGCACTTCGCGCTGCCCTATCCCGACATCGCCACCTGAGCCCATGCGCGCGACGGAGATCCAGGAGCCCGGCCGCCCGCCCGTGGTGGTCGAGCGGAACGTGCCCGCGGCCGTCCCGGGCGAGACGCTGGTCACGGTCACGGCCGCCCCCGTCACCCCGCTGGACCTGCTGTGCGCGAGCGGCACGTCCTACTTCGGCAGGCCGCGGACCCCGTACGTGCCGGGCGTGCAGGGGGTCGGGACCGTCGGGGGCGAGCCGGTGTGGTTCGCGACCTCGGCGGGGATGGCGCCGGGGGACGGGAGCATGGCCGAGGTCGCCCGCGTGCCGGTGGGCGACGTGGTGCGGCTTCCCGCCGGAGTCGATCCGGTGGCGATCGCCGCGCTGGGGCTGTCGGCCGTCGCCGCGCACCTGGCGCTGACCTGGCGCGGCGAGCTGGTCGCCGGGGAACAGGTTCTGGTGCTCGGCGCCGGTGGCGTGGTCGGCCAGGCGGCCCTCCAGCTCGCCCGTGTCGCCGGTGCCCGCAGGGTGATCGCGGGCGCGCGGTCCGCCGCCGGCCGGGACCGGGCCGAGCGGGCCGGCGCCGACGCCGTCGTCGCGCTCGACACCGGGGACGTCGCCGAACTGGCGGCGCGCCTCGCCGCCGCCGCCGACGGGCCGGTCGACCTGGTGCTCGACCCGCTGTTCGGCGTACCGGCCGCGGCCGCCGCGCGCACCCTGCGCCCCGGCGGCAGGCTGGTCAACCTCGGTGGCTCGGCGGGCGAGACCTGCTCGATCGACTCGGCCACCCTGCGCGGCAGGTCGCTGCGCCTGCTCGGTTACACCAACAACGAGCTGACCCCGGAGCGTCGCGCCGCCTCGCTCGCGTTCGTCGCCGGACAGGCCCTGCTCGGCACCCTGTCCGTCACCCGCGAGAGCATGCCGCTGCGGGACGCCGGGGAGGCGTGGCGACGCCAGCGCGAGGGCACCGCGACCGGCCGGATCGTCCTCACTCCCTGAACGGCGCGGACGGTCCAGGCGGCACGGACGATCCAGGCAGCGCGGATGATCCAGACGGCGCGGATGATCCAGACGGCGCGGACGGTCCAGGCGGCACGGGCGGTCCAGACGGCACGGGCGGTCCAGACGGCACGGACGGTCCGGGTCGTCCGGTCAGGACGCGGCCGGCCGGGTCACGTGGGGCACCGTCTCCAGCCGGGCGAAGTCCGCGCTGATCTCACCGGCGGTCTGGAGCAGCGGCGGAAGGTGCTCCTCCAGCAGCCGCTGCAGGGACGTCTCCGCGGCGTGGCTGTTGACGTTGACCCCGGCGATCACTCGTCCGGACCCGTCCCGCAGCGGCGCGGCGACCGAACGGATGCCGGGCGCGAGCTGCTCGTCGGTGAACGCCCAGCCGCGCGCGCGGACCTCGCGCAGCTCGGCGTCCAGCTCCTCGCGGCCGATCCGCCGCGGTTCGATGCCGGAGCGGGACGGCTCGGCCAGCACGCGGTCCACCTCCTCGGGAGACAGCGCGGCCAGGCAGACCTTGCCCAGCGAGGTCGCCTGCGCCGGGAACCGGGTGCCGATCTGCACGGCCAGGCCCACGATCTTGGGCACCGCGACCCTGGCCACGTAGACGATGTCGGAACCGTCGAGCTGGGCGATCGAGCACGACTCACCGGTACGGGCGACGAGCCTTTCCAGGTGCGGGCGGGCGACGTCCCACAACCCCATCGAGCGCACGTAGGCCACGCCCAGCTCCAGCACCCGGGGGGTCAGCGCGAACCCGCCCTCGCACGCGCGCACGTAGCCCAGCTCCTGGAGGGTGAGCAGGATACGGCGGGTGGTCGGCCGGGCCAGACCGGTCGCCGTGGCCACCTGGGTCAGCGACATCACCGGCCGGCGCGGCTGGAAGGCGGTGACGACCTCCAACCCCCGGGCCAGCGCCTCGATGAAATCCGGTCCGACGCCTTCCCGCGGCATTCACCGGCTCCTCACGGCAGGGGTGTCACGGGGCGGCCCACTCTTGGCGGACCGGCATCCGGACAGATCAATCGAGCATGGGTCATATTCACCGCCCAGCCTATATGCCCATGTGGCACGGCACGATGGAGACGCCGCCGTGTCCCGCCGCGCCCCCGCCCCGATCGGCGGTCGCGGCGGCGACCCGCCTTCGCTCGCTGGGCGGACAAGTAGCCATTCTCCGGCGCGGCCACCGGCCGCAAGATCGGTCATGGGGCGAGATCTGTCGGATCTACCTGATATCGATTGCCCTGCATTGTTTCCACCGATCCATGGAGCTGCGGGATGGCGACGGTCACCTTTCGCGACGAGACGGCAACGGGAAAACCGCTGCACGAGTTCGCTCTTCCCGATCTTCCGGAGAGCATCTCGGCGCGTGAGCTCGTACGGCTGCGCGTCCGCGAGGAGGTCGCCCGGTTCAACGCCGAGCCCTCCGCCCGGTTCAACGGCCTGGTCCGTCCCGTGGACGCCGAGGTGGAGCTGAACGGCTACCGGACGGGCGGCGTCAGGCGGCGCGTCGACTGGGAGAGGCAGGCGGACATCGCCGAGCGGGCGTTCCGGCGCAACGGGTTCGTGCTGCTGGTCGGGGAGCGGCAGATCGACGACCTGTCCGAGACGATCGACCTGACCGCCGACCCGGTGGTGTCGTTCATCAAGCTCGTCCCGCTGGTCGGCGGCTGACATGATCGAAATCGACGACGTCAACCGCGCCTACAGCCACCTGACCGGATACCTGGACGAGGAGACCGTGGAGAGGTACCGCCGCTTCGAGGCGCTCTTCGCGCAGGGCCTGCGACCCGGTCCGGACGTCGACTGGCGGGAGTACGGGCACTGGGCGCAGCTGAAGCTGAGCCTGGGACAGGGCGGAGGTCACGATCACGACGAGCGCGTCCTGCGGCTGATCCGCTCGGTGGCCGAGCGCGACATCGACTGGACACCCGGGGACGCGCGCGTTCTCGCGCACAGGGCACAGCAGATGGTCGTCTGGGGCCACACCCGCTACGAGGAGATCTTCCGGCTCCCGATCGCGGCGACGCGGCGCTTCGGCTTCCAGGAGCGCCGCGAGATCATCGGATGGCTGTGGGCGCCGCCCCCGCGCCCCCCGTTCCGGATGCCGGCGTGGGACGCGCGGGCCGGGCAGGTGCGGGAGGCGCTGTCCGGGCAGCTCGACGAGCTGCTGGTCGAGCCGGCCGAGCACGGTCCGGCCGGCGTGGTGCGGAACGTCATCTGGGAGTGCGACCCCTTCGCCCGGCTGCTGGCCGAGGAGTACGGACCGCGCCTGGCGGACCCCGCGGTCCTGCCGCTGCTGCGCCACTGGAACACCGCCCGGTCCACCAGGCCGAGCGCGAAGTGGCTCAGGACCGCCAGGGCGCTGCTCACCCCCGGCACGGCCGCCCTGGTCCGGGAGATCCTCATCCGGCTGGCGGCCCACCGGGAGCGAAAGATCACCCGAGGTGACGGTGATCACGAGTGGAGGGAGACCGTCTTCCTGGACGAGCGCACCACAGTGCCGATGCGCGGCGCGATCTGGACGTGTGAGGTGATCGAGGAGCGGTGGGTGACCTCGCTCCTCGGTGACGTCGCGCTGAACTGCGGCACCGGGAGCAACGGGATGGGCTCCACCTGCCGCAGCGAGAGGCTCACCAACACCGCCGTCGGCGCGCTGGCCCGCCGCGGCGGGATGGCGGCGATCGTGCCGCTGGCCCGCGTCCAGGCCAAGGTCCGTGCCAGATCCGTGCTGAAGAACGTGGCGCGCACCCTGGACGAGGTGGCCGCGCAGGCGGGGCTGAGCCGCGAGCAGCTGGTGGACCGCACCGTGCCGGCCTTCGGCCTCGGCCCGGACGGGGTCAGGGAGGAGCGGATCGGCGACTACCTCGTACGGCTGTGTGCCGACGGCCCCGCGCTGCGGTTCGTCAACCCGTCGGGCAGGACCGTCAAGTCGGCCCCGCAGGCCATCCGCAAGGACCCGGCGCTGGCCGAGCTCAGGATCACCCTGAAGGAACTCAGGCAGGCGCTCGCGGCCGAGCGGTTCCGGCTGGAGCAGGCGCTGATCAGGGAACGCGGGTGGAGCTGGCGGGAGGTGACCGAGTTCTTCCTCGACCATCCGGTCACCGGCCGGTACGCCCGCGCCCTGATCTGGCAGGTCTCGCCGGGCTCGGCAGGGCTGCCGGTCAGGACCGAGGCGGGCTGGGAGCTGTCCGACCCGCGAGGGCACCGCGTCCGGCCGGATCCCGACACCCCCGCCGGGCTCTGGCATCCGATCCACGCGGCCGCCGAGGAGGTGCGGGCCTGGCGCGACCACCTGCTGGAGCACGGGATCCGCCAGCCGTACAAGCAGGTGTTCCGCGAGGTCTACCTGCTGACCCCGGCCGAGGAGCGCGCCCGCACCCGCTCGGCCCGCTTCTCCGGGCACGTGCTCCGCTACGGCCAGGCCAAGACGCTGCTGAACCAGCGCGGCTGGACCGGCCTGTCCATCGGTCACTGGGACTACGAGTGCGGCGGCGACCAGGGCGAGGCGGTCAGGGAGCTGTCCGGCTGGCGGGCCCGCTGGGGCATGCACGTGGTCGGCGACCCGGCCGCCGACGGGTGGGACACCGCCTCCTTCTGCGCCACCGAGGAGATCACCTTCCACCGGGCCGGGCAGGGGGAGCTCTCCGGCCACGACCCGGCAGGCGACCAGGTCGCGCTGGCCGAGGTGCCCCCGCTGGTGTTGTCGGAGGTGCTGCGCGACGCCGACCTGGCCGTGGGCGTCGCCTCCCTGGGCCTCGACCGGCTGGCGGTGGCCGGGCACGAGGACTACTGGCGCTCCTCCGGGTTCGGCGAGCTCACCGAGACCGCCAGAACCCGGCGCGACGCGCTGGCCCGGCTGCTGCCCCGGCTGAGGATCGCCGACCGGGCGGAGCTGACCGACCGGTTCCTGCGCGTACGCGGCGACCTGCGGACCTACAAGATCCACCTGGGGTCGGGCAACATCCTCATGGAGCCCAACGACGCCTACCTGTGCGTCGTCCCCGGGCACGACCGCGACGCCGCGTCCGTCTTCCTGCCCTTCGAGGAGGACGGCGGCATGCTCTCGGTGATCCTGTCCAAGGCCTTCCTGCTCGCCGCCGACACCGCCGTCACCGACCCGTCGATCACCCGTCAGCTCGGCGTCTGAACGCGCCTCGGCGAGGTGGCGCCGATGCCGATGACGAGTAACCGGATCCGTGGCGGTTCCCACTTCCGGCCGGTGCGGGGAGGAGGGGGCGACGGCTCGCGGAGCGGGCCGTCTACCGGTGATCGGTGGAGCCGGGGATCGACGCGGAACGCAGGCCGCGGTCGACGAAGTCGATGAGCCATTCGAAGCTCTCGTCGATGTCGGCCGGCAACTGGAATCCGTTGGCGGCCTGCAGGGTGGCGAAGCCGTGGAAGACGCTGCGCAGCGCGCGTAGCGCGTGGGGTATCTCCTGCGGGGCGATGTCGTACCCCCGCAGTACCGCCTCGAAGGGGCCGAGTCCTCGCCTCTCGGCGACCGCGATCGGGTCGTCCGGGCCGGTCGGGGTGATGCCGATGGTGGCCGCGTAACGGCTGGGGTGGGCGAGGACGAAGTCACGCATCGCGCGGGCCGCGGCGGTCAGGGCGTCCCGTCCGGCGCGGCCCTGGGTGGCCGTGCCGAGCGTGTCGGCGGCTTCGGTGAGGGTGAGCGCCGCGATCTGCCGGTTGAGTTCGGCCTGGCCGGCGATGTGTTTGTACAGCGACGGGGTGCGCACTCCGACCCGCTCGGCCAGCCGGCCCATGGTCAGCTCGGTGAAGCCGATCTCGTCGGCGAGCGCGGCGCCGGCCGCGGCGATCGTGGCCGCGTTCAGGCCCGCCCTAGGCACGGACGCCGTCCAGGAAGCGCAGGATCGCGGCGAGGGTCTGCTGGGGGTACTGGACGTGCGGGTAGTGGCCGGCGCCGTCGATCATCTCCAGCCTGCCCAGTCCGGCCGGCAGGCCCGCGACGATCGCCTCGCCCTCGGCGCGAGGTGAGGTCCAGTCGGGGTCGAGGCCGCCCTGGACGACGAGAGTCGGGCAGGTGACGTTGCCCAGCTGCTCACCGGCGTCGGCGGGTGAGATCTTGCCCATCGCCTGCAGGACCTTCATCCGGCCCGGCTCCTGCAGCATCGCGGTGATCTGCTTCATGCGCACGTCCCAGTCGGCCGGCTTGACGCCGGGGTAGGCGAGGTCGAGGTACTTGGCCCACTGCCGGGTGCTGCCCAAGATGGTGGTGCCCATCAGATGGGTCATCCCGCGGCGGTAGGCGGCCACCCGCAGGTCACCGAGCCGGACCTGCTGCTCGCGGGTGAAGGGCGCGAGCTCGACCAGCGCGGTGACCAGCTCCGGGGCCTTGGCCGCGGCGATCGTGGCCGCACCGCCGGAGATGGAGTGCCCGACGAGCACCGCCGGCCCGCCGAGGTGGCGCACCAGGGCGATCAGGTCACCGGCGAGGGCGGTGCGGGTGTAGGACGCCCACCCGACGCTGGACTCACCGTGGCCGCGCAGGTCCGTCGCGGCGACCCGGTACCCGGCCTCCACCAGGGCGGGGGCGAGGAACCGGTAGGCCTCGCGGCTGTCGCCCATGCCGTGGGCGAGCACCACCAGCGGGCCGGCGGTGCCGGTCACCTCGTAAGCGATGGTCCCACCGTCGACGTTCAGGAACTCGGTCATGACTACCTCCAAGGGGCTCGTCAGCGTCTTGCTAATCTCGTTAGCTAAAAGCTATCAGGTTTAGCTAACGAGTCAACCTCCTGAGCACATGCCGGGTTCTCCGCGTCCACCGCCGAGCACCCCCGCAACCCCCGGACGCGTCCGGGTGGCGGCCCGACGCCGCTCCGCCGTACGTCCGGACCACCCCGCTCCGCCGATCCCCGGCTGAAAGTTTCACGGCCGGTTGACGGACGGGAGGCGACCGCTGACGATCATGTTGCCTCCGGGTCAGGGAGGGGGTGTCGAGTGAACGTCACTATCCGTTGCGAGGTACACCGATGCCGAGAACTCCGTTACGGGCAGCGTCCGCCCTTCTGCTGACGCTGGCCGTCCTCACCGTCCCCACGGCGCACGCCGACGAGGTCGCCCCGGTCTCCGTGACCGTCAACGCCCGCGCCGCGCTCGCCACCGTCCCCGAGACCGGCATCGGTACCAACCACGCGATCTGGGACAGCCGTCTGGGCACCGACGAGACCGCCGACCTGCTCAAGGACGCGGGCATGAAGCTGCTGCGCTATCCCGGCGGCTCGTACTCCGACATCTACCACTGGGCCGACCACACCGCCCCCGGCGGCTACGTCGCCCCCGACACCGACTTCGACACCTTCATGCGCGGCGTGCGACGCACCGGCGCGCAGCCGATGGTGACCGCCAACTACGGCACCGGCACGGCGCAGGAGGCCGCGGCCTGGGTGCGGCACGCCAACGTCACCAAGGGCTACGGCGTCAAGTACTGGGAGATCGGCAACGAGAACTACGGCAACGGCCACTACGGTGCCGCCTGGGAGGCGGACGACCACGCCGACAAGAGCCCTGCCGAGTACGCGCGCCACGTCGTGGCCTACTCCGACGCGATGAAGGCCGTCGACCCGACCATCAAGATCGGCGCGGTGCTGACCACGCCGGCCAACTGGCCCGACGGGATAGTCGCCGAGGGCGACGCCGGGACCTGGAACGACGTCGTCCTGTCGACCGCAGGCTCGAAGATCGACTTCGTGATCCTGCACTGGTACCCCGGCGCCTTCGACAGGACCGCGCACGTTCCCGACATGATCCACCTCACCCGCCGGCAGATCGAGAAGCACGTGGGCGCCGGCTCCGAGCGGATCGGCATCGCGATGACCGAGTTCAACACCGGGTCGAACAGCAACGGCGCGACGACGCAGCCCGGCGCGCTGGCCGCCGCCGACGCCTACGCGACGCTGCTGGCCAACGGGGTGTTCACGGTCGACTGGTGGAACGTCCACAACGGCATCGGCAACGTCACGCAGGTCGAGGGACACACCGACTACGGCGACTTCGGCCTGCTGTCGAGCGGGACGTGCACCTCCGACGGCAGCGTCTGCGAGCCGGCGGCGAACACGCCCTTCGCGCCGTACTACGCCCTCCAGATGGTGAGCAGGTTCGCCCGCCCCGGCGACCGGTTCATCCGGGCCGCGACCGACCAGGCGAAGGTCGTCGCGCACGCCGTACGCCGTCCCGACGGCGACCTGGCCGTCCTGCTGATCAACACCTCGTCCGACACGTCCTACCCCGTCACGATCGGCTACTCGGGCTTCAGCCCGGCGTCCGGGGCTCCCACCGTGCTGACCCACACCAACGGCGCCACGAGCATCACCACGTCGACCACGGGCGGCGCGACCGGCCGGACGCTGCCACCGCTCTCGCTGACCACGGTCGTCCTGCGTCCCGCCTCCGCCCAGACCGGCCTGCCCGGCGTGCCCGGACAGCCCACGGCCTCCGCCGTGACGGACAGGACCGCCACCATCTCCTGGCCCGCCGCCCCCGCCGGCGCGCGCCCGATCGCGAAGTACGAGATCCACCGCCAGAACGGAGCCGTCAGCGAGCAGATCGGCGAGACCACCGGCACCTCGTTGACCGTGGACAACCTGAAGCCGGGCACGCGCCACACGGTCAACGTGATCGCCCGGGACGGCGGCGGCGGCGTCTCGTCGCCCTCCGCGCCGCTGACGTTCACGACCGGCACGCCCGCCTCCAGCTCGTGCTCGGTACGCCTGACCAACCAGTCCGACTGGGCCAGCGGCTACGTCGGCGCCATCGAGATCACCAACCACGGCGCGCCGATCGACGGCTGGACCCTGAACTTCGGCTGGCCCAGGACGTGGCAGAGCCTGGGCAGCGGCTGGGGCGCCGTCTGGACGCAGAACGGGCAGGACGTCAGGGTCGTCAACGACTCCGGCAACGGCTCGCTGCCCACGGGCGCATCGGCCACGATCGGCTTCGTCGGCAACTACAGCGGCCCGAACACGCCGCCCGCCGTCTTCACCCTCAACGGGACCGTCTGCACGACGAGGTGACGGTTACCGCCGCCGGACCGGGCGACGGCCCACGGACCGTCGCCCGGCACGCGGGTCCCGGGGCCCGGGGCCCGGGGAGCCGGACCCCGCGGATCCCTACCCCGACGGGGTGAGGCGCGATTCGCCGGTGGTACGCATACTTGGCTCCATGACCGAGCACGGGCACCTCGCCGACTTCCTCCAGGCACGCCGTGGCCTGCTGCGACCCGAAGACGTCGGGTTGCGGACCTACGGCGAGCGGCGCCGGGTGCCCGGGCTGCGGCGGGAGGAGCTCGCGATGCTCGCGGGCATCAGCGCGCCCTACTACACCCGCCTGGAGCAGGGCCAGTCACGCAACGCCTCGCGCGAGGTGCTCGACGCCATAGCGAACGCCCTGCGCCTGGACGAGCCCGAGCGTGCCCATCTGCACGCCCTGGCCGGCGCGCCGAGACGCGGCCGGCCCGCGAGCCGGCCGCGTCCCGAACGCGTCACCCCGGCGACCAGCGCCTTGCTGGCGGCCTTCGGAAGCACACCCGCCATCGTGATCGGCCGCCGCAGCGACGTCCTGGCCTGGAACCGTCAGGGTCACGGCCTGTTCGCCGGCCATCTCGACCCGGACGGCCCCGGCGTCCCGGAGCGACGGCCGAACATGGCCAGGCTGGTGTTCCTGGACGCGCACACCCGCGACCTGTACACCGACTGGCCCGCCAAGGCCAGGGCCGTGGTGGGCAACCTGCGCCTCACGGCCGGGCGGCACCCGGACGATCCGCTGCTGGCCGGGCTGATCGGCGAGCTGACCATGCGCAGTCCGGAGTTCGCCTCGATGTGGGCCGATCACCGGGTCCTGGCCTGCGATGTCGCCGACTACGAGATGCGCCACCCCCTGGTCGGGACGCTGACGGTCACCCAGCAGACACTGCAGAGCCCGCAGGGGAACGGCCCGGCCCTGGTGGTGGCCACGGCCGATCCCGGCTCCCCCTCCGCGACGGCCCTGACCCTGCTCTCTCACGTCACCGCGCCGCGGGAGGCGACCCGGCCGCGCCACGGCGCCGGAACCCGCACCACCTGACCCGAGGGGATCGCGACCTCCCCCTCGGCATCCCCTCGACACCCCCACGACATCCCTCGACCCACGGCGCCGAACCGCGGCTGCCGCATGCCGGAAAACAGTGAAGGAACCATGCCCAAGCGAAGCATCAAGATCACCATGTCGGCCGCCCTGCTGGCCGCGGCCGCCCTGACGCCGGCCGCGCCGGCCGGTGCGACGGCCGCCGGGGGACCGCTGACAGATGTGCGGATCGCCACCCACTTCGACCTGTCGGCGGGCCAGATGCCGGAGAACATCTCCCTGCTGCCCGACGGCACGGCGAACGTCACCTTCGCCGCCGGCCGCCAGGTGGCCCAGGTCACTCCCCAGGGCAGGACGCGCGTCCTGGCGACGCTGCCCGCGCCCGCCGACGGCGGAGTCGACACGCCGGTCCTCGGTTTCCCCCTGACCACCGGTATCGCCCACACCTCGGACGGCACCGTGTACACGCTGTACGCGACGGGCACGGCCGATCTGACCGGGCTGTGGCGGCTGCGCCCCGGGAAGGCCCCGCGGCGCATCGCCGCGCTGCCCGCGAACAGCCTGCCCAACGGGCTGGCACTGGACGGGCACGGCAAACGGCTCTACATCACCGACTCGGTGCTCGGCACCGTGTGGACCGTCCCCGTCACCGGCGGCACACCCGTCGCGTGGTCCACGGCTCCCGAACTCGCCCCGGCCGGCTTCCTCGGAGCCAACGGCGCGAAAGTGCACCGTGGCGCGCTGTGGGTGACCAACCTCGACCGGGGCACCCTCCTGCGCATCCCGATCCGCTCCGGAAACCGCGCGGGAACGCCGCAGGTCAGGGCGTCGGGCATGGTCGGTATCGACGATTTCGCCTTCACCGGCCGCGGTGACGAGATCCTCGCCGCCCTCAACGCCCCCAACAAGGTCGTGCGCGTCCGGTCCGACGGCACCGGCACCACCGTTCTGGACGCCGCCGACGGCCTGCAGAACCCCACCTCCGTCGCGCTGCGCGGCGATGACGTCTACGTGCTCAGCGCCGCCTACACCACGGCCACCGACCCCAACCTGCTGCGCGCGCGCCTGCGCGACCACCCGTAGGTGAAGAGTGCCAGGACCGGCCGGTCCCGGCCAGGGCCGGTGGGGGCCGACGCGCGTCCGTGACGCTCCGCGTCCACGCTCACGTGGTCCGAGCGGCGCAGGCCCCGGCCGCCGGCGTCTTCGCCGAGGCCGTCGCGGGTTCAGGCACCGGTTCAGGCACCGGTTCAGGCACCGGGGCCAGACGCGAGATGCAGGGAACCCACCAGCGCCACGGCCTCGCCGAGGAGTTGTTTCTCGGCCCGGCTCAGCGTCGGGTTGGCGGCCCGTATGGCCAGAGCCCCGTCGAGGTCGATCGCATGGTCGACCTCGGCGAGCAGGGAGGCCAGGGTCGTGCGGGCCATGGCCGCCTCGGTCCGCGGGCCGACCGCGACCTCCGCCAGGATCAGGGCGGACACGCCCCAGTCCAGCGCGGGCGGGCCCTCCTCGGCGTTGGCCCAGTCGATCACCACCGGTCCCCCGGGCGTGAGCATCACGTTCTCCGGATGCAGGTCGAGGTGGAGGATGCGATCCGCCGGGTCTGCCGAGACCCGCGCCGGGAGAGCGTGCAGGCGGCGCAGCAGCCCCGCCAGGACCGTGCCGGCCTCCTCCAGAGTGATCATGCCCTGCGTGAGCCCCTCGACCATGGTCGGGCCGGACAACCGCTCCATGATCAGGTCCCCGCCCGCGGCCGGTCCGACGCGCGGCGCCGGATACCCCCGGCCGGAGACGTAGGACATCACGTCCACCTCGGCGGACGCGTCACCGCCGTCCCGATACCGGCGCAGCACCCACGCGTCGTCGATCGCGAACACATCCGCGGTACGGCCGGAGCCGAGCAGAGGACCGATGCGCATACCAAGAGCGTCACGCACGACCGCCCGGACGGCAACCGCCTCACGGTGACGCGGGCCCCTCCGGGGCACGCGGCGGGGGTCCGGGTCAGGCGTTGTAGCCGCCGTGGGCGTCCAGCACCGCGCCCGTGACGTACGAGGCGCCGGGGCTCGCCAGGAAGGCGATCGCCTCGGCGATCTCCTCGGGACGGCCCACGCGCTGCAGGGACAGCGAGCTGACCAGGGCCTTGAGGGTCTCGGGGTCCGGCGGTTCCATCCCGCTCTCCATCAGGCCGGCCTCCACGACGTTGGCCGTGATGCCCCGGGGCCCGAGGTCCCGCGCGACGCCCATGGTGTACCTCTCGACCCCCGACTTGGTCGCCGAGTAGTCGGCGAGGCCCGGGAGTCCGACCCGGGAGCCCAGCCCGGAGCTCACCGTGATGATGCGGCCGTCCGCGCGCAGCACCCGGGAGGCGGCCCGGATGACGGCGATCACGCCGAGGTAGTTGGTGGCGTGCATCCGGTCCAGCGCGGCGGTGTCGGCGTCCGGGTCGTCCACCCTGCGGCTCACCGAGATCGCCGCGTTGTTGACGAGGATGTCCAGGCCGCCGAAGGACGCGACCACCTCGTCGATCAGCGCCGGAGCCCCGCTCGTGTCCGCCTGGTCGGACCTGATGGCGACGGCCTTCACGCCCTTGCCTCGCGCCTCCTCGACGACGGCCCGCGCCCGCTCGTCGGAGCTGACGTAGGTGAACGCGACGTCGGCGCCCTGCTCGGCCAGCAGCCGTACGGTCGCGGCTCCCAGCCCGCGGGAACCCCCGGTGACCAGGGCGACCTTGCCCGTGAGCGGCTTGTCCATTCTTCTCACCTCACTGATCGATCCGTTCGAACAGTCGTAACACTAATGGTTACGACGGAGTGGTCGCAACATTTGTTGTTACGACTGGGCGGTCGTACCATACGGTGTCGCGGCCGAGAGATGAGGGTTCATGAGCGCCAACAGCAAGTTGACCATCGCCGCCCACGCGCTGGCCTGGATCAGCCTCTACCAGCGCCAGGGCCACGAGGTCGCCACGTCCGAGCAGATCGCGGGCAGCGCGAACACCAATCCCGTGGTGATCAGGCGGCTGCTCGGCGAGCTGCGCAGGGCGGGGCTCGTGGAGTCCCGGCGGGGCGTGGGCGCGGGCTGGTCGCTGGCGCGCGATCTGGAGTCGATGACCCTGCTCGACGTGTACGAGGCGGTGGAACCCGGCCCGCTGTTCGCGATGCACCGCGCCACCCCGGACCAGGGGTGCGTGGTGGGTTACGGCATCCAGCCGGCGATGCAGGGCATCTACGAGGGCATCGAGGAGACCCTGAGGCGCGAGCTGGCCCGGGTCACGCTGGAGGACGTCCTCCGGGACGTCCTCGCGGCACCTCGCTAGCCCGGACTCCTCAGGCGGTCGATTCGGGCGGGGTCCCGGCGCGGTGGGCGCGATACCGCGCGACGGCGGGCCCGGCCTCCTGAGCACCCTTCTCACGATCGTCGAGCAACCCTGCCAGCAGGCCGGGCACGGCCCGCTCCGCGAACTCCAGTCCCTTGGCCCGGGCGACATCGCGCACCCGGTAGACGTTGCGTCCGGCGGCCGTCGCCGCCGACAGCGTGATGATCCCGGAGAGCCGCTGGAACGGCGACTGCGAGACCTCCCACCCGATGACGCCGTCCCGGCGCAGCGCGATCGCGCGGCGGACGAACGTACCCGACCGGATGACCAGGAAGTCGCCGGACAGGCCGTGGCCCAGGTTCCGGTAGGCGTCGTACGCCGACCAGGCGCCCGCGAGCAGGCAGGCCGCGCCCGCGATCCACGCCAGGTGCACCAGCACCGGGGTCAGCCACAGGCCGAGCGACCACACCGCGGCCACCGGCGGCAGCACGACCTGCGGCACCCGGAGCAGCCGCCGCCGCAGTGCCACCCGCGGGTGCTCGCGCCAGTGGACGTCCTCCTGCGGCGACCGGTCCAGGCCCAGCACCTGGGCGGCCACGGAGTGGGCCAGGCCGATCGGCGCGGGCGGCAGCAGCGCCGACTTCGGCGACGTCGACCGGTCCTCGCGCGTGCCCAGGCCGACGGCCATGGCGTTGGTCCGCGCCGCGCCGACCAGCCGCAGCGCGAGCGGCTCGGCGATCTGCGCGCCCCGCATCCGGGACCGCTCGACGGTCAGCGACCGGGTGGTCAGCAGGCCGCGCCGCACCCGGAACGACGTCTCGTCCTCTCGCGACAGCCGGAAACCCCACCAGGACTCGACGAACAACGCGGTGGAGCCGATCGAGCCGAGGCCGATGACGATGGCGACCAGCAGCGGGACCGCCGCCCACGGCGACATGCCCGCGAAGAACCCGTAGACGTCCTTGATGAGGCCCAGCTCGTACGGCTTGAGCCCGAACGACTCCAGCAGCCGGTACAGACCGCCCAGCGCGACGCCCACACCGGCGATGGACCAGATGGTCAGCGGGCCGTACTTCAGCCACGCCCAGTCGATCTCCGCCATCGTCACCGCGTCGAGATCGCCGCCCCGCGCCGCGGAGGCCCGGCGCAGCAGCCGCGTGCGCAGTTCGTCGGCCTGCGCGCGGGTCACACCGTCCAGCGCGAGCCGCCGGGTGCTGTCGGAGGAGTCGGCCTGCGCCCCCGTGCCGATCCGCACGGTGGCCAGACCGAACAGCCGGTGCACCGGGTTGGCGGTGACGTCGACGCTGCGGATGCGATCGACGGCGATGGAACGGCGGCGGCGGAACACCAGTCCGGAGTGGATCTCCACGGCGGTGCTCGTGATGCGGTACCGGGTGCCGATCCAGCGCGACAGCAGGATGCACGCCATCACCAGAAACACCGCCAGGAACGTGGACAACGTGATCGCGGCGGACGGCGGCACCTTTCCGCCCGCCGACACCACAAACACCACGGACACCGCCATGGTCGCCGGCGGACCGAGGAACCAACTCGCGCCGACGATGATCAACCGTGGGTGCAGCCGCTGCCAGCCGTCGTTCGGCCCGCTCACGTCGCGTCACCCCGGTGCCGCTGGACGACCTGGGTCAGCTCCTCCACCAGCCGCTCGGCCAGCCGGTGGTCCAAGCCCTTGATCTTGATCGCGCCCGCCGCCGATGCGGTGGTCAGCGTGATGCCGGTCAGGCCGAACATCTGCTGCACCGGCCCGCGCAGCGAGTCGACGGTCTGCACCCGAGACAGCGGCGCGACGCGCCACCTCTGCCACAGCCAGCCGCTGAGGGTGTAGACCGCATCCTCGGTCACCTCCCACCGGTGCACCCGGTAACGCCACGCCGGCATGATCAGCACGTAGGCGAGACCCAGTACCGCCATCACGACCGTGGCCGGGCCGAAGACGAACCGGGCCGGCGGGATGAACAGGGTCAGCGCCCCGGACACCACCACCGGCGGCAGGGCGAAGAGCAGCGCGTTCACCGTCCACCAGCCGACCGCCCTGCGCTCCAACCGGTTGCGGGGTGGCCGCAGTCTCGTTTCCGGGGAGAATTCCCGGCTCGTGGCGGCGATCGGGTTCACCGTGTTCATTCCGCTCACCCCCTGGCCTCGACGGGTTCTTCGATCCCCCTTCCGCCACCGGGAGATTCCCCGTTCCACGGTAGGCCGACGACCACTTCGCGCGGGTCGACCGGCCGGTCGACCCGGTTGTCCACCGATCGATGGACAACCGCCGACGCGAACCTGCGGGCCGCCGGCTCCTACTCCTCCTCGGTGAACACGACCTCGCGGCGCCTGCGGATCGCCGGGAGGACGGCGACGACGAGCGCCGCCACGGCCAGGGCGAGGAGCACCGCGGAGATCGGCCGGGTCAGGAAGACCGACGCGTCGCCGCGGGAGATGATGAGCGCCCGCCGCATGTTCTCCTCGAGCAGGGGGCCGAGGACGAAGCCGAGCAGCAGCGGCGCCGGCTCGCAGCCGCACTTGATCAGGATGTAGCCCAGGATCCCGAAGAACACGATCGCGTAGACGTCGTACGCGTTGAACTCCAGGGAGTACGTGCCGATCGCGGCGAACAGGATGATCATCGGGAACAGCACCTGGTACGGGATGCGCAGCATGCGCACCCAGAGTCCGATCAGCGGCAGGTTCAGCAGCACGAGCAGCACGTTGCCGATCCACATCGACGCGATCAGCCCCCAGAACAGCGCCGGCTCGTCGGTGATGACGTTCGGGCCGGGGGTGATGCCGTGGACGATGAACGCGCCGACCATCAGCGCCATCACCGGGTGGGCGGGCAGCCCCAGGGTGAGCAGCGGGATGAACGACGTCTGCGCGGCGGCGTTGTTCGCCGACTCGGGGCCGGCGACGCCCTCGATCGCGCCGCGCCCGAACTCCTGCCGCCGCTTCGAGATCCGCTTCTCGACGGCGTACGAGGTGAACGAGGCCAGCACGTGGCCGCCGCCGGGCAGGACGCCGAGCGCGGCGCCGAGACCGGTACCCCGCAGGATCGGGCCGACGATCCGGCGCCGGTCCTCGCGGGTCGGCCAGAGGTTCCTCACCTTGCCGACGATCGCCGTGCGGGTCTGCTCGTTCTCCAGGTTGCGCAGGATCTCGGCCAGCCCGAACATGCCGACGGCGACCGACACGAAGTCGATGCCGCCGTACAGCTCGCGCTGGCCGAACACGAACCGGGGCGTGCCGGTGTAGAGGTCCTGGCCGACCGTGCCGAACAGGACGCCGAGCGCGATCATCGCCAGTGCCTTGAGCGCCGTGCCGCGCGCCAGCGCGATCGACACGATCAGGCCGAGCAGCACCAGCGAGAAGTACTCGGCGGGGCCGAACTTCAACGCGACGCGGGCCAGCGGCGGGGCCGCGACGGCCAGCACGACGGTGGCCACCGTACCCGCGACGAAGGAGCCGATCGCGGCGGCGGCCAGGGCAGGGCCGGCCCGGCCCTGGCGGGCCATCTCGTGCCCGTCCAGCGCGGTGACCGCCGCCGACGACTCACCGGGCAGGTTGATCAGGATGGCGGTCGTCGAGCCGCCGTACTGCGCGCCGTAGTAGATGCCGGCCAGCATGATCAGCGCCGTCACCGGCTCGAAGCTGAAGGTGATCGGCAGCAGCATCGCCACCGTCGCCGTCGGCCCGATGCCGGGCAGCACGCCGACCGCCGTCCCGAGCAGCACTCCCACGAAGCAGTAGAGGACGTTCTGGACCATGAGGGCGGTCGAGAAGCCCAGCGCGAGGTTGTCGAGAAGTTCCATGCCTCAATCCGGATGCCGCGTCAGAACCCCAGCCACGGGCCCAGTAGCGGGATCCGCAGCTGAAGTCCGACGACGAAGATGAGCGTGGCGGCCACGGTGAGCCCGGCGGCCACGGCGACGGCCGTGAGCAGCCGTACGCGCGTGCTTGCCAGCGCGGTGAGCAGGGCGGTCACCGCCGACGTCGGTACGAACCCGAGGCCCCGGACGGTGAGCCCGAAGAACAGGACCGCGAGCACGATGAGGGCGACCGCGCGCCAGGGGACCGGCCCGAACGAGATCATCTCGCCGGCGACGAGCCCCTTGACGACGATCGCCAGGCCCATGGCGGCCACGGTCGCGCCGACCAGCAGCGGGAAGGCGCCGGGGCCCATCCGCAGCGGGGTGCCCAGCTCGTAGCCGAGCGCCCCCACCGCGAACGCGCCACCGATCAGGACGAAGACTCCCCCGGCGAGGACGTCCGGGAGGGACCGGCGGCGCTCCACCTCAGGAGGCCTTGACGCCGGCGTCGGCGATGACCTTCGCCCAGGTGCCGAGCTGCTCTTCGAGCTTGGCCCGGTGCGCCTGCGGGGTCGCGTCCTCGGCCGCGACCGGCGCGGTACCGAGCTTGGCCATCTGGTCGACGACGCCCTTGTCGGCGAGTGCCGTCTTCAGCGCCTCGGACAGCTTCTGGACGACGTCCTGCGGCGTGCCCTTCGGGACGTAGAGACCGTGCCAGACGCTGACCTGCAGCTGGGGCAGCCCGGCCTCGGTCGTGGTGGGCAGGTCGGGCAGGCTCTTCACCCGCTCCGGCGTGGTGACCGCGTACGCCTTCACCTCGCCCGCGGAGATCTGGCCGCTGGTGTTGGTCGTCTGGTCGCACATGAAGTCGACCTGGCCGCCGACGAGGTCGGTCAGCGCGGGGCCGGTGCCCTCGTACGGGACCTCCTGGAGCTTGACCCCGGTGGCGGACTGGAACAGCAGGCCGCACAGGTGGGACGCGGCGCCGATGCCGGCGTTGGCCAGCGTGACCTTGCCGGCGTTCGCCTTCACGTAGGTCACGAGGTCCTGGAGCGTCGCGGGCGCGAAGTCCTTGCGGGCGACGACCGTCATCGGCACCTCGGTGACGAGCCCGACCATCTCGAAGTTCTCCAGCGGCTTGTAGCCCAGGTCCTTGTACAGGGCGGGCGCCGTCGACATGCCGATGTGGTGCATGAGCACGGTGTAGCCGTCGGGATCGGCCCGCGCGACCTCGCCGGCGCCGACCGTGCCGCCCGCGCCCTCGGCGTTCTGGACGACGACCTTGGCGCCGAGCTTGGCGGCCATCGGCTCGGCGATCATGCGGGTGACGGTGTCCGTGGGGCCGCCCGCGCTGAACGGCACGACGAACGTGATGTTCTTGTCCGGATAGCCCCCGGCGCCGCTCGCGCCGGTGGTGCCTCCGCCGGGGGCGCCCCCGCTGCCGGCACAGGCGGCGACGAGCGAGAGGACGCCGATCGCGACGCTCATCCGCGCGACGGCCCGGTATCTGCTGGTCGTTCTCATATCGCGGCCTCCTCGTCGGCGCACGCGCGTTTGTCGGTAAGCGCGCGGCCTCAGTCTCGGCTGGCGGGGACGCGGATGGTGTCAGAGAAATCCCAAGAATGCGCCGGAAGCCGGAGAAATCGCAAAACTGGAGGGCTGACCAAACGCCGATCCGGGCCGTACAATCCGCCGGTATGCGGATCACCATCATCGAGGATGACGACCGCGTGGCGCGGGCTCTGGTGACCGTCCTGGCCCAGGCGGGCTTCGAGGTCCACCGCGTCGCCACCGCCGCGGAGGCGGTGCGCGCCGCCCCGTCCGATGTGGTCCTCGTCGACCTGGGCCTGCCCGACGGCGACGGGCTCGACGTGATCCGCAGGCTGCGTGACCGCCCGGAGACCGCCGTCATCGCCGTGACGGCGCGGTCGGAGGAGCACGAGCGGGTCCGTGGCCTGCGCGCCGGCGCGGACGACTACATCGTGAAGCCGTTCGGCATCCCGGAGTTGCTGGCCCGCATCGACGCCGTCCTGCGGCGCACCCGGGTGGCCCGTGCCCTGAGCCACCCGGACGAGCCGCTCGTCCTCGGCCCGATGCGGATCGGCGTCGGCACCCGCGAGGTCACCGTCGACGGCACGCTCGTGACGCTGACCCGCAAGGAGTTCGAGCTGCTCCTGCTGCTGGCCCGGCGGGCGCCGAACGTGGTGAGCCGCGACGTCATCCTCGACCAGATCTGGGGCGCGACCTGGGAGTCCTCGAGTCGCACCCTGGACACCCACATCGCGGCGTTGCGGCACAAGCTCGGGCCTGTCGTGCTCATCCGCACGATCCACGGAGTCGGCTATCGGCTCCTGGCCGACCAGCCGGAGCTGATCGGCTGACGCGCCGTGCACCGTCGCCTGCTCGCCGTCCTGGTGCCCCTCGCGGTGCTGCTCGTCGCGGCGCTCGGGGTGCCGCTCAGCGTCACCGTGGCCGAGCGGGAGATGCAGGAGACCTACGTCGACCGGCTCAACGACGTCGGCCGGTTCGCGTCGCTGGCCGAGACCGCGCTGTCGACCGGGCGGACCGAGGCGCTCCACCAGGAGCTGACGCACTACCACAGGCTGTACGGCATCCCGGTCGCGGTGATCGACATGTCGGGCACGGTGCTGCTCGGACCGGCCGGCGCGTACCAGGAGGCGGCGCGGGCCGAGCCGGCGTTGCCCCGGATCGTGACCGCGGCGCTGGCCGGCGCGAGGTCCGAACCGTCCTGGGAGTGGGCGCCGTGGGACGACTCCGCGCTCGTGGTCGCGGAGCCGGTGGGCCGCGACAGCGAGGTCGTCGGCACCGTCGTCACGATCTCCGACCTGTCGAGGACGCGCCATCGCATCCTCGTGCGATGGGCCCAGCTCGCCGGGCTCGGGCTGCTGCCGTTGATCGCGCTGGTGGCCGTCGCCTGGCCGGTGTCGGCGTGGGTGCTGCGTCCGGTGCGGGAGCTGGACGCGGCGAGCTCCCGGATCTCGCGGGGCGACCTCACCATCCGGGCGGACGCCGAGGCCGGCCCGGTCGAGCTGCGGCGGCTCGCGGAGTCGTTCAACACCATGATGGACGCGGTCGAGAACGCCGTGCAGCGGCAGCGGGCGTTCGTGTCCGACGCGTCGCACCAGTTGCGCAACCCGCTGACCAGCCTCCGGCTCGCCGTGGAGAGCCTGGAACCGCACCTGCGCGCGTCCGGCGACGGGCGGCAGGTCTACGACGTCGCCGTCGACGAGCTGAAGGCGATGCAGCGGATGCTGAACTCGCTGCAGGCCAGCGCGCGGATGGAGAGCATACGGACGGCGTCGCCGGTGGATCTCGACGCGGTGCTGGCGACCCGGGTGGACCGGTGGCAGGCGTTGACGGCGACGGCGGGGCAGACGCTGGCGGTCGACGTGCCGCCGGGGCTGCGGTTGCTGGAGCCGCCGGGCGGGCTGGGCAGCGTCCTGGACGAGCTGATCAGCAACGCGTTACGGCTGTCGGACGCGCGGGTGGTGGAGGTGACCGCCCGGGTCGCCCCCGGTGGCGCGGGCACCGGCCGGGTCGCCCGCGGTGGCGCGAGCGCCGGACCCGGCGACGCCTCCGCGGCCGGAGACGTGGTCACGATCGCCGTCCGTGACGACGGCCAGGGAATCGACGCGTCCGAGCGAGCCCAGGCGCTACGGCGGTTCTGGCGGTCGCCGCGGCACCAGAACGTGCCCGGGACCGGCCTGGGGCTGGCGATCTGCGCCGACCTGGTCGGGGCGGCCGGGGGCGAGCTGCGGCTGGAGGAGGGCCTGCCGCGTCCGGACGGGTCCGGGCACGGATTCGCCGCGGTGGTCGCGTTGCCGGTCGTTCCGCGGGTGGCGTCGCCGGCCGGCGACCCGGCTCCGTCACAGGTCTGAGAGCCTGTGCCCGTCACAGGTCCGAGGCCCCGGGCTCCCTCGCCGGTCCGAGCCCCCGAGCCCTGTCACCGGTCCGTCACCGTCGCAGGCCCGTCACTTGTCGCAGGCCCGTCACCGTCGCAGATCTGTCGCCGTCACCGGCCCGTCGCTGTCCCGGGTCAGCGCTTGCGGTCGCGGAACCAGGCCGCCGCGCCCGGATGGAGCGGGATCGACGCGGTGGAGATACCGGTACGCACGTTGATCTGCCACGTTTCCGGAACGGCCTCGGGAACGGCCTCGGCGTCGCGACTGGCGGAGATGATCGTGCCGGTGTGCGTGAAGATCGTGTCGGTGATGGCGTGGACCAGGTCGTCGGGCAGGTCGTTGCGCACGAGAAGCACGTTCGGCACGGCAACGGTACGGGTGGCCGGGACGCCGGCGTAGGCGGTCGCGGGGATCATGGCCGGAGTGTAGGGACCGGGGAACGCCGTGAAGAGCGCGTCTGCCTGCGCGTCCAGCGGGATCAGCCGAATCGGGTGCCGCTGCGCCAGCTCCGTGACGGCGGGGGTCGGGACGCCGGTCAGGGAGAACATCGCGTCGATCTCGCCGTCGCGCAGTGCCGCCGCCGATTCGGCCTGGCTGAGGTACCGGCCGTCGGCGTTCACCCGGCCGAGCTCCAGGACCCGCAGCGACGTGAACTCGGTGCCCGAGTCGCGGGCGCCGAGGGACACGCGCCTGCCCTCCAGGTCCCGGAACCGGTCGATCGCCGAACCGGCCATGACCACGAGATGCAGGTGACTGTCATAGAGCCGGCATATCGCCGAGAGTCCCTCGGGCGCGCTGCCGTCGGTGATGATCAGCGCGTCCAGGCTCGTCAGCCCGAGGTGCACCTCGCCGGCCCGCAGCATCCGGATGTTGTCGGTGGACGCCCCGCTCGGCACGGTGACCAGGGTGGCACCCGGCACCTGCTCGGAGACGTGTTCGGCCAGCGCGCCGCCGATGCGCCGGTACACCGCCCCCGCCGGCCCGGTGGCCAGCCGCAGGTGGACCTTGTCGACCTCTGGCTGCCGGGAGCAACCGGCGAGCAGTCCCCCGGCGGCCAGGAGCGCCGCCCGCCGGCTGAGCCGTGGACCCCGGTCCGGCACCGTGCCGGGATGGTACGGACGGCGACCATCGGTCGCCGACGACATCGGCGTCTCGTCAACACACCGCATCCGCGCCACCCTCCGGCAAGGCCTCCTCGGCGTCAACCCCGCCCAAGCCGCCTACCGCCGTCTTCGTGACCCGGTCGCGTACCACCGCGGCACCCAGCCAGCGATCATGAAGAACCCGGCCTTCGGGATCGAGGAGCATCCACAACCCGTCCGCGAGGAGACACCACAGCCCGACCTCGGGAACGACGGCGAGGAGGGGGAAGGCCAGCGTGCGGAGCGCGGTCCTGCCCGTGCCCAGCCGTCCGCCCGTCCGCGCGGCGACGACCCGGACACCCAGCAACCGCTTGCCGAGCGTCCGTCCCCACAGGGCGTGCTGCACCCAGAAGTAGAGGAAAAGCCCGCCCAGGACGGCCAGTTCCGCCGGCCTCACGTTGCTCCGGAACACGTACGCGTCGGCCCGCTCCAGAAGCCCGGCTCCCATATGGACCTTGAAGCCCATGTCGATCAGGGGCCAGGCCGCCCCCATGACAGCGCTGAGGGCCGTGACAACGATCAAATAGTCGGCCAGGGCCGCCGCAGGCCGGCGCCACACCATCCCCGCCGGTGACCCACCCGGCCCGTCCGCGGTGACGGACCACCTCTCCCGCGACACGGCGAACACCAGCGACGCGGCCACCAGGAGACACAGCTGGGTGATCCCCCATCCGCCGGCCACCCCTGCGAACCAGCCGGCGCTGAACAGAGGGGTCTCGTCGCAGCCATTCCGATCGCTGTGCAACGAGGCGAGCGGTTCGACGAGCGCGATCAGGACGAGGAGCCACGCCACCCGCCGACCTGTCACCCCGGGATCCCTGCGGCCGAGACACGCGAGAAGGCCGAGAAGGACCACGAGGACCGGAAACGCCCAGTTCTCCGTGATCTCCATGACCGCTTCGAGATCACGGCGCAGCGGGGCAAGCGGTGACAGCGTCGTTCCACCGTTGTACCGGCACACCAACCCGTAGATGTCCCCGGGGGTCCCGGTGGACTCCTCACGATCAAGTCGCTCGCGCCACGACTCCCAGGTCGGCCAGGCGGCGGCGGCCGCGGCCGCCGCCCACGCCGACAGCGCTGACCGCGACAACCGGGAGAACTGCGGCACAATGATCCTTTTCGGCCGGGGAGCGAC
This sequence comes from Streptosporangium sp. NPDC023963, assembly GCF_040639135.1. NCBI lineage: Bacteria > Bacillati > Actinomycetota > Actinomycetes > Streptosporangiales > Streptosporangiaceae > Streptosporangium > Streptosporangium sp. NPDC023963. The sequence continues at coordinate 46,846 of NZ_JBEZZK010000025.1, forward strand.
ACCCTACGCTGCCCCGGCACGCGACACGGACCCGACGGCCAAGCCGGGCAGCGCGCGTCGCCGGTCCGTCACCTGGGCTTTTACCATGAAAACATGACAGCACGTGACAACGAGCTCAGGAGTTTTCTTCGTGCGAGCCGGTCCCGGATCGAACCGGGTGACGCCGGTCTGGCCGGCGGCACCCTGGGCCGCCGGGTCCAGGGCCTGCGCAGGGAAGAGGTCGCGGTCCTCGCCGGCGTGAGCGCCGACTACTACGCCCGGCTCGAGCAGGGCCGGGAGCGCAACCCGTCGGCACAGGTCGTCGATGCCATCGGCCGCGCTCTGCGGCTGTCCACCGAAGCCCTCGAGCACATGTTCCGGCTCGCCGGCCTCAACCCGCGCCTCGTCCGGGAAAGCCCTCGGGACCTCGTACACCCCTCGCTGCTGGAGCTGCTGAACGCCTTCCCGTCCTCGGCGGCCTACGTGCTCGGCCCGGCGTTCGACGTGCTCGCCGCCAACCCGATCGCCGACGCCCTGCTCGCGCCCTTCGGGGAGGAGCGCAACATGCCGCGCGTCCTCTTCACGCACCCGGAGGCGAGGACCGTGTTCGTCGACTGTGAGCTGCTGCGCCGCAGCACCGTCCACGCGCTTCGGCTCAACGCCGGGCGCTTCCCCGGCGACGCCGCCATCGGAGGGCTGGTGGAGGAGCTGTCCGAGACGTCGCCCGAGTTCAGGGAACTCTGGAACGGTCACGAGGTCGGCAGGCTGACGCGGGCCTTCAAGGTCTTCGTGCACCCGGTGGCGGGCCGGATCGAGCTGACGTACCAGACCTTCGACGTGCATGACGCCGCCGGGCAGCAGCTCCTCGTCGGCACCCCGCGGCCGGGCTCCCGAAGCGAGGAAGCGCTGGTCCACCTGGCCTCCCTCACCCCGGCGAGCTGATTCCTAGGAGCGCGGCACCCAGGCAGCGGCTGCCTTCCGGCCGGGGCGCCGGCCACGGAGCATCGGTACGACGGCGGGAGACCTCGCCGTGACCGGGTTCCCAAGGAGCAGACGCACATGTCAACCACGACACAGACCGCAGCCACGGCGTACTCGATGACCATCGACGGCGTGGCCGTCCCGGCGGCGTCGACCTACCCCGTGATCGATCCGGCCACGTGCCGGGTCGTCGGGGAGGCGCCGGACTGCACCCGCGAGCAACTGGACGCCGCCGTCGCCGCCGCCCGCCGTGCTCAGCCGGGCTGGGCGGTCCTCCCCGTGGCGGACCGCCGGCGGTACCTGCGCACGATCGCCGAGGTGATCGACGCGAACGCCGGGGAACTCGCCCGTCTCGTCACCCTGGAGCAGGGCAAGCCCCTGGCCGCCGCCACCGGCGAGGTCGCCGGGCTGGGTCACTGGCTCCGGGAGACCGCGGCTCTCGATCTTCCCGTGACGGTGAACCAGGACGACGCGGAGCGGCGTTCGATCACCCGCCACGTACCGCTGGGGGTGGTCGCGGCGATCACCCCGTGGAACTACCCGATGGGCCAGCTGTCGTTCAAGCTCGGCCCCGCCCTGCTGGCCGGCAACACCGTGATCGTGAAGCCGTCGACGTTCACCCCGTTGTCGGCGCTGCGACTGGGCGAGCTGCTGCGCGACGTACTGCCGGCCGGGGTCGTCAACGTCGTCACCGGCGCGGACGGACTGGGCCCGTGGGTGACCCGGCATCCGGGCATCGACAAGATCAGCTTCACCGGGTCGACCAGGACCGGGCGCGACGTCATGGCCGGGGCCGGCGCCTCGCTGACCCGCGTCACACTGGAACTCGGCGGCAACGACCCGGCGATCGTACTGCCGGACGTCGACGTCGACCAGGTCGCCGAGCAGCTGTTCTGGGGCGCGTTCGGCAACGCCGGCCAGATCTGCCTGGCCACCAAGCGCCTCTACCTGCACGCCGACGTGTACGACCGGATCGCCGCGCGGATGGTCGACCTCGCCGAGCGGGTGACGGTCGGCAACGGCCTGGACGAGGGTGTGCTGATCGGCCCGATCTCCAACCGCCGCCAGTACGACACCGTCGTCGACCTGCTCAGGGACTCCCGGGACCGTGGCCACGAGATCCTCACCGGCGGGCTGCCCGAGGACGAGCCGGACGGACTGTTCCTCCGCCCCACCCTGATCGGGGACCCCCCGGAGAACGCCAGGATCGTTCAGGAGGAGCAGTTCGGCCCGGTGCTGCCGCTGCTGAGATTCCACGACGTCGAGGACGCCGTCGCCCGCGCCAACGCGAGCGAGTACGGCCTGGGCGCCTCGGTGTGGTCCGCGGACCCGGACGCCGCCCTCGCCGTGGCCGAGCGGCTCCAGGCCGGCACCGTCTGGGTGAACGAGATCATGCACCTGTCGCCGCTCGTGCCCTTCGGCGGCCTCAAGCAGTCCGGCGTCGGCGTCGAGAGCGGTCAGGCCGGACTGCTCGAGTTCACCGAGCGGCAGACCGTCACGGTCAGGCGGTGACCACCGTGACCACGGTGACCCTGCCGGCCATCCGGCGCGATCAGTGCGCGTGATCGTCGCCGATGCGTTCGGAGATCTCGAACATGTTCCCCCACGGGTCGCGGAAGAAGGCGAGGCGTGCGCTGATGTCGTCGATCTCGAACGGCGGGTTGACGATGTCCACGCCGCGCCGGCGGAGCTCGGCGAGGGTGTCGTCGACGCTGTCCACGGAGAGGCAGACGTGGTTGTAGCCGTTCACCGACAGGCTGGCGTCGACGTCGCCGAACCTGGGCTGGGCCGCCGCACCGGGACCGCCGAGGATCTCCAGGCGGAAGTCGTCCTGGGCGGGCGGCAGGATGTAGGCGAGGGTCAGGTCGCCGTACGGCCAGGTCTGCAGGACCCGCCAGCCCATCGTGTCGACCCAGAACGAGCGGGCCTCCTCGAAGTCGGGGTAGCGGATCCCGGTGTGGTGCCCGCGCATGGAGGCGAACGGCGACGCGCTGTCGTGCGGCGGGCTGGGAGGCAGTGGCATTGCGGGCTCCTTCGGATGGTCACCTCTACTCAAGAGGCGTCAAAAGTTAGTAAAACTGCACGAACCGGATCTGATATCCGTCAAACGACTGTCTCCGTGACCGAAGGGCTCCGGGACGTGATGGCGCGAACGGAGAGGGGCTGACCGTGCCCGGAGCTGACCGCACCGTTTCGTAGGATGGTCGTTCTACCCAATATGGAGGTGAAAGACGCACGTGAACCCGGCCGCGACCGCGTCCGAGAGCCTCGTCGGTCGCGAAGAGGCTCTCGCGAGAGTTCGCGCCCTCCTCGGGAACGACGTGATCGGCGGCGGGGCGGCGTTGTTGCTCGGTGATCCCGGTGCGGGCAAGACCGCGGTGCTGGGCCGGGTCGCGGCCGACGCCGAGGACGAGGGCGCTCGGGTCCTGTGGGCGTCGGGCGTGCAGTTCGAGTCCGATGTCAGCTATTCCGGCCTGCACCAGCTGCTGTTCGGCATCCACGAGAGCTTCGACGTTCTCGATCCGGAGCACCGGGATGCGCTGCGAACGGCGCTCGGCTTCAGCACGGGTCCGGCGCCGGGCCGGATGCTGGTGTGCAACGCGGCGTTGTCGCTGGTACGGGCGATGGCGATCCATCGGCCGCTGTTGCTGGTGGTCGACGATCTGCCGTGGGTGGATCGGGTCAGCGCGGCGGTGCTGGGTTTCGTGAGCCGGCGTCTGGCCGGCAGCCAGGTCGGCTTCCTGGGCGCGGCGCGTTCGGGGACGGCGGGGTTCTTCGAAGCCGCGGATCTGCCGCGGCATGAGCTGGGCCCGGTGGACGACGGCTCGGCGTCGGAGATCGTCGATCGTCGTTTCCCGGGGTTGGCGCCGTCGGTCCGGCGGCGGGTGGTGGCGGAGGCGGCGGGCAACCCGCTGGCGTTGCTGGAGCTGCCCGAGGCGCTGACCGGTGATCAGCGGCGGGCGGCGGCGCAGTTGCCCGCGGTGCTGCCGTTGACCGAGCGGCTGGAGAGCCTGTTCGCCGAGCGTGTGTCGCGTGTTCCGCCGGCCGGCAGGGAAATGCTGCTGCTCGGCGCTCTGGACCGCAACGGCGGGCGGGACGCGATGCGTGCCGCCGGGGAGAGCAGCCTGGACCTGCTGGCGCCGGCGGAGCGGGAGCGCCTGGTCCAGCTCGCGCCGGACTCGCGGCACTTCACCTTCCGCCATCCGCTCATCCGATCGGCTGTCGTGGGTGTGTCGACGACCGCGGAGCGGCAGCGTGCGCACCGTGCCCTGGCCGAGGCGCTGAGCGGGCATCCGGAGCGGCGGGCGTGGCATCTGGGTGAGGCCGCGACCGGTCCGGACGAGGAGACGGCGGCGTTGCTGGAGCGGTCGGCGCAGCTGGCCAACTCGCGGGGCGACGCGGTCGGCGCGATCGCCCGGCTGAACCGGGCGGCCGGTCTGAGCCCGGAGCCGTCCGGCCGGGCGCGGCGGCTGGCCCTCGCGGCCTACCTCGGGGCCGAATCGGTCGGCGAGGCCGGTAGCGCCGGCCTGTTCCTCGAGGAGGCCGAGCGTGCCGGGGGCGCGCCGTTGCTCGCCGTCACCGCGTCGGCCGCCCTGCTGATCAACGGTGACGGCGACGTGCCGACGGCGCACGGCCTGCTGGCGTCGGCGATCGAGACCGGGGATCACGGCTACGACGGACGCGACGACGCGCTGACCCAGTCGATGCACACCCTGCTGCTGCTGACGCGGTACGCCGGCACGACCGAGGCGTTGGAGCACTATCTCGCGCTGTTCGACCGGCTGAAGCCGCCCGTCGATCCCGACCTCGAGCTGGTCACCAGGATTTTCGCCGACACCGCCGACCCGGACCCGGCGGTCATCGCGGACCTGTCGGCCCGGCTGGCCGGCCTGCACCGGGAGGCGGACCCGAACCGCGTCGTCCGCATCGGCTCCGCGGTGCAGTACCTCGACCAGCTCGGCACGGTGCGGAACGACCTGTGGCGGGTGGTCAGGCAGGGCCGGGCCGGCGTGGCGCCGACGCGCCGCCAGATCACCGCCCTCGCGATGCTGGGCCGGGAACTGTTCCACGCGGGACGGTGGGACGCGGTCGCCGAGATCGCCGACGAGGGCGGCCGGCTGTGCGCGGAACGTGGATTCCCCTTCCCCCGCTGGATCTTCCGCAGCCAGCAGGGACTGATCGCCGCCGCCCGCGGCGAGGACGGATCCATCAACGACGAGCTCGTCCGATGGGCGATGGCCCGGCAGGCCGGCGGTGTCGAGATGTTCGCCCGGCACGGGCTGGCGCTGCACCACATCGGGCAGGCCGACTTCGAGGCGGCCTACCGGGAGGCGACGTCGATCGCGCCGCCCGGCTCGCTGCCGGGCCATCTCCCGCAGGCGCTCTGGGTCGCCCCGGACCTGGTCGAGGCGGCCGTGCGCACCGGCCGGCGGGCCGAGGCGGTCGCGCACGCCGCGGCGCTGCGCAGGGCCGGAGCGACGCGACTGTCCTCGCGGCTGGGCCTGATCGCGGCCGGCGCGACGGCGCTGGTGGCCGAGGACGACGAGGTACGTACGGCGTTCGGCCGGGCGTTGTCGTCGCCGGACGCCGCACGGTGGCCCTTCGACCAGGCGCGGGTGCGGCTGGCCTTCGGTGAGCGGCTCCGCCGGATGGGTGCGGTGGGGGAGGCGCGGGCGGAGTTGCTCGGTGCGGCGGACGTCCTCCGCCGGTTGGGGGCGGCGCCGTGGTCGAAGCGGGCGGAGAACGAGTTGCGCGCGACGGGGCTGTCGCGTCCGCGCGCGAACGGCCGGCCTCCGGTGCTGACGGCGCGGGAGCGGGAGATCGCGGAGCTGGCCGCGGCGGGGTTGACGAACAAGGAGATCGGCAAGCGGTTACATCTGTCGCATCGAACGGTGGGTTCGCATCTGTACCAGTTGTTCCCGAAACTTGGTCTGCGCGGCCGCGCCGGCCTTCGCGACGCCCTGCTGGCGCTGACCGAACCGGCGGCGGCGGACCGGCTGCCCTCCGGTTTCTGAGCATCCGAGGCACCCGAGGGGTGGGCGCCCGCAAGGAGCATCCGAGGTGCCCCAGGGGCGGACCTCCGCAACAAGCATCCGAGGCACCCCAGGGGCGGACCTCCGCAACAAGCATCCGAGGCACCCCGGAGGCGAACCTCCGCAAAGGACCTCCCGCCGGACCGGCGGGAGGTCCCTTCCGTACGGCTCAGGCGACGTGGTCGGTCGAGCGGGCCAGTTCCCGCCAGGTCTCGAGCTCCGCGCCGACGGCCGCGAGCTTGGCGCGGATGTCGGCCAGCGTCGAGGTGCCCAGCGGGATCCGGGCCGGCATCTCGTCGAGATCCGCGACGGCCAGGATCGCGGCCGCGGCCTTCACCGGGTCACCCTCCTGCAGCCCGTGGTTCTCTCCCGCCCAGGCGCGCGACGCCCCGCCGGTGACGGCATAGTCGTCGATGATCCGCTCCACGTGCCGCAACGACGTCGAGCCGAGGAAGTCGGTGCGCAACGGGCCGGGCTGCACCGAGGTCACCTGGATGCCGAGCGGGGCGAGCTCCAGGCCCAGCGCCTCCGTGAGGCCCTCGACCGCGAACTTCGTCGCGCTGTAGACACCCCAGCCGGCCCACGCGACCACGCCGCCGGTCGAGCTCACGTTGAGGATCCTGCCGCGACCGGCCGCGCGCATCACCGGCACGACCGCCCGGATGACCGTAAGCAGGCCGAAGACGTTGATGTCGAAGACACCGCGCGCCTCGGCGTCGCTGGTCTCCTCGACCGCGCCGACCAGCCCGCGCCCGGCGTTGTTCACCAGGACGTCGATGCCACCGAACCGGGACACCGCCGCTTTGACGGCCGCGTCCGCCTGTCCTTGATCGGTGACGTCCAGCGGCACCACCAGCAGGTTTTCCGGACGGCCGGGCAGTGCTCTCTCGACGGCCCGAGGATCCCGCGCGGTCGCCACGACCGAGTCGCCGCGCTCCAGCGCGGCCTTCACGATCTCCAGGCCCAGCCCGCGCGACGCACCGGTGACAAACCAAACAGACACGATGTTCTCCCTTGCCGGATGTTGCTGACGCATCCCATTAGGGCCCCGCCGGAAGGCGAAACGAAGAGGCTGACCGGTACCCGTCGTCCTGGCTCCGGCAGAGCCACGAAGCCGGCCGAACACCGGTCGAATGACTGCCGACTCGGCCTCTCCCGGTCACTAGGGTCGGCGCCACTGACACGTCTCTCCCCTGATGAGGAAGCCATGACCCCGGTTCCGGTACTCCGCCGGCTCTATCTCGCCCGATTCGGTTTCGCCCTGGTCTGGGCCGGCCTTCTCGCGCTCACCCTGCCCGATCTTGGCGTCGCCGCGGGCGTCCTGCTCGTCGTGTACCCCGCGGTCGATGCCGCCGCCGCGATCGTCGACGTACGCGCCACTCCTGCCACTCGCGCCCGTTCCGGCGTGTACGGCACCATCGCGGCCGGTTCCCTGGCCGCCGTGGGCCTGGCGGTGGCGTCCCTGTCCGGCGTCCCCGCGGCACTGCGGGTGTGGGGAGCCTGGGCCGTCGTCGCCGGGCTGCTCCAGCTCGTCGTCGCGGTGCTGCGACGCGGCACCGGCGGCCAGGTGGCGATGATCCTCAGCGGCGGCGGCTCCGTCGTCGCCGGCACCGCCTTCGTCCTCATCGCCTCGACCGAGGATCCGACGCTGTCGGTCCTCGCCGGCTACGCCGTCGTCGGGGGCACGTTCTTCCTGATCTCCGCACTGCGCCTGCGCGCGGCGGCCGGGCTGCCTGGCCCCGGCAGTACCACCCAGAGCCCGCTCGCCGAGGGCCTGGCCGACCATACTGGTTCGTATGGCGACCGGTAACGAACTGCGTGATTTCCTCACCTCGCGACGCGCGGCGCTCTCCCCGGAGGACATGGGACTGCCCAGCCCCACCACAGCCCGCCGGGTCAAAGGGCTGCGCCGTGAGGAGGTCGCGATCCTCGCCGGGGTCAGCGTCGACTACTACGTCAAACTCGAGCAGGGGCGTGTCGGCAACGTCTCCGAGCAGGTGATCGACGCGGTCGGGCGGGCGCTGCGGCTCGACGAGGTCGAGGGCAGGTATCTTCGATCACTGCTGCACCCGGGCATCGAGCACGCCGCTCGCCGCGGGCCCGCCGCGGCCAAGGCACGGCCCGCCCTGCTGTCCATGATCCACGCCATCGACGTGCCGGCCGTCGTCCACGGCCCGCACCTCGAGGTGCTCGGCATCAACCACGCCGGCAAGGCGCTGCTGGACGATTTCTCCTCGATGCCGATCGCGGAACGCAACACCGCCCGATGGATGTTCCTGAACCCGCGCGCCCGCGTCGTCTACCGCGACTGGGCGGAGATCGCCGCCGACATCGTCGCCGTCCTGCGGGCCGGCGCGGTGCCCGGCACCGACGACGAGACCCTGTCGAGAATCGTCGGTGAGCTCAGCACCCGATCTGAGGAGTTCGCGAGCATGTGGGCCGACTATCGGCTCTCCGAGCACCAGCACGGCGTCAAACGGTTCTTCCACGAGGCCGTCGGTGACATGCGGCTCAACTACCAGACGCTGCATCTGCCGGACAGCCACGGACAGACCATCGTCATCTACACCGCCGACACGGGATCACCGTCCGAGGAGAAACTCCGGCTCCTGGCCAGCTGGACCGCCGAGGCGCGCTCACAACCCGCGCGAAGGACCGCGTGAGACGAGGCGGCCGCGGCCTGAGCGGGCCGTGCGACCGGGTAGCCGTACCGTTGCCCGGGGCGATGCCGGGTGCCTGCGGGCCGGCCTCCTCCGTCACGTCGCCTCCCTGCCGGCCGTCGGGTCCAGCAGAGCGGCGGCGGCCTGCTCCGCCAGCCAGGCGGCGCCGTCGTCCCAGTCCCAGCCGAGCTCTCGGACCGTTTTCCACCCGCCCCGGCCGAAGTAGAACCAGAGAACCTGCTCGGTCCTGACCTGGTCGGTGCGAACGGCGCCGAGCGTCACCAGGTGTTCGGCGATGCGGGCCAGCCGGCCCCGGTAGCGCTGGACGGCACGCCCGGCCACGGCCGCCACCGCGGGATCGGCGGTGGCGTTGTCGAACAGCAGGTTCAGGACGCTCTCGTGGCGCCGTGTCATGTCGCCCGTGCCCTCGGCCGTCCGGCGCAGGATGTCACGGCCGTCGGCCGAGCCGAGTGCGGCGTTCAAGGTGGCCTGGATCTGCTCGTCACCGGCGCTCTCCGAGACCAGTGCCTCCATCAGCGCCGCCTTGCCGCCCACACTCGTGTACACGGTGTTCAGGGCGACCCCCGCTCGTTCGGCGATCCCGGCCACCGTGGCTCTCGCGTACCCCTGCTCGGCGAAGAGCTGCTTCGCGGCTCGCAAGATCGCGGCGCGGGTCTCCCGGGCCGCGACGGCCCGGACCGTCGAGGTGTACGCACGCTTTGCCATGAAATCACTATGACAGTAGAACATTGATAGTAATGAACATACATTCATAGTATATGGATTACTATGAATATATGTTGATCGATCCGAACTCCCCCGTGGACAAGCCCGAGACCCAGCAGATGAAGGTCATCCACCGCGCGATGCGCCGCGAGTTCGCGCAGCTCCCCGAGCTGATCGCCGCCGTGCCCGCCGGCGACGTCGCCCGCGCGCGCCTGCTCGGCGCACATCTCGACCTGGTGCTCGTCATGCTGCACGAACACCACGAGGCCGAGGACGAGCTGCTCTGGCCGATCCTCGTCGAACGCGTCCCGCTCGAGAAAGACCTGATCGAGGTCATGCTGCGGCAGCATGACGTGATCGCCCGAGCCGTCGGCGTCGTCGAGGCCGAGCTGCCGAGCTGGACCGCGGAGGCGAGCCCCACGGCCCGCGACCGCGTCGCCGGCGCCCTGCGCGACCTCGGCCCGGCTCTCACCGAGCACCTCGAGCTGGAGGAGAGCAAGGTGCTCCCCCTCATCCACGAGCACCTCACCGTGCCGGAGTGGCTGGCGCCGCAGGAGCACGCGATGAAACACGGCCCGAAGAGCCTCACCGGCAAGCTGACCATGGCCGGCATGGTCCTGGAGGACGCGACACCGCGCGAGCGGACCTGGTTCCTCAACGAGATGCCCGCTCCGGCCCGGTTCCTGTGGCGCGTGATGGGTGCCCGGCGGTATGAGGCCCACGTGCGCGCGGTGCGCGCCGGAGCGCTGGGATAGGGCGGTGCGCGCCGGAGCGCTGGGATAGGACCGGATATCGGTCACCGGCCGGTGGAGCCTCCACGGTCCGGCCCCGTCGAGACGGCTTGAGTCGCCGGACCAGTCATCCGACCTACGTCTCCGGAGGCCCTTGCCGCTCTACTGGTCGCCGACGATATTGATACGACGCGTTGACACGACGCGGATGGGACGAACATCCGCCGACCGGCCACGACATGTTGGAAGACGTTCATGAAGCTTGAGATATACGCCGATGTGCTGTGCCCGTGGTGCTACATCGGTAAAAGACGCCTGGCGGCCGCTTTGGCGCAGCACGCCGGCCGCGACGGTCTCGAAATCGTCTGGCGCGGTTACGAGCTCGCTCCGGAGGCGGGCCGGACCCCCGGCCCGACCGCCGCCGAGGCCATGGCCGGCTGGTTCGGCGAGCAGGCGCCCGCCCGCATCGCCCAGATCCAGTCGCTGGGCGCCGCGGAGGGCCTGGAGCTGAACCTGCATCTGGCCCGCCCGGTGAGCACCTTCGACGCGCACCGGCTGAGCAAGCTGGCCGCCGACCGCGGCCGCGCCGACCAGATGATGGAGCTCCTGCTGCACGCGTACCACACCGAGGGGCTCAACGTGGCCGACCCGCAGGTCCTGCGGCGCCTGGGCGGCGAGGCCGGGCTGGACGGCGATGAGGTACGCGCGGTCCTGGCCGGTGACGACTACGCCGAACAGGTACGCGCCGACCGGCGTCGCGCGACCGAGCACGGTGTCACCGGCATTCCCAGCCTGGTGATCGACGGCCGGCCACCGGTCTCCGGAATCCAGCCCGTCGCCGACCTGCGGCGGCTGCTGTAGCGCGGCCCGACCGGATCGCCCCGGAGCCGAGGCGCCCCCGCCGGAGGCATGTCGCCACGACGTAGCTCAGCCAATATGCATATGCCGGCTCCGATGAGAAGTGCCGTTCCGGCATTGATCAGAACATCCAGGGCGGCGAGGCCGGGATTGAATTCGTACCCGCAGAGAGCGCGAAACACCTTCCAAAAGCCGATTACCAGGGAAGTCACCGCGATTACTCGGAACACCGAGGGCCACGAACCTTTGCAAACCTTTGCGAACGCGGTGGACAAGCGTCATCGGAAAGGGGAGAGGGACGACGGCAAAGGGCTCAGGGGCGTCGCCCATGCTCGCGGATCGCCGCCTCCAGGCGTAGTCCAAGCCCGATCAGCGCTGTGAGCCATGGCCACAACGGGGACCCGCCGCCGAACAAAAGGATGCCGAAGGACAGAACGACGCCGCCGATCAGTGCGATGGATCCCATGGCGCGGACGAACGTGATGTCGTCGTCGGGTCTGGGGCCGGGAATGTAAGGAGGCGGGATATCCGTGGGTTCGGTCATGCTGGAGAGAATCCCACAATGAATCCGACAAATGGAATCACTCACCTGCCTTCGCTTCTCCCCGTGCCCGGATCCTCCCGGCCGGAGCGGCAGTGCCATCCCCGGGCGGTCACCGGCCCGGGGATGGACCGACGTCACCTCACGTCGCGACGGTGAAGGTGTCGATGTCCATGTCGATGTCGAACAGGTAGTTGGTGCCGCTGCCGGCGAAGACCAGATACAGAGGTCCGGAGGCCGATCCGCTCAACGTCGTGGACACCGTCGCGTAGGTGTCCCAGCCGCCTGTCGGTGACACGGCGACCGACCCCAGCAACGTCCCGGTGGCCGATCCCGACCGAACCTGGATCGTCCCGCCGGATCCCGCGGACGACACCCGGACGCTGAAGGTCCGCAGTCCCGCGGTGTTCACCCCCGAGTACGCCGCCCAGTCACCGTTCTCGATGTAGCCCGCCGAGGCACCGCCACTGGCGCCCGGATGGTCGGCCCGCTGCACACCGGACTGCGACGTGAACGCCTCGCCCTCCACCGTCCGGCCGCCGGCGGCGTGCGACGCGGGCTCACGCGACGGTCATGTCAGCCGTTCACCTCGCGGAAACCCGCTCGGGAAGGGCCACGAACCGTCAGCCGAGAGCGTCGAGCAACTCGCGCTCGCGCTGGACGCCGAGGCCGGAACGCCTTGCCCGGTCCAGACCCTGCTCGCGTTCCCAGAGCAGCGTGTCGGCCAGCAGTTCCGCCCGGGGCCGATGACGGAGCCCCGCGGCGCGCGCCGCGGACCCGTTCCGGGCGGAGAATCCCTCCCAGCCCGGCTCGACCAGCCACATCGGCAGCGACTCGGCCCCCATGTACTCGGCCACGCCGTTCGTGAGCAGCCACGCCGAGTCGGCGGCCACCAGCGTCGCTCCCTCCGCGACCGCTCCGCTTTCGCCGCGCGCGAGGCACGTCACCCGGTGACCGAGCTCGATCGCCTGCCGCGACACTTCCCGGCCCACCCACGCCGTTCCACCCAGAATCAAGATCTCCATCCCGACACCCAAGCACCGCGATCGCCGGACACCCGGGCGGGTTCACTCATAGTGGACCGGATGCGCTGACAGCGGACCCGATGCCGGCGACATGCCCCGCAGATCAAGATCATGGACGGATCGCGTTTCCCGGAGGCCGGCCGCCCGGCTTACAGATCGTCGTCGGCGGACGGTGATGATGTTCGTGGTGACGCCGCGGCGGCTCTGACCCGCCGGCTGACGCCTGTTCCCCGCCGTGCGTCGCACGGCGGGGAACCAGGGGCGGGCGGTCTGCGGGGGTCAGGAGGCTTCTGCGGGGGTCAGGAGGTGAGAGCGATCCCCCGGTAGTAGTGCTTGAGGATCCTGGAGGAGCTCCAGCCCGCCTTGGCCTTGTCGCGGGAGCCGGTCTGCGACATCCAGTCGCCGGTGACCCAGTGGCCGCACGCCGTGGTCGTGGCGCAGTACTGGGCCCGGAAGATACTCCCGTTACGCGTCATCCGGGTGCCCCACGTCGCGTCCACCGCGGCGTTCGTCGCCGCCGTCGCGGAGCCGGGCCTGTACACCTGGCTGTTCGTGTTGTCGGAGACGTCGTAGCACTGGCCGCTCGGCGTCTTGCTCGCCGACCTCAGCGCCCAGTACCAGCCGAAGTTCTTGACGGCGATCGCCCCGGCCCTGAGGGACTCCTTGGGCCAGTACGACGGCCACTCGTTGGGCAGGACGTTCTTGATGTAGGTCTTGAACTCCACCCGGTCCACGCGGTTGAGGGATTTCCGGTAGACGAGGATCGTCGTGGGCAGCCTGCTGTGCGTGCCGTCGGTCTTGCACCCGGTCGGCGATGTGGAGCCGCCCAGGAACCGGTGCGAGGCGTTCTGGTTCTTGAGGGTGGCCGTGAGGTTGCCCCTGGCGCCCGCCTTGAAGTCCTGGTAGGTGCCGGTGTGGCCGCTGTTGAAGTAGACGCGGACGGTCTTGCCGCTGCGGTTCCAGACGGAGGCGGCGGAGTTCTTGATGCACTTGCCCTTGCCGGCGCCGGGCCCCTTGAAGTCGTAGCAGGAGGGCTGCGTGGTGGCGTAGTCGCCGACGGATGCGGTGAAGTCGGAGACCGACCCCTGGTTGTTGCTGTTGAAGTAGTAGCAGAACTCGCCGCTCTCGCACACACCGTTGCGACCCGCCGCCGAGGCGGGCGCCGCGGTGGCGAGCACCGTCCCGCCGAGCGCCGTCGCGGCGGCCACCGCGATGAGCCGCGAGATCAGCCGAACAGTTCGTGAAGGCACAGTCGTCTTCCTCTTCGTCAAAGGTCGCGGCGCGTTATCGGATGTTGTAGCCCTGGGAGTTCCAGAACGAGGTCGGGTTCGGGTTCTCCAGGTGCGGGTCGCCGACGCTCTTGGCCGCACGCGTGTGCCGTCCGGGGCGCATCTCGATGTGGGTGTGCGCGGATGAACTGCTCGACACCCCGCGCCACGCCTCGTCGGCGATGACCTGGTTGCGGCTGACCTGCTGTCCCACGCGCAGGGAGGACCGAGGAGCGGAGTGCAGGTAGATCACCGTCTTGTTCAGCGAGGCGTTGTAGATGGCGATCGTGGAGAGCCCCGCCCTGCCGTTGTATCCGCGTGCGACGTTGATGACCTGGCCGCCCACCAGGGCGTGAACGTCCGCGCCCACGCCGCGGACGATGTCGATGCCCTCGTGCCGGCCGGAGGTGGAGGTGTAACCGTCGAAGCCGCAGCTGATCCGGCCGCTGGCCGTGTACAGCGAGAACGACATGTTGCTGCGCGATGACGATGACGGGCTGAACTGGTGCGAGGCGTTCTGGTTCTTGAGGGTGGCCGTGAGGTTGCCCTTGGCGCCCGCCTTGAAGTCCTGGTAGGTGCCGGTGTGGCCGCTGTTGAAGTAGACGCGGACGGTCTTGCCGCTGCGGTTCCAGACGGAGGCGGCGGAGTTCTTGATGCACTTGCCCTTGCCGGCGCCGGGCCCCTTGAAGTCGTAGCAGGAGGGCTGCGTGGTGGCGTAGTCGCCGACGGATGCGGTGAAGTCGGAGACCGACCCCTGGTTGTTGCTGTTGAAGTAGTAGCAGAACTCGCCGCTCTCGCACACACCGTCGCGACCGGCCGCCGCGGCGGGCGCCGCGGTGGCGAGTGTCGTCCCGCCGAGCGCCACCATGGCGGTCGCCGCGGCGAGGATCCTGGTGAGAGTTCTCATGGTGTTCTCCTTGTTTCTGCTTCTGTCTGCTTGTGGCTGCGGGGCCTGGGGTCCGGACGGGTCAGCGACGCCGGTACTCCTCCCAGGTGCGGACGGTCACCTTCGGGCCGTCGTCCGGGCCACGGCCGGAGAGCCCGTTCAGGCCGAGGTAGTAGTCACCGACCTGGTGCTGGGCCTGGCTGGAGAGGTCGGTGTCGCTGATGGCGACGGCGTGGATGTGCCATGGCCAGTCGCCCTGATCGGGGCTACGCACCCATGCCGCGAAGCCGACACGTCGCAACGCGCGGACGACCGCGGTGCGGGTGGCGGAGCTCATCTTCTTGACCGAGATGTCGACGACGCCGCCGCCGTCGTGGGTGCCCGCGGACGTGGGGTCGCCGCCGGGGTTGTACGAACCCTGATCCAGCACCAGGTCGTGGCCGAGCAGCCGCTTCGCCTCGGCCAGCATGCTTCGCGTGCGGGTGTCGACGACGCCGCCGCCGACGGACACCCGGGTGCCCGGGTCGATGATGTGGGTGACCTTGAACCGGCCGGCTCCGAGCCTGGTGAGCGACGTCCTGCCCGGCAGGCCGTTGGCCGCGAGACCGGTGAGGCCCAGAGACTTCTGGTACTTCGCGTAGGCGGTGACCGTGGTGGTGCCGAAGTAACCGTCCACCCACTTCGCGTCGAGCAGGCGCCGGTCGCGCAGCGCCCGCTCGACGAGGAGCACGCCGGCCTTGGCGCCCGGTGTCAGCGTGTCGTCGGACCGCCGCGGGTCGATCTGGGCCGCCTTGACGACGGCCTCCATGTTCACGCCCGGAAGGGCCCCGGCGTCGGCCGCCCGTGCCGCCGACATCCCGGACGCCCCGGTCAAGGAAGCGAGCAGGGCGGCCGCCACGAGGGCGGCACATGAGGGCAACTTCATCGTTTCTCCTGGTTCAGGACGCCGGGGAGTGATTCCTGCGGCGGAGCCCACAGTTCCGGTTCGCTCACGCCGTCCACAAGAAGATCTTGTTGTCAGCCTGTTCGACGGGCTCCCCGTACATGCGTACGGGCCGTCTGACAGGCGATCCGACGGCCGGTGAGACGCACGGCCCGCGACCGCGCAGGTGCCGGCGGGCGCAGGAACACGCCCGGGCTTCGCGATGGTGTGACGAAACGCGGCAGGGCCCGGTCGTACGTGATCGGCGTCGAGGGCCCGGAGACCGCTGAGGGCAAGCCCGGGTGGGTGAGCGGCTTCGCCGTGGAAGACGAGGCCGAAGCGGCTCGCGACGAGGCGCGCGTCAGCGCTCAGCGTGGCGAGCGCTCAGCTCGGCGAACGCTCAGCTCGGCGAACGCTCAGCGTGTGAGTACCGAACGCTCAGCGTGTGAGTACGTCGACCCACGATCGAGGGCTCGGTGGGCGCGATGGAAGGTCAGCGAATCGAGGGCTCGACGAAGGGCGGCCCGGAGCCCTGGCCGCTGGAGTCCTCGCCGGCGCCGTTGGCGAGGACTCCAGCGGTTCTTACGCGGTTCTTACGCGGCAATCCCGCCAACAGCCCGGACCGCAGGCCCCGGGCCCGCGAACGCGCACGACCGCGATCCACGGCTTGAGCCTGACCGGGACATCGGAACATACGGATTCCGGGATCCGATCAGAAGCCCTCGCGGTGCACGAGCAGCGTGAACGTCCGGGCGTAGGACGTCCCGCCGTCCATCCGGTTCTCCTCCCGCCGCGGGTATCCGAGCGGACAGTAATGGAACGGGAGGAACCAGGACGACTGATTCTCCTGGGTTTCCAGGTCCACGTCTGTGGCGTCGGGCTGCGCATGGCCCCGCCGTACGGCGGGCCCCGGCCACCGTCCGCCGCGACGGGACGCGCGGAGCCGGGACAGCCCGTCCATCATCTCGGACGGGCGGCGGACGAGGTCACGTCCTGTCCGCCGCCCGCCCGACGGTGGAATCATCCGGCGTGTACGGGGGCCGGGCTCCGGGTGTCCGGCCACGGCACCGTACACACCACGACCGGTGACCTCGAACTCCGCAGCCTCCGGCGGGCCCAGTCCAGGCGGGCCGGGATCAGCCGGCGGTGCAGGTGACGGTGGCTCCGGCGCCGGTTCCGTTGCCCTGAAACCCGAAGTTGGTGCTCTGTCCGGCCGCCAGCCGCCCGTTGTAGCTCTGGTTGGTGACGGCCACGCTGCCGCTGGTGCCGGAGTTGACGCCGTTCCACAGGGAGGTGATCGTGGCTCCGCCGGGCAGGGTGAGGGCGACCCTCCAGCCGTTGATCGCGGCGCCGCCCGCGGTGACGTTGACGGCGGCGACGAACCCGCCGGCCCACTGGTCCTGCACCGAGTAGGTCGCCGAGCAGCCCTGGGGCCCGCTCGGCGTCGGGGAGGGGGTCGGGGTGACGGTGGGCGTCGGCGAGGGGGAGGGGGTACCGCCGTCGAGCGTGAGGTTCTTCTGCTGGACCTGCCACTGGGTGTTGCACAGGCCGCAGTTGGGGCCGACGAAGTTGGCGCCGGCCATCGTGTCGCCCTTCAGCCGCCACTTGAGGTACAGCACCGCCACGCGGCCGAACTCGCCGCCGTTGGGCTGGCCGTAGGTGCCCCCGTGCCCGACGTTCAGATTGCCCATGAACGCGGGCAGCCCCGCGGGAAGCTTGCCCCAGTCGTCGATGGCGTTCGGGTAGGCGATGTCACTGGGCCCGCCGATGAAGTAGGCGATCGGCTTCGTCAGCCGGCGGAGCTGGTAGTCGTCGGCGTCGTTCAGCAACCCGCTGCTGAAAATGGTGGTCGTGGTGATACGTGGGTCGTTGGAGACGGCATAGGCCTCCAGGCCCCCGCAGGAGAAGCCCCCTGCGGCGATCTTGCTGGTGTCGAGCCTGCCGTAGTACTTGCCGCCCTGGCGGCTGTTCTCCGCGACCGCCCAGTCGATGGACTGGGTGAGCATCTGGGACGTCGTCGAACCGGAGCCGTTCGGGCCGCCGCTGGCGATGGCCAGGAACCCGTGCGAGGCGATCTCGCGGAGGAAGTTCAGCTGCGACGTCCCGTTGGCGGAGCAGCCCCCGTTGCCCCATACGAAAACGGGAAGTTTCTCGGACGGGAGGGCTTCGGGCCGGTAGATGGTGTGATTGGGCAGGCCGGCCGAGGTCTCGTAACCGGCCGGATAGGGACCCGAGTTGAGGGCCGCCGCGGCGCTCGGCGTCATGGTGAGCGCCACCATTCCGGCACCGACCGTGGCGACCACGGCCGCCAGTGCCGCGCTGATGATCGAGCGTTTTCTCATTTCGCCCTCCAAGGGTGTCAAGACAGCGCTCTGTGTCCGATGTGGCATGCGCGGCGCACGCCGACAGAGCCCGACTGAGCCCGGCAGCGGCACGACTGAGCCCGGCAGCGGCACGACCACTCCCACCGCGGCCAGGCCGGCCGGCGCCGGCCGAATCCGGAGATCGATATGGCGGACCGTCGACGACAGGTCGCGCTCGTGTCAGGCGGAACGAGCCGACGAGATCAACGTGCAGTTACTATCACTGCGGTAATAAAAAGTGTCAAGAAAGCCCACCCGGTCGGTCGAGCGGCGCGTGCGCGAACCGGAGACGTTCTGAGCGCATTCGGCTCCGGGCGCGGGCCGGCCGATCACGCGAACCCTCGGGACGGCGCCACCGCCACCCTGCCCGGCGGCGGGAGGACGCACCGGTGCGAGCGGCTCCGGCGCAGGTCACCATGCCTGGCCAGCCTGGCGCTCCGGTAGGGTCGCGGCGGGCGGCCGCCCGTCGGGAAACCGGCGCGCCGCGGCCGTCACGAAACGCACCCCGGCGGCCGGGCAGTCGTCCGAACGAATGAAAGTTTCTTTCAGCCGTCCCCGCCTGCCGGGGCCGATACGGAGTTCTCCGATGCCCGGAAGTGGGTGATCCAGGACGCGGCGTCCGGCCAGTACGGTGTCGCGACCCGGATGAGCCGCGTCTCGGCGAGCGAGCCGAGAGCGGAATGGATCTCCAGCATGAGGTCCCTGGCGGCCTGGCGGGGCCACGGTGCCGGCAGGAGGTGCTCGGGGAGGTCCGGGTCGATGTCGGGGAACTTCCGCCAGGAATCCATGACGGAGGTCCGGGCCACCAGCGCCCGGGTCGCGTCGACCTCCCCGTTGCGGACGGCCACCCGCAGGTCCGAGTACCGCGCGATGAAAGCCTCGTAGGCCGAGGCGAGGCCGGCCAGATCGTAGGCGGCGGCCGGACCGTGCGGGCCGGTCTCCTCGTCGAAACGGGCGTGCATCACCGACCATCGGCTGCCGTCGACGTCGTTCAGGATGTCGTGCAGCGCCCGGGTCACCGGACCGGAGCCGGATCCGGGCCGGATCCACACGCTGTCGTACAGCCGCGCGAAACCCAGCGACCCCAGAGCCTTGCGGACCGCGTGCCGTGGGGCCTGGCCGGACTGGGGGATCGAGAAGGAGACGGTCACCCAGTCGCCGGTCCACCGCGGCGGGCGTGCGCCGAAGCTCAGAAAGTGATCCATCCGGGAGCGATGCCTGGCGATCGCCTGAGGCGTGAGGTGGTACACGGGCGGCCGCGCGGTTCCCCGCACGGCGATCAGGCCACGCTTGGTCAGCCGGGACAACGCGGCCCGCGCGCTGGCCTCGCTGATGCCGAACTCCCTGAGCATCGCGACCACCGCCACCGACGGAAGGTCGGCGTCCGAGGAGTCGAGGTACTCACCGAGCAAGGTCGTCAGCAGGTGCTGCGGGTTGGGGCCGGCCTGTGCCCGCGGGGCTCCGACATCGTCCGAAGACACATGGACACTCACGTCATCAGCTTGCCTCACGACAACGCCCTCGCCGAACGGCTCCGGGGCCCGCGCCGTCGCCCCGGAGTCCCTCCCGGCGAACCCGAGACCGGCAAGGCCGGCAAAGGCATGAGGAAATCATCGGAAGCCGTGGACCGGTACCCGAATACACGACGGCATTCATCGTCAGGTGCCGTAACGCCGAGCATCGCGGTCCTCTACTCGAAGCACTCGTGCCGAGCGTCGCGATGGTCCGTGACTCCGCAAACCCCACCCGGACCACTCCCGGCGTGAGGGTCACCAAGCCTCGACGTAGGGCATCTGCTCGCCGGGAACGATCCGGCTGGTGCCCGATTCGACGTCGATGCGCAGCAACCGGGAGGCGGCGCCACCGCACGGCGGCAGTCCCGCCAGCGGTGACCTGTCCATCTCCTCGGCCTCGCGATCGACGCCGACCAGCAGGTGGCGGCCGGTCGGGTCGGGCTTCAGCGACTCGATGTGGCCGCAGTCCAGGTCGAGGAGCCTCCTGACCATCCGCGTCCCCTCGTGCAGGACGAGCGTGCGGGTCGGCCAGCCGAGCGCGCGCACCTGCCGCCCGCCGGGTAGTACCAGGAGCGGCCGGGAGAACTCGTGCTCCGCGGGGGCGGCGACGTTCCTGACCTCGCCCGTCTCCACGTCGAGGGTGGCCAGGGTGCCCGCCGGAGTGCCGTGCTCGGGGAGCGCGAGCTTTCGGGTGTCCAGCCACTGCAGGCCGTAGCCGCTGACGGGCCACTCGCGCTCCAGGGTGCCCACGAACCTCCCCTCGCCGGTGGACCGCCCGTAGGCGATGCGGCCCTCGGATGACAGGGCCAGGCCGATGACCGTACCCCTGATCGAGGGGGTGAGCCGCTCGCCTACGGTGACGCGGCCGTCCGCGCTCATGGTCAGCCGGTAGAGGCGGAAATGACGGCCCGACCGGTTGCTGATCGCAGCCACGTAGTGGCCCGGCTCGGTGTCGGCGGCGATGTAGGCGTAGTCGCCGTAGGCGCGGGTCGCCTCGGGCAACTGGTCTATCAGCTCCCCGGACTCCAGATCGAGCACGTGCGGGAAGAACGACCTGATCAAGGCATAACGCGGGGTGCCGTCCGCGTTGGCGGGCAGGCCGATCAGCGCGCCGGGCAGCAGGACGGCCAGCACGACGGCCGTCGCCGCGATCCCCGTGTTGCGCAGGTCGGTCAAGCGCGGCCGGACACCCGCGCCGGCGATCCCGGCCAGCAGGACCATGGCGGCGGGAGAGAGCAGCCAGGCCAGGATCATGCGCGGCACCGACAGGGACGGCGGCGCCAGCTGCGCCTCAAGGCACTCCCGCCACCACAGGGGCGGCTCGGGAGACAGCCGATCCCCGGCCTCGATCAGCGCGACGGGCAGCAGGGCGAACGTCAGCCCCAGCGCGGCGGGACGCAAGGAGGCCGTCCGTCCCGGCAGAGCGGCGTCGGCCCGTGCGCGCGACCGGAGCGCCCACAGGGCCGCCAGCGCCAGCAGGATGGGCTGGAACACGGTGAGCAGCGCGCCGAATACTTCCGCCCCCACGGCCGCGGGGTGGGGCTGGGGCATCTCCATCGGCACACCGCTCATGCAGACGACCGTCTGCCGCTCGGCGAGCAGGGGGTCGGCGAACAGCTCCCACAGCGACAGCGTGACCGCCGCCGACCAGAAGAACCACACTGCGCGCATCGGACGGCTTTCCAGTCGGTTTACGAGGGATCGGGGTAGCTTAGCGCCTGCCGCGACACAAAGATCAGCTTCGCGGTCAGCGGTGGACACAGGTCGGTGACGTGTGACCGTACAAGACGGTGTTGCCGTACGTCCCTTCCGTGAACGCGACCGGGACGGGTTCGCACTTCATCGGTCGCCCACTCCGGTGGAGCCGGGACGCCTGCGTCGAGTCAGCCCGCGGGGGGCGGCTCGACATGGTGACTCCAGTAGGGGTACAGGCCGGCACCATGGTCGACGACGGTGCTGCATCGGTGCCGGATGAGGTCGATCATCGACGCCGGGTCGAGTTCCTCCTCGCCTCCCCCTCCGTGGTCCCTCAGGTCCAGGGCACTGTCCACGTTGTAGTGGAACCGGCCGTCGATCAGGTAGTCACGGCGGAAGGTGGTCGCCCACTGCGAGTTGCCTCCCCACCCGTGAGAGGGGTCGTCGGTGGATCGTGACCGGCGCCGGTAGGTCCAGTACAGGGTGGATCGGTCGGCGACTCCCGCGACCAGATGTCTCGCCCCGGCGGTGACGACCACCCCGGCCCGCATCAGCAGCATCGAGCCCATCATGTAGCCGGGCCAGCGCTCCTCGACGATCGAGGGCGGCTCGCCGGGGTCACCGGCCTGCCGTACCTCGACGATCTCGTGGAAGAACGGGTGGAACCCCCGCCGGCCGATCGGGTCCGCGCCCAGCGCCTCGCAGAAGGCGGGATAGGCGCCGACAGGCGGGTAGTACTCGTCCGGGTCCGCTGCCGGACCGTCCGCGGGATCCTGGTAGTTCTGGATGAGCAGATCGAGGATGCGGCTCACCGCGTACAGCCTGAAGCCCAGCTCGTGAGGCACCGCAATCAGGTGGCTTTCCGGCCGGCCCGTCTCCCGTACTTCCGCCACGTGAGCCGGGTGCTCGGCCGACCACCGTCTCAGCTCATCGGCCAGCCCGGCGTTCGCACCTCCGTGGCTGCCGATGCTCTCGTACAGGGCACGCCACCGCCAGTGATCATCGTGGTCCATGTCGTCCTTCACGCCCTGGTCTCTCCTCTGAGACTTCCACGCCCTGGTCTCTCCTTCGAGACGACGCTTCCCGAACCATGATTCGCCGCCACGACGACCCACCGAAGGTACCCCAGCCCGATCATCCGTCCCGCACGCCCGGCTCCACGAACTTCGGCACATCCACGCCACGGCTCTGCTCCTGGCGGGCGTCCCTGTCCGCGTCGCCACCGCCCGGCTCGGCCACGCCGGCCCGTCCATCACGTTTCGCGTTCACGCTCACATGGTTCGAGCGGCGGAGGCCTCCGTCGCCGACGTCTTCGCGGATGCCGTCGGCGAGCAGGAGAAACGCCCTGTTAGCAAGGGTGTTGGGAAGAAGCCCCAACGATCAGGAAATCAAGAAGGCCTGATGGCGTAATGCCTGCTCAGGGGTGTTCTCGTATGTGTGCGGCCGGAGGTACTCGAAGGTTCCTGCGCCCACCGTGACCAGCACCGTCACAATGGAAAAGGCTCATTTCTCCGAATGACGTGAAACCTGTTCCATAGATCGCGGATGCCCGCCCAGCACACGTCAACGATCCACTTCGTCCATCCGGCGAACGCTTCCCCTCTCCGATTCACGGGCCTGCATGATCGCCACGTCGCACCGACAAACTCGCCGCGCTTTCGCAGGCACCAATTTGATCATACGACATAAATGATCAAGAACGCCGGTCCTGATGCGAGCGAGCATGAACGGGAGCGCAGGCATTGCACAATCCAGTTTGCCCATGGTCCCCGGACAGCTATGAATCGATACGCTCACGCGGTAATCTCCTATAGTTGACGGTTGGACTTCAACGGGCGTACGCGCCTTCGAGCTCCGAACGTAGCCTCGGCTTGTGGTACCTGCAGGGACTAGTGAGGAACCATCATTATCGTTGGTACCGCCGCTTCGACCCGGGAAAGGGGCAGGAGACAGATGGCGACTAGGCTCATCGAGCTGTCGGATGGCACTCTCGTCGAGATTGAGGCGATACACGGCGAATCGCGAGAAATCAGTGGAGGATTCGCCGAAAAGGTGGGATCAACGCTTGAAGGTGCTGCCGCCACCATCTTGAAGACCATGAACCCGATCATCCGAGCCTGCCAGGACATGCAAAGCCGCGGGGACGTGCAATCCACCGAGGTGGAGCTGGGCTTCAGCTTCGAAGCCGAAGGCAATCTCTACATCGCCAAAGCCAAGTCGACCGCCACCATTATTGTCAGGATTGTGCCCAAATCATTGACCACGTGATGACGAGCCAGGTCACGGCTCCTATTCGTGTCGCCGATGGGGCTGTTCATCCGTCCTGATATGCCGCGTACACCTGGGCTACTCCGCCAGGCAGGGCCAACTGGATCTCTCCGCAGCCGGAACGCGTCCTACGGCAAGTCGACGTGTTCACCCAGAGGAAAATAAATGGAAGATCGGATCCCGACGCGAGCAATCGTCCGTATCGCAAGCAGTGATGAGCTAAACCCAAGGTTCGGAACCGGCTTTGCGATCCACCGAGACGCAGAACATACCTACTTCATGACCTGCGCACATGTGGTCAATGCAGTGGGCGGCGAAGCGAATATCGTCGTCGACGGCGTTCCCGGGACGGTAGTCGCGTCCGGAGACGCAGATCATCTGGACCTGGCAATCGTCAAGGTCGACAGCATCGCGGGCCGTGATCCATTTATTATAAGGCCTCAGGGCCGTCCGGGACTTTCAATTCATACAGCAGGATTCGAGCACGTTGTCGGCCGCAACTACGCACTGCGCGAGCTGACGGGAAGAGTAGGGAGAAGGCTAGGGCTCGAGTCACGAGGTACGACGACTCGGATCGACGCGTGGGAAATCAACCTGGACAAGGGCTCGATAGTACAGCCTGGCCATAGCGGTGCCCCTGTCATAGATCCGACAGACGGCTCCGTTGTCGGGATCCTGCGGATCAAACAGGGTGACGGTGACAAAGCAATCGCGATCTCGTCACATGCCGTCCAGAGTCAGTGGCCGAATCTCGCCAGCCTCTTCACGGCCGAAGTCAAACAGGAAACGCCGAGTGCGGACTGGGGATACGCGCCCGACGTAGAAAGTCTCTATGGGCGTCGGCAAGAGGTCGCGACGTTACAAACGTGGATAACGAAGGACCGGTGCCGAATCGTAGGTCTTCTTGGACTGCGAGGCATCGGGAAGACCTCGCTTACTCTGGGCGCAACAAAAGGGCACCCAGCACGGACCGACCTTCCCTTGGATATAAGCCATGGAATCGGGACAGAATTTGATTACGTGGTTTTCCGGAGCCTGCTCAACGCTCCTCCTGTGGAGGAAATCCTGCGGGAGACCGTCGCGATCGTCTCAAGCCAGCACGAAGTTTCCCTCCCGGAGACTCTGGACGAGCAGATCTCTCACCTACTTTTGTACTTGCAGAAGCACAAATGCCTCTTGATCCTAGACAACTTCGAGGCTGTTCTTCAAAGCAGACAGCGTCACGCCGGCGGATACAGGGAAGGTTATGAGGGCTACGGTGAACTGCTCCGCCGGATTGGAACCACGACCCATAAGAGCTGCCTTCTTCTGAACAGCCGAGAAAAGCCAGTTGACGTCGCAAAACTCGAGGGAAAGAACAGGCCGGTCCGAACTCTGGAAATCGGCGGTGTCGACGACACCAGCGGGAGACTCATACTCGATGAGATCGGAAGCTTCACTGGGCAGGACGAAGATTGGCGCGATCTCGTAAGGTTATACGGCGGCAATCCTCTCGCGCTTGAGCTCGCGGCCAGACATATCTCGGAAGTCTTCTTCGGTAACATAAAACGTTTCTTGGAATTGGGAACACCCGTCTTCAGTGATCTCGAAGAGTTGCTTGACTGGCATCTCAACCGACTTTCCGAGGCCGAGATCGAAGTTATATATTGGCTCGCACTGGAGCGAGAGCCAGTCAGTCTTGACGAACTACAGGCGAACGTCCTGAACACGGATTCTCGACGTCGGCTCCCGTCAACGCTTCAGGCCATTCAGCGCCGAGCGCCCATGGAAAGAACGGCGGCCAGATTTAGTCTTCAACCCGTGCTGATAGAACACGTGACCAACAAGATCGTAAATTTGGCCATAAGCGACATTATGCTGAACGAACGAAAGGTGATCTTCAGTCACACACTCCAAAAGGCGCTGGCTCGAGACTACGTTCGTGAAGCTCAGGGCAGGTTGGTTTTAGGACCCATAATCGAGAGCCTGCGCAGCATGCTCGGCGGGCAACTGCGTCTTGAGGATCGAATGCGTTCCCACATAGACCATTTGCGCGCGTTCGAAGGCTTGGGGCCAAACTATGCCGCCGGGAACATTCTCAATATTTTGTGCAACTCAACAGAGATCGTCGATTCTTATGATTTGTCCGGCCTGGATATCCGCCAGGCATACCTTCAGGAAGTTTGCGTTCACAACACAAATCTAGCTCAGGCCACACTCACAGATTGTGTGTTTACTCAGACGTTCGGACCGATCTCTAGTCTTGCGCTGAGCCCCAACGCGGAACTCGTCGCGGCAAGCGAATCCAACGGAAACATTCATGTATGGCGACTGGCCGATTTTCAAGTAGAGAAGACTCTTGCTGGCCACATCAACTGGGTGTTTGCCCTGGCATTCAGTCCCGATGGTCGAACGCTGGCCAGTGGTGGCGAAGACAAGATTGTCCGGTTATGGGACCTGAACACCGATATCTGTGTTCGCGAGTTGGACCTGCACTCCAACTCGGTATGGGCTGTGGCCTTCAGCCCTGATGGTCGTCTACTGGCCACAGGTAGCGAGGACCAAACGGTTCGAATTTGGGACGTAGCCACGGGAGAGTGTAAGGCGACACTGCGCCAACACCAGCAGAAAGTTTTCGCAGTGGCGTTCAGCCCCAATGGTGAAAAAATGGTCAGCGCAAGCGCCGACCACACCGTGAAGGTGTGGGATACAAGCACATGGGAATGCTCCGGGACGTTGCAGCACGCCGATACCGTTCGAGGTGTCTCATTCAGCCCCGACGGCCAGGTGATAGCTAGTTGTTGCTGGGACAAGACCATTCGTCTATGGAACCTGGAGACGGGGGAATGCTCAGAAGTACTCAGCGGACATACTAATAGCATCCATTCGGTCGTATTCCATCCGGATGGAGAGATTCTGGCCAGCAGTGGCGAAAGCGGCGCAGTCCGCATCTGGAACCTACGCGAGCAGAAATGCGTCACCACCTTGCAGCGCCATGTGGGCGAAGTATGGGAGGTCGTTTTCTCCCGGGACGGCCAAATATTGGTGACCGGAGGATACGACGGAACGCTGCGGGTCTGGGACACGCGGGACTGGACATGTCGAAGCACCTTGCATGGGTATATCGATTGGGTCCAGGCTCTGGCCATCAGCCGTGACGGAAGCACGATTGTGGGGAGTAACGGAGACCTAACGCTCAAAGTGTGGGATCTTGAAACTGCACTGTGTCGTGAAAGTTTAAAGGCGCACACTGGTTGGACCTTCGCGGTCGCGTTCAGTTCGGATGGCAGGCACTTTGCAACTGGAAGTGATGATAGATCTATAAAAATATGGGATACCTCGACATGGGAGGTGACCAAAACGTTGCTGGGTCACTCCAACTGGGTACAAACCGTGGCGTTCAGCGAGGACGGTTGCATGCTGGCCAGCGGAAGCGATGATAGAACCGTCAAACTATGGAATGTTGCTACAGCAGAATGTATACGCACCTTGGAAGACCACGCGGAGGGAATCTGGGGTGTCGCCTTCGGGCCGGGCGGAGGAACACTGGCCAGCGGTAGTGAAGACCACACGGTGAAAATCTGGGATGTTGAACGCGGTTCGTGTATGGCTACGCTGTCAGGACACGAGGATCGTATTCACTCTGTCGCCTTCGACCCTGCAGGTCAGCGCATCGTGAGTTGCAGTGACGACAAAACGGTGCGTGTTTGGGAAGCGGCATCCGGGAATTGCCTTCAAGTGCTGCGCGGCCACGAGAGCTGGGTCATCTCTGCTGTCTTCGACTCGACGGGAAGGTACATCTGGAGTGGCGGGAAGGATAAGACACTACGGGTATGGGACACAACGACCGGCGAATGCATACGAATCCTGTCGGGGCATATGGGCGGCATTTGGTCGGTCGTATACAACGAGGCCTTGAGTGCGATTGCTTCCGCGAGCGAGGACGGCAGTATCAGGATTTGGGCCAGCAAGATGGCTGAGCTCGTCAAGATACTACGCCCGTTGAAGCCATATGAAGGAATAAACATATTTGGGGTTCAAGGACTAACGGAAGCACAAAAAATCTCCCTGCGAGTGCTGGGAGCTGTTGAGGAGGGCGAATTCGTGGTAAAGCCACCAATCGAGCAGTCGCGGCGCAATAAGACACACGACTACGCCACGTTCGCGGAGGAATACGCTTCATTGGGCTTCGACGGGACCTACCGGCTCGCCTTTCGAGACATTCCCAGCGTACTTGACGAATTTGCGCAGGGCAGGGGCAGGGCCTTGGATTATGGGTGTGGTCCAGGGCGTTCGACCCGGTTTCTCAGAGGGTTGGGATTCGATGCCTACGGCGCGGATATCAGTCGAGACATGCTTAGCCAGGCCAAACAGCAGGACTCGGATGGTCAGTACTTTCACATAAGAAGCGGTGTATTGCCCTTTGATGACGCCTATTTCGATGTGGTCTTCTGTAGTTTCGTCTTCATCGAGGTTGCGACTTTACAGGGCATTGCTGCCATCCTTCAGGAGATGAAGCGAGTTCTCAAGCCCAATGGCTGCATCATCATCGTCACCGCTCCCGCAGACAGCTTCGAGGGCGACTGGGTGTCGTTTTCCTATAACTTCCCGGAGAATAAACGCCCCCTTGTCAGCGGCGACACCGTGAAATTGCACATCCGAGGAACCAATGTAATTCTATATGATTACTACTGGGCCGATGAGGACTACCGAGAGGTGTTTCGTCAAGTTGGGTTGACGGTATCGAAAGTCCATCGTCCGCTCGGGAATCCTGATGACGGCGTGGAGTGGCTCGACGAGGAAGATCGCGCATTTTTCATCGTGTATGTTCTAGGCCACAATAAGCAAAGGGGTCCCCGATCGTAAAACTCCTGGCATGTTTTGCGGATTGATGCTGATGAGCAGTACAGGCGAAGGTCGGTATCCGCATTGAACCCTTTTCGTTGCTCTCAAGAGAGAGCTCGCTCGATGCCGTTTCAGCAAAATGTTACAATTCTTTTGCTGGCGGCGTTCACCTGGGGTGTAGGTAATGCTATTACAGGCCTTACCGCAGGTAAATACAACAGTGAATCCATCTTGATTCCGCCCTTGTTGATAGCCATTGCCAACACCCTTGGGGGCCTGGTCTTCTTGGGTTTGACGTTAGGCGTTCTAGTTGCACGTCGCCGACGCGACGAACCGCCTATCCGGACGACGCTCGCTGGCATCGCCCGGCAGAGATGGGCTGCCCTGGGCGCCGGAGCAAGCAAAGGGCTCAATACCGGATTCTATGTTCTATCGGCAACCCACGCTTCCGCAACCGTTTCCCTCGTGCTGGAAAGCACTTATGTGGTGTGGACCGCTCTGTTCGCCGCCGTGACAATGCGCACGAAGGAGGGCACCAAATGGGTTGTGCGAGCCGTTCTCCTCGTAACCGCCGCAGCGTTGGTTGCCGGCTACTCCAACAGTCCCGGCGGAGGTAAATCCCTACTTGGCAATGTAGGCGGATTGATTGCGGCACTATCATATGCAACATTTGTCAGCATGTGGGCCCGGGTAACCAAGGACCTGAAACGTTTCGAGGAGAAACTGGTAGCCACCGGCGCCCTGTTGACATTCTCACTGCTTACGCTCCTCTGTATCACGGTGTGCGCAATCGTGTTCGCATCCCCATCTGACAAGAAAATTTTCGACGCGATTTCAGCAGCAGATTTCAGCCTGCAGTTGCTCAACGGGATGTTGGTCGTCGGCGTCGTATATCTGTTGGTGACGATCGGGCTTGCGAGCATAAGTTCCCGAGCTGACAGCAGCGTCCTTGGCTCAGGCATTCTGACGCTCTCCATCCCGTTCACCCTGCTGACCGAAACCGTAGCAGGAAGAGTCAGCCCGACCGTACTTCAACTGTTAGGAGTGGGGCTTTTCATGGCAGCGTTCGTCTGGATATCGCGACCCAATGCGTCTCGCAGAACGGAGCGTCGAACTGGTGACTCATGATGAAGTTTCAGTGGTCTCTTCGTACGACGAGTGGTCTCCGCTAAAGGAAGTCATCCTTGGTCACAGCTCGGGCTTTCGCGCTCTACAACTTGACGACTCATTCTGCCTCTTTCACTGGGACAACCTCAAAGAATTCATCACCCGGAATGGGTTCTTTCAGGATGACAAGCTCCAGGGCAGGTGGCGTACGATAGAAATAGAGGGCTCGATTCTTGACGAGTTGGCAGAGGATCTCGAGGGTCTCGAAACAGCACTTGTGCGCCAAGGCATCACCGTTCGCCGCCCGGCTCCGACACCGAATCCCCATGCCGAGATCCAGACGCCTTTCTGGAAATCCATCCAGTCACCGCCGCTCAATGTTCGGGATCAAACCATCATCCTCGGTTCAACCATCGTTGAGACAGCCCCGCAAGTCAGGGCCAGGGTTCTGGAAAACCAGTATCTGAGACCCTTATTCCAGGAGTACTTCACCCAAGGAGCCCGCTGGTTATCCATGCCGCAGCCGTCACTGGCAAGAGGGTCTCTGGACGACTCCTTCTTCGATTTGTCACCAGTAGAGCGGAAAGCTCTGTCGGACCCCATCACCGAGCAGCTGGTCGGCCTTTCACGGGAACTCGCATTCGATGGAGCCCAGACAGCCCGGCTGGGAAAGGATGTGCTGGTCAATGTCGCGAACGCGAATCACGCACTGGGCTACGACTGGCTGGTTCGGGAATTCGGTTCGTCATTCAAATTTCACAAACTGAACAGACTCTCGGACAGTCACATCGACAGCATGCTACTGCCCTTGAGGCCTGGACTCTGGCTGGTGCGGCATCGAGGTGTCCTAGACTATTTGCCCGCGCCATTTCACACCTGGGATTACCTCGAGGCTCCGGAGGTCGATGAAGACAACTTTCCATCCTATAGCGGTTTCAACCTCTCAATATCGAGCAAGTTCATCGACATGAACATTCTTTCACTGGATGCCGACATTGTTGTAGTGAACTCTCTGTATCCGGAACTGGTTCATCTGCTTGAGCGTAATAAGTTCACAGTTATTCCCGTGCAGCACCGGCATCGGCGCCTCTTCGGCGGCGGCTTTCACTGCTTCACCCTGGATGTGCGGAGAACGGGAACACTGGAAGACTATACGACATAGCAGTCGCAGATTTCCCAAATCTGCCCGGAGAGGGCTACCGCATGAGAACGGAACTGATCTGTGGGGCATTCTTCAGCCCACCTTTAGTTTACTGGTCTGAGAG
This sequence comes from Streptosporangium sp. NPDC023963, assembly GCF_040639135.1. Classification (NCBI taxonomy): domain Bacteria; kingdom Bacillati; phylum Actinomycetota; class Actinomycetes; order Streptosporangiales; family Streptosporangiaceae; genus Streptosporangium; species Streptosporangium sp. NPDC023963. Next base: position 77,492 of record NZ_JBEZZK010000025.1, read on the forward strand.
CGCTGGATGTTCAGGTCCTTTTCCGAGGATTGTTGTACAGCTCGCTGCACACGCAGGATTCACTACAAAGTTCCAGCACATCGGTCATTATCAACTGGCCCACTTCGATGAAACCAACTTCGATCTTGCGCTGGCGATATTCGACTCGCCACGCCGTTCCTACATGGGCATGGTTGAGGGTGCGGTTGCCGAAGTTGCTGTTCAGGCCGCCGGGCCGCTGGGGCAAAACCATCGAGCAGACGATAAGAGCTTGACCACGATTCTCGATTCAAACAGGCGAATCGTCGTCAAGGAGGGCGACATCGGCCATGACGTCGTGTTGGCCCAAGGAGCCGAGTGGCTTCAACGCGTGACCGTGGAACCGGCAACCAGCAACCGGGACCTGGCAGAACTTCTGAGCGACCCCGGGATTGATTTTGTGATTTCGGATGCGCTGACTCTTACGAGTATCATGACGTCACCTCACTCATCCGGGATGGCCCGACGTCTCGTCTTTTCAAAGCCGACCTGCTGGCTCACATTGGGTGTTCTTGTCTCACACGACTCACCCTATTCACCTGAGGCCTTTCGAGCCGATTGGGCGAACAATTCGTTGCTTCGCGAGCGGCAACATCTCTACGACGTGCTGGAAACCTATGGAACCGCGGTGTTGCGGCCTCCACCGGGGTTGCCATAGCCGCTATCATTGTCGCGATCAAAGACGTCATGAAAGGACGCTCGTATGGACACCCAGACATGGGAGATCGGAACGGCCCGGATCACCACTGTTCCAGAGATCGACGCAACGTCGATCATTTCGTCCATATTGCCTGATGCGACGGTGGAGAGTCTAGGTGCTTTCCCTTGGCTCGCACCGGACTACGTCGATGAGCAAGGCCAGCTGAAAGGACTCGTCCAGAGCTTCCTGATTGAAGCCGACAACAAGGTCATCCTGATCGACTCGTGTGTGGGGAACGGGAAGCACCGGCAGGAGATGGCCGAGTGGAGCGGAATCCAAACAGACTTCCTCGGGACATTGAGTCGCCTCGGCTTCGATCGGGAGGCCGTGGACATCGTGGTTTGCACGCATCTGCATTTCGATCATGTCGGTTGGAACACCGTTAGGGAGGGTGATGATTGGGTCCCCACCTTCCCTAACGCCTCCTATCTGTTCTTCCGAGGTGAGTACGAGTACTGGGCAGGACATCCCGAGGCGGAGATCGCTGACGATCACGCCGGCTTCGCGGATTCTGTTCAGCCCATTGTCGATGCCGGTCTTGCCACACTCGTTGAAGCTGATCATGAGGTCAGTGCAAGCGTGCGGCTCCTGCCGACCTTCGGGCACACTCCGGGGCACGTGAGCGTCGAAGTCCATTCGGGTTCTGATCGCGCCGTAATAACGGGCGATGCTATGCACCATCCGTGCCAGATTGCCGCGCCTGAATGGGGAACCCTTTCGGACACCCGGCCAGACGAGGCCCGGGCTTCCCGCAGAGAGCTACTAGAGGCATTGTCCGGTTCGCCTACCTTGCTGATTGGCTCCCATTTCCCGGTACCCTCAGCCGGTAAAGTCATCACCGATGGCGACGGCTTCCAGCTGATACATGTCCGGTAATCTGCATATTTAGGCTTTTAATCCTGGATCTATTCGAGGCAGTTGCTGGCTCAGCTGAGGCGTATCTTCGACTCGAGTCGAGCGTCAGCTTCCGATGTCGCCGACCGGCTGCCCGGCATCTTCGAGAACAATGATCTCCTCGGTCCGGAAGACGACGCGCTTCGGGAGATGGCCTGCTCGATGCGGCAGAACGGCTGGACGCCGGCCGAGGCGACCGGGTAGAGCGGTCCCGAGCGCATGCAGCGGCTGGTGAACTTCTTCGCCTGAGGTGGCGACGCGTTGCGCAATGATGCCGGACGGCATCCTTCCTATCCCCTGCAAGACCCGACGGGCCTCACGTTGCCCGTCCTGCGCCGAGACCTACCGGGCCGACACCTACCAACTCATCCGCGCGGGCCTGGTGGGCGGCAAGGGTGTCCCGGCCTCGGTCACCGCGCACCCCTGCCTGTTCGTCACCCTCACCGCTCCCGCCTTCGGCGCCGTCCACACCCGGCGAGAGAAGAACGGCGCCGTCCTGCCGTGTCACGCTCGACGCGATGCGGCCACCTGCCCGCACGGACGCGTCATGTCCTGCACCGCCCGGCACGGGGCCGACGAAAGTCGTCTTGGCGAACCGCTCTGCCCGGACTGTTATGACTACGCGGGCTCGGTGCTGTTCAACGCGATGTCCCCGGAGCTGTGGCGGCGCTTCACCGAAGCTCTTCGCCGACGCGTCGCCAAGAACGCCGGACTGACACAGCGGGAGCTACGGGAACAGGCCGTCATCTCCTTCGCCAAGGTCGCCGAGTACCAGCGGCGCGGCGTCGTCCACTTCCACGCGGTCATCCGCGTCGACGGTCCCGAGGGGCCAGCTACCACTCCACCGGCCTGGGTGACGGCCGACCTGATGACCGACGCCGTACAGCACGCCGCCTTCGCCATCGCGGTCACCGTCCCCGCGGTACCCGGCGAACCCGCGCGGGCCTTCCAGTGGGGCGCCCAACTCGACGTCCGCGAGATCACGATGACTGGTGACCTCACCAACCAGGCCGTAGCCGCCTACATCGCCAAGTACGCCACCAAAGCCGCCGAATGCGTCGGCACCCTGGACCGGCGCATCAATCCCCTCGACGACCTGACCGCCCTGCCGATCCGCGACCACGCCCGGCGGCTCATCGCCGAGTGCCTGCGCCTGGGCGCCTTCGACGAACTGACCGAGTTCCGGCTCATCAAATGGGCGAACATGCTGGGCTTCCGCGGCCACTTCTCCACCAAGAGCCGCCGCTACTCCACCACCCTCGGCGACATCCGCCAGGAACGCACCGACTACATGCGCGGTGAGGCGATCAGCACCGGACGGCTTCCGCTCTTCGATGAGGACACCGTGCTCGTCGTCTCGCACTGGGAGTACGCGGGACAGGGCCACTCGGCCGGTGACGCCCTTTTGGTAAGCGCCCTTACCGGAAACCATCTCGCTGCTTCGCGAGGCGTCCATGAGTAGTCCCGCATTGCTCACCGTCCCCCAGGCCATGACCGCTCTCCAGGTCAGTCGGTGGACGCTCTACCAGCTCATCCGCTCCGGTGAACTCGACTCAATCGTGGTCAACGTGCGCTGCCGCCGGATCCCGGAATCCGCCCTGAACGACTACGTGAACCGACTCTGTGGAAAGGCCGCCTAATGGGCAAGCGCTCGAACGGTGAGGGCTCGGTCTTCCCGTACAAGGACGGTTGGGCCGGCTACGTCTGGGTCGTCACCCCAGAAGGTAAGAAAACCCGGAAATGGGCCTACGGCAAGACTCGTGAGGAGACCCACGAGAAGTGGCTCAAGCTCCACGAGATGGCGAGCAAGGGGCCGGTGCCGACCAAGCACCCCACCCTTGCCGCGTACCTGACGCGCTGGCTCGCCGAGGTGGTCGAGCCTAACTTGGAGCCGACGACCTACGTGGCCTATGAGCCGCTGGTGCGGCTCTACATCGTCCCCGGCCTGGGCAAGAAGCGGCTCGACAAACTTACGGTCCGCGAGGTTCAGACGTGGCTGAACACGCTGGTCACCCTCTGCACCTGCTGTGACCAGAAGAAGGATCACCGGCGGGCGGAAGCCAAGCGGCGATGCTGCGCCATCGGAAAGTGCTGCAAGGGGTATCCGTCCCGGAGCACGATCGCGGGGATTCGCCGTGTTCTGCGTTCCTCGCTCGGCAACGCCATCCGGGAAGAGCTGATCTCCAAGAACGTCGCGGCGTTGACCACCCTGCCCAACCCGAGCAAGACCAAGAAGAAGCGTCAGCACGTGGCATGGGATGTCGATGAGGCGCGGAGGTTCCTTGAACACCTGCGGGCGGAGGATGACCCGCTTTACGCGGCCTACGTGCTGATCCTCGTTCTGGGCCTGCGGCGGGGCGAGGTGCTCGGGCTCGCCTGGGACTGCGTCGACCTCGGCGGAGAACAAGTGTGGATCTCTCGGCAGCTCAACCGCGTCAGGGGAAAGCTCCTCCACCGCGAGACGACCAAGACTGACGACTCAACCGCGTCGCTTCCGCTGCTCGGCCTGTGCATCACCGCGCTCAGACACCGCCAGCGAACCCAGGAGGAGGCTCGCAAGGCGGCCGGAGCGAAGTGGAAGGACTCCGATCTCGTCTTCACCACGAGGAACGGCACTCCGATCGAGCCGCGCAACTTCAACCGCTCCTTCGAGGTTCAATGCCGCAAAGCGGGTGTCCCGCGCATCCGGGTCCATGACACCCGGCACACCTGCGCCTCACTCCTGGCCGCCCTCGACGTCCACCCTCGGGTAGCGATGCGCATCCTGCGGCACTCGCAAATCTCGATGACCATGGACGTCTACACGCAGATCCCATCACCCGAGACCCGGAAGGCACTGGATCGTTTGAATGCCAGTCTCGACACCGAGGAAAGCGACCGCTAGGAGAATCGCCCACACGGACCGATCGACGAAGGCCTCCCAGGATCCTCCTGGGAGGCCTTCGTGGTGAGTCTCGCGGACTCACCACTCGGGAAGATCGTGCGCGTCGGGATAGAGCACGATGATCTTCTCCAACAGCTCAGGGCTGCCTGTCTGCACATCCCAATGGCCGCTGTCGAACGCCCGGATCCTCACCTCCGGCACCGACGGACTATCGCCATAGCCCACCAGCTCTCCATCGATGAGCTGGCCCTCCCCGCTGAACAGGTCGATGAGACGACTCGTGGTCACCAGTGAGTTCGCCGTGGCCTCGGCGATCGCCTCAGTCTCCGAAGAGACGAGCCAGTCGATGATCAATTGCCAGCGATGGTCCTCGATCAAGGTATCGAGGGACGTGAGGACCTCCGCCAGGCCGACGTAGCGGCCTCCTCGCCAAGCCGCGAACGAGAGAACGCGGATCCCGGTCACGTGCTTCACCCTCCCCTGCGACGGACGCCTCTCACGCGGAGCAGACCCAAGACATTTGATCAGTGGCGGCCGTCAGACCCCGTTGCTGTATTTCGCTGCTGTACAAGCACGAAAAAGGCCCTCCGGGATGATCCCGGAGGGCCTTTGACCTGCTGTGCGGCCGGAGGTACTCGAAACCCCAACCTTCTGATCCGTAGTCAGATGCTCTATCCATTGAGCTACGGCCGCTCGCTGCGTAAGCAAGCATAGCGGGTTTTGGGCGATGCCTCGAACCGGTTAAACGATCGCCCTCTGATCTGCGTGTCGACGCCGGGTTCCTCGGTGGGGACGGGGATCCGGCAAGGGGCCGAAGGGGCCGTGCCTCGGCGGGCGGGTCAGGCGGCCTGGAGGATCGAGGTGAGGACGCCGGGGAAACGGATCTCCATCTCGGCGAGTCGGAGCTCGTGGCGGCGGAAGCCGCCTTCCGGGGTGACGCGGAGGAGACCGGCCTCGCGGACGGCATACACGATCGGGACCGATTTCAAGCCCGCGCGCCGGGTGCCGATGAAGGAGGTCACGCACTGGGATCGCCGGCGACCTCGACCTCGACCTCGACCTCGACCTCGACCTCGATCCCGATCCCGATCTCGGTTTCGATCCCGATCCCGACCTCGATCCCGATCTCGGCGTCACCGGCTCTTCTTCGGAGATCACGCGGCGCCTCTCCGCGCCCGGGGCATCGTCGGCGCTGATGAGGTGCCGATGAGCCGGATACATCCTTGTGTGTACGGGGGACCCGCCCTGCGCCGGACCCACGGGCCGCGTCGGGGTGATGAGATGGGAGGCGTGAGACGAGACGACGCGCTGTGGGCCGTGGCGTGCTTCGTCAGCGGTCTCCTCCTGCTCGCCGCGGGCGCCTACCAGCACCGATGGGCCTCCGCCCCGCTGTTCGCCGGGCCGCTGGCGATCGCGTGCGCGGGGGTCGCGGTACGGCGGAGCAGGCCGCTGCTCTCGCTGGGACTGGGGGTCGTGGCCTTCCTCGGCGACTTCGCCATGGGCCCGTCCCTGGGCACGGTGCTGATCATCACGGACAACCTCTACGCGGGGGTCAGGTACGGCCCGCGGGCGCTGGGCCGGTGGATGCTCGGCATCACCTCGGTGATCGCCGTCGTGGCGGGTGTGATCGCAGGGGCCCTCTTCAGGCACTGGTCGGCCGCCGCCATCTTCCTCGTCCAGGGCGGCCTGGTCGGGGTGACCCCCGTCTTCACCGCCATGCTCACGAGGCAGCTGCAGGATCAGGCGTTGTCCGAGCGCGCGAGGGCCGAGCAGGTGGCGCGGCTGGCGGAGCTGGACCGGGCGGCGGCGGTGCAGGCCGAGCGGACCCGGATGGCGCGGGAGCTGCACGACATGATCGCCAACCACTTCAGCGCGATCGCCATCCAGTCCACCGCCGTCCTCTCCCGCAGGGACCTGGACGCGCGAGCCGTACGGGAGGTGCTGGCGTCCATCAGGGAGAACAGCGTCGAGGGCATGGGGGAGATGCGCGCCATGATCGGGTTGCTCCGGCAGGACGGCGAGGAGCCGGAGGCGACCAGGCGGCGGTTGGCCGAGGCCGGAGAGCTGGCCGAGCGGGCGCGGGAGGCGGGACTCGACGTCCGGATGCGCGTGGACGGTGAGGCCGGGGAACTGCCCGCCTCGGTCGACCTGGCCGGTTACCGGATCGTCCAGGAGTCGCTGACCAACGCGCTCAAGCACGGCGGCAAGGCCGCCGACGTGGTGATCGGCTACCGGCCGGGGCTGGTCACGCTGACCGTGGACAACCCGATCGACGGCGCGGGGCGGGGGCTTCCCGGCGCGGGTGCGGGGATCATCGGCATGCGGGAGCGTACGGCCCTCGTCGGCGGGGTCTTCGAGGCCGGACCGTACGGCGACGGCTGGCGCGTCCGCGCCGAACTGCCCACCCGGGAGATCACATGATGCCCCGACCGGCCAGCCTGGAGATCGCACGACGACCCGGCCGCCCAGGAGGTCGCATGAGGACCCGACCACCCAGCCGGGGGATCGCGTGACCACCCGACCGCCCGCCTGGGAGATCGCATGACCATCCGAGTTCTCGTCGCCGACGACCACGCGGCGGTCCGTGCCGGGATCGTCCTCATCCTCGACGGCCACGAGGACATCGAGGTCGTCGGCCAGGCGGCCAACGGGGAGCAGGCGGTCGCGATGGCCCTCGACCTCCGGCCCGACGTGGTCCTGATGGACATCCGGATGCCGAAGCTCGACGGGATCTCCGCGACACGCGAGCTGAGCGGGATCACCGACGTGCTGATCCTGACCACGTTCGACCTCGACGAGTACGTCTTCGGGGCGCTGCGGGCCGGAGCCGCCGGGTTCCTGCTCAAGAACACCGACGCCGACGCCCTGGTGGACGCGGTGCGGGTGGTGGCCAGGGGCGAGGGGCTCATCGCGCCCGCGGTCACCCGGCGGCTGATCTCCGCCTTCGGCGCGTCGGTGCCCGAGCGCAGGTCGTACGAGGTCGGCGGTCTCACCCCGCGCGAGCGCGAGGTACTGGCCTGCATCGGGCGGGGCCTGTCGAACGCGGAGATCTCCGCGGAGCTGGACATGGCGGAGGCGACGACGAAAACCCATGTCAGCCGGTTGCTGAACAAGCTGGGTCTTCGCAGTCGCGTTCAGGCCGCGATCCTGGCCCAGGAGCTCTCCGCCGAGAAGTGATCCGTCCTGGTCCACAGGCGCTCCGTCGGGAGGGGACGCGGCCTGGCCGGGAGCCTTCCGCGAAAACCCGGTCAGGAACCCTACGCGGAAAGGTGATCCGGGAGAGCCCGGGTCAGGGGCCCTCCGCCGGGACGTACAGGGCGAGGGTCTCCGCGACGCAGGCCGGTTTCCTCCCGTCCTCGATCTCCACGGTCATGCGGACGTTCGCCAGGTAGCCAGAGGGGGTGCCCTTGAGGTCGACGAGCTCGGCTCCGGCGCGGATCCGCGCGCCGACCGGGACCGGCGCGGGGAATCGGACCTTGTTGAGCCCGTAGTTGATGCCCATGGCCAGGCCGCCCACCTGGAACAGTTCCGACATCAGGGAGGGCAGCAGCGACAGGCTCAGGTAGCCGTGGGCGATGGTGGCGCCGAACGGCCCCTGCTTCGCCCGTTCCACGTCCACGTGTATCCACTGGTGGTCGTCGGTCGCGTCGGCGAACAGGTTGACCTGCTCCTGGGTGATCTCGCGCCACTCGGTGTGACCGAGATGTTCTCCGACGGCGGCCTTGAGCTCGGTGATGTTGGCGAAAGTTCTCATGTCCCGAACTTTATTTCGTTGAGGGGACGGCGAGAAGGTTCACCACCGTGAACTCCTTGCCGCCGCCCACTTCTCTCGTCGTGCACACCGTGCCCTTATCGGTGGGGGCGGGTGCGCCCGACGGGCGGGGAAAACCGCGGGCGTCGGCCGTCCCGCAGTCCTCGACGGTCCTCTCTTCGGCGTCCCAGTAGAGGATCGAGCTGGGTGAGGAGGAGATGCCCATCCCGTAGCCCCCGCCTCCCTCCCGCATCTGCGATATCCCGGCGGCGAGGCCGGTGGCCGCGTCGTAGACCGCTACCAGGGGAACGTACGCGTCCCGCTTCTCGCTGAAGGGGGGCCCCATCACCCCGAACCTGTCGACCACTCCTCTGTCCGCGCTGAACCCCGGCAGGAGCCTGCGGTCCGAACCGTCCGGCCGCTGGACCATCATCGTGTCCCCCTGCTGCCCGAAACACCAGACGGGGCCGCATCGGAAACCGCCCCCTCCCGCGGGGATGCTCACCTCGGTGGTCCGGCCGGTCTCCAGGTCGACCGTCCTGGTCTGGTTCCCCCTACCGCTGACGGCTTGCTCGGCCCCGATGTCGACGGCGAGCGGCCAGGTCAGCAGGTGGAGTCCGTCGGTGTTGCCGAGCCTTTCCGGGGTTCCGCCGCCCAACGGCATGCGGTAGATCCCCCCTCCGCTCACCGACCACAGGAGGAAGTCCGAGGTGACGGCGATCCGCGTCACCTTCGAGAGGTCGCCGGTGACCTCGCCGACCCGCCGCGCGACGCCGCCGGAGCGGGGGACGACCCAGAAGTCGGCCCACTCGTCGGGGTCGTTGGGCGTCCCCCCCCACCAGGCGATGTAGTCGGAGCCCACCTCGAAGCTGCCCGCGAAGTAACCCTTCACCCCCGTGTCGGGCATGGTCGTGAGCACGGTGCTGCTGCGGTCGGCCGTGTCGTACACCTCCAGGCGGCCCGATCTCTCGAACGACGACTCGGCCGAGAGCAGCAGCTTCGTGGCGCTCAGCCCGGTGACCGGGCGGTACCTGTAGCCGTCCGCGGCCCGGACGGGGATCGTGGAGACCGCCATGGGCCAGACCTCCGCGACGGGCCGGACGTCGATCGGCGCGGTCTCCTCCCGGTTCGCCGGTCCTCCCGCTCCGCTCTGGACCGGCTGCTCGGTGTTCTCGTTCGCGTCGACCGGCGGCGCCGCCTGGGTCATGCTCACACCCTCTCCGCCCCTGTTGGGGAGGGTGTCCCTGACCACCGCCATGCCACCGACCACCGCGATCATCCCGGCGACCGCGAGCACCGACTGCGCGCGCACGCGCCTGCGTCGCCTGCGCTGCCTGCCGATCGCCGCCACCAGATCCTCGACCGGCTCGGGCGCGGACCGCGCCGCGCCGGCCAACGTACGGATCAGCGCCTCCTCGTCCCTGTGGCTCATCACACTCGCTCCCCCTCAAGAGCGGCCGCTCTGATCCTGAGCTTGTCCAGCGCGCGGGCCGCCTGGCTGCGCACCGTGCCCCGCGAGACACCCAGGAGATCGGCGATCTCCTGGTCGGAGAGGTCCTCGTAGTAGCGCAGGACCAGTACCGCCCGCTGTTTGGGCGGCAGGCGCTTCAGCTCGTTCCACAGGCCGACGTCGTCTCCGAGACGGTCATCGGTGTAGGCGGCCTCGGGCACCGTCGCGACCAGCCGTTCCCTGTGCAGCCGCCGCCAGACGCTGATGTGCAGGCGGGCCATGGTCGTACGGACGTACCCTTCCGGATCCTCCCTTCTCCTCACTCTCGGCCACGCGTCCCCCAGACGCATGAGGGCCTCCTGTGTCAGGTCGGCCGCGTCCTCGGCGTTCCCGGTGAGTACGTAGCCGTACCGGTACAGCGCCCTGCCCCGTGCGGCGACGAAATCGGTGAACTCCACGCATCCAGGGACGCTTCAGGGACACGTTCTGTTGCATTCCTTTTCATCTGTCTCCGGCATGTCACTTTCCGGCTGGCTTCTGCCAGCTTTTCGTACGGTCCGCATCTTGTTTTCGCTGTACGGCCCGCGACGCAACACCGGCCGTTCACGCGGGTTCCCTAGCGTGCCGCCATGAGACGACGCATGACGATCACCATCGGCGCGGCCGTGCTGGCACTGGCGGTGTCCGCACCGGCGGTGGCCGACCCCGGGCAGCCCGGCCCCGGCCTTCCCAGCTCCGACGGCGCCGGTACCCTGCAGGCGGATTCACAGCAGTCGGGTTCCGGTCATTCCGGCTCCGGTCATTCCGGTTCCGGTCACTCCGGATTCGGGCGTGCCACGCTCACCGGGTTCGCGTCCCTGCCCGCGCTGACCTTCGTCCCCGGCAGCGAGCCCTCGGGATCCCAGCTCGGCACGGCCCCCGTCAACGGGGTGACCCCGCCGTTCGCCGGGCAGCCGGTGCAGGGTTTCAGCGGCATCGTGCGGCGGCACGACGGCACCTTCGACGTGCTGTCCGACAACGGCTTCGGCGCCAAGGACAACAGCGCCGACTTCCTGCTGCGGGTGCACCGGGTGAAGCCCGACTTCCGCCGCGAGAAGGTGTCGGTGCTGGGCGGGTTCAACCTGAGCGACCCCGACAGGCACGTCACCTGGCCGCTGACCCGGCCGGACCGGAAGCTGACCGGCGCCGACTTCGACGTGGAGTCGATCGTGCGGACCCTCGACGGCACCTACTGGATCGGGGACGAGTTCGGCCCGTTCCTGCTGCACTTCTCCTCCTCGGGCAGGCTGCTCGAGGCTCCGGTCCCGCTGCCCGGCGTGAAGGCCCCGGAGAACCCCTCCCTCAACGGCGAACAGCCGAACCTGGGACGGAGCAAGGGCTTCGAGGGCATGGCGCGCTCGGTCGACGGCCGCAAGCTGTACCCGCTGCTCGAAGGCACCGTGACCGGCGACGCCGCCGGGACGCTGCGGATGAACGAGTTCGACCTGCGCAGGCGGGCCTACACCGGCAAGCGCTGGACCTACAGGCTGGAGAGCCCCGACAACGCGATCGGCGACATGATCGCGGTCGACCGGCACCGGTTCCTCGTCATCGAGCGTGACAACCTCCAGGGGGACGCGGCCAGGACCAAGCGCATCTACATGGTGGACACCCGCCACGCGGACCTGCGCAAGACCCTCGTCGCCGACCTGCTCGACCTGGCCAACCCGCGCGGCCTGGGCGGGTTCGGGGAGACCTTCCGCTTCCCGTTCCAGACCATCGAGGACGTCGTGATCCTCGACGACCGGACCCTGGGCGTGCTGGACGACAACAACTTCCCGTCCTCCGCCGGCCGTACCCCGGGCAAGCCCGACAACAACGAGTTCATCACCGTACGCCTGTCGCGCCCGCTCCAGGCCGACATCCGCGTCTATCTGTGACGTCCGCGCACCCTTCCTCCCCGCTCCGCGAGCCCTTCCTCCCTCCCGGGAGGGAGGGCTCGTCCCTTCGCGGGGTCCGGCTCTTCCCGAGGGTCCGGCACTTCCCGAGGGCTCGTCCCTTCGCGGGGTCCCGCTATTCCCGAGGGGCCGGCGCTGAGCCGTCACGCTTCTGGCATGATCCGGCCCGGTGAACATTCCGGACGTTCTTTTCCCCTCACCACACGAACAATTATGACAAAACCACAAATAGCAATAGATAAGATCTCATTAGTCTTCACGGCGCCATTTATTTGCTCTGCCCCAACCGTTTCAATGCGCTATCTCATGGTCCGGGGGGTATCTCCTAGCTGCTGCCACTTATGAGGCAGTGAGGGATATCAGATGTTTTCGGAACCAGAAATGAGATGGGGAAATAACGTGCTTCCTCGAAAGAGCGGACGGACACCGGGGGCGAACTCCGGCAGGCAGGTGGGCGTCCTCGCCATCGCGGCAGTCGCCGGCATCCTCATGACGTCGAACCAGGTACCGGCCGGCGCCACCATCGGGCAGGCCCGGGTGCTCGGCTCGATCTCACAACTGAATGCCGACAGCACTCCCGGCGACCGGCTCTCCGGCCGCCCCGACCCCTCCCGCCGCCATCGCGGGCACGAGACGAGGCCCTCCGACAGGTGGCGGGGCAGGTCGCAGCGCCACCAGGGTCGTCCCTACGACCGCTACCGCGGACGCAGGGGCGACAACGCGGCACCCGCCGGGCGCGAGCGCCTTTCCCGTTCCGAGCGGATGATGCGGGAACTCCAGGAAGACCCGTCGTTCCCGGAGATCATCGTTCGCGAGAAGTGAGCCCGACAGGCGACCGCCCGTACCGGCCGTGACAAGGCGCGAGAGGACGAGGCGCGAGAGCGGGGTCGAGAGAGCGAGCCGGGAGAGCTGGACGCCGGACCCCGCACGCCACCGAGGCGAAAACGGGGCGCCGAGATCCGGCGGGTGACCGGTACGGCATGACGGAGACCGGCGGGTGACCGGTACGGCACCGGATCGGGCGCCGCCGAGTCGCGGAAGGAACGCGTGTGCCGTACCGGTGCGTACCGGTGCGCACCGGTGCGGCACACATCGCCTCGCCCCCTCCCTGCGACCCGACTTTCGTCCCCTCGGCCCCCTCCCCCGGCCAGCTGAAATCATCTATTGAACACCATGGACGAATAATCATTGCAAATACGGCTAAATCGTAGATGAGGCGCAGGTTTTCCTTCACAACACTGTTTATTTGCTCTTCCTGAACTATGGCGTCGCGTTATCCGCATAAGCCTCGGGTATCTCCTGTCCGTCGTCACTTCCGTGACCGCATGACAGATCCGAACGTTTTCGGAATTAGCAACGATATGGGGAAATAACGTGCTTCCTCGTAGTAGCAGATGGGCGCCAGCCCTTTCCGGTAAGCGCGCCGGCGCTTTGGCCGTCGCAGCGATGGCCAGCATCCTCATGATGTCGTCGAATCAGGCGCCGGCGAACGCCACCGGGGGGACGAACCTTCTCGATCTCGCCCCCTACAGCGACACCGGGGGCGTCGGCGACAAAGCCCGTTCTCAACATTCCGCGCACCCTGGCGAGAAGCCCCTTCTTCGCCCGTGCCGGCCCTGCCGGTGCCCCAAGGGCGCCCGTAACTGTGACTGCCCCGGCGGCCGCGGCGGGGACGGGTGCGGCAGGGACGACCGAGACCGGGACAGGGAGCGGGAGCGGGAGAGGGAGCGGGATGACGATGACGATGACGCAGTGATCGCCATACCTGTTCCCATCCGTACGCCTGTCAGGCCGCCCGCCATGCCCACCGGCAATCCCACCAGGTCCGACCCCGGGCCCCAGGGACCCGCAGGACCGGCGGGACCCGCGGGCCCGGCAGGACCGGCAGGCCCGGCAGGGCCGCCAGGACCGGCAGGACCGGCGGGACCCGCGGGAGCGGACGGACTGGCCGGACCGCCAGGACCGGCAGGACCCGCGGGAGCGGACGGACTGGCCGGACCGCCAGGACCGGCAGGACCCGCAGGAGCGGACGGACTGGCCGGACCGCCAGGACCGGCAGGACCCGCAGGAGCGGACGGACTGGCCGGACCGCCAGGACCGGCAGGCCCTCCGGGACCGGCGATACTCGTTGATTCGCCCAGTCCCACAGGTTGCGCGACGGCCAGTCCCCTGGTCGTTTTCCAGTCCGCGTGCGCGGTCGCTCCTGTCAGTTTTCCCGTCGTTCCCGTCGCCCTTCCCGGGCCTCTCTGCATCCCCGCTCCTGTCAGCACCATCCACGTTCTCCACGCGTCAGGAGGCATCGGGTGCGTGTAGCTCGTAGCGAAGCGGCGCGCTTCCGTGACCCTCACGGGACAGGACGCGAGCCGCTCCGATACGGGCACGACCTCGCGGAATCCGTACGGCACCGGACCGCACCGTCACCAAGCCCGGTGAGGGCTCGGCCGTAACCGGCCGGCACGGCCACCGATGTGATCCATCCGGGATGGAACCCGAAGATCACGCGGTGGCCGTGCCGGCGCGCGTCCACGGCCCGGCAGCCGCGCGTCGCCCCTTCCAAGAGCACGTCGCCCCTTCCAAGAGCACGGCAAGTCGGTTCCAAGGTGGTTCTCGCAGACTTGGTCCGCCGCCCCTGGCACAGGACGAAAGATGCTTGCGATGAATGCCACAGATCGCCCGTACACCCACGAGATGGTGGTAGTCCACCGCGTCTTCCGGCGAGAGTCCGGTTTGATGCCGAGGTTCGTCCGGGCGGTGCCCGAAGGCGACACGGCTCGCGCGGCCGAGATCGCCGAGCACTACCTCGACTACGCCGAGGGTCTGCACCACCACCACAGCGCCGAGGACGAGCTGGTGTGGCCGCTGCTGCTGTCGCGGGTCCGTCTGGAGACGGACATGGTAATGCGGATGGAGGAGCAGCACGACCGGATCGCCGAGACCCTGGCCCGGATCGCCGAGGTGCTGCCCGAGTGGCGGCTCACCGCCTCGAAGGGAGCCGGTGAGAAACTCGCGATCGCGATGGAGGAGCACCGCACCGCCCTGGTCGAGCATCTGAACGACGAGGAGCGGTACGTGCTGGCGCTCGTCGCCGAGCACATGTCGGTCGCGGAGTGGGAGGCCGTCGGCGCCCGCGCGGTGGAGCAGATCCCCAAGAAGAAGCTGCTGCTCTCGATGGGTGCGATCCTGGAGGAGGCCACCCGGGAAGAGCGCGGATTCTTCCTCGGCAAGTTGCCGGCCGTCGCCCGGCTGCTGTGGAGAACCGTCGGCCGCCGCCAGTACGCCAAGCAGGTGTCGCGTCTCCGAGGGCCGCTGGCGGCGTGAGCCCGGCCGGCGGGACCACCCGACGAGCCCCCGGCCGGAGTGAGGAACGCGCTTCGCTCCGGAAACGGGTGCGCGTCAGGGCATCCGTCAGGCCCGCGTGGTTTCACGGCCGGTTTCAGGCCCAGGTCGTTTCAGGCCCAGGTTGTTTCAGGTCTGGCTCGTTTCAGGCCCAGGTTGTTTCAGGCCCGGGCCGTTTCAGGCCTGGGCCGTTTCAGGTCCGCAGGGCCGCGCGGGCCGCCCTGAGACGTTCCGTCTCGTCGCGGTCCGAGTCGTCGCCCGAGATCTCGTCGGCCCATTCGAGCAGGCGGTGCAGGTGGGAGTCGGTCACGGCCGTGACGACGCGGTGGCTGCCGACGAGGACCTCTCCGCCGGTCCCGTCGATGGTGATGAGCGTGCCTTCCTGGACGATGCGCCCCCCGGCTCGCACGCAGGCGGCGGCGACGTCGACCGTGAGGTCAGCGGCTCCCACGACGGCGGGTTTGCCCATCGCCCTCGCGACGACGGCGGCGTGGCTGGCCGGCCCGCCGCGGGCGGTGACGACCCCCACGGCTGCGGCCAGGCCGTGCATGTCGAGCGGGGAGGTGTGCGGGCGCACCAGGACGACCGGGCCGTCGGCGGTCATCCGCGCCGCCTTGTCGGCGGTGGTCGCCACCCTGCCGACCGCGACCCCCGGGCAGGCGCCCAGTCCCCGGGTGAGGATGTCACTCGCGTCGGTCACCTCGATCCGGGGTGTGCGAGCGTGGCGAAGATGGTGCGGAGAGACCCGGAGCAGCGCCTCGCTGCGGCTGATGACGCCCTCGTCGGCCAGCTCCACCGCGACGCGGACGGCAGCGCGTCCGACGAGGTTGCCGGGCCGCACCTGCAGGACCCACAGCTCACCCGCCTCGAAGGTGAACTCCAGGTAGCAGGTGTCGCGGTAGTGCTCCTCGATCCGGCTCATGGCTTCCAGGAGGCCGGCCCACACCGCCGGCTCCCGTTCGGCCAGCTCGGTCAGTGGCCGGGTCGCCGACCTCCCGGAGACGACGTCCTCGCCCTGGCGACCGAACAGGACCTCACCGAACGGGACGCTCTCGCCGGTGTTGGGGTCGCGGCTGAACGCGACACCGGTGCCACTGTGGTCGTCGCGGTTCCCGAACACCATCGCCTGCACGACGACGGCCGTGCCGAGCTCGTGCGGGATGTCGTGCAGTTCGCGGTAGGTCTTGGCGCGCGGCGTGTCCCAGGACGAGAACACGGCCCTGACGGCCGGCTCCAGCTGCCTCGCCGCGTCGTCCGGCACCGGCCCGCCGGCTCGTTCGCGGATGAGGGCCTCGACTCCCCGGATCGCGTCGGCGAGGCGTGTCTCCTCGTTCCCGGCCTCGTTCCCGGCCTCGTTCCCGGCCTCGTTCCCGGCGCCGCGCTCGGCCGCCTCACGCGCGGCGGCTTCCAGACGTTCCGGTTCCGTACCGAAGACCGCCGCGGCGTAACTGGACAGGAAGCGCAGGCGCGAGTCGAGCGCGAACCGCGGATCACCTGTCTCGGCCGCCAGCCCAGCCGTGGCCTCGGCGGTGAGACCGAGGTTGAGGATCGTGTTCATCATGCCGGGCATCGACACGCTGCCGCCCGAACGGACCGACACCGCCAGTGGCCGGTCGGGCCCGCCGAGGCGCCGTCGCGTGGCGGCTTCGAGACCGGAGACGGCGGCCGCCAGCTCGGCGCCGAGGTCGCCGGGAAGCTCCCCGTCACGCAGAAAGGCGCGACACGCCGCGGTGCCGATGACGAATCCGGGGGGCACGGGCACGCCGAGACGTCGCAACACGACAAGGCCGTACCCCTTGCCGCCGAGGACGCTCGCGGTCTCCTCGACCTCGGTAGAAATCGGGTGAATCCACACCATCGATGTAGCATATCGACGTGCCGAACCCACCCCATGTGACCAGTGTCGACCTGTTGACGTTGCATACTCTCCGCTGCATCGGGTTCGCAGGTTTGGCCCGCGTGGCCCGGGCGGCGGGGCTCTCCGAGCCCGACGTCGAATCCGAGCTGATCGATCTCGCGGTGGCCGGCCTCGTCACGCATGCTTCGGGTGACTTCGGCGGGTGGGGGCTCACCGAGGCCGGTCTCGCCGCGGACGCCGAACGGATCTCCGCCGAACTGGACACGGCGGGCACCCGGGCGACGGTGGCCAAGGCGTACGACGGCTTTCTCGTGCTCAACCCGGAGCTGCTCGATCTCTGCACGGCGTGGCAGATGCGATCCGTCGACGGTGTCGCGGTACCGAACGACCACACCGACCCCGCCTACAACTCACGGCTCCTGGACCGGTTCGCGGACCTCGACCAGCGTGTCGACGACGCCTGCGCGGACCTGTTCGCGGCGATGCTCCGGTTCCAGCGGTATCGGACCCGGCTCACCACCGCGCTCACGCGCGCCAGGTCCGGCGCGCTGGACCACGTGTCGGACGACCTCGAGTCCTACCACAGCGTGTGGTTCCAGCTTCACGAGGACCTGCTCGTCACCCTGGGCATCCCGCGACACTGAACCGTCCCGGCCTGTCCAGCGGTCTCCTTCCGGGTCAGGTCCCGATGGTCCTGTTCAGATCCTGACGGTCCTGTTCAGATCCTGATGGTCTCGGCCACAGGTCCCGACGGTCCTGTTCAGGTCCCGGCGATCGTCCTCCAGCCGTCCGACGGTGAGAACCCGACCCGTCCGACGGTGAGAACCCCGCCGCGTCCGGAAGGCGCGGCGGGGTTCCCGGGGCTTACTTGATGCCGGGGCTTACCTGATGCCGGGGCTTACTTGATCCCGTAGGCCCTGATGACGGTCTCGGTGAAGGCGTTGCCGCCGACGTCGGCGGCCTTGACGCGCAGCGAGGCGAACTTGCCGCGCGCGCTGACCGGGTGCAAGGTCTCGGCGGCCCAGGTGCCCTTGCCGGTCGGATGCACCAGCGTGGGCCACCAGGTGCGGCCGTCGTCGTAGGAGATCTCCGCGGAGAGCGTGCTCACCTTCAGGTCGGGCGAGCCCGCCTGGCGCTGGACCCGCAGCGGGATGCGCATGTGGCCCGTACCGGCATAGTTGCGGTCGTCCAGCTCCGGGCTCATCCTGACGACCATCAGCGGAAGCGTCGGCCGCTGTCCCGGCTCGGGGGTCTTGGACCTGAACCGCCACTCGGCACTGACCCGCGTGGAGAACTTGGTCATGGCCGGATCACGGTCGGCGGTCTTGGTGAGCCGGTACTCGCTCTCCTTCCCGTCGGCGGGCACCTCGATGTAGCCGGGCAGGTAGGTGTCGGCGAAGATCTCCTTGCCGTCGCGATAGAGCTTGGCCTGCGGGGCGGTGTACTCGCCGTAGGAGAGGCGCTCGGGCACGCTGTCCTCGAACAGCCCGCCGGCGAACTGCAGCATGTTCTCCTCGCGCCAGGAGTAGTCCCCGCCGGGCATGAGCCCGGCCGCGAAGACGCCGGCGTTCCAGCGGTCGGAGGCCTTCTGGCCTGCGCGGTAGACGGTGGTCTCGCCGAAGAAGAACTGGTCGATGTTTTCCACGATGTCCAGTGCCTTGTACTGGATGAAGGAGGGGTACCAGCCGGTGTCGCCGGGCGTGTAGTACTCGGTCCGCTGGAACGGGAGCGGGAAGTGGGACAGGCTGCCGTACGGCATCCAGGCCAGCTCGGTCCCGTACAGCACGGGCAGGGCGAAGTGCTCGCCGAACTTGGCGTCCTGCTGGGTGGCGTACGTGGAGGTGACCTTGGCGAGGTCGCGTCCGCGCGGGCGGTAGCCGGGGTCGGCGGGGATGCGCGGCTCGGCCTTCATCAGGTGGTAGAAGTAGGGGCTGTCGTTGTAGGTGCCGTCGCCCTTCGGCTTGGCCCACTGCGTCCAGCGGTAGTAGGCGAACTTCTTGCTCGCCGTACGGGTCGTGGGGATGGCCTTGATGCCCTCGATCCGGTCCGCGCCCCACATGTCCGCCAGCTCGACGTCCACGCCCATCGGCTGGACGCCGTCGGCGAGCTGGATCATGCCGAGCATGCCGATGGCGAGTCGCGCGGTCGGCTCCTCGGTGCGCACGTCCACCGGCTTGGCCTTGCGCGCGTCGGCGGTGACGGTGCGGTCGGCGTCGAGGGTGAACTCCGGCTCCGCGGACATCACCAGGGTGCCGTCGTGGTCGAGCATGAGGGAGACGATCGTGTAGCGGTGTCCCTTCTGCAGCCTGAGGTCCAGCTTGCCGCCGGAGATGTCGTAGTTGACCTGCTCCTTGGTGTCGAGGTCGATCACCCCGGCGAAGGAGTTCTGCACGGGCTGCCCGTCCGAGCCGGTGAAGGCCAGCTTGAGGCCGCGCTTCTCCGGCTCGACCCGCATGCCGATGCCGGTACGCACGGAGACCTCGCCGCCGGTGGCGATGACCGTGCCGCTGTACATGCCGATCGCACCCGGTTCGGCGGTCACCTCGACCTGCGCGGTGCCGTGCGCGGGCACCTCCACCGTGGTGGCGCCGAGCTTGAACGGCGTCACCGTCTCGCCGCGACCGTCCTTGGCCTTCACGCTCAGGTCCAGCCGTACGGCGGCGTCACCGTCGTTGCGGTAGGTGAGCGTGCTCTTCCTGGGCGTGGAGACGGGCAGCTCGACCTCTCCCAGGCTCAGCGAGGCGGGCTCGGCCGTGACCCGCTGGGCGACGGCGCGGGCGACGTCCACGCGGCCGGAGCCCTGGACGTAGGCGCCGAGCTCCTCGCCGGGCGCGGTGGAGGCCATCAGCGCCGCCTTGATCTGGCCGGCCTTCCAGTCGGGGTGCAGTCCGGCGACGATCGCCGCCGCTCCCGCCACGTGCGGGGTGGCCATGGACGTGCCGCTCATCTCCGTGTGGAGGTCGTCCACCGGGAAGCCGCCCGAGGTGCCCGCGGCCCTGGCCGCGACGATGCCCACGCCGGGCGCGATCAGGTCGGGCTTGACCGCGGCGTCGCCGACGCGCGGGCCGGTGCTGCTGAACTGGGCGACCGTGTCGGCGTCGCGGTAGGAGGCGCCGACCGACAGCGCGTGGTCGGCGCTGCTCGGCGAGCCGAGCGCCTGGGGGCCGTCGTTGCCCGACGCGATGACGAACAGCGTGCCGTACTGCTCCGACAGCGTGTTGACGGCCTGCTCCAGCGGGTCGATGCCGGGGATGTCGGGGCCGCCGAGGCTGAGGTTGGCGACGCGGGCGCCGTTCTCCGCAGCCCAGGTCATGGCCTCGATGATGCCCGAGTCCGGGCAGTACCCGCTCTGCTCGCAGACCTTGCCGATCAGCAGCTTCGCGCCGGGGGCGACGCCCTTGTTCTTGCCGCCGGAGGCGGCGCCGGATCCGGCGATCGTGGCGGCGACGTGCGTGCCGTGGCCGTTGAGGTCGCGGACGTCGGGCTCGGCGGTGAAGTTCTGTGTCTTGGTGACCAGCCCCTTCAGGTCGGGGTGATCGGGGTCGTAGCCGCTGTCGAGCACCGCGACGGTGACGTCCTTGCCGGTGTGGCCGGCCTCCCACGCCTTGGGGGCGCCGATGTGCGGGACGCTGACGTCGAGGGACAGCTTGGCCTTGCCGTCCAGCCAGATCTTCTCGGGCGCGGCCGCCGTTCTGGCCTGCCCGGACAGGGACTTCCAGAGCGTGCCGGCGGCGGCGCGGGACTCGCTCCTGGCGATGCCGTTGATCGCGGGCAGCGGGCGCCCGCCCGCGGCGCGCAGCATGGCGGCGTCGGCCTGGCCGGAGTAGGTCACGATCAGCGGGAGCGCCGGGCTGGCGGCGTCGTCGTAGCCGAGTTCGGCGAGCCGGGTGACGTTGAACAGCCGGGGGTCCAGCCTGCCTTCGGCCAGCAGGGGCATCGCGTCCACGGGGACGATGCTGAGCCCTTCCTTGGCCCGGCGGTGGACGAACTTGATCTTCTCTCTGCCGGTGCCCGGCTCGACGTCGAGCTGGGTCTGCTTGCCGGGGAGCACGCGGAGCGTGACCTTGTCCCCGGTGATGAGAGTGATCGTCTTGGGCGGTCCGGCCTTCGCGGCGGCCTGCCCGGCCTGGGGAGAAGAGGTCGAGGCCTGGGGGGTGGGGGTGGGGGTGGGGTTCGCCTGGACCGGCGTGGCGACCGCTACCAGGGCCGTTACCACACTGCCGATAAGGACGGTTCTCTGAAGCACATCCCGATTTCTAACGGTATGCGAATTTTGGTGACAAGGTGGTTCGTGTGGCCTATTGCGGCAACTGCCGAAAGTGGCCAAGCTCGTAGGCATGCTTGATGACGGTCCGGCACTGGCGATCGTGGGGATCAGCGCGTTCGACGAGCGGATCTATCGTGAGGTGCTGGCCTGCCCCGGCATCACGGTGCAGGAACTCGTCATGAGAAGCGGGGAGAGCTCGGGGCGCATCCAGACGTCACTGACCAGGCTCCGCGCCAAGGGCCTGGTCAGCCGCCTGTGGGGACGGTCGCCCCGCTGGACGGCGACGAACCCGGGGACCGCCATCCGCTCGCTGGTACGCGGCATGCAGAGCAACCTGGACCGGCTCACCGACACGGCCGACCAGTTGGAGGAGACCTTCCGCACTGCCGGCCAGGACCTGGAGGAGGGCGGCCAGTTCGAGTTCCTGGCGGGGCCCGAGGACCAGGCCAGGTCGTACGTCCGGCTGCAGCAGGAGGCCAAGGAGGAGGTGCTGACCTTCGACCGGCCTCCGTACGTGCTGGACTATCACAACCCGGTGCAGACCGGCCTGCTCCGCAAGGGCGTCCGCTACCGGACCATCTACGTGCCCGAGGCGTTCGACCACGCGGGGGCGCTCGACGAGGTGGGCAGCCTGGTCAAGGCGGGCGAGGAGGCGCGGGTCCTGCCCGAGCTGCCGTTCAAGATGGCGCTCGTCGACCGGCGGCAGGCGGTCGTGCCGCTGCACATGGACCTGCCGCTGACGCGCGGCGTGCTGATCAGGGGGACCACCATGGTGGTGGCCCTGGTCGAGCTGTTCGAGCGCCTGTGGCAGGAGGCGCTTCCGATCTATCCGCAGCCCGCGTCCCGCGACGGCGCCCCGGAGCCGGCCGGCGAACCCGTCCGGAGCGACGAACAGGGGTGGGCGGAGCTCGACCCGGACGATCGCCGGCTCCTGGCGCTGCTCTCGGCCGGGCTCAAGGACGACGCCATCGCCCGCCAGCTCGGCACCAGCCCGCGCAGCCTCCGCCGCCGCCTGCGCCACCTCCTGGACGAGCTGAACGCCGAGACCCGCTTCCAGGCGGGCGCCCAGGCCAGCCGCCGCGGCCTCGTGTGACCTCTGGAACGAAGGCTTCCGGGTTTCCCGGTTTCCCGGTTCCCCGGTTTCCGGGTTTCCCGGTTTCCCGGTTTCCGGGAGAGGGTCTTCGAATCGCGGAGACCCGAAGGCCCGGAGTCCGGCCGCCCGTCGTCCGTCCTTCGGGACGACCCGCCGGCCGGCGTGGTTTGGTCTACGCTTTGGCCCATGATCACCGCCTGAGTTTGGTCGCCGGCACAGCACTCGCCGATGGCGCGGTAGCCGTACCCGCGTGATCCCGGGCCACCGACGCCGGGAGACGCCGTCGCGGCGGCCATCCGCGGCAGTGCCGTACGCGGCGCGCGGAAGGAACGTGATTGTGCATTTCAAGGTTCTGGGTCCGTTACACGTCCGGTCCGGCGACACCGCCCCGGCGCTGGGACCGCCCAAGCAACGGCTCCTCCTCGCGGTGCTGCTCGGCCACCCGCACGGCTTCGTCTCCGTCGCCCACCTGGTCGACGCGCTGTGGGGGTCCGCGCCCCCGCCCTCCGCGGAGGCCAACGTACGGCTCTACGCGCGCGGCCTGCGCCTGGCCCTGGGAACCGATCGGATCCTGCGCGAGGGCCGCGCCGGGTACCGGCTCGACGTCGACTGCGGCGAGGTCGACGCCTGCCGTTTCGTCAAGCTCGTCCACGACGGGCAGGCGGCCCTCGCGGCGGACGACGCCGCCGGAGCCCGGCGGTCGCTCGGCGAGGCGCTGAAGCTGTGGCAGGGGCCCCCGTTCTGCGACCTGCCCGCCGAGTCCGCCCTGCGCGAGGAGCGGTCCCGCCTGGAGGAATGGCGCATGGTGGCCCTTGAGCAACGGATGGAGGCGGACCTGCGCCTGGGACAGGACGCCTCCCTGGTGGCCGAGCTGACGGCGCTGGTGAACCGGAACGCCTTCCGTGAGCGGCTGTGGTCGCACCTGATGCTCGCGCTCTACCGGTCCGGCCGCCAGGCGGAGGCCCTGGAGACCTACCGGCGGGCACGCGGGATCCTCGCGGACGAGCTGGGACTGGAGCCCAGCCGGGAACTGCGCTCGATGGAGAGAGCCATCCTCACCGCCGACCCGCGGCTGTGGGACACGGCCGGGAACCGGCCGCTCCGGATGGACGCCCGCGCCACTTCGGCGCGTCCGCCGGCGCCCGGCCACCGGGCCGTGCCCGCCCAGCTACCGGCGAGACCTCTCGGGTTCGTGGGGCGCGCCGGTGAGCTCGCGCGCCTGGACGAGATGGCGGCGGACATCGGCGGGGAGGCCCGGGTCGTCGCCGTCGTGGGACCGCCGGGGGTGGGCAAGACGGCCCTGGTGGTCCGGTGGGCCCACCTCGCGCGTCACCTGTTCGGCGACGGGCAGCTGTTCGTGGATCTGAGCGGGTTCGGGATCGACGGGCCGCTGGACCCGGGCCTGGTGCTGGAGCGCTTCCTGCGCGCGCTGGACGTCCCGTCGTGGCGGATCCCCGCCGACACCGAGGAGCGGGCCGCCGTGTTCCGGTCGCTGGTGGCCGACCGGCGGATGCTGATCGTGCTCGACAACGCCGCCTCGGCCGCGCAGGCGTGTGTGCTGCTCCCCGGATCGGCGCCGAGCCTGACACTGATCACGAGCAGGCTCCGCCTGGACGGGCTCGCCACCACGCACGGCGTCCCGCGGGTCCCGCTCGGACCGCTGCCGGTGGCCGACGCCGTCGCCCTGATCCGGGACCGGCTCGCCCGGCCGGGCGGCGCCACGAGCGGTACCGCGGACGGGGCCGCAGGCAGTACCACAGGCGCGGTCACAGACGGCGTCACAGGCGCGGTCACAGGTGGGATCTCAGGCGGGGTCACAGGCGCGGTCACAGGTGGGATCTCAGGCGGGGTCACAGGCGCGGTCACAGGTGGGATCTCAGGCGCGGTCACAGACGGGATCTCAGGCGCGGTCACAGACGGGGTCACAGGTGGGATCTCAGGCGCGGTCACAGACGGGATCTCAGGCAACGCCACGGGCGCGGAAGAACTCGCCGAGCTGTGCGACCGTATCCCCCTCGCCCTCCGGATCGCGGCCTCCCGCCTGGAGATGTCGGCGTACGATTCGACCTTGCCCGCGCTGGTGGCGGAGATGGCCGACGAGCGCGTGCGCCTGGACAGGCTCGCCGTCGACGAGAGCGAGATATCGATCCGGGCGGTTCTGCGCGCCTCGCTCCGCCCGCTGAGCGAACCGGTCCGCGCCATGTTCCGGCTGCTCGGGCTGCACCCCGGCCCCGAACCGTCACTGGCCGTCGCCGCGGTCCTGTCGGGCATGGCGGCCGACGAGGCGCGAGAGCCGCTCGACCGGCTCGTGTCCGTCCACCTGCTCGCGCCCGTGCCCGGCGACCACTACGCGATGCACGACCTGGTGAGAATCTACGCCCGGGAGCGATGCCTGGCCGAGGAGAGCGCGAGCGAGCGCGAGCGGTGCCTGACCGCGCTGCTGACCTGGTACCGCGACGCCGCCAACGCGGCCGACCGGGTACTCCGGCCGAAGGAACGGCCCAACTTCGCCTCCCCGGCCCGGCCCGTGGAGTTCGCCGACGCGGCTTCGGCCCTGTCCTGGTTCGACGCGGAGGCCGCGAACCTCGACGCCGCGGTACGGCGAGCGGCGGAATCACATCCGGCGCTCGCCTGGCAGATCGCGGCGGCCATGTTCGGGTGGCTGAACCGGCGCCACCACACGAGGCAGTGGGCCGACCTGTACACCGTCGCGGCGGAGGCCGCCGCGACGGCCGGAGACCCCGCGGGCGAGGCCATGGTCACCGGCCGGCTCGCCATCGTTCACAGCCTGCTGGGCGACACGGAGCGCGCCGTCTCCGCGTGTCACCGCGCGCACCGGCTCCGCCTCCGGCTCGGAGACACCCTGGGAGCGGCCACGGCCCTGCTGAACCTCGCCGCCGTGTGCGTCAACGCCCATCGCCCGGAAGAGGCGATCCGGTGGCTGGAGGAGGCCGGATCCCTGGGAGCGCGGCTGACGGACGCCCGCCACTTCACCGCCCTGCTGCACAGCAACCTGGGCGAGGCCCACCACCTCGCCGGACGCCTCCCCCAGGCCATGAGCCACTACCTGACCTCCCTGGAGATCAGCGAGACGAGCTGCGGCGATCGGGACATCGCCCAGATCCTGGTCAGCATGAGCACGCTCCATCACGACATGGGCGCGCGCGAGGAGGCGATATCGTGCGGGGAGCGCGCCCTCTCGCTCGCCACCCGGACCGGCGACATCCTGCTGCGGGCGGAGGCGTACGAGGCGCTCGGCCTCGCCCACGCCTCGCTGGAACGCGCAGGGGAGGCGGTGGCCCGCCTCGAGGCCGCCCTGGCCCTCTTCGAGGACCTCGGGCACCGCAAGGCCGGAGTGGTACGCGACCACCTCGACCGGCTCGGTGCCACCCCGCCCGGCTGACCGTCCTCCCGGGGCGGAGCCCCGGCGTCCCTCCGGGGGCGGGCGTCCCTCCGGGGACGAGCGCTCGACGTCGAGCGTGAACGTGACGGTCCGCTCTCGCGGCCGGCCGAATATACGTGGCGTATACGGCGCGTATCCGAGCCGATGGCACGATCTCGGTTAGCCGGTCTCCCCGACTCGGATCTTCGGGAGGAACCATGATCATCGTATCGCCGCGGCGGCCGGATGCTCAGCCCTCTCCCGCCTGAGACCTCGACCGCGGTGCCGTGACAAGGCGCGACCACCGGGGCGTCGCGCACCGTTGAGACGTACGAAACCGTGATCACCAACCGGCGGCGACCTCCCCGCGGCGGTCGCCGCCGGCCCGGCCGTCGCGTGCGGACGGCGACCTCACCGCAGCGCATCGGTAGAGCGGGGTGTGTGGGAAGAGTGGTGTGGGTTTG
>NZ_JBEZZK010000026.1:0-79369 GCF_040639135.1 Streptosporangium sp. NPDC023963
TACCCAGACCCACCGGCGCCACCACCGCACCCGCGGCACGGGGCGTCGCCACGACACACCCGAGCGCGACCAGGGCGGTGAGAGCCCCCGCCAGCAGGGAGGCCCCGGACCGGCCGGCCCGCGCCGGAAGGAAGGCTCCCGCCCCCGGCACCCCGGCCGGCCTCGAAACCCCGGCGCGCCGCAGCACGGCCGACAGAAGACTTCTCATACGCCCCTCATCCCTGGACTGGTTTTCAGGCGGGAGGAGACCTCGGCGGCCGCGAATTCCGATGGTGGGTCCGCGGCCGGACGGTAAGCCCGTTATAGCACTCGACCAGGCCGGTACGCCGGTGACGTGCTGTACGCAGGGCAGACCGTGCGGGCGATCCGTCATCAGACCCTGCACGTCTCTCGTGATTTCGGAAGACCCGGGCTCGCCGTGACCACATCAGGTCACGGCGAAAAGCTGGCGAGGATTGACGTTGACTCAGGTCCGGCTATAGCCCAGATTTCGGGCATTCCTGTTTTTCGGGGGATGTACGGAGGTTGCAATGAAACGTGCGAGATTAGCCATTCTCGCAATCGCGGTGCTGCTCCTGGGCCTGGTCGTGAGCACGCCCGCGTCAGCGGTCCCCGATCCACCCGCCGGCGACGACGGAGTACACGTCTACGTCGGCGAGCTCACCGCGGAACAGCTGGACGCGCTGCTGAAGTCGGGTGTCGAGCGCGAGGAACTACGGATCACCAAGTCCGCGGACGGCAAGAAGGTCACCGTCGAGGCGATCCTCGGCGCGGCCCAGGCGGAGCAGCTCCGCAAGGCGGGCCTCGGCCTGAAGGTCCAGCAGTCCGCGGCGGCGAGCAGGCAGGCGGCCAAGGGGGACGGCGTCTTCAAGCCGTACAGCGGCGCCGGAGGCATCCGCGAGCAGATCGTCAACGCGGCGAACGCCAAGCCGAACATCGCCAAGGTCGTCGACCTCGGCACCACGGTCAAGGGCCAGCCGCTCACCGCGATCAAGGTGACCAAGGGCGCGCGGCAGCTCAAGGACGGGGCGCGCAAGGCCGTGCTCTACATGTCCGCCCAGCACGCCCGTGAGTGGATCACCCCGGAGATGACCCGCAGGCTCCTGCTCCACTATCTGAACGGCTACGGCACCAACCCCGAGATCACCAAGCTGGTCGACACCGTCGAGCTCTGGTTCATCCCCGTCTCCAACCCCGACGGCTACGACCACAGCTTCACCGGAGACAACCGCCTCTGGCGCAAGAACCTCCGCGACAACAACGGCGACGGCCAGCTCACCAGCGCCGACGGCGTCGACCTGAACCGTAACTTCGCCTACAAGTGGGGCTACGACAACGAGGGCTCCTCCGAAAACCCGGCCAGCCAGACCTACCGGGGCCCGAGCGCGCAGTCGGAGCCCGAGACCAGGGCCGTCGACAACCTCGCCGGGCGGGTCGACTTCACCTACATCCTCAACTACCACTCGGCCGCCCAGCTGCTGCTGTACGGCATCGGCTGGCAGCAGGCCACGCCCTCTCCCGACGACCTCATCTTCGAGGCGCTGCTCGGTGACGACGCGACGCCCGCCGTACCCGGTTACGACCCCGACATCGGCGCCGAGCTCTACACGACCAACGGCGAGACCGACGGTCACATGACCAACAAGCACGACGCGCTGACGATCACGCCGGAGATGACCACCTGCGAGGTGGCGGTCGAGAGCGTGCCGGACGACGAGTGGACGCTCGCCGACTGCGCGGGCGGCTCGGGCTTCACCTTCCCCGACAGCGAGGCCCTGATCCAGGCGGAGTTCGCCAAGAACGTCCCGCTCGCGGTCGACCTCGCCAAGTCCGTGAAGACTCCCGACTCCCCGGTCTCCCCGGTGAACCGCACGGTCCCCGACTTCCGGCCCGACAGCTTCACCGTCTCGTACGGCGACCCGCAGCCGGTGGCCGTGACCATGCGGCGCTCCCTGCTGACCAAGCAGCTGCGCTTCCGGATCAACGGCGGCCCCGTGCGCCTGCGCGGCCTCAGCGAGTGGAACGGCGGCGAGCGGTACGGCGACGAGAACGACCTGTACTTCGCCGAGTACCGCTCCAAGGTGGAGGGTGCCAAACCGGGCGACAAGGTCGAGGTCTGGTTCACCGGCTACAAACCCGGCACCGGGACCGTGGAGAGCCAGCACTTCACGTACAAGCTGGAGAAGAAGTCCAAGGCCAAGGTGCTCGTCGTGGCGAACGAGGACTACACCGGCTTCAACCCGGACTACCCGGCGTCGGTGACCGCGCCGAAGTACGCGGCGCAGTACAGGCAGGCGCTGCAGACCGCCGGATACTCCTCCGAGACGTGGGACGTCGACGCCCAGGGCGTGCCGCACCACCTCGGGGTGCTCGGCCACTTCAAGGCGGTGGCCTGGTACCTCGGTGACGACCGGCTCGCGATGGACGCCCAGGACGTGGAGACCGAGACCCCGTTCGGCCCGCTTCCCGACATGGACGTCAAGCGGCAGCAGCAGGACCTGACCGTCTCGGTCCGCGACTACCTCAACGAGGGAGGCAAGCTGCTCTACACCGGGGAGACCGCCGCGTACTTCGGCTTCTTCGGCGCCAGCCTCGGCGGCATCTACTACGGCCTGGACGGCGCGCCGGACTCCGACTGCGTCATCACCAGCCAGGACGGCTTCTTCGAGGAGTGCCTCATCCTCGCCGACGACTTCGCCCAGTACTACCTCGGTGTCTACGGCCGCAACCCGCGCGTCGGGCCGACCGGCTTCACCGGCACCGGTCCCGGGCTGAACGGCACGAGCGGCACCTTCGGCGGCCAGGCGCTCGCCGACAACCCGCTGGACGAGGCGGGCACCCTGCAGGTGACCAGCGACACGCTGCCACCCGCGCAGTTCCCGCAGTTCAAGAGCTCGGCCGCGGCCGACTACATCGGGGCGACCGGCCCGTTCGACCCGGTCGAGGGCGACTGGTACGTGGCGGGCCCGCACACCGACGACGCGTACAAGAGGCTGACGCGCACGGTCGACCTGGCGGCCGTCACCGCCGCGCAGCAGCCCAAGCTCCAGTTCCAGCTCTCGTACGACACCGAGCAGGGCTACGACAACGTCATCGTCGAGGCGCACACGGTCGGCCAGGACAACTGGACGACCCTGCCCGACCTCAACGGCGGCACCGCCACCGACGTCCCGACCGAGTGCGAGGCCGGCTTCCTGCTGGACGAGCACCCGTGGCTGCTGCGCTACCTGACCCCGGGCAACCCCTGCACGCCGACCGGGACGAGCGGTTCCTGGAACGCCTTCACCGGCAGCTCCGGCGGCTGGCAGCAGGTGGCCTTCGACCTGTCCGCGTACGCGGGCCAGCAGGTCGAGGTGTCGATCAGCTACGTGACCGACCCCGGCACCGGCGGCGTCGGCGCGTTCGTGGACGACACCAGGATCACCACCACCGGCGGCCAGCTCGCCGCCGAGGGCTTCGAGTCCGGTCTCGGCGCCTGGGCGATCCCCGGACCGCCCCCGGGCAGCCCGGCGAACGCGGGCGACTTCGCCAGGGCCCAGGCCGACAAGACGGCGGCAGTCTCGACGAAGGACACCGTGTTCCTCGGCTTCGGCCTGGAGCAGGTGGCCACCCCCGCCGAACGCGCCGCCACCATCAAGAAGATCATGAAACACCTGATCGGGTAACCGGGTTCTCTCACCGGTGACCAGACCGTGAGGCCGGGCGCCACACCCGTGGCGCCCGGCCTTCGCGCGTCCGGCGTCCCCGTCCCGCGCGGCGGTCGTCTTCCTCGAAGGCGTCGAAGACGAGCGGAATCCATCGGCCCGCGGCCTCGGTCGGCCGTGGTTCGGCCACCTGTCAGGCCGGCCGGTGGTCCCCTCCCTCGCCGTGGCCGCACTCCCGAAGCCGCCGGTCATGCAAGATCGGAATGTCGGTGCCGGCACCTGGAGCACTCCGGCACATGCGTGTCGGTGGGCACCGTCACCACGACATAGGTGCCCACCTGGCGCGCCTTGTCGTCAGGAGGGGATTCCCCGCGTCGCCTGGCTGGCTTCGACGTCGATCGGCCAGTCACGGGAGGTCAGCTCGACGACGAAGGGCTTGCCGATGATGTCCGCTGCCGCATCCGACTGCATGAACTCGTCAAACGCGGCCTTGTCGCGCCAGACGTAGAAGCCGCCGTAGTTGCCGGTGGCCTCATCGTTCAGCCAGACCTTGGACACGAGCGTCTCCAGCTTGGCGAAGTACTCGGTGTACGGCTTGATCAGGTTGTCGATGACTTCCTGGCGAGGTACGTCGGTGAGTCGGTACGTGATGAGTTGGGCGTGCATTACAGACCTTTCCGTACTGGTTCCACGTTGGACCGGGAACTCCACGGAAGATAGCCTACCTAGTACTAGATAGGCTAATCGCCGCCAAGGTGGTGATCCGGAGGTCAGGATCTCCCGAGGCCGACGGTGGACCCAGGGCCGGGCGGCCGGCCAGGTGACCTCGGAGGCCGAGCCGAATGATGATCGGCCGGTGACGGTGTGGTCGTCGATCCGCACGACAGACCATGCCGGCCGGGGCCGGATGGGGAAAGGTATGGTGCGACCATGAGGCACTTGGCGCAACCTGGCAGCGTTACGGCCACCCGACTGCTTGACGCCGCGGAGAACCTGATGAGGTCTCGCGGCTGGTCGGCGGTGAGTTACCGCGACCTGGCGGCGGAAGTCGGCATCCGATCGGCCAGCATTCACCACCACTATCCAGCCAAGGCGGACCTTGGTGATGCCCTCATCGGGCGATACACGAGCACTTTCATGGACAATCTGCACAGGTTGGATGAGGAGCGAGGGAGCGCCCTCGACCGGTTCTCCGGATACCTGGATCTGGTGCGTGACGCCCTTTCCGGGGGTGTGGCCATGTGTCTGTGTGCGAGGCTGGTCGCGGACTTCGAGCTTCTGCCCGAAGGCATGCGAGGCCAGATCTCGGAATTCATGCAACAGAACATCGACTGGATCGCCGACACGCTTTCACTGGGTGTGACCCAAGGGGTCTTCGCGCCGATCGAGGACGTCAAATCGGTCGCGTGGCTGGTTTATTCCGAGGTGCAGGGCGTTCAGCTGCTGGTGCGCGGGTTCGTCGACATCACGCGTTTCGACGAGGTCGCCGACCAGCTGATCCGGCGCCTGGCCCCGGCGCGGGCCTTGGACCTTCGGGCAGGTTGAGGGCTTCCAATCCACGCGGTGGCTCCGAGAGCGCCGACGGCCTCGCCGGTCTCTGCCGCGACCGGGGGAGCCTGTCCGGAGCACCGGAATTCCCGCTGAGGAACATCGGAACCGGCCGCTCCTTCGCGCCGGACCCGGAGCACACGAGTTGACCTCAACAGTGCTTGAGGTCGCAGGCTGGGCGACGGCGTAAACGAGCGAAGGGGAATCCTGTGAAGGCAGCTGCTTTTTTCGAGTTCGGCGGTCCCGAAGTGTTGCGGGCGACGGAGCTTCCGACGCCCGAGGCGGGCGAGGGGCAGGTGCGGGTGCGGATCAGGGCCGCGGGCGTGCAGCCGTTCGACCTGGCCATCCGGGCGGGGTGGACCCCGGAGGGGGTCGGCGGTGAGCTGCCCCGCGTGCCGGGCAACGAGTTCGCCGGGGTGGTCGACCAGGTGGGCGCGGGGGTGGACGGGACCGTGGACGGGATCTCCGTCGGTGCCGAGGTCCTGGGCTTCAACCTGCTGAGCTCCTACGCCGAGTACGTGGTCGTGCCCGCGGAGAACGTCACGCCCAAGCCCGCGAAGATGCCCTGGGAGGTGGCGGGCGGTTTCACCGCCGGGACCCAGACCGCCCACATCGCGCTGCGCCAGCTCGGGGTGGGTGAGGGTGACACGGTCCTGGTCCACGCCGCCGCGGGCGCGGTCGGCACCGCGGCGGTCCAGCTCGCCCGGCTCTGGGGGGCGGCCACGGTGATCGGCACGGCCCGCGAGGAGAACCACGACTACCTGCGCGAGCTCGGCGCGACCCCCGTCACGTACGGCGAGGGCCTGCTGGAGCGGGTGCGCGCCCTCGCCCCCGGCGGGGTGGACATGGTCCTGGACGGCGCGGGCGGCGAGGCGCTGGAGGTCTCCCTGCAGCTGGTGAAGGCCGAGCGCATCGTCACGCTCGTCGAGCACGGCAGGGCCGCCGAGCTGGGGGTGCAGCGGACCCAGGGGGTGCGGCTGGCGTCCCGCCTCGCCGAGCTCGCCGCCCTGTACGCCGAGGGCAGGCTCGTCTTCCCGGTGCGCAGGACCTATCCGCTGGAGCGGGCCGCGGACGCCCACCGCGAGGTCGCCACCGGGCACGGGCGGGGCAAGGTCGTGCTGGTCATGGACTGATATGGCCGTATCACTGGTCTTATGGCCAGAACCCTTAGTAAGGTTTCTTGTTAATAACGTGCTATCCGTCGGCTCGTTGGACAGTCCCGCCTCCCATTTCTCGCTCCAGGAGGAGTCCACGTGCATCTGCGACACAAGCTGGCCACCGGTACGGCCGCCGCGATCAGCGTAGGGTCCCTGTTCGCCCTGCTGCCGTCCACCGCGGCGGTCGCCCACGGGTCCATGTCCAACCCGCCCAGCCGGGCCTACGTCTGCAAGACGGAAGGCCCGGAGACCCCCAAGTCGGAAGCGTGCAAGGCGGCCGTCGCGGCCGGGGGCACCCAGGCGTTCTACGACTGGCACGAGGTGTCCCGGCTCGAGGCCGGCGGCAACCACCGCCAGATCATCCCCGACGGCCAGCTGTGCGGCGCCGGGCGGGACAAGTACCGCGGGCTCAACCTCGCCAGGGCCGACTGGCCCGCCACCTCGGTCTCCCCGGGGCCGCTCACGGTCACCTACCACGCGACCGCGCCACACGCGAACAGCAACTTCGAGTTCTACATCACCAAGCAGAGCTGGAGCCCCACCCAGCCGCTGCGCTGGTCGGACCTGGAGCACATCAGGACCTTCAACAACCAGAACCCCACCCAGTTCACCGACTGGACGATCAACCTCCCGCAGCGGAGCGGCCGCCAGCTCATCTTCTCGATCTGGCAGCGCATCGTGGGCAGCACGGAGGCCTTCTACACCTGTTCCGACGTGAACTTCGGCGGCACCAACCCCAACCCCGACCCCACGCCGACCCCGACGGTGACTCCCACGCGGACCCCCACCCCGACCCCGACGCCCACCCCGACGAGCCAGCCGGGCGGCACCTGGGCGGCGGGCACCGCCTACGCGGTGGGCGCCACGGTGACCTACGGCGGCGTGACCTACCAGTGCCTGCAGGCGCACACCGCGCTGGCCGGCTGGGAGCCGCCGAACGTCGCGGCCCTGTGGCGACGCGTCTGACCCGGTGAGATCCGGCCGGGGTGGCCGCCGCCGCCCCGGCCGGGATCGTCGCTCTCCCGAGAGTCCTCCCGAGAACCGAGGAGTTCGTCATGAAGCGTGCGGTTCCGGTGGTCCCGACGGTCGTCCTGGGAATTCTCCTGCTCTCCGGCTGCGGTGCCGGCAGCATCCAGGAACTCCGCGGAGGTCCGGCCGGTCACGGGGGGCACGGCGCCCCCGGCGTCCCCGTCCAGCTGACGCCCCCCGCCTCCGCCCAGGGTTCCGATCACGGCGCGTACGGCGGCTCCGGACAGGGCGCGGACCAGGGCTCAGGACAGGGGGGCGACCACGGTTCCGACCACTCGGCGCACGGCGCCGGCGCGGGACTGCCCACCCCCTCGCCCGCCCCGCCGATGGGGACCGCGGCGGGAGTCGCCTTCAACCCCCCCGACGTGATG
Source organism: Streptosporangium sp. NPDC023963 (assembly GCF_040639135.1). NCBI lineage: Bacteria > Bacillati > Actinomycetota > Actinomycetes > Streptosporangiales > Streptosporangiaceae > Streptosporangium > Streptosporangium sp. NPDC023963. The sequence goes on from NZ_JBEZZK010000026.1 coordinate 7,750, forward strand.
TTCCTGCAGATGATGGTGCCCCACAACACCCAGGGGGTACGGCTGGTGCGGCTGGTGCGCGAGCGGCCGGTCCGCCCCGAGGTCAAGGAGCTCGCCGAGGCGATCGGCGTGACCCAGGAACGCGAGTCCGCCTCGATGTCCGGGCTGCTGGACGCCTGGGGGCAGCCCGCGACGGCGAAGGACGACGAGCACGCCGCCCACGGCGGGATGCCGGGGGTGAGCGAGGAGGAGATGGCGGCGCTGATCGCCGCCCCGCCGGCCGAGTTCGAGCGGAGGTTCCTCGACATGCTGATCGCCCAGCAGGACGACGCCGCCCAGATGGCCAAGGTGGAGGTCGCCACCGGGCTGCACTCCCAGGTCACCGAGATGGCCAAGCGCGTCGACGTCTCGCGTACGGCGCAGATCGCGCAGATGCTGGCCCTGCGCGACCAGTAAGGATTTGTCCTTACACTCCCTTATGTGAGATATATTCCCTACTTGCTATAAGGGGAATTAAGGGGAGAGTCATGCGCAAGATCTTTGGGGTCGTGGCCGGATTGGTCCTGGCCGGGACCCTGGCCGCGTGCGGGGGGACGTCCACCGACACGGCCCAGCCCGCCGACGGCACGCCGAAGGCCGACGCCCCGCTCAGGGTCGGGGTCAACCCCGTGCCCCACGGCGAGGTGCTCAAGTACGTCAAGGACAACCTCGCCGCCAAGGCCGGGCTGAACCTGGAGATCGTCGAGTTCACCGACTACGTCCAGCCCAACACCCAGCTGGACGAGGGCAACCTGGACGCGAACTACTTCCAGCACATCCCGTACCTGGAGGAGTTCTCCAAGGGCAAGGACATCAAGCTCAGCTGGGTCGCCCCGGTGCACATCGAGCCGCTCGGCCTGTACTCCAAGAAGATCAAGAACGTCTCCGAGCTCGCCCAGGGCGCCCAGGTGGCACTGCCCAACGACGCGAGCAACCTCGGCCGCTCGCTCAAGCTCCTGGCCGACAACGGCGTGATCACCCTCAAGGAGGGCGTCGGTGTCAAGGCCACCGAGCGTGACGTCGCGGGCAACCCCAAGGAACTGGAGTTCAAGCCCCTCGAGGCGGCCCAGCTGCCCCGCTCCCTGGAGGACGTGGACGCCGCGATCGTCAACGGCAACTACGCCCTGGAGGCCGGGCTGCAGCCCGCGACCGACTCCCTGATCCTGGAGAAGGGCGAGGGCAACCCGTACGCCAACGGCCTGGTCACCGTTCCGGCCAAGGTGGACGACCCCCGCGTGAAGAAGCTCGCCGAGCTCCTCACCGGTCCCGAGGTCAAGAAGTTCATCCAGGACAGGTACAAGGGCGCGGTCCTGCCCGCCGAGTGACCCGCCCGGTGATTCGTCCGGCGATCCGGCCGGTGCCGTGTACGGTGCCGTGTCCGGTGATCCGCCCCGGGGTGGTCACCACCTCCCGCGCGACTCCTTCGGCCGTGCTCTCCGCCTGCCGGGCGGGGGGCGCGGCCGACGGCTTTTCCGGGGCCGGCAGGCCTGTGACGACGGGCGGGAGGCCGCGGTCCGCATCTACCTCCGTGGGGTGACGTTTGAGATCCGCGTGAGGGATAGATGGGGTGGGTTGGCTCGAAGGAGGAGATCCCATGACCATCGCAGGCGGCATCGTTCTCATTATGCTCGGCGCCATTCTCACGTGGGCGGTCGAATTCGACATCGCCGGATTCGACATCAACATCGTCGGTGTCATCCTGATGATCGGCGGTCTCGCGTGGCTCCTGTTCGCCGTGTACCGGCTCAGCCTCGCCCGCCGGGCGGTGGTGCCGGATTCCACGACCACCACGGTGATCGACGACCCGGTCACCCAGCGCCGCACCTACCAGGAGCGCCACTACAACGACCCCCCGGCGGTGTGATCCCGCGGACCTCTCCCGCAGGGGAGCCGCGACGCCGGCGGGTACCGCCGGCCGCTCCGGGTCCGTCAGGAATCCGGGTCCGTTAGGAGACGGTCCCCGCGGGTAGGCGTGTCGTTTCAATGAACGCGAACGGAGGGCACAGGACGTGAGCAGAGTCGTATCCCGCGGTGCGAGTGCCGTGAGCGGAATGCTCGGCGGTGCGATCGCCGGGGTCATCTTCAAACAGGTCTGGAAGCTCGCGTCGGGCAAGGACGACGCCCCCCAGGCGACGTCGGACGAGTACGGCTGGGGCGAGATCCTCGTGGCGTCGGCCATCCAGGGCGCCATCTTCGGCGTGGTCAAGGCCGCGATCGACCGTTCCGCGTCCCGGAGCATCCACAGAGCCACCGGTAAGTGACCCCGTGAGGTCGCCGCCGTCACCGGCGGCCGGCCTCGCGCCGGAGGCCCCCGATCCCGTCCGCGGGACCGGGGGCCTCCGTATGTCCGAAGCCTCAGGAGGCTCCGGGACGCGGGAGCCGTCAGGCGGCTCCGGGACACGGGCGCGCGCGGGCCGCCCGCCGCGCCGGGACGCGGGAGGAGAGCACCTCCGCGTACACGGCGGACGTCTGGGCGGCGATCCGGTTCCAGTCGTAGCGTGAGCGTGCCCGGGCGGCGGCCGCCGCCCCGTAGGCCGCCAGCAGGGACGGCGCGGCGAGCAGCCGGCGCAGCGCGCCGCCCAGCGTGTGGGGCTCTCGCGGTGGGACGAGCAGGCCGGTGACCTCGGGGACGACGGTGTCCAGATGCCCGCCCACCGCGGACGCCACCACCGGTACGCCGCAGGCCATGGCCTCCAGCGGCACGATGCCGAACGGTTCGTACCAGGGCATGCTGACCACGACGTCCGCCGAGCGCATCAGGGTGGGGACGTCATCCCTGCCCACCCTGCCGAGGAACCTGACGCGGTCCGCCACGCCGCACCGGGCGGCCACGCGCGCGAGCCGGTCCGCCTCCGGGTCGTCCAGGTCGCCGCCGGCGACGACCAGGGTGGCGCCGGGAACGCGGGCGAGGGCGTGAATCGTGGTGTCCACGCCCTTGCGGCGGACGGGACGGCCGACGGCGAGCAGGACGGGCCCCGGGCCGAGGTCCCTCCTCGGGCCGGCGGGGGTGAAGGAGCCCACGTCGACGCCGCAGGGCACGACCCTCGCCCGGCTCCGCGGAATCCGCATCCTGCGCAGTTCCGCCACCTCGTCGGCACAGGTCGCGACGATCGCGTCCACCTGGGAGGCGACCATCGCCTCGATCTTGAGGCGCTCGCGCGGGCTGGGGTCGTCCGTGCCCTGGTGGCGGCGCTTGACCGTACCGAGGGCGTGGAAGGTGTGCACGATGGGGACGGCGGCGTCCCTCGCGGCGGCCAGGGCGGCCAGGCCGCTCATCCAGAAGTGGCTGTGGACCATGTCGGGTGGCGCGGCGCTCCACCGCCTGGCGAGCCACCGGCCGAAGTCGGGGATCCAGGGGAGCAGGTCGTCCTTGGACAGGGGCATGGCGGGTCCGGCGGGGACGTGGACCACGGTGACCCCGGGGGCCAGGGAGGTCTCCTCGGGCTGGGAGGGGCACTCCCTGCGGGTGTAGACGGTCACCTCGTGCCCGCGCGCGGCGAGCGCGAGGGACAGGGCGGCGACGTGGACGTTCTGGCCCCCGGCGTCGGCTCCGCCGACGGCTGCGAGGGGACTGGCATGCTCTGACACCATCGCGATCTTCATGGACACGGCTCCACCGGGTGTACGGGGCGGGCGTGCCTGCGTCCTAGGCATACCGGCCTCCCCTGCCCTGACCGGGGGCTTTAAACGTGTTTGACCTTGGGATTCACGGGAAGGCGAGCAGTTTTGGACGGAAAGGAGTTCGACGATGGAGGCTCCCCAGTACGTCGCGGCGCGCGTGCAACGCGCGCTCGCCGAGGACGAGAGAACCACGGAACTCGGCATCCGGGTGGACATCCGGGGTGATCAGCTCTACCTGCGCGGCCAGGTCGCCAGCACCGACCGCAGCGAGCTGATCGCCGAAGTCGCCGGTGAGGCGGCCCCCGGGCTGGCCGTCCACAACGAGATGGACATCGTGGACGTGCGGGACCCGGTGGGGGAGGAGAGGCTGTGAGGGACGTGCGGATCGCGGCGGTCGGGGACGTGCACCTGGACGAGAGCCGCAAGGGGAGCTATCGCGAGCACCTCCACGACGTCGGTGAGAAGGCCGATGTCCTGTTGCTCGCCGGGGACCTGACCCGGCACGGCACCATGGAGGAGGCGCGGGTGGTGGCGGACGAGTTCCGCGACCTGCCGATCCCGGTGGTGGCCGTGCTCGGCAACCACGACCACCACTCCGACCAGCCCGCGGAGATCGCCGCCCTGCTGCGCGACACCGGGATCGAGGTCCTGCACGACGACGCGACGGTGCTCGACATCGACGGGATGCGGCTCGGGGTGGTCGGCGGCAAGGGCTTCGGCGGGGGGTACGCGGGCAAGTGCGCCAGCGACTTCGGCGAGCCGGAGATCAAGGCGTTCGTCGGGCACACCAAGCGGATCGCCGACCGCTGGCGGGTGGCGCTGAAGGAGCTGCAGGCCGACCGCAGGGTCGTGCTGTCCCACTACTCGCCGGTCAAGGACACCCTCGCCGGGGAGCCGCTGGAGATCTATCCCTTCCTGGGCAGCTACCTGCTGGCCGAGGCGGTCGACGCCGAGGGCGCCGATCTGATCATCCACGGGCACGCCCACGCCGGTACGGAGAAGGGTGTCACGCCGGGCGGCATCCGGGTGCGCAACGTGGCGCTGCCGGTGCTGGGCCGGGCGTACGGCGTGTATCTCCTCTGACGCGTTCCGACGCGTTACATGAAGAAGCGGGACATGAAGAAGCGGGCCGGGGGATACCCGGCCCGCGAGGCTTCTGTGGGAGTTCGGGGCGCTTACGTGCTTCTTACGGATGTTCTTCGCGGGCGTGGTGCCCGCGTCGAGAAGCGTGCCGGCCTCAGGCCCGCACCGGACGGCGTACGGACATCAGGCCGTACGGGATCGCGTGCGGGTCGTGTGGCCCGCACCTGGACGGTGTGCGAGCGCTGGGCTCGCACCGGTCATGTGTGCGGCGAGCGCGAGGCCCGCGTCACACATTGAAGATGCTCACACCCCCGGGGCCGACGAGGAAGCCGAGGACGATGAGGACGATTCCCCAGAGGAAATCGCGACGGGCCAGGATGACGTAGATCCCGGAGATGACGAGAACGACTGCGATGATCCAAAGCAAGGTAGCCATAACCGGCCTCTGCCCTCACAATTCACTACTTAACATCTTCATCATCCTTGGTTCTGTACAGATCAACTATCGGCTGGATGAACCACAGCCAGGCACTCAGCAGGGCCACGACCGCGGCGAACACCGCCGCCGGCCAGGCGTTGAGGACCGTTTCCGCGACGAGCGCCACCGAGCTCGTCATCGCGACCGCGAGCCCGGCGGCCCCCGCGATCCCGAGCGCGTTGGCGCGGTGCAGCATCTTCTCCTTCAGCCCGGTCCTGAACAGCAGGCGGTGCTGGGCGGCGGGGGTGATGAAGCAGACGGACGCGACGGCCGCGCTCAGCAGGGCGATGAAGAACAACCAGTGTCCCAGGGCGTCCACTTTGTTGAAGCCCGCCGCGAACGGCAGGCTGAACAGGAAGGCGAACAGCACCTGCACGCCGGTGACCGCGACACGCAGGCCCTGTAACAACTCGCCGAGCTCGCGGTCGACACGTTCCTTGCGGGTCTCTCCGGGCTCGGGATGTTCCCTTTGCGCATGTTCAGGTTGAATCATGCGCATCGTTTACCCAAGCAAAGGTTTGACATGCCTACCTGGGGAGTTACGGGGTACGGCGGTGGCTATGGGAAGCCACAGTCACGAGGTCACCGACGCGATCCTGGAAACGCTGAAGCGAGCGAGCAGCGGGTTGAAGGACGCGGACGTCAGGTTCGCTCTTGCCGGAGGCTGTGCGGCCTACGCGCGCGGAGCCGCCCCCTCGCTTCACGACGTCGACTTCGTCCTCCCCCAGGAGGACGTGCCGCTCGCGCTCGAGGCGCTGGGCAAGCTGGGATTCGAGACGTCCAGGCAGCCGCCGGAGGACTGGCTGGTCAAGGCCTTCGACGAGGGCAGGCTGGTGGATCTGATCTTCTCGATCTGCGACCACCCGGTCACCCCCGAGTTGCTGAAGCGGGCGGAGCCGATGAAGGCCTCGGCGGTGATCCTGCCCGTCCTGGAGGCCACCGATCTGGTCATCTCCTGGCTGCTTCCGCTCTCCGAGCACAGCTGTGACTACGGCTCCCTGCTGCCCCAGGTCCGCGCCCTGCGCGAGCAGGTCGACTGGAACCGCGTCGCCGCCGTCGTCCAGGACTCCCCCTACGCCTCCACCTTTCTCATCCTTCTCCAGCGCCTTGACGTCATCCCCGGCCCCATCGACTCCTCCGGCGACCCGACCTGGCCGTGAGACACGACCGTCCCGGGAACGCGGAGGGGCCCCGCCGTTTCGGCGGGGCCCCTCTCGTCGTCTCGTCCGGTGTGCCGGGTTGGAAATCCCGGGTCCGAAGGTTCCGGATCACAGGACCCGTGCCCGGAAGGTCCGGATCAGAAGGTTCCGGGGCCCCCGCCGAAGGGGAAGCGGCCGTAGTACTCGCCGACACGGTCGCGGTACGCGGGCTCCTTGAAGTTCGCCTCGTCGAACTCGGGGGCGTCCTTGATCTCCTGCTTGGTGCGCGCGACGTAGACCTTCTTCTCCTGCGGGTCGATCTGCGTCACCGTGCTCGCCGGCAGGAGGACCTTCTTGCCGAAGATCCACGGTCCCGTGTCGACGACGAGGTAGCTCTCGCCGACCTCGTACGTCGCCTCGTCGATGGAGCCGATCTTCCCATCGGTGGCCTCGACGTGGTACCCGGCGACGTCGAGCGTCCTGTCCTGGTCGTACACGTCGGTTCGATAGTTCCAGAGCTCAGGTTGCATGGTTGAACATCTCCCTTGACTTGATACTCCGGGCTCCGGTCACGTACCCGAGCGAGGAGCCCTAAACGGCATTTCCCCAAGTCAGCGGGAGCGGAACACTGTTCGTTCGCCTTTGTTTCCACTCGAATCCGCAGGTCATCGCGGGCCTCGACCGCCACCCCCGGGACGTGAATCTCGCCGTCCGGTGCTCTTTGGCGGCATATATCTACTCATGTACGGACCACGGTGACGGATCCGGTAAGCTTGTCGAAGTCAAGCGCCGCTAGCTCAGTTGGTTAGAGCAGCTGACTCTTAATCAGCGGGTCCGGGGTTCGAGTCCCTGGCGGCGCACCATGACCGCAGATCTTCGATCTGCGGTTTTTTGGTTTCCGAACGCCTTCGGCGTTTTGGCCGATCCTGCTTGGCCGCTCGCCGCGGCTCACGGTCAGGCCCGCCACCCGGCGCCTCCCGACACGACCTCGTGCGTCCTGGCGTGCCGGGTCGGCGCCGGCTCCGGGCCGGGATCATCCTCCGGCGCGGTCAGGCCCGCCGGCCCACGGCCGTCCTGGCGCCGCGTCGCCGCCACAGCAGTCCGGAGACGGCGCCGAGGGTGACCAGGGAGCCGGTGAGCACGAGCATCCGCCCGTCGGGGCCGCTCTCGCCGCCGCCTCCGGTGTCGGCTCCTCCGGCCGGTGTCTCGTCGATCTCGCCGTTCGCGTCCTGCGGGGTCTCGGCGGCCTGGGTGTCCTCATCCGTCGTGGGCGGGCCGACGGGCTGCGTGGCCGTGTCCGTCGGGGCGGGATCGGTCGCCTGGCCGCCCCCGGCGACGGTGAGGGGGTAGGTCGTCAGGGCGTCCCCGTTCAGCGGCTCGCACTCGATCAGCGGCTGGTTGGGCTGGGTTCCGAAGTTGACGGCGGCGGGCTTCACCGTGGCGCTGCCCGCGTTGGCCGAGGTGGTCGCGAGGGAGACCGGGGCCGTCGGCAGCGCGACGGTCCCGCCCGCGGCGACCGCGTCGAGGGTGCCCACCCCGGTGGCGGAGGTCACCCCGGAAAGGCCGCTGATGGAGGCGTACGCGTACAGATTGGTGCCCGCGGGCAGTCCCGCGGCGGGCGCCGTCAGGCCGGTGCCGGAGTAGGTGCCGCGCCAGCCGATCGTGAACTGCTGTCCCGCGGTGGCGTTCGCCGGCATCGTCATCTCGACGTCGATCTGGATGGTCTGCTTCTCCGTCACGCCGTCGGTGGTGCACTCGTACTCCACGATGCCGGCCGCGACGACCACGTCCCGCTCCGCGGAGGAGGGAATGGGGTGCCAGAGGAGGACCAGGCCCCCTGCCAGGGCGGCGACTGGGAGAACCGAACGGACGCGCACGTCGCCTCCTGCTTACGACAGATGGGGCATAAGGGGAGACGGGGGACAGGGATGTTTGGTTGACAGCGCGAGTCCGATCCGTACGACCGAGATGGAAAGGCACCGGATGGGGCGGGTTCGCCCCATCCGGTGCCCGGGTCGGTCACAGGGTCACGGGACTACGAGGCGTAGACCTCGAACTCGGAGAGCTGACCGGCGGGCCAGCCGCTGTTGGCGGTGAAGGTCAGGCGCAGGTGGCGCCTGCTGGTGGCCGGGAAGGTGATGGTGGCCGTGTTCCCGGTGGCGGGGTTGAAGGTGTACGTCGCCGAGCCGACGACACCGGTGAAGTTCGTCCCGTCGGTGCTGCCCAGGAGGGCGACCGCCTGGGTGCGGGTGGCCCAGTCGGCGGCCGGGGGCAGCTTGAGGACGACCCGGCCGACGCTCTGCGTGGAGCCGAGGTCGACCGTGACCGACTGCGGGAAGGCGTTGTTGTTCGACTCCCAGTAGGTGCTCGCGTTGCCGTCCACGGTGTTGCCCGAGCCGTACACCTGGGCGTGGCTGGTCTCCGTGGTCGGCCTGCCCTGCGCCAGGTTGGTGACGGGCGCCGAGCCGCCGGTCCCGGTCAGGGCCACGGTCAGCGGCCCGTTCGGGTCGTTGCTCGCGACGGTCAGGGTGCCCGTACGGGTGCCCGTCGCGGTGGGGGTGAAGGTGACGTTGACGGTGCAGGAGGCGCCGGCGGCGAGGGTGGTGCCGCAGGTCCTGGTCTGGGCGTAGTCGCCGGTGGTGGCGACCGTGCCGAGCGTCGCCGAGGCGGTGCCGGTGTTGGTGACCGTGACGGCCTGCGCCGGGCTGGTGCTGCCGACCGTCCTGGCGGCGAACGTCAGGCTGACCGGGGAGGCGGCCAGCGACACGGTCGGCGTGGGGTCGCCGCCGCCCGGGAAGATCTGGAACTCCGAGACCTGGGCCGCGGGCCAGCCGGTGTTGGCGGTGACGTTGAGCCGCAGGTGGCGCACGGACGAGCCGGTCAGCGGGATCGTGACGCTGTTGCCCGTGGCCGGGTTGAAGGTGTATCCGGCCGAGGCCTTCAGGGTGGTCCAGGTGGTGCCGTTGGTGCTGCCCTGGACCGACAGGGTCTGCGTCCTGGTCGCCCACGCTGCCGGCGGCGGCAGCTTCAGGGTGACGGAGCCGACGCTCTGCGCGCTGCCGAGGTCGGCCTGCAGCCACTGCGGGAAGGCGTTGCCGTTCGACTCCCAGTAGGTGGAGGCGTTGTCGTCGTTGGCGCTGCCCGGCGGGAAGCCGCCGTTGGAGCTGCTCGCCGTCATCGTCGCGCCGAGCGCGAGGTTGGTGGTCGAGCTCGTGCCGCTGCCGCTCAGGCCGACCGTCAGCGGGCTGTTCGGGTCGTTGCTCGCGACGGTCAGGCTGCCCGTACGGGTGCCCGAGGCGGTGGGGGTGAAGGTGACGCTGACGGTGCAGGAGGCGCCGGCGGCGAGGGTGGTGCCGCAGGTCCTGGTCTGGGCGTAGTCGCCGGTGGTGGCGACCGTGCCGAGCGTCGCCGAGGCGGTGCCGGTGTTGGTGACCGTGACGGTCTGCGCCGGGCTGGTGCTGCCGACCGCGCGCGCCCCGAAGGACAGGCTGCCCGGGGAGGCGCTCAGGGCGACGCCGTTGGTGCCGCTGCCGGAGAGGCTCACGGTCACCGGGCCGCCCTGGGCGCTGCTGGCGACGGTGAGCGTGCCGGTGCGGGTGCCCGTCGCGGTCGGCCTGAAGGTGACGTTCACCGTGCAGGTCGCGCCCGCGGCGAGGGAACTGCCGCAGTTGTTGGTCTGGGCGTAGTCGCCGGTGGCGGTCACCGAGCCGATCGGGGCCGCGGTGGCGGCTCCGTTCGTGATGGTGACGGCCTGCGCGGGGCTGGTGGTGTTGACCTGGCGCGCGGCGAAGGACAGGCTGCCCGGGGAGCCGGACAGGCCGCCGGTGTTGCCGCCGCCACCGGGGTAGATGTAGTTCGGCGTGGGCCAGGTGCCGGTGCAGGTCGTGCTGCTGGGGCTCCAGCCGGTGTTGCCGGTGCCGAAGACGGGCGTGAAGGCCGCGCCGACGCAGTTGTGGATGGCGACGCCCGCGCCGATGTGGTCGGCGCTGACGTTGTTGAACGTCATGTTCGCGCCCGACTGCGCCTGGATCATGTACGTGCCGGTGCCGTCGATGTTGACGTTGTTGAAGTTCACCGTGCTCGTGGTGCCCTCGATCATGTGGATCGCGGCGTACGAGCTGTCCAGGATGTCGGTGTCGGTGACGTTGATGGTGGCGTTGACCGGCTCGTTGAGCCCGCTGAACCAGATGGCTCCGACGCCGAAGTGCCAGTTGAAGTCGTTGTTGCCCGCCCGGAGCAGGGTGTTGCGGGCGACGGTGTGGGTCCCGGCGACCGCGGTGCCCTGGCCGGAGTTGACGCCCGGGTAGCGGTTGGCGATGTGGATGCCGCCGCCGTTGCTGACCGTGTCGGCCACCACGTTGTCGGTGATCTGGATGTCCCTGCCGCCGTAGGTGACGATGTTGTTGGCCAGCAGCGTGACGCCCACGGTGTTGAACGTGAACTTGTTGCCGACGTTCGGGATCCGCTCCGGCCACATGGCCAGGGCGTCGTCACCGGTGTTGCGCAGGAACGTGTTCGTCACGGTCGAGTTGGTGACCCCGGTGTGGAAGTTCACGCCGTCGGCGGTCTGGTCGAGGATGCGGCTGTTCTTGATGGTGAAGTTGTTCATCGGGCCGTCCATCCAGGCGCCGACCTTGGTGTGCTGCATCCACACGTTGTCCACGACCGAGTCGGTCATCGCGCCGCCCATGGCGTTGACCTGGTCGTTGTCCTCGCGCTCCATGATCTCGCCGATGATGGCGAAGTCCTTGAGCGTGACGTTGCGGCTCGGGCCGCCCGCCTCGTGGGCGCGGATCTCGCCGCCGTAGCCGCCGCCCTGGACGTACTTGCCGTAGACGCCGACGGCCCGGTTGCGCTGGGTGGGGTGACGCCCGCCGAGCACGCTGTACCAGGGACCGGCTCCGCGCAGGGTGACCCCGTCGACGACCACGTGGTCGTAGAGGTTGTAGGTCCCCTCGGGGATGTAGACCTCCTTGCCCTGGGCCTTGCCGGCGTTGACCGCGGCCTGGAAGGCGGCCGTGTTGTCGACGCCCGTGTTGTTCTTGATCGCGCCGAAGTCGTCGACCGACAGCGAGCCGGCCGGGCGCCCGATCGGGGCGCCGACGACCTCGAAGTCGGCCAGGTCCACGGTGACCGGGATGCCGCCGGTGTGCTGGATACGGACCTTGGCGCCCGCGGCGAGCGTGGACCCGAACATGGTCCGCGTCTCGTCGTAGAAGTGGTGCGGGTTGGTGTCACCCGGGTTGTTGTTGAACGGGTAGCCGCCGTAGTACCAGCCGTACTTGGAGGTGAGGGTCAGGTCCTTCAGATGCGTGCCGTTGAGCCGCAGGCTCGCCGTGGTGTTCTGACCGGTTCCCGAGGCGTTGTCCGGGACGCTGTAGCGCAGCGACAGCGCGTTCGCCGGCCGGGTGAGCGTGAACTCCACGTACTCGCCCGAGGAGTCGAGCGTCACCGCCCTGCGGCCCGAGGCCTCCGAGGGAAGGCGGCCGTAGATCCGGTCGGGGCCGATCACCTGGCCCGAGTGGGCGGTGTCCTCGGCCTCTATCTCGAAGAAGGGCACGGTGGCGCCGCGCCCGGGAAAGTCGAACGGGGAGTCGGCCCTCGCGGCGGCCGTGGCGGGGGCGACCGGTAAGGAGACCAGCCCTCCCGCCGTCAGCGCCGCGATCGTGGCGATGGTCCAGGCCTTTAGCCTGCCGGACTTCTTCATCGGCTGACCCTTCACTTTACGAAGAGCCGGACGCTTCGCGGCCGGAACGTCGCAGACGCCGGCCGGTGGTGCCCGGGGGGTATCCACACCTTAAAATGACGAACAGATTGCTGCAAGATTTCGTCTAATACATGAAACGTAACGACCGTGTTGCGTTGGTTCCTGTACGGAAAGTTTCATGTAAGTGGTTGCGAATTGCTGGAAGCCGCTTGCGTGCCGGTGGAAGCGGCGCCCTGCGGCGGTTCGGGTTCTCCGGCCGGTCCGGGACGCTCCGGGCGGTCCGCCGATGTGAGTGATCGGGCCCGCCCGCGCGGTCGGCGTGGCCGCCGACCTCGCGGTGGGTGCCCGGGTCGGCGCCGCGATCACTGGTGAAACATCCCGAATGTGAAAAATTACGAGGTTCGCCGGTTTTTCGGCGAATGCCGATGTGCTGCCATACGATGCTTCATCGTGGTGAGCTGGCACGGAACGGCACGGCGGGACGAAACGGCCCGGATCTCGTCGGGCGGCAGCCCGGCGCGAGAGAACGGCGGCGCTTCCATGGGACCGTTCGAGAACGAGCGAAAGACAGCGCTGTCAAAATGAGTGATCCTGGACTGCGGTTCTCCATACTGGGGCCGGTGCGCGTCTGGCGGGACGGCGACGAGGTGGAGATCGGCTCCCCCCAGCAGCGGCTGGTCCTCGCCGTCCTCCTCCTGGCCGAGGGCAGGGCGGTGGGCCACGGCCACCTGCTCGACGCCATCTGGGGCGAGGACCGTCCCCGCACCGCCATGAGCACGTTGCGCACCTACGTCTCACGCCTGCGCTCCGCCCTCGGCGCCGAGGTGATCACCTCGATCGGCAGCGGGTACGCCCTCGCCGGCGGGACCTGCGACCTGGCCACGATGGAGGAGCTGTCCCGCGAGGGACGGTACGGCGAGGCTCTGGCGCTCTGGCGGGGAGAGCCGCTCGCCGGGCTGGAGGGGGGCTACGCCGAGGGCCAGCGGATCCGGCTCGGCGAGCGGAGGCTCGCCGTGCAGGAGCTCAGGCTCGCCCGGGAGGTCGAGGAGGGCGGGCACACCGAGGTCATCGCCGAACTGACCGCGCTCCGCGGGGAACACCCGGCCAGGGAACGGCTCGCCGCCCTGCTGATGCTGGCGCTGTACCGCTCGGGCAGGCAGGCCGAGGCGATAGGCGTCTTCACCGACACCCGGGAACTGCTCGCCGAGGATCTCGGCATCGACCCCTCGCCCGAGCTGGCGGAGCTCTATCAGAGGATCATCACGGCGGACCCCGCCCTCGGCCTGAGGAAGGCGGCGAGCCCGGCCGTCAGGCAGGTGCCCCGGCAGCTCCCCGCCGACACCTCGGACTTCACCGGCAGGGAGTCCGAGGTCGACGAGATGGTGGACGCCCTGAGGGCGGGGAACGCCTCGGCGCTGGTGATCTCGGCCGTGTCGGGCGCGGGCGGCATGGGCAAGACCACCCTGGCCGTCCACGTGGCGCACCGGCTCGCGCCGGACTACCCCGACGGCCAGCTCTTCGTGAACCTCAGGGGCTCGGGGGCGCAGCCGCTCGCGCCGGAGACCGTGCTCGGCAGGTTCCTGCGCTCCCTCGGGGCGGAGGTTCCCGCCGACTCCGAGGAACCGGGCGAGCGGGCGGCCCTGTACCGCTCCACGCTGGCGGACCGGCGGATGCTCGTCGTCCTGGACAACGCCGCGAACGTGGCGCAGGTACGGTCGCTGCTGCCGGGGGCCGCCGAATGCGCGGTACTGGTGACGAGCCGCGCGAAGATGGTCGGGCTGTCCGGCGTACGCCAGGTCGATCTGGGCGTGCTGCCCCACGACGAGGCGATGGCGCTGCTGGGCAAGGTGGTGGGGGAGCCTCGGGTGGCCGCCGAGCGCGAGGCTGCGGCGGACCTGATCGGGGCGTGCGGGTACCTGCCCCTGGCGATCAGGATCGTGGCCTCGCGGCTGGCGGCGCGGCCCGCCTGGAGCGTGGCCAGGATGCGCGACAGGATGGCCGACGAGCGCCGGCGCCTGGCGGAACTGCGGGTGGACGACCTGGCCGTCGAGGCGACGTTCGCCCTCGGCTACGACCAGCTCGACGCCGGGCTCGCCTCGGCGTTCCGGCTGCTGGCCGTCCCCGACGCGGCCGACTTCTCGCTGGGCTCGGCGGCGGCCGTGCTCGGCCTGGACGAGCCGGACGCGGAGGAGGTGTGCGAGGCGCTGGTGGACGTGAGCATGCTGGAGTCGCCCTCGCCGGGCCACTACCGCTACCACGACCTCCTCAAGATCTTCGCCCGGTCGCGGCCGGACGACGAGGACGTCCGGCGGGCCGCGCTGGCCAGGCTGCTCGGCTACTACCTCGCCGGCATGACGTCGGCCTACCGCCTGACCTATCCGGGCGCCCCGGTGTCCGGCCCGGACCGGCCGGCCGGCGCGGGACCGTCCTTGCCCGGACCCTCCTTTCCCGGACCCTCCTTCGCGGACGAGGAGGCCGCGGTGAGCTGGGCGGAGGACGAGGAGCAAGGGGTGATCAGCTGCGTGCACCAGATCGCCCGGACTCCGGGCAGCGTTCTCTCCGACGCGATACGGCTGCTCGACATGGCGTCCGACGTGCTGGAGACCGACGTGACCCCCGAGCGCTACGAGCGGGCGGCCGGAGCCCTCGTCGAGGCGGCGGCGGCCCGCGGGGACCGCCGCGCCGAGGCGCACGCCCGGTGCGTGCGCGGCGGGTTCTGGACGAGCCGCTGGTTCCTCGACGCGGCGATCGAGGACGGCGTCGCCGCGCGGGACCTCAGCCTCGCCGAGGACGACCTGGCACGGTACGCGGAGAGCCTCAACCTGCTGGCCCTGGCCGTCTCCAGCCGCGGCTCGAAGACCGAGGCGATCGCGCTGTACGCCGAGGCGGTCGAGGTCTGGCGCCGGCTCGGCGATCGAAGCAGCGAGACCGTCGGCCTGGGCAACATGGCGCTCGCGCTCGCGTCGGTCGACAGGACCGCCGAGGCGGTGGAGGCCGTGGAACTGGCCGACCGCACCATCCGCGAGCTGGGCGGCGGGGCCGATCCCGACATCCTGTACCAGTCGGCCGTCGTGCTGCGCGACGCCGGGCGCCCCGAGGAGGCGCTCTCCCGGCTCCTGGAGACGCGGAAGGCGTACCGGAGGCTCAAGCAGCGCGTCCGGGAGGGGGCGACCCTGCTGCGGATGGCCGAGACGCACCTCGTCCTGGGACAGCTGGACCGTGCCGTCGACTGCGCCGAGGACTCGCTGGGCCTCATGGTGGAGGCGGGCGACGAATGGATCCAGGGCAAGGCGCTCGTCGCGCTCGGCCAGGCGTTCTCCTACCTCGGCCAGCCGGGCCGGGCCGGGGCGTGCCTGACAGAGGCGCTTGAGATCTTCGTACGGCGGAACATGCCCGAGGCCGACGAGGTACAGGTCCTGCTGGACCGGCACGGGGCCTCGCGGTGGAACGCCGAGCCGAAGGTGACCGCCCTGACCGGCTGAGCACACGCCTTCCGCGCATGCTCGGCCCGCGCGGTGGATCCACGTGGGCCTTCCGCGCGTACGTGGCAGCCTTTCGCGCGTACGTGGCCCGCGCGGTGAATCCGCACGGGCCTCCCGCGCATGCTCGGCGGGCCGGAGGCGGGCGGGGGAGCACCGTGCTCGGGCCCGGAACTGTCGGTGCCGGCTGGCATCATCAGGAGTGTGGACCCGCACTACTACGACGCGCCTCGCCGCTCCGGCCGCCATGACGGCCGGGTCGGCCAGGTCGGCGAGGCCGTGGTGTCCTCCTCGCTGGGAAGAGAGGAGGACGGTGACGGCGCGGTTCCCCGTGTGCCGCCCACCCGGGGCGGCCTGCCCCAGGAGGAGGCACCCTTTCCCTGAAGTCTTGCGGGCAGGGATGCCGAGAACGCATCCGTGGCTCCGATTCTCTGCGATCGGCGGAACGAGACGGACGACGATTTTCGAGGAGGAACGACCATGCGGCCCACGAAGACGAACACCCTGAAGGTGCCCGGCGCGACCCTTCACCACGAGATCCGCGGCTCGGGCCCGATCCTGCTGCTGATCTGCGGCGGGATCTACGACGCCGCCGGATACGCCGAACTGGCCCGGCGGCTCGCCGACCGCTACACGGTGGTGACCTACGACCGGCGCGGCAACTCGCGCAGCCCCCTGGACGGGCCGCCGGAGCCGCAGAGCATCGAGACGCACGCCGACGACGCGCACCGCGTGCTGGTGGAGGCGGGCGTCACCGCCGACGAGCCTGCGTACGTCTTCGGCAACAGTTCCGGTGCGATCATCGGGCTGGAGCTGGCCGCCCGCCACCCCGAGCAGGTGCGCGTCCTGGTCGCCCACGAGCCGCCGCTCTTCGAGCTGCTGCCCGACCGCGACCGCTGGCGCGACGTCATCCGGAACGTGGAGGAGGCGTTCGCCAAGGAGGGGACCGAGGCCGCCATGCGAGCCTTCGCCACCGGGTTCGACAGGACCGGCAGCGAGCACGAGGAGGCGGCCACCCGCGGGGAGCAGGGAGAGCCCACCCCCGAGATGGCGGAGGCGCTGGCGCGGATGAAGAAGAACACGGAGTTCTTCATCGGCTACGAGGTGCCGCCGTTCGTCAGCCACCTCCCCGACGTCGACGCGCTCCGGGCCTCCTCGGCGCGCGTCGTGACGGTGGCGGGCGAGGAGTCGGAGGGGCAACCGCCCTACCGGGCCTCCTTCGTCGTCGCCGAACAGATCGGGGGGCGGCACGTGATGTTCCCCGGCGACCACGGGGCCTTCAGCACCCGGCACGAGGAGTTCGCCGCCAAGCTCGACGAGGTGCTCTCCAGCCCCTGAACTTGACGCGGCCTCTGAGGTGACGCGGCCTCTGAGGTAACGCGGCCCGGCGAGACCGGACACGGCCGTCTCCTGGCGACCCGGCCCGGGAGACGGCCGTGACCGCGCCGGTCTCCCGGCTTTTCGGAAGGTCCGACAGTCTTTCGGAAGGTCCGACAGGGACGAGGCCGCCTACACCCGCGTGCGGGCCTCCTCGATCTGGCGCGCGATGTTCCTCGCGCCGGCGGCCTCGGCGAGGGCGCTCGCCTCCTCGGCCAGCGCGAGCGCGTCGTCACGGCGGCCCTGCGCGGCGGCGATGTAGATCAGCCCGACCAGGTTCGCGGCGACACCCGGCAGGAAACCGAGCTCCCGGCGGAGCCGTACCGACTCCTCCAGCCGTTCCCGCGCCGTCTCCAGCCGCCCGGCGGCGTGCTCGGCGGTACCCAGGTGCCGGAGCGCGTACGACATCAGCAGCTTGTCACCGGCCTGCGTCGCGAGCTCGTGCGACCGTTCGAGAAACGGAACCGCGGTGTCGTGGTCCCCGCGGACGACCTGGTGCAGGAGGCCGATCCAGAGCAGTGACTCGCTCTCGCCGCGCAGGTCGCCGAGCGCCCGGTAGAGCTCCGTCGCGCGCTCGAACAGCGGCAGCTCGCGCGGATCCTCCTCGCCGTCCTCGAAGAAGCGCGCGTGCATGATCCGGCCACGGGCCAGCGCCAGACCGGCCTCGACCGCGTCCAGCTCCCGATCGGCGACCTCCAGCACTCCGGCCTCACCGTCGAAGACCGCGCGTTCGTAGAACAGCCTCGCCCGTTCGAGCCTTTCCTCCGCGCTCATCCGCTCAACCCCGTTCATCCGGATCCGCCCGCCGCGTCGAACACCGTACGCGCCGGACGAGGCGTGACACCAGCCTTCCGGCTGCCGCGAGATCCTGTTGCCGTCCGCCGAGGAAAAGATCGGCGGCTTCATGGGGCGCCTTCGAGGAGCTCCGTGAGGCTGCCGCCGGATGAAAGCTCTTCCCGGTCGTCCCAGCAGGTCGTCGTCACGCTCGTCCTCGTCCTGAAGTAGTGCGCTGCTCGGCGGGGCCGGATGACCGGAGACGGTGCGGGTCCTTCAGGTGAAGCGGCGGAGGGCGAAGCGGGGGTGGGGCTCGGTGCGGCCGAGGGCCAGGTCGGCGGTCATCCGGCCGATCAGGGGGGCGAACTTGGCGCCGTGGCCCGAGCAGGGGGAGGCGATGACGAGGGGGCCGACGCGGTCGAGGACGAAGTCCTCGTCGGGGGTGATGGTGTAGAGGCAGCTCGCCTCGGCCACCGGGGCGGGGTCGAGGCCGGGCAGCCACCTCCGGACGTGGGCGGTCATCACGGCGCGGGAGGCCGGTTCGACGACGCCGTCCCTGGTGGTGGCGGTGACGGGTGTGCCCGCGTCGTGCTGGGCGACCTTGACCGCGGGCCGGGAGCCGCCGTCGCCGCCCGAGGGAAGCCCGTAGATCTGCGTGCCGTCCATGTGGACGAAGACGGGCCAGCGGGCGTCCGGATCGTGCGAGCGGAAGTGGAAGACCTGCTGCTGGGTCACCCGTAGCGGGGGCAGCCCCACCGGCACGCCGAGCCGGCCGGCGAGTTCCGGCAGCCAGGCGCCCGCGGCGACGACGACGGTGGCGGCGGTCACCTCCGGGCCCTCGGTGCGCAGCCGGACGCGTCCGCCGGGCAGGAGCTCCGCGCCGGTGAACCGTACGCCGGTGAGCACCTGGGCGCCCAGCTCGGCCGCCCGGTTCACCGCGGCGGCCACCGCCGCGTCGGCGTCGGCCGTGCCCGCCTCCGGGTGGTGCAGCACCGGTCCTTCGAAGCGCATGAACGGCCACCGCTCGGCCGCGGCCCCGGGAGAGAGCAGCTCGTGCGGCACGCCCGCCTCCGCCAGCAGCCGGGCGATCCCCTCGGGGTCGCGCCCCGCGCCGAGGTCGACGCCGCCGGTGACGCGGAGCAGCGCCGTCCCGGTGTCGTTCTCCAGCTCGCGCCAGCGCTCCCCGGCCAGGCCGGTGAGACGCACGTACTCCGGGTCGGCGTAGGCCCGGCGGTAGATCCGTGAGGTGCCGTGCGAGCTGCCGTGCCGGTGGCCGACCTCGTACGCCTCGATGAGGGTGACGGCGTGACCTCGGCGGGCGAGCTCCCACGCCGTGGCCGAGCCCATCAGCCCCGCGCCGATCACCGCGATCTCCGTCTCGATCCGGTCGGGGGTGTGCATCGGCGGCTTCTCCCTTCGCGCGGCGTCGTCGTGCTCGACGGCGGGGTTCTCCACGGGGGCGATTTTAGATGAACGCGCGAGATTTCAGATGAACGCGCGAAACGGCTCCGGCCGGGCCCTTCCGGGCACTTCCGGAGCCGGTGCTTTCTCGGGGACGCCGATCAGGGGACGTTGACCGGGCGAGTGCTCACGCAAAGTGAATCGAATGTCACACTGAGTTTCCAGTCCTGGTTTTGTCACCGCCCCGCCGGTCGCGCCCGTCTCGGCGATCGGGCATGTGCGGGCCGGAGGGGGTGGGGGTGCGGGGCTGCCCGCGGCTCGCGGCCCTCCCCTGGGGCGCCCGGGAACGGGGGAGCGGGCACCGCCAAGCGGTCGATCGGCGATTGACGTCGATCGACGGAGAGAGCGCTCTCAGATCAGGATAGATCCAGTTCTTGATCGTTGGCCAGGGGAGTGATGCGGTGCGCGCGAGCCGAAGGAGGCATCGCGGTCCGGCGGAACGCCCTGTTTTCTGCGCTTACGCCCTCCCGCCTGCACGTCTGTACTTTACCTATTCGTTACCAACGTGAAACATTGACTGCCGTGACGCGGCCCGTTACTTTTCGGTGAGAGAGCGCTCTCTCGTATCGGTCAGCTTCAGAGCCCGATTCCTCTCCCCGGAGGCACCCCCCAATGGATCCCTCGATCCGGACCACGGGTCCGGACAGCGCGCCCCCCCGTGAAGGACGACTCGCCCGGTCGGCGACCCGCCTCAGGACTCGTCGGCGCCGCCTCGCCATCGGCGTGGTCGTCGCGATGGTGGCCGGACTGCTCGGCGGCCTCGGTGCCGTCCGCTCGGCCGAGGCCGCCACGGTCGGCGCCGGCAGCTACGCCGACACCCTCCCGGCCGGACGCTCGCTGCCGGCAGGTTGCGGTTCCATCTCCACCAACCCCCGCCAGTGGGTGACGGCCAACGCCCCCGCCGGGGCCGTGCCCACCAACGACTGGTGGTCGTCGATCCTCTACAAGAAGACCGACTGCGCGTACGGCGAGCCGCTCCACGCGCACCCGATCTCGTACGACACCTTCGGCAACGGTCTCGGCTTCTCCTACAACACCACCCCCGCCATCAGCGGCACCGCGACCGGCGTCGGCGAGTACCACTACCCGTACGTCGAGAACATCCGCGTCGGCGTCGCGGGCCTGAGCTCGCCGGACGTCAAGGTCGACGGCTGGAGCGACTGGACCGTCACCCCGTACTGGAGCGGCGCGGGCCGGACCATGAAGGCCACCATCGGCCACGGCCTGCCGTTCGCGTACTTCCAGGTCACCGGCGGCGACGCGCAGATCACCACCGCGGGCACCCCCACGGTGTGGTCCAACAGCGGCGCCACCATCGGCTTCACCGCCGGCGGCCGTGACTACGTCGCCTACGCGCCGACCGGCGCGACCTGGTCGGTGAGCGGCACGACGATCAGCTCCGCCCTCGCGGGCAGGGGCTTCTTCTCCGTGGCGGCGCTCCCCGCGGGCGGCGACCGCGTGGCCCTGGCGAGCACCTACGGCCAGTACGCGCACGCGCACGTCACCGGCACCCGGGTCTCGTACGCCTACAACCAGTCGGCGAGCTCGCTCACCACGACGTACGCCTTCACCACCACGGCCAGGCAGGGCAGCCAGACCGGCACGGTCATCGCGCTCTACCCGCACCAGTGGAACCACCTGACCGGCTCGACGCCGCTGGCGCAGACGTACGTGTCGGCGCGCGGCCAGATGAAGATCGTCACCGGTACGCAGTTCCGGACGACGATGAAGTACACCGGTGTGCTGCCCGAGATTCCCGCGGTGGCCGACAGCTCGGGCGCCGACCTCACCACGGTCACCAACCAGCTGAACGCCGAGCTCGGCAACCCGATGGACATCCGGGGCGACGACACCTACTGGACCGGCAAGGGCCTGGGCCGGGCCGCCCGCATCGCGGAGATCGCCGACCAGCTCAACCTGACGTCGGTGCGCACCGCCGCGCTGAACGCCATCCGCACCCGGCTCAACGACTGGTTCACCGCCTCGCCGGGCAAGACCAGCCGGGTCTTCTACTACAACCCGAGCTGGGGAACCCTGCTCGGCTACCCGGCCTCGTACGGCTCCGACCTGGAGCTCAACGACCACCACTTCCACTACGGCTACTACATCGCCGCCGCCGCGACCCTCGCCAAGTTCGACCCCAACTGGGCGAAGACCAGCCAGTACGGCGGCATGGTGGACCTGCTGATCCGCGACGCCAACAACTACGACCGCAACGACACCCGCTTCCCGTACCTGCGCGACTTCGACATCTACGCGGGCCACGACTGGGCGTCCGGGCACGGCGCGTTCGGCTCGGGCAACAACCAGGAGTCGTCGTCGGAGGGCCAGAACTTCGCCAACGCCCTCATCCAGTGGGGACAGGCCACCGGCAACACCGCCGTCCGAGACGCGGGCATCTTCATCTACACGACCCAGGCCGCGGCGATCCAGGAGTACTGGTTCGACTCGCGCGACCAGAACTTCCCCGCGGCCTTCGGCCACAGCACGGTCGGCATGGTCTGGGGCAGCGGCGGCGCGTACGCCACCTGGTTCAGCGCCGAGCCGGAGATGATCCAGGGCATCAACATGCTGCCGGTCACCGGCGGGCACTTCTACATGGGCGACAACCCCGGCTACGTGAACACCAACTACGCCGAGCTGGTACGCAACAACGGCGGCCCGCCCACGGTGTGGCGGGACATCCTCTGGCAGTTCCAGGCGCTGGGCAACGGTGACGCGGCACTGTCGAACCTGCGCGCCGCCGGCTCCTACACCCCCGAGGAGGGGGAGAGCAGGGCGCACACCTTCCACTGGATCCGCAACCTGGCCGCCCTCGGCACGGTGGACACCTCCGTCACCGCCAACCACCCGCTGGCCAAGGTGTTCAGCAAGAACGGGGCCCGCACCTACGTCGCGTCCAACATCACCGGCAGCGCGCTCACGGTGACCTTCTCCAACGGGACCGTGCTCAACGTCCCGGCGGGCAAGACGGTCACCTCCGGCGCCTTCACCTGGAGTGGCGGCAACGCGGGCGGCGGCACCACGAACCCCGACCCGACGCCCACCCCGACCCCCACGCCCACCCCGACCCCGACTCCCACGCCGACCCCGGACCCGGGTGGCTTCGCCGCGACGCGCTACCTGCAGAGCGGCGGCGGCCTGCCGGGCACGGCCGGGACGGCGGGCAGCCTCGCGGTGGCCGCCGCGAACGGCAACCACGACGGCGTGCCGACCAACGCCCGGGTCTTCACGGCGACCGGTCTCACCGCCGGCCACAACGGAGGCACCACCGCGTTCGACCTCTTCGTGGACGCGGGGACCTCGGTCGCCAACGGCACCCAGGTCCGGGTCTCCTACGACCTGACCGGCAACGGGAGCTGGGACAGGGTGGAGACCTACGCCTACTTCGCCACCGACCCGGTGACGGGCTGGGAGCACTACACGCAGGGAGCCGGCCCGCAGTCCTCCTCGGGAGCGCTCGGCAACCTGTCGAACGGCCAGGTGAGGGTCGAGGTCTGGAACGCCATCGGCAACGGTGCCGTCAACCTCGGCATCGGCAACCAGTCGATCGTGAGGCTGCCGTTCGGCTGATCCCCCTCAGTCGATCGGTGAAGGGACGGCCGGGAGCGTGAGCCCCCGGCCGTTCTCGCCTTCCCCGGGGGGCGGCAGGCCGATCGGGTTGGAGGGCGGCATGATGCCCGACTCCAGGACGGCCATGGTCAGCGGGTGGAGCAGCAGGGCGAGCTCGGAGGTGCGCTCGCCGCCCAGGGCCCGCCAGGGAGCGGCCGCGGCCTCGTCGGTCAGCCGCTCGATCCGCTCGCGCTCCCGCGCGCCCTCGGCCGTCAGAAGGCCGGAGTCGTCGACCCACCCGCGCTCGCGCAGCGCGGCGGCACCGGCCTCCCACTCCTCGTCGTCCCAGCGCCGTGCCAGGCGCAGCTGGTCCAGGTCCGTCTCGCCCGCCGCGACCTTGAGCAGGTGGGACTGGACGGGGGAGACGCCGTGGGCGACGAGGGCGGCCACGTGCCCGTCGCCCCGGTGCTCGCGCAGCGTGGTCGCGGCCTGCCAGAGCAGCAGGTGCGGCTCGTCGGGGGCGGGCAGCGCCTGGTTGGCCGCGCCGAGCACCCGGCCGGCGGTGTCGGCGAGCCCGGCGGCCTCCCAGGCGAGGTCCGCCGCCGCGCGCAGGTCGTCGGAGCCGGTCACCTTGTCGGTGAGCAGGTTCCGCAGTGCCGCTCCCGCCCCGTCGAGCCGGGCGCGCAGCACGTCGCCGGGGGTCGCGAACGTCCACGCGTCGGGGAGCGCCCTGGCGACCCTGGCCGGGGGGAAGCCGTGGAACGCCGCCGTGACGACGCCGGGGCCGACCGGCCCGAGCGGCGCCGCCCTGGCCGCGAAGTAGCCCATCCAGAAACCGCGCATGCCGACCGCGTCGGCCGCCGCCCGAGCCTCGGGGGCGAAATAGGTGACGGCGTGCAAGGGCTCGAGCAACTGCCACATGACACGCGGAACGTTGGGTTCGGGCTCCGGCACGGTCTCACACCCCGTCTCGTGGATCCTGGCGGATCGGCTGCGCATGTACATACGGTACTCGGCGGAACGGCCGGACGATCTCTCGACGAGAGAGCTGTCATCTGGTCCGAACCCTGACCTGATCTGGGAAGACGGAGTCATCTCACCCGTCAGGTTGGGTCTTCTCAAGGGGGGACAGGCGGGTTATCAAGAGCTCAGGACGAACTGTGATTCCCGACATTTTCCCGCGCCGGCATCGCGGTCGCGTCCGATCGCCCCACCCCCCGAGCCGATGGAGTACGGCATGCGTCAGTTACGAAGAGTGATGTTGCGAATCCTGTGTGTCATCGCGATGCTCACCGCGGGTATCACCGCGACGGCCACGGGCGCGCAGGCCTCCGTTCCCAACCGGTGGGGTTTCGCCGTGGTCAACGTGACCTCCGGCATCCCCGACGTCAACCACCAGGCGGGCAGCTGGGGAGTGGGCTTCAACGTCAGCGTCACTCCCGGCGGGGCCGGGCAGACGTTCGTGAAGTTCCCGCAGATCGCGATCACCGGCGGCGTGGTCCACGTCACGGCGATCTCCGAGACCGCCTACTGGTGCCAGGCGCAGAACTGGGGCCCCTCGGGCACCGACCTGGTGGTGGCGGTGCAGTGCTACCGGTACGGAGGTGCTCCGGTCTTCACGCCGTACAGCATCGTCTTCGAGCAGAGCACCGGCGTCCTGCCCGCGCCGCAGGCGTTCGGCTACGTGCACTACAACGGCGCCGCCATCGCCACCCAGTTCAACTCGGCCGGGGGCGTGAACACCGTCGCCGGGGGCGGGGGTGTCTGGACGGTCACCCTGCCCGGCCTGGGCTCGTCCGGTTTCGCCGGAAACCTCCAGGTCACCGCGGTCAATCCCAGCCAGCCCGCCCGCTGCAAGGTCGGTGCCTGGGCCCCGGGCGTGGGCGCGCAGGCGGTCCAGGTGCGCTGCCACAACGCGACGAACGTGCCGCTCACCACCGGATGGACGCTGACCTACCAGCGTGAGCGCGCCATCACCGGTGCGGCGATCCCGCCGAAGAACTTCGCCTACACCTTCGACACCACCCCGGCCAACCCCGGCCCGTACGCGCCGGTGCCCTCGGCTCTGAACTACAACTCCCAGGGAAGCACGAACACCATCCAGGTGGCGGGGCCCGGCCAGCGCCTGGTGATCTTCCCGAGGGTCGGGGTCCTGAAGGACCAGGTCCAGGTCACCGCGTACGGTTCCGGCCCCGAGTTCTGCAACCTGCAGACCATCTGGAACACCAGCGGCGGCAACGCGTTCGTCCGCAACGTCATCTGCTACAACGCCACCACCCGCGTCGACCGGCAGTCGCTGGTCACCTACACCTCGGCCTTCTAGAAGGCGGCCTGGCCTTCTGGCAGCCACCCCGTCCTTCTGGAGGCGACCTCGGCCTTCCGAAAGGCCCGGGCGCGGTACCGTCCGGTGTGCCGGGCGGTGCCGCGCCGCTCACCCGAATGGACGTCCCTCTCCCGGGTAGCCGGAGACGATGGCGACTTATGGCTTTCATTCCTCACACGAGCAGATCCATCCGGCAGAGCTGCTGAAGGCGGTCACGCGGGCCGAGCAGGCGGGGTTCGGGGCGGCGATGTCGTCGGACCACTTCTCCCCGTGGAGCGAACGTCAGGGGCAGTCGGGGTTCGCCTGGTCCTGGCTGGGCGCGGCGCTCCAGGCCACGAACCTGCCGTTCGGCGTGGTCAACGCTCCCGGCCAGCGCTATCACCCCGCGATCATCGCTCAGGCGATCGGCACTCTCGGCGCCATGTACCCCGGGCGCTTCTGGGCCGCCCTGGGCACGGGCGAGGCGAGCAACGAGCACATCACCGGCGACCACTGGCCGCGCAAGGAGCTCCGCAAGCAGCGGCTGCGGGAGTGCGTCGACATCATCCGGGCGATGCTGGCGGGGGAGGAGGTCAGTCACGACGGGCTGGTGACCGTCGACCGTGCCCGGCTGTGGACCCGCCCGGAGGTCCCCCCGAAGCTGGTCGGCGCGGCGGTGAGTGCCGAGACGGCCCGCTGGTGCGCGGAGTGGGCCGACGGCCTGATCACCGTGGGAGGACCCGTCGACCGGCTGCGCGAGGTCATCGGCGCCTACCGGGATGCCGGAGGCAAGGGCAAGGTGGCGCTCCAGGTCCACCTCAGCTGGGCCGAGAGCGACGACGAGGCGATGGCGATCGCCCACGACCAGTGGCGGAGCAACGTCTTCTCGCCGCCGGTCAGCTGGGACCTCGAGACCGCCGAGCTCTTCGACGTGGTCTCCGCGGACGTCTCGCCGGAGAAGGTGGCCGAGGCCGTCAACGTCTCCTCCGACCTCGGCTGGCACGCGGCCAGGATCAACGAGTACGCGGACCTGGGCTTCGAGGAGATCTACCTGCACCACGTGGGCCAGGAGCAGTCCGCCTACATCGACGCCTTCGGCGCGAAGGTGCTTCCCCAGCTGCGCTGACGGACGTTTCCCCGGCCGCGTCGAGGACGCTTCCCCGGCCGCGCCTGCGCCGGCGCGCGGCCGGAGGGGGCTGCGGCACGGGCGGATCGGTGGCCGGAGGGGGCTGCGGTACGGGGCGGGTTCCCGCCCGGAGGGGGCTGCGGCGCGGGCGGGTTCCCGTTCGGAGGGGGCTGCGGTACGGGTGGGTTCCCGGCCGGAGGGGGGACGACTTCCCGGCCGAGGAAGGTGAACGGCGCGGGCGGGTTCCCGGCCGGTGGTCGGCCTCTCCGGCCGCCGGAGATCATGGCATGAATCTGATCTTCCTCACTTTTCATGACATGTGATGGAAACAATTAGGGAGGAATCAATTCACAGACGTAGGTGAATGTTCTACATTTGTCATGGGAGCGCTCCCATCAGAAGGAGGCGCAGTGTCTCTCCAGCACGACTCATCTGCGGCGTCACTCGACGCCGCCCACGAGTACGAAGGCGAGTGCCTGCTGCCCGCCGTTCCCACGAGCGTGCGCGACGCCCGCTCGCTGGTCCGCCGGGAGCTTTCCCTGTGGGGCGCGGACGACCTCATAGACGACTGCATGCTGATCGTCAGCGAGCTGGTCACCAACGCCGTCAGGTACGGCGGCGCCGCGTGCGCGCTGCGGATCCGGGGCGGCAGGAGCCTCGTCCGAGGCGAGCTCTTCGACCCGGGGGAGGGGGCTATCCGCGTGTGCGCCCGCGACATGAACGCCACCGGCGGCCGGGGCCTTCAGATCGTCGACTCCCTCGCCGACGACTGGGGTGTCGCCCATCCCCCCTCCGGGGGAAAGATCGTCTGGTTCGTCCTCGGTCTCCCCACCTCCTCCCACCTCCGTCCCGCCGTCGCCCCGGTCCTGCAGTTCAAGTAGGCGCGTGCCGGGGGCCTGAAGAGGGCCGAGGGCCCGAGGGGTAGGGGCGGTCGTGTCCGCCGGAGGCGGGCTCCCCGGCATCCGGTCTCACGATCCGGCATCCGGTGTCGCGGTGTCACGATGTCGCGGTGACCTGGGGGTCCTTGTCGCCGGGGGTGGGTGTGCCGCCGTGCCGTCCGGCCCCGTAGTGTGCGGGACGGCCCGCCCCCAGGGAGAGAAACGCATCGCCCATGACGTACGACCACACCCGCCGCGCCTGCTACACCGGATATGTCACCCAGGCCATCGTCAACAACCTGGCCCCCCTGCTGTTCATCGTGTTCCAGACCCGCTACCAGCTGCCCCTGGAGATGCTCGGGCGCCTGGTGCTGCTCAACTTCGCCACCCAGCTGGTCACCGACATCGTGGCCGTGAGGTTCGTGGACCGGACCGGTTACCGCGTCCCGCTGGTGCTGGCGCACATCCTGTCGGCGCTGGGACTGGTGTTGCTGGCGGTGGCGCCGGCGGTGTCGCCCTCCCCGTACCTGGGACTGTGCGTCGCGATCGTCGTCTACGCCGTCGGCGGCGGCCTGCTGGAGGTGCTCGTCAGCCCCGTCGTGGACGCGCTGCCCAGCCCGCAGGAGGGCAAGGCCGCGGCGATGAGCCTGCTGCACTCCTTCTACTGCTGGGGGCAGGTCGCGGTGGTGGCGGGCAGCACGCTGCTGCTGGCCTGGATCGGCCAGGACGCCTGGCAGGTCCTGCCGGTCGCCTGGGCGCTCGTCCCGCTGGTCAACATGGTGGCGTTCCTGAAGGTGCCGCTGCCCGCGACCGTGCCGGACGAGCACCGTACCTCCCTGCGGGCGCTCTTCGGGGCTCCCGCCTTCGCCGCCGCCGTCGTGCTGATGCTCTGCGCGGGCGCGGCCGAGCTGACCATGTCGCAGTGGTCCTCCCTCTTCGCGGAGGAGGGACTGGGCGTCTCCAAGGTGTGGGGCGACCTGGCGGGCCCGTGCCTGTTCGCGGTCCTGATGGGGATCGGCCGCATCGTCTACGGCCTGTGGGGCGAGCGGATCCCGCTGGTGCCCGCGATGGCCTCGTGCGGCGCGCTGGCGACCGTCTGCTACCTCGTCGTCTGCCTGTCCTCCGACCCGGTGGTCAGCCTCGTCGGCTGCGCGGTGTGCGGCCTGGCGGTCAGCCTCCTGTGGCCGGGGACCTTCAGCCTCGCCGCGGCCCGCTTCCCCCTCGGCGGCGCGGCCATGTTCGGCGTGCTGGCCGTCTTCGGTGACGCCGGGGGCGCGGCCGGCCCCTGGATCGCCGGGGCCGCCGCGGACGCCTCCGCCGCCGCGGGCGGGTTCCTTACCACCCTGTCGGCCGCGCTCCCCGGCGACGGCGGCTCCGGTCTGCGCACCGGCCTCCTCGTCGCCACCGTCTTCCCGCTCGCCGTCGTCGCCCTCACCCTCGCACCCGGCATCCGGAAGAGGGGCGCGGCAGGCACGGCGGGGGCGGGTACGGCGGGCACGGCGGGCACGGCGACGGACGGGACGCCCGGTGAGGCGGCGGGTGAGGTGGAGCACCCGATCGGCGGGTGAGGTGGAGCACCCGATCGGCGGGTGAGGTGGAGCGCCCGATCGGCGGGTGAGCCGGATGGGACATCGGGGCATGACATCCCCTTTTCATGGGCACCTCGTATCCCAGCGGCACCGCACACTCGAGGAGCGTTCCACCATGACCCCGGCACCCATGGACTCTCCGGCGAGGGCGAGGGCGGGGTCCGTTGAGGGTGGTGGGGGTGGTGAGGGTGGGGCCGGGTCCCTGGAACACGCGGCCCGGGCGGGGGAGGCCGGAATTCCGGCGCGCGCGGCCGTGGCGGCGGGGGCCGGTGCCCTGGAGCGTGCGATCGGGGCGATACCGCTGGTGGATCATCACGTCCACGGCGCCCTCGACGGCGACCTGCCGCGAAGGCGGTTCGAGGAGCTGATCACCGAGTCCGACCGGCCGGTGCCCGGCTGGATGACCCAGTTCGACTCGCAGCTCGGTTTCGCCGTCCTGCGGCACTGCGCGCCCGTCCTCGGGCTCGACCCGCACCCGGACCCGGAGACCTACCTCGCCCGCCGCGCCGAGCTCGGGGCCGGGGAGGCGAACCGGCGCCTGCTGGCCGCGGCCGGGGTCGATCATTTCCTCCTGGAGACCGGCTACGGGGGCGAGGAGATCCTCGGCCCGGCGCCGATGGCGGCCCTCACGGGGCGGCCCGTCGAGGAGATCGTCCGCCTGGAGTCGGTCGCGGAGGGGGTCGCCGCCGAGGGGACCGACGCCGCCGGGTTCGCCGCCCGCTTCGAGGCGGCCCTGTGGGAGCGCAGCCGTACGGCGCGCGGCCTGAAGAGCGTCGCCGCCTACCGGTACGGGCTCGACCTCGACCCCGCCCCGCCCGCCCCGGCCGAGGTGGTGGCGGCGGCCGGACGCTGGCTGCGCGAGTCCGAGCGGACCGGGACGATCCGCGTCGACGACCCGGTGCTGCTGCGCCACCTCATCTGGACGGGCATCGAGCGCGGGCTGCCGCTCCAGTTCCACGCCGGGTACGGCGACCCCGACCTCGATCTGCGCCGGTCCGACCCCCTGCTGCTGCGCGGCCTCATCGAGCTCGCCGAGCCCAGGGGCGTCCCCCTGCTCCTGCTGCACTGCTACCCGTACCACCGCAACGCCGGTTACCTCGCCCAGGCCTACCCGCACGTCTACCTCGACGTCGGGCTGGGGGTGAACCACACCGGGGCGCGTAGCGTGGCCTTGGTGGCCGAGAGCCTGGAGCTGGCGCCTTTCGCCAAGATCCTCTTCTCCTCGGACGCCTGGGGTCCCGCGGAGCTCCACCACCTGGGCGCCCTGCTCTGGCGCCGCGCGATGGCCCGTGTCCTCGGGGGGTTCGTCGCGGACGGCGAGTGGAGCGAGCCGCAGGCGATCCGGGTCGCCACCATGATCGGCGCGCGGAACGCCCGCCGCGTCTACGGCCTCGGAGAGACCGGGTGACCGGGTGACCGGCCCCGAGGCCGGCGACGAGAACGACCATCACGTACGACGAGAACGGCGCCCATGTCACCCATGTACCACCAGAACGGCACCACGCACAGTCAGAGGGAGATCCATGATCGGCACTCACGTCCGCGTACTCGCCGCACCCGCCGAGGAGGACGCGTGAGGGGAAACCGCGACGCCCGCCGGCTCGGGGGGCGGCGATGAACGAGATCCACGAGCGGCTCCGCGCCGCTCTGCACGCCGAGCTGCCCGCCGCCTTCCAGCTGCGGAGGGAACTGCACGCCGAGCCGTGCGTGTCGGGAAAGGAGGAGCCGACGCTCAAGCGCGTGCTGGACGCGCTGCCCGAGGGCGACGCGACGGAGCGGGTGGCCGGGACCGGCGCGCTCCTCCGCGTCGGGGGCGAGGGCCTGGCCGTCGGGGTGCGCGGGGAGCTGGACGCCCTGCCGATCCCGGAGGAGACGGACGTGCCCTGGGCCTCGCGCAACGGCGCCATGCACGCCTGCGGCCACGACGTGCACCTCGCGGCGCTGGTGGCGCTGACCAGGGCGGTCGACCGGGTACGGGCGCCGGCGCCGATGGTCGCGGTGCTGCAGCCGCGCGAGGAGACCCACCCCTCCGGTGCCCGCGACATCGTCGACTCCGGCGCGCTCCGCAGGAACCGGGTCGGCGCGATGATCGCGGCACACGTCCAGCCGGTGCTCGGCGCCGGCGAGACGGCCTGCACGCCGGGCGCGGTCAACGCCTCCTCCGACGAGTTCACCGTCACCGTCCGCGGGCAGGGCGGGCACGCGGCCTACCCCCACCTGTCCCGCGACTCGGTCCTGGCGCTCGCCCAGATCATCGTGGCCGCGCAGCAGCTCGTCAGCCGCGACGCCGACCCGATGACGCCGACCGTGGTCACCTTCGGGACCGTGTCGGCGGGCAGCGCCCCCAACGCGATGCCGGGTCACGCCTCCGCCCGGGGCACCCTGCGTACGATGTCGGAGTCGTGGCGCCACCAGCTGCACCACCGCTTCCGCGAGGTCGCCGAGGGCGTGGCCCGCGTCCACGGCTGCGAGGCGGAGGTGCGGATCACGCCCGGGGAGCCCGTGCTCGTCAACGACGCACGCCTCGCCGAGGAGACGGGCTGCATCCTCGTCGACGTCGCCCACCACATGCCCGCCACGCTGCGCTCCTGCGGTGCCGACGACTTCGCCCACTTCGCGTCGGTCGTGCCGTCGCTGATGCTGTTCGTGGGCACCGACACGGAGTCGGGACTGCACAGCCCGTACTTCCTGCCCGGAGACGAGACCGTGACGGCGGTCGCCGAGAGCCTGCTCGCCGCCTACCTCGCCGCCACGCGAGTGATCGGCGCGGGCGGCTGAACAGGTGTTTCGCGCCGGTGGCGTAATTCGCGGGAGACGCGGAAAAAGTCTGGAACGCTGGAATCGTGATGGTCGTTGACGTGGGTGAGGACCGGTCACCGGGGGTGTGGCCGGGGCCCACGTGGGGGTGAGGTGCGGACGATCGCGACTTTCCGCTTGTCAGGCGGGGCCGTTCGGCTCTCCGCGGCAGATGGTAAACGGACACCCGAGAATGCGAGATTTCCGACAGTTTGTCGTTAGTCCCTTTTGTGGTGTTTGTCGGGAGAAAAGTTGCTGCTTCCTTCCGTGTTACGGCTTGACGGCGTCCCCGTTCAGGAGCGATTCGACTTCTGGTGGGAGGCCGTCGCGCAGTCTGTGGTCTCGGTGGACGTCTCCAGCGACCAGGCCGCGGACTTCTGGGCCGAGATGCGCACGCTCGACCTCGGGGTGGCGCAGCTGTCCCGGGTGCGGTGCGTCTCGTTCGACGCGCGCCGCAGCCCGAGCCGGATCCGCCGGTCCGACCCCGGCCACTACCAGCTCTCCCTCACCCTTCGCGGGCGGTCGGGCATCCAGCAGGAGGGCCGGGAGGCCGGGCTGGCGCCGACCGACATCACGCTGTACGACACCTCCCGCACGTTCCACGCCTGGACCGTGGCGGAAGGCGCCGGTTCCAGGGCGGCGGGCGGGTCCCGTCCGAGCGTGTCCGACGGCCTGATCCTGCAGTTCCCCCGCGAGGTCCTGCCGCTTTCGGCCTCGGCGGCCGAACGGTTGCTCGCGGTGCGGCTGTCGGGCAAGGACGGCATCGGCGCGCTGCTCAGCGGGCTCCTCCACCAGCTGATCGCGCAGCCCGGCCGGCGCTCGCCCTCCGACGCGCTGCGGCTGTCGACGGTCATCCTCGACCTGGTCGCCGCCCTGCTGGCCCACGAACTCGACACGGACGCGTCCGGCTCCCTGTCCAACCCCCACGGGGTCCTCCTCATGCGTATCCAGGCGTTCATCGAGAGAGGGCTGGGCGAGACGGACCTGTCGCCTTCGGACATCGCCGCGGCCCACCACATCTCCGTTCGCCACCTGCACAAGCTCTTCCAGCCGGAGGGGGTCACCGTCGGAGGCTGGATCCGCCTGCGACGGCTCGAACGCTGCCGCCGCGACCTGGCCGACCCCCTGATGGACGACCTGCCCGTCCGCACCATCGCCTCGCGCTGGGGTTTCACCAGCGACTCCCACTTCAACCGGGCCTTCCGCACGGCCTACGGCGCCTCGCCCGCGGCCTACCGGCGCCACCTTCGGGAACCGAGGGACACGGCGGACGCCTCCGGCGAAGGTCCGGTTCCGGTTGACAGCCGCCACGCGGACCTATAGAAAACCATAAGGTTATAGAACGAAAAGGTTATAAAGAGATGAGCGCCGGCCGGCCGGAGAGCCACCGCGGCTACCAGGAGGAGAGATCTCATGAACTGGACCCTGGAAGTGGTGGTGGTCCCCGTCAGCGACATCGACCGGGCCAAGGACTTCTACGAGAAGAAGGTCGGCTTCACGGTCGACCACGACACCCGGATCGACGGCGGCCCTCAGATCGTCCAGCTCACTCCCCCCGGATCCGGTTGCTCGATCGTCCTGGGGAAGGGCTTCGTCGACATGGAGCCGGGCTCGCTGCGGGGCCTGCAACTGGTGGTCTCGGACATCCACGCGGCCCGCGCGCACCTCGTCGAGCGGGGGGTGGAGGTCGGCGAGGTCCAGGTGATGGGCAAGGCCGGCGCTCGCCCGAGCCGTGAGGGAGACGATCTCAACAACGTGGGATTCGTCTTCTTCACCGACCCGGACGGCAACGGCTGGGCGGTCCAGCAGATAACATCCCGCGGCTGACCTCGGTTCACCGCGACGCCCGGTCCCGTGTCCCGGCCGCGCCGTCATCCCGGTCGGCCGGACGTCGCGGTGGGAGCGCGGGCCGTCCGGAGCAGGTGCGAGCGACGGCCGGTATCCCTCAGTATCCCGCGGCGGGGTCGATCACCCCCTCCAACGGGCGGCCCGCGCGCAGGTTGCCCACGTTGCGCTCGACCCGCTCGCAGAGCATCCGCGCGACGTACTCGGCGGAGTCGGCGCAGTGCGAGGTGATGAGCACCCGGGGGTCGGCCCACAGGGGGTGCCCGTCGGGGAGCGGCTCGGGATCCGTCACGTCCAGGCCGGCGGCGGAGATCGTCCCCGCGCCGAGGGCCTCGACGAGCGCTCCGGTGTCGATGTGCGCGCCGCGGGCGACGTTGACGACGACGGCGTGTGGCGGCAGCAGCGCCAGCTGGGCGGCGCCGACGACGTGCCTCGTCTCCGGCGTCAGGGCGAGAGCCAGCACCAGGATGTCGGTCTCGGGAAGCACGGCGGGCAGGGCCGAGGGCGGCAGCGTCTCCGGCGTCTGCGGTGTCTGCGGTGTCTCCGGCGTCTGCGGTGTCCCGTCGGCGCCCTCGGCCTTCTCGGGGTGGCGGCGGATCACCCGGATCCGGCACTCGAACGGCCGCAGGAGGCGGACGAGCTCGGTGGCTATGCCGCCGCCACCGAGGATCGTCACCCGCCGGCCGTGCAGCGACCGGGGATCCACCGGACACCAGCCGGGCGTCCGCGCCTGGCGGGAGAGGTTGCGCAGGCAGGCCAGCGTCAGCATCAGCGCGTGCTCGGCGACCTGCCCGGCGAACGACCCCTTGGCGCAGCTGAAGACCACGGGGCGGTCGAACACCCCCGATGACGCGAACCTCTCCACCCCCGCCCAGGGGAACTGCACCCACCCGATCCGGGGATGGGCCTCCAGCGTCGCCCCGAGCAGCTCCGGCTCGCCGGGAACGAGCCACAC
The DNA here is from genome assembly GCF_040639135.1 of Streptosporangium sp. NPDC023963. NCBI lineage: Bacteria > Bacillati > Actinomycetota > Actinomycetes > Streptosporangiales > Streptosporangiaceae > Streptosporangium > Streptosporangium sp. NPDC023963. Next base: position 41,930 of record NZ_JBEZZK010000026.1, read on the forward strand.
CAGGCCGTCGGCGTCGGCGAGCGGGACGTTGGTACCACCGCCGCGGGACACGGCCTCCTCGATCCCGAGCCGTAGCCGGTCGAGCTCGACATCGGCGGAGCCGGGCCGTCCGTGGGACGTCCTCGCCTCCGCGGAGGGTGCTATCGCGATACGGGCTTCCATGGACGACATTCTGTCGTAGATCATCTGCGGCGTATCGCCGGCCCGGGGCGATCCCGCCTCACCGGTCACTTCCCGGAGGTCCGGAAGTAACCCGGGAATTGACCGGTATCACGTGGGCGCGTGAAAAGCCGGACCGCGGACGCGTGACGCATTCGACGATCTCGCCCGGCGCGAACCGATCCGATCGCGGGGCGGTGACCTGGAGAGACTTTCGCCCACGACGACGGGACTCCGGGAGCGCTACATTTTCCTGGGGAAGACGGGGCATTTCTGGAGGGCGGATCGTTTTGGGCAGAGGAACGATCATCGGTGGCCGTTACGAGTTGGATCCCACGTCGCGTCGCTCCGGCGGAATGGGAGAGGTCTGGTTCGGCTACGACAAACGCCTGGATCGGCAGATAGCCATCAAATTCATCAAAGCCGAAAGGTTTCCCGATGGTCGCCGGGACGAGGAACTGGCCAGGCGTTTCGTACGCGAGTCGCGGATCACCGCCCGGCTGGAACACCCCGGGGTGCCGACCATCTACGACTGCGGGCCGCACGGTGACGACCTCTACATGGTCATGCAACTCGTCAGGGGGTGTTCCGTCGCGACCCTGCTCGACGAGACGGAGGTGCCCGTGGCCTGGGCCGCGGCGATCGCCGCCCAGGTGTGCTCGGTGCTGGCCGTGGCCCACGCCAGCTCGCTGGTCCACCGCGACCTCAAGCCGGGCAACCTGATGCTCTGCCCCGACGGCACGGTCAAGGTCCTCGACTTCGGCATCGCCGCCGCGCTCGCCACCACGGACACGACGAACCTCACGAGGACGGGCGAGGTGCTCGGCACCCCGGCCTACATGCCGCCGGAGCAGGCCATGGCCGGGACCGCGGGACCGCGGAGCGACCTCTACTCCCTCGGCGTGATCCTGGACGAGATGCTCGCCGGGACCAACCAGTTCGCCGCGCCCACCCCGCTGGCCTCGATGCGCAACCACACCGACGTCGCCCCCCGGCCGCTGCGCGCGAGACGGCAGGACGTCCCCGAGGGACTGGAGCGGCTCGTCCTGCGGCTGCTCGCGAAGACGCCCGAGGAGCGGCCGGCGAGCGCGGACGTCGTCTACGAGCGGCTGCTCGACTTCTGCCGCGAGCTGCCGCCCTTTCCCGGCTACGTCGACCTGGACGCGTCCCACCCGGTGCGCATGTACGCCACCGTCCTCGGACGGATCTCCGCCCCGCGCGCCGAGGACCGGCGGCCCTCCCATCCGGTACGGCCGGCGCGGATCAGGCGTGCCACGGGACTGGTGCAGATCGAGCGGGCCGACATCGAGCGCGCTCGCAAGGAGGCCGACCTGCTCAAGGCGGAAGCCCGTTTCGGCCAGGCGGCGGACCTCCTGGCCGAGGTGGTCGGACCCGCCGCGGGCTCCTTCGGCTCGACGAGCTCCGCCGTGATCGACCTGCGGATCGAACTCGCCGAGGCCCTCTTCCTCGGCGGCGACTACCGCCGGGCGGCGCCCGAGTTCCAGCGGCTCGCGGCCGACGTCGCCAGGGTGGAGGGGCCGGACAACAACCTCGCCCTGCGGTGCCGGTTGATGGAGGCGGGGTGCCACGCGGCGATCGGGGAGACGAACCTCGCCCTGTCCCAGCTCCGGCGGCTGCTGGCCGACGAGAGGCGGTTCGGCGCGGGAGAGGAACGGATCCTGGAGATCCGGAGCCAGATCGGGATGGTGGAACTCGACGCGGGCAACCGGGGGCGGGCCAAACGGCTGCTCGGCGAGCTGCTGCCGGACCTCGAACGCAGGTACGGCCCGTACCACCACAACGCCGGAAAGGTCCGCGCGATCCTCCAGGGGCTCGCCGACCGCTGACCCGGGCGTCTCCGGGAACGGCGGCGGTCACCGGCCGCCGGGCCACCGCATCCTGCCCGCCGGGGCCGGGGGCGCCGCCGCTCAGGGGAGGGCCGGAGACCTTCCCGTTCACGTACGGCTCGGTGGCGGCTCCCGGCAGGCCGGGCGCGGATCGCCCGGAGCACTGCTCCGCAGGGGGACACGGTCGGTCATGGGTGATCTCCCAGCGAGTGACGAATGGGCGGGTGCCCGCGTTCTACGGTGTGGCGAGTGCCTCCGTCGGGGAGAGGCGGGAGGCGCGGACGGCCGGGTAGAGACCGGCGAGGGCGCCGATGGCCAGGGTCGTCGCGAGGCCGCCGATCGTCGCCCAGGTGGGGATCACGGCCGGCCAGCCCTGGTAGAGCGCGTAACCGATGGTGACGCAGATGCCGAGGAAGACCCCGCCCGCCCCGCCCAGGGCCGAGAGCAGCAGCGACTCCATGAGGAACTGCGTGCGGATCTGCCCGCGCGTCGCGCCGAGCGAGCGGCGCAGGCCGATCTCCGGGCGCCGTTCCAGCACCGAGATGACCATGGTGTTGGCCACCCCGACGCCGCCGACGAGCAGCGCGACCGCGCCGACCCCGAGGAGGAGCCCGGTGAACGCCTGGCTGGTGGCCTGCTTGGCGGCGAGGGCGTCGGACGGGCGCGAGACCTCGACCTCGTTCGGCGCCCGAGGGTTCGCCGTACCGGCCAGGACCGAGCGAACGGACTCCAGCCTCGACTCGTCGGAGCGGGTATAGAGGATCGTGGGGTGCCCGTCGAAGTCCAGCGTCGCCTCCGCGACCGGCCAGCCGATCAGCGCCGCGCTGTCCAGCTCGGTGGCGAGCGGCACCGGGTCGAGGATGCCGACGACGGTGAACCGCACGCCGCCCACGACCACCTGGGTGTCCGGCGCCGCCGCGCCCACCCCGAGGCGCTCCGCCGCCCCCGACCCGAGCACCACGGCAGGGTAACGCTCGGTGGCCTCGTTGAGCCAGGTGCCGCTGCGCACCGTCGCGCCCACCGTGGACAGGAGGTCGATACGGGCGGCGTAGGTGGTGAGACCCCCGGTCTGGGCCTTGGGAATCTCCTCGGACCGGTAGACCTCGGCGTCGCCGACGCGCCCGGCCGCGGAGGCCGATTCCACGGGGCCGATTCGCTCGATCATCGCTTCGGCGTCCACCGGCATCTTGGCCGCCTCGCCCAGGAGCGTCTGGCCGGACGAGACGGTGAGCAGGTTCGTGCCCAGTGCCGAGAGCGTACGGTCGAGCTCGGCCCCCGACGAGGACGAGATGCCGACCACGCCGATCATCGCGGCGATGCCGATGGCGATCCCGAGCGCGGACAGGAACGCCCGCATCGGGCGGGTGCGCAGGCCGGACGCGCCGACCCGCATCACGTCGCGTGGCCGCATCCTGGCGGGAACAGGCTTCGGCGAACCCGCCTGATCGATCACGGTCATCCCGCCACCCCGGATTCGGCGTGCCGCGGCGATCCGGCCGCGGAGTCGGAGCCGATCGCGGAGTCGGAGACGATCCGGCCATCGCGCATCCGCACCTGCCGGGGCAGGCTCGCGGCGATCTCCCGATCGTGCGTGATGATCACGACGGTGGTGTTCGAGGTGTTCAGCTCGCGCAGCAGTTCCATCACCCCGGCCCCGGAGACGGAGTCCAGGGCGCCGGTCGGTTCGTCGGCGAGGAGGAGCGGGGGGTTCCCGGCCACGGCCCGGGCGATGGCGACGCGCTGCCGCTCACCACCGGACAGCTCGTGCGGCTCGTGGTCGAGGCGGTGGCCGAGCCCGACCCGTTCCAGCGCGGTCGAGGCCCGGCGCCGCCGTTCGGACAGGCCGAGGCCGGTGTAGAGGAGGCCGTCGGCCACGTTGTCCAGCGCCGGGACCTTGGCGGCGAGGTGGAAGTGCTGGAAGACGAAACCGATCCGGGTCGCCCGCAACGCCGAGAGCCGGCTGTCCGACAGCTTCGAGACGTCGTACCCGTCGATGCGCACGGTTCCGGAGGAGGGGCGGTCGAGCGTGCCGACGACGTTGAGCATCGTCGACTTGCCCGAGCCGGAGGGGCCGACGATGGCGACGAGCTCGCCGCGTCCGATCTCCATGGAGACCGCGGCCAGCGCGGTGACCCCGCCGGGGTAGACCCTGGTCACGTCCGACAGAGAGACCATCGGGGGCGTCATCTCGGCATCCCCACGGTCGCGCCCTCGGCGAGGCCGTCTCCGGAGATCTCGACCCGGCCGCCGGCGAACAGTCCTGTCCTCACGTTGAGGTAGCGGGACGTGGCGCCCTCGACGACCTCGACGCCGAATCCGCCCTCCCTCAGCGCCACGAGCGCGGAGACCGGTACGGTCAGCACGTCCTTACGCCTGGACGCCGTGAAGGTCACGTCCACCGCGGCCCGGTCGAGGCCGGTCGCCGCCTTCTGGCGGCTGAGGGAGACGAGCGCCTCGAGCCTCGTCTCCGGGTCCGCGTCCGGGCCCTCCCCGGGCTCGATGATCGTGGCGACCTCGGTGACCTTGCCCGCCACGCTCTTGCCGTCGGGCATGGTGACCGACACCTTGGCGCCCTTCTTCGCCATCCGCTGGTCTTCCGTCCGTAGCCGGACGGTGATCACCTTGGTGGTGCCGGTGTAGGTCAGCACCTTCTGACCGGGGGCGATGGGCTGGCCGGTCTCGGCCTCCAGGCTGTCCACGCGGACCTTGCCACCGGCGAAGACGACCCGGCCGAGCTCGACGACGCCGGTCTCCTCCAGGCCCCGGTCGTCCTGCCACCGCGCGACCGCCGAGGCCGTGGCGCCGGTGTACTCGTCGTCCATGGTGAAGCCGGTGTAGCCCAGCCGGCGGAGGTTGCGCTCCAGGCGCCTGACGTCCGGCCCCTCGGTGCCGATCCGCATGTCGCGATAGGCCGGCGTCGTGCCGTACATCAGCACCACCGGCTTGTCGTCCACTTTGTAGAGCGGCTTGCCGCGGGTGACCTGGGCGCCGCTGTCGGGGAGCCAGGTGACCGTGCCGGGCTGCCGGCTCACCGCGGTGGCGGCCGGGCCGTAGCCGAGCTCGCCGTCGGCGTCCCGCGTGTCGGCGAGCGTCTGCCGCTTCACCAGGGTGGTGGCCGGAGGCAGGAGGACCGAGCTTCTGTCCGTTCCGGTACCGCCCGGGCCGACCATGCCGCTCGTGGCCGCGGCGGCCGTTCCGAGGACGGCGACCGCGACGACCAGTCCGGCGACCTTCTTGCCGCGGCCGAAACCACGACGTCGCCGCGAACGGGGAGAGGACGCGTCCATGTCCGTTCCGTCGTCGAGGGTGGCCGTGCCCATCAGGAGCCTCCCTGACCCCTGCGGCTCCGGCGGCCCGTCCAGGGGGCTGCGGGTGGCCGTGCCCATCAGGAGCCTCCCTGACCCGCTTCGGGCAGGAACTCCTTCGCGCACTTCTCCTGCGCGACCTGGAAGTCCGGATCCTCGCCGACGGCCCCGGTCACGCGCAGGCCGCCGCCGGCCTCGGGGTCCGGGAAGTCCTCCACACCGTTGTCCCGCATGCACTGCGCGAACTTGCGCATCGACTCGGCCCTCCGCGGGTCCGCCCCGTCCGGTCCGGAACCGCCCATCGGGGAGAACTCCTTGCAGGCCGCCGTGGCCTTGTCCACCGTCTCCTTGCCGACGCTCTTGTCGAGCCGGATGGTGACGCCCTTGCCGGGTTCGGGGTCCGCCATGTCGACACCGTTCTCACGCATGCACTGCGCGAACTTGATCCCCCTCTCGTGCTGGTCCAGGCTCGGCGTGGCGCTGCTCACGGCGGGCTTGTCACCACCGCCGCCCGCCGACGCCACGTCCGCGCCTTCGCCGGCCGTACCACACCCTGCCAGGACCAGGGCGAGCGCCAGAGCGCCGAGAACTCTCATATCAGCTCCTCTTCCGCCGGCCGGTTCTCCACCGGCCGTTCGAGAGGTGATGCAACAGGGGAGCGCGTTTCGGTCGCGTTTCCACCGGCGCTAACGGCGAGCAAACACCGCGTACGGCACCATCGCCTCGTCCGTACATGACGAGGGGGCGCGAGAACGCGATGCGAGTGCTGGTGGTGGAGGACGAGCGGATGCTGGCCGACGCGATAGCCGAGTGGCTGCGCGGCGAGACGCACGCGGTCGACACCGCGCACGACGGCGAGGCGGCGCTGGAACGCATCGCGGTCAACGACTACGACGTGGTCGTTCTCGACCGCGACCTGCCCCTCGTGCACGGCGACGACGTCTGCAGGGAACTGGTCGCATCGGAGTCGACCGCGCGGGTGCTGATGCTCACCGCCGCCGCGGAGATCGGTGACCGGGTGGCCGGGCTGTCCCTCGGGGCCGACGACTACCTGGCCAAGCCGTTCGCCTTCGCCGAACTCGCCGCCCGTGTCCAGGCGCTGGGACGGCGCTCACGGCCGGCCGTGCCGCCGGTGCTGCGGAGGGCCGGGATCACCCTCGACCCCGCGCGTCGGGAGGTGTTCAGGAACGGACGGTACGTGCCGCTGTCGAAGAAGGAGTTCGCCGTCCTGACCGAACTGCTGCGCGCCGACGGGGCGCTCGTCTCCGCCGAGCGACTGCTGGAGAAGGCGTGGGACGAGCACGCCGACCCCTTCACCGGCGCGGTGCGCCTCACCATACTCAAACTCCGGCGCAAGCTCGGGGAGCCCCCGGTCATCGAGACGATGCCGGGTGAGGGGTACCGGATCGCATGATCATCGACAGGTTGCCCCGCCTCACGCTGAGGACCCGGCTCACCCTCGTGTACGGCGCCCTGTTCCTCGCCGCGGGCCTGACCCTGCTCGGCGTCACCTACCTGCTGTTCAACCAGCAACTGACCCAGTCCTTCACCGACAGGTACGGGGGATCCGGGGGCGGGCAGAAGGAGATGGTCCTCATCAACGCGAACGGCCACGTGTTCACGGGCCCCGCGGCGATCCGGTGGCTGCAGCGGCAGGAGGAGGAACTGCGCACCGCCGCGGTCACCTCGCTGCTCACCCAGGGAGCGGTCGCGCTGACCGCGGTCGGTGCCGCCGCGGCGGGCCTCGGGTGGGTGGTCGCCGGCCGGGTGCTCGCCCCGCTGCGCCGGGTGACCGACACGGCGCGGCGGATCGCGGTCACCACGGTCGCCGACCACGGTCTGCGCGCGCGAATCGCTCTGCGCGGGCCGGAGGACGAGGTGAAGGAGCTCGCCGACGCCTTCGACACCATGGTCGAGCGGCTCGACCACTCCTTCGACGGTCAGCGCAGGTTCGTCGCCAACGCCTCGCACGAACTCCGCACACCGCTGACGCTCAACCGGGCGCTGGTCGAGCTGGCCATGCATCGCAGAGCGGCGTCGTCCGACGTCAGGCAGCTCGGCGAGAGCCTCCTGGAGATCAACGCCCGGCACGAGCAGCTCATCTCGGGACTGCTGCTGCTGGCCCGCGCCGAGCACGAGATCGCAGACCGGTCACCGGTGGACATGGCCGACGTGGTGTCCCACGTGATCGTGCAGACCGCCCGGCAGGCGGAGCACGCGAAGATCACTGTGCACGAGGCGGCGGGCCCCGCGCCCACCAGCGGGGACGCGCTCCTGCTCGAACGCCTGGTGCACAACCTGGTCGAGAACGGGATCCGGCACAACACCGGCGACGGTACCGGCTGGGTGCGGGTCGTCAGCCGTACCGCGCCTGACGGACTCGTCGAGGTGGAGGTCAGCAACACCGGGCCCGCCGTACCGCCCTACGACATCCCGGAACTCTTCAAACCCTTCCGCCGCCTGGGTGCCGACCGCCTGGTCACGGCGAAGAGCGCGGGACTGGGCCTGTCCATCGTCCGCTCCGTGGCCCGGGCCCACGGCGGCGACGTCACGGCCCGCCCGCGCGAAGGCGGCGGCCTGGTCGTGACGGCCGTCCTCCCCCGCACCCACGGCCCCGGCGTTGTTCCGGCTTGACGCGACAGGTGCCCGTCACCGATCAGTTCGTACGGGTGTTGGGGAGGTGCTCGCCCAGGTAGCCGATCCAGATCTTGCCGGTGGCGCCGCCGGAGTCGTCGTGGAAGTACATCCGGGGCGCGGGGTAGCCGACGGACCGGAGCTTGACGTGGGACTCCATCAGGACCTGCCCGCCCGGGTTCACCTCGGGCGGGACGGCGAAGGTCCGGCGGTCGCTGAACTTGGCGCGGGTGACCACGCTCTTCGACTCGCGCATGGACAGCATCCCGGTGGGGATGGTGAGGCGGCCGGAGGAGCCGTGGGAGCACCACTCGTAGAAGCCGCCGGAGAACTCCCCGCCGGACCGCGCCCTCGCGAAGTCCTCCAGGGCGCGCAGGGAGTCCCACGCCTTCGCCGCCCACGTACGCGACTGGGCCGGGTGGTCCAGGTCGAGCCGGGCGGCGGCGCCGTCGGTGTCGCCGACGACGATGTGGCGCAGGCTCTCGCGGGCCTCGACCAGGACCGCGACCAGGCTGGCGGGTTCGAAGACGGGGGTCTCCTCGGGCACGCCGTACACCGGCTGGCCCGCCGCGGCGAGCCTGCCCTCCAGCCAGCGGACCCGCTCGGTGAGCTTCCTGGCGCTCGTGACGGCCTCGGCGTACTCCTCGGTGAGCAGCCGGTACTCCTCGCGAAGGCTCCCGGCCTCGGCGGCCGGACGGTCGCCCTCCTCGTCCGCGAGGATGGCCTCGCCACGCCGTTCCGCGACGACGTCACGCAGGCCGGAAAGGTGCGCGCCGAGCGTGTGGAGCTCGCGGAGAACCCTGGCGAGGTCACCGGCGGAGGCCTGTGACGACGTGGCGAGCCCCAGCGCCGCGTCCAGATCGCCGCGCAGTTCCTTGACCACCATGTCCGCCACCACCTGGGCGATCTGCTCCACCCCGGAGAGCGGGCCGCCGCCCCCGGAGAGGACCTCCCCGCTCCTCCCGGTCTCCTCGTTCTTCCGGGTCTCCTCGTCCTGCTCGGTCTCCTCGGTCTCCTCGTTCTCCGTGATGACGGTGGCCTTGTCCGGGGAAGGCGGCCCCTGCTTCCCGGCGGACCCGGTGGAGACCGGGCCGGCCTCGCCGGTTCCGGCGGCCGGGGCGGGCGCCGGGCGCCGGGTCATGGTCATCATCCGCCGTCGCAGCTCCTCGCGGGCGGAGTCGGTCTTCGCGGGACGGCGCGCGGCCTCGGCGATCTCGCTCAGGTCGGCGCGCCCGGCGAGCACCCGGTAGACGACGTGGAGCGTCCGCTGGACGTCCGCGGGAAGGTCGCGACGGACGGTGTCGCCGACCGCTCCGACGACGATCCGGTCCAGGGCGGCGTCACCCTGGTCCCGGATCATGGCGGCGCCCATGGGCGGGTGCCTGCGGGGGTGGCGTTCCTCGGCGGGGTCGAAGGGGGCGAGGTAGGTGCGGATCCCGCCGCCGAACACGCCCAGCTCCCTGCCCATCGCCTTGTTGAACCGGTTCTGGGCGCGCAGGTCGGCCAGCCGTACCACCAGGCCCGCGCCGGTGACCGCGCCGGCCAGATAGTCGGCACGGGCCCGCGCGGCCTCCGGGTTCTGGGGGTCCACGGAGAGAACGAGGATCGGCATCCTCCGGCGGGGTTCGGTCATCACCGGGACGAACCGGTCCATGCCCTCCTCGTCGAGGACCACCGGGCCGTCCTCCACCTGGATGCCGCCGTCGCTGATGCGCGCGGTGCGCAGGTACGCGGGGAGGAAACCGGGCACGCTCACCACGGCCGGTTCGTGCCGCTCCTGCCGTTCCCGCCGTTCCGGTTCGCGCCTTCCGCTCCGGTACGGTTCCCGCCGCTGCCGTTCCGGCTCACGCCCCTCGTGCCGGTCCACGGTGACGATGACCCACCCGGTCATGCCCGGCACCGATTCCGCGTAGGTCACCCGGGTCCGCAGGTGCCCTTCCCCGTCCGGCTCGTCGAGCGTGTAGCGGCCGCAGTCACCGCGCCGTTCCATCGCGAGCCGTGCCCGGCCGGCCTCGGCCTCGACCATCGCCCGCGCCGCGCCCGGGGGCGGGAACCCCTTCCGCTCGACCCACTCCGAGAAGGTGCGGCGCAGCCGGATCGAGATGGGGGCGGCCGGGTCGCGCAGCACCGCCCGATATAACCGCGTCACGTTCGACGCCATAGTCACGACACCTCATATGTCATCAACCTGGGGGATGTGCGGCTCACGTCCGATAAGTGGACGCCAGTCGTACGGGGTTGGATGTCAGCCGGGCTCCGCAGGTTCCAGCAGGTGCAAGGTGCACCATAAATGCTGTTTTAATGTGGAATTAGGCTTTATATGACGTAAATCGGGTTCAAGGGCTTCATGGTTGCCGCAATCGGCCGACTTTGTCGCACCCAAGTGTGACGACATGCTGACGTGGTGTCATGGCCTTTGCGGAGGTCGCAGCTCGGTGGCCGTCCGGGACGCCCGCACGGGGGCCGGGCTCTTTCCGCGCGGCGGGCGTCAGGGGTCCACGCCGATGCGCACGCGGGACCGCCGCCGGGCGCGAAGGTGGCGATGAACGGCACGAGCCGGCGGCGTTATCCCGGACTCCGGGGAACTTGTGGGGATGGTGGGGCCGTGGTAGATGTGTCGCGATTTTATAAACTCAACCGACTTTGTCGGGCCTCGGTGGAGAAGTAACCCGCGGTCATCGCGAGGTCGCCGGGCTGTCCAGCGGGCCATGTCTGGATTTCGGGCCTGGATCCAGAGTGGCCAGGTATGGTGCGGTTCCGTCGAGTTCCGGGAAAACGTGCGGATCTCGCATGAGAACTGGGGTGGCGAGGTTCCGGCCTTCGCCCGTCGGCTTGCCCCAAAGATCGTTTCCTCTCGCACGCCCCCCGGAGCTTCTCTTGGTAAGAGACGTGTCAGTGGGTGCTGTGCGTCCCGTGCAGCATGGACCCGCCGGCCTTGCGCTGGTGGCACTCCTGGCGCCGCCGGCAACAGGCGGAGACCGGGATCCGGCTCGAGCTGTGCGACGACGACTCCCCCCGGCTCCGCGCCGTGAAGGAGAGGACGCTGGGAATGGCACGTCTGCGCGAGGTCCGCACCCTGGCGGATCTCTCCGCCAGGATCGCCGTCCTGGCCCGACAGCTGGAGGTGCCCGCCCCGACACTCGCCGAGGTGCGCTCGCACGCGGAGGGGGAACGGTCCGACGAACAGCTCGCCCATCTTGACGCGATCGAGTAGGCCGGCGACGAGACAGGACACGACGGGTCCTGGACAGAGCCGGTGGTCAGCTCACGCCCCGCCCCGGGGCGCCCGCTCCGGCCAGTGGCGGGGCATCCTCCCGGCGGACAGGCCGTCGGTCAGGCCGTCGACCAGCTCCCCGCCGATCGCCCTGGCTTCTTGCAGTGACCGTTCGAAGGCGGTGAGCCGCCGGAAGGCCTCGCCGTAGCGGCGCTGCTCCTCAAGGGGCAACCGCAGGACCTGCAGCCTGCGGACGTCGAGACGGGAGGAGGTCGAGGCGTGGGTTCCCGCCTGCCTCGCGTTGGCCGGGGCGCGCAGGCAACCGGCCAGGAACCACGGGTCGAGCAGCGTCGGATCCACGCGCAGGGCGAACAGTTGTGAGCCCAGCACCGTGGGGGCGCCGGTGTCGACCCAGGCGCCGAACGCCCGGTAGGCCCCGACGACCACCACCTCCTCCGGGACGGTCACGGTGAGGGTGCCCGCGGTCTCTCCCGCCGAGACCTCCCGCACGGGCAACCAGCCGGACGGTCTGCCTCCGGCCAGCACGTCGGCGACGGTCAGCACGGGCACGGCGTCATCGGGGGCGTCTCCGGTGCGCACCGCGCCGTCCGCCGGTTGCTGCCCGGCCCGCATCGTCATCGCGCCCGCCCGGAGCAGGTCGCCCACGGTCACCGCGCCCTGGCCCGCCGGCTCCTCGCCGCTCGGTTCGAGCGCGGACAGGGTCGCGGTCAGGTCCCGCAGCTCGTGGAGCAGGGTGCCGAACCGGTTCCACGAGCGCCGCAGGCCCAGGTCCGTCGAGGCCGCCACCTTGGGGACGTGCCGTGCGGGGGTGAGGTCCACCTCGTCGTCCAGGAGATCGATCACCGGGAGCACGGCGTGATCGGCCGGCCGGTCCCTGTCCTCGTCTCCCGGCTGGACGGCCGACACCACGCGCCTGTGCAACAGGGGCCAGTCGATCGCCGCCCGGCCCGTCCGCTGCGTTCCCCCCGACGGCTCAGGCTGGACCCCGGCCGCGTCGACCAGCAGCACCCCGGTCCCCGCGCCCGTTCCGCCTTCGGCCGGTGCTCGAAGGACCCACAGGTGCAGCGCGACGCTGTGCGGGGGCGCGGTCCCCGGCGGGAGGGCGACCACCGCGCGCAGCACGCCGCTACGAAGCAGCCCGGCCCGGATCCGGCGCCCTGCCTTGCGGGAGGCGACACCGGGGGGCATCAGCAGCACCGCCGTCCCGCCGGGCGCCAGGCGGCTCAGCGCGTGCTGTGTCCAGGCGAGCTCGGGCTCGGTGCGGGGAGGCAGGCCGTACGTCCAGCGGGCGTCGGTGGCGAGCTCCTCGTATCCCCAGTCGCGCTCGTTGAACGGCGGGTTGCACAGCACCACGTCGGCGCGGACACCGGGGTGGGGATCGGCGCGCAGGGTGTTCCCGGCCCGGACGTCCACCTCCCACGCGGCCTCACGCCCCGGCGAGTGACCGGCGAGCAGGATCCGTACGGCGGCCAGTGCCGCCTGGGTCGGGTCGACGTCCTGGCCGAGCAGTTTCAGCGGGACGTCCGAGGGGGGCGCGTCCACCGTGCCGGCCCACTGCCGGGCGGCGGCGAGCAGGAGACCGCCCGTGCCGCACGCGGGGTCGAACACGGTGCCGACGTCACCGGCCTCGCCGTCGCGCGACAGTTCGGCGACCTGGGCCATCAGGGCCGCCAGCGGGGGTGGCGTGACACCGATCTGCCGGACGTGCGTGTCGAGCCAGCGGCCGAGCAGGAAGTCGTAGGTCTCCCGGGCCCCGTGTTTCCTCGCCAGGCCGACCGCGCGTTCCACCAGGGACCGCTGGGCGTCGGAGAGACCGGTGTCGTCCGGAAGTCCTCCGGCCGCGCCGATGTCCGGTAGGTCTGCCAGGTGTCCCGCGCCCGGTGGGCTCGCCGGAGGTCCGGCCTCCTCCCGGGCGAGCCGGGCACCGGCCGCGGCGATCGCCCTCCCCATCGTGTCGCGGTCCCCGAGCGCCTCGAACTCCGGCCACAGCCGTTCCCGGCTGCCGACCTCGTCGAGCTTCCCCTGCCGTCTCAGCCACTCCTCCACCTGTGACAGCGCGAACTGCGGGCTGGTGTCCGTGCCGCCGACCGGCGCGGGGAAGCTGTCGTGACGGCGGCGCCAGTTGCTGACGGCCGCGCGCCCGACACCGGCGATCCTGGCTATCTCCGCCAGGGTGACGGAGACAGACGGGTCGGCAGAAGGAGGCATGGTGTCTCCGGGTAGGGGACAGGACGGTGGCGACCCCACCGCCGGGAGGCACGGTGACGGGATGTGCCGAGGTGGGCGGGCACCGTGCCTTCCTGGGAAGGTCCCTTCGCAGCCTATCCGTTGACTCAGTTCACCCGGGAGTCGACTCGGCCGGGGAAACCTGGCCAAGGGCGACGGCGAGGTTCTCCCCGGCCCACCCGGCACCGTCTCTCCAGATCGTCGTGACGGTGAAGGCCGTGGCGGGCATCGCCGGAGCCCACGCGGGCTCGGGGGCCTGGGGGAGCACGAGGAACCTGTGTTCCGCGCGCTCCCCGCCGACGTGCTCGACCTCCATGATCCGGAGCACGGCCTCGCGCATGCGCTCGTAGGTGTGCCCGCCCTCTCCCAGGACCTCGTACAGGACCGTCCCTCCCGGTCCCTTGCAGGTGATGTCGGCGAAGGGGGACTGCTCGGGGGCGAGCCGGGCCCCGTGCAGCTCGGCGATGAGCATGTGGCGCAGCTGCTCGTGGACGTGGCACCGCCTGTCGGCGCGGACGCGCTCCTCCAGCGAGGAGACGAAGTCCTGGAAGCCGTCGCCCGTGACCGTCGTGCCGGAATCCATGGTCGTGTTCTCCTCGGCGGGCCGGCTGGGCGGGTCGGTAGTGAGCGGGGTGACCGGCACGATCGGAACGGCCGGCATCGAGGTGACCGGCGCGTCCGGCACGGTCGGAGCCGGGGAGGCCGGCCGGTCTGTCACGGTGAGCGTCGGAGCGGTCGGCTCGTTCGTCATGGCGAGCGTCGAGGTGACCTGCTCACCCGGTACGGCGAGGACCTGCTCACCCGGTACGGCGAGCGCCGGGCCGGCGGGGCCGCCCAGCAGGGCCGGGAGCGGCGCCGCGTGCAGCACGCTGAGCGACTGGGTGCACCGGGTGATCGCCACATAGAGCCGTCGAGGCCCGGCGGGTCCCTGATCGGCGATGGCGGCCGGTTCGACCACCACGACGTGGTCGAACTCCAGGCCCCTGGCCATGGTCGCGGGCAGGACGCTCACCGGCGGGACGCCGTCCGCGGGAACGGCCCCCTGGATCTCCCCGACCTTCCGCTCCAGCTCCTCCAGCAGCGCGGTGCCGTCGGGGACGATCAGCGCGACCGACCGCGACCGCTCCAGACCGGCCGTGGCGAGGTCCAGCGCCCGCGAGACGGCCTCGTTCGCCAAACGATCCGGTTCGGTACGCGTGATCGTCAGCGACGTCTCGTCGGCGCCGCGCACCGACACGGGAACCGCGGTGGAGAGGGACACGGCCCTGGCCAGCGGCGCCGCGAACCGCATGACCTCGTCCGGGACCCGGTAGCCCACGGTGAGCTCGGCCAGATGCCAGCCGTCGCGCCCGCCGAGGATCCCGGCCAGCCGCTCCCACACGTCGTACTGGCGGGCGCCGGTGGTCTGGGCGAGGTCGCCGAGCACGGTCATGGAGCCGCCGGGGCAGCGGCGGGAGAGGGAACGCGCCTGCATGGGCGTGAGGTCCTGGGCCTCGTCCACGACGATGTGGCGGTAGCGGCGCGGCTCGTCGCCGGACAGCAGGTGGCGCAGTTCCTCAAGGCAGACCAGGTCGTCGAGCGTCCAGGGCTCCTCGGAGGCACGAGCCACCCGGGGCCGCGCGAGGGTCTCCCGCTCCTCGGCGGTCAGCAGGCCGGAGGCCGCGACCCGGAGCGTCTCCGGGTCGTTCAGCGTTTTGCGCAGGATGGTCTCGGCGTTGAGCGCGGGCCACACGGCGTTGATCAGGGAGGCCACCCGGCCGTGCTTCTCGATGCCGGAGCGCAGGGCGCCGTCCGGGCGCTGGCCGGGCAGCGCCTTGGCGTACCTGGTCAGCAGCCGGTCGACGAACGTGTCGACGAACTTGCGGCGGCGTACCAGGTACGGGCCGCTGGAGTCGCGCGCGTCGACGGCGAGCGCCTCGATCTCGGCGGCCGGAAGCGTCAGGGCGGTCCCTCGGTACGGGGTGCTGAAGACGTCGTCGCTGATGTGGGAGGCCAGCGCCTCGGGGCGGATGCCGCTCTCGACGGCGCGGCGCAGGACCTCGGCCATCCGCTCGTCGGACTTGACCAGGTGCGCCTGGGAGGTGTCCTCGGCGCGGACCTCGCCGTCCCAGAGCCGAGACACCTCCACGGTGGCGACCCCCCGGCTGCCGAGCCTCGGCAGGACCTGGCTGACGTAGCGCAGGAACCCCCGGTGCGGCCCCACCACGAGGACGTCGTCCGGGGTGAGCCCCCGGTTCGTCGGATCCAGCAGCCAGACGACGCGGTGCAGGCCGACGGCCGTCTTGCCGGTCCCCGGACCGCCCTGGACGACCAGCACCCCGGGGCGCCCGTCGGAGACCAGGTCCAGCTGGTCGCGCTGGATGGTCTCCACGATGTCGCGCATCAGCCCGTCGCGTCCCCGGTCGAGGTCGGCGAGGAGGAAGGCGTCCGCGTCCTCGCCGGGCGGCTCGACGGCCTGCGGCTCGTCGAGGGCTTCCAGACTGTCCAGTGGTTCCGGGGCCCTGCGATTCGCGACCCGGGGACGGATGTCGTCGAAGTAGTCGGTCACCGTGCGCCCGTGCAGGCGCAGCCTGCGGCGGAGCCGGATCTCCCCGGGACGGGAGGAGCGGGCCTTCATCCACCGTACGGCCTGGTCGGAGGTCCAGCTGATCACCACGAGGTCGCCCTCGGCGTCGCGGACCGAGCGGCGCCCGATGCGCCAGGTCTCCCGGCCGTCGGGGTCGTCGGCGACGTCGACGCGCATGAAGACGAGGGGCTGCCCGCCGAGGTCGTCCTCCACGCCGAACTCGGGGGGAACGTCCGGCACGAAGGGAAGGCCGGTGTCCGGGTGCTCCTGGCCGTGCGTGTTCCTGACCCGGTCGGCGTTCAGCCGCTTCCGCTCGACGCAGTCGTACGCGTGGTCGACGGCGCGCTGTTCCTCGGCGATCGTCTCGGCCCGGTCGCCCGCGAGCGCGGCGGCGCGGTCACCACCGGCCGCCAGGACGGCGCGGCCGGCGCTGGCCGCGAGGGCCGCGGGGTTGCCCCCCACCGATACGGCGGGACGGTTGCCGCCGCCTGCGGCAGGGGCGCGGTCGGTGAGGTCGCCGTTCGCAACAGTGGTGAGGTCGGCAGTGCCCATGTTTCCTCCGAGATCGGTGCCCGTCGACCTCACCGGCCGGGGGCTTTCTTCGGTGGGACGCGCGGCTCACGCCGGATCGGAGCGAAAGGACTCCGCTCGGTAACCCGATCGGATGTGTGCCGCGTCACATCCATGGAACGTAGAGCATTTCCTCAAAAATGTGAACTAAGTGCACAATAATTTTTGCAGGGACACGAGATTGGGATGATTGTGCAGTCTGGTTCGTGTCCGTGACGGAACGCTCCCCGAGCGATCGACTTCGCGTGAGCTGAGGCAATGGGGCGGGTGTTCCCGGCGGACCACGAGGTCACCGCTCGCTCAGCTGGAACCAGACGACACGTCCGGCAAGGATCTCGTACCACCCCCAGGCCGACGACAGCTCCCTGACCAGCCAGAGTCCACGCCCTCCGCCGCTGTCGGGGGGGCACGCCCACGCAGACCAGGGGCCGGTGCCCGGCCGTCGAACCGGCGTCGATCACGTCGATGTGGAGCGTTCCATCGTGATGGGCGACGGCGATGGTGATCCGCCCGCTGGGGCAGCGGCCGGAGTCGGAGTGGCGTACGGAGTTGGTGACGAGTTCGGTGAGCAGGAGCAGCGCGTCGTCGGTGTGCGGGTGGTCGAGCCCCTTCAGCAGGTCGCGGACGTAGCGGCGGGCCTGGGGGACGGCGGCGATCTGCGCGGGCAGATCGACCTGGCCGAGCAGTCCCAGCGCCCTCACCGCGCCTCCTCCGCCAGCCGCTCGGCCGCCTCCCGCATCCTGCCGCGACGCCGCGGTTCCTGACCCTGCCGGTCACGGTCTCGCCGCTCCCAGGTGAACACCGACGTACGGCCCCGCTGAGCCGTGACGACCCTCGACCGCCCCGGCGGCACGAAGATCTCCACGCTCGGCCGCCGACCGGGCGAGAGCCTGACCACGGAGTCGAACCCGAGATCGTTCAACTCCCACGCCAACTCCAGCAACTCACCGCCCCACCCTTGAAGATCGCGCACCCTCATCTGATCCTCCGCCCTTCGTGGCCAAGGTGTCCGAACACCTTTTGGTGACCCAAAGTCACTGACTGTGTACTTAGAGCATGCAGCCAGGCGGAGGGCCGTGCAACGGGATTGGCAAATTGCTCGGGAAGTAACCTCAACACTTTCTGTTACGAGACAGCTACTCTTGGCTTCGACTCAAGGAGGAGTGAACGTGAAGCAAACCGCAAGTCCCACGGTGCGCAGGCGCCGTCTGGCCTCTGAGCTGCGACGTTTGCGCGAACGGGCTCAACTGACGATGGAAGAGGTCGGAGAACGGCTTGGCTGGTCCACTACGAAGGTCTCGCGGATCGAGACGGCCCGCGTCAGGGTGGCTCTCACGGACACCGGACGCCTTCTCGACCTCTACGCTGTCGACTCCGCCAAGCGGGGAGAGCTGCTTGACCTTGCGAAAGATGCCCGCAAGAAGGGCTGGTGGCAGGCGTACGGCGATCTCCCCACGGAGTACACCACCTACATAGGGCTCGAAGCCGAAGCGACCTCAATGCGCAGCTTCGCACCCACGGTTCTTCCCGGTCTTCTCCAGACCGAGGACTACGCCCGCGCCGTGATCCGCTCCGCCTTGTCTATCTCATCCCCGGGCGAGATCGAGCGCCGCGTCGAGGTCCGCATGGCTCGCCAGACGCTTCTCATTCAAGATGTGCCCCTGCGTCTCTGGACTGTTCTGGACGAAGCCGTCATCCGTCGTCCTGTCGGCGGACCTGAGGTAATGCGCTCCCAGCTCAAACGGCTACTCGACATAACCGACCTGCCCAACGTCGCCATCCAGGTCCTGCCCTTCGCTGCCGGAGTCCATCCCGGTACGAACGGCGCATTCCAGATCATGGAGTTTCCCGAACCTGCCGACCCCGACGTGGTGTTCATGGAGAACTTCACGGGAAGTCTCTACATAGAACGAGAGACGGATATTTACCGATACAGCCTGGCCTTCGATCACCTGCGGGCGAAAGCGCTGGACCCGGATGACTCCCGCCGCTTCATTGCCGAGGCGGCTTCCCAGTTCGAATGACCACTTCGTGAAAGGCAATGCGGAATGTCCACACCGGAACTGTCCCAGGTGACGTGGCGTAAGAGCTCACGCAGCGGGAACGGTCAAGACTGCGTCGAGGTCGGCGTCTGGCACAAGAGCTCGCTGAGCGGTGACGGCCCCGACTGCGTCGAAGTCGCCCTCGCCGATACCTCGCTCGGCCCCGATGTCGACCTGCTCTTCCTTGTGCGCGACTCCAAGGACCCCGAGGGGCCCATGCTGGCTTTCACCTCGGCCGAATGGGACGCCTTCCTCGACAGGATCAAGGGCGATGGCTTCGGCAACCTGGCTGCGCGCCACGAGGCGTGACGTGAGTCCGTAGCGTCGGCTCCCGGTCAGATTTCAGCCTGATGTGTCACTGCCGCGCGGCGGAAGGTGGAACCTTAGCCGGGGCGGACCGGATCTCCTCTTCGAGCGCGTCGACGAGCGCCCTGGCCGCCTGGCGCAGTCGGGTGCGGCGAGCGGTGAGATCTTCGGTGAACGTCCGGGCCTTCGGCCCCACCCACACCGACTGGCCGGTGAACTGGCCATGGGCCGGGTCGAGCGCGGCCTCAAGGAGGGCGACTCTCGCCTTGACCTCCACCAATGTCTGTTCCAGCACCTGACGCCGCGGGTTGGGCACCAGATCTTCCGGGCCAGGATTCATATATCCCTCTTCGGATGCGGATACAGGGCGCGGACTATTGGACATTATTGGATCTACGGCACCTCGGCCAGTCCCGGAGGAACGCATGACACGTTTTGTATGGCGCGGTGTTTTGCTCTGCGCTGCGATGGTGCTGACAGTGTCCGGATGTGGGGAAAGTGGCCCCACAGCGGCCGAAGCGGGAGAGACCCTTAAATCACACATCACCGAGTTGATGAAGGAGCGCCACGCTTTGGATGTCCGAATCACTGATTCTGGTGGGCGCGATATTCCCTGTGGAGAGGGAAAGGCTAAGCGTACTTTTGCGGCCACCGGTAGGTATGGAACAGAGAGGTTGGAGTCGGACAGTCTCAACGATCTTCTGTTGGGATCACTTTCCGGCGTGGCTCCCTATCGCATCGTTGAAGATCGTGGTGATGCTCCTCTCAAGCTTGCCAATGACGACTACAAGACGAGGATGACTTTGGAATCGCCGGGCAACGGGCAGTACGCGGTGAGAGGTGAAACCGAGTGTCTACCGATCTCATGAGTTAGCTGTCAAAGGCCAGACCGCGCGCTCGGCCTCGCTTGTTGCCAGCCTCGAACTGGTTCGCCGTGTCGTCGGACAGTTTTCCTACGGAAAGATCTTCCTCGCTGCCCATCCCGTTGGCCACTGCCCACTTCTCGAAAGCCTCAAGCCCTTCGTTCCCCTTCTTGAGCAACTCGGAGGGCGATCTGAGGTTGCCATTGGCGTCGGTGAGGGGGACATCGGGTGGCTTGATCAGCTCGGAGAATGGTTTGAGGTTGCCCTGGGAATCTATGATGGACACGCGGTCGGCCTGGAACTCGGCGGGTGTCACCGTTGGATTGAAGCCATTGGCCATGAGTATTTGCGCGTACATGTGCTGGCGGCCAAGGGTCGCCACCCTGTCCGCCTCGTCGACCCGGTCCATCCGGGTCACGTCCTCCTCGATGAAGGCGCCGTAGCCGGAGAGTCCGGTGCTCAGCGCGTACCAGGCGTAGGCCGCGACCGGGCCGGATCCGATGTACATGCCCGCCAGGCCGATGGTGGCGTCGCGGAAGAAGTTGAACGTGTCCTTCTGTTGCTTGTCGATCGCGTCCAAGTCGCCCTGGACCTTCTCGACGGCGGCCAGCTCGAAGCCGCGTACGTTGCCCAGGGCTTTGAACACTTGCAACAGGTCGCCGACACTTCCGGTGCGCCGGGCCTTCTCCGAGGCGTCGGCGATGAGCTTCTGGGAGAAGCCGCCCATCGCCCGGTCGAACGGGGCGAGGTTCGCCGAGGAGTCGGCGAAGGTCTTCAGGAAGCGGTAGGTGTCCTCCGGGCTCAAAGTGAACGCCGCCGTCGTGCCGAACGCCGAGGTGAAGGGCTTCAGAACGCTCTCCTCGATCATGTTGGCGTCACCGATGTTCGCGCCCTCGGTGATCTCGGCGGCGTAGGCGCCGGCCAGCGCCGACATGAAGGGCCGGGCTTTCGGCGCGACCTCCATCGGGGTGGCCGGCGAGTCCGTGGTGCCGTCGGTGTCCTTGAGGTCTCCCATGATGGTCATCACGTTGAAGGCGAACTTCGCGGCCTCGGGGCTGTGCGGTCCCTTCTCGTAGGCCCCGCCTCCGGCGGCGAGCATCCGGCCGAACTCCGTACTGACGTCGAAGTCCATGCCACCCACCCGCTTCCAGGGCTCTTCGGGGCTCCTCATGCGGTTGAGCTCGGTGAACAGGTCCCTGAGGTCCTCGCGGGACATGGCGTTGAACAGGCCCCTGGCCACGTCGGGGTTGTTCGCCAGGGTCGGCAGCAGCGGGGCGAGGTCGGTCTCCCAGCGCCGGGGGCGGGAGCCGTCGCCGGCGCCGACCGGCTTGCCCACCCTGCTCCGCGCAATCTCGGTGAGCCACGCGGTGGGGAACATGCCGTGCCGGAGCAGGGTCGTCAGCTCGTGGTCCGACGCCTTCTTGAGGTTGCCGGACTGCCAGGCCGAGCCGAGGAGGGCCGGTTGCGCGCCGACCGCCGTGGCCAGGGCGTCGCCCATGACCTTGCGGTGCTTGTCGGCCGCCTTCTTGTCGTACCTCTCCAGGCGGCTGACCATGCTGAGCATGCCCTCGGGACCGATGGACCGGAAGAACCCGGCGGTGAGATAGGCGTCCTTCTGCCCGTCGGCGAGCTTTTCGAGGATCCGGTTGTAGGCGGCGTTGGGCAGGCCGAGGGAGGACTCGGGAAGACGGCGGAACTCGGCGGCGAGGTCGGTGCCCTTCTTGGCGTTGCCCGCCGGGGACTTTCCCGTCTTCTCGTCGTAGGGCAGCAGCCCCCACCGGAACGGGTCCTGGAGCGGGTCGCCGGTCCACA
Organism: Streptosporangium sp. NPDC023963; assembly: GCF_040639135.1. NCBI lineage: Bacteria > Bacillati > Actinomycetota > Actinomycetes > Streptosporangiales > Streptosporangiaceae > Streptosporangium > Streptosporangium sp. NPDC023963. Next base: position 63,495 of record NZ_JBEZZK010000026.1, read on the forward strand.
GCGAGCCCTGCTTCGGGATGTGGGGTCCCTGTCCCAGCATGGGGAGGTCCTGATTGATCGTCTCCAGGCGTTCGCGCAGCTTCGGCAGCTCGTCGCCGACCCAGCCGTCGATCTCCCTGATCGGCCCCAGCCCCGCCGCCGACACCTCGGCCGCCGTGAGCAGCTGCCGGATCCGCTCGGACTGCTCGCCGATCACGTCGCGCCCGCGTTCCAGCGCGGTGACGAAGGTCCGCATCAGATCGGGGTCGATTCCGGTGAAGTCCGGCGACGTGGGCCCCGCTCCCGGCGACATCGACTCCACCACCCCTCTCGCCCTATTTTCAGTTATTTCACTCTAGTTCCAGAATGAGCGATTTTCATTCAGCATGGAGATTGCCTCGGACCTTGACCTGTCCGGGGATGTCACGCTGAATAAGAAATACGGTCGTCCAGTATGGGGTGGATAGCCGGTAGATATCGTTTTGCCCGATGACAGCCTGGAAGTATGAGCCATTCGCACAGCGGCACGGGATTGTCCGGGCGGTGCCACATCTCCCTGAAGTGCGGAAGTGATGCCAGGGGCATCGAGGGGATCGGGTGCCTGGCCTTGGGGTTCTCCGTATCGGGGTGGGGGAGCCGAGTTGGCGCTCCTGTTACTCCGGGTGAGTTGACAGACACGGAGAAGTGCCGGTTTGATGAGGATCATAGCCCCACGGGACACGCGCCGGTGGGAGCAGGCCCCGTCCGACGGACGGGGCCTTGCATTTTTCACCAGGTCGACGGCCGCCGGATTTCTCCCCGCGAGTCCTCCAGCTTCTCCGGAAACCGGCAGGCGCCGAGGACCGATTCGCCGGCCGCCTCCCCGACGACGGCGGGCCCAGCATGTGCGCCGGGCCCCGCCGGGAAGCGGCCCGTGCTCAGGGGACCCTGTTACGAAGCGGGACGTCGCGGATGAGCAGCCAGGTCATCGCCAGGCCGAGCAGGAGGCAACCAAGGCCGGCACCCAGAGCCGTCGTGACGCTCGGCGTGAGGTCGAAGCCCAGTGCCGAGGTGAAGAACGGCAGCCTCAGGTTCCCGCCGATGGCCGACTCGCCCAGCACGACCAGCGCGACGCCGAACGGCAGGGAGAGCAGCCCACCGGCCTGCCAGCGGTAGAACGCCGCCCCCATGAGGGCTCCCGCGACGACCCAGGCCAGGCACTGGACGAGGTACTCGGCGAAGATCAGCGGCACCTGTGTCGGCGAGGAGAACAGGTGGGTGTTCATCAGCGCCTGCGGCCGATCGAGCAGGTTGTACAGGAGTGCTTCCAGCAGGTAGCCCAGGGTGATCAGGGCCGAGAACGCCGGCGCGTACAGTGCGACGGTCACCGCGGCCTGCGCACCGAACTGCCTGCGGGTCTGTCCGTGCGCGATGTAGAGCGGGAGGAACTCCCTCATCAGGGAGACACCGACGAACAGGACGAGCCAGCGGGGGAGCTGCGTGGCGGCCTCCCACACGCTGATGTCGAGTGTTCCGAACATCGTCACGCCGACCGTGATCAGGACGATCAGCACGTAGAACCCCGCCCACATGAAGGCGGTGTAGACCAGGGGTGCGCCCAGAAGGCGGCTGGGGAATCTCATCGGACGTCTCCGGCGGGCTCGGTGGGGACGGGGGCTGCAGGGGTTGCGGGGGCTGCGGAGTCGGGGTCGGTGAGGTGGACGAACAGGTCCTGCATGGCGATCGGGCCGAGCTCCAGCCCGGCCTGGGAGGCCTTGGCGCGTGAGGTGGCGTCAAGGTCGCCGTAGACCATGGCGACCTTGGTCGGGCCCAGAGTCCTGGTGTTCAGCACCGTGAGCCCGGCGGTGAAGGCGTCGACCCCGGCCACCGGCCCGGTGACCGAGGTGCCGCGCGCGAGGAGGGTCTCGCTCCGCTCGTGCAGGAGCAGCCTGCCCTGGTTGAGGATCAGGACCTCCTCGAACAGCGAGCTGACCTCCTCGATCAGGTGGGTGGAGAGAACGATCGTGCGCGGGCGCTCCATGTAGTCGGCGAGCAGGGCGTCGTAGAAGGCGTAGCGGGAGGGGGCGTCCATCCCGATGTAGGACTCGTCGAACATGGTCAGCGGCGCCCGCGCGGCCAGCCCCACCACCACTCCCAGTGCCGACCGCTGCCCCTTGGACATGGTCTTGACGGTCGCGCTCCGCTTCAGCTTGAAGGTGTCCATCAGCGTGCGGGCGTACTCCGCGTCCCAGTTCGGGCGGAGCGACCTGGCGAAGTCGAGCGCGTCCGCGGCGGTGCCGATGTCGACCGTCTCGCCCGTGTCGCGGATCAGGCAGATGTCGCGGGTGACGTCCGCGTTCTCGAACACGGGGCGGCCCCCGACCCGCACCGTGCCCCCCGACTGCCTGCGGAAGGCGGCCAGCACCGACAGCAGGCTGGTCTTGCCCGATCCGTTGCGCCCCAGGAGGCCGTATATCTTGCCGCCGTCAAGGGAGAACGTGACGTCGTCGACCGCTCTGACGGTGCCGTAGTCCACTCGCAGGCCGTCGGCCATGATGTTCATGCGCGCTCCTCGAGCTCGTGGATCCTCTTGACGATGTCGGTGAGAGGGATGCCGATCACCTTCGCCTCGGCCACCATCGGGGTGACCACCTCGGCGAAGAAGCTTTCCCGCCGCTGACTCCTGAGCGCCTCCCGGGCGTCCGGACTGACGAACATGCCGATGCCTCGTTTCTTGTAGAGAACGCCCTCGTCGACCAGTTGCTGGAAGGCCTTGGCCGCCGTGGCGGGATTGATCCGGTAGAAGGCGGCGTACCGGTTGGTCGACATGACCTGGTCGCCGCCGCTCAGCGTGCCGTTCAACACCTCGGTCTTGATGCGATCGGCGATCTGCCGATAGATCGGGCTCTGGTCATCGAACATGAGCACCCGCTTAGTTGGTTCATTACTCTTGTAATGAACCATAGGAGCGAAGAAGCCATGCGTCAACATCGGCTTCACGGCGGGGTGGGCGAGGCCGCGGTCTCCTCGTCCTGGCCGCGGTGACGCGGGGAAACGCGAGATGCCGGATTGGAAGGCCGAGGAGCGGCGCAAGCGCGACGAGGCGCCCCGGCACCGCACCCTGATCATGTGGCACCGGGCGTCCGGGTGGCAGGTCAGGCTCGGCGGTGGGCGTCCTCGAGGTAGTGCAGGACGGCGGTGACGCGCCGGTCCGCCCGGTCGGTGGGCGGCAGGTCGAGCTTGGCGAAGATGCTGCGGATGTGCTTGTGGACGGCGCCGTCGGTGACGAACAGCCGTTCGGCGATGGCGGTGTTGCCCAGCCCTTCGGCCATCAGGGCCAGCACGTCGCGCTCGCGGGGGCTGAGGCGGTCCAGCCGGGTGTCGGGCCGGGTGCGGGTGAGGAGCTGCGCGACGACGTCGGGGTCGATGGCCGTGCCTCCGCCCGCCACCCGGTGCAGCGCGCTCAGGAACTCCTCGACCCGCCCGACCCGCTCCTTCAGGAGATAGCCGAGGCGGGAGCTGCCCTGGGCGAGCAGTTCGGTGGCGAAGGCCTGCTCGACGTAGGCGGACAGCACGAGCACGGCCAGGTCCGGCCGGCGCCGCCTCGCCTCGACGGCCGCGACGATCCCCTCGTCGGTGTGGGTCGGCGGCATCCGGACGTCGACGATGGCGACATCCGGCCTGTGGGCGTCGACGGCGGCCAGGAAGCCGTCGGGGTCGCCGGCGGTGGCCACGACGTCGAGTGCCTCGGCGCGCAGCAGCAGCGCGAGGCCCTCGCGCAGGAGCGGGTCGTCCTCGGCGATCACGATCCGCATGGCAGGCTCACCGTGAGGGTGGTGGGTCCACCGGGAGGGCTGTTCAGCATGAATGTCCCGTCGTGTGCTTCGGTACGGCGGCGGATGCCGACGAGCCCCGACCCGCCGCGCTGGTCCGCCCCGCCGTGGCCGTCGTCGGTGATCTGGAGGTGGAGCCGGTCGGCGTCGCGGCGGACCTTGACGGTGGCGTGCCGGGCACGGCTGTGCTTGGCGATGTTGGTGAGCGCCTCGGCCGCCACGAAGTAGGCCGTGGCCTCGACGGAGGCGGCGCACCGGACGGGAATGTCGGCGTCGATCCGGCACGGGACCGGGCAGGTCGTGGCCAGACCGGTGAGGGCGTCGGCGAGGCTCCGGTCGGTCAGCACCGGGGGCAGGATGCTGCGGGCGACCGCGCGAAGCTCGGCGAGCGCCTGCTCGGCGGCGCTCTGCGCGCGTTCGAGGATGGCGTCGGCGTCGGACGGGTCGCGTGCCAGCGTGCGACGGGCCGCGCCGAGCAGGATGGTGACGGCGACGATGCGGTTCTGGGTCCCGTCGTGCAGCGACCGTTCGATCCTCCGCAGCTCGGCGGCGTGCGCGTCCAGCGCGGCGGCGCGGGTCGCGGTGAGTTGCGCGACCCGCAGCGCGAGGTCGGTGCCGGGGTCGGCCGGCAGGAGGCGCCTGCCGGGCCACGCCTGCAGCCGTGCCATACCCGGGGTGAGGAGGAGGGCGAGGACGATCCATCCCAGGCCGAGCAGGCCGACTCCGAGGGCGCTGGGCAGGTCCCGTACGGTCCAGAGCCCCATGGCGGAGCTGGACGCCTCCTCCGGAGGCAGCAGCCGCCACCACAGCGGGAAGGTGGTGTTGGTCACCGCGCTGAAGGACACCGTGAGACCGGTCAGGCTGAGCAACAGCCCGAAGGTGGCGTGGACGACCACCCAGCCCAGCTCCCGGCGGGTGGTCGGATCGGTGAGGGCGGCACGCAGGCCGGGCGGCACCGGCTCCGGGCCGATGATCTCCGGGCCCCAGCGGGAGAGCCGCGCGCGTTCCCGGTCGGCGACGGCACGCAGCGCGCGCAGCGTGGCGGGCACCAGGAGCAGGCCCACCCCGACGAGGCAGGCGAGCGCGGTGGCGGCAACCAGGAGGAGCGCGACCAGCGCCAGGACCGTGGTGCCGAGCCCGCCGATGAGGTGTTCGAACGCGTCCAGGGCGGCGCGGGCGCGGGCGAACACGTCCCAGCGGCGCTCCGGCTTCCGGCCGGTCGCGGGGTCAGGGGTCGGCATCCGCACCTCCTGGACCAGACGAACCTCCTGGACCAGACGATAGGGCACCATCCGGGCCGTCGTCAGACCGGCGGCCAAGGAGTACAGCCTGCTGTACCTCGGCTGTCCCGTGGACGGGATCGCCGCCGGCGGTGATCGTCCGTAGCGTCGAGGTGTGACAGACGATCTGCCGAGTTCATCGAGCGAGGAGCGTACCGTGACCGATTCCCACCACGTTCTGCAGGCCTCCGAGGCTCCACGTCCGGTACGGCCCACCGGCGCCCGGGCCGGGATGGTACGTCCCGTGCTGTGGTTCCTGCTGATGGTCAGCGCGGTTCTCAACATTGTGTTTTCGTCCGTCGGCGACAACGTCCTCGCCGGCGCCGGGTTCGGGCTGGCCGCTCTCGCGTGCGTCGCCGCCCTGATCGTCCACCACTACCGGCACCGGCGGTGAGGAGCGGCATGGCCGGGTTCGGCCGGACTGCGCCTCCTGGAGGCGCCGGATGGCGTCGGGGGCGCCGGCCGGCGGGCGGGCCCAAATCCTTTTTCGCCGTGAATGGACGCCGTTTTCGGTGTCACGTTTGAAGATAGGGGAAAGGGGAAAAGGAATGGCCGGCGCGGGCCGGTAGGGGAAGCGCACGCTTTTACCCGGACGTGCCCCCGAATGGTGTCCGGGGTTCCCCGGCGCCGCGGCCCGCGTCGCGACCCGGGAGCCGGGGGCGGCGCCGAGGCCGGCGCGGGGGCCGGGATCCGCGAATGCCGCCCGTGCCCGAAGAGCAGGGGTAGCGCCGGCCCGATCGCGTCGATCGGCATGACCGTCAGGTTTCGCTCGATGGCTGAAACTTATTATGTACTGGCCGAAAATAGGGAACCCTTCCTCGCCGTGATGCTCGTAAGACCTTCGGGCCGGCCACGTCCTTCGAGGTGGGTAACGCGCCTGTCTGCCCATTCCTTGATTCGTGAACGCGATACTCCGTGACCGCGATACTTCGTGAACGCGATACGGGGACGTCGCGGTAGGGGCTTCGGCACCGCCTCATCACATTCGAGATCGATTGACGCAGGATAATTGCCTATTGTTGGAATATGGCCGACTCGATGGGGGCGAAGCTGGCTCTTCGCTATCTTCTCCTGCGTCCACTCGGCCACGGCGGAATGGGCACCGTGTGGCTGGCCAGGGACGAGATGCTCGACCGTGAGGTCGCCGTCAAGGAGGTGAGAATCCCGGAGGGCAGCGACGAGCGGAGCCGTGCCGAGCTGGTGGCCAGGGTCATGCGGGAGGCCGAGGTCATGGCGCGGCTGCGTCACCCGGCGATCGTCGCCGTACACGACGTGCTGGTGGAGGACGGCAGGCCGTGGATCGTCATGGAACGGCTGCACGGCCGCAACCTCGCCGACGAGCTGGCGGCCCGCGGCCCGCGGCTCCCCCTCCAGGTGGCCTCGATCGGAGCCTTCCTGCTGGAGGCGCTGGTCGCCGCGCACGCGCACGACGTGCAGCACCGTGACGTCAAACCCGGCAACGTGTTCCTGACCAACGACGACCGCGTCGTCCTCACCGACTTCGGCATCGCCCGTTCCCCGGACCAGCCCACGCTGACCGGCGCGAGCCAGGTCATCGGGACGCCCGGGTTCATCGCCCCGGAGCGCCTGGCCGGCGAGAACGGCGGCCCCGCCTCGGACCTGTGGTCGCTGGGGGCGACCCTCTTCATCGCGCTGGAGGGTGTCCCGCCCTACGACGGCTCTCCCGCGGACGTGATCCGGGCGACGCTCACGCAGGACCCCCGCCCGCCGCGGGTCGCCGGTCCGCTGGCCTCGCTCCTGCTGTGGCTGATGGCCCGCGAGCCCGAGGCGCGCCCGGACGCCGAGATCGCGCTGGGGCTGCTGCGGCAGATCGCGGACGGTGAATCACCGCGCATCACCGCGCCCCAGCCGATCGGCCGCCCGCCGCGCCGGTGGACCCCGACGGTCCTGCTGGCCGTGGCGGCGGCCGTGGTCTCCGCCGCGGCCGCCATCCTGGTCACGAGAGAGCCCGTGCCGGCGGCCAGGCCGGTGTCACCGGTGTTCGAAAAGGCCGTGGACCTCTGCAAGGCGCTGTCACCGGAACAGGTCACCAGGTTTCTCGGCGCTCCGGCGGGCGGGCGCGCGTCCGAGAACGGCTGCGAGTGGACGATCCGCGGCGCGGGGGTGGAGCTGACCGCCGTCACCGACTCCGACACCCCGGACCCGTGGTCGCTGAACCCCGGGTCCGCGCACGAGCTCTTCGCCGCCCTGGAGCGGCAGCAGATCCACGGCACCCGCGACGTGGAGTGGATCTGGTACGAGATCGGGATCGAGGACAAGCAACGCATGACCCGCTCCGTTCCTCGCACGCTCACGGACGTGGGGGACGAGGCGTTCTCCTGGAACGCGGCCAACGCCGAGGGGCGGGTCCGCATGATCGTGGTCACCTTCAGGCTCGGCAACCTGGTGGCGGACCTGCACTACGTCAACCTGCGGACCGGCTCCGACGACGCGCTGCGGCAGGCGGGCGTCGAGGCGGCCAGGACGGCCGCGACCGCGCTGCGGGGCCTGGGCTAGGGGCCGCGGCGTGGACCTGCTGGCCGGACGCTACCGGCTCACGACGCCGCTGGGAGAGGGCGGCTTCGGCACGGTCTGGCGGGCCACCGACGAACTGCTGCGGCGCGAGGTCGCGGTCAAGCAGGTGCGGATCCCGCCGGGGCTCGGCGAACGGGAACTGGCCGAGTTCACCGCCCGCGCGATCCGCGAGGCCAGGGTCGCCGGCCGGCTCAGCCACCCGGCCGTCGTACGGATCCACGACGTGGTCACCCACGACGGGCGCCCCTGGATCGTGATGGACCTGGTCCCGGGCCACTCCCTCGACGAGCTGGTACCGCTGCCCACCTGGCGGGTCGCCCAGATCGGGCTGGCCGTGCTGGACGCCCTGTCGGTGGCGCACGCCCACGGAATCCTGCACCGTGACGTCAAGCCGGCCAACGTCCTCCTCGACGAGAGCGGCCGCGCGATGCTCACGGATTTCGGCATCGCCGTGCCCCTCGGCGCGGGAGACGTCGACGAGCGGGGCCTGGTCGGCTCGCCCGGCTACATCGCGCCCGAGCGGTTCCGCCAGGAGACCGCCGGGCCGGCGTCGGACCTGTGGTCGCTCGGCGCGACCCTCTATTTGGCGGTCGAGGGGGAGGGGCCCTTCTCCCGGCGGCAGCCCGAGGCGGTCATCGCGGCCGTGATCATGCACGAACCCCGGCCGATGGTCCTGGCCTCGCCCGAACTTGCCCGGCTCGTCCTCGCCCTGCTCGACAAGGACCCCGATCGCCGGCCCGCCGCCGCGGCCGTCCGGGAGGTGCTCGCCCGGCTGGCCACGGCGCCCCGCACCGCCGGCGGGCCCGCACGACGCCGGGGGTGGCGCGCGGGACGGTGGAAGCCGCTCCCCGGGTCGCCCCCCGGTTCCGTACGGCGCGCTGGACGGTGGAAGCCGCCCCTCACCTCGCCTCCCGGTTCCGTACGGCAAGCTGGACGGTGGAAGCCGATCCTCGCCGGGACGCTGGTCGCGGCCCTGGTCGTCGCGGGCGGCCTGGTGACCTGGCGCCTCCTCGCCGGAGAGGGCGGGGCTCCCGGCGTGGAGGAACGGCGGTTCGCCGTCGCTCCCGACCCGTGCCGGAGCCTCACCACGGCCCAGGTCCAGCGACTCCTCGGGGCCGGCGTCGACGGCGCCCCCGCCGACGACGGCGGATGCCGGTGGACGGAACTGCGGAGCGGCCGGTACCGGACGATCAACGTCACCCACCGGATGTCGTCCACCGCCCGGGACGACTTCGCGGCCCAGCGCGCGGTCCGGGAGCGGCAGGCCGGCACCGCCCCGGACGCCGTCACCTCACAGGTCCGTGACCAGCCGGAGTTCGCGGACGAGGGATACGCGCGCGACACGGTCGAAACGGGGGCGGGGACGGCCGCGAGCACGATCTGGTTCCGGCGCGGCAACCTCGTCACCGAGGTCACCGCCCGGTGGACGGGGGACGCCTCCGCCCTGCCGGAGATCCGGGAGACCGCCGTCCGGACGGCGAAGTTCGTCGACGTCGCCCTCGGGTGAAGCCGCCAACCTTTCTGAGAGGTCAGATGGTCCACGGTCAGAACACCACCGAGCCTCGGGGGCCGTCGTCCAGGCGGGCGCCGGGGGCCCCGTCGTGGCTGGTGATCGTCCTCGTCGCCGTTCTGGGAATGGCCACCGGCAGCGTCCTCACCCTTCTGCTGGTCGGCAACGGCCGGGTCACCGCGGCTCCGACGCCGCTCCCGTCACCTTCGGCCTCCGCCCGGGCGGCCCTCGGCGTCGACGTCTGCGCCATGCTCGATCCGGACGAGGCGGACCGTCTGGTTCCCCGTGCGGAGATCAGGTCACGGTCGAACAGCGACCGGACCGGCCTGGTGAGTTACGTCTACCAGACATGCACCTGGACCAACAACAACATCTCCTACCGGGAGGTGACACGCACGCGCAAGATCACCGTCGAGGTCACCGCACACGAGGGGATCGGCACCACGACCGCCGCGAAGGCGGCCGCCAACCGGTACGACGGCAGACTGTCGACGTACCGGTACGGTGCGAAGAACGTCGACGAGGAGCTCTACCAGTCGAAGCCGGTGACGCTCCCCGGTGTCGGGGAGGCGGCGGCGGTCCATTACCAGTGGTCGAAGGGGAAGATATCCCGCAGTGCCTACGGCGAGGGAATCGGCAGGATCGGAAACATCACCTTCGAGGTGAGGTACCAGGCCGGCGAGAGGCACAAGGAGGCCGACTTCCGGTCCGCGGAGACCATGAAGTCGATCACCGAGAAGAACGCCCTGCGCGAGGCCGGGAACCTGCTCACCCAGGTGGCCGCGTCGGTCACGGCCTGGCGGTCGAACCGGCCGCTGCCGTACGCGGGTAAGTCCAGGCCCACGCCCACCCCGACCCCCACCCCGACGCCCATGCTCGTCGCGCTGCCCAAGCCCTGTGTCGCGGCGAGAGCGCGAGCCGTGAAACTGGTCCCCGACACCGAAGGGCTGGCGGCCCGCAACCAGGAGGGTAAGGCGGCGCTCACCCTGTGCCAGTGGTGGAACGAGACGTTGCCGGTGAAGCCGGGCACCGTCCGCTGGCGGAATCTCCGGATCTCCATCCGGGCCTTTCCCGACGCCGACTCCGCGCGGTACTACTTCGTCGACCGGCGAAGCGGAATTCACCGGACAAAATCCTCTTTCGGTGGCATCACCACGGGCGCGCAGGAGAAGCTCACGGGCCTCGGGCAGGAGGCGTTCGGCTACACGGTCGAGCAGCGGACCAGCACCGCCCACACCGGGACCTACAACATCCACGTGCTCGACGGCAGGAACGTCGTCTCCCTGCTCTTCGGCGGCAGCGACCGCCCCGAGGGAACCCCCGTCAACTCCGAAAAGTCCACGCTCATGAGCCTGAAGAAGGCCACCGAGGGCGCGATGCCGGTGATGCGGTCCGTGATGGGCGCGCTCGACGGCTGACGGGTGAGGCGGCCACCCTCGTCGGCGGCCGGTACGCGGGCCGTCGGCCGCCTCGGCGGGGGCGGGCCGGGAAGCCTCGGGAAGAGCCGGGCATGGAAACCCAGGGAAGAGCGGTCACGAAAGGCGCCGGGAGATGAGAAATCCCGGCGCCTTGCTCGCGGCCACGACCGCCGACCGCCCGTTCCCGATTAAGGCCGGAGGCGTGGGTGGTGAGAATCGTCCGCTCAGGCGAACCGCCACTGCTGGTTGTATTGCGACGTGCAGTTCCACTGGACGATGTTGGCGCCGTCCGCCATGCTGGCGCTGTACACGTCCAGGCACTTGCCGCTGTGCCGGGACACCAGTGAGAAGTAGTTGTTGCCCTTCTGGACGAGCCGCCACTGCTGATTGGTCTGAGAGTTGCACGTCCATTGAACGACGTTGGCGCCGTCGGCCCCGCTGGCGTTCGCGACGTCGAGACACTTTCCGCTGTGCGCGACCCTTAGCGTGTAGTAGCCGCTGTTGGATATCACCAGATCCCACCGCTGATTCGGCTGAGAGTTGCACGTCCATTGAATGACGTTGGCGCCGTCGGCCATGCCGGCGCTGTACACGTCCAGGCACTTGCCGCTGCTCCGGGACACCAGGCTCCTCGGGGCTTCTGCCCGGAGCCGCTCCGGCGCATCGGTGACCGCGACGGCCGCGGCCGGCATCACGGTAAACGGCACGGAGAGCAAAGTCCCGGCAATGCTCAGGGCTTGAACGGCGTGGAAAAGTTTCATCGATCCTCCTTAGTCGCTCCCAAAGGAAACAAATCCTTGATAGCACGAATCGCTCATCGTCCTGGTTAAGCACGCTTGAAGGCGGCCATTGTGTCGTGTCCGGCATCTCGTGACGATCGATCGATTCCGGAGGTGGGATCCGCATCCGAGAAAAGGGCGCCGGTGCGCCCGTCGCGGTGAGCCCGGACTCTTTTCGTGGATTTGGAGGTAATGGTGTCGAGTGGACGGGGTTTGATCCGATTCTCCCTCTTCAATGGAGATAAAGCGGCGAATCAGCTGTGTGGCGGACAATTTAAGCGAGTGCCCATATCCGGGTTAAATGGCCGCATGGGGCGATCTGTGATTGAGGTGGCCGGCGCGACCGAGTACTCGGGGGTGGGACGCGGCTGGATCTTCATCCGCACCGACGCGGCGAACTTGCCGCAGGGGCACCGGTGGGGCGCCAACGAGAACCTCACGACCGGCTACCACGGCGTGGCCGACCGACCTGTCTCGTTCGGCTGGATCGGCTACCGGCCTCCGGACCCCGGCCGGTCGCGTGAGACCGGCGGGCTCCTCTCGTCGGGCAAGCCGCCCCCGGATCGGGCTCGTGACCTGACACCGCACGGTCCACGCGGTCCACGCGGTCCACACAGACCGTGCGGACCGTGTCGGTCTACACCGGCGGCCTCCAGTCGCCGAGGTGGGTGCGGATGGTCAGCCCGGCCGCCTGCTCGGGGGTCAGCCGCGGCCTGTTCCCGGGAACCGGGATCGCCGCTCCAGGACCGGAGTTGCGGTACTCGCCGAACCTGGCCTCCTGCCAGGGGTAACCCGAGCTCATGTTCACGTACGGCGTGGTGGTGTCGACCGCGGGGCCGATCCAGGTCTCGCGCACGGTCAGCATCGGGACGGCGGTCGGGTCACTGCTCGGCCGCCAGGGGCGGGCGAGGCCGTAGGAGCCGTCGGGGGCCTCGCCGGTGACGCGGCACCTGGTGGCCAGGTAGCCGTGCGGGTTCGCGGCGGCGGTGCTCGGCGCGAACACGAAACCGTACGGCGTAAACGACACGTCGCGGGTCAGGGCGCGCAGCTCGCACCGGTCGAAGACCGCGGTGGCACGGCCGAAGACGAAGTCGACGTCGCCTTCGACGTGGCAGCGGCGGTAGTACTGCCGGGCGAAAGTGGCCAGGCTGCGGGTGTCGGCGTACAGCGTGTCCTGGTGGCCGAGGAAGCGGCACGCCTCGAAGGCGGAACGGTCGCCCATGACCTTCACCGCGACGGCCTGCGTCGCGGTGATCTCCGGGTGGTCGGCGCGCAGCCAGTCGTTGGCGAAGGTCACGTAGGTCGCCGTGAACCCGTCGGCCTGGATCGTGGTGGTGGCGCTGCCGCCGGTCCCGTACGTGCCGCCGCCGGGCCTCGCCGTCCCAGCGGCGTTGTCGAAGACGATGACGACGTCACGGGCGTCACGGGTGGCGCCGAGGAAGGTCAGGCCGGTCTTGGCCTGGGACACCAGCACCGTCTCGCGGTAGGTCCCGGCCGCGATCACCAGGGTCCAGCCCCGTTCGGGAGCGTCGGGCGTCGCGTCGACCGCCGCCTGGACGGTGAGGTGGTCGCCCCGGCCCTGGGGGTCGACGTACAGCGTGCGCTCGTCCCGCCTGTGCCGCGGCGATCCGTACGGCCCGAACGGGCGCCGGGCGGCGGCCCCGGCCGCCGTTCCGGCCGCAGGGACGAGCGCGAGTCCGAGGGCCGCGGTCGCGGCTACGGCCGGCGTCCGGCGCCGGCCGAACAGTGGACTCTGGGGCGACATGGCCACACTCCCGCGTTCACCCGCGTGAAAGGTTTCCCTCATGGCAACATCCGGAAGTTAGATAAATCAGGCAGTGGTGTCAATGGCCGACATGTATCGCCGACCCGGCGAGAAAATCGCTTTTCCGCCCGTGCCGGTCTCGCTACACTCGCCACTGATCACGCGCTGCCGCGACGTCGCGGCGCGCGCCTTACCAGTGAGGGGAGCAGTCCGTGCGCCACCGCACCGCTGTGGTCATTCCCCCGTCACGCTACGACGTGATCCTGGTGTCTTCGTCGGTGTCCGACGCCGGCCGCGCGGCCGGCGTCGAATGCCCGTGACGAACCCCTGACCCCTGCCCGCCCGGCGCCGAACCGGCCGCCGGGGCATGTCCCTGTGTGGTCGCGCCACGCCAGGGGTCCCTCCACGACCTGACCTCGGGTCGTCTCGTCCGGGAATCGCGCCGTCCTGTCCGGAACATTCCGAAGGGCCATGGGCCGTGCGCACCGACCTGCACCGTCATCTCACCGACTCGCTGACCGGCGTCCGCAACCTGGGCATCCTCGCCCACGTCGACGCGGGCAAGACCACCGTCACCGAACGGATCCTGTACGTCACCGGCGCCACCTACAAGCGTGGCGAGGTGCACGACGGGACGACCGTCACCGACTTCGACTCCCAGGAGCGCGACCGTGGAATAACCATCTTCGCCGCGGCGGTGAGCTGTGCCTGGGACGGCCACCGCATCCATCTGATCGACACCCCGGGCCACGTCGACTTCTCCGACGAGGTGGAGCGCTCGCTGCGGGTGCTCGACGGCGCGATCGCGGTGTTCGACGCCGTCGCGGGCGTCGAGCCGCAGAGCGAGTCGGTGTGGCGGCAGGCCGACCGGCACGGGGTGCCGCGGATCGCCTTCGTCAACAAGCTCGACCGCGCCGGCGCCGATCTCGACACGGCGGTCGCGTCGATCCGCGAGCGGTTGCGGGTGGTCCCGCTCGTCGTCCAGCTGCCGATCGGGCGGGAGGACGGGTTCACCGGCGTGGTGGACCTGCTGCGCATGCGGTCACTGGTCTGGGCCGGAGGCCACGACACGTTCGAGGAGGGGCCGGTGCCGGACGCCCTGCTGGAGGAGGCACACCGGCGCCGGCGGCTGCTGGAGGAGGCGGTGGCCGAACTGCACCCGGCCGCGCTGGAGGAGTTCTGCGCGGAGTCGGCGATCTCCGCGCCGACCCTCGCCGCCGCGCTGCGCGACCTGACCCGTACCGGTGAGGGCGTGGTGGTGCTGTGCGGATCGGCCTACCGCGACCGGGGGATCGAGCCGCTGCTGGACGCCGTCGTCGCCTACCTGCCCTCGCCGCTGGACGTGCCGCCGGTACGCGGCACCCCGGACGGCACCCGGGCCGGTACTCAGGACGGCTCCTGGGACGGCACGGTGCTGGAACGGGCCGCCGACCCGGCGGCGCCGTTCGCCGCCCTGGTGTTCAAGGTGAGCTCGACCGCCACCGGGCGGCTGTCCTACCTGCGCGTTTACTCGGGAACGATCCGGAAGGGAGACACGGTGCTGGACGCGGGCGTGCGGCGTACCGAGCGGATCGGCCGGATCCTGCGGGTACAGGCCGACCGGAACACCGAGGTGGACCGGGCGGTGGCGGGGGACATCGTCGCGGTCGTCGGGTTGAAGGCGGCCCGCACCGGGACCACCCTGTGCGAGCCCTCGGCGCCGCTGGTCCTCGAACCGCCGGCCGTGGCCGATCCGGTGGTCTCCGTCGCGGTCGAGGCCCGCAGGAGCGTCGACTCCGGCCGGTTGGCGTCGGCGCTGGCACGGCTGGTCGAGGAGGATCCCTCGCTGGTGGTCCGGACCGACCCCGAGACCGGCCAGACGGTGCTGTCGGGAATGGGCGAGCTGCATCTGGAGGTCGCGGTGGAGAAGATCCGTCGCGCCCACGGCCTGGACGTCGGCGTCGGCCGGCCCCAGGTCGCCTACCGGGAGACTGTCGTGCGCGGGGTGTCCGGGCTGCTGTACCGGCACGTCAAGCAGGACGGCGGCGCCGGCCAGTTCGCCCACGTCGTCCTCGACGTGGAACCACTGGAGCCGCTGGATACCGCCCCGGACGCGGCGGGCTTCGTGTTCGGCTCGACCGTCGTCGGCGGGCGGGTGCCGAAGGAGTACGTGCGGGCGGTGGAGGCGGGGTGCCGGGACGCGCTGGCCGAGGGGCCCCTCGGCGGTCATCCGGTGACCGGCCTGCGGGTCACGCTGACCGACGGGGCCACCCACCCCAAGGACTCCTCGGAGATGGCGTTCCGCACGGCCGGACGGTTCGCGCTGCGTGAGGCGCTGCGGGCCGGTGCGATGGCGCTGCTGGAACCGGTGGTCGAGGTCACGGCCACCGTGCCCGACGACGCCGCCGGCGGGGTACTGGGCGATCTGGCGGCCCGGCGCGGCCGGGTCTCCGGCTCGACCGCGCGGGCCGGGACGGTGGTGATCACCGCGACCGTGCCGCTGGCCGAGCTGTTCGGCTACGCGACCCGGCTGCGCAGCCGGACCCAGGGCCGGGGCACCTTCACCACCCGGGCCACCGGATACGCCCCGGTGCCGGGCACGGTGCCCGACGGGACGCCGCCCCGGTAGAACCCGGGATCGGTAGAGCTCGGGTATCGATGGAACCCGGGTATCGATGGAACCCGGGTATCGGTAGAGCCCGGGAGGAACCGGCGGTGGTCCTGATCCGGCCGCCCTCGCGGGAGAACTCCTCGGACTTCTCCCGCATCCCGGCCTCCAGGGCCTCGGCGCCGGTCAGCCCGCGCTCCTCGGCGAACC
>NZ_JBEZZK010000027.1:0-74773 GCF_040639135.1 Streptosporangium sp. NPDC023963
TTCCGGACCTGTTGTTCCGGGAGCTTCTTCCGTTTCCTGGGGGCTGCTTTTGGGGCTTGCCGGGATCCTTTCCGGATCTGTCGGGGCCCGTCCCGGACCCTGTTCCCGGCTCTGTTCCCGGCCCTGTGGGGGGATGGTGCGCGGGCCTGTCCGGGCCTTCCCAACGGCATTTCGGGGGCGTTCGTCAGGTTCCCGGCTGTCCCATGATCTCGATCATGGCCAGAGTGTTCTGGTATTCCCGCCAATTGACGATCTTCCCGTCCCGCACCCTGAGGACCCCGATGAAGGGAGAGGAGGCCTGCCGGCCGGTGGCGAGGACCCTGCCGGCGAGTTCGTATTCGACAACGATGACCTCGGGGTCGGCGGTTTCGTGGACGACCACCTCACGGACCTCGTCCAAGGCGAACCGCCGGGCGAAGGCCGCCTGTTCAGGGTCGGCGAAGAGCAGGAACGCCTCTTTTCCCTCGTGCCTCCTGGGTCTGCCGGGCGGAGCGAAGGGAATCTCGATGACGGCGTTGTCGGCCAGCTCGCTCCCGAAGCCGCCGAGGTTCTCGAGCCAGTGCCGCCGTACGCGCTCGAACATCTCGCGAGGGCCGGAGGCGACGGTGGATTCGGTCATGGTGGATCCCCTTCGTGACGGTCACTAAGATGAGTGAAAACTCATCTTTATGATCGTGAGTGGAGACTCACTTTGTCAACGCCATATCCCACGTGCGGAGATGTCGTACTTCATCTCATGTGCGAGGACGTCACCCTTCGCGGGCGCCGACAGGCACGCGGGCACGGACAGGCATGCGGGCACGGACAGGCGCGGCGGGAAACACAACGGGAACAGGGAAGGCCGGCTGGATGACCCCCACGAATTCTTCACCGGGCGGGACGGGCGATCCGACGGGTGATCCCGGGGACGCCAAGCCGTTGCGTGCGGACGCCCAGCGCAACCGGGAGCGCATCCTCGCCGCGGCGGAGGCCGTCTTCGCCGAGAAGGGCCCCTCCGCGTCGACCGAGGAGGTCGCCGCCCGTGCGGGGGTGGCCATCGGCACGGTCTTCAAGCACTTCCCGACCAAGCAGGCCCTGCTGCAGGCCATCATGAAGGGCCTCCTGGGCAGGCTGGACGGGGAGATGGCCGAGCTCGCCGCCGATGACGCTCCCGGGGAGGCGCTGTTCACCTTCGTCACCCGCATGGTCGAGCAGGCGGCGCGGAAGAGGACCGTCGTCGGTCTCCTGGCCGAGACAGGTGTCGATCTCCAGGTCGCGAGCTCGGTGCGGATGTTGCGCGAGGGCATCGAGACGCTCCTCGCTCGCTCCCAGGAGGCCGGTGCCGTCCGCGAGGACGTCCGTCTCGACGAGGTGATCGCCCTGCTCACCGGCATCTGCCAGGGGGCACTCCACGCGGGCTGGGATGGCGACCTGCAACGTCGCACGCTGGCGATCGTCTTCGCCGGTCTCCGGACGCCTGAGGGCCGCCGATGACCCACGGTGTCCCTCGACTGCGGGAGGCCCGCTGCGGGAGGCTTGGGGAAGGCGACTGAGGAAAGGCCCGCTCAAGGGATCCGCGTAGCCCGTTACGAGGGAACCGCTACGGAGACCGGGGCCGTGGCCCGGGGTCAGGCGCCGGAGGCGGCGCGGAGCAGGGGCTCGATCCGGTAGGGAACCTGGATGGAGAGGGCGATCGTGGTGTCCGTCCGCTGGACCGCGGGGGAGGCCAGGATGCGGGCGATGATCTCCTGGAGGTCGGGGGTGCTGCGGGCCACCACGCGGCAGAGCAGGTCCGCCTGGCCGCTGGTGCCGTACACCTCCAGGATCTCGGGAAGGGGCTCCAGGGCCCGTACGGCCTCGTCCAGGCGGCCCTGGGCGATCTGCAGCGAGACGAACGCGAGGATCGGGTATCCGGCGCCCTCGGGGCTCACGGTGGGACCGAAGTCGGCCACGACGCCGCGGGCGATCAGTTTCTCGACGCGGGCCTGCACGGTGCCCCGGGCCACGCCGAGCAGGCGGGCCAGCTCGGTCAGGCCGATACGCGGGTTGGCACGCATGGTGACCAGGAGGCGGCCGTCCAGCTCGTCGATCGACATCTCCTCAGGATCCCGTCAGATTGGGCGATTCGACCAGCATAGACGAGGTGTCACCGTACGTTTCTGTGCGGATCGCCCAGTAGAACTGGCTGCTCTTGCCAACGTTTCCGGATATTGCTGTCATTTCATCTATGTTCGAGGAAGCACAGTACTTCGCACCGGTGGCGACCCGTGACGACGGCTCGATCGAGGTCGAGCTCGGCGCCGGCCACCCCGGTTTCGCCGACCCGGTCTACCGCGCACGCCGCAACGCGATCGCCGCGCTCGCGGTGGGGTACGTGCCCGGTACGCCGATCCCGACGGCCGAGTACACCGATCAGGAGCACGAGGTGTGGGCCCTGGTCAGCCGGGAGCTCGGCCTGAAACACCACAAGTACGCGACCGCCGAGTATCTGCGCGCGACCGAGCGGCTCGGGTTGCCGGCCGAGCGCATCCCGCAGCTCCAGGAGGTCAGCGATCTGCTGGAGCCGCTGACCGGGTTCCGCTACGTCCCGGCCGCCGGGCTGGTGCCGCTCAGGGACTTCTACGGTGTTCTGGCGGACGGGCTCTTCCACTCCACGCAGTACATCCGGCACCACTCCACGCCGTTGTACACGCCGGAGCCCGACGTGATCCACGAGGTGATCGGCCACGCCAACGCGCTGGCCTCCGACCGCTATTCGCGCCTGTACCGCTTGGCGGGGGCGGCGGCCCGGCGGGTCGAGGGCAAGGACGCGCTGGAGTTCATCTCGAAGATCTTCTGGTTCACGATGGAGTTCGGCGTGATGACGGACCAGGGTGAGTTGCGGGCGTACGGCGCGGGAATCCTGTCCTCGTACGGGGAGATCGAGGAGTTCCGGGGGATGGACATTCGCCCGCTGGACATCGCCGCCATGGGTACCACGCACTACGACATCACGAAATATCAGGACGTGCTCTTCCGGGCGGAGTCGCTGGGGCACCTCGAGGACATCGTCGGGGATTTCTGGGCGACCTGCGATGACGAGAGTATCGCCCGGCTAATCGCAGACGTTCGCTAAGAGCGGGCATCGATTCGGCGGGATGTTCTATAGCGCACGCCCTGTTTCAGGCTAGATTCCGGTTGATCGTCTTATTGTTACGTGTTGCGGGATATATCCCGATCGTCACGTAATGGGGGAGACGGTTGGGGTGGATGATGAGAGCAAGGAATCGGGTGGCCGCGGCCGCCGTCCTGCTGGTCACCGCGCAGGCCACCGCCTGCAGCACGTGTCAGAGCCTGACGCCGGTGAGCATGCCGACACCGTCTCCCTCGCAGCAGGCGGCACCGGTCGTTCCGACGTCCGGTACGCCTCCCCCCGCACCGTTCCTGGCCGTGGTCCCGGCGGTCCCGGCGCCTGTCTTCCCCGGCGCCGGGGCACCCCGGGCGCCCGGACGGGTACGGGCCGCCCGCTCCCCGAAGATCCTCCCCAAGGAGCTCGGGCACACCCTGGACGTGTTCCTCGCGAAATACGGCGGCCGGACCGCCGCCTCGGTGTACGACCTGGGCACCGGCCGGCGCTACAGCTACCACCACACCCTGCAGCTGCCGTCGGCCAACACCTCCAAGGTGAGCATCCTGACGGCACTGCTGCTCGGGACGCGGTGGCGCGAGCTCGGTGAGCGGGCCAGGGCCGACGCGAAGAACATGATCCGCTTCAGCGACAACGAGGCGGCCGACCGGCTGTACGAGCGGATCGGGCTGGAGCCCGGCCTGGCCAGGGCGAACCGCAGGTTGGGCCTCAAGCGCACCTACACCCCCGGCAGGCGGTGCGTGGACCTGTACTGCTGGAGCGTCGCGCAGACCACCACCGAGGACCAGATCCGGCTGGTCAAGGCGCTGGCCACCGGTGAGAGCCCGCTGGCCCCCTCGGAACGCCGCAAGGTGCTCGGGCTGATGGAGAGGGTGGCCCCCGAGCAGAAGTGGGGGATCAGCGCCGGGGCGTGCGGGAAGGACGAGGTGTCGCTGAAGAACGGCTGGCTGCGGCACGCGGCGAACGGGCGCTGGGCGGTCGCCAGCGCCGGGTTGATCCGCGGGCACGGGCACGAGTACGCGGTGGCCGTCCTCACCGAGGACAGTCCGAGCATGGAGACCGGCATCGCCAGGATCGAGGGCGTGACCGAGCGCCTCATGGACGCCTTCAGGGGCGGGCGCGGCTGCGGGACGGCCGCGAACTGAGCGGTCCGTGAGGCCGCGGGCTCGCGGAACCGCGGGAGCGCGTACGCGTCACGCCGTCCTGTCGACCAGCCGGTAGCCCACTCCTCGTACGGTCTGGATCAGCTGGTCGTCGTTGTCGCCCAGGCGGGCGCGGAGACGCTTGACGTGCACCGCGATGGTGTTGGTCGAGGTCGTTTCGGTGGAGTTCCAGACATGCCGCATGATCTGCTCCCGCGTCACCGTGCGGTGCGCGTTGCGCATCAGGTAGTGCAACAGCTCGAACTCGCGCAGCGGCAGGTGGACGACCCTGCCGCCGACCCTCACCTGGTAGGCGTTGACGTCGAGTTCCACCGGGCCGACCACGAGTGCCCTGCGGGTTCCGGCCTCGCCGGTGAACGCGGCGTGGATCAGGGGCAGCAACTCGGGAACCCGGTAGGGCCGGGCCACGCACGCGGTGGCTCCGGCCGTCAGTGCCTGGACGGCCTGCTGGGCATGCCCCTCGCCCACGCCCAGCAGGACGGGGATCGCCCGCGTCAGGCGTACCGCGCGGACGAACTCCACCGCCCCTATGACCGGCAGCGAGGCGCTGACGAGAACGACGTCGGGGCGGAACGCCCCGGCCTGCAACAGGGCCTGGGCGCCGTCGGTGACGCCCATGACCCGCACCCCTTCGCGTTCCAGGACGGCGGCCAGGTCGTGGACCATGGCCACCTCCGGATCGGCCACCAGCAGCATGGGCGCCGTCCGTGTGTCCCCGTCCACCTCTGGTGCCGTCTGCGGCTGGATCACCCGGATCCTCCAATATGGGTTAGCCGAAGCGGCCGGTGATGTAGTCCTCGGTCCGCTTGTCGGTGGGGTTGGTGAAGATGCGGCTGGTCTCGTCGAACTCCACCAGCCGGCCGTGCCGCACGCCGGCCTCGTCCACCTCGGCGGTGAAGAAGGCCGTGCGGTCCGAGACGCGGGCGGCCTGCTGCATGTTGTGGGTGACGATGACGATCGTGTAGTCGCGCGTCAGCTCCTGCATCAGGTCTTCGATCTTGGTGGTCGCGATCGGGTCCAGGGCCGAGCAGGGCTCGTCCATCAGGATGACGTCGGGCTTCACCGCGATCGCCCGCGCGATGCACAGGCGCTGCTGCTGCCCGCCGGACAGGGAGAGCGCGTTCTGCTTGATCTTGTCCTTGACCTCGTCCCAGAGTGCCGCCTTGGTCAGCGCCTCCTCGACGATCTCGTCCATGTTGCCCTTGATCCCGTTGACCCGGGGACCGTAGGCGATGTTGTCGTAGATCGACTTGGGGAAGGGGTTCGGCTTCTGGAAGACCATGCCGATCCGGCGGCGGACCTCGATCGGGTCCACGTGGTCGCCGTAGAGGTTCTCGTCGTGGTACAGGATCTCGCCGGCCGCGCGGGCGCCGGGGATGAGGTCGTTCATCCGGTTGAAGCAGCGGAGCACGGTGCTCTTGCCGCAGCCGGACGGGCCGATCATGGCCGTGATCTCACGGTTGCCGATGGTCAGGTTGACCCCGCGTACCGCCTCGTAGTCGCCGTAGAAGACGCTGAGGTTGGAGACGGTGAAGACCGGGTCGAGGGCTTCGATGGTGCGGGGGACTTCGGGGCCGCGCACGTTCACGTTCGGCACGGAAATTCCAATCTCGGACATCTCTTACCTCACCAGCGCTTCTGATAGCGGTTACGGAGCCAGATGGCGACGGAGTTCATCAGGAGCAGGATCGCCAGCAGGATCACGATCGCCGCCGCGGCGAGGATGGCGAACTCCTCCTGGGGGCGGCTGATGAAGCTGTAGATCTGCAGCGGCAGGACGCTGAAACTGCTCCAGACGCCCTCGGGGTTGAACCGGACCAGCGTCGCGGCACCCAGCATCAGGAACGGGGCGGCCTCGCCGATCGCGCGGGAGAGGGCCAGGATCGAGCCCGTCGCGATGCCCGGGATCGACGCCGGGAGCACCTGGCGGTAGATGGTCTGCCACTGGGTGGCGCCCAGTGCCAGCGAGCCCTCGCGGATCGACGGCGGCACCGCGCGGATGGCCTCGCGGGCGGAGATGATCACGATGGGGAGGACCAGCAGCGAGATGGTGAGCGCGCCGGTCATGATGGTGAAGCCGAACTGCATCCAGCGGGCGATGATGCCCAGGCCGAGGATGCCGTAGACGATCGAGGGAACGGCCGCCAGGTTGGAGATGTTCAGCTCGATCAGCTTGTTGTACCACTTGGTCCTGTCGGCGTACTCCTCAAGGTAGATCGCCGCGAGGATGCCGGTGGGCAGGGCCATGAGCGCGGTCAGCCCGATGATCCACAGGGTGCCGAAGATGCCCGACTGGATGCCGGACGTCTCCGGCCGCCGGACCGAGGGCTGGTTCTCCCACAGCATCGAGTTGAGCCGGGGCCAGCCCTCCTCGACGACGTAGACCAGCAGCATGGCCAGGAAAAGGAGGGCGATCGCGAGGCTGGCCAGCAGCGCGATGCGGAAGAGGTGTTCCTTGAGAGGGCGTCCCTTGCTCGCCAGCTGTACGGCCGAGCGGGGGGTGGAGAGGATGGCCATCAGTCGTAGACCTCGCGATACTTCTGGACCATGCGGGCGCTGAGGTAGTTCATCGCGAAGGTGATCACGAAGAGCAGGGAACCCACCGCGAAGATGGTCTTGTAGGCGATCGAGCCGACCGAGGCGTCGCCGGAGCCGGCCTGGGCGATGAAGGCCGCCATCGTGGCCATCTCGTTGCCCGGGTAGAGCGTGAAGACGGACTTGAATCCGCCGGCGATCGCGACGATCATCGTCTCGCCCGCGGCCCGGGAGACCGCCAGGATGATGGCGGCGACGATGCCGGAGAACGCGGCGGGGACGACGACGCGCACCGAGGTGAGCATCTTGGAGGCGCCGAGGGCGTACGAGCCCTCGCGCAGGCCGTTGGGCACCGCGGCCATCGAGTCCTCCGACAGCGACGCGACGATCGGGATGATCATCACGCCGACCAGGAGGCCCGCGGCGAGCGCGTTCTTGCCGTCCAGGTCCAGGAAGGGGAAGACGTCCCTCAGCAGCGGGGTGACGAAGGTGAGGGCGAAGAAGCCGAAGACGACGGTGGGGACGCCCGCGAGGACCTCCAGCACCGGCTTGAAGATCTTGCGGGTCCTGGCGGAGGCGTACTCCGACAGGTAGATCGCGGCGGCCAGGCCGAGCGGCACGGCGACCACGATGGCGATGAGGGTGATCTCCAGGGTGGCCACGATGAGCGGCCACACGCCGAACGACGGCGGGTTGAACAGCGGCCCCCAGCTGGTGGAGCCGAAGAACTCACCGATGCTCACCGAGGCGAAGAACTCGACGGTCGGTTCGAGGAGCGCGATGACGATGCCGATGGTGGTCGCCACCGACACCATCGCCGCGGCCAGGAGAACGGCCTTGATGACGAACTCGCCGTAACGCGGGCGCGACCGCGCCAGGGACCCCGGGGCCCCTGGAACGGTCGTGCGGTGCTGGGCCGACATCAGCCGGCGCTCTTCAGCGCGGTGATGTCAGCCTTGAGCTTGGCCTCCTGCTCGGGGTTGAGCGGGATGAACTTCGCGTCCTTGGCGATCGCGTTGATGTTGGCCGCGTAGTAGTCGAGGAAGGCCGCGACCTCGGGCCGCTTCGCCGCGGTGGTGGAGGGGTAGACGAACAGCGGGCGGGCGAGCGGGGTGTACTTGCCGCCCTGGGCCGCCTCGACGCTCGGGGCCACGCAGCCGCTGCCGGAGTCGATCTCGAGGGCCTTCAGCTTGTCGGCGTTCTCCTCGAAGTAGGTGAAGCCGAAGTAGCCCAGGCCGCCCTTGGCGCCCTCGACACCGGTGACGATGTCGTTGTCGTTCTCGCTCGGGCTGTAGTCCTTGCGGCTGGCGCCCTCCTCACCGTTGATCTCGTCGGTGAAGTAGTCGAAGGTGCCGGAGTCGGTGCCGGGGCCGTAGAGCTTGAGCTCCTCGGCCGGGAACTTGGCGTCGACGTCCTTCCAGGTCTTGACCTTGCCCTCGGCCGCCGGCTCCCACATCTTCTTGAGCTGGTCGGTGGTGAGGCAGGTGGCCCAGTCGTTCTCCTTGGGAACCACGACGGTCAGCGCGTCGACGGCCACCGTGAGCTCGGTGAACTTGATGCCCTTCGCGTCGCAGGCCGCCTTCTCCTCGTCCTTGATCGCGCGGGAGGCGTTCGAGATGTCCGTCTCGCCGGCGCAGAACTTCTCGAAGCCGCCGCCGGTGCCCGAGGTGCCGACCGGCACCTTGACCTGCGGCTGCTCCTCGCCGAAGAGCTCGGAGGCGGCCTGGGTGAGGGGCGCCACGGTGCTGGAACCGTCGATCTTGATCTCGCCGGTCAGGGCCGCGCCGGCACCCGCCTCGGCGGAGGACGCGCTGGTGGCGGCGGTGGTGCTGCCGTCACTGTTGGGCTTGGCGTCGCCACCACAAGCGGCCGCGAGCGATACGACGAGCGCGGCCGTCGCCACCGCGCTGAGGCGGCGCTGTCCACTGGTCACGGTATGTTCCTTCTCCGTAGTGAGATCTGTTCTCGATGCCTCCGATGAAAGTGGGGCAAAGTGAACGGAAGTGAAACGAGCCATGACCGGGGCCGGAAGAGGTAGGCCCATGGATGTGAATACCGGAACCTCGACGGGATTT
The DNA here is from genome assembly GCF_040639135.1 of Streptosporangium sp. NPDC023963. Lineage (NCBI taxonomy): Bacteria > Bacillati > Actinomycetota > Actinomycetes > Streptosporangiales > Streptosporangiaceae > Streptosporangium > Streptosporangium sp. NPDC023963. Next base: position 8,880 of record NZ_JBEZZK010000027.1, read on the forward strand.
TGCGCCCCGTTTACGATCCGGCAGGCCCGGCGAGCAGGGCCTTGGAGACTCCCTGGTCCGGACGTGGCCCGGTGCGGGAGCCTCCGCCGGAACGTTCCCGTGTCCGGCCGCCGTCCTCGCGGACGTGCCGATGTGTTCACCTTCCCGACATCCGGCGGTGCGTGACGCGGCCGGGTGTCCGGCGCGGCCCGGGACGGAACCGCGCGCGGACGCTCCCGGGCGGGGAGGGGGCGGGTCGCTAAGCGGCCGGGCGGGTCGCTAGGCGGGGAGGGTCAGCGGTCCGCTGCCGAGGCGTTTGAGGACCTCGCTGTGCAGGGGGCCGTTGCTGCACAGCAGGCTGCCGCCGTCGACGTCGGGCACGCCCGACAGGTCGGTCCAGATGCCGCCCGCCTCCTCGACGATCACGGTCAGCGCCGCGATGTCCCACGGGGAGAGTTCGGGTTCCGCCGACACGTCGGCCGCGCCCTCGGCGACCAGCATGTGCGACCAGAAGTCGCCGTAGGCGCGGCTACGCCAGACGGAGCGGTTCAGGTCGAGGAACGCGTCGAGCTTTCCGGCCTCCTCCCAGCCGCCGATGCTGGAGTAGGAGAACGAGGCGTCCTCGAGATTGGTGACGGAGGAGACCTGGCACCGCGTGGCCTTGGTGAGGCTCTTGCCGGTCCAGGCGCCGCTGTCCCGGGCGGCCCACCAGCGGCGGCCGAGGGCGGGAGCGGAGACCAGGCCCACGACGACGCGGCCCTGGTCCATCAGGGCGATGAGCGTGGCCCAGACGGGCACTCCGCGCACGTAGTTCTTGGTGCCGTCGATCGGGTCGATGATCCACGAGCGGTCGCCGTGGCCGCTCGCGCCGAACTCCTCGCCGATGACGGCGTCGCGCGGCCTGGCCCGGCCGAGTGCGGCGCGGATCGCCTCCTCGGCGGCCTGGTCGGCGTCGCTCACCGGCGTGAGATCGGGTTTGGTCTCCACCCGCAGGTCCATGGACTTGAACCGGCGCATGGTCAGATCGTCGGCGGCGTCGGCCATGACGTGCGCGAGGCGAAGATCGTCGTTGTAACCCGTCACGGGCGCCAACGCTATCGCGTCGACGCCCGAATGGCAGAGATCAGGGAGCAAGCGGAACAATCGTGTCGCGTCCCACCAGGCTCGGATACCGCGTGAAACATCCGTTGGCATCGGTGTTACTGGCGAGTAGCATTCCGGTATGACCTTTGACGTGGGTGAGTTCATGCTGCAGAGCGTCCCGTTCGCCAGGACGCTGGGCATCTCGTTCGACAAGGTGGAACCGGGCTTCGCCGTCGCCCGGATGGCCGACCGGACCGATCTGCACAACCACGTGGGAGGCCCGCACGCCGGAGCCCTGTTCAGCGTCGCGGAGACGGCCTCCGGCGCCGCGATGCTCTCCACCTTCGGCGACCAGCTGTCACGGGCCACCCCGCTGGCCAAGAGCGCGGCGATCCGCTATCTGAAGCTCGCGAAGGGAGAGGTCGTCGCGGAGGCCCGCCTCCAGGGCTCCCGCGAGGAGGTCGTGGCCACGCTGGACGCGGGAGAGCGTCCCGAGTTCGACGTCGCCGTCGAGATCAGGACCGCCGACGGCACCCTCGTGTCCGAGATGACCGTCGCCTGGGCCTTCCGGTTGAACCGCTGACGCCGTGCCGGACCGGTTGAACCGCTGATGCCGTGCCGGACCGTCGACGCTGTGCCGGACCGGTTGAACCGCTGACGCCGTACCGGACCGTCGACGCTGTGCCGGCGGTGACAGCAGCCCGGCGGCAGAGGTCCGGTGACGGCGGCGGCCGGTGACGGCGCGTCACGGCGGGCTTCGCCGGCCGCTCGTCCGCTTCGCCGAGCCTCGGTCCTGTTCCCGGCGCGCACTCACGACTGGTCATCGTCGGAGGCGCCCTCGCGGCTGGCGAGCAGGCGGCGCAGGGAGGCGAGCCGGGCCGGGTCGGCGTGCCCGGCCGCCACCCAGGCGTCCAGGGCGCACTCCTCGGAGAGGTGGTTGCAGCCCTTCGGACACTGGACGGTGCCCTCGATCAGGTCGGGGAAGCCCGCCAGGACCGTCTCGACCGAGACGTGGGCCAGCCCGAAGCTGCGCACTCCCGGGGTGTCGATGATCCAGCCGCTCTCCGGCAGTTCCAGGGCGACGGCCGACGTGGAGGTGTGACGCCCCCGGCCGGTCACCGCGTTCACGTGGGAGACGGCCCGGTTGGCGTCTGGCACCAGGGCGTTGACCAGCGTCGACTTGCCCACCCCCGAATGGCCGACGAGCACGCTGATCCGGCCCTTCAGGCGCTCTCGCACCTCTTCCAGGCCGCCCCCCTTCTGGACCACCACGTACGGCACCCCGAGAGGGTCGTACAGCGAGACCAGCTCGTCGGGCGAGGCGAGGTCGGACTTGGTGAGGCAGAGCATCGGGTCGATGTCGGCGTCGAAGGCCGCGACGAGCATCCGGTCGATCATGCGGGGCCGGGGCGGCGGATCGGCCAGGGCCGTCACGATGACGAGCTGGTCGGCGTTGGCGACCACGGGACGCTCGATGCCGTCGGTGTCGTCGGTGTCGTCCGCGGAGCGGCGGAGCATGGAGGTGCGGGGCTCCACCCGCACGACGCGGGCCAGCGTGTCGGCCATACCGGAGACGTCGCCCACCAGGGCCACCCGGTCGCCGACCACGATGCCCTTGCGGCCCAGCTCGCGGGCCTTCATGGCGACCACGACCCGGCCGCTCATCGCGGCGCCCTCCGCGTGGTCCTTCTTGCGTCGGCGGCCCTTCTCACCCGCCGACTCGACCAGGCACGTGTAGCGCCCGCGGTCGACGGCGACCACGAAGGCCGGGATCGCGTCCTCGTGAGCAGGGCGAATCCGGGTCCGGGGCCGGGACCCCTTCCCCGGCCTGACCCTGACGTCGTCCTCGTCGTACTCGCGCTTTCTCAGTTTGTCCGCCTTGTCCGGCCCGGTGTGCTCTCGAAAAGGGCCACGGGGTCTGCCGGCCGGTAGTCCCTCACCGCGCGCCGCGCAGCATGTCCGCCCACATGGAGGCGAACTCGGGAAGGGTCTTACCCGTGGTGGCGATGTCCTCCACCTCGACGCCGGGCACGGCCAGCCCGATCACCGCTCCGGCGGTGGCCATCCGGTGGTCGGCGTAGGAGTGGAACACCCCGCCGGTGAGCGGGCGGGGCCTGATCTCCAGGCCGTCCTCGGTCTCGTTCGCGTCGCCGCCGAGACCGTTGATCTCGGCGACCAGGGCGGCCAGCCGGTCGGTCTCGTGCCCGCGGATGTGGGCGACGCCGCCGATCCTGCTGGGGGAGCTCGCGAGGGCGGCCAGCGCGGCGATCGTCGGGGTCAGCTCGGCCACGTCGCGCAGGTCCGCCTCGATGCCGGTGATCCGCCCGGTGCCGGTGACGGCCAGGCCCTCGGGCGTGTGCTCCACCGAGGCGCCCATGCCGGCCAGCAGCGTGCGCAGCTGGTCGCCCGGCTGGGTCGTCCGCGCGGGCCAGTCGGGGATGGTGACCGTGCCGCCGGTCACCATGGCGGCGCACAGGAAGGGCGCCGCGTTGGACAGGTCGGGCTCCACCGTGAAGTCCCTCGCCCCGATGGGGCCGGGCTCGACCCGCCAGACGTCGGGCTCGGAGTCGTCCACCACGACGCCGAACTCGCGGAGCATCTGGACGGTCATCCGGATGTGCGGCTGCGACGGGATCGGCGGGCCCTCGTGGCGTACAGTCACGCCCTTCTCGAAGCGCGCCGCCGCCAGCAGCAGGCCGGACAGGAACTGCGACGAGCCGGACGCGTCGAGCCTGACCTCGCCGCCGGCCAGCGGTCCCCGCACCGTGAACGGCAGCGCCTCGCCCGTCACCTCGGCGCCGAGGGCGCGCAGCGCGCGCAGGATCGGGCCCATCGGGCGCTTGCGGGCGTGCGGGTCGCCGTCGAAGAAGACCTCGCCCCCGGCCAGCGCCGCCATCGGCGGCACGAAACGCATGACCGTGCCCGCCAGCCCCACGTCGATGCGGGCCCCGCCGGTGACGGGGCCTGGCGTGATCGCCCAGTCGACGCCGGAGGCGCTCTCGTTGGAGGGGACCATCGTCGCGCCCAGCGCCCGCAGCGCGTCCGCCATCAGATCGGCGTCGCGGCTGCGCAGCGCCAGGCGTACCGTGCCGGGTCCCTCGGCCAGCGCGGCGAGCAGCAGCGCGCGGTTGGTCACGGACTTCGACCCGGGCAGGGGGACGGTCGCGCGGACGGGTTCGGTCGCGGTCGGCGCGGGCCACAGCGGAGCGGACATGGTCAAAAGCCTACCGGTGCCCGCCCCGGGCCGCCCTTCCGTGCCCGGGCACGGAAGGGTCCGCGTGATCGATGAGGTGAGGAGCCGGGCAGGCCGGGTAAAAGCGTCGTCACCGCGACACCCGGAGATACCGTCGGCAGGGCGCGGGAAGATCGAAAAATGGGGTTGGGGACTCCCCGGCGTGTCGTGGCGTGGGAAAGTGGAGATATGTGCGGAAGATACGCATCTGCGCGGGCCAAGCAGGAGTTGCTGGAGGAGTTCCAGGTCGAGCTCGACGGAGCGGCCGACGAGGAACTCAGGCCCGACTACAACGTCGCGCCCACGAAACCGGTGTACGCGGTGATGAGCCGGGTGCCGAAGGCCGAGCCGGACGGCCGGCCGGTCAGGCAGCTTCGCGTGGTCCGCTGGGGGCTGGTCCCGGCCTGGGCGAAGGACCCGTCCATCGGCTCGAAGATGATCAACGCGCGGGTGGAGACGGTGGCGGAGAAGCCCGCCTACCGCAAGGCGTTCGTCGAGCGCAGGTGCCTGATCCCGGCCGACGGCTACTACGAGTGGGCCGTGCTGGACGAGAAGGACGCCAAGGGGAAGCCGAAGAAGCAGCCCTACTTCGTCCGCCCCGCCGACGGTGGCGTGATGGCGATGGCGGGACTGTACGAGTTCTGGCGGGACCGGGGCCGGGCCGACGACGACCCGCTCTCCTGGCTGGTGACCTGCACGATCATCACGACCGACGCCGTGGACGAGGCGGGCAGGGTCCACGACCGGATGCCGATGCTGATCGAGCGCGACCGCTGGGGCGAGTGGCTCGACCCCGGGGTGCCCGACGCGCAGGGGTTCCTGATCCCGGCGGGTTCCACGGGCCTGGAGATCCATCCGGTCTCCACCGCCGTCAACTCGGTGCGCAACAACAGCCCGGAGCTCGTCGAGCCGATGAAGGAGGCGTAGGGCGACGGCCGGGCGCCTCCTCGCAAGCGCCGGGTGATCCGAGGCCGCGGGGCGAGGGTGACGACCGGGCGCTGGATCCAGGGCGAGGGGGCGGCCACCCCCTTCCGAAAGCGCCGGGTGATCCGGTGTAAAACTTTCGCCAAGTGGGCATCCGGTGAGGAAAGCGATTCCTCGTGACGGAGTGGCGTATCGATGCGATGACAAGGTCACTCGATGCGATGACAAGGTCACGAGGTCGCCGTCACAGAGCCCCCTTTTTTGCGCCTGACGGGAGAGTCGGGGATCCCCACACAGGCCGCCCCGGCTTCCCGGAGGTGCGGATTCGTGGATGTCGCGACCGCGCGCGAGCGCCTGAAGAGCATGCTCGCCGAACTCGACCGGTCCATCGGAGTGCTTCGCGGGGACTCCCCCGCCGTACGGGAACGGGATCGGTCCCCGGCCGACGCCGGCTCCGACCTGACCGACTCCGATCGCAACCGGGCCCTGCTGGAGGTGGCCACCCGGCACCGGCGCTCGGTGCTGGAGGCGCTCAGACGGATGGACGAGGGAGGTTACGGCCTTTGCGCGGACTGCGGCGCGCCGGTTCCCGAGAGCAGGTTGGAGGCGCGGCCGGAGGCGGCCCGCTGCGTGCCGTGCCAGTCCCGGCGCGAGCGCAGGCGCTGACCCCGCTCGGCATCCGGGCCATCCGGGCCGGGGCGCGAGCCGCGGCCCGCGTCGGTGCGGGCGCCGGCCCCGCCCGGTGTCCGGAGCGGGGACGCGGGGCAGGAGCCGCCCCGGCGGCGGGCGCCGCCGGGGATCACAGGCCCGCCCGGGAGTCGCGCCTCAGGGGCGCCGGGCGCTGGCCACCAGGTGGATGCCCACCGTGTCGTCGTCGTCCGGGTGGGCGTCCAGCTCCGTGTTGACCAGCCAGGCGAGCGCCCGGGAGTCGGAGGCGAGCACGTGGTCGACCGTGGAGGGGGACAGCACCGTGCGGGGTCGTATCCACTCGACCTCCAGCCCGGCGTCGGTGAGCAGCTCGCGCAGCTGGGCGCTGCTGAAGCACCGGGTGATGCTGCCGTCGGGCCAGGGCACGAGCATGACCTCGCCGGTCTGGCGCAGATGGGCCCAGTAGTTCTGCTCGGCGAGGATCGCCATCCCCAGCACCAGGGAGTCGACGCAGACCAGCGCCCGGCCACCGGGACGCAGGACCCGGGCGACGTCGCCGATCGCGGATTCGGCCATGAGCTCCACCGACATCGCGCGCTCCTCGGCGAGCACGGCGTCCACGCTGCAGTCGGGCAGGAAGCGAAGGTCGTCGGCGCGTACCTGGCTGACCTTGGAGATGTCGTGCAGCGGCTGGCCGTTCGCGGGCCTGCGGAAGTCGACCACCTCTATCACCCGGTGTCCCGCCTTCGCCGCCTGGACGGCCCAGCGGCCGTCGCCGCAGGACATGTCGAGGACGGTGGACGGGGTTTCCGGCAGCCATCGGCTCAGTTGCTCGGCCACGACCGCGTGGTAAAAGGTCCAGTACGGCCCGAGCGCACCTGAGCCGTTCAGCTCTTCGGCCGGGATGGGCAGCACAAGCAGCTCCTGGCGTCGGGAGGATCCGGTGGTCTTTCAACTACCTACCGGTACGTACCTTCTTTTTCCCCGTACCGGGTCGTTCGTCACCTTCTATCTTGCGGGAACAGATGACAGTGCGGGTGTGTTGCAAGCGGACAACGCACGATCCTTTCGGAGGTTGGCAAGCAGATGCTCGCCTTGATCGAACCCGTCACCCGCCCCGGTGATCGGCCTATCCCTGACGAGCGGGTATTCTCCGCTCAGTACGGTGTCCCGCGTCAGCAGGACTCCGGCGATCTTAAGGGGGTGGGTCAGGTCCCTGCGACAGACGAGGAGACTCTGGAGCAGCGGAGCACACGGTTCGAGCGGGATGTCATGCCCTATCTCGACCAGCTCTACTCCGCCGCGCTTCGGATGACCCGGAACCCCGCGGACGCCGAGGACCTTCTTCAGGAGACCTTCGCGAAGGCCTTCGCGTCCTTCCACCAGTTCCAGCAAGGCACGAACCTCAAGGCCTGGCTTTACCGGATCCTGACGAACACTTTCATCAACAGTTACCGCAAGAAGCAGCGGGAGCCCAAGCAGTCGGGCGCCGAGGAGATCGAGGACTGGCAGCTGGCCAGGGCCGAGTCGCACACCTCGGCCGGGCTGAAGTCGGCGGAGATCGAGGCGCTCGAACACCTCCCCGACACCGACGTGAAGCGGGCGCTGGCCGCGCTCCCCGAGGAGTTCCGCATCGCGGTCTATCTCGCCGACGTCGAGGGCTTCCCGTACAAGGAGATCGCCGACATCATGGGGACCCCCATCGGGACCGTGATGTCGCGGCTGCACCGTGGCCGCCGCCAGCTGCGGACCCAACTTGAGGACTACGCCCGCGAGCGTGGCCTGGTTCCCGCGGAGGGTGCGAAGTGAGCGAGCGAGACAGGAACGACGAGCCCGCCGGCACGGGCTCCCTGCCCTGGGGCCAGGTGATCGCATGAGCTGCGGCGACCCCCACGACACCGACTGTCGCGAGGTCCTGGACAAGGTCTACACCTACCTGGACGGCGAGCTCGACGAGGGCAACTGCGCCGACATCCGCGAGCACCTGGACGAGTGCCACCCCTGCCTGGAGGAGTACGGCCTGGAGCAGGTCGTCAAGCAGCTCGTCGCCAAGCACTGCGGCTGTGACCAGGCCTCGGCCGACCTCCGGGCCAAGGTGCTCAGCCGTATCGACCAGGTGCGCTCCGAACTGGCCCACTGACCTCCTAGGATCTCTCGTACGGCCTTGGCCATACGACGATGGGGGTTCAGCATGCGCATACTCGTGACCGGCGGGGCGGGATTCATCGGATCCACCCTCGTCGACCGGCTGCTGGCCGACGGGCACGAGGTCATGGTCGTGGACGACCTGTCGGGCGGCGACCGGGGCAACCTGGTCCGCGCCGCGGAGAGTCCCCTGTTCGCCCTGCACGTGATGGACATCCGCGACCCGGCCCTGATCGGCCTGGCCGCCGAGTGGAGGCCCGAGGTCGTTTGCCACCTCGCCGCGCAGATCAGCGTGCGCAAGAGCGTGGCCGACCCGGTCCACGACGCCCGGCTCAACGTCGAGGGCACCGCGTCGGTCCTGACGGCGGCCCACCACGGAGGCACCCGCAAGGTCGTCTTCGCCTCCTCGGTCGCGGTGTACGGCAGGCCGGCGGTCATCCCGGTCCCCGGCGGCGCGGCGACCGACCCGCGCTCCCCGTACGCCGCCTCCAAGCTGAGCGCGGAGACCTACCTGGCCACGTTCAAGGCGCTGCACGGCATCGACTACACCACGCTGGTGCTCTCCAACGTCTACGGCCCGCGCCAGTCGCCCGACGGCGAGGCGGGAGTGGTCGCCATCTTCACCGACTCGCTGCTCAACGGCACTCCCACGGTGGTGTACGGCGACGGCTCCCAGACCCGCGACTACATCTTCGTCGACGACGTGGTGGACGGTTTCGCCCGCGCCTGCGGCACCGAGGGCGGGGGCGGCCGTTTCAACCTGGGCACCGGCGTCCAGACCACCGACCGGAGGCTGCACTCCCTGGTCGCGGAGGCGGCCGGGGTCGCCGACGAGCCGGGCGAGGCTCCCACCCGCCTGGGCGACCTCCCCGCGATGGCCGTCGACCCGGCCCCCGCGTTCGAGGGGATCGGCTGGCGGCCCCAGACGGATCTGGCCGTCGGGCTGAAGAGCACCGTCGACTGGGCGAGGGCCAGGCTCGCGAGCCTGTGAGGCCGCAGGCCACGAGCCTGTGAGATCGCAGGTCCCCGAGCCTGTGAGGCCGCAGGCCTTCGAGGCGACCCGAGGCGACCCGAAGCGACCTGGAGCGGTCCCGGACATCGATGGCGGCCGGTGATTGCTTGATTACGCTTTGCTTGCGATTGGTCGTCTCGCTCTCCTGGGCAGGTTCGCTTCGATAGCCTGGGTGCGAAATCGACGTGGAGGCAGCGCATGTTAAAGGAAACGGTCACCCCGGTCTTTCCTGGGATTTCCTGGACCTGAGCACGCGCCCTTTAGGAACACTAGGGTGGCCGCTTTGCGTGGACTGCCGTGGTTTGCCAAGGTCTATTTGATCCTTGTCATCGGAGCCGCGTTCGCGCTGCTCGGATACAACGTGGCCGAGGACGGCCGGCTGGATCTGCTCGACTGGTCCAACCTCATGGTGCTGGCCCTGCTGTTCCTGGTGTGCGAGTCGGTGCCCACCCTGCTGCACGTCCGGCAGGCCGCGGTGTCGGTCAGCTTCTCCGCCGTGCTCGCCGCGGTGGTGCTGCTCGGCCCCGAGGGGGCGGCGCTGGTCGGCATGACGGCCATGTTCAGCGTGCGGCCCGGTTTGCCGCTGGTGAAGCGGCTGTTCAACAGCGCCCAGTTCGCCATCTGCGGCTACGTCGCGGGCCGGGCCTACGTGTGGCTCGGCGGCAGGTCCGGGGTGCCGACCATCGATGGGTTCGACGCCATCATCGTGCCGTTCGCGGGCGCGGCGGCCGTCTTCGTACCCCTCAACTTCGTCCTGATCGCGATCGTGCTGAAGCTCACCGGCCAGGCCGACCAGGTGCCGTTGCGGGGCGTGGCGCAGTTCATGGTCTCCTACTTCGGCTACGCCACCTTCGGGCTGCTGATCGCCGGGCTGTGGGCCACGGTCAGCTCGATCTCCGCGGTGCTCGTGCTGCTTCCGCTCTTCGTGGCCCGCTGGGCCTTCGGCCAGTATCTCGCGCAGCAGCGCTCGTACGACGCGACGATCGCCGCGCTCTGCCAGGCCGTGGAGACCAAGGACTACTACACGCGCGGCCACTGCACCCGCGTCTCCCTGGCCGCCGGAATGATCGCCGAGGAGATCGGCATGGGGTCCGAGCGGCTGCGCGCGATCCGCTACGCCGGGATGCTGCACGACGTCGGCAAGCTGGGCGTGCCCACCAAGGTGCTGCAGAAGGACGGCCCGCTCAGCGAGGAGGAGTTCGCGGCCATCCAGCTCCATCCGATGCGCGGGCTGGAGATCGTGCGCGGCATCGACTTCCTGGACGAGGCGTTCGCCGGGATCATGCACCACCACGAGCGGCAGGACGGCAAGGGTTACCCGATGGGGCTGGCGGGCGACGAGATCCCGGAGTTCGCCAGGATCATCGCGGTGGCCGACGCCTTCGACTCGATGACCTCCGACCGCTCCTACCGCAACGCCCGCTCGCGCGAGGTGGCGATGGCCGAGCTGCGCAAGGGCGCCGGCACCCAGTTCGACCCGGTGATGGTGGTCGCGTTCGTCAAGGCCGTCGACCGTGACGGCTGGGAGCCGCCGCGCACGGTCGTCACACCCCCGGTCGACGTGTCGGAGACCACGGCGAAGGACCACGACGACCCGACCATGCCCATCCAGGTGGTGTCCGAGCGATGAACGGCTCCGGCGCCAACCGGGTTTTCCAGACGCTCGACTCGGGCCAGCTCCTGCTGATCTGCGCGGCGGGTCTCCTGGCGGTGGCCGGGGTGGCCCACACGGCCGCGACCGGCCTGCTCGACCCCCAGATCGCCGTCGCCTTCGGTGCGCTGATCGCGATCGGGGAGCTGGCCAGGCTCACCATGCCCGGCAACAGGGAGGTGGCGCCGATCGGCGCGGCGGCCGCGCTCGGTTACACGCTCCTGCTGGACATCGGCGGCGTTCCCGCGCGGCACTCGGCACTGCAGGTCGTCGCGGTGCTGGCGGCCGGCATGGTCGCGGGGGCTCTGCCGCACCTCGCGGTGGGTCGCCCGCCCCAGCTGGACGGGATGGCGCGCAGGCTCTTCACCGGCGCCCTGCTCGCGCTGGCCTACCGGCCCCTGGCCGGGCCGTTGTACGACCTGGCCAGGGGCGGGGAGAGCGGCTGGTGGCCCGCGCTCGGCGTGATGGCCCTGTTCATCCTGCTCATGGTGGTGGTCGACGTGCTGCTGGCCGCCGTGCTGCGGGCCGAGCAGGTGCGTGCCGCCCTCAAGGTGGCCGTCCACGACGAGCTGTGGATGGCCGCGCCGCTGGGAGCCGCCGTCGCCGCCTCGGGCATCCTGCTCGCGCTCGCCTCGCACAGCATGGGCATGACCGCGCTGCTGGTCTTCGCCGCGCCGCTGCTGGTCACCCAGGTCGCCTTCCGCAAGTACGCCGGGATCAGGGCGACCTACCTGCAGACCGTACGGGCGCTCGCGCGGGTCACCGAGGTCGGCGGATACGTCGAGCCGGGGCACTCCCGCCGGGTGAGCCGCCTGTCGGTGGCGGTCGGGCGGGAGCTCGGCACGGCGGAGCCCGAGCTGCTGGAGCTGGAGTACGCCGCGCTCATGCACGACATCGGCCAGCTGTCGTTGCGCGATCCCATTCCCGGCGGCGCCACGGTCCTCACCGATCCCGAGCAGGCGCGGCGCATCGCCGAGCTGGGCGCGGAAGTGATCAAGCAGACCGGGGTGCTGGACAGGGTGGCCGAGATCGTCCGCCGCCAGTGCGACACCTGCGCGGAGCAGCCTCCGATGGCCAGCCGCATCATCAAGGCGGCCAACGCCTACGACGATCTCGTCGGTGGTTCCAGCGACCGCGACCGGGCGGGTGCCGCCCTGGAGCGGCTCCGGCTCGGCGTGGGGCGGGAGTACGACCCGACGGTCGTGGAGGCGATGGCCCGGGTGATCGACAGACTGGCCCCGATCCACCGTCTCTAGGTCTCACGCGGGCCACGCGGGAGAGCCCAGGCGGTTCCCCCGTTCCACGCCGGGTCGCCGGAGCGGCCGGGGTTCGCCGGAGGAAACCGCGACACGGAACTGGCGGCCCGTATACGGACGTGATCGGCTCCGTCTGGCACAGTTGAGGAACGTTGAACGATGGGAGTCTCCGGTGACCGAGATCCGCGCCGAGATGGTGGCGAACGTCTGGAAGATCCTCGTGGCCGAGGGGGACCCCGTCGAGGAAGGCGACCCCGTGGTCATCCTCGAGTCGATGAAGATGGAGATCCCGGTTCTCGCCGAGGACGGCGGCGTGATCACCAAGCTGCAGGTCGCCGAGGGAGACGTCATTCAGGAGGGCGACCTGATCGCCGTCATCGAGTAGTCCCGCCGTCGCGGGCGAGCCGGGCGAGGAAGCGCTCGCGGTCGACGACCACGCGCTCGATCGTTCCCGAGGCGACGACGGCCTTCCGGTCGCGGGCGGTGAAGCCGAAGACCAGGCGGCGCCCGTCGACCTCGGTGAGCTCGACGGCGATCTCGACGTGCGTGCCGATCGGGCTGGCCTCCAGGTGCTCCAGGGAGACCCGGGTGCCCACGGAGGTCTGGCCCGGGGCCAGGGCGCCCGAGACCGCCTGGACGGTGGCCCGCTCGGCGAAGGCGAGCAGGCGGGGAGTGGCCAGCACCGGCACGTCACCGCTGCCGACCTTCGTCGCGGTGTCCTCCCCTTCCACCATGATGAGAAGCCGTGCCTGCAGACCGGGAGCGAGCGTCATGCGCGTCAGCATAGGGTCTGGTCCGTGACCCCGTACTGCGACCACTGCGGGCGCCCGGAGGGCGAGGCCGACCACGCCGGGTGCCTGGCGGCCCGTGCGATGGAGCCGCCCCGTTACTGTTCCCGCTGCCGTCGCCGGATGGTGGTGCAGGTGACCCCCGGCGGCTGGTCCGCGCGCTGCGCCGAGCACGGCACGACGAGCGGTTGACACCGGCCGGTTTCACCCCGGCTTAGGTGTTTTTTGCGTACCCTTGTAGGGTTTTACGGAGTGCGCCACGGATATCTCGGGGTGACGCCGTGGCACCCGGGTTGGCTGTTTCCTGCGTTACTCCCGAGCGGCCCTGGACGCAAGGGCCTGCAAGGTGCGCAAGTACGCCCAAAAGTGTCAGATTTTGTGCGATGCTACGGCACGCGTCTCGTTTGTGAGCCATCCGGCATGCAGGGTTTCGTTACAGCGCTGTGACGGTGCCGCGATACGGGTGCGCTTTGTTGAGAGCTCTGAGGTAGGAGTGGAGAGGGTTACGGGGGAGTCATGGTGGCCCAAGGCACGACGCTGGCGGGGCGGTATCGCCTAAGCACCCGCATCGGCGCCGGCGGTATGGGCGAGGTGTGGAAGGGCGAGGACATCGTCCTGGCCCGCACTGTCGCCGTAAAGGTGCTGCTCCCGGGCCGTACGGACGATCCGGGCTTCCTGGTTCGCTTCCAGGGTGAGGCCCGGGCGATGGCGACGATCAACCACCCCGGGGTCGTCGACGTGTACGACTACGGGGTTCACGAGGTGCCCGGCGCGGGGGCGACGGCATACCTGGTGATGAAGTTCGTCGACGGCGAGCCGCTCGACCGCCTGCTCGGGCGGCTGCGACGGGTCGCCCCCGGGGCCGCGATGGACCTCATCGCCCAGGCGGCCTCGGCACTGCAGGCGGTCCACGACCAGGGCATCGTCCACCGGGACATCAAGCCCGGCAACCTGCTGGTGCGCTCGGACGGCACGCTCGTGCTCACCGACTTCGGCATCGCCAGGTCCGACACCGCCAGCCGGCTGACGGACGCGGGCATGGTGCTCGGCACCGCCGCCTACTGCGCGCCCGAGCAGGCCGAGGGCGCGCCCGTCACGCCCGCCGTGGACATCTACGCGCTGGGCGTGGTGGCGTACGAGTGCCTGGCCGGGCAGCGCCCGTTCGACGGCGACACGCCCGTCACCATCGCGCTCAAGCACATCCGCGAGACGCCGCCGCCGCTGCCGCCGGACGTCCCGCCCGCGGTTCGCGCGCTTGTGGAGCGCTCCCTCGCCAAGGATCCGGCCCGTCGCTTCCCCAGCGCCGCGGCCATGAGCGCCGCCGCCAGGCAGGCGGCCTTCGGCGCGGAGGGCGGCGACACGCTGTCGGCGTCCGCGCAGCAGGCCGAGCCGCCGGGGACCGGATGGCAGGCGCAGGTCCCCCAGCCGGGCCCGCAGGGGCAGACCGGCTGGCAGCAGGGCCAGGGGTCGGCCACGCCGCAGACGGGCTGGCAGGGCGCTCAGGCCCCCACCGGCAGCTGGCAGGACGCCCAGGCGCTGACGGGAAACTGGCAGGGATCGCAGGCGCCGACCGGCAGCTGGCAGGGGGGCTCGCAGCACTCCACCGCGCCGACGGCGGGAGCCGGAGCTGCCGTCGAGGCGGGCGCGCAGGGCCGTGGTCGCCGTGCCGCGCAGAAGCCGCGGAGCAAGAGCGGGCTGGTCGTGGCGTCGGCGGTCGCGGCCGTGATATGCGCGGGCCTCGTGGCGGTGGCGATCAACGGGATGGCGGCCACCGGGCAGACGTCGAACACCGATCCCATGAGGTACCCGGCGGCCACGCCCAGCGCCGGCAAGCCGTCGAAGGTGTCCGGGACGAAGCCGCCCCGCAAGACGCCGACGGCCACTCCGAGAGTGTCGCGCCCGTCACAGAACCGGCCCACCCCGAAGCCCACTCCGGATGAGGGGTCACCGACTCCCACCCCGACGGCGGCGACGAAGACGCCGAAACCGACTCCCACCCCCACGCCGAGCCCGACTCCGAAGCCGAAGCCGAAGAAGAGTGTCCCGAACACCGTCGGCATGAAGCCGGAGACGGCGAGCGCGACGCTCAAGCAGGCGGGTTTCAAGGTGACGGTCTCCTACAGCGCCGACGTCAAGCCGGAGGACTGCACCCAGATCGTCGAGTCCAACCCGGGCGGAGGCACGATGTGGGATCCGTCCAAGCCGGTGGAGATCATCGTCGCCATCGCCGACTGCCCGACGCCCACCCCGACGCCGACCGGCAAGCCCTGAATCCCGCAAGGTGAGGACCGGCGAGCTCCGGTCCCGCGAGGTGACGACCGGCTCGCGCCGCGGACCTTCCGGTCCCCGTGCGCGAGCCCGGTGGCGCTCTCCTAGATGCCCGTGGTGTGCCGGGGGTAGGCGACCGAGGGGTCGGTGGCGATGTTGACCATGTAGGGGATGCCGGAGTCGAACGCGCGGCGCAGGGCCGGGCCGATCTCCGACGGGTCGGTGACGAGCTCGCCGCCGCCGCCGAGGGCGGTCACCACCTGGTCGTAGCGGCACTGCGGCTGCAGCTCGGCGGCCACGTCGTAGCCGTAGAGCATCTGCATGGGGTGCTTCTCCAGGCCCCACATGCCGTTGTTGCCGCAGATCATCACGACGGGCAGGCGGTGTCGCACGAGCGTGTCGACGTCCATCAGCGAGAAGCCGGCCGCGCCGTCGCCGAGCAGCAGCACCACCTGCGAGGAGGGACGGGCGATCCTGGCGGCGATGGCGTATCCCAGGCCGGTGCCCAGGCAGCCGTACGGGCCCGGGTCGAGCCAGTTGCCCGGCTGCCGCGGCTCGACGTACTTGCCCGCGTACGAGACGAAGTCGCCGCCGTCGCCGATCACCACGGCGTCGTCGGCGAGGATCCTGCTCAGCTCCCCGTAGATCCGCATCGGGTGGATCGGGTCGGACGCGGACTCCAGCAGGGCGGTGTCGGCGGCGATGGCGGCCGAGGCGGCCTCGGACAGCTGCGTCACCCAGGGCGCGTAGTTCTTGGGGGAGACGCCCGCGTTGGCGCAGGCCGCGCCGAGGCTCCAGAAGAGCAGCGAGAGGTCGCCGGCGGCGACGGCCGCGGGGTCCATGTGCGTGGTCAGCTGCGAGGGCGCGTCGGCCAGGTGCACGACCTTGGCGAGCGGGGCGCCGTCCTTGCCGCCGAACCAGCCGTAGCCGAGGCGGAAGTCGATCGGGGCGCCCGCCACGATCACCAGGTCTGCCTGCGAGAACGCCATCCCCCTGGCCCGGGTGACCAGCAGCTCGTGACCGGCGGGCAGGATGCCGCGGCCCTGGCCGTTGGGGATGACCGGCAGGCGGTACTCCTCGACGAAGCTCCTGGCGACCTCCTCGGCGCGGTCCATCCACACGTCCGAGCCGAGCACCAGCACCGGGTGATGGGCCTCGGCGATCAGCTGGGCGATCGCGGCCAGCGCGTCGGGGTCGGGCTCCAGCGGCGACGGGGTCAGCGTCTCGGGGGCCTCCTCGAGCGCGGGCGCGGCCGAGAAGAGGTGGTCCATGTGGAAGTCGAGAAAGACGGGGCCGCGGTGCGGGGCGAGGGCCGTGCGGAAGGCCATCTCCACGTCCTGCGCGACGGAGTCGGCGCCGGAGCCGGTGAAGGCCAGCTTGGTGATGGGCGCGAACAGCGGCGGGTGGTCGATCTCCTGCAGCGCGCCCGACCCCCAGCGCGACTGCGGGGCACGGCCTCCCATGACCACCACGGGGGATCCGTTGAAGTGCGCGGTGGCCACCCCGCTGACGCCGTTGGTGATGCCGGGGCCCGCGGTGAGCACGGCCAGCCCGGGTTTGCGTGTCAGCCGCGCGGTCGCCTCGGCGGCGAAGACGGCACTCTGCTCGTGGCGGACGTCCAGGATGGGCATGCCCTCGTGGACCGCACCGTCGTAGAGCGGGAAGACGTGCCCGCCGGACAGGGTGAACATGGTCTCGATGCCGTATGCCTTGGAGACGGCGACCGCTATGTCACCTGCGTGCTTGGGAGACTCCATATCGCGCAACCTACCAGTCAGTCACTTAGCCGGACAGGGATTGTTCTCCCTGCCCAGATCCCTTCGCCTAATGCGGCCGTCGCATATCGCGTCTATCCGGAAATAGGCCGCGCAACACCTGGTGGCGAGCCCGCGCGGGCCGTACGGGACCGGCGGGGGATCGGGTACGGGCCGGAGCGCGGGCCCGCCGGGACGACCGCCGGCGCGCGAGGCTCCTCGCGTCTCTCACGAGGAGCCCTCGCGCGGGGTTCAGAGGGTGTCGGAGAGCGCCTTGATGGGCATCCTGAGGTCCGCCAGCAGGCCGAGGTCGGCCTCGGCCGTACGGCCCAGGGTGGTCAGGTAGTTGCCCACGATGATCGCGTTGATGCCGCCGAGCATGCCGTCACGGGTGCCCAGGTCGCCCAGGGTCAGCTCGCGGCCCCCCGCGTAGCGCAGGATCGTGCGGGGCAGCGCGAGCCTGAAGGTGGCGATCGTCCGCAGCGCCTCCGACCCCTCCAGCAGCGGGAAGGACGCGAAGGGGGTGCCGGGACGCGGGTTGAGGAAGTTCAGCGGGACCTCGTCGGGCGCCAGCTCGCCGAGCTGCCCGGCGAACTCGGCGCGCTGCTCCCGCGACTCGCCCATGCCCACGATGCCGCCGCAGCACAGTTCCATCCCGGCCTCGCGCACCATCAGGCAGGTGTCCCAGCGCTCCTCCCAGGTGTGGGTGGTGACGACCTTCCCGAAGTGCGACCTCGCGGTCTCCAGGTTGTGGTTGTAGCGGTGCACGCCCATCTCGGCCAGCTCGTCCACCTGCTCCCGGGTGAGCATGCCCAGCGAGCACGCGACGTTGATGTCGACCGCCTCGCGGATCGCCTTCACACCCTGGCGGACCTGGTCCATCAATCGCCGGTCCGGGCCCCGTACGGCGGCCACGATGCAGAACTCGGTGGCTCCCGTCGCCGCGGTCTCCCTGGCGGCCTCGACCAGTGAGGGGATGTCCAGCCAGACGGCGCGGACCGGGGAGGTGAACTGCCCCGACTGCGAGCAGAAGTGGCAGTCCTCCGGACAGCCGCCGGTCTTGAGGGAGACGATCCCCTCGACCTCCACCTCCGGGCCGCACCACTTCATCCGCACCTCGTGGGCGAGGGCCAGCAGCTCGGCCAGGCGGTCGCCGGGCAGCTCCAGGCAGCGCAGCGCCTGCGCCGCGTCGAGGCCGCGTCCCTCCTCCAGCACCTGGGCCCGAGCGATCTCGAGGATGTCGCTCATCAAATACCTCCAGCGTGGAGAAGGAAGAACTCCGCGGCTCCGGCTACGGGGAAAGCCTAAGGGTGGCGCGGAAGGAAGCGGGGTCGAAGCCGCCACCCAGCGCCGAGCCCAGTCCCGCGCGGGCCGCGCGGGTGAAGGCGTCGCGCTCCAGAGACCCGGCCCCCTCCTGGACGGCGCCCGCCAGCGGCCGGGCGGCCAGCATCTCCAGGTCCGCCACGTTGCTCCGCTCGGCGAGGCCGGGCTCGGCCGGCCAGGAGCCGATCACCACTCCGGCGGGCTCCAGCCCCCGGTGGGCCATCGCCTCCAGCGTCAGCGCGGTGTGGTTGAGCGTGCCCAGCCCGGCCCTGGTCACCACGAGCACCTGGGCCGAGAGCGCCCGGGCGAGGTCGGCGAGGGTCGCCCCCTCCTCGTCGAAGCGGACGAGCAGCCCGCCCGCCCCCTCGACGATCACCAGCCGGTGCGAGTCGGCCAGTTCCTTGATCCGGGCCGCCGCCCGCGTGACGGAGACCGGCGGCAGGCCGGACAGGCGCGCCGCCGCGGCAGGGGACAGCGCGGCGGGGTACCTGGCCAGCTCGAAGGTCGTGCGTACCCCGGACAGCCGGATGACGTCGTCCACGTCGCCCGGCTCGACGCCGGACACCCCGGTCTGCGCGGGCTTCACCACCGCCACCGAGGAGCCCCGCTCCCTGGCGAGCGCGGCCACCGCCGCGGTGACGATCGTCTTCCCAACCCCGGTGTCGGTCCCGGTGACCACGAGAATGCTCACCCGGCTCACCTTAGGCGGGCGGGCCCGGCGCGGGCGCGTGCGCCCGCGCGGCCCGACGCCGTCGTGGGTGTCAGGGGACAGGCCGGGTCAGGGGCGGCGCAGGCGGGTGACGAACTTGTAGCGGTCTCCCCGGTACAGGGACTGGGCCCACTCGACCGGGTTGCCGTCCGCGTCGAAGGCGTGCCGGGTGAGCAGGAGCATCGGCAGGCCGACGTCGACGCCGAGCACCTGCGCGTCGTACGGGGTGGCCAGCACGGTCTCTATGATCTCCTCGGCGTCGGTCAGCCGCACGTTGTACGCGTTGTACAGCGTCTCGTACAGCGAGGAGTGCACCTCGAGCTCCCGCCTGAGGCGGGGGAAGCGACGGGCCGACAGGTGGGTGGTGTCGATCGACATCGGCTCGCCGTTGGCCAGGCGCAGGCGGTGGATGCGCAGGACGCGGCCACCGGCGTTGATGGCCAGGCGGCGGGCCAGCGGCTCGTCGGCGGTGACGTAACTGGTGTCGAGGATCTTGGTGTCGGGTTCGAGGCCGGCGGTCCTCAGGTTCCCGGTGTAGGAGGTCAGCTGGAGGACCTGGGCGACCTTGGGCTGCGCGACGAACGTCCCCTTGCCCTGGATGCGCACCAGGCGGCCCTCGACCACGAGCTCGGACAGGGCCTGGCGCACGGTCGTGCGCGACGTCTCGAAGCGGACCGCGAGGGCCCGCTCCGGAGGCAGGGCGCTGCCCGCGGGCAGGCTCTTGGTGAGGGCGAGCAGGCTGCGTTTGACGTCGTAGTACTTCGGGATCCTCGGGGAGTCGTCGCTCACATGGTCACCTTCATCTCGGCCACGGCGGTGAGTGCACCCCGGATCACCGTTAGATCATCGGAACTCAGATTGGCCCGCGCCGTCAACCGCAGACAAGAGCGGCCGACCGGCACCGAGGGCGGCCGGAAGCATCCGGCGCGCACCCCGTGTTCCGCGCAGATGAGGGCGGCCCGAAGCGCGGTCTCGGGTGGGCCGAGCACGATGGGGACGACCGCACCCGCCGGATCGCCGGTCTCCAGGCCGAGATCGCGGGCCGTCGCGGCCAGCTCCCTCGCCCTGGTTCGCACGCGTCCGGGCAGTTCGGGCTGATGGTGAAGGATATCGACGGCGGCGAGTGCCGCCGCAACGCTGCCCGGTGCCAATCCGGTGTCGAAAATGAACGAGCGTCCCGTGTCGACGAGGGTCTGGATCACCTCGGGCGCGCCCAGCACGGCCCCGCCCTGCGATCCCAGGGATTTGGACAGTGTGATCGTTCTCACAACGCCCGGTTCGGCCGCGAGCCCGGCGGCGTGCACCGCGCCCTGCCCGCGGGCGCCGACGACCCCGATCGAGTGGGCCTCGTCGACGACCAGCAGCGCGCCCTGCCGCACCGCCGCCGCGTGCAGTTCCGGGAGCGGGGCGAGGTCGCCGTCCACGGAGAAGACCGCGTCGGTGACCACGATCGCGTGCTCCTCGTCCCGGCCGGCCAGCGCCTTCTCCACGGCCGCCACGTCCTTGTGCGGGGTGACCACGACCCGCGAGCGCGACAGCCGGCAGGCGTCCACGATCGACGCGTGGTTGCCCGCGTCCGAGACCACCAGGGCGCCCCTGCCCAGGGCGGCGACGGCGGCCAGGTTGGCCAGGTAGCCGGAGGAGAAGACCAGGGCGCCCTGCGCTCCGGCGAAGGCGCGCAGGCGCGTCTCCAGGCGCGCGTGGAGGGCCGTGGAGCCCGTGACCAGGCGGGAACCCGTGGAGCCGGTACCCCAGTCCCGCGTGGCCGCCACGGCCGCCTCGACCAGCCGCTCGTCCCTGGCCAGACCGAGGTAGTCGTTGGAGGCCAGGTCGATCAGGCCGTCGTCGTCGGGGGTGCGGGCGCGCAGGACCCGCCGCAGCCCTGCCGCCTCCCTCGTGGCCGCCGCCGTGCGGAACCGGGCCAGCGGGTCGGGGGTCTGCTCCATAAGCGGCATCTTTCCAGCCGGACTCACCCGATTCGCGTTCGGGCCTGCAAAGAACGCATGATGCACGGGTGCCGACTCTAAGCGACCTGGCGGTCCGTCACACCGCGCTCGACGATGCGGACCTGGAGTGGATGCACTCGCTGGTCTCCGACTGGCAGCTCCTCGCCGACCTCTCCTTCGCGGACCTGATCCTGTGGATCCCGCTGAAGGAGGGCTCCGGCTGGATCGCGATCGCGCAGATGAGACCCACCACGGGGCCGACGGTCTATCACGACGACATCGTGGGGATGACGGCGGCCAAGGGGGAGCGGCCGCTCCTGGAGACGGCCTGGAACGAGCGGCGCATCTGCCGCGAGGGCGATCCGGACTGGTCGAGCGGGGTGCCGGTCCGCGAGGAGACCATCCCGGTGCGGCGGGCCGACCACTTCCTGGGCGTCATCCAGCGCTCGACGAACCTGTCCTCCGCGCGCACTCCCTCCAGGCTGGAGCTGACCTACCTGCAGAGCGCCTCCGACCTGGCCCAGATGGTGGCCGAGGGCCGCTTCCCGTTCTCCGGCGCCGAGCCGATCCTGGTCCGCTCGCCGAGGGTCGGCGACGGCCTGCTCCGGCTCGACCGGGCGGGCCGCGTCACGTACGCCTCGCCGAACGCCCTGTCGGCCTACCGGCGGCTGGGCCTCAACGCCGACCTGGTCGGCGCGGAGCTGGGCCGTACGACCGCGACGCTCTGCTACTCCGACGAGCCGATCAACGAGAACCTGATGCTCGTCGCGAGCGGGCGGGAGCCCAGGGAGACGGAGGTGGAGTCGGGCGGCACGGTCGTGCAGCTGCGGGCGATCCCGCTGGTCGTCGGCGGCGGGAGGATCGGCGCGCTGGTGCTCATCAGGGACGTGACCGAGCTGCGGCGCCGCGAGCGGGAGCTGATGACCAAGGACGCCACCATCAAGGAGATCCACCACCGGGTGAAGAACAACCTGCAGACGGTGGCCGCGCTGCTGCGGCTCCAGGCCAGGCGGATGCAGCTGCCGGAGGGCAGGGAGGCGCTGGAGGAGGCGGTGCGCAGGGTCGGGTCGATCGCGATCGTGCACGAGACGCTCTCCCACACGCCCGAGGAACAGGTCGACTTCGACGACATCGCCGACCGGGTGATCGCGATGACGGGAGAGGTCGCGGCCCCGGAGACGCAGGTGGTGCCGCTTCGCGTCGGGACGTTCGGGGTGTTGCGCTCGGAGGTCGCGACGCCGCTGGCGATGGTTCTCACCGAGTTGCTGCAGAACGCGGTCCAGCACGGGCTGGCACAGCGCCAGGGCAGGCTGCAGGTGATCGTGTCACGGGGGGCCGAGCGGCTGGACGTGATCGTGTCCGATGACGGCAGCGGGCTGCCCGAGGACTTCGATCTCGACCGGACCACCAGCCTCGGCCTGCAGATCGTCAGGACCCTGGTGGTGAGCGAGCTGTCCGGGCGGCTCGCCATCGAGCCGCGCCAGGGCGGCGGGACCGAGGTGAGCCTGAGCATTCCCCTCCCCGCGATCTGAGCGGGGGAGGGGGAACGGCGTCAGGTCACGCCCTCGCCGCGGGGCGTGCCCGTCGCCCGGCCCGAGGAGAGAGGGGGCCGGGAAGGAGCGTTCTCACCGCGATGTCCCGGTGTGGCGGCCGGTTCGAAGGCCCGTACGGAAGCGGGTCTCTTCGAGATGATCAGGTGGGGCTTCGGTTTCAGACGCTCGTGCGGGTGCGGGCACGGGCCGTGCGGCGCTTGAGAGCGCGTCGCTCGTCCTCGCTCAGGCCGCCCCAGACTCCGGCGTCCTGCCCGGACTCCAGCGCCCACTTCAGACACGCTTCGCTGATGCTGCAGGTGTTGCAGACCTGCTTGGCTTCCTCGATCTGCATCAGGGCGGGGCCGGTGTTGCCGATCGGGAAGAACAGCTCGGGGTCCACGTCACGGCAGGCAGCGTTGTGGCGCCAGTCCATGCGTCCACTCCTTCGTATGAGGAGCCCTTGCGTCGGCTCCAGCGGCTCACTTTGTGAAGAGTTTCACTAACCAGCGCGAACGGTTCCCCGGTCCGTGGTTCGGGTCGGGGGTCTGTCCGCTTGATCGCCGGTGACCTGGGAGCGAGGTGGTCGCTCAAAGGTCCTACGTTCCGACGTCAATCCTGAGATTGTCAGCCACGCTTAGTACACGCAAGAGGTTTGGGAGAACGTTTTACCCGAAATGGATGTCGGATGCGTCACACAGGCCGTACGTAACCGATCAGACCAAGACCTGTAACGCGTCGGGGATAGACCGGAACGTTATGCGCTCGACCTCCCCCAGGTAGTCCCCGTCCAGCTGGAACGCCACCGGGCGCCTGGAACTCAGGGTGAACTCCTTCTCGTCGTGCAGCTGCACCAGGTGGCGGCCCGTCGGCAGGGTGTCGCGGGCGCCGAGGATCTGGGGCATCAGCTGGAGCATGGAGGGCAGGCCGAGGCGCTGCAGGCCCAGCAGGTCGAGCCCGGTCTCGAAGCTCGCCCACGGGGTCGGGGAGACCGGCCGCGGGCCGATGAACGACCACGGGGAGGTGTTGGAGACGACGGCCATGAAGATGCCGCCGGTCCGCGGCACCTCCGGACCCTCCACGGTCATCGGCGGGTGGCGCTTGTCGGTCGACAGGTAGTGGTGCAACGCGGTGTTCACATAGCGGGTGGGCGTGGCCTTGCGGCCGGTGCCCCGCATCCCCTCGACCGCCCTGATCACCTCGGCGTCGTACCCCAGGCCGCTACAGAACGTGAAATACCTACTGTGGTCATCCCAGATCGCCTGGCCGAGCCCGACGGTCCGCCTCCGGCCGTCGCGGATCGCCTCCAGGATCGCCCCCATCGCCTCCACCGGGTCGTTCGGCAGGCCCAGGGCCCTCGCGAAGACGTTGGCGCTGCCGCCGGGGATCGCCAGCAGCGCGGGCCGGTCGGCCGAGCTGCCCTCGTCGCCCGCCTTGCCGTCCACCGGGTCGAGCAGCCCGTTCACCGCCTCGTTGATGGTGCCGTCACCACCCAGCACGGCCACCGCGTCGTAGCCGGAGGCGTGCGCCTTGCGGGAGAGCTGTGTCGCGTGCCCCCGGTATCCGGTCTCCTCGACGGTCAGGTTCATCGTCGCGCTCAGCGCCCTGATGAGAACGTCCCTGGTTCGCTGGTTGGTCGTCGTCGCCTTCGGATTCACCAGGAGCATCGCGCGCATGGCCTCAGCGTATCCGCCGGAAACCGGGCCGAGGCGGCGAAGAGGCGGGCGACCGTACCCGGCGATAGGGTTGGCTCCGTGCCGAACCGCCCGCTGACCCTCACCGTCGCCGCCGCCGTCATGGCGCTGGAAGGCGCGACCGCCCTGCTCCTCGGCGGCTACGCCGGCGTGGAGACGGTGATCGGCCGGCCGTCGGACCTGATGAGCTCGATCGCCGTCGCCGCGTTCGGGATCATCGTCGGCGCCGCCCTGCTCTGGGTCGGCTGGGGAATGATCCACTCGGAGCGGTGGGCGCGGAGCCCGGGCGTGCTGACGCAGATCTTCGCCATCCCGGTATCGGTCACGCTGATCCAGTCCGACCAGCGGGTGATCGGCTTCTCGCTGATCGCCCTCGCTGTGGTCGGACTGGTCGCGCTGCTGTCCCCGCCGACGACGCAAGCCCTCTACGGGGACCAGGACCGGCCGTCCGGCTAGTCGTCGACGGTCAGACCCTCACGGAGCTGAGCGAGGGTCCTGGCCAGCAACCGGGACACGTGCATCTGCGAGATGCCGAGCTCGGTGGCGATCTGGGACTGCGTCATGTTGCCGAAGAAACGCAGCAGCAGGATCCGCTTCTCGCGCGGAGGCAGCCGCTCCAGCAGGGGCTTGAGCGACTCGCGGTACTCGACGCCCTCCAGGGAGTCGTCCACGATCCCGAGGGAGTCGGCCACCGCCGGCGCGTCGTCGTCGCCGGAGTCGGGCGCGTCGAGGGAGACCGTGGAGTAGGCGTTGGCCGACTCCAGCCCCTCGAGCACCTCCTCCTCGCTCATCTTCAGGAACGCGGCCAGCTCGGCCACGGTCGGCGCGCGCCCCTCCCGCTGGGAGAGCTCGCTGATCGCCTTGGTGAGCGAGAGCTTGAGCTCCTGCAGCCGGCGCGGCACGCGGACCGCCCAGCCCTTGTCGCGGAAGTGGCGTTTGATCTCGCCCACGATCGTCGGGGTCGCGTAGGTGGAGAACTCCACCCCGCGGCCGAGATCGAAGCGGTCGATCGACTTGATCAGTCCGATGGTCGCGACCTGGGTGAGGTCGTCCAGCCACTCGCCCCGGTTACGGAACCGGCGGGCGAGGTATTCGACGAGGGGGAGGTGGAGCTCGACGAGCTCGTCGCGGATGCGCTGGCGTCGCGGGTCGTCGGCGGTCAACTCCACCAGTTCCGCGAAGAGCAGGCGCGCACGCACCCGGTCGGGCACCGCGTGGTCGCTGGCGGCCATGGCACGAGTCCTTTCCGTCACGCCGGCCTCGCCGCGCCTCGGCGCTTGCGGAGGACGATCGCCATACGGTCGGGGGAGTCGGTTACGGCATCCACATCGTCAGCCAGGGCGGTGAGCACCATCCACGCGAAGTCGTCGCGCTTGGGAGGGGTGCTTCCCACCGTGCTGACCTCGACCCGCACTTTCATCAGCTGCCCGGTGAGCTCGAACTCGGCAGTCAGATCGGTGCCGGGAACGGCCTGGGTCAGTAACATCGCACACGCCTCGTCGACCGCGATCCGAAGATCCTCGATCTCGTCCAGCGTGAAGTCCAGCCGTACGGCAAGCGCGGCTGTCGCCGTACGCAGCACGGACAGATAGGCACTCGTCGCCGGCAGCCGGACGCTCACCACGTCACGGATCCCGCCCATGCCGACCGCGGGCGCCTCGGTGTGTTCGGTCACGTTCCTCCTCGCAGAGTCGCTGACTGCAACCTACAGCCCTGGGACGGTGGTTGGCCCGCTTGGACTCGCGATCGAGGCGATTTGCCACCGTCAAGAACCCCTGAAGATACGCAAAAGGGGCACTGTACTTATGGTGGCTCCGGCGCGTCGCGACCCGGCCCCGGGCCGGGGCGGCTCCAGCGCGCCGGGATCCGGCCTGTCAGGCGGGGTCGAGACATCGCGGCCCGGGCGACGTGCCGGCGGCGGCACGTCCGCGCGGACCCCGATCCGGATCAAGGTGGTGTCCCGGGGACGTTTCCTTGATCCGGACTACCGGCGCCCCATCACGAGATCGTTGTGAGGGTTTTAGGCGGCCTTGGTCTCCCAGAAGATCTTGGAGATGTCGTCGATCTTGCCGAGGAGCTCGTCGGCCTTGGCGACGTCGACCGTGCCCTTGCCGCCGGCCGCGCCCGCGAGCTTGGTGGCCTCCCAGAACAGCTGGTGCAGCTGCGGGTAGGTCTCCAGGTGCGGGGGCTTGAAGTAGTCGGTCCACAGCACCCACAGGTGGTGCTTGACCAGCTCGGCCCGCTCCTCCTTGATGGAGAGCGCGCGGGCGCGGAACACCGGGTCCTCGTTTCCGGCGTACTTCTCCATGATGGCCTTGACGGATTCGGCCTCGATGCGGGCCTGGGCCGGGTCGTACACACCGCAGGGCAGGTCGCAGTGCGCCGAGGCGATGTGCTTGGGGCGCATAAGTCGTGCGAGCATCGGAAATCCTTCCTTGATGCCGGGTTCAGAATGGTCCGGTTAACGACCTTACTCGTCTCCGAATGCCCGCGTGGGAGGGGGTTACGCTCCATGAGAGTCCGTGTCGCAGGTGAGTCGATGCTGCCCGCGCTGCGGCCAGGCGACTGGCTCTGGGTACGGCGCGGCGCGGCCGTGCGGCCGGGGGACCTGGTCGTCGCCCGGCTGCCGTCCGATCCCGCCGTGCTCATCGTCAAGCGCGCCGCGTGGGAGACGGACGACGGCTGGTGGCTGGAGAGCGACAACCAGCGCGCCTCCGGCCGGCGCGACAGCTGGGACTTCGGGGCGCTGCCGCCGTCGTCGATCGTCGGCAGGGTGGTGCTGCGCTACTGGCCGGCTCTCTGGCTGGCGTAGGGCCTTGGACGTCCCCCGCTTACTGGACGACCTTCTGGCGGGCCCGGTAGGCGGCGACGTTGGCCCGGCTGGCGCACCGCTCCGAGCAGTAGCGGCGTGACCGGTTGGAGGAGGTGTCGAGGTAGGCCCTGCGACAGGGCGGCGCCTGGCAGAGGCCGAGCCGGTCGACGCCGAGGTCGGTGATCATGGTGGCGAGTCCCATCACCGCGCCCACCGCGTACTGGTCGGCCATCCGGCCGCCCTCGGTGAGGTGCAGGTGCCAGCGCTCGCCGTCGTGACCGGAGATCTGCGGCTGGACGGGGTGGTGGATCAGCAGCGAGTTGAGCCGGTCGACCACCGCCTCCTCGTCGCCCGCCTCGGCGGTCTCGAACACGATCATCAGCTCCTCGCGCAGGTCGCGCAGGGCCTCCAGGTCGCTCCTGGTGATGCGGCAGCCGGGCCGGTAGCGGCCGCCCTCTTCCAGGAGCAGGCGCAGCCCGTCGAGGCCGGTCAGCCGGTCGGGGCTGTTGATCAGTAGTACGGCCAGCTCCGCGTAGGAGGTCAGGTCCATCTGGGGATCCGTCGATGTAAGAGGCGGCATGGATTTTGAGTATTACACGATGTGGTGAGGTTAACACCGGGACGGCGAAAGTGAGCGACTGTGAGCGACAGCGAGCGACTTCTCTCCACGGGCGGCAGTCTCAACATGTGGCACAATCGAGCAACGGGTGACCCCCGTACCCCCTCCAGGCGACCGTGCTCAGTGGGCAGGTCCCGAGCGGCTACCGAAGCCCGGGACATGCTTCCTCCGGCCGCCTCCGAAGGAAACATCCGTCTGTCTGACTGAACTACAGGGGTCGCTGTGGCTGTCACGCCATCCTCCATCTCCCTCGAAGCCCTCGAAGCCCTCGATCTGGACCCGGCCTTCGCCCTGCACCGCGGGGGCAAGCTGGAGGTCCGCTCCACCGTCCCGGTCCGCGACGCCGACGACCTGGCGCTCGCCTACACGCCGGGGGTGGCCAGGGTCTGCAGCGCGATCGCCGAGGAGCCCGAGCTGGCCAAGGACTACACCTGGATCTCCAACGTGGTCGCCGTCGTCTCCGACGGCACCGCCGTGCTCGGCCTCGGGGACATCGGGCCCGCCGCCGCCATGCCGGTCATGGAGGGCAAGGCCCTGCTGTTCAAGCAGTTCGCCGACGTCGACGCGGTGCCTCTCTGCCTCGACTGCACCGACGTGGACGCGCTGGTCGAGACGGTCGTCCGGCTCGCACCCTCCTTCGGGGGGATCAACCTCGAGGACATCAGCGCGCCCCGCTGCTTCGAGATCGAGGCGCGCCTTCGCGAGCTCCTCGACATCCCCGTCTTCCACGACGACCAGCACGGCACCGCGATCGTCACGCTGGCCGCGCTGAGGAACGCCGCGCGGCTGACCGGCCGCTCGCTGGGAGAGCTGCGCGTCGTGGTCGCCGGCGCCGGCGCCTCCGGGATCGCGGTCAGCCGGTTCCTGCTCAACGCGGGTATCGGCGACATCGCGGTGGCCGACTCCAAGGGCCTCATCCACGAGGGCCGCGCCGGGCTCAACCCGGTGAAGGAGGCCCTGGCGCGCGACAGCAACAGGGCGGGCCTGCGCGGTTCCACCGAGCAGGCGCTGGCCGGGGCCGACGTGTTCGTCGGACTGTCGGGCTCGACGGTCTCGGAGGAGGCCATCGCGTCGATGGCCCCGGACTCGATCGTCTTCGCGCTGTCCAACCCGACGCCCGAGGTGCGCCCGGACATCGCGCGCAAGTACGCGCGCGTGGTCGCGACCGGCCGCTCCGACTTCCCCAACCAGATCAACAACGTGCTGGCCTTCCCCGGCGTCTTCCGCGGGGCGCTCGACGTCCGCGCCACCACGATCACCGAGAACATGAAGGTCGCCGCGGCCGAGGCGCTGGCCGCCGTGGTCGGGGACGACGAGCTGTCGGCCGACTGCGTGATCCCCAGCCCGTTCGACGAGCGCGTCGCCCCCGCGGTCGTCGCCGCCGTCTCCGCGCAGGCCCGCGCCGACGGGGTCGCCCGCCTCTAGCGGTCACCTCCCCGGCCCCCGGTCGTCGCGGGGGTGGGTGACTCCTCCGTACGGTCGCCGGCGCGATCGTGCCGGTGAGTCCTCCGTACGGTCGCCGGCGCGATCGTGCATCCCATGCCCACTCCCATGATCATCCCGCGCCCACCCGGCACGTGACCACGGACGCCCCTCGCCCGACCGGCGAGGGGCGTTCGCGCTTTCCGGAAACCCCGATATTCGTCACGGATCGTGCTATAAAAAGAGCTCTCAGTTACCTATGTGCGTAAGGTGTGCATCAGGCAGCGGTGCGCGCACGACCGGACCATGCGCGCTGCCGGCACGCAGACGGTCCTCGCGGTGAGGGGAGCTATGAGACGCGAGCCCAACCGACTACTCCAGAGGCTCATCGCCGAGGCGGGCTTCACCCACAAGGGGCTGGCCCGGCGACTCAACGATCTCGGCGCGGCTCGCGGCCTGTCCGGTCTGAGGTACGACCACAGTTCCGTGCTGCGCTGGATCGCGGGCCAGCGGCCGAGGGACCCGGTCCCCGGGCTGCTCGCCGAGATCTTCGCGCTGCGGCTCGGCAGGGCCGTGAGTCCCGAGGATCTCGGCCTGCCTGCCGTCCTGACGCCTCTCGACCTCGGGCAGGAGTTCAACCACACGTGGCAGGAGGGAATCTCGACCGTGACAGCACTGTGGCGCGGGGACGTGGAGAGACGAAGGTTCTTACTCGACTCCACCTTCGCGATCGGGGCCGGGTCCGCCGGAGCGGTGCGCTGGCTGACCCTTCCGCTGGAGGGCCGCCCCGAGGGGCGGGGCACCCGGCGCGTCGGCATGGACGACATCGCGGCGATCCGGGAGGTCACCCGGTCCTTCGGCGAGCTGGACAACAGGTTCGGCGGCGGGAGGGTCCGCCCCGCTGTCGTGAAATATCTGGACACGGCGGTGGCGCCTCTTCTCAGGGACGGCTCGTACGCCGAGAACACCGGCAAGGCGCTGGCGTCGGCCGCCGCCGAGCTGACCCGGCTGGCCGGCTGGATGGCCTACGACCTGGAGCAGCACGGCCTGGCCCAGCGCTACCTGATCCAGGCGCTGCGCCTGGCGCGCGGGGCGGGCGACCACGGGCTCGGCGGCGAGATCCTCGCCGGGATGAGCCACCAGGCCATATATATAGGACAACCCGCCCACGCGCTCGACCTGGCCAGGGCCGCCCAGCTCTCCGCCCGCCGGGCCGGGATCTTCGCCCTGCTGGCCGAGACCCACGTGCTGGAGGCCCACGCGCACGCGGCGCTGGACGACAGGGAGGCGTGCGCGAGCTCCCTGCACGAGGCCGAGCTGTCCTTCGACCGGCGCCGGGCAGGCGACGAGCCCGACTGGATCTCCTACTTCGACGAGGCCTACCTGTCGGCGAAGTTCGCGCACTGCTTCCGCGACCTGGGCGACGGGCCGGGGACGGTACGGCACGCCAGACGCTCGCTGGAGATGGACGGGCGCTACGTGCGCGGGCGGATGTTCAACCTGTCGCTGCTCTCGGCCGGGCTGCTCGCCTCGGAGGAGCTGGAGGAGGCCTGCTCCGTCGCGGTGGAGGCGCTGGAGCTGGCGAAGGGCCTGGAGTCGGCCAGGACCCGGTCGTACGTCGCCGACCTGCGGCGGCGGCTCGATCCCCACGCCGCCGAGCGGCCGGTGGTGGAGCTGAACGAGCGGGTCGGGGAGCTCAATCCCGCCTGAGCGGCCGGGAGGTCTCACCGGAGACCTTCCGGCAGGGGCCGGACGAGCGTTTCCGGTGGGGCGTGGCTTCCGGCGATGAGTGATTTCGGTGGGGAATGGCCGAAGGGGCCCGGCTGGTGCCGGGCCCCTTCGGGTGGAGCTAAGTGTTGCTGGTGGTGCTGTGAGTCTGAGGTTTGGACGCTCAGGCTCGGGTGATCGTCAGGGAGCTACTACTACTTGACGATCGAGCCGGACCACACCGCGGCGGCCTTGGTGTAGATGGCCGCGGTCTCACCGTCGAAGTACGGCGAGGTGATGAGGTCGTAGCGGCCGTTCTTGTCCTGGTCACCGAAGAGGCTGGTGACACCGTTGACGTAGCCCAGACGCTTGGCGTTGCTGTACTTGGCGAGCCAGGGGCCACCGTCGGCGCCGGGGGTGAAGGAGCTCTTGAGGCCAACGTGCTCCTCAACCTTCGAGGACGCCTGCACGTAGGTCTTGCCGGTGGTCTTGCCGTAGGTCCACTTCGGCGTAACGCCGGTGTAGGCCTTGTTGCCGTCGGGGTGCGCGTCGGCCGGGTAGCCGAACGCGAACACCGTCTGCTCGGGCTTCTGGTTCCAGGTGAAGCCCTGGCCACCGACGTTGTCGCCGAGCTTGCCGGCGTCCTTGATGAAGCCCTCGACGATGATGAAGGTGTCCTTGAGGTACTTCGTCGCCTTGGTCTCCTTCACCCACTTCTCGAGGTAGTAGTGGGTGATGGTGTAGTTGCCGACCGCGTCGATCTTGCGGTAGCCCGGGCCCGTGTAGGCGTCGTAGACGGCCTTGGTCACGTGCTCGGTGACGGTGTAGTCCTTGTAGCCCTGGCCGACACCGCTGGGAGCGGCCTCGTACTGAGCCTTGGTGACCTCGTCCTGCACCTTGACGGCCTTGTACTCCTTGCCGTCAATGACTTCCTTCCAGTCCGGGCCGACCAGGACCTGGGAGCTCTCCTCCTTGGCGTAGCAGTCGGAGGTCTCCTTCCCGTTGAAGTCCTTGCACTCCTCGTACTGGGTCTTGCTGATCTCAGTGGTCTTGACGACCTTGGGACCGACGAACTTGTCGTACTCGTCCTTGGTCACGGCCTTGCCGGTGCCGCCACCGATCTGGACACCGTTGTACACGGTCACGAACGCGTAGTCGCGGTCGTAGTCCTCGTAGTTGGCGAAGTCGTAGTGGGTGTAAGCGGTCTTACCCACGTAGATGCCCCACGGGGTCTTGCCCTGGTAGTAGCCGGGGACGAAGACCCAGTTGTCGGCGACGCTGGCGTTGGCCTTGTCGTCGTACACGCAGTGACCGGCCGTGGCGACCAGGTTGCGGTACTTGGACTGGATCGAGGTGGCCGAGCACCACTTCAGCTGGTTCTTGTCGTCGACGAAGAACACCTTGCCGATGGACTTCGGCAGGTTGATGTTCTTGACCTTGGAGACGGTCTTCTTCTCTTCGCCGATCGGGGCGACGATGCCGGGCTTGCCGTCGGGGGCGTAGCCGCCACCCACGTTCAGCGTCGGCGTGGCCTTGGTCTCCCAGGTGTAGGGAGTGGCCTTGGCCAGGTTGTTGGTCTCACCGTTGGCCGCGAGCCAGAACTCGGCGACGTCGACCGCGGACGGAGCGTCCTTGGCCATCGTGTCGTAGGCCCAGTCCGGAACAGCGTTGGCGGTACCGGCCAGGCCGGCGGCCAGCAGCCCGGTGGCCAGAATGGCGCCACCGGCGGGGAGGAGGATGCGCTTCAAGGGGAGCTCCTTGGTCTGATGTGGAACGCTTCTTGCGTCCCATGCGTCAGTAAAGGGAATGCCAGAAACATACAGCGCCGATCTTGAGCATCGGAAGCCGCTTCGGGGATCAAAGACCCCCATGATCACGTCGATGCCATTCCGTGATGTTTGAAGACCCCTGATACCGATGTTGCGATTGAGGGGACGCTGCCGTGTTTGTGCAGATAGGCATATGCTTGTGATTGAAGTGACGGATGTGTTGTGACCGAACCAGTGCATTCCGTTACCGATCACATGTGATGCAGATCACATCGATTCGATGGCACCGATTTCGCCGGAGCCACGTCTAAAGAGCCGTCGATCCGGGATTCGGGTTCACGGCAGGGCCGGACAGCACGCGAGACACACGCCGAACAGGTGCGAAACGGACGCGGAAAACCGGCGTGAGCGCCCTCTCCCCCTCCTCGTGCCTCCTGCGGGAGCTTGATCCTTTCGCTGCCGGACGCCGGCCACAGGAGCGGTGTCTCCCCGGTCTGGAAGATCTGATCGCGTCTGAGGGCGCGACATGGCGGCACGGAAGCGAGGACGGGTCACCGCCCGCGGATGCGCGAGACGCCGCGGGCGACACGTCCGTGATCTCCTCAGGCGTGGCGCCGCCGAGACCCCGGTGAGTGACACCGCCACAACGTCGAAGGGCCCGGCACATGCCGGGCCCTTCGACGTACGCGCAAAGCCGGTCGCCGCTCGCGCGACGATCCCCGGTGGGGAATGGCCGAAGGGGCCCGGCTGGTGCCGGGCCCCTTCGGGTGGAGCTAAGTGTTGCTGGTAGTGCTGTGAGTCTGAGGTTTGGACGCTCAGGCTCGGGTGATCGTCAGGGAGCTACTACTACTTGACGATCGAGCCGGACCACACCGCGGCGGCCTTGGTGTAGATGGCCGCGGTCTCACCGTCGAAGTACGGCGAGGTGATGAGGTCGTAGCGGCCGTTCTTGTCCTGGTCACCGAAGAGGCTGGTGACACCGTTGACGTAGCCCAGACGCTTGGCGTTGCTGTACTTGGCGAGCCAGGGGCCACCGTCGGCGCCGGGGGTGAAGGAGCTCTTGAGGCCAACGTGCTCCTCAACCTTCGAGGACGCCTGCACGTAGGTCTTGCCGGTGGTCTTGCCGTAGGTCCACTTCGGCGTAACGCCGGTGTAGGCCTTGTTGCCGTCGGGGTGCGCGTCGGCCGGGTAGCCGAACGCGAACACCGTCTGCTCGGGCTTCTGGTTCCAGGTGAAGCCCTGGCCACCGACGTTGTCGCCGAGCTTGCCGGCGTCCTTGATGAAGCCCTCGACGATGATGAAGGTGTCCTTGAGGTACTTCGTCGCCTTGGTCTCCTTCACCCACTTCTCGAGGTAGTAGTGGGTGATGGTGTAGTTGCCGACCGCGTCGATCTTGCGGTAGCCCGGGCCCGTGTAGGCGTCGTAGACGGCCTTGGTCACGTGCTCGGTGACGGTGTAGTCCTTGTAGCCCTGGCCGACACCGCTGGGAGCGGCCTCGTACTGAGCCTTGGTGACCTCGTCCTGCACCTTGACGGCCTTGTACTCCTTGCCGTCAATGACTTCCTTCCAGTCCGGGCCGACCAGGACCTGGGAGCTCTCCTCCTTGGCGTAGCAGTCGGAGGTCTCCTTCCCGTTGAAGTCCTTGCACTCCTCGTACTGGGTCTTGCTGATCTCAGTGGTCTTGACGACCTTGGGACCGACGAACTTGTCGTACTCGTCCTTGGTCACGGCCTTGCCGGTGCCGCCACCGATCTGGACACCGTTGTACACGGTCACGAACGCGTAGTCGCGGTCGTAGTCCTCGTAGTTGGCGAAGTCGTAGTGGGTGTAAGCGGTCTTACCCACGTAGATGCCCCACGGGGTCTTGCCCTGGTAGTAGCCGGGGACGAAGACCCAGTTGTCGGCGACGCTGGCGTTGGCCTTGTCGTCGTACACGCAGTGACCGGCCGTGGCGACCAGGTTGCGGTACTTGGACTGGATCGAGGTGGCCGAGCACCACTTCAGCTGGTTCTTGTCGTCGACGAAGAACACCTTGCCGATGGACTTCGGCAGGTTGATGTTCTTGACCTTGGAGACGGTCTTCTTCTCTTCGCCGATCGGGGCGACGATGCCGGGCTTGCCGTCGGGGGCGTAGCCGCCACCCACGTTCAGCGTCGGCGTGGCCTTGGTCTCCCAGGTGTAGGGAGTGGCCTTGGCCAGGTTGTTGGTCTCACCGTTGGCCGCGAGCCAGAACTCGGCGACGTCGACCGCGGACGGAGCGTCCTTGGCCATCGTGTCGTAGGCCCAGTCCGGAACAGCGTTGGCGGTACCGGCCAGGCCGGCGGCCAGCAGCCCGGTGGCCAGAATGGCGCCACCGGCGGGGAGGAGGATGCGCTTCAAGGGGAGCTCCTTGGTCTGATGTGGAACGCTTCTTGCGTCCCATGCGTCAGTAAAGGGAATGCCAGAAACATACAGCGCCGATCTTGAGCATCGGAAGCCGCTTCGGGGATCAAAGACCCCCATGATCACGTCGATGCCATTCCGTGATGTTTGAAGACCCCTGATACCGATGTTGCGATTGAGGCGAGCTCGGGTCGTTTCCGCAGATAGGTAGAGCCCTGTGGCTAAAGTGGCCGGTGTGGTGTGTTTGAGCGGTCACGATGAGCTATGACCTTCATGTGACGCAGATCACACCGATTTGATGGCACCGATTTCGCGGCAGGCACGTCTAACGCGCCCGTCCGCGACCGGGAAGGCCCTCCGCGCCACCCCGTGACACGCCTTCCCGGCCCCGGAAACCGGCCTCTTCGCCGCGGAAACGCCCGGAAACAGGCGCGGGACCCGGCGCCGCGCGCCGGGTCCCGCCTACGGTGCGTGGGCCGAGGGAGTCCCTCGGCCCACGATGTACGAGTTACCTGTAGAGCTCGCCGTTCGGGCCGACGATCCTGCCGGACCACACGTTGGCGGCCTTGCGGTAGACCTCGGCGGTCTCGCCGTCGAAGTACGGCGAGGTGATGAGGTCGTAGCGGTCGTTCTGGTCCTGGTCGCCGAACAGGCTGGTGACACCGTTGACGAGGCCCAGGCGCCGGGAGCTGCTGTACTGCGAGATCCAGGGGCCGCCGTCGGCGCCCGGGGTGAAGGCGCCCTTGAGGCCGACGTGCTCCTCGACCTTCTCCGCGGCCGAGACGTACTCCTTGCCGGAGGTCTTGCCGTACACGTACTTGGGCGTCACGCCGCTGTAGGGCTTGTCGCCGTCGGGGTGCGGGGCCTGGGGGTAGCCGAAGACGTAGACGGTCTTGCCGGTCCTCTGGTTCCAGGTGAAGCCCTGGCCGCCGACGTTGTCGCCGAGACGGCCGACGTCCTTGGAGAGCAGGATGTAGTAGTGCGAGCCACGTGACCACTTGGGTCCGGTGAACCCGTTGTACTCGCGCCTGGTGACCTGCTTGACCCCGTTGAAGGCGACGCCGTTGTAGACCGTGACGAAGGCGTAGTCCTTGTCGTAGTCCTCGTAGTTGGCGAAGTCGTAGTGCGTCCACGCCGACTTGCCGACGTAGATGCCCCACGGGGTCTTGCCCTGGTAGTAGCCGGGGACGAAGACCCACTTGTCGAGGGTGTCGCTGTTGCTGCCCGGGTCGTAGACGCAGTGCCCGGCCGTGGCGACCACGTTGCGGTACTTGCCCTGGATCGAGGTGGCCGAGCACCACCGGTACTGGCCGTTGACGACGAAGAACACCTTGCCGATGGTCCTGGGCAGGTTGACGTTCTTGACGATGCCGGACGGGGCCTTCCCCGAGCCGGTCGGGCCGACGCTGCCGGGCCTGCCGTCGGGGGAGAAGCCGCCGCCGACCTTCATCTTCGGCGCCCCGGGGTCGGGGTTGTAGACCGTCGCCTTCTTGAGGGCGGCGAAGTTGGAGGCCGCCCAGAAGTCGATGACCGAGACCGCCGAGGAGTTGTTCCTCGCCATCGGGTCGGTCGCCCAGTCGGGGGCGGCCTGGGCGGTGCCGGCCAGGGTGGTGGTCAGCAGGGCGGTGGCGGCTGCGGCGCCACCGAGGGGGATAAGAGAGTGCTTCACTGCAGGAGCTCCTTGCGCTGCAACGTTCCCGGACATCCGGGAACTGCGGGACGACAAGCTACGAACCTATGCAGGGATCGTCGGAGCAAACACCGCATAAGAGTCCCTTAAGGATCTCTTAAGACGGCTTTATGATCGGGGCGCCTGCTGGGTCGCGGCCCAGTGATAGACGACGTAGGTCGACGCGATGAAGTACGGGGAGGAGATCCTGTCGTACTTGCGGTCGGTGTTGACGTCCCAGGCGAAGCTGTTGACGCCGTTGAGATAGCCGACGGAATTTTTGTTGTCGTAGAAGACCAGCCAGGGGCCGCCGCTCGCGCCGTTGGTGAACGTGCAGGCCAGGGCGACGCCCTGCTCGACCAGGCGGGTGGGGGCCTTCACCCTGATGGTGAGCCCGCGGCACGACTTCAGCTGCTGGCCGTTGTAGGGCCTGCTGCCGTCGGGGTGTGGGGCGGCGGGGTAGCCGAAGGCGAGGGCGGACAGGCCGGCGCCGCGGTTGGTCGTCAGGCCCTGCCCGCCGACGTTGTCCTCCAGGCTTCCGACGCTCTCCATCTCGTAGCTGCCGGACGTCTTGCCGGCCTTCCATTTGAAGCCGTCGTGCACGGTGACGAACGCGTAGTCGTAGTCGTAGTCGCCCCTGCCGACGAAGTCCTCGTGCAGGTTGAGCGAGTGACCGACGTAGATGCCGTACGGGGTGTTGCCCTTGTCGTAGCCGGGGATGAAGATCCAGTATTCGGCCGGGTTGCCCGTCTTGGCGTCGTAGGCGCAGTGCCCGGCCGTGGCGACCAGGTTGCGGTTGGCCGCCGCCACGGAGGAGGCGGAGCACCAGTAGTCCTTGGCGCCGATCCGGAAGAACACCTTGCCCACGGTCACCGGCGAGCTGCCGGAGGCCGGGGCCCGCTTCTTCGGCAGGGTGGGCTTGACGACCGGCGCGGAGTTCCTCGACGTGGTGGCGCCCTTCGCGCCGGAGGCCGTGCCCGTCTCCGCGGCGAGGGCCGCCGTGGCGGCGGACGCCGAGGTGGCGGACGCCGCGGCGGCCGTGGCGCTCCCGGCCGTCGCGCCTCCTGGGGTGGCCGTCGCGGCGGGCGACGCCGAGGCCGGGGGGCCGTCGTTCTTCATCTCGGGCGCGGCGGGGACGTTGTCCATGGCCTGCTTGAGCCTCGCCGGACTCCAGTACTCGGCGACCTGCCGCATGTCGGCGCTGTTCTTGGTCAGGGTGATCGAGGTGATCCCGTTGGGCACCCCGTCCAGCGGGGTGGCCGCGGCGCTCCCGGCGAACGCGGACGTCATGGTCACACAGGCGGCGACCAGCCCGCCGAGTGTGGCCGCGATCCGCCGAGCGCGGGAGGACATGGGGGTTCCTTTCGGGGACCGTGACGTTCAGGTGACTATTGGAGGCTCAAGGGATGATTTTTCCAGATCAACTTAGTTTTGGGCAGTTCGTTGGACCGATCCGCTCATACTCTGTTACCTGATCAGTATGGTCGAAGGTGTATAAGCACCCCGTGAAGCCAAGAAGGGACCCGGTGCGCACCGGGCCCCTCCTCGTTCACGAAACCCGTGTCTAGGCCGGGAGCTTCCCGGTCCAGAGGTTGGCGGCGTGCTTGTAGATGCCATACGTGTCACCGTTGAAGTACGGGGTGGTGACGCGGTCGTAGCGCTTGTTGTCGTCGCTGTCGATCGTCAGGCTCACGACACCGTTGAGGTAGCCGGTCCGCTTGCTGTTCTTGTACTGCAGCAGGAAGGGGCCGCCACTGGCACCCGGGGTGAAGGCGCACTTGATCGCCTGGTGCTCCTCGGCCTTGTAGGCCGACACGACGGGCGCGGCGCCGGTCGTGCCGTAGCACCACTTCTGGGTGTGACCGGAGTACGGCTTGTCGCCGTCGAGGTGGGCCGAGGTCGGGTAGCCGAACGTGAAGACCTTCTTGCCCAGCTTCTGGTTCCAGCTGAAGCCCTGGCCGCCGACGTTGTCGCCCAGGCGGCCGGCGTCGGCCACCGTCGAGATGTAGTGACGGAAGATCACGTACTTCACGGACGCGGTCTTCTTGATGTACTTCACCACGAAGTAGTACGTGATGGTGTAGTTGCCCTGGGCGTCGATCTTCCGGTAGCCGGGACCCTTGTAGGCGTCGTACTCCGTCTTGGTGACGTTCTCGACGCGGGTCTCGACCTTGGAACCGGCCTTGGGCCAGTCGTCCTGCGGCAGTACCTGGCCCTTGAGCGTGACCTTGTCGTCCTTCAGGCCGTAGACCTCGCCGGTGACCTTCTCCCAGGTCCACTTGTCGGTCTCGGCCGCGACGGCGAGGGCGCCCTTGTACTGCGGGCCGACCTCGTCCTCGGAGGAGACGTTCTCGACCTTGCCCAGGCCGCCCCTCTGGGTCCACTTGTCGTAGGTCTCGAAGTCGACCGTGGTGGCGGCCTCGCGGCCCACCCCGCCCTTGTCCACGTGAGCCTTGAAGGTCTTGTAGTCGACCTCCTTCTCGGGCTGCTGCTTGATGCCGTTGTAGACGTTGACGAAGGCGTAGTCGTAGTCGTAGTCCTCGTAGACCGTGAAGTCGTCGTGGGTGTTGACCTTGGCGCCGACGTAGATGCCCCAGGGAGCCTTGCCCTGGTAGTAGCCGGGGATGAACACGAAGTTGCCGAAGGGCTTGTTCGTGTCGGTGTCGTAGACGCAGTGGCCGGCGGTGGCGACCAGGTTGCGGAACTTCGACTGCACGGAGGTGCCGGAGCACCAACGCTCCTTGCCCTTGTCGTCGACGAAGAAGACCTTGCCGACGGTGATCGGGAGGTTCACGTTCCGCGACTTGCCGGCGGTCTTGCCGCCCTCGCCGGTCGGGGCGACGACGCCGGGCTTGCCGTCGGCGGCGGCCCTGGCGGCACCGGTCTTGTTCAGCTTGGCGGAGACGGTGGAGTCGGCGAGGTAGGTCGTCGCCGACTTCAGCTTCGAGGCGGTCCAGTAGCCCGCGATGGCCTTCGCGTTACCGGAGGGGGTGAGCGCCGACGACTTCACGTCGGGATCGGCCGTGCTCGCCTGGGCGGTGGCGGGGAGGGAGGCGCCGACCACGGTGGCGGCGGCGAGGACGCCGCCGAGGGGAAGGACGAGGCGCTTGGCTCGGGAGTTCAATGGAGCTCCTTCTTTGTCATGAGTCACTCGGGACGCAACCCACGCATGCGTAAAGAGACAAGAGGTGACCGTACTCGGCAAAGATGGGTTAAAAAGCTATAAATCGGGCAAGCGGTCGGACCGTTATGTTTTTGTTACTAAATCCGTGGAACCGGGAATCCTCGGGCTCCGTCTGATCTACCTGAACTTGATCGAGGAGTCCCCTGCGGGTCATGTGACCGTATGAACTGCGGAAACACCCAGGCTTGTCGGTGTCCCGCGGGAGCGTCCGGGGGCAGGCTGAGCCGGCATCCGCGTCACACGTCATCGGGGGATCTCATGCGGCGTCTTCTCTGCCTGGCCGTTGTCGGCCTCTTCCAGCTCTCAGGTACGGCCGTGGCGTCCACGGTGCCGCCTCGCGACCCCGGCCCGGGGTGGCAGGAGACGAGACCGTACCCCCGTCCCGGCGACTCGGGGCCGCAGGTGACGAGGCCGCTCCCGCTCCATCCGGGCGGGCCCGCCCACGTCATGACCGGGCCGATCGAACCGTTTCCCGGTGTCAGGCCGCCGCGCAGCGCCAGGGCGCTCGTGCTGAGCCTCGCGCGCGGAGACAAGCCCCTGCCCGTGGCGGGCCACGCCCTGCTGCTGTGCGACCGGCCCGGCGGCACCCACCCCGACGCGGTCCGCGCCTGCGAGGCGCTGGGCGAGGTGCGGGGCGATCCCGCCAGGCTCAGGCCGAGGACGGGCGTGGCGTGCACGCTGCAGTACGACCCGGTCACGGTGACCGCCGTCGGGATCTGGAACAACCGTTTCATCCGGTTCGAACGCACCTACGGCAGCCCCTGCGCGCTGCGGGCCGCCACCGGCACGGTCTTCGCCCTGGGAGGCGATCCCCGGAGGCCGGGATGGAACGTCCCGGACACGGTGACGGCCCTTCCCGGGCCGCTGCCCGGAACGCTGCCCGGAACGCTTCCCGGGCCGATCCGGCGGCCGGGTTCGTAGCCGTCCCCGCCCTCTCCGGGAAAGGGCCCGGTCCTGGGACCGGGCCCTTTCTCGCTCACTGCTCGCTCACCGCTCTTTCGCCGTGGCCGGCCGAATGGCCTTACGGCCGGCCCGTGGCGCGGGTCAGCTGGTCCAGCGGTTGGCCGCGGCCTTGTAGACCTTGTAGGTGTCGCCGTTGAAGTACGGCGAGGAGATCTTGTCGTACCGGTCGTTCTTGTCGGTGTCCCAGGCGATGCTGTTGACGCCGATCAGGTAGCCGGTCCGGCTGGAGCTCTTGTACTTGTAGAGCCAGGGGCCGCCGCTCGCGCCCGAGGTGAAGGCGCACTTGAAGCCGATGTGCTCCTGGACGTTGTACTTCGGCGCGGCCGGCATGGCGCCGGTCTTGCCGTAGCACCACTTCATCGTGCGGCCGGAGAAGGGCTTGTCGCCGTCGGGGTGCAGGCCGGCCGGGTAGCCGAAGGAGAAGACCGTGTTCTTGACCCTCTGGTTCCAGGCGAAGCCCTGGCCGCCGACGTTGTCGCCGAGACGGCCGACGGTCTTGATGACCGGCTTCCACTTGTTGTCCTTGTCCTTCTCCCAGCTCACCTTGAACCCGGAGTGGACGTTGACGAAGGCGTAGTCGTAGTCGTAGTCCTCCTTCACCACGAAGTCGTCGTGCGCGTTGAACCACTTGGCCGCGTAGATGCCGTAGGGGTTCTTGCCGTCCCACGCCTGGTTGCCGTCCCAGTAGGACGGGATGAAGATCCAGTTGTCGTAGAACTGGTTGGTCTTCACGTCGTAGACGCAGTGCGCGGAGGTGGCGACCACGTTGCGGTACTTGCCCTGGACCGAACTGCCGGAGCAGTACTTCCAGCTCTTCGGGTCCGACGGGTTGGCGCCGGGCAGGGTGAAGAAGACGCGCCCGACGGTGTTGGGCAGGTTCACCTGCTTGCTCTTGGAGGACTTGGTGCCCTCCGCGCCGATCGGCGGGACCGACCCGCCGGGGCCGTCGGGGCCCGCCGCGCTGGAGGCCTTGCCGCCCCTGACGCTCAGGTCGAGGTCGCCGGTGGCGTCCGTGGCCTTGCGCATCCGCTCGGGCGACCAGAAGGAGGTGGCCTGGTTGGCCGTCTCCGAGGCCTGGGAACTGACCACGTCCTTGGGGGCCGTACCGGCGTTGGCACCGGTGGTGGCGCCGATCACTCCGGCGATCATGAGAACGCCGGTGAGGGGGATCGTGAGGCGCCGTGCTCGGGAATTCATGAAGCTCCTTTCGTTCTCAGCGCGGAGACGGGACTTCTCCTCGCCGGGAAAACGATCGGAACGTTACTGACTGGATCGAGCGGTGGGCAGGAATTGACGGGAAAAAGTCTGAGACGGTTCCATCCGATGCTGTCTTGTTATTTAAATAGCTATTTGTTATAGCTTAACGAATAAGCATTTCCGCAGCTCATAGCGGTTGTGGTGCGATCTCAGTGGCATCGCCGTCATCACTGGTAACAGCGATTACCGAGGGTTCCTCGAGCAACTCCGACACCTTTGGAATGTCGGGTGCGATGACGTTCTCGACGCTGTTCCACGGCGTCCCATGGTCATTTTCCACGAGGCGGTCACGGGTGCGGGCAGCCGAAGACCCGGGTGCCGGAATCTGGGCGCCGCGACACGGACGTCGCGGTGTGACGGCGCCCTCTCCCCGGGGCATCGATTCTGATTCGTGACGGTACTGACGCGGACGCCGAGACCGCCGGACCCCGAAGATGGGGCCGAGAACCGTACCTTCTGCCGGGAGGCGGCCGAGGACGTGGCCGGTGGTCAGCACGACATCATCGAGGTGAGCTCCCGGAAGGGGCCGTGGCTCTGGATCGGCGTCGCCGCGCTGGTGGCGCTCGTGGCGTGGAACCTGACGACGGGCCGGGAGCGGCCGGACACGATCTCGCCGTCGTTCCCGCCGCCGGCGCCCACCCGGGCGGGGACCGTCGCGGAGCAGGTCCCGAACGTGCTCCACCCGGGATTCCGTCAGAAGGGCGGCAGGGAGATCCTCGACGTGGTCTTCCCCGACGGCTCGGCGGCGGAGGTGGGCTACCCGGTGGAGCTGGACCTGGCCGGACTGGGGGTCCGGCCCGCGATGTCGGGCCGGCTCGACGGAGACACCGGCCCGCACCGGCAGCTGACCGTGCCGTCGGGAGGCCCGGCGGGTGTCGCCCGGGGACAGCCGATGATCAGACAACTGACCAAACGGGTCACCCTCTGGCATCCGATGAGCCCCGCCGAGGGCGAGGTGCTGCTGTTCGCGTTCGACCCGTGGTTCGTGGCGCTGCGCGATCTCAAGGACGGCATGCCCTTCGAGCAGCGCATGCTCTGGGCGCGCAACCTGCGCGGCAAGGTGACCAAGGGCGGCTACCTCGTGCTCGACGCCACACCCCCGGTGCGGCTGGCCACGCAGGGGGAGATCCTTGACGGTGAGCCGCTGGGACCGCAGCTGTGGTTCGGCGGGGCCAGGGAGACGCTGCTGGTGCTGGCTCCGGTGCCGGGCTGCGACGTCGCGTCGATCGAGCTCTCCGTCATCGAGCAGCGGCGCCGCTTCTCCGCGGAGACCTGCCAGGACGGCGTGTACGTCGCGGCCTCGGGGGAGCAGGGACACGTCGAGAGGACCATGGCGGGCATAACCGTCAGGCGGACGACGTAGCGGCGGCCCGCCCACCGTGATCGTCGCGCGGAGGGCGTGAGGTGCGGTCCCGTTCGCCGCGCGGAGGGCGTGAGGCGCGACCCCGTTCGCGGTGATCGTCGCGCGGACGGCGTAGGGTGCGGCCATGTTCGCTGTAACCGCCACGCGGATCGATCCCGACAATCCCCTGGCCGGACTCACGCTCGGTGAGCGCCCGGAACCCGAGGTTCCCGACGGGTGGGCCACCGTCACGGTGAGGGCCGCCTCGCTCAACCACCACGACCTGTTCAGCCTGCGGGGGACGGGCCTTCGCCAGGAGCAGCTCCCGATGGTGCTCGGCACCGACGCCGCCGGACTCGACGAGGACGGGAACGAGGTCGTCGTGCACTCGGTGATCGGCAGCGGTGCCGACGAGACGCTCGACCCGAAGCGCTCGCTGCTCTCGGAGAAACACGACGGCACCTTCGCCGAGCGGGTCGTCGTGCCCCGTCGCAACCTCGTGCCCAAGCCCGCCGCGCTCAGCTTCGAGGAGGCCGCCTGCCTGCCGACGGCCTGGCTGACCGCCTACCGGATGCTGTTCGACAAGGCCGGGCTCGAGCCGGGCTCGACCGTGCTGGTCCAGGGGGCGGGCGGGGGCGTGGCCACCGCGCTGATCCTGCTGGGCAGGGCCGGGGGATACCGGGTCTGGGCGACCAGCCGCTCGGAGAAGAAGCGGGCGCGGGCCCTGGAACTGGGCGCCGACCAGGTCTTCGAGAGCGGTGCCCGGCTGCCCGAGCGGGTCGACGCGGTGATGGAGACCGTCGGCCAGGCCACCTGGGGGCACTCGCTGAAGGCGCTGCGCCCCGGCGGCCGGATCGTGATCTCCGGCGCGACCAGCGGTGCCGTCCCGCCGGCCGACCTGAACCGCGTCTTCTTCCTGCAGCTGTCGGTGATCGGCTCCACCATGGGCACCCGCGACCAGCTGGGCAGGCTGGCCCGCTTCCTGGAGCAGACCGGCACTCGCCCGCTGATCGACCGCTCCCTCCCGCTGGCCGAGGCCCGCGAGGGCTTCGCGGCCATGCACGAGGGTGAGCTCTTCGGAAAG
The DNA here is from genome assembly GCF_040639135.1 of Streptosporangium sp. NPDC023963. NCBI lineage: Bacteria > Bacillati > Actinomycetota > Actinomycetes > Streptosporangiales > Streptosporangiaceae > Streptosporangium > Streptosporangium sp. NPDC023963. Next base: position 53,031 of record NZ_JBEZZK010000027.1, read on the forward strand.
GTCGTCTTCACCCTGCCGGGATGAGCCCGGCGGGCGCCTTACGAGGCGTCGCCGGGATCACCGGAGCGCGTCGCGGATGCGGCGGGCCGCGTCGTACAGGGCGTCCTGGGCGGTCGCCAGGGTCTCCTCGCTGACCTGCGCGGCCGCCGCGTCCCTGCGGACCTCCTCGACGAACTCGGCCAGCATCTGCCCGAGCCGGGCGTCTCCGGCGCGTGATCCCTCGCCGGTGAAGCCGTCGGCCCAGACGCGCTTCCACTCGTCCTTCCACTCGCCGGTCTGGCGCTGCCACTCGCGCTTCTGGCGCTGCCACTCCGTCTTCTGCTCGCGCCAGGCCCTGCGCGGGTCCTGCTCGGGGCTCTGACGCACCTCGCGCGCCATCTGGGTGAGCTCCTCGCGCAGCGACTTGACCGTGTCGCGCACGTCCTCCTTGACCTCGCGGGCGATGTCGCGGACGGAGTCGGAGATCTCCTGCTCCAGGTCGGCGAGCTCGTCGAGCCGCTCGTTGAGCTCCTCGCGGCCCCGGTCGCTGATGGTGAAGACCTTCTTGCCGTCCACCACCTCGTGGGTGACCAGGCCCTCCTCCTCCAGGCGGGCCAGGCGCGGGTAGATCGTGCCGGGGGACGGGGAGTAGACGCCGAGGAAGCGATCCTGGAGCAGCCGGATCACCTCGTAACCGTGGCGCGGGCTCTCCTCCAGCAGCTTCAGGAGATAGAGCCGGAGCCTTCCGTGGCCGAAGACCGGGCTCATGCCGGGACTCCCTTCAGAAGAGTGACGTCGGCGGAGACGGTGTTGGCCGTCAGTGACGCCATGCCGCCGCCGATCCGGCCGCCCAGCGTCTTCGCGCCGGGCTGGGCGGAGTGGTCGAGTTCGGGGAAGGCGGCGTCGAGCCTGCCGGAGGTGGAACGGAACTTGACATCGGTCTGGACCGTGTGCGGGAGCCGGAGCACGATGTCGCCGGAGACGCTGTTCATCGTGACGTGACCGGTCGGCGGGAGCTCCAGATCGGCGGTGATCCGGCCGGAGACGGTGGTGACGCTCAACCGCCGGGGCGTGCCCTGGGCGACGGTGAGATCGCCGGAGACGCTCTTGAACGACAGGTCGCCGACCAGGCCGCGGCTCTCCACGTCGCCGGAGACGGTGTCGGCGTTGATCTCGCCGCTCACCCCGTCGAGCACGATCCCGCCCGAGACGCTCCTGACCGAGGTGCGGCCCTCGAACCCGGCGACGACCGCGGACGCGGAGACGACCCCCACGTTGATCGGGCAGTCCTTCGGCACGGTCAGCGCGAGCGTGGCCCGGCGGCGGCCGGGGCGCAGCCAGCCCAGCAGGCCGTCCCAGGTGAGGTCCTTGTAGGTGACGGTGAGCGTGCCGTCGTCGTCGTGGGTGACGAGCAGCGGGGGGTCGTCGACCTCGGTGACCTCGAGCCTGGGAGGGCCGTCGCTGGCCAGCACCGCCAGCTTCCCCGCCACGATGCGCACGTTGAGTTTCCTGACGGAGTCGAAGGTGAGCTGCTCCGGCTTGTCGATCGTCCATTGCCGCATGTGTATGACCTCCTTGTCCTGAACACGATATGTCGCGTTAGCCGGAGGGTCAAGATATATCGCGTTTTTCTCAGTCGTCCTCGTCGTCCAGCCGGGCCAGCCAGGTGGCCAGCCGTTCCACCGGCGTCTCGAAGTCGGGGTTCAGGTCGACGAACTCGCGCAGCCGCTCGGCCAGCCACACGACGGTGACCTCCTCCTCGCCCCGGCGGGCGACGAGTTCCTCGATGCCCCGATCGGTGAAGTACATCGCGTTCTCCCTTAACAACGCTGACGACGCTGTGGTCGTGCCCGCGATCTCGTGATGACGCTCGCGGCAAACGGGGAAGTCCCCCGCAGAGGCTCCTGCGGGGGACTTCCGTGGTGACGCCTGCGCGGACCGGCCGAGGCCGGTCGCCTAGTTGAAGATCTCGCCCAGCATCTGCTGCAGCTCCGCATCGTGGGTGGAGTGCGAGCCGGTCGCCGGCGAGGAGTTGGCCTTGCGGGAGACCCGCTTGATCGAACGCCCGCCGAAGACCCCAGGGTTCTCGGCCATCTTGAGAGCCAGGAACGGCCACGGACCCATGTTGAGCGGCTCGTCCTGCGCCCACACCAGCTCGATGTCGGCGGAGTAGCGACTCAGCTCGGCCTCCAGCGGATCGGCGGGGAACGGGTAGAGCCGCTCGAGGCGGACGATCGCCACGTCGTTGCGGCCATGCTTGTCGCGGGCCGCCGCCAGGTCGTAGTAGAGCTTGCCGGAGACCAGCACGACCTTGCGGACGCCGGCCGGGGGAGCCGTGATGTCGCCCAGCACCGGCTGGAACGACCCCGAGGTGAAGTCGCTGACCGCCGAGATCGCCGCCTTGTGCCGCAGCAGCGACTTGGGCGTGAACACCACCAGCGGGCGGTGCCGGTTCGACAGCGTCTGCCAGCGCAGCAGGTGGAAGTAGTTGGCCGGCAGCGTGGGCTGCGCCACGGTCATGTTGTCCTGGGCGCACATCTGCAGGAAGCGCTCGATGCGGGCCGAGGAGTGGTCGGGCCCCTGCCCCTCGTAGCCGTGCGGCAGCAGCAGGGTGACGCCGGAGCGCTGGCCCCACTTCTGCTCGCCCGACGTGAGGTACTCGTCGATGATCGACTGGGCGCCGTTGACGAAGTCGCCGAACTGCGCCTCCCAGGCGACCAGCGCCTCGGGCCGCTCCACGCTGTAGCCGTACTCGAAGCCGAGCGCGGCGTACTCGCTCAGCAGGGAGTCGTAGACGTAGAACTTCGTGGTGCCCTGGTTGAACGTCTTGAGCGGGGTGTGCTCCTCGCCCGTGACGCGGTCGACCAGCACGGCGTGCCGCTGGGTGAACGTGCCGCGCCGCGAGTCCTGGCCGACGAGGCGGACCGGGTGGCCGTCGATCAGCAGCGACCCGAAGGCCAGGGTCTCGCCCATGCCCCAGTCGACGCGGTCCTCGGCGACCATCTGCCCGCGGCGCTGCAGCACCGGCAGCAGGCGCGGGTGGACGGTGAAGCCCTCGGGCATGTTGAGCTGGGTCTCCACGATCCGCTTGACGGTCTCCTCGGAGACGGCCGTCTTGACGTCCTCGTGCGACCAGGGGACGGTCTCCATGTCGACCGGGCGGGAGAACTCGCCCGTCGGGTCCTTGGCCGCCGCGCGGGTCTCGGCGAAGGCGTTCTCCAGCTTGGCCTGGTAGTCGCGGAGCGCGCCCTCGGCCTCCTCCACCGTGATGTCGCCCCGGCCGATCAGCGCCTCGGTGTAGAGCTTGCGGGTGGAGCGCTTGGCGTCGATCAGGTCGTACATCAGCGGCTGGGTGAAGCCCGGGTTGTCGGACTCGTTGTGCCCCCGGCGCCGGTAGCAGATGAGGTCGATCACCACGTCCTTGCGGAACGCCTGGCGGTACTCGAACGCGAGCCTGCCGACCCGGACCACGGCCTCGGGGTCGTCCCCGTTGACGTGGAAGATCGGGGCCTGGATCATCCGGGCCACGTCGGTGGCGTACACGCTGGAGCGCGAGCTGGCCGGGCTGGTGGTGAAGCCGACCTGGTTGTTGACCACGATGTGCACGGTGCCGCCGGTGCGGTAACCCCGCAGCTGCGACAGGTTGAGCGTCTCGGCCACCACGCCCTGGCCCGCGAAGGCCGCGTCGCCGTGCACGAGCACCGGCAGGACGGTGAAGCCCTCCTCGCCGCGCTCCAGGAGGTCCTGCTTGGCGCGGACCACACCCTCCAGGACCGGGTCGACCGTCTCCAGGTGGGAGGGGTTGGCCACGACCGAGGTCTTGAGCTTGGAGCCGTCGGGCGAGACGAAGTCGCCGCTGGCGCCCAGGTGGTACTTCACGTCGCCGGAGCCGTGGGCGCTGCGCGGGTCGATGTTGCCCTCGAACTCGCCGAAGATCTGCCCGTACGACTTGCCGACGATGTTGGCCAGCACGTTGAGGCGTCCGCGGTGGGCCATGCCGACCACGGCCTCGTCGAGCCGCTCCTCGGCCGCGGAGCTCAGCACCGAGTCGAGCAGCGGGATCAGCGACTCGCCGCCCTCCAGCGAGAAGCGCTTCTGCCCGACGAACTTCGTCTGCAGGAACGTCTCGAACGCCTCGGCGGTGTTCAGCCGCTCCAGGACGCGCAGCTGCTCCTCGCGGTCGGGCTTGGCGTGCGGCCGTTCGATGCGCGCCTGGATCCAGGCCCGCTCCTCGGGGTTCTGCATGTGCATGTACTCGACGCCGATGGTGCGGCAGTAGGAGTCGCGCAGCACGCCGAGGATGTCGCGCAGCTTCATCAGGGGCCGGCCGCCGAAGCCGCCGGTGGCGAACTCGCGCTCCAGGTCCCACAGGGTGAGGCCGTGCGACTTGATGTCGAGGTCGGGGTGCTTGCGCTGCTTGTACTCCAGCGGGTCGGTATCGGCCATGAGGTGGCCGCGGACCCGGAAGGCGTGGATCAGCTCGATGACGCGGGCCGACTTCGCCACGTCGTCGTCGTGGGTGGTGGAGATGTCCTGGACCCAGCGGATCGGCTCGTACGGGATCCGGAGGGCCTCGAAGATCTCGTCGTAGAAGCCGTCCTCGCCGAGCAGCAGCCGGTGGACCTGCCGCAGGAAGTCACCCGACTGGGCGCCCTGGATGATGCGGTGGTCGTAGGTGCTGGTGATCGTCATCACCTTGCTCACCGCGAGGCGGGAGAGCGTGTCGGGGGAGGCCCCCTGGTACTCGGCGGGGTACTCCATCGCGCCGACGCCGATGATCGTGCCCTGTCCCGGCATCAGGCGCGGCACCGAGTGCACGGTGCCGATGGTGCCCGGGTTGGTCAGCGAGATCGTCGTGCCGCTGAAGTCGTCGACTCCCAGCTTGCCCGCCCTGGCCTTGCGCACGACCTCTTCGTACGCGACCCAGAACTGGCGGAAGTCCATCCCCTCGGTCGCCTTGATCGACGGGACCAGGAGCTGGCGGGTGCCGTCGCTCTTGGCGACGTCGATGGCCAGGCCCAGGTTGACGTGCTCGGGCTTGACCAGCACCGGCTTGCCGTCGGCCTCGGCGTAGGAGTGGTTCATCTCCGGCAGGACCTTGAGGGCCTTGATCACGGCGTAGCCGATGAGATGCGTGAACGACACCTTGCCGCCGCGACCGCGCGACAGGTGGTTGTTGATCACGATCCGGTTGTCGATGAGCAGCTTCGCCGGGACCGCGCGCACGCTGGTCGCCGTCGGCACGACGAGGCTGGCCTCCATGTTGGCCGCGGTCCTGGCGGCGGCGCCGCGTAGTCGGACTTCCTCGGCACCGGCGGCGGCGGGCAACTGCGTCTCCTGCTTGGGTTGGGCCGCCGGGGCGGGCTTGGCCGCCGCCGGCGCTGGGGTCGTCGCCGCGGGGGCCGGGGTGGCCTGAGCCGCAGCCGGGGTGGCCGAGGGCGCAGCGGGGGTCGGTGGAGCGGGCGCGGCGGCAGCCGCCCCCGGGGGTGCGGCGGCACGGCCGGACCCCGAATCAGGGCTGTAGTCGGCAAAGAAGTTCCACCAGGCCCGGTCGACCGACTCGGGGTCCTGGAGGTACTTCTGGTACAGCTCGTCGACAAGCCATTCGTTCTGACCAAAGGCTGCCAGCGGGTTTGTCCGCGACGACTCAGACGACACGGCGGAAATCGCCCTCTTCCGCAGATCGGCGTTGATGATAGAGAACCTGTCCAAGGCTACTCGCCTCGGCTCGGACCTGCGCCAGTCTGACGACAGCTTCCTTGCCGATCCTCTCAGCAAGGGTTAAAACGGTCAGTCACCGGGTAACTGTTTACCCGCTCAGGCCCTGGTCAGCCTGATGTGGCGGGCCTGATCAGCCCGGCCAGACCAGCCGGGACTCCACCCGTATCCCCGGGGTGACATCTTCGAGCAGCCCGACCAGCTCGTCCCCGGCCGCGCGCAACTCCTCCAAGGACAGGGGATCGAGCCGCTCCAGCAGGAACAGCGCGTCCGTCGTCTCCTCGGTGATGCGGGTGCGGACGCACTGCCGCCAGTTCCAGCGGCGGCAGGTGACGCCCGTGTCGTCGCGCCAGACGACCTCGCCGGCCTCCGGGTGGTCGATCGCGGGCTCGCCCTTCTCGATCACCTCGAACGGCTCGTCGCCGCTCGCGCGCACCAGCCTCGCCGTCCCCTCGTAGCGGGCCAGGTCCTCCCCGCCGATCGGCAGGCCGTGCCTGATGCTGATCGCGTTGTAGGCGTCGACCGCCCGGTTGATCTCCGGCGGCGGCATCCGCCTGACCAGCGCGTCCACCGACGGCCTGGTCCGCTGCGGCTTGGCCCCGAACCCCCGGTAGGCCTCCCGCCACGCCTCGATCCTCGGGTCGTCGACCGCCACGGCCTTCTCCGCGGCCTCCGCCAGCCAGGCCCGCGACCTGTCGTCCGTGGGCCCGTTGCGCAGCCCGTACACCTCCATCAGCAGCACCCCGAAGTCCGGCCTGAGCACGCTGACGGCGGGGTCCACCCGGATGTCCTCGATCACGGCCCCAGTTTAGGGCGCCCACGACCACCGGCCTTGTGATTTTTCTTTCAGATACAACGCAATATTTGAAAGAAAGGTTATCCTAAAGGGTGTGGGTGAACGTGATGAGCAAGCTCGACTGATCGTGGAGGATCTCGCCGATCTCCTGTCTCTGGCCCGATGCCGCACATCGGATCGTGCCCTGCAGGCGACGATCCGGCGGATGTCGCTCCGGCACGACCAGGGGCCGCGTCCGTCGGCGGTAAAACTGGCGTGCGCGGCCGAGTTGCTCGGCGTGAGCGTGCCCACCGTCCGCTCGTGGATGGTGCACGGCGTCCTGCGGGCCGTGCCCGGTGAGAAGGTGACCAGGATTTCCGCCACTTCGCTGGCCGAGGTCCTGGCCGTCGTCCGCGAGATGGGGCAGGGGGAACCCGGACGTCGCCGGCTGGCACGGGTCATCGACGCGTTGAGGGATCGTGACCTGCTCGAAAGAGCTCAGGACGCCGCACAGATGACCGGTGATCTCGTCGAGTACGGCGAGGACGATCTAAAGAAGCTGCTCGGTCCGTGAGCAGGAAGAAACGCCGGGGCGAGGCCCCCGCGGAACTCCCGCGGTTCGGAATCCTGGTCGCCAAGGGTGTCGACGCCGTTGTTCGCGATGCCGGAACTCCCCGGCGGGTGCGGGAGGCGTTCGTCCGGGTCCACGAGGAGGTGGCGCGCCGGGGCTGTGCCGCGGCACATTACCGCCTGTCCGGTCCAGGTAACTGGCCGCGATTCTGTGTGATCAGGCTTTCCGACGGCTGGCGACTGGTCGTCTCCTTCCCGGAAGTGGACACCGTCCTGTTCCTCCTCCTGGAGAGGCATGACAACCGCACGGACCCTTACGCGTTTTTGGAGGAGGCGTTCGACTTGCCCGGGCGTGCGGGTCATCGAGCCGAGACCGCTCACGCGAAGCCGTCCTGCTGTGGTGACGACAGCGGACCACCGCTGACCGAGGACCAGGGTCTGATGGCCGCGATCGAGCAGATCGCGCGCCGGAGAGTCTGAGGGAGTGTGGAGCGGCCGCCTCGGAGGCGGCCGCTCCACACCGGTCACGTGCAGAGGGTGCCGTTGAGGAGGAAGCGTTCCGGTCGGGGGTTGGGTCCGGGGGCGTCGGCGCCGAGGAAGCCGAAGGTGACCGAGCCGCCGGGCTTGATGGTCTTGTTCCAGGCGAGGTTCCTGGCCGTCACGGTCGCGCCGTCCTGGTCGAGGTCCGTGCTCCAGTGCCTCCGGACGGCCTGGCCGCCGAGGAAGGACCAGCTGAGGGTCCAGCCGTCGATCGCCTTGGTGCCGGTGTTGGTGATGGTGACCTGGGTGGTGAACCCTCCGGTCCACTGGCCGTGGTTGGTGTAGGCGACCTCGCACGGGCCGGGGGCGGCGGGGGTGTCGAGATAGGAGGCGATCCAGGCGAGCGGGGAGTTCCAGTTGATCGTCAGCTCGTTGGTGGCCCACGACTCGATGTCGTCGATGTAGCAGAACTGGGGCTTGCAGCCCCGGAGCTTGGCCTGGGCAACCGGGTCCTGGATGGCGGAGTTGGGGCCTCCGGCCAGGGTGCCGCGCGGCGGGTTGGGCAGGGACGGGTCGAGCTGGCGGGCGTACCAGCGGCTGTGCTGGTTCTTCGAGGCGACCTCGCCGTAGCCGGTCACGTACGACTGGTTGAGCGCGTTGCGCCCGAAGAGGTAGTCGAGCCCCTCCAGCACCCCGTCGCGGTATTTCGCCTCGCCGCTCAGGTCGTGGGCGACGGCCATCACGACCATGTTGTTGAGCACCAGGTTGTTGGAGCCCCAGTCGTAGTCCGGCGGGTTGTACGGGACGCCGTACGGGTGGGCCTTCTGGACGGCGAGATACTTGTCCGCGCCCTCCAGGACGGATTGGCGCACCCGCGCCCGGTCGGGGAGCGCGCTGGGCACGGAGGCCAGCTGCAGGCGGCCGAGCTGGGCGGTGTTGCCCCAGTCGAAGCCGCGCTCGCGCCAGATGTCGCCGGTGTGGTGCGGCGAGGCGAGCACGTAGTCCTTGAACTCCTTCTCGCCGGTGGCGAGGTAGAGCTCGGCGGCGGCCCAGTAGAACTCGTCGGTCACGTTGTCGTCGTTGTAGGCGCCGCCGCCCGTCCCGTCCGCCGGGTCCGCGTACCGCGCGGGATTCGCCTTCGCGGCCGCCCACGCCTTCCTGGCCGCCGCGAGGTTGCGCGCGGCGAACGCGGCGTCGTACGGGGCGAAGAGGCGGGCCGCCTGGGCCGCGGTGGCGGCCAGGTTGAGGGTGGCCGCGGTGGAGACCGGGTGCAGCTCGCGTGGCTGGGGGTCCAGGTGGGGCAGCAGGGGCAGGCCGGTCCACGCGGCGTCGTGGATCTTGTGGTGGGCCATCCCCTCGTACGGCTTGCCGCCGGGGACCTGCATGCTGAGCAGGAACTCCTGCTCCCAGCGGGCCTCGTCGAGGATGTCGGGCACCCCGTTGCCGCTCTCGGGGATGTCGAGGTCGCCGTCCTTGTGGACGCCGTCGGCCTTGGCGCGCTCGAAGGCGGACATCAGCTGGTGGACGGAGATGCCGCCGTTGACGACGTACTTGCCGTGGTCGCCCGCGTCGTACCAGCCGCCCTTGACGTTCAGCGTGTAGTCGCAGACGCCCGGCTGGCAGGGCACCTCGACGTCGCCCCGGTTGGGGGCGACCCCGACGTGGCCGGCGGGCCTTCCGTAGCCGGGGCGGAGCTCGTCGAGGATCGGGATGCCGCTGCGCTGGGTGTAGTAGAACTTCAGCGCGTCGGTCCTGAGCTCGCCGTAGACGTCCGCGCCGATGTCGAAGGGACGGCTGGTCTCGCCGTCGGCCTCCAGCGTGTAGCCGGTGCCGGGCGCGGTGACCGTGCCGAAGTCGATCGAGTGCACGTTCTGGCCGGAGCTCCCGTCGACGCCGCGCGGGACGGTGTCGCCCTCGGCGACGACCTCCCCGCCGCGCCTGAGTTTCCAGCCGACCGGCTCCGTGCCCTCGGTGACGAGGGTGGCGTTCTTCGGCCCCGCGGGCAGGTAGCCGACCATGTTCACCCGGACGCGGGGCCCGGTGTCCGGTTCGTAGACGTCGGGCTCGGCCCCGCCCTTCAGGGAGACGTTGTCCACGCAGAACCTCCACGGGGTGGCGCTGCCCCCGAGCTGGAACGCCACCTGCGCGCCCGGCAGGTCCACGGGCGAGGTGAAGGTGTAGCGGTAGTCGTTACCGGACACGCTCAGCTCGGGATTGGCCGACAGGTACTGCGTGTAGGGGTCCACCGGGAGCTGGACGAGGGCCTTGGCCACCCGGCCGGGCGTCGCGATCCCGAAGAAGGAGAACTCGTACGTCTCGTCCTTGACCAGGGGGATGTCGTTCTGGCCGATGATGACGTCCCAGGGGTTGGCGGTGCCGCCGGGAATGTCGGCGCACAGCCGGCCGTCCTCGACCTCCAGCGCGGTGTTGCCGGTACTCCACCAGGGAGCCGTGCCGGTGTCGAAGGTGCCGTTGACGATCTGTTCCGGGCCGTCCGCGGCGGCGGGCAGGGGGGTCAGGGTCACCAGGGCGGCGGCCGTGGCGAGGGCGAGCCAGGCAGGTGGTCTGATCACGGGGCGTCCTTTGGGCGGGGGAGGTGCCAGGTTGCGGGAGCTTGGGTCCGAGGATCCCGGTCGGAGGGATCCAAGTGGGAGCGCTCCCACAACCTGGGTGCCCGATGTTTCCAGCGCGTTTCGCCCACCGTCAACCGGCCGCTCTCCCCGACCACCCGCCCACCGGGTCAATGACCGATTTGTCGGATGAAACTTTCACGTCCTCCCCGAGTCCGTCTCAAGGGGCGGAGTCCGTCCCGGGAATCAGGGAGCGGAGCCGGTCCCGGGAAGCGGGAGCGGAGTCCTTCTCAGGGGGCGGTCCAGTCGATCTCCGGCCCCCGGGGTACGATCCCGCTCGGGTTGACGTTCGTCTGCGTCACGAAGTAGTGCCGCTTGATCTGGTCGAAGTCGGTCGTGTCGCGGAACGCGGGGACGGCGTACAGTCGGCGGGCGTAGGCCCACAGGACCGGGTAGTCGGTGAGCCGCCGCACCGCGCACTTGAAGTGCGAGTTGTAGACGGCGTCGAACCTGGCGAGCGTCGGGTAGAGCCGCACGTCGCTCTCGGTGAGCGCGTCGCCGTGCAGGTGGCGGCGGGTGGAAAGCCGCTCCTCCAGCAGGTCGAGCGTGGCGAACACCTCGGTGACCGCCTCGTCGTACGCCTCCTGCGAGCGGGCGAACCCGGCCCGGTAGACGCCGTTGTTGAGGCCGCGGAAGATCACCTCGTTGAGGGCGTCGATCTCCTCGCGAAGCTCCTCGGGGTAGAGGTCGGGGGCGCCCTCGGCGTGCCAGGGGGCGAAGGCCGTCTCCAGGGTGAGGGTGATCTGCGGGTAGTCGTTGGTGACCAGGCGCCCGGCGACGACGTCCCAGACGCAGGGCACCGTGTAGCGGCCCTCGTAGCCGGGGTCGGTCGCCAGGTAGAGCTCGGAGAGGTACTCCACCCCGGTCACCGGGTCGCCCCCGGGGATCCGCCAGCCCTTCTCGTCCCTGATCGGGTCGACGATCGTCACCCCGACCACCTCCCGCAGGCCCAGCAGCTCGCGGACGATGAGCGAGCGGTGCGCCCACGGGCAGGCGTAGGAGGCGTAGATCTGGTAGCGGCCGGGCTCCGGCGGGTGCTCGCCGCCCGCCTCGATCCGCGTCGTGAACCGGTTCGGCTGCCTCTCGAAGCGACCGCCGCCGGAGATCTCCTTTTCCAGCTTCATGCTTCGACGGTACGGGACCTTCGGCCGGGAGGGGCGCCCGCTCCGGCGAGGTATTTCATGTACAACCAGTAGGAAATATTGACTTACCGAGAAGTGGTGCGTAGTTTCTCCGGTATGGGCATCCATCTGACTCGGTGCGCGCACGTCGACCTCTGCCGCGTGTTCAGCGCACAGTGTCCGTGATCATGAATCCACCCGCCGTCCCCTCCCACACCTCACAGGACGCATAGGACGCATCTCATGATCATGACCAGACATGTCCCCAGCCCCCACCCCGCCGGTCCCGTCGCCCCCGCCCCCGCCCTTCCGGGAGGTGCCCGGTGAGGCTCAGGATCCAGGGGGTCGGCAAGGAGTTCACCGGCCGCGACACCCGCCGTTCCTTCGCCGCCCTCGACGACGTCAACCTCGACGTACGGGAGGGAGAGCTCCTCACCCTGGTCGGGCCGAGCGGCTGCGGCAAGTCCACCCTCCTCGACCTGATCGCCGGGCTGGCCGCGCCGACCACCGGCCGGATCCTGCTGGACGACGTCCCCCTCGACGGCCCCGGCCTCGGCCGGGGGATCGTCCTGCAGCAGTACGCGTTGTTCCCCTGGCGCACGGCGCTGTCCAACATCGAGTTCGCGCTGGAGGGCAGGGCCGCCACGAAGCGGGAGCGCGCCGAGCTGGCCGGGAGGTATCTGGACCTGGTGGGGCTCGGCGAGTTCGGTGACCGTTATCCCCACGAGCTCTCCCTCGGGATGCCCCAGCGCGTGGCCATCGCCAGGAGCCTGGCCGCGGATCCGGCCGTGCTGCTGCTGGACGAGCCGTTCGCCGCGCTGGACGCCGGGACCCGGGAGTCGCTCCAGGAGGAACTGGTGCGGATCTGGCAGAGGACCGGCACGACGATCCTGTTCACCACCCGGAGCGTCGACGAGGCCGTCTACCTCGGCCGGAGGGTCGCGGTCATGACGTCCCGGCCCGGCCGGATCGGGCGGACCGTCGAGGTGGATCTCGGTTCTCGCGAGGGGGACCCGAGGGGCGGTTCCCGCTTCGGGGAGTACCGCCACGAGGTGTGGAAGCTTCTCCGTTCCGACGTCGACCAGAAAGCGCCGGTGGCCTCATGAGCATCGTGACCGTGGTGGGAAACCCGCGGCCCGGATCGCGCACCCACGGGGTGGCCGTCCGGGCGGCGGAGGCCGTCGCCCGGCGGATCGGGGACGGAGAGGCTCCCGAGGTCGTCGACCTGGCGGCCCTGGCCCCGCTGCTGCTCGCCCCGGAGACGGCGCCGGAGGTGAGGGCCGCGCTGGAACTGGTGGCCGGAGCCGACGTGCTGGTGGTGGCGAGCCCGACCTACAAGGCCACCTACACCGGCCTGCTCAAGGTGTTCCTCGACCGGCTGCCGGGCGGCGCGCTCGCCTCGGCCGTCGCGCTGCCGCTGCTGGTGATGGGGGACGCCGGGCACTCGCTGGCGGTGGAGGTCCATTTCCGCCCGCTGCTGGTGGAGCTGGGGGCGACGGTGCCCACCCCGGGCCTCGCGCTGCTGGAGTCGCGGATTCCCGACCTCGACGCCGCCCTCGGTCCCTGGGCCGACCGGGTCGGCCCGCAGGTGATCGCGGCACTCGGGAAAAGGGCTCCCGCGTGACGCGGGAAGAGATAGAGACCCCTACGGGTTTTGAGTAGTGTCCTTTGTTCCTTAAAGGGGAAAAAGTGACGAAGTGGATCATCTTTACAGTAACCCACACAGTCCTAAGCGAGGCGGCATGACCGAGACACTGTCCGGCAGGGCGGTCGACGCGGAGCGTTTCCGGCAGGCGCTGGCCGTCCACGCGGCAGGAGTCGTCGTCGTCACCGCCCAGGTCGAGGGCATGCCGGTCGGCCTCACGGCGACCTCGTTCTCATCCGTCAGCCTCACACCCCCGCTGGTCTCCTTCTACGTGGACCAGTCCTCGACCACCTGGCCCTGGCTCAGGCAGGCGGACCACTTCGCGGTGAACGTGCTGGCCAGCGACCAGGCCGAGGTGGCCTCGCGCTTCGCCAGGAAGGGCGTCGACCGCTTCGCCGCCCCCACCTCCTGGACCCCCGGCCACCTGGGCGCCCCGCTGCTGGACGGCGTCTCGGCCCACCTGGTCTGCGCTCCCCACTCCACCGTCGGCATCGGCGACCACGTCCTGGTCGTCGGACTCGTGATCGAGACCAGCCTCGAACCCGGCGGACGCCCGCTCCTGTATCACCAGGGCCGCTTCGGGCGCTTCACCCCGCACCCCTGATCCCTCTCGATCCCTCCTGACCCTGCGGGAACCCTCCGGCCGATCCCGCGGGGAACGTTCGTGCCGGAGCGTTTCTCGCGGGTGCCGCGGCCCGCGCGGGAGGGGGAACGCGGCGCGAGTGTCGCGGGCGGCCGGCGCATCGGCCCACGCCCGTAAGCCCGCAGATCCGTTTGTTGAATAAAATGGTGAATGCCGCAATTTCTCACTTATGGCATTGAATATGCCAGTTGTCGTGAATGAAGCTTCTATCTGTCGTACCCGGGCTCGTCATGCGGCTCGTCCGGCCCGCCCGCGGGGGCGGAGCCGTGGAGTGTCCACGCGCGGGATGCCTCGGAGGGGGGCCGAGGAGGATCCTCAGGCGAGGCGGACGGTGCCCCGGCCGGTGGCCAGGGGGAGCTCCACCGCGGTGCGGATGCCCGGCGGGGCGGCGCAGAGGGCGGCGACGGAGTTCACGGCGTGGGCGGCGGCACCGGCCAGACCGTGCGAGATCTCACCCACGGTGAGCATCAGCTGGGGCACGCCCTCGATGTGGACGCTGAAGCCCGGATCGGCCCAGCGTTTCACCCGGGTGGCGTCGGCCTTGTAGACGCACTCCACGGTCATGAAGGGACGGCCGCGGACCAGCCCGCTGAAGATCCAGCGGGACGCGCACACGGTGCCCGCCCTGACCAGTCCCGCGCTGATCTCGAACTCCTCGGACGCGAGCTCGAACTCGTCGCTCTCCTCGACCTCGTCGAGGGCCACGCCGAGGTTGTCGGCCACGAACTGGACGCTCTCGGCGAACAGCGAGCGCTGGAAGGCGCGGAAGGGACGCACGGCGGCGACGTAGTCCTTGGCCGAACGCGTGAAGCCGAACAGGTCCACCACGATCTGCCGGGACGGGTGCCCCCGGAAGTCGGACGACTCCCGGACGTAGATGTGGTCGACGCGGCTGGACAGGCCGGTCAGCGTGAGCGGCAGGATGTCGCTCATGAAACCGGGGTTGACGCCGGTGCCGTGCAGGGACGTGCCCCCCGCGCGGCAGGCGGCCTCCAGGCGCTCCACCACTCCCGGGCCGTAGCACTTGGGATACACGAACCCGGTGGTGGTGATGACGTTCTTGCCTGCGGCGAGCAGTGCGCAGATGGTCTCCACGTCGCTCGGATACTCCCCGCCGAAGTAGGACGCCGGCAGCGGCATGTGCAGCACGCAGTCGGCCTCCGTGGCGAGGATCTCCTCGACGTCGTCGGTGCAGGTGACACCGGCCTCGGGGAGCCCCACGAGGGTCCCCGCGTCCTGTCCTACCTTGTCCGGGTCGTAGACCAGGACTCCGGCCAACTCGAACTCCGGCCGGGTGATCACGCTGCGCAGGGAGTATCTGCCGACGGCGCCCGTGGCCCACTGGACCACGCGCAGGGGCGGCGATAAGGACATATAGGGCCTCCAGCCCAAAATATTGGGCGGGGCCGTACAAGGAAAAAGTGAGGGGTGTCGTCGTTGACCCTCGCCCGTGTGGGGCAAAAACTTTAGCAGAAATTAACACGCGTGCTTACTATCCGCAATGATCCCACGCGTTTTTGGTTACCACTCCGCGCCTTTCTTTCCGGCGCCGGGCCGGCGCCGGGAAGGTGCCGTCGGTGGCTCGTCACGGTTTGGCGGGCATCGTCCTGGCGATTTCGCAGGTGACGTCCCGAGGATCCCCATGGCATCACGAGGGCCGGGCGAGCTATTGTTCAGACGACTAGAATTATGTTCTCGTGGGAGGGTTGCGGATGTCAGAGCTGCGGTTTGACGGCAGGGTCGCGGTCATCACCGGCGCCGGGCACGGACTCGGCCGCTCGCACGCGCTGTCGCTCGCCGAGCGCGGCGCCAAGGTCGTGGTCAACGACCTGGGCGGGGCACTGGACGGCACCGGCGCCTCCGCGGGCCCGGCCGCCGAGGTGGTCGAGATGATCAGGAAGAACGGCGGGGAGGCGACCGCCAACACCGACAACGTCGCGACCCCCGAGGGGGCCCAGGCGATCGTGCGGACCGCGATCGACACCTACGGCCGGCTGGACATCGTCGTCAACAACGCCGGCATCCTGCGGGACAAGTCCTTCGGCAAGATCAGCGTCGAGGAGTTCGACCAGGTCCTCGCCGTCCACGTCCGCGGCTCGTTCCTGGTCAGCCGGGCGGCGTTCCCGTACCTCAAGGAGCAGGGGTACGGCCGGATCATCAACACCTCCTCGCCCGCCGGGCTGTTCGGCAACTTCGGCCAGGCCAACTACTCCACCGCCAAGATGGGCCTGGTCGGCCTCACCAAGACGCTCGGCATCGAGGGCGCCAGGGCCGGGATCAAGGCCAACGCGATCGCGCCGATCGCCTGGACCCGGATGACCGAGGAGATCCTGCCCGCCGAGTTCGAGGCCAAATTCACCGCCGAGCGGGTCAGCGCCCTGGTGACCTTCCTGGCGCACGAGGCCTGCGAGACCAGCGGCGAGGTCTTCAGCGTCGGCGGCGGCCGGATCGCCCGGGTGTTCGTGGCCGAGGGGCCCGGCTGGCGGCAGGACGACCACACGGTGGAGGACATCCGGGACAACTGGGAGGCGATCCTCGCCGAGCAGCCGTACCTGACCCCGACCACCCTCGGCCGGCAGGCGACCGCCTCGATGAAGGCCATGCTCTGACGGCCGGGCACCGGCCGGGGTGACCGTCGTGGTCGCGACGGCGGGCCGGCCCCCGGCCCCCCGTCCGGCCGGACGTTCGAGGGCGCTCTCGTTTCGAGAGCGCCCTTTCCGTCGTTTCATGGGATTTCCAGCGATTTCCGGCGGGCTTCCAGCAATCGTGGAACGGTCCCGGGGGTGCGGCGGGGATATGGGAGTCAGGTGAATACCCCGGTGAGGCGGGCAGGGGGTCCGTGCGGACGGGGTTCGCTTTCGCGGGGCGGGGGCCGGAGGTTCTGCTTGACCCGACCAATCTTTTGCTTGACGGTGGACAGAACCGGTCCTTACCATCCTGAAATAAGGAAGAAATAAGCCAGAAACCGGCAGATTTCGGGATTTACTGCTGCTTGTCCAGATGTCAACGCCGATTCGCCCACCCTCTTCCCCGCACCACTGGCCCGCTCGCTCCCCGGGTTATCACCACCGGTCCGCCGACCCAGGCCGTCCGGTTCGTTTCGCATGTCCTTGTCCCCCCAGGAGATTCCATGCGCCGCCAGATCACCGCCTTAATGGTCCCGATCCTGCTCTTGTTATCCGTGTTCTCCGGGTCGACGCTGTCACCGGCGAACGCGGGAACCGCGAAGGCGGCCGCCTTCCGGGTACTGCTGTTCACCGAGGCCGCCGGCTACGTGCACGGCTCGATCGCCTCCGGCATCACGATGGTCCAGCAGCTCGCCGCCGCCAACGACTTCGAGGTCGTCCAGTCCGCGAACTCGACCGTGTTCAACGACGCGAACCTGGCCACCTTCGACGCGATCATCATGCTGCAGAACTCCGGCATGGTCTGGGACAACGACGCCCAGCGTCAGGCCACCCAGAAGTTCGTCAACGACGGCGGTGGGATCGTGGCGATCCACAACACCACCGACATGGACATCGAGACCCAGTTCCCCTGGTGGGACCAGCTCATCCAGGGCGGCGCGCACATGACCGCGCACTCGGCCATCTTGCAGGGCACCGCCAAGGTCCTGGACAAGAAGCACCCCTCCACCGTGGGTCTGCCCGACCGCTGGGTCCGTACCGAGGAGTGGTACAACTTCAGCAAGAACATGCGCGGCGACGTCCACGTCCTGGTCGCCGCCGACGAGAGCACCTACAACGCCGGCAACAACAAGATGGGCCCCGACCACCCGATCTCCTGGTGCCGCACCACCGAGGGCGGGCGCGTGTGGGCGACCGCGATGGGCCACGAGAGCGCCTCCTACAGCGAGGCCAACTTCCGCCAGCACGTGCTCGGCGGCGTCAAGTGGGCGGCCGGCAACGCCGCGGGCGACTGCGGCGGCACCGTGTGGAACCGGTACCAGAAGGTGACGCTCGACGGCGCGCCCGACCAGCCGATGGGCCTGGACATCGCCGCCAACGGCGACGTCTACTACATCGCCCGCTCCGGCAAGCTCATGCTGGTCCGCAAGAGCAACGGCCAGATCGTGACCGCCGGCACGCTGAGCGTCTACACCGGCGGTGAGGACGGGCTGATCGGCATCGCCCTGGACCCGAACTTCGCGACCAACCGCTGGGTCTACCTCAACTACTCGCCGACCGGTTCCGCGGCGATCAACCAGGTCTCCCGGTTCACCCTCAACAGCGCCGGTGACAGCCTCGACCTGTCCAGCGAGAAGAAGCTTCTCAGCATCCCGGCCACCAGGGTCGACGAGCCGGGGCACACCGGCGGGTATCTCACCTTCGGGCCCGGCGGGAACCTCTACATCGGCGTCGGCGACGACATCAACCCCTTCGCCTCCGACGGGTACACGCCGATCGACGAGCGTTCGGGCCGCGCCAACTTCGACGCGCAGAAGACCAGCGCCAACACCAACGACCTGCGCGGCAAGATCCTGCGGATCCACCCCGAGACCAACGGCACCTACACGATCCCCTCGGGCAACATGTTCGCGCAGGGCACCGCGCAGACCCGCCCGGAGATCTACGCCATGGGCTTCCGTAACCCGTTCCGCTTCTCGGTGGATTCGGAGACCGGCTGGATCTCGGCGGCCGACTACGGCCCCGACGCGGGATCGGCCAACGCCAACCGCGGGCCCGAGGGCACCGTGGAGTGGAACCTGATCAAGTCGCCCGGCTTCTACGGCTGGCCGTACTGCGTGGGCAACAACATCCCGTACAACGACTACAACTTCTCCACCTCCACCTCGGGGGCGAAGTTCAACTGCTCGGCGCCGGTGAACACCTCGCCCAACAACACGGGCATGACGAACCTGCCCGCGGTCAAGCCCGCCAACGTCTGGTACAACTACCACCTCGTGAACGAGTGGCCCGAGATGGGCAACGGCGGCGGCGCGGCCCCGATGGGCGGGCCGTTCTACCACTACGACGCGGCCAACCCCTCGGAGACGAAGTTCCCCGCGTACTTCGACGACACCCCGTTCTTCTACGAGTGGAGCCGCAACTACCTGATGGAGATGCGGCTGGACGGCAGCGGCAACGTCCTGAAGACCAACCGCTTCCTGTCCAACCTCGGGTTCAGGTCGCCGCTGGACATGAAGTTCGGCCCCGACGGCGCGATGTACCTGATCGAGTGGGGCGTCGGCTACGGCGGCACCAACCCCGACGACGGCGTCTACCGCATCGACTACATCAACGGCGGCTCGCGCTCCCCGATCGCCAAGGCGGGCGGGACGCCCACCTCCGGCCAGGCCCCGCTCACCGTCCAGTTCTCCTCGGCCGGCTCCTCCGACCCCGACGGCGACGCCTTCACCTACGCGTGGGACTTCACCAGCAACGGCTCGACCGACTCCACCGCGGCGAACCCCTCGTTCACCTACACCTCCAACGGCACCTACACCGCCAAGCTCACGATCACCGACCCGTCGGGCAAGAGCGGCTCGGCGACGGTGCCCATCACGGTCGGCAACACCGCGCCGGTCGTGCGGTTCGGCTCGCCGCCCGACGGCACGACGATCAACTTCGGCGACTCGGTCCCGTACACGGTGACCGTCACCGACCCCGAGGACGGCACGATCGACTGCTCCAAGGTCAGGGTGGTCACGGCGCTGGGCCACGACACCCACAGCCATGACACGGGCCAGTTCACCGGCTGCTCGGGGACCGTCGTGACCACGAACTCCGGACACGACGCCGACGCCAACACCTTCTACGTGCTGACCGCGACCTACACCGACGCGGGCGGCCTGTCCAACACCGCCAACCTGATCCTGCAGCCCCGCCAGAAGCAGGCCGAGTACTTCACCGGCTCCTCCGGGGTCCGGGTCATCGATCAGGCCGGCGCGCAGGCCGGCAAGCGCGTCGGGGACATCTCCAGCAACGACTGGATCTCCTTCTCGCCGATGAGCGTCCAGGGGATCGCGTCGGTCTCCTACCGGCTGTCCTCGCCGTCGGGCGGCGGCACCATCGAGCTGCGCGCGGACTCGCCCACCGGGCAGCTGCTGTCCACCACGACCGTGCCGAGCACCGGAGGCTGGGACACCTACCAGCAGACGGCCGCCACATCCGTGACGGCGCTGTCCGGCAGCCACCCGCTGTTCCTGGTGTTCAAGCCCTCCGCGGCGAACCAGTTCGACCTCGACTCCTTCACCCTGAACACGACAGGAGGACCGACCGGGCCGGTGGCCGGCGGCGTCTACACCCTGGTCGCCGCGCACAGCTCCAAGGCGGCCGACGTCGAGGCTCAGTCCACGGCCGACGGGGCCAGGGTGGTCCAGTGGACGGCCGGCACGGGCAACAACCAGCGGTGGAGGTTCGGCGCGGCGACCGGCGGCGCCTTCACCCTCACCGGAGTCCAGAGCAGCAAGTGCCTGGACGTGAACGGCGGCTCCACCTCACCGGGTGGGCTGATCATCCAGTGGACCTGCCACAACGCCGCCAACCAGCAGTGGAGGTTCACCGCCGGGTCCAACGGCACCTACAGGATCGCCTCGGCCGCCAGCAACCTGTGCCTCGAGGTGCCCGGCGCCTCGACGGCCAACGGCACGCAACTGACCCAGGCCACCTGCGGGACCGCCACCAACCAGCAGTGGAGGCTCACCCGGATTAGCTGACCGAGCATGGTCAAGTTCGCCGACTTTTGCCGATTGAGGCAAAAGTCGGCGAACTGTTAGGTAAAAGTGATTCACAAACCGGTCTAAAGAGGGTTAGCTTCTGCACACCTACTCGGAACAGGGAGGGTGTAGTGAAGCGGACCGTCGTCCGGCCGGAGAACGCGTACCAGGCCGCGTTGCTCCGGCTGCTGCGCGAGGGGGCGCGGTCGCGCGCCGAACTCGGCGACGTGACCGCCCTGTCGCGCTCCCGGCTCAACCTGGAACTCGACCGGCTCGTCGAGCTGCGCCTGGCCGAGCAGGCCGGGCTGGCGGCCTCGCGCGGCGGGCGCAGGTCCGGCCTGGTGCGGATCTCCGGAGATCTCCGCTTCGCCGGGATCGACATCGGCGCGACCTCCATCGACGTGGCCGTCACCGACGGCGAGATGGAGATCCTCGGCCACCTGAGCGAGCGGTGCGACGTGCGCGACGGCCCGGCGGCCGTGCTCGACCAGGCCATGGGGATGATCGCCAAGCTGGGCGAGCAGGACCTGTTCACCCAGCTGTACGGCGCGGGGATTGGCCTCCCCGGGCCGGTCAGCTTCCGCGAGGGGGTGCCGGTGGCGCCCCCGATCATGCCCGGCTGGGACCGCTTTCCCGTCAGGGAGGCGGTCGGCCAGGCCCTCGGCTGCCCCGCCGTGGTCGACAACGACGTCAACATCATGGCCCTCGGCGAGCTCCACTCGGGGCTGGCCAGGCAGGTGGACGACTTCCTGCTCGTCAAGATCGGCACCGGCATCGGCTGCGGCATCGTGGTGGACGGCAAGATCTACCGGGGTGTCTCCGGCAGCGCCGGCGACATCGGCCACATCCGCGTCGACGACCAGGGGCCGGTCTGCGCCTGCGGCAACGTCGGCTGCCTGGAGGCCTACTTCGGCGGGACCGCCCTCGCCAGGGAGGCCACTGCCATCGCCGGGCGCTCGGCCTACCTGAGCCGGCGCCTCGACCTGACGGGCACCCTCACCGCCGAGGACGTCGCCAAGGCCGCCGAGATGGGCGACGCCGAGGCGGTACGGCTCATCCGCGACGGCGGGCGCAGGGTCGGCACGGTGCTGGCCGGGCTCGTCAGCTTCTTCAACCCCGGCCTCGTGATCATCGCGGGAGGCGTGGCCCAGCTGGGTCACGTCCTCCTGGCGGAGATCAGAAGTGTCGTCTACCGCCGGTCACTGCCCCTGGCGACCGGCAACCTGCCCATCGTGCTCTCGGAGCTCGGACCCGACGCCGGCGTGGTCGGCGCGGCCAGGCTCAGCAGCGACCACGTCCTCTCGGCCCCATGATGAACCAGCGAGGCCCCATGTCAGAAGCCAACCCCCTGCTCCTCATGCGCGGGATCGTCAAGCAGTTCCCGGGAGTGCGCGCCCTCGACGGCGTCGACCTGGAAGTGCTGCCCGGAGAGGTGCACTGCCTGCTCGGCCAGAACGGTGCCGGGAAGTCCACCCTGATCAAGACCCTGGCGGGCGCTCACCAGCCCGACGAGGGGACGATCAC
>NZ_JBEZZK010000028.1:0-42780 GCF_040639135.1 Streptosporangium sp. NPDC023963
ACGGTCCAGGTACCCGCGGGCGAGCTGCACCCCGGCGAGGTACAACTCGCCGGGAACGCCGGCGGGGACGGGCCGCAGGCGGGCGTCCAGGACGAGCGGGGACACGCCGGCGAGGCCCCGCCCGATCACGCTGCCGGGGGAACGCGCTCCGGTGTCCTCGACGCCGAGCGCCGCGCACGTCGCGTACACGGTCGCCTCGGTCGGGCCGTACATGTTCAGCAATACCGGCGCGGTGTCCCCGTGCCCGGCGTACCACGCTCCCAGCCGCGTCACGTCCAGCGCCTCGCCCGCGAGCACCACCATGCGCAGGGCGAGGTCCACCTCGGCGTCGGTCCGCATGAGCTGGTAGAAGGCCGACGGGGTCTGGCCGAGTACGGTCACCCTCTCCGCCGCGAGCAACCGCAGGAGGTCCGCGGGCGACCGGGATACCTCGAAGGGGACCACCACGAGCCGGCCGCCGTGGAGCAGCGCGCCCCACAGCTCCCACACCGACACGTCGAAGGAGAAGGAGTGGAACCAGGCCCACACGTCGGGCGAGCCGATGCCCAGCCGCTCACGGGTCGCGGCGAACAAGGACACGACGTTCTCGTGGGGCACGACCACGCCCTTGGGGCGGCCGGTGGATCCGGAGGTGTAGATCACGTAGGCCGGATGGGCGGGCAGCAGGGCGCCGTCCCGGTCGCTGTCGGACAGGTCGGTGCCGTCCGTGGCCCGGAGGCGGGCGAGGACGGCAGGGTCGGTCACGTCGATGAACGGCACCGCGTCAACGGGCGGCGTCGCCTCAACGGGCGACAGCGCGTCGACGGGCAGCACGGCGTCAACGGACGGCGTCGCGTCGACGAGTGGCACCGGCTCGCCGCCCGGCGCGCTCCCGTCCGTGATCAGCAGGGTCGCCCGGGAGTCGGCCAGCATGTAGGCGACGCGCTCGGCCGGGTAGGCCGGGTCGATCGGCACGTACGCCGCCCCGGACTTGACGACGGCCAGCAACGCGACGACCAGGTCGGCCGAGCGGTCCATCATGACCGCCACCCGGCGCTCCGGCCCGGCGCCGCGGGCGACCAGGAGCCGGGCCAGCCGGTTCGCCCGGCCGTTGAGCTCGGCGTAGGACAGGGCGCTGCCCTCGTGGACGACCGCGGAGGCGCCGGGAGTGCGAGCCGCCTGCGCCTGGAACAGGTCCGGCAGGGTCACCGCCGGCACCTCGGGCGCGGTGTCGTTCCACTCCACCAGCACCCGGTGACGCTCGGCCTCGCCCAGCGGTTCGAGGTCGTCGACACGGCGGGCGGGATCGCCGGCCACGGCGCCGAGCAGCCGGACGAACCGCTCGGCCAGTGTCTCGACGGTGTCGTGGTCGAACAGGTCGGCGGCGTAGGTGACGGTGCCGGTCAGGCCGGCGTGGGTCTCGTGGAGCTCGATGTCGAGGTCGAACCTGGCCGGCCGGTCGCCGGTGTCGAGCCGTTCGACGTCCAGGCCGGGCAGGTCGAGGCTCGCGGGCGCGGTGTTCTGCAGGACGAGCATGGTCTGGAAGAGGGGGTGGCGGGCCATGGACCGGGTGGGGGCCAGGTCCTCCACCAGCCGTTCGAACGGCACGTCCTGGTGGGCGAGGGCGTCCAGGGTCCGTTCGCGCACCCGGTGCAGGAGTTCGCGGAAGGTGGGGTCGCCGGACAGGTCGGTGCGGATGACCAGGGTGTTGACGAAGAAGCCGACGAGGTCGTCGAGGTTGTGGTCGGTGCGTCCGGCGACGGGGGTGCCGACGGGGATGTCGGTGCCGGCGCCGAGGCGTGACAGGAGGGTGGCGAGGGCGGCCTGGAGCACCATGAACATGGTGACGCCCTCGGCGCGCGCCAGCTCGGCGAGCCTCCGGTGCAGGTCGGCGTCGACGCGCACCTGCACGGTGCCGCCACGATGGGACGCCACCGCGGGCCGCGACCGGTCGGCGGGCAGGGAAAGCTCCCCGGGCAGGTCGGCCAGGGCCTCGCGCCAGTACTCCAGCTGGCGGTGAAGGGCGCTCGCCGGGTCGTTCTCGTCGCCGAGCAGATCGCGCTGCCACAGGGCGTAGTCGGCGTACTGCACCGGCAACGGCTCCCAGGCCGGAGCCGCGCCACCGGCCCGCGCGGCGTAGGCGGCGGACACGTCCCGCGCCAGCGGGGCGAGCGACCAGCCGTCACTCGCGATGTGGTGCACCACCACGAGCAGCACGTGCTCCCTCGGGCTCACGTGGAACAGCCACGATCGCAGCGGGATCTCGGCGGCCAGGTCGAACACGTGGCCCGCCACCGCGCCCACCGCCCGCCGGAGGCCGTCCCGCGTGGCGGGGACCACCGGCAGCTCAACCACCACGTCGCCGGCGGGCAGGATCCGCTGGTAAGGCCGGCCGTCCGTGCCGCCGAAGACCGTCCGCAGCACCTCGTGCCGCCCGACCACGTCGTGCAACGCCGCGCGCAGGGCGTCGACGTCCAGCTCGCCGGTCAGCCGCAGCACCATCGGGATGTCGTACGTCGCCGACGGCCCCTCGAGCTCGCCCAGGAACCACAGCCGCCGCTGCGCGAACGACAGCGGAACCCGCTCCGGCCTGTCGGCCGCTACGAGAGGGCTCCGGGCGGAACCCGGTGTCCCCAGCCGCCGCGCGAAGGCCCGCGGGGTGGGTGCCTCGAACAGCGCCCGGATCGGCACCTCCACCCCGAACACCGGCCGCACCCGGCCGGCCAGGCGCGTCGCCAGCAGGGAGTGCCCGCCCAGGTCGAAGAAGTCGTCGTCCACGCCGACGGCGGGCAGTCCGAGCACCTCGGCGAACAGCGCGCACAGGATCTCCTCCTGCGCCGTCGCCGGACCCCGGCCACCGGCGCCCGCACCGTAGTCCGGGGCCGGAAGCGCCCCGCGGTCGAGCTTGCCGTGCACCGTGAGCGGCAGTTCGTCCATGACCACCAGCGCGGCCGGGACCATGTGGTCCGGCAGCGCGCCGGCCAGGTGGGAGCGCACCTCCGCCACGTCGACCGGGTCGCGCAGGACCACGTACCCGGCCAGGCGCCTGTCTCCGGGCCGGTCCTCGCGCACCGTCACGGCCGCCCGGGCGACCGCCGGGTGGGCGAGCAGCGCCGCCTCCACCTCGCCGAGCTCGATCCGGTACCCGCGGACCTTCACCTGGTCGTCGGTGCGGCCCAGGTACTCCAGGTCGCCGTCGGCGTTCCAGCGGGCCAGGTCACCGGTGCGGTACATCCGCTCGCCGGGAGTGCCGTAGGGGTTCGCGACGAACCGCTCCGCGGTCAGGCCCGGCCGGTCGAGGTATCCCCGGGCCAGCTGCGCGCCGGCGAGATACAGCTCGCCGGCCGCACCGGGCGGCACCGGGCGCAGCGACCCGTCCAGCACGAACACCGCGGTGTTCCACACCGGGCGGCCGATCGGAACGCCGCCGTGAAGATCCGGACCCCCGGGGCGGACCTCGTGGGCGACACACCCGACGGCCGCCTCCGTCGGGCCGTACTCGTTGACGATCACGACTCCGGGGTGGGCGGACCGCCACCGGGCCAGCTGCTCCCCGGTCAGGCCCTCGCCGCCCAGGACGAGGTCGCCCGCGGGGAGGGACCCGGCGGGCCACTCCGACAGCACGCCCAGGTGGCTCGGCGTCGCCTTGACGAAGGTGGGGGCCTGATCGGCGGGGATCTCGTCGTGGATCCCCGCGACGTGCACGGTGCCGCCCGACGCCAGCGTCCCGTACAGCGGGGTGACGGTCAGGTCGAAGGCCGCCGACGAGTGCAGGAGGGTGCGTCCGGCCAGCGCCGGGTACGCGTGCGTCGCCCAGGCGAGATAGTGCGACACCGCCGCGTGGCTCACGACCACCCCCTTGGGGCGGCCGGTGGACCCGGAGGTGTAGATCACGTAGGCCGGGTGGGCGGGCAGCAGCGCGGCGCGCCGGTCGGCGTCGGACACGTCCCCGCCGTCCAGCCCGTCCAGCTCCCGGGCGGTGGCCGGGTCGTCCATCTCGACGCGCGTCACGCCCGCGCCGGTCGCCACGTCCGTGCGGGTGATCACCAGGTCGGCCCGGGAGTCGGCCAGCATGTAGGCGATCCGGCCGGCCGGGTAGTCCGGGTCGATCGGCACGTACGCCGCCCCCGACTTCACCACGGCGAGCAGGGCGACCACCAGGTCGGCCGAGCGGTCCATCATGACCGCCACCCGGCCCTCGGGCCCGGCCCCCCGGGAGATCAGCCACCGGGCCAGCCTGTTCGCCCGCGCGTTCAGCTCCGCGTACGTCAGGCTCAGGTCCGG
Organism: Streptosporangium sp. NPDC023963; assembly: GCF_040639135.1. Lineage (NCBI taxonomy): Bacteria > Bacillati > Actinomycetota > Actinomycetes > Streptosporangiales > Streptosporangiaceae > Streptosporangium > Streptosporangium sp. NPDC023963. The sequence continues at coordinate 4,264 of NZ_JBEZZK010000028.1, forward strand.
TGACGCCACGGCCGTCGCCGAGGGGGTGCGCGCCGCCCGCGCCTCGAACGACGCCGTCAGCGTCGTGGCGGGCACCTCCCTGGCGGTGTCGTTCCACCGGAGCAGGATCCGGTCCCGTTCGGCGGCGTCCAGCACCTCGACCCGGGCGAGTCCCACCGGCGGCGCCGACTCCAGCGCGGACACGACGGCCTCGGCCGCCGTGGTCACCAGGGCCGCCAGGGAACGCGGATCGATCGGGGAGGCCGCCTGGACCGTCACGGCGAAGCCGTCGCCGGTGTCGTCGACGTTGACGGCGACCGGGTAGTTGGTGCGCTCGTGCGCGTGGAGCAGTTCCACGCCCTCCAGGCCGATGCCGGGGGCGTCCGCCTGGCCGTGCCGGTAGTTGAACAGCGAGGTGAACAGCGGCGTCTGCGCGGGGACCCCGGCCGCCCTCTGCGCCAGGGCGAGCGGCGCGTGCTCGTGCGCCAGCAGCTCCGCGAGCTGCCGCCGCATGCCGTCCACCGCGTCCAGCACGCTCCCGGCGCGCACGTCCAGCCGTACGGGAAGCGTGTTGATGAACAACCCCGGGACGCGGTCGGCTCCGGCCCCGGCGTCCATCCGGCCGAACAGCACCGTGCCGAAGACGACGTCGTCACGGCCGGAGGTGGCGGCCGCCACCCGCGCCCAGGCGACGTGGAACAGCGTCGCCGGGCTGACCGCGAGCCGCCGCGCCTGCTCCCGCACCCGCGCGGCCACACCGGCGTCGAGCCACGCCCGCGCCTCGGAGACGCCCCCGCCGTCGCCGTGCACGTCCAGCAGCCCGTAGGGCGCGGTCGGCTCGGTCACGTCGCCCAGCAGCCGGGCGAAGAACCGCTCGTGCTCCCGTGCCGGCGTCCCCAGCCGCGCCCGCGCCACGAACTCCCGGTACGGCAACGGCTCGGGGAGCGCGTCCTGCCGCCCCTCCAGGAAGGCCGCCAGCTCGCCCAGCACCACGTCCAGGGCCGTGTGGTCCTGGATCAGGTGGTGTGACCGCAGGGCCACCAGCCACCGGCCGCCGCCGGGCTCCCCGGCCACGTGCGCGTGCAGCAGCGGGGCGCGGGTGAGGTCCATCCGCGCCGGAAGCCCCGCCACCAGCCGTTCCACCAGCTGTTCCGCCGGCCCGCCGTCCAGGTCCGTCTCCCGAACGGGAAGCCGGGCCTCCCGCAGCACCACCTGGACCGGTTCGCGCAAGCCCTCCCACACGAACGCCGTGCGCATGACGTCGTGCCGGTCGATCACCCGCTGCAGGGCGGCGAGGAACGCGTCCACCCGTGCCCGGGAGTCGAACCGCAGCACCACCGGCATGATGTACGGATCGGCGCTGTCGCCGCCCTCCACCAGGTGGTGGAAGAAGATGCCCTCCTGCAGCGGCGCGAGCGGGTAGATGTCGGCGATGTTGGCCGCGCCGCCGGGAACGGCTGCCACGATCCGGTCGATCTCCCCGGCGGTGAGGCCGGCGAGGGGCGCCATGTCCGGCGTGATCACCGTGGTGCCGGCCGGGATCCCAGCCGGCGGACCCGCCGGCCGGACGGCCGTCTCCTGGACCGCCGTCTCCTGGACCGCCGCCGCGAGCCCCGCGACCGTCGGCGTGACGTACAGCGCCCGCGCGCTCACCGGGACGCCCCGCCGGCGCGCCCGCTCCATCAGCGTCACCGCCAGCAGCGAGTGCCCGCCCAGCTCGAAGAAGTTGTCGTCAGCGCCCACCCGCTCCACGCCGAGCACCTCGGCGAACAGGGCGCACAGCGCCTCCTCGCGCGGCGTGGCCGGCGCCCGGAACTCCGTGTCCCCGACGTGCTCGGGCGCGGGCAGCGCCTCGCGGTCCAGCTTGCCGTTCACCGTCAGCGGCAGCGCGTCGAGCACGACGATCCCCGCCGGGACCATGTACTCGGGGAGCGTCCCCTCAAGGTGGTGACGCATCTGGACGGCGTCCGTGCCGGCCGGCGCGACGACGTACCCCACCAGGCGCCTGTCGCCCGGCCGGTCCTCGCGCACCACCGCCGCCGCCTGGGAGACGGCCGGGTGGGTGCTCAGCGCCGCCTCGACCTCGCCGAGCTCGATCCGGAAGCCGCGGACCTTCACCTGGTCGTCGGTACGGCCCAGGTACTCGACCTGACCGCCGGCGTTCCAGCGGGCCAGGTCGCCGGTGCGGTACATCCGCTCGCCGGGAGCGCCGTAGGGGTTGGCGACGAACCGCCCGGCGGTCAGGCCGGGACGGTTCAGGTATCCGCGGGCCAGCTGGGCGCCGGCGACGTACAGCTCGCCCGCCGTGCCCACGGGCACCGGCCGCAGCCAGGCGTCCAGCACGAACACCCGGGTGTTCCACATCGGCCTGCCGATCGGCAGGACGCCCTCACCGTCCCAGCCCGCCTCCACGACGTGGTCCAGGCAGCCCACCGTGGTCTCCGTCGGCCCGTAGTGGTTGACCACGGCCACACCGGCGTGCTTCCCGATCCACTCCAGCACCTGGGTGGCCTGCGCGGCCTCACCGCCGACCATCAGCCGGCCTGTCGGCACGTGCGCGTCGCCGAACTGCCTCAGGAAGGCCAGATGGCTCGGCGTGAGATGAAGGAAGTCCGGCCGCTCCTCGCCCAGCACGGCCGGCAGGCGCTCGTCCAGCCCGGCCACGTGCACGCGACCACCGGAGATCAGCGCCCCGTACAGCTCGGTCACGCCCGCGTCGAACGACACCGACGTGTGGTAGACGACGTTGCCGGCCACCTCCGGGTACGCGCTCACCGCACGCGTCACGTAGTTGACCACGCTGCCGTGCTGGACCACGACACCCTTCGGACGGCCGGTCGAGCCGGACGTGAAGATCACATAAGCCGGGTGTCCCGGCAGCAGTCCGCCGCCCCGTTCGGCATCGGTCAGGTCCTCCCCGGACAGCGCCGACACGGCGGCCACGACGTCCGGGTCGTCGACCACGACGCCGGGCAGGCCGTGCCCGGCGGCCGGACCCCGCCGGCCGAGCACCAGGGCGGGCCGCGCGTCGGCCAGCATGCGCGCGATCCGCTCGGCCGGGTAGGCCGGGTCGACCGGCACGTACGCCGCCCCCGACTTCAGCACCGCCAGCAGTGCGACGACCAGGTCGGCGGAGCGGTCCATCAGCACCGCGACCCGCTCCTCCGGACCCACGCCACGGGAGACCAGCAACCGGGCCAGCCGGTTCGCCCGGGCGTTCACCTCGCCGTAGGTCAGGGCGCTCTCCGGTGTCACCACCGCGAGCGCCGAGGGAGTGCGGGCCACCTGCGCCTCGAACAGCGCCGTCAACGTCGTGGCGGGCACCTCGCGGGCGGTGTCGTTCCACTCCACCAGCAGCCGCTCGCGCTCGTCCGGGGCGAGCAGGTCCAGCCCGGCGATCGGCGCGCCGGGCTCCAGCCGGGCCAGCGTCGCGAGCAGGTTCAGGAAGCGCTCCTGGTGGGCGGCGTTCTCCTCGGCGGTGTAGCGCGCCGGGTTGGCCGCGAAGTCCACCCGCAGGCTGTCGTCCGACCGCTCGTAGACGAGGATCGTCAGGTCGTCCACCGCGCCGTTCGTCAGGTACGTCCGCGAGGTGGTCTCACACCGCCCGAAACGCGGGCTCTCGTCCGACGGCAGGATGTTGACGACCGGCCCGGACATCCGCCTGCCCGTGGCCGCGAGCCTCAGGTCGCGGTACAGGTCCCCGTGGCGGTACCGCTGGTGGGCCAGCAGCCCGCGGGTCCGCGCCGAGGCGTGACGCGCCAGCTCGCGCACGCTCATTCCCGGCTCCGGGCTCAGGCGGAGCGGAAGGTTGTTGGCCATCGTCGCCACCGTGCCCGCCACCCCGGACCCCTTGCGCGCGGGAACGGTCAGGCCCAGCACGACCTCCGGCGCCCCCGCCATCCGGTGCACGTACAACCCCGCCGCGCCGATCAGCAGCGCGGGCAGCGCGACGCCCGAGGACCGGGCCAGGCGCCGCAGCGGCCCGGCGATCCCGCCCGGTACCACCGCGCTGCGGCGATGGGCCGACGCCGACGCCGGCGCCGTCCCCGCCGTGAGCGAGACGGCGTCGGGGGCGTCCGCCATCTGCTCCGCCCAGTACGCCCGGTCCCGCGCGAACTGCTCGCTGCCTCGGTAGAGCTCGTCGTCGGCCAGGACCTCGTCGAGCGTCGCGAACGGCGACAGGGGGCAGGCGCGCCCGTCCTCCAGCGCGGAGTAGATCTCCGCCACCCGGTCCAGCCACAGCGTGTAACCCACGGCGTCCAGCGCGATGTGATGGGCCCGCAGGTACAGCACGGTCCGGTCCTCACCGACCCGGAACGCGGTGATGCCGAAGATCGGGCCGGCTTCGAGGTCGGCCGGGCGGGCCGCGTCGGCACGCATCCACGCCTCGGCGGCCGCCGTCGCATCGGGTTCGCCTCGCAGGTCCACCACGGGAAGCCGGTAGTCCGGCGGAGGCTCGACCATCTGCCAGGGGTCGCCGCCGTCCTGGCCGAAACGCAGGCGCGCCACCTCGGTCTCGGCCAGCGCCTGCCGGATGGCCTCCTCCAGCAGGGGAAGCCGCAGGTCCCCGGATATGTCCAGGTACTCCACCATGTTCTGGGCCGGGCTCTCCGGATCGAGAGCCTGGGCGGACCAGATGCCCCTCTGCGCCGCAGTCAGAGCCTTCTTCGCGTGTTCGAACATACCTCGTCAACCTCAGCTCTGAACTAGAGACGATCTCTATGGGAGTACAGGTGCTCCGGTCCCCGCCGCTCCGGCCGGCCGGAGCGAGAGGTGGGCGGGTACGGGGCGCGGCATCGCCTGACCGGCCGGAGTACGTGCCCTCGCTCCGTTTCCCCGTGGGAGCGAGCCGCCCGCGGAAGGGTTCGCGACGGTCGCCTCGCCCGGAACGAGCTGTCCGAGTGTGCGGTCATCGGTGAGCCGGAACGTGGACGGCGTGTGGCCGGACTGGGCCTGGGGGATGGTCGTTCAGTGTCCGGGCGGCGGTGTCCCGGTGCGGTCACCGTAAGCGAGCTTCCCGCCGCTCCGGGGTGGGCGCGACGGGCGCGTGCCACGTCGCCGTCTCGCGGCCGGATCCCACCGGTGCGCGGGCCTGAAGCCGACCGGCCATGGATCTTTACTCACCGATCGGGTGTGCCGGCTTCCGGCGGGTGAACGGTCGAGCATGCCGTGTGCCGGGCCGGTCGACCATCAACACGCGACGGACGCTCCTCGATCCGGACATGCTGGATACCTCGTTCGCTCGGTAGGAAGGGTGAGCGCAGCGTTCGATATCCGGCTCGCGGAGAGCCTTGCCTGTCCCGGTGACGAAATAGTGAACGATATATGTAGTCATCTTGTCTGTCAGACAAGATGACAGGGGGAGTGTGCCCCATCGGCATTTCGGAAAGGGCGATGTCGGGGGAGCGAACGGACCTGGTTAGGATCCCGTCGGCCGGATCGAGGTCCATCTCACCGGCCGTTCCCGATCGGCAGGGGAGAGGCCAGGATGCTCGACGGTCGCGCCGGAAGATCCGGCGCATGGCTCCGCACCATGACGCGGAGCCCGGTTCCGCGGCTGCGCCTCGTCTGCTTCCCGCACGCGGGAGGCGCGGCGAGCTTCTTCCGTCCGTGGGCGGATCACGTCTCCGCCGAGGTGGAACTGTCCGCGGTCCGCTACCCCGGGCGAGAGGACCGGGTCGCGGAACCGTTCGCCGAACGCCTCGACGACCTGGTCGAACCGGTGGTCCAGGAGTGCCTGCGGCTGGCGGACGTCCCGCTGGCGTTCTTCGGCCACAGCATGGGAGCGTCCGTCGCCTACGAGGTGGCCTTGCGCCTGCAGTTGGATCACGGAATCGGGCTTCGGGGCCTTTTCGTCTCCGCGCGCTCCGCCCCCGGCCACGAAAAGGAGCCGGACCTGGCCGGGGCCGCCGACGACAGGCTGATCGAACATCTGACAGGGCTCGGGGGTACGGACGGCCAGGCGCTGAGGCACCCCGAGTTGCTCGACCTGCTGCTTCCCGCCATCCGGGCCGACTACCGGCTGGCCGAGAGCTACGAGCCGACCATCAAGGGCGCTGCTCTGGACACCCCGATCTCGGTCTACTACGGCGACGCCGAGGAGGACCTGTCCGAGGAGTCCGTCATGGCGTGGTCGGCCGTGACCACCGGCCCCTTCCGGACGCGATCGTTCGAGGGCGGCCATTTCTACCTGGTCGATCACCTTCCGGTTCTCGTCGCGGATGTGCTCGCCGCCTTCGGCCGTACCTGAACGTCTCGCTGTGCGGCTGCGCAAGCATGAAAATCGACTCCTTAAGCAGGATTTCACCCGGCCTTCATCGAGTGATCAACCGAACGATTCGTTCTTCGGGTCGTATGTCGGACGCTGACGGGCGTTTTTGCCCCAGCCGCGATTCCACCTTCTCCTTCAGCCATGCTCTACCAATTGGGGGCCTGTCATGACCAATCCCTTCGAGGATCCCGATGCCTCGTATCTCGTGCTCGTGAACGACGAGGGTCAGCATTCGTTGTGGCCGGTCTTCGTCGACGTGCCCGAGGGGTGGGCCGTCGTCCACGGTGAGGCCGACCGGGCGAGCTGCCTTGAGTACATCGAGACCAACTGGACCGACATGCGGCCCAAGAGCCTGATCGCCCAGATGGACGACGCCACGCGTTGAACCTTGGCGGCGAGCCGCCGGCCGGGGGAGCGGTACGCCACCGGATCCAGGGGGGGCGGAGTGCGGCAGGGCGCGCGGGCCGCGTGCCCGACCGCGGGACGGACGTCCTCGCGCGACCTGTCAGCACGGATCAACTGGCTGCTACCGGTCAATTGTCAAACAATCGGGAAGTATGCTTATAAATCTACATTGTAAAGGCGTCGGCCTGAAATTCAAGATCATTTACAATGGCCTAAAGACTCACCACCTAGAAGCAAGGCTCACCGCCCCGTTTTCGTCGAGCGGGTCGTCCGACAGGGAACTCGGTCGCTCCGCCTGAGGTGCCCAGAGGGTTCGCCTGGTCACTGGCCGATGATCCCCGTCTCCGCTCCTTCGAGTCGGTCACCAGGCTGTCGATCTGGTGGATCCGCCGGCGAGGGTGACCTTCGTGGTCGGTGCCGGGCGACTGCCCGGAGTTCACCGAGCCGACGGAGTTCAGCGTCTCGGTGCTTTCCGGCGGGTCGAGGCCGACGCCGGGGGATTCATGCGAGTTCCGGTGCGACGACGGCGACCGCCCTCCGAGTGGCGTATTGGTGAACGGAAAGTGAATTGTCAATACGTTGTGAGTTCCTCGCTCCGCGCTGTCGTCATTAATCACATAATTCAATTACGACCGCTATTTCATAGCGATACGGGGCAAGCTTTCGAGGAATCACATGAGGCGTTGGATCGGTGTCGGGCTGGCGCTGCTCCTCGGCGCCGCCGTGGTGGCGGCGATCGTGGTGGGCAACGGCGGCGGTGCGGAGACGAGGGAGCTCACCCTGGTCCGGGGGGTGATCGGTTCGGAGAAGAAGCCGTTCTTCGACGATCCGAGGGTGCGGGCGGTCTTCGCGGCGCACGGCCTGCGGGTGGAGGTCGACACCGCCGGATCGCGCCAGATCGCGACCTCGGTGGACCTGGGGAAATACGGCTTCGCGTTCCCGTCCAGCGCTCCGGCGGCCGAGAAGATCAGGCGTGACCGGGGTGCTGCCCGCACGTTCGCGCCGTTCTCCTCGCCCATGGCGATCGCCGCTTTCACCCCGATCGTGGAGGTGCTCACCAGGGCGGGCGTCGTACGGGACTCCGGTCAGGGTTACCAGGTGTTCGATATCCAGAAATATCTAGTTCTGGTGGCGAAAGGCACTCGGTGGGACAAATTGCCGGGTAATACCGCTTACCCGGCGCGCAAGCGCGTGCTGCTTACCACCACCGACATCCGTACCTCCAACTCCGCGGCGATGTACCTGTCGATCGCCGGTTACGTGGCCAACGGCGACGACGTGGTCACCTCCGACGAGCAGGGGGCCAGGGTGGCCCGGGCCATAGCCCCTCTCTTCCTCGACCAGGGCTACTCCGAGACCTCCACCGAGGCGCCGTTCGAGGACTACCTGTCCCTGGGGATGGGGAAGACGCCCATGGTCGTGATCTACGAGGCGCAGTACGCCTCGCGCCTGTTCGCCGGGGACGGCTCGATCCGCCCCGACATGCGGCTGCTCTACCCCTCGCCCACGGTCCTGAGCAAGCACACGCTCGTACCGCTGGGCGAGCGGGGCACCGAGGTCGGCCGCCTCCTGCAGGAGGACCCGGAACTCGGGCGCCTCGCGGCCCTGTACGGCTTCCGCACCGCCGCCCCCCGGGCGTTCGACGACCTCGTGGCGAAGGCGAGGGCTCCGCTGCCACCCGTCCTGGTCGACGTGGTGGAGCCTCCCGACCACGAGCGGCTGGAGGGCATGATCTCCGCGGTCGAGACGCTCTACCGCTCCGGAGCGGTTCCCTCATCCGCCCCCTGACCTCACCTTCCCAGCGTTTCAAGGAGAGACCACCGTGAGCGATCTCGTGCTCAGCCCGCCCGAACCCGTGGCCAAGGTGCCCACGGAGAAGGCGGCCACCATGCTGCCGGTCCCGGAGGGGCGGGAGGCGGAGCTGGCGGAGAAGGCCCGCGGTTTCGCCGAGGAGCTGGGCGGCCTGGACCCCAGATCGCCGGAGTTCGCCCGGAAGGTGTACGACATCATCTCCATGGGCGACTCGGAGATCCGGGCCTCCTCCCAGGTGGCGAACCGCATGCTGGGGCGCCCGGTGGCCGCGCTGGCGTCCGCGCGGGGCGAGGGCCGGGACGCGCAGGCGGCGGTGGCGGGACAACTGGTCGCGCTGCGCCGCACGATCGTCGACCTCGATCCCAAGCAGACGTCCGGCCCGGCCAGGAAGCTGCTGGGACTGATCCCGTTCGGCGACAGGCTGCGCGACTACTTCGCGAAGTACCAGTCGGCGCAGAAACACCTCGACGACATCATCCGCGCTCTCAAATCCGGGCAGGACGAGCTGCGCAAGGACAACGCGGCCATCGAGGGCGAGAAGACCAACGTGTGGGAGTCGATGAAGCGCCTGCAGGAGTACGCCCTGCTCGCCGCCGCCCTCGACGCCGCGGTGGAAGAGAAGATCATGTATGTCGAGGCGGCCGAGCCGGAGAAGGCCACCGCGCTGCGCTCGGACGCGCTGTTCGGCATCCGGCAGAAGCACCAGGACCTGCTGACCCAGCTCGCGGTGTCCGCCCAGGGGTATCTCGCCCTGGATCTGATCCGCAGGAACAACCTCGAACTGGTCAAAGGCGTGGACCGGGCGACCACGACGACGGTCGCGGCGCTGCGCACGGCCGTGACCGTGGCCCAGGCCCTCGCCAACCAGAAACTCGTGCTCGACCAGATCACCGCGCTGAACGCCACCACCTCCGACCTGATCGTGGCGACCAGCGAGATGCTGCGCACGCAGGCCGCCGGCATCCAGACCCAGGCGGCCTCGACCACGGTCGGCATGGACGCGCTGCGCAAGGCGTTCGACAACATCTACGCCACCATGGACATGATCGACACGTTCAAGGCCAAGGCCGTGGAGAACATGGCGATCACCGTGGACAGCCTGACCGTCGAGCTGGATCACGCGCGCACGTACCTGGAGCGCTCCCGGCGCGGCGACGAGCAGGAACTCCCGCGATGAGGGGCCTTGCGCCCGGTGCGTCACCGGACTCCCGCCCGGCCTGGTCGGTATCCGGCGTGCCACTCGGTTCGCGCTCGGCTGGGCCGGCGCTCGGCGTGCGGGCGGGTGGCCGCCGGGTGAGGCGGGCGCTCGCCGTACTGGTCCCGCTGGTCCTGCTGGTGGTGTCGGCCGCGTGCGGCGGAGCCGGCACGCCCGACACCTCCGACACTCCCGCCGACGGCCCCGATGTGCTCCGCGTCCTCGTGGGAAGCGAGGTCGGCGACCTGGAACCGCTGCTCAGGCGGGCCCAGGACGCCGTCGGCGTGCGGGTCACGCTGTCGTACGCCGGAACGCTCGACGGGGCCGACCAGGTGGCGAGCGGTGGCGCGGACGGGCGGTACGACGCGACGTGGTTCTCCTCCAACCGCTACCTGTCGCTGATCGACGGGGCGGCCGCGCGGCTCTCGACCCAGACCAAGGTCATGGTCTCGCCCGTGCTGCTCGGGCTGAAGGCGTCCAAGGCCCGCGAGCTGGGCTGGGACGCCAAGCCGGTGACCTGGAGCGACATCGCCTCGGCCGCGAGCGCCGGGAAGTTCACCTTCGGCATGACCAGCCCCGCCGCGTCCAATTCCGGATTCTCGGCGCTGGTCGGGGTGACGGCGGCGCTCTCCGACGCCGGTGAGGCCCTGGAGGAGGCCCAGATCACCGCGGCGACCCCCCGGCTGAAGGAGTTCTTCTCGGCGCAGACGCTCACCTCCGGTTCCTCCGGCTGGCTCGCGGACGCGTACACCAAGGAGGGCACGGTGGACGGGCTCGTGAACTACGAGTCCGTGCTGCTCGGCCTCAACGCCTCCGGAAGGCTCTCCGAGCCGCTCACGCTGGTCTATCCGGGTGACGGGGTGGTGACGGCCGACTACCCGCTCACGCTCCTGAGCTCCGCGCCCCCGGAGAAGAGGGAGCTGTACGGCAAGCTCGCCGCCTGGCTGCGCACGCCGGAGATCCAGCGGGAGATCATGATCACCACCCATCGCAGGCCCATCGTCCCCGAGGTCAGGCCGGAGCCGCGTTTCGGGACCGCGTCGCTGGTGGAGCTGCCCTTCCCCAACCGGCGCGGCGCGGCCGACGAGCTGATCGGCGTCTACCTCAACCAGGTGCGCAGGCCGTCGCGGACCCTGTTCGTGCTGGACACCTCCGGCTCGATGAGAGGGGAGCGGATCGACGCGCTCAAGCAGGCGCTGACCGCTCTGTCGGGCGCCGACACCTCCGCCAGCGGGTCGTTCTCGCGCTTTCGTGACCGCGAGACGGTCACGATGATCCCGTTCAACACGGGTCCCGGCGCCCCGCGGACGTTCACCCTGCCCGACCGTGACGCCGAACCGGTGCTCCAGCGGATCCGCTCCTACGGTGAGGGGCTGCGGGCCGACGGTGGCACCGCGATCTTCGACAGCCTGCGGGCCGCCTACGAGCAGGTGCGGTCCTCGCCGTCGGAGGACTTCACCTCGATCGTGCTGATGACGGACGGCGAGAACACCGACGGTGGCTCCTACGACGACTTCGCCGCCTACTACGCGTCGCTGCCTGTGAAGTTCCGGACGTTCGTCGTGCTCTTCGGTGACAGCGACGTCGAGGAGATGCGGCGGATCGCCGAGCTCACCGGCGGGGCGACCTTCGACGCCCGGCAGGGGTCGCTGGCCGCGGCCTTCAAGGAGATCCGTGGCTACCAGTAGCCCGGGAGGGCGGATCCTCGCCTACGCCGGGTCGACCAGGAACATCGTCGGGTGTGCGCTGGCGCTCGTCGGGGTGGTCCTGGTCTTCCTCGGCGTCGCCGGGACGTTCTGGCCCGTCGTGGTCGCCGGGCTGTACGGCGTCGGGGCGCTGCTCGCTCCGGCGGACCGGGTGAGGCTGACGATCTCGCACGCAGAGGTGGAGTCGCGGCGGCTGCGTGCGGACCTGGGCACCCTGCTGGCCGAGGTTGGTAAAAACCGGTTCCCCGGCGACGTGACGACGCGCGTCAGCGCGCTCGCCGAGGTGCTGCGTGACATTCTCCGGCGGGCGGACACGCTCACCTCCTCACCCGATCACCTGCATATCGTGTCGCAGACGATCAGGGATTATCTGCCGTCCAGCCTGGAGGCGTACGCGAACCTGCCCCGCTCCCGCGCGCTCACGCGGCGCGGTGAGCGGGAGCGCAGCGCGCACGAGGAGTTGCTCGCCCAGCTCGACCTGCTGGATACCCGGCTGCGCGAGGTGGCCGAGTCGGTCTACCGGGGTGACGAGCAGGCCCTGCGCGACCAGGGCAGGTTCCTGCGGGACCGGTTCGGCGGCTCCGGCCTGGACCTTTGACCTGGTCGTCCGACGTCTCCGTGGGCGGGAATCGGCTGCGGCCTCTTCCGGTTGCGGATTCCCGCTTTCCTGATTCACGGCGAGTGGCACAGCCGAAGGAATCTGACCTGAGCGCGTGTAACTCCCACCGATCCGGTTCGGGTTGATCGGCTCAGTGAATCCGGCACCTGTGGAACCTCATGTGAGGTGCGGCGACGGGAGCGTGGCCGCATGCCGCGTTCGCTGAGCCGGTTCCATGTCTGCTGAGCCGCCGTGCCGACTTCAGCGAGCCGGTGCCAGGTTCACCGAGCCGGGACACCCAGGTCTCGAGCGACCCGCTGGTAGTCGTCCAGAACGACGATCTTCATTCGGACCTCGTGCGACTACGATCATGGGGTGACGTTCGCCGGCAATTGGGATCATCTGGAACCGGCCACCAGGGAGGCCTACCGGCGTTTCGACGCCCTCACCGAGCAGGGCCTCGACCCCGGCCCTGGCACCGACTGGCGCCTCTACGGCACCTATGCCCACACCAAGCTCTGGCTCAGCCCGCAGGGCGGCCACGACTACGACGAGCGTGTCCTGCGCCTGGTCCGCACCGTGGCCGGGCGCGCCGTCGGCTGGACGCCCGACGATGCCTGGAACCTGGCCGAACGCGCCGGCTACTGGGCCCGCCAGGGCCACACCTGCCACGAGGAGCTCTATCGGATCCCGCTGTCGGCCGCTCACCTGCTCCATCCGCAACAGCGCCGTGACCTGTTCGGCCACCTGACGGACCTCGGAGAGCTCCAGCCGCTCCTGGAGAGCCTGCTCACCGAGGAAGGCCCAGCCGGTGCGGTCAGGAACGTGATCGGGGAGGCCGACCCCTTCGCCACGATGCTGGCCGAGGAGTACGGCTCCCGCCTGGCCGGAATGCTGCCGCTGCTGCGCCACTGGGCCACCGCCGACGCACCGGCCCCAGGCGACGGCTGGTTGCCGGTCGTCTGCGATCTGCTCACCCCTGAGGCCATCGCCCTGGTCCACGAGCTGGTCACCCGCCTGGCCGCCTACCGGGGCGGCCCGTTCGTCTGCCACCACGCCGACATCAGCTGGAGCGAGGACCGCTTCCTGAAGGGCCGGACCGTCTCGGTGGCGCGCGGCCTGATCTGGACCTGCGAGGTCATTGACGAACCTTGGGTCCCGTCGCTGCTCGCCGACGCCGCTGTCACCTGCGGCACCGGCCACGATGGCCCCGGCTCCACCTGCCGCAGCGAGACCGTCGCCGACGGGGCCGTCGGCGTGCTGGCCCGCCGGGGCGCAGCCGAGACAGTCACCCCACTGGCGCTCATTCAGACGCGGGTACGGGCGGCGTCCGTACAGGAGAGGGTCGCTCGCGCGCTCGACGCGCTCGCCGACGCGGCCGCGCTGACCCGCGACCAGTTGCTCGACCGCATTCTGCCCGCTGCCGGCGCCACGCCCAGAGAGGTCGAGCAGGCGCGCACGGCCGCGCGCTACCGCCTGGAACAGGCGCTCATCCACCAGCGCGAATGGACCTGGCGTGAGGTCGGCGAGCACTTCCTCGACCACCCCGTCACTGGCCCCGACGCCCGCGCCCTGGTGTGGCGGATCCCCGGCGGTCCCTCAGGCCTGCCGGTCAGGACCGTCGACGGCTGGGAACTGGCCGGGCACCGCCCCGAGGGCACGGTCGCCTTGTGGCACCCGGCCGGCGCAAGCGCCGAGGAGGTGGACGCGTGGCGCGAGAGGGGTCTGGCGCAGCCGTTCGAACAGGTCCTCCGGGAGGTGTACGCGGAAGAGCCGGACCGCGTCGCCGGTCACGTCGTGCGCTACGAACTGGCTCGGACGGAGCTGATCCGGCACGGCTGGACCGGCGTGTCGATCGGCTACTGGGAGCACGACTGTCACGAGGGGCAGGGCGAGGTGGTGCGCGACCTTGCGGACTGGCAGGCCCGCTGGCTCCTGCGCGTCGTCGAGGGCATGTCCGACGAGGGCTGGGACCTGGACGCGCTGTGCGCGACCAACCCGATGACCTTTCACCGCGAGGGCCAGGAGAGGTGCCGGCGGCGTCGGTGCCGCCGCTGGTGCGGTCGGAGATCCTCCGAGAGGCCGACCTCACAGTCGCCGCCGCCTCGGCCGGCCCGGACGCCCAGCACCTGGTCGACTACTACGACGGGTATTGGCACTAGAAGTTATGCGGTATCGACACGACGATGCCCAGGATGACGGCCTCGTCGGCGTCGATGTCGCCGCGGGCGGGGTTGCGTGGTTTGGGGACGACGTCGCCGTCCCGTCGCCGGAACTCCTCGCTCGGCCACGCCCACCTCGACGTCCTGGGCCGCTATGCCATCTCCTCCGCACCGGCCGAAGGCCTGCGCCGGCTCGGCGAGATCCCCGACTTGCCCGACGGCGGGGACACGGCGCGGGGAGACGGTGGAGGGAGAGGGCGTGTAGGCCTCTGGCTTTGCGCCGACGGCTATCAGGATTCTCCCGTGCGGGATTCACCGTGACGGCGGCGTCTTCAGTTCCCCTCGTGGTCGAGGGCGGCGACCTCACGTACGGCCTCGGCGATGGCGCGATAGTCCTTACGCAGGATCGAACCGTGGTTGCTGGCGACTTTCGCGCTGATTTGGATGTTCGGATTGCGGGCGGTCACCGCAGGGAGGCTGGCGCGTATCCGTTCGTGCCCGCCCTGGCTTCCGAAGGACTCCCCAGAAGCGACCACGTAGCGCGCCGGGACGGTGATGCTGTCCAGCACGGGGCCCAGGTCACGCTCGCGGGCGATCTTGCCGACCTCGATGTTGCTGTCTGCCAGCTGGTCGCCGGTCATCCGTGGAGCCATACCGAACGGGCGCAGCAGCTGCATGGGCCACCAGATCCGCTTCCATATCTTGCGCATCCCCGGTTCCATGGACTCGTCGAACCAGTCGTAGGGCTGCGCGCCCTCCACCAAGACCGTGCCCACGGTACGGGCCGGATTCCGGCCGGCCCAGTGCGCCGCGACAAACGCTCCATAGGACCAGCCCACCATCACCGCCCGGGCCACATCCCGGGCTGCGAGGACAGCATCGACATCTCGGATGTTCGTCTCGAACGAATAATCCGCCGAACGCTTCGACTTGCCACGCCCTCGCATGTCGTAGGTGATATGCCGCCACTCCGTTCCCAACTCGGCAAGGACCCGCCGCCATTGCCGCTGAACGGCGGCGTGGCCGTTGAGGTAGATCACGGGGACACCGTCGGTGTCGGTGTCGGTGACGGCTAAGGCCGTATCGTCTACTGGGACCATGCCGGTCCAGGGGGATCGCTTGATGGTCATGCTCTTCCTTTCTCGGAAGTGAATCGGGAACGGTGGCTGGTGCCGGTGGCCAGGTCCCGGACGGCGCGCTCGTCGTAGGTGATGTGCCGGTAGTCGCCGCCGAGGTCAGCGATGACGCGCCGCCAGTGCGACTGGTCGGCATAGGCGCCGTTGAGGTAGACCCTGGTCCTGCACCCCGTCGCCCGCCGACATGAGTAGTGGACGTCCGGGTGTGAAACGACGCCCGCAGGTTAGCCGGGGGGCTCCGCCAGCCGCTCCATCCGGTGCCAACCGGCCCAGCCGCGCTCGCGCATCAGGTCCAGCAGCCGCTCCACCCGCGGGTCGGACTCGACGGCAAGTGCGTCCAGAAGGTCAACCGGTAGGTCGTCGTGCGCGACCTCGTCGGGGTTGATCTCGCCGGAGGTGTATGCCTGCTCGGCCAGGCCGGCCATGATGTCGGCGGCTTCTGCCAGACGCGGGTCGTCGTCGCCTGCGTCGTCGTCTTCGATGATCTCCGACAGGATCCGGTAGAGCCGAACGAGTTGCGGGTCATCGAGCTGCGCGAATTTTGCGGCCATGACCGCGGGGATGTCTTCGGGCCAGGAGGCAGCAACAACCAGGATCCACCCGTCCCGCTCCGCCTCCACCATCCGCTCTCCTACCCCGATCTCCCGAAGCAGATCGAGGTAGGAGATCACCTCCGGCGGGAGCGCCAGACTGTCCCCGGCGGCGAGCTGCGCGATCTGCTTGCGGCTGGTCTCAAGCCGTTCGATCTCGTCGTGCAGGCGACTGTCGATCCGTTGGACTGCTTCGGCAAAGGCCGATGCGTCGGCTTGGAGCATCTGACCGATCTGAGACAGCGGCACGCCGGCGTTGGCGAGGGTTCGGATCTTGATGAGCGACACGACCGCCTTCGCGCCGTAGCGCCGGTAGCCCGAGGCATCCCGGTCCGCTTCGGGCAGGAGTCCGATCTGGTGATAATGCCGCACCGCCCGCACCGTGACGCCGGCATACGCCGCCAATTGACTGATGGTCAGCATGTTCTGATCCTGCTCTCAACTTCGCCTAGACCCGGTCGGCGCCGGCTCAGGAGGTCCTGCGACGGTAGGAGAGATTGGCGAACAGGCAGGCAACGATGACCCACCACATCGGCAGCTGTACGGCCCCGCCACACGGCGGGGCCGTACAGCTGCCGTCAAGGGATCATGTCTGGCCACGTGGCTCCGGAGATTCCCGGCCATTTTTCGCCGGAACTTACATGCGGTCTCCTGGACCTGATCGGTTGTTGGCGGGATGCTCATGACAGCCAGCATGCAGGGTTGACGCAGCGTCAGGGTCAAGTCCGCCGGCAGATTCGTGTGTCTGGTGGCGATGGTAGGCGCACACGAGCCGGCGCGGACATCGTGCCGGTCTCCGAATTGCTCGGGCACGCCTCGCTGAACTCGATCCGGATCTGTACCCTGTCCACCGCTGCCGACCGGGCCCGCGCCGTCGAGCTGCTGCGTACAGACCACTGACCAGCGTCGGCAGGATCGAAAATTTGGCGGGCTGGGTCAGCTGCCCAAGCACCGGGCCGATTCCGACCACAACATCGCCTGCGTCGTCATCGCCCGCCTCGCCCCCGCAGGCTGACCCGGCAGTCCGGCCTGTCGGGACCGGGGTCCCGACAGTAATGGCCGTGAATCCAACGATGTTGCTTCTGACCTGCGGACACTCCTTGGGAAACATGATCACGGGACGGCGGGTCAGGCTCTATCCATGCAGGTCAGACCCATATCCGTTGGATTTTCCGCGATTGCTACCGGGACCCCTTTGATAACTGTCACCCTCCGTGAAGTGATCGCCGCGAATTAAGGCCGTGGGCTCCCTCGCCATCGCGGCCCAGATGAACTCTCCGGCCGGGGGCGGCCGTACGCCTCGATGACTTCGTTGAACAGAGACCTCTTGTCCCCGAACGCCGCGTAGAGGCTGCCGGGGCGCTGCGCGCCATGCTCGCCACCGTAGATCGCACCACCCTGGCCGGGAGGCGCGACGCCGCCGCGCTGCTGCTCGGCTACGCCTGCGCCGCCCGGGTCTCCGAACTGTCGGCCCTGGATGTCGCCGACATCCGCGAGACGCCCGACGGATTGTTGGTCGGCCTGTATCGGCGCAAGCTCAAGCGCTACGACGAGGTCGCAGTCCCCTGCGGCGCCAACCCGGCCACCTGCCCGGTGTCTACCAGGCCGGGCTCAGCCTGCGTCGCGGCCGGCCCCGTCTGCCCGGAGCGGTCGGCATGTGGCTGTGGACGGAGCCGCTGCGGGGCAGGTGCGGCTCGGTGTCGATCTGGCAGGATGAACAAGCCCGGCGCGATTTCGTCGCCTGGCCGGACCACGTCACCGTCATGCGGCGCCACCGAGGGCGGGGACGGCTCAGGTCCGTCACCTGGACAGCCATTCAACCCGACTGCGGCATCTGGGCACAGGCCCGCTCCTACCTGTCCGGCGACGGTACTCCGACACCATGACCGGCGCCGCGAAACGAGAAGGACATATGCAACGCGAACCGGTGACCGAGCCCGGCCGGCATGAGGTGCTGCGCGTCCTGGCCGACCGAATCCGCCACGGCAGCCGCCCGGGTGAGCGCCGAGACGGCCACCGGGTGGCCCTGGCCATCGAAGGCGGCGGCATGCGCGGCACGATCTCCGCGGGCATGGCCCTCGCCCTGTACGAAAGCGGAGTGACACACGCCTTCGACGCGGTCTACGGAGCGTCGGCAGGGGCCATCACGGCGGCCTGGCTGCTCAGCGGAACTCCCGAGCACCTGACCGGCTGGGCCGAACCCGTCTACGCGAGAGCGATGATCCGCCCGTCCAACCTGCTGCGCGGCCGGCCGATGGTCGATGTGCGTAACCTCGTCGAGTACCTGTACCTCGAGGTGGCCCGGATGGACTTCGACGCCGTCCTGGCCAACCCCGTCGAATATCACCCGCTCGCCACCGATGTCCGCACCGGGCGGTCCACCGATCTGCGCCCGCATCTGACCGGTCCCGCCGAACTGCGGTTGGCACTGCGAGCCAGTGCCGCACTGCCGTTCCTCGCCGGTCCGCCCATCGAACTGGCAGGGCGGCTCTACTACGACGCGGGGCTCGCAGAGTCCATCCCCTACCGTACGGCCCTGGCACAGGGTGCCAGCCATGTCCTTGTCCTGCGGTCCCGTCCCGCGCCTCCGGCCGGAATCGGAACACCGGCCGCCGGAATCGGAACACCGGCCGCCGGACCCGGCGCGCGCCCGTCCTACGGGGCACGCCTGATCGCCGTGACCGTTCTACGGAACCATCCGGAGGCACTGCACCGAAGTTTCTTCACACGCGGCCACCGCTTGCTACACGACGACGCGCTGCTCGCGCAGTACGACCAGGCCGCGCCGCCGATGACCCGTCCGCCCGCCGACAGCCAGGCCCCAGCGGTATTGTCCGTGCGTCCCGGGCCTGATACCCCGCACATCGGTCGCCTCACCCGCAACGGCAAACCCCTCAAAGCCGCGCTCGAAGCCGGCCGCGCGGCTGTCAACCGTCTGCTGCAGCCACCGGCCGGCTGACCGCCGCGCCGTAGGCGCGACCGGCACGCATCGGGAACCGAGTGCGCCGAGGCGGGGGTTGCCGCGTGGCGCCAACCGGAGGGGATCGACGGTACGCAGCAGCGCGGCCGGCTCATATGTCCCGTCTCATTCAACCTGAGGCACATCGACTAATCCGATTTGTGCTCATATTTTAGAACACATTATCGAGTATTGCTCTACTGGTCGCACTGAAACCGTCTCATTCAACTTGAGGCATCCTGCAGTTTTTCTCATCTACTTGAGGCAGTCGACATCCTGAGCAGGCACGATCGGTCCGATCACCAGGAGCAAACTGGAGATTTACCTCATGATCGATGAAACGGAAAAGCTACCTTTCGAGCTTCATGCGGCAGACGCAGCGTGGCGGCATGACGAAGGAAGCGCATCGTCCCTTCGTAGACGTCGGGCGGCGTATAAGCGCAGAGTTCGTGGCGGCGTGCCAAGACTGTCGGTGGGCCCAGGTCGTTGATGAGGATCTGCATGAGGAGGTAACCGGTCGCCTGCTGGAGTGGCATGTGGTCCACCCGGAGCAGGGGTGCGATCACCTGAGCGACCGCGACTTCGGGACATTCGCCTTTGATGAGTTCGGTCCTTTGGGCATCCGTCCCGCGCACGGCACGAGCTGGGCACCACAGGGCTGTCCGGACCGGCTGCCGGCCACTTACCACCGCACTCATGGGACCACCTACTTCCACGGCTGCTACTCCGTCGGCGACGACACGTTGTGGGGCGTCAACCGGCGCCGCAAAGGCATCGCTCCCACCTGGGCCGCGTTGCGGTCAATCCGTGCCGCCCGCCCGGACGGCGCTCCGATCCACGTGATCCTGGACAACCTGTCAGCGCACAAGAACTGGCGCATCCGCACCTGGGCCAGGCGCCACAAGGTCGAGTTGTGCTTCACCCCGACCTACGCCTCCTGGGCCAACCCGATCGAGGCGCACTTCGGGCCACTGCGGCAGTTCACCATCGCCAACTCCGACCATCCCAACCACACGGTGCAGACCCGAGCCCTGCACGCCTACCTGCGCTGGCGCAACGCCAACGCCCGCCACCCCACCCCCCTGGCCGCCCAACGCCGCGAACGTGCCCGCGTCCGCAGCGAAAAGGGCATCCGCTTCGGCGGACGCCCCCTTCCACTCGCCGCGTGATCGCTCAACCCGGCAAACGTTTCCGGTCACAGCACTAGCCATCGTGACGTTCCGCCCGTCACGCCGGGCGATCCGCCTTGGGGTGGTGGCCCGGACGGTTTGCGCCGTCGTGATGTTCCACCCGTCATGCCGGGGGCAGGCCGATCCGCCGAGGCCGGTGTCTACGCGGTGGTGCGACGGCGGGCTCGATCCCTGATCTCCTCCGGCAGGGCGTCGGCGGCGAGCAGCCGGGGCAGCAGGTCCGGTTCCGACGTCATCGCCCGGAAGGTGAGCGCGACGGTCACCTTGTGGGCGGGCCGGTGCACGATCTCGACCGGGTCGGCGGCGCGGATGTCGCCTGGCTCGATCACGCGCAGGTACGCGCCCGGCAGTGCGGCCCGGGTGAATCGTTTGGTCCAGCCCTCGCGCTCCAGCCAGCCCTGGAACGTCGCGCAGGGCAGGCGCGGGCACGACACCTCCAGCACGACGTCCGGCCCGATCCGCCACCGCTCACCGATCAGGGCCCCGTTGACGTCCAGGCCCGCGGTCGTGAGGTTCTCCCCGAAGACCCCGTTCGGCAGCGGCCTGTCCAGCTCGGCCTCCCAGCCGTCGAGATCCTCGCGGGCGTACGCGTAGACGGCCTGGTCGGAGCCGCCGTGGTGTTTCACGTCGTGGACACGGTCACCGGCGAGTCCGACCGCGCCGGTGCCCTTGGGGCCGGGGGCGGTGACCGCGACCGGGCCGTCGACGGGCCGCTTGTCGATGCCCGTCGAGTCGAGCCCCTTCCAGGGGTTGGGGCGTGGCCGGCCGACGTTGACCGAGAGCAGCTTCATAATGGCGACGGTACGTTCCCCCGCCCGTCCGGGCGATACCTTTTCCGCGCGGCGGCGCGTGGGCGTTCACGCCGGGGACGATCCGGGTCCCACCGGGCCCCACCGATCTGCGCCGGTCCGCGCCGGTTCGCGCCAAGGCCGGAACGCCCCGTGACGGGATGCCTGGAGAGGCCAGCCGGTTCGTCGGCCGCGACGCGCCTCGTGGGAGGCTTCCTGCCCGGTGATTCGCGATCTTTCGTTCGTGGTTCACCTCCTGACCGTCGCCGATACATGTCGGCGCCATCTGCCGCGGAGACCTTGATCAAGCACCGGTTTCGTGGTGCCGTGCAGGTGCGAGGCGCGCTCACATCGGTGCGGAGAACGCCGCCGACGAGCACCACGCCGACGCGTCGTCAGGTCATGGAGCAGTCCTTCGAGAAAGCGGAAGAATGCGAAAGCCGTGGTCGTTCACGTCCACCCCGAGGGCATCGAAGTCAGCGACCGGGCCGGAGAGGAGCCCATCCCTTCCCGCGTCCCCCGCGCGCGGGCGTTCCCGGTTCGGGATCGTGCTCGGTGTCACCGTTCTGGGGATCGTCCTCCCCGCGTCGGCGGCCTACGCCGATCCGCCCCGCAACCTGCCCCAGTCGGCCGGAGGGTACGAGTCGTCGTTCTCCCCGGCCTACGACTACGACGGTGACGGCTGCTACGCCACCCCCGGCATCGGGCCGGACGGGACCCTCGCTCCGGGGCTGAACCCGACCGGCGCGGTCAACGGCAACTGCCGTGACCAGTCGGACCTGGACAATTCCCAGACCTACGCCCGCGCCAAGTGCAACAACGGCTGGTGCGCCGTCGTGTACGCCAGCTACTTCGAGAAGGACCAGGCGCTGGCCGGCATCAGCCTCGGTGGCCACCGTCACGACTGGGAGCACGTCATCTCCTGGGTGAACCAGGCCTCCAACCAGGTGGAGTACGTCTCGACCACGCAGCACAGCGGCGTCGTGACCTACCCGCGCTCGCAGGTGCGCTTCGACGGGTCGCACCCCAAGGTCGTCTACCACAAGGACGGGGCGTCCACACACTTCTTCCGGCTCGCCAACGGCAACGACGAGCCGCCGGAGAACCACTACCACAACTGGCGCTACCCGCCGCTGGTGGACTGGAACGGCTGGCCCAGTACTTGGCTGCGCGACAGGCTGATGAACGCGAACTTCGGCTCCGCGACCATCAAGATCAATGACGGCAGGTTCGGGGACCTCCTCTCGCGCTCCAAGCCCGGCGGCATCCCCTTCGACCCCTGGGCCTGACGAAGGTCACAGGGGACGGCGGGCGAGGGGCGGCCGGGTCCGGGTGATCAGCGCCGCCGCGGTCGCCAGGACGGGCAGCCCCACCACCACGGCGACCACGAACGGCCACGGCACGGCGATCGTGGCGGGATCGCCGGCGCCGTGCGTCGTCATCGGCCGGCTCAGCGCCACGCCCGTCACCGCCCCCGCGACCAGTCCCACCAGCGCGCCGAGCCCGGAGATGTAGAGGGCCTGGCCGGCCACGACCATCCGCAAGGTCCCGGGCGGGGCGCCGATGGCCGCCATCGTCGCCCGCTCCGGCCGGGTGTCGGCGGCGGCCAGGCGGGTGGCGGCCAGCGTGCCGCCGACGACGAGGACGAGGGCGCCGACGAGCCAGCCCCACAGCCCGGGGTCGGGGGTGTTGCGGTAGCCCTCCTCGGAGGCGACCGTGACGCGGGGGGTCACCTTGTGGAGGTCACGCCACAGCCTTGAACCGGCCGGCAGGCGGTGCATGGCGTAGAGCTGGCTCTCGGTCGTCGAGAAACCGGCCTGTTCGACCAGGGCACGCGGCAGCAGGGCGCCGCCCTGGTGCTCGTCGGCGGGGGTGGCCAGTACGGCGGGCACCTCCAGCCTGCGCGGGGGGCCGGAGGTGGAGCTCGCCCGCAGGGCCAGCCTGCCGTTCCGCAGCGCGGCGGCGTCGAACACCACGGCCTTGCCGCTCGCCAGCGCCGCGGCCGCCCGCGGGTCGTGGCGCCCCTGCAGGAGCCTGAGCAGGGCCTGGTCGCCGATGGCCGCCGTGCGACGCGTGCGTATCCCGTTCCAGCGCACCGTGTACCGCAGGGCGTAGCGGCGGTTGTCGGCGTTCCTCGCCTGGTAGCCGGTGGCCAGCGGCACGCCGGGCAGTTGGCGGGCCGCCTCGGCGCGGAGTTTTTTCCAGGTCGCGTCGTTGATGGTGCCGGCCCAGATCGCCAGCATGCCGGCCGGGCGTGCCGAGGTGTAGGCGTTGCGCCGGTCCATGTACTCGCTGTGGGTGCCGATGCCCACCGCTACGACCGTGGCGGTGACCGCCATGACGGCCGCCACGGCGCTCGCCGTCCGGGACCGGTGGCGGACCGCGTCGCGGACGGCCACCCGCAGCGGGAGCCGCAGCCGCGCGGCCGGCCGTCCCGTCTGGCGGACCAGCCACGGCGTCAGCGCCACCAGCCCGAGCAGGACCAGCACCGCGGAGGAGAGCACCCACACCGAGCCCGGCTGGCGCCGCGCCACCACGGTCGCGCCCAGTCCGGCCAGTACCAGCGTGGCTCCGAGCAGGGGCCAGCCCCGCCGATCGGGTGCCGTGGGCGCGCGCCCGGCCAGCACGGTCGCGGTGTTCTGCCGGGCGGCCTGTACGGCGGGCACCAGCGCCGCCACGAGCCCGGTGAGCAGGCCCAACGCGGCGACGCACAGGACCGGCGGCCACGGCACTCCCGGCGGGCCGGCCTGCCCGCCCCAGCGTGCCAGGACCGGGGCGCCCAGCACCCCGGCCGCGATGCCCAGCGCCGTCGCGACGAGGGTGGCCGGGGCGCCGAGGACCAGCCCGTCGGCCAGCACGATCGTGCGCAGCTGCCCGGCCGAGCCGCCCTGCGCGGCGATCTCGGCCAGTTCCCTGCGCCGTCTGCGGAGCCCGACCGCGAAGGCGGGCCCGGCCAGCAGGACGGTCACCAGCACCACCATGATCACCATGGCGCCGATCCCGACCGTGTACTGGACCGTCGCGGCCGGGTCGCGAACCGGGGACCACGACGAGTCCGTGATCATGGTGCGGGAGGTGACGAACAGGCCGGCCGCGTTCAGCGCGGGCACGTCGGTCCAGGACACCGGCTTCGCGGTGTCGGCGAGCCAGCCGTCGCCGTACTCGCGCGGGGACCACAACTCGTCCGGCGCCAGGGGGAGGTCCGGGCCCACGACCTTGCGGAGCGAGGGCTGGTGCGGGTGCTCGACCACGCCCACCACCGTCAGCGGCGCCGCGCCGGACGGCCGCAGGAGGTCGCCGGGCCGCAGGCCGAGCGCGGGGGTCACCGCGACCTCGCGGGCGGAGGGGAGCCTGCCCTCGCTCAGCGTCAGCATCCCCCTGGTGAGGGGGTCGCGCAGGTCGGTCTCCAGCGCGTCGACCGGCTCGGTGCCCAGCCGGAGCATGCCGGTGTTGAAGGGGAGCAGCCGGGTGCCCGGTCCGAGCAGTGCCGCCACCTCGGCGGCGCCGGGCCTGGGCGCGGTCGCCCCGTCGTCGCCCGTGCTCCAGTTCCCTCCGGTCGGGTCCTGCTGGAGCACCGTACCCTCGGGTGCCTGCGAGAGGTGGACGTCGGCGGTGCCGAGCGTGGCCACCAGTCCTTCCCGCGGCGTGACCTGCATCGTCTCGGCGAGGGTGAGGAGCGCTGTGATCACCAGGACGGGCAGGCCGATCATCACCATGATGAGCGCGCTGCGTCCCCGGGAACGCCACGCGCTCCGTCGGGCGACGCGCAGCGCGACGCGGACGGCGCTCACCGGGCGCTCTCCAGTGACACGTCCGTGGAATCGGCGATCGTCCCGTCGCGGAGGAACACCACCCGGTCGGCCCAGGCGGCGTAGCGCGGCTCGTGGGTGACGAGCAGGACCGCCGCACCCGCGTCACAGCGGGCGCGCAGTATCTGCAGGATCTCGTCGCCGGCGCGCGTGTCGAGCGCGCCGGTCGGTTCGTCGGCGAGCAGCAGGCGCCGCTCGCCCACCAGGGCGCGGGCGATCGCGACCCGCTGGCGCTGGCCACCGGACAGCTCGTCGGGGAAGCGGTCGGCCAGGTGTGCCACGTCGATCTCCGCCAGCACGGCCACGGCCTCCTGCCTGGCGAGGCGTGACCGCACGCCGTCGAGCTCGCGCGGCAGCATCACGTTCTCCGCCGCCGTCAGCGAGGTGATCAGGTTGAGGTCCTGGAAGACGTAGCCGACCCCGCGGCGGCGCAGTGCCGCCAGGTCGCGTACGGCGGCCAGGTCCTGCTCTCCGAGGTGCGCCGTCCCCGACGTGGGCCGGTCGAGCCCGCCCGCGAGGTTGAGCAGGGTCGACTTGCCCGACCCGGACGGGCCCATGACCGCGACCAGCTCTCCCGCGCCGACCTCGAGACTCACGCCCC
Source organism: Streptosporangium sp. NPDC023963 (assembly GCF_040639135.1). NCBI lineage: Bacteria > Bacillati > Actinomycetota > Actinomycetes > Streptosporangiales > Streptosporangiaceae > Streptosporangium > Streptosporangium sp. NPDC023963. Next base: position 29,465 of record NZ_JBEZZK010000028.1, read on the forward strand.
TCAGGGCGTGGACGGCCGTCGCTCCCTCGCCGTGGACCCTGGTCACCTCGGCCAATCGTACGACCGTCATCTTTCCTCCTTGAGAACGGCCTCGCAGTGGTCCAGCCACCGTTGCTCGGCCTCGGCCTGGAAGATCATGGAATCGAGCACGAGCCGCTGGGCCGCGCCTTCGGTGGCGGTTCGCTCCGTGGCCGCTCGTTTGGCCTTGGTCAGCTGCTGGAGGGCGCGCATGGTCGCGGTCCGCTGCCTGCGGATGACCTCGGCGACGTCCACCTCCTTCGCCGCGACGGCCATGGCCAGCTTGATGACCAGCTCGTCCCGCGGCCGGTCGGACTGGACGACCGGGGTGCCGAACCATCGCGCCATCTCCGCCAGGCCGGCCGCGGTGATCGTGTAGACGACCCGGCCCTGCTCGTCCGACTCGCCCGGCTCGACCAGCCCGTCGCGCTCCAGGCGGGACAGCGTCGTGTAGACCTGGCCGATGTTGAGCGGCCAGGTCGCCCCGGTCGACCCCTCGAACTCCACCCGCAGCTGATAGCCGTGCCGAGGCCCCCTGCTGAGCAGGGCGAGCAGCCCGTGCCTGATCGACATAGATACTAAGTATGCATATTCAGTATGCAGGGCTCAAGGAGATCCGCCATATTCCGCATGAAACGAGGCCGGGTGCCTCCCACGACATGGAGGGCACCCGGCGAGAACGACAGTGGATCAGGAGGGTCAGGAGGCGAGGACCCGTAGCTCCGAGAGCTGGCCGGCAGCCCACGCGGTGTTGGCGGTGAACACCAGCCGGACGTACCGTACGGCGACCATGTTGAAGCTCGTCGACACGGCGTTCCCGGAGGCCGGGTTGAAGGCGTACGCCCGCGAGCCGACGATCGGCCTGTAGGTGACGCCGTCCGTGCTGCCCTCGACGGACAGCGTCTGGGTGCGGGCACCCCACGACGGCGGTATCGCCATCTCCACCTGGTAGATCCGGCAGGTCGCGCCGAGGTCGACGGTCAGGGACTGCGGGAAGGCGTTGTTGGTGCTCTCCCAGTAGGTGGAGGGGTTACCGCCAACCGTGTTCGCCGTGCCGTACCCCGGCTGCGCGCTTCCCCGGACCGGCCGGCCGAGGGCCGCGTTCTTGCCGGCCGCGGAGAACGCCTGCACCTCGGCGATCTTGATGGTCGGCGACCAGGGGCCGCTCGGGAAGCTCGGCGACAGGCAGCACCCGTGGACCGGCGGGAAGGTGATCGTGACCTTGTTGCCGGTGGCCGGGTTGCCGTGCCTCGATCACCGCGATCCGCAAGGCGCTGCGCGGCGCGGGCGCCGAACGGCTCCTCGAGACGCGGGCTGGCGGCTACGTCGCGCAGCCCGAGGCCGGGCAGCTCGACGCGCGGGAGTTCACCGAGCTGGTGGCCGCCGGTGAGCTGCGAAAAGCCCTGGACCTGTGGAGCGGCGAGGCGCTGGAGGACGTGCACGCCCACTACGTCGACGGCGTCCGGGAGCTGTGGCGGGACCGGCGGCTGTCGGCGTACGAGCGCCTGGTGGAGGCCGAGCTCGCCGCCGGGCGGCACGGCGAGCTGCTCGACGAGCTCGCCGCCCAGGTGAGCGCCGACCCGCTGCGCGAGAGGCTCGCCGGCCACCTCGTCCTGGCCCTGCACCGGGCGGGATGCCAGGCCGACGCCCTGGCGGCGGCGCGTTCCTACCGCAGGGCCCTCGCCGACGAGCAGGGCCTCGACCCCAGGCGCGCCTTCACCGAGCTGGAACGGGCGGTCCTGGCCGACGATCCGGCCCTGCGCTCCGACGGCGTGGAGCCGGTGCCCGCCGGCCCCGCCGCGGCGCTCCACCTTCCTGCCCTACGACATCCCCGACTTCTCCGGCCGGGCCGCCGAGCTGGAGCGGCTCGCGGGCGAGTACCGCGGCCCGGCGGTCGTCACGATCGACGGCATGGCCGGGATCGGCAAGACCGCCCTCGCCGTCCACGCGGCCCACCGGCTCGCCGCCCGCCATCCGGACGGACGGCTCTTCATCGACCTGCTGGCCCATACCGCGGACCGCGAGCCGGTCGACCCCGCCGCCGCGTTGGAGGCACTCCTGCGCCGGCTCGGGGTGCCCGCCGACCGCATCCCGGTCACATCGGCCGAGCGGAGCGCCCTGTGGCGTGCCGAGCTGGCCGACCGCCGCGTGCTCGCCGTGCTGGACAACGCCTTCGACGCCGAGCACGTGCGTCCTTTGCTGCCGGGGCGCTCCGACACCCTCGTCCTGGTCACCAGCAGGCGGCGGCTCGTCGACCTGGACGGCGCCCACGCCCTCTCGGTCGACGTGCTGGGGGAGGAGGACGCCGCCGGGCTGTTCGAGCGGATCGTGGGAGAGCGCGCCCGCCGCGAGCCCGGCGCCGTACGCGAGGTGTTGCGGTTGTGCGGGCACCTGCCGCTCGCCATCCGCATCTCGGCCGCCCGCCTGCAGCACCGTCCGCGCTGGACCGTGTCCTACCTGGCGGGCCGGCTGCGGGAGCATCGCCGGCTCCTGGACGGGGTGTCGGCGGCCTTCGCCCTGTCCTACGAGCAGCTCCACGAGGCCGAGCAGCGCATGTTCCGCCTGCTCGGGCTGGTGCCCGGCCGCGACATCGACCCGTGCGGCGCGGCCGCGCTGGCCGGGATCTCGGAGGAGGAGGCGGAGGAGCTTCTCGAAGGACTTCTCGATGCCCACATGCTCCTGCAGCTCGAACCGGGCCGCTACACCTTCCACGACCTGCTGCGCGAGCACGCCCGCTCGATCGCCGAGGACGACGGCGCCGTCATGCGGCTGCTCGCCTACTACCTGCACCGCTCCCGCGCGGCGATGGACCGGCTCTTCCCCGACAGCGTCGGCCAGCGCGAGGGCGTCCCCCAGCCGGCCACCCCGGTCGCGCCCGTCCGCGACGCCGCGCAGGCGCTCGCCTGGCTCGACACCGAACGCTCCAACATCATCGCGACCGCCGTCCACGGCCCCGAGATCTGCCTCGGCCTCCTGGCCCTGACGATGCGCCCCTTCCTCGACCGGCAGGCACACCACGACGACGCGCTCACCCTGCACTCCCTGACGCTCCAGCGCAGCCGCAAGCTCGGCGACCGCGCGGTCCAGGCGCGCGCCCTCGCCGACCTGGCGTGGACCCACTGGCGGCTCGGCGAGTACGAGCGAGCGGAGGAGCACGCCCACCAGGCTCTCGAGGTGTGCGAGGAGGCCGGCGAACGGGCCCTGGCGCTGCTCACGCTGGGCAACGTGGCCCTGCGGCGGCGGGACGAGCGGGCCGAGCCGTACCTCAAGCAGGCACTCGACCTCACCCGGATCGGCGCCGACACCTGGGGCGAGGCCCACGTGCTCGGCATCCTCGCCCTCGTCCTCGACCGGGCCGGCCGTCCGCAGGAGGCCCGGCGCTACCTCGACCTGGCACTGGTGCTGCACCGCAAGGTCGGCAACCCGGCGGGGGAGTCGATGACCCTCGACCAACTCGGCGTCGTCCTGCGGCGTCAGGGCGAGCTCGGCAACACCGCCGACGAGGCGGCCGCGCTCAACGGGCTGGCCGAGGCGGCCGACGACCCCGCCCGGGCGGTCGAGGAGCACACGGCCGCGCTCGCGCTCACCGGCCGGACGCGCAACCGGCCGGAGCGGGCGCGTGCCCACGACGGGCTGGCACGCGCCCACCTCGCGCTCGGGCGCTCGGGGCAGGCCGGGGAGCACGGGCGGCTGGCCCTCAGCCTCTACCGGGAGCTCGGCGTCCCGGAGGCCGAGCAGGTCCGCGCCCTGCTGAAACGGGCCGGGGGCCCGGGGAGCCGGACCGCCCCGCCCGTACCTCATGACGGCTCACGCGTCGGGCACCGCCACCGGGGCGGCCTGGAGGACCTGGTAGGTCACCTCGGCGAGGGCCCGCTGCCCGCTGGTGCTGGGATGGAAGTAGTCCCAGGTGCTGAGCTGCCCGAGCGTGAAGGGGTAGGAGAAGACGGCGCCGCCGTCGTACCTGCACGTGCCGTACTCCGCGCAGATCCGGGCGAGCACGCCGTTGAAGTCGACGACCCGCTGCCTGACCCGGTCACGGCGCGCCTCGTCCTCGGCAGAGGTCGAACGGGGAGCGGCCAGCATCGACTGGCAGATGCCGAAGGCGGCCCAGGCCGTGCGCGCCGAGGAGCTGTCCTTGCCGACGGCCCACAGGCGCTTGATGTCGGGGATGCTGGCGACGAACACCGACGCCTGCGGGATCCCGGCCGCCAGCTCCTGCATCGCCGCCCGGAAGCGGCTCTCGAAGTCGGCGACCGAGGTCATCGACGACTCCGAGGAGGCGCACGCGTCGTTGGCGCCCATCAGGATCGTCACGTAGTCGACCCCCCGGGAGGCCGCGGTCCTCGCCTGCCCGGCGAGGTCGGCGATCTTCGCGCCCGACCGGGCGTCGTTGTAGGCGGTGAGGTCGGGGTTCTGCGTCCTGATCCGGTTGCGGTGGCTGTCGACCGAGGTGCTCGACCCCGTCGACCACGACCGGCTGGTGCAGTCGGCGAACCAGCCGCAGGCGTTGAACCCGCGGGTGATCGAGTCGCCCAGCCCCGACATGGAGCCGGGCGGCGCGACGGAGTCGGAGGTCGCTGTACCGGCGGGGACCACGGTCCAGCCGAGGACCGCGGCGATGACGAGGGCGATGCGGAGGGCATGGCGTTTGGACAAGGGGCCTACCTTTGCCGGGGGGGTGTGCCGGATGTTGATCGTGCATCGCCCGGGGGCCGCCGTACATAGGGAAAACAGAAAACTTACGCCCCGGTCAAGGTCGCGGTCAGAGACGGGGCGCCAGGTGGCCTTGTGCGGTCGGCTCGGGGCGCGGTGTCGGTGTCGCCACCGGTCCGTTTCCCCGAGCCGCCGTCCCGAACCCGCCGTGCGCCTTTCAACGCAACGGGCTCTCCACGTGTCTTGCCCGGTGGTCAGCTTGTCGCCGCCGGTTCGATGGTCCACGGAGTGGAAATGGCCGCTCCGCGGTATCGGTAGCGGACGATCGCGACACTGGACGCGCCGCGGAAGGCCACCGATCCTTCAGCGAACCTCCACCCCTGGTCACAGAATCTTCGCAGCTGACTGCGAAGAATCCGGTGCTTGCGAAGGAGCCATCGCGCGATTCGCTGCCACGCGTGGTGGTCGATCGCGGCGAAGGTCTTCTTGGACACGCCGTGGCGGAAGTAGTTCGCCCACCCGGCCAGCATCCGGTTCAAGCTCGCCAGGAGCGTGCCCAGACTCTGGTTGAGGGTGTGTCTGTAGGTCCGTTCCGAGATCCGGTCCTTGATCGCCTTAACGGCTTTCGCGGACGGCTTGGTGTAGACGACGAGCTTGGCCGTGCCGCGTCTCCGCTGGCGGCGGATGTGCTGGCCGAGGAAGTCGAACCCGTCGTCAACGTGGACCACACGGGTCTTGTCCGTTGCCAGGCGCAGACCGAGTCGGGCCAGGACTGCCGTGATCTGCTCTCGCAGCATCTCGGCCTGATCGGCTGTCCCGGACACCATGACGACGAAGTCGTCGCAGTAACGGATCAGCCGCCAGTTACCCTGCCCGACGCGTCTGCGCTTGGTGCGCTGGTAGCCGGTGCCCATCAGGGTGAGCCACTGGGTGTGGAAGTGCTCATCCAGTGCCGTCAGGGCGATGTTGGCCGGCAGCGGGGACAAGATCCCGCCCTGGGGAGCGCCGGTGAGACTGTCTTTGAACAGGCCGTGGTGCATCACCCCGGCCTTGAGGAACGCCTTCACCAGCGCCAGGACGCGCTTGTCGGAGATCCTGGATCGGATCTGCTCCAGCAACGCGGTGTGATCGATCTGATCGAAGCACGCCTCGATGTCGGCCTCCAGCACGACGTGATAGCCACGCCGGGCCAGGTAGACGATCTCCTCGATGGCGTCCTGGGCGCGCCGGTTGGGCCGAAACCCGTAGGAGACCGGCAGAAAGTCGGCCTCGAAGATGGGTTCCAGCACCGCCTTGAGCACGGCCTGCACGACACGATCCTTCACCGTCGGGATGCCCAGGTCACGCAGCTTCCCGTTGGCTTTGGGGATCTGCGTCCGCCGCACCGGCGACGGACGATAGGTACGGGCCTTCAACTCGTCCCTGAGCTGCATCAGGAACGGCTGCACTCCCAGCCGGGCCTCGATCGCGGCCACGGTCAGCCCGTCGATCCCGGCCGTCTGCGCACCGGAGTTCGTCGAGACGCGTCGCCACGCCTCGGACAGGAACGCCGGATCACAGACCAGGTTGTACAGATCATCGAATTGGCGCAAGTTGTCGGCTCGCGCCCACTGGTGCAAGTTGACCTGCATCCTTCGTACCGAGACGCCGGACCTCCACGAGGAGTTTCCGTCCCTCTCGGCCCCGGTGTTCACCGGGGCGTCTTCGACCATTGCAGTGTGCTCCTTGTCTGACACGCTGCCGCCCTTCCCCAGGTGACCGGCTTTCCCGGCCGCGGAGTACTACGGCGGCTCCGCCCCGTCCGCGCTCTTGGGCGGGCAACGCGCCTATCGCGCCCCAAGACGCCGGATGCGCCCGGGAGCGGGACTGATGCGCGGACGGTTCCCACGTTCACTGCCGACCGAGAGCAATGATCGAAACCTGTGGATCTGCCGGGGAGGGGTGTACCTTCCCGGATCATCCGATGATGGTTTCGAGATAAGGCCGACGTTGGCGCGTCGGTCGGGAAGGCACACCCGTGCCGCTCACCGTAGTGCCCGAACCGCCCGCTGACGACAGCTCATCGACGGCCGCCTCGTCCTCGTTGATCGACCAGATCGTCCGTGAGGGCGCCCGTAAGATGCTGGCCGCCGCGTTGCAGGCCGAGGTGGACGCCTACATCGCCGCCTTCGCCGACGAGCGCGATGCGGCCGGTCGCCGCCTGGTGGTCCGTAACGGCTCCCATCAGCCGCGCGAGATCCTCACCGCGGCCGGCGCAATCGAGGTCACGGCCCCGCGCGTCAACGACAAGCGCATCGACGAGCAGACGGGTGAGCGTCAGCGGTTCTCCTCGGCGATCCTGCCGGCCTGGGCGCGCAAGACCCCGCAGGTCAGCGAGGTGCTGCCGCTGTTGTACCTGCACGGCCTGTCCTCGGGCGATTTCATCCCCGCGCTGGGCCAATTCCTCGGCTCGACCGCGGGCCTGTCCGCGCCGGTGATCACGAAGCTGACCGAGACCTGGAAGGGCGAGCAGCGTGCCTTCGCCGCCCGCGACCTGTCCGGCGCCGACTACGTCTACCTGTGGGTCGACGGCATCCACGTCAACATCCGGCTGGAGGAGCACAAGCTGTGCCTGCTGGTGATGGTCGGGGTGCGCGCCGACGGCCGCAAGGAACGCGTCGCGCTGAGCGACGGCTATCGGGAGTCGGCTGAGTCGTGGGCCGATCTGCTGCGCGATGCCAAAAGGCGCGGGATGCGGGCGCCGGTGCTGGCGATGGGGGACGGTGCGCTGGGGTTCTGGTCCGCGCTGCGGGAGGTGTTTCCGCAGGCCAGAGAGCAGAGGTGTTGGTTTCACAAGATCGCGAATGTTTTGGGGGCGCTGCCGAAGTCCGCCCACCCCGCAGCGAAGAAGGCCCTGGCCGAGATCTGGAACGCCGAGGACAAAGACCATGCCCAGGCCGCGGTCAAGGGCTTCCAGGCCGCCTACGGCGCCAAGTATCCCAAGGCCGTGGCCAAGGTGGTCGACGACATCGAGGAGCTGCTGGCCTTCTATGACTTCCCGGCCGAGCACTGGGTGCACCTGCGCACGACCAACCCCATCGAGTCGACCTTCGCCACCGTCCGGCACCGTACCAAGGTCACCAAGGGGCCCGGCTCACGCGCCGCCGGGCTGGCCATGGCGTTCAAGCTGATCGAGTCGGCCCAGGCCCGCTGGCGCGCGGTCAACGCCCCTCATCTGGTCGCGCTGGTCCGCACCGGGGCGACTTTCTTCAACGGCAAGCTCGTCGAACGACCCGACGACCGAGTCTCATCCGCAGCCGCTTAAAAGATCTTGATCCACAGGTATTGACGATTGCTCTCAGGAGTCGCGGCGGGCATTCCTTCGCGGCGCGACGAAGACGGCCCAGGCGGCCACACCCAGAGCCGGACCCAAGGACGAACCCAGCCCGGCACCGTAGGTGACGTTGTCGAAAAAACCCCCGACGACGACGCCGACGAGGACGCCGAAGGCAGCGCCGAATGCGATCCAGATCCCGAGATTCGCCCAGATCCCGGGACCTGCAGCGGGCGGGGGCGTGTTGTTGCTCGTCATTGCATCTCTCCCAGGGACGCGGGCGGACAGGGTTGACAATCTGGCGGTCCATCACGGCGGATGTCGGCGTTCGCGTGTCCGGTGTCCGGAGCGGCCGAGTGCCCGCCGCGCCTACGCCGTGGCACGGCGGATGAGCCTGTATCCGCCGACCGCGAACGCGGCGGCCACCAGGAGCGGCCAGCCGGCGAGCAGCGCCGTGGGGGACTGGTCGAGCAACCAGCGGCCGATCGCGTGCCATTGCCGGGTCCACGTGATCAGCGCGGCGGCCAGCCCGAGCGCTGTGAACATCAGGGTGAGGCTGGCGAGGACGCCGGTGGTGCCCCAGCGCAGGTGCAACGCGCCGAGCAGGATCCCGAGGTGGGTCACGACCAGCATGGGTACCGCGTACCCGAGCAGGAGCAGCACCGGGTTGGCGTCATCCATGAACGGCAGGCCGAAGAAGCGCATCCCCACCCCCCAGTGGCCGGTGGCCTGTTCCACGGCGCGCAGCAGGCAGAGCACCAGCGCGTAGACCACCGACTGGACGACCGCGAGCAGCGACCAGGCCAGGTAGAACTCCCGGCGGGTCACGCTCATGCCCAGCGCGTACGGGAAGATCTGGGTGACCGAGACGGTGGCCATCGCGATCGCGACGCCGCACAGGCTGACCAGGCCGCCGGTGGTCGTCACGCCGTCGCCCGGGTCGTGGTTCGCCATGACGCTCAACAGGTTGATGCCGAACGCGACGGCCGTCATGCTCCACGTCCAGCCCAGGATCTGCGGCCAGGCAGGCATCTGGAGACGGACCACCTGACGGATGCGGTTCATCGGGCGGCCTCCCGGTCCGCCGACGCCGTTGTCGTCGGCGGTACGGTCAGGCGGACCACGAGTTGCTGCAACGACAGCGGCTCCAGCTCGACGTCCATCGCCTGCGCGAGCGCCTTCGCGTGCGGTCCGAGCCCACCGAGGATGGTCGACCGGACCAGGCCGCTCAACCGCTCGCGGTGCAACTCGGTGCGTCCGGCGGCGAACTCGTTCACGGCCTCCGCCCGTCCGGTGGCCACCACCGCCCGCCCGCGCAGGTCGTCGGCGTCCTCATCGAGCAGCAGCCGGCCACGGTCGATGAGCAGCACCCGCTCGACCAGATCGCTCACCTCGTCGATGAGGTGGGTGGACAGCACCACGGTGCGGGGATGCCTGGCGTAGTCGGCGAGCAGGTGGTCGTAGAAAAGCTGCCGGGCGGCCGGGTCGAGCCCGAGGTACGGCTCGTCGAAGAACGTCAGGGGCGCCCGCGCGGCCAGCCCGACGGTCACGCCGAGGGCCGACAGCATGCCCCGCGAGAGCCCGCGGACCAGCCGCCCGGCCGGTAGCTGGAAGTCCGCGGCGAGGCCGTGCGCGAACGTGTCGTCCCAGTTCGCAAACAGCCGGCGTGCGGTGCGAAAGACGTGGCGCACGGTGTAGACGTGGGGGTAGCGCTGGCTCTCCCGGACGAAACAGACCTTCGACAGGACGGCCGGGTTCTCCACCGGTGGCGCGTCGAAGACCGACACCTTCCCCGACGACGCGAACGCCTGCCCGGTGAGGATCTGCATCAGGGTGGTCTTGCCCGCCCCGTTGCGCCCGAGCAGGCCGTAGATCGTGTGCTCGGCCAGCGCGAAGCTCACGTCGTCGAGCGCCGTGACGTCACTGAAGCGCTTGGTCACCCCGTGTGCGGTTACCACCGCCGTCATCCCAGGTCCCTCCCGACAACCGCACCGAATGAATCGATCATCTTCGTCAGCTCGTCGTGGCCGATGCCGAGCTTGCGGGCCTCGGCGAGCAGGGGTTCCACGTACTGTTCGGTGAACCGTTCCCGTCGCCGCTCGCGCAGCCTGGCCCGGGCGCCACCGGCGACGAACATGCCGATGCCGCGTCGCTTGTAGAGCGTTCCCTCCGACACGAGCTGGTTGACGCCCTTGGCCGCGGTGGCCGGGTTGATCCGGTGAAAGGCGGCAAGCTCGTTGGTGGACGGGACCTGGGCCTCCTCCACCAGCGACCCGTCGATGATCGAGTTCTCGATCAGCTCGGCGATCTGAAGGAAGATCGGTCGGTCGTCGTCCATCGTCGGCTTAGCCGCCCAACTGGTTAGCTACCTGTGTAGGTAACCATGCAACCTTGTGCCGCGGCTGTCAAGCCGCCCGGGCGTCCCGCGACCTCAGCCGGCGGCGGCGCCGGGACCCGTTTCCCGCTCGGGAAAGGCAGCCGGGGATGCGTGGGCGGCGTTGTCTCGACGCGGCGGGCGGTGTGATCGGGCCGTACGGCAGGCGGCGCCGTGCGCACCTGGGCAGAGTGGACGCAGACACCGACATGAGGAACGGTGGCCGAGCAGGACGAGCAACAGCACCGTCCGCGGGACCGCGCCCTTAAGGAGCGCGTGCGCCTGGTCCGCGACTCGGCGCTGAAGCTGACCGAGTATGAAGACGATGCCGACGCACGGGACCGGGCGGCGAATGCCCGGAACCGCACCGCCGATCAGCGGGATCACCGTGCCGATGAGCGAGACAGGGCGTTGGAGCCTGACTGTGGTGACATCGCGGCCATGCTCGACGGCGCCGTGTGGTTAGGACGGCTTCAGGTGGCCCCATTTGACAGCTTGACCTGGACCCATTTGTTGATCACTGGGTGAAAAGGCGACGGCTTGACATGGTCCCACCCTGATGGGATGTATCAGGCCAGTGGGACTGTGTCAGCTCTCTGTCTGTTCGGTGAGCCTGGTCCGCACCTGATGGTTGTGCTCGGTATGCGAGATGACCTCGCCGGTCACGAAGGCGCCCAGGCGAGGGAGCTCAAAATCTGGAGGCATGGCGATGCTCTCAGCAAGGCCGATCGCCTCGGGCGTGCCATCGATGCGAAGAAACACGCCGAAGGGCTGCCGACTGGTAACCGTCCCGGTCACCTGAGTCCCGATAGGCAAGGCTCGACACGTAGCGGACCAGGCTGCCTGAGCCCTTCTCCCGATCTCAGCGCCGTCATCCGGCCACGAGTACTCGGTCATGTCCTGATCTTGCCGTCGCCGACCCAACTCCGCAACACGCCCTCTAGCAGGGATGAGGGATAACGGGACGATCTTCAGACGCATCAGATCACCAGAACTGTATCCGCCGTGATGAGACGGAATGTCTGTGGTCTCGGGGGCTGCCGCCCCCGAACCCTTGCCCCGCGAGGGCATCGCCCGCTGGCCGGGCGCGACGGCGGGGCGGGGCGGGCGACGCCCTCGCCTCGATGGGCGAGGTAAGGGGGGCAGGATTTGCCGTTGTGCTGAGTTTTGGTGTGGGCCAGCCGGTAGGACAGGGCTGGCCTGGGTGCTGGGTTCGGGCGCGGCGTGGGTGCTGGAACACTTCGACGGGCAACCCGGCCTCGTGAAAATGCTGGTCGAGATGAAGTTCATAGCGGTTGCGCCGACCAACGCGCTCACGCGTGAGAAAGCCCGCCTGCCGCAGGTCGGTCACGATGGCCTGAACCCTGCCTTCGGTGATGCTGGCTGTGTTGGGTTCTTCGGGAGGCGTTTGTCGCTGACTTCGGGAGGCGGCTGGGGGCCGATTCCTTGATCAATGTCGGTGAGTTTTGACGTCACTCCGGGCTGTCTGGGTGGCCGGGCGGTGGCTGTTTGGCGGGAATGTCGTGGAGGGGCAGTAGGTCTCGCAGGGCGTTTCGAGACCCGTTGCGAACCTGAACGCCCCGAGCGCCCGAATCGGTCGCGCGCTCGGTCTGCGGTCTGGTTCGCATCACGACGGTGTTGAGCAGGTGGGATCGGGCGCCGATGAGAAATGGCGCCGACAGTCGTCTAAGTAGACGTCCGGTGAAAACGCGCTGCGCGCACCAAGGGAGAGCAACGAGATGAGACCACTTCGATACTCGATCAACGTCACGCTCGACGGCTGCTGCCATCACGAGGCAGGGCTCCCCCCGGACGAGGAGTCGATGCGTTACTGGACCGCTGAGATGGAGCGAGCCGATGCCCTGCTGTTCGGCCGGGTGACCTACGAGATGATGGAGTCGGCGTGGCGGAAGCCGGCCACGGACACGTGGCCTGACTGGATGGATGAGTGGCAGATCCCGTTCGCCGAGACCATCGACCGGGCGAAGAAGTACGTCGTGTCGAGCACGCTGAGCGCGGTCGATTGGAATGCCGAGCTGGTGCGAGGCGACTTCGGGCAAGCGGTTCAGCGGCTCAAGCAGGAGTCAGGCGAGGGCCTGTGGGTGGGTGGCGTGACGCTCCCCCTGGCGTTGGCGGATCTGGGACTGATCGACGAGTACGAGTTCCTTGTGCAGCCGGTCCTTGCCGGACACGGGCCGACGTTGCTCGCCGGTCTGCGCGAGCGTATCCAGCTCGAGCCCGTGGACCGCCGTGAGTTCCGGTCGGGGGCGGTCGCCCTGCGATACCGGCCCACGCGAGTTACGGCTTGACATGATTTGTCCTGACACGTTGGCCGCTCCCTCGCGACGGAACGACGGCTCGGAGTCGCGTTGGCCGTGCTGGCCGTGCTGGCCGTGCCCCGAACGCGCGGACATGTCGACCGGGGGCATCGCCTCGAGGTGCCGGTAGCGGACAGGGCAAACGTTGCGAATCGCCATATACAGCTCGACCTTGGTCGCCGATATGCGCATGGGCCCCCAAACGAGAGAAGCACACCGACTCTCCCACCGCGAGAACCCCACTGCCGTCAAAACTCGGCGACATCACCCCTCACCACACGAAGCCGCCTTCCCCGCCCCAGCAACAAACGCCTCGGCAACTTACGTACATATCCAGTGATGCCCAGCGTGACAGCGATGTCGCGGATCCGTGCCTCTGGGGCGCGAGCGATCGCGATCAGCACGCGGGCGCGGTGGGTGATGAACGTCCAGGTGCCGGGGCATGCCGAGCATCGGACCGAAAAGTTCCGTTAGTGGAATGAGTCAGGCCGTCCTATCGTGCCTTTCCGTTCGGATGCGTCTCATGCCCCGTAACTGCCTTTATCTGTGGTGAGGCCCCATCAAGGCCGTCATCGCAGAAAAGAGCGGCCGGGCGGGGGGGTCCGCGGGGGGGTGGGGGTAGAGGCCGCGGGGCGCGCGC
>NZ_JBEZZK010000028.1:42790-72532 GCF_040639135.1 Streptosporangium sp. NPDC023963
GCCAGCCGTGAGAACTGCGGTTCTCACGGCTGGCCGCCCGGCCGGTCATGATCCAGTGAATGCTGCGTCGATCGCATTGAGGAGTGGCGCGGGCGGGCCTTCGCTTCGACAAGACCCTCGAAAGCTACCTCGCGGGTCTTCGTCTCTGCGGAGCCGTCGTGTGGCTTCGAGGCTCACTCCATCTGAAGATCAGGAAGTCCGGCCCAGGTCGTGAAGGAGGTGAGCGCGGACAGGTGCCGGTTCCAGGTCGCGGCCGCGGCGCCTGCCCACCGCTCCGTCACCGCGGTGTAGTCGTCGGGCGCGAGCGCGCCGGCGGGTCGATCCCCGGCGAGTGCGGTGAGCCGGGCAAGGGTTTCGGCGTAGCTGGCCCGGGTCGTGGCGATTTGGACGGAGTTGAGGTAGCGGTCGATGGCGGCCGCGACGCTCTCGCCGCCGATGGTCTCGGCGGGCGGGGCGGGGAACGGCACAACCGCCACGAGTGGCCTCCTGCGCTGATGTGACACATAACGCTGCCGAGTCGGAGCTGAGGTTCCCCCGGTTTCCCGGAGTGCTTCCTATGTGGTTTGAGTCAGCTCGGTGTGGCTGCTGATGGTGTCGGGTAGATCGTGTTGCTGGGTGTACCAGGCGGCCTCGTACTCGTCCGGGGAGAGTCCGCCCAGTCGCTTCTGGATGCGGCGGGGGTTGTACCACCCGTCGATGTAACGGAACAGGGCTGTGTCGGCTTCCTCGCGGGTGGCCCAGGTGTTGCGGTAGACCAGCTCGACCTTGATCGTGGACCAGAGGTTCTCGGCCAGGGCGTTGTCGAAGCTGTCGCCCACGCTGCCGGTGGAGGGCGCGATGCCGACGTCGGCCAGGCGCTGTGTGAAGCGAATCGCCGTATATTGGGTGGATTCAATTGGTCGTCGCAACACCTTGATCGTGGAGGTGTTGGATGGGACGGCCAGAGGGTTGGGCCACCGCGGCGACAGGGCGTTCGGCGATGCGTTCGCCGGGGCGGCCTCCGATTCACCGGAACGTGGAACGGGCGTTCTGGATAAAGATCGCGGAGGGGTTAACCAGCGAGGACGCGGCAGTCGCGTGCGGCGTGTCGGGCCCGGTCGGTTCCCGGTGGTTTCGCAAGAGTGGCGGCATGCCGCTCATCCAGCTCAGCCCGCCCTCAGGCCGGTACCTGTCGTTCGCGGAACGCGAGGAAATCGCACTGCTCAAGGCCCAGCGTGCGGGGGTGCGCGAGATCGCGAGCAGGCCGCGGCCGCCGACCGCGCCCGCATCAATGCCGAGCGCCGGACGCGCGAGGCCGAACAGGCCCAGCGACTGGCCGAAGAGCGCGAGCACACCGCCCGCGCCGACCTGGAACGCATCGGGGAAAAGACCCGCGCCGACGTGCTCGAACTCGGCGAAAAGCTCGGCGACGCCAAGAAGGCCGTCGAGCTCGCCGAAGCCGTGACCGCCGATCAGGCCAATCAGCTGCGCGCGCTGCGCACCGACAACCAGCAGCTGCAGGCCGCCCGGACGGCACTGGAGGACAACCTCGCAGAACGCGGCCGCCAGCTGCACGACAGCCAGCAACCAACGCCCAACTACGCACCCAGCTGAGCGAGCACAGCGACCGGGCCGCAGCCCTGACGCTGCAACTGGCCACCGCCGCCGCTGAGGCCGCTACAGCGCGCGAGGAGACCCTGGCCACCCACGCTGACCTGGAGAAAGTGCGCCAGCGCCACGACGAGCAGACCCAACGTCTGCGCGCCGATCTGGAGGCCGCCCGGCAGCACGCTGAGGCCCGCGCCACCGAACTGGTTCGCCTCCAGACGCTGCACGAGGCCGCCCAGGACCTGCTCACCGAGCTGCGCGGCCAGCGAGAGGACCTCAAGGCTCGCTACGACGCCCTGTACGCCGAGGTGGGGGAGCTGCGAACCCAAATCGGGCAGTTGCGGGCGCACCCCGCACCCGGCGCCGCAGAGCCCGAACAGGAGCGATGAAGCCGTACCCGACCGCATCACCGCAGGTCAGAGTGCACCGATCCGCCCATCGGCATGACATCGAGGGGCAGGGACAGGAGAGCCGGAGGGCCGCATTCCGGTGGCGCAGCCGACACCGAGACCACCGACGATCAGACCACACAATGCCCGGCCACCGTTCACCGGTGAGTCTTGGCCGGGCGAGACCTGGTGAACGGCCCAGGGCGACCGCATTGGTGACGACGACCGGCATCTGGTCATATCGAGTCAAATGCTCACCGGAGGCGCCACTGACATCCTGATGACGATTCTCACTGACAACAGGTGACGAACCCCCGGCTCAGAGCGGCCTTCTCCTCGTCGCGCCGCTCCGGAAACGTCAGTGATGTCAGTGGTCCAGGGGCCTGTGCTGCGTCAGTTGGCCGACCTGCGGGCAGTTAAAGAACCTCTGCGTCCGGCGTAGCGGCGAGCCCCGCCGCATTCTCAAGGCAAGCCATCTGGGCCGTGGTTCGTTACGTCCACGCTCATCAGCGCGACCACACATCCTGCGCAACGCTGCGACCTGTAGCCCGCCGACGCCTCCGGCGGCGGCGCGGCCTCGGAGCAAGATCCCTACAGACGATCACCAACAGCCGAAAAGTGCCTCTGACCTGCGTACTGACACCTCATGCAGATTTCTACTGACATCCCAGTGAAGATTTGCAGCAATCTCTCTAAAGATGGAATTGTCCTACAAGCCAAGGATTGCGATAAGGAAAGTTATCGAAAGCCTGCTTGGATTACACCCGCCTTTCAGATTTCGTTTCGAACGAACGAAAACTCGATCGTTTGCGAACGGTACGATGCTACGCTTTGCGAGTGAGCGACGACCCTTCCTCCGCGCCCGAGACCGTTCCGGCCCACGAGGCGAGCCCGGACGATGCCGATGCGGGGCGTATGTGCGCCCGTTCGGGGTGTGCCAACCGGCTCGAGCCGCTGGGCCGCGGTGGCCGCCGCAGCGGCCGTCCGGCCCTGTACTGCGGGGACGCCTGCCGCGCCGCCGCGCACCGCGCCCGCACCGCGGCTCACACCCCGGTGGTCGTCGAAGCGCTGCGCCGCACCGGCGCGCTGAACGGCGATCTGCTGAGCGCGGGCGAGCAGTGGAGCGCCCAGCTGGCCGCCTTCACCGAGGCGCTGACCGCCGCGACCACCGGCGCGCTCACCCAGATCGACGCCGCCGAACAGGCCGCCGAAGAGGCCCGCGCCGCCGCGGCGGCCGCCGAGCAGCGCGCCACCGAACGCGTCACCGCCGCCGACCGGCGCGCCGTCGCCGCCCACGACAGCGCCGAGGCCGCCATCGCCGCAGGTGAGAAGGCCGTGGAGAAGGCAGCCGCGGCGCAACAGCGGGCCGAGGAGTCCGAACGCGCGGCCTGGCGCACGGCCGGCGAGCACGAATCCGCCCGGGCCCGCGCCCAGCAGGACGCCACCGCGGCCGCCGAGCGCGCCGCCGCCGCCGAACGCGCAGTCCGGCGGATCACCTCCGAGCGCGACGCCCTGCAGGCGGTCCTGGAGGCCGAGCGCCGCCAGGCCGCCACCGCGGCCGCAGAACACGACCGCCGGACCGCCACCTTGGAAAACGCCCTGGCCGACCGCACCGCCGACCTCGATCAGGCGCGTACCGACCTGAACACCACCGCCGGTCGCGCCGAGCGCGCCGAGGACGCCCGGGAGAAGGCCCACCGCGAAGCCGAGGCGGCCCGCGCCGAGACCGGCCGCGTACGCGAGGAACTCACCGCGCAGCTCGCCCGCCTAAAGGAGGAGCTCGCCACCGAACGTGCGGACCTGCGGCGAACCCAGGCCCAGCGCGACCAGGCACAGACCGCGACCGCGGTGGCCGACACCCGGCTGGAAGCCCTGCGGCAGGCACTGGAACGGGCCGAACACCGCGCCCAGGCCGCCGAACAGCGCGAAGCCACCGCCCAGCAGACGATCAGTCGCCTCCTCACCCTTCGGACACCCCCGCAGGCCCCGTCGACCGAGGAGCCGGGTGACACCACGCCTCACGAGAACTTCCCTGAGCGCCCCTGAGACGCTCGCCCCTTCCGCCGCGGCGACCGCCCGACGCCGGAGAACGCCTGTGCCGACACCGCGCCGCGTCCCGCCTCCGTAGGGAGATACTTGTCGCATCGGTATGCGGAGCTTTGACGGCAGCGGCCGGTGTACGCGCCCAGGGCTATCCGGTGCTCGTCGGGCCTTGAGCGACAACGGAACGGCCAGTGGCGTTAGCGAGTGGACTCGGGTGGAGTTGCCGCCATCCACCGTTCCGATGCGGGTCAGCGGAGTTTGCGGCGTGCGGCGGGGTCGGTGTCGGCGGTGACCTGGGCGGAGATCTGTTCGCCGAGTTGGACGTAACGGCCGAGGCCGGCGAGGTGCTGATGGCGGGATTTGGCTTGGAGCTCGGGAGCGGTGCGGCCGTCGGCGGCCAGATGCTGGAGTGCGCTGTGTCGTAGTTGGTGGAGCGTCCAGCCGTTCTTGTGCGGATCGAGGGCGGCGGTCGCCGTCTTGAAGAGGTGCTCGGCGCGCGGGTAGGACAGCCGGCCGCGTCCGGTCTCGGGGCAGATGTCGGCGACTGCCGGGGTGCGCAGCCCGGAGGTAGGGGCGCGCCGGTCGGTAAGGAAGACCGGGCCGCGGGTACGGCCGCGCAGCAGCCGGGGCAGGAGACGGGCGATGCCGGTGGCCCAGTGGACGTACTCGATCGCGCCGCCCTTGGAGCGGACACGGCCGCGCCGGAACTCCAGGTCCAGATCCTCGATGTTGAGGAACAGGAGTTCTTCGGCGCGGGCGGCGGTCTCATACAGCATCCGCCACAGCACTCGCTCGCGCAGACGGTGCCGGTCGTCGGTGAACAGCTTGTCCAGGCGAGCGCGCGGGATCGAGCGGTCGCCGCGCCGGGCGCTCTTGCGGCGCTCCAGGCGGCGAGCGGGATTGGTGGTGAGGATCTCCTGGCGTCCGGCCCAGGTCGTGAAGGAGGTGAGCGCGGACAGGTGTCGGTTCCAGGTCGCGGCCGCGGCGCCGCCCCACCGCTCCATCACCGCGGTGTAGTCGTCGGGCGCGAGCGCGCCGGCGGGTCGATCCCCGGCGAGTGCGGTGAGCCGGGCGAGAGTCTCGGCGTAGCTGGCCCGGGTCGTGGCAGTCTGGACGGAGTCGAGGTAGCGGTCAATGGCGGCCGCGACGCTTTCGCCACCGATGGTCTCGGCGGGCGGGGCGGGGAACGGCACAACCGCCACGAGTGGCCTCCCGCGCTGATGTGACACATAACGTTGCGAGTCGGGACTGGCTCGGTCTCCAGCGAGCTGGGCCTCTGTTCGGCTCGCGAGGCCAGTGTGACAGGTAATGCAAATTCTGTGTCACAGGGTCTGGTCCGGGAGCACATCTCCTGGAGTTACAGATTCGGGCGACCGCCGTGCCGCAACATGGGGTGCCGGTAAGAACGCCGTCATGAGCCCCAAACCAGGATGATCTTGTTTTGTTGCCTGTTTCGTTGATGCTGAGCGGTCATGGCGCGCACTCCGACAGACATCGACGAACTGGTCGAGCACTGGACGATCCTGGACGAGGAACGTGATCTGATCACGGGAGAACGTGGTGAACCGGCGAAGGTCGCCGCGTTGTTGGCGACGTGCGGGGTCGAGGTGAGACGTGCGGGGTCGAGGTGAGACGTGCGGGGTCGAGGTGAAGCGACGCGTCGGCGGACTTGAGGAGGCGCAGCGCGAGCGGCTGCTCACAGCGTTTGCGGGGTAGTTCCTGATCCTCCGCCTGGGTCGGCCCGATGGGCAGGATGCAGGACCTGGTCCTGCAGAGGCTGTCGAAGCTCGGCTTCCTCGGGGGTGAGCGGATCGTCCGGGCGCCGGATGCGGGCTCGACGGGGGCGAGGGATGTCGTCGGCGTCGTGGATGCCGGCGAAATCGGCGTGCGCCTGGGTGACGGCCTCGGGGTAGGCCTCCTGCTTCTCGTGCTCGGCGAGCGCGCGGTAGATGCTCGCGACGCTGGGGGCCTGACCCTTGCGCTTGCCGGTGGGGATGATCAGGTCGGGCTGGATCTGCTCGACCGACTCGCCGTTCGCGCGGCGCCGGAGCACGGTGTGCAGCATGTCGTCGGTGATGACGGGTGGCCGGCCGCCATGCTTGCCTTTGCGGGCCGCTGCGCCGAGTCCTTCGAGGGTCGACTCGCGGATGTTCTCGCGCTCGGTCTCGGCCATCGCCGCGAAGAAGGCGAATAGCGGGCGGCCGGGCCCGCTGGGGTCGTACATGCCGGGCAGGGGTCCGGCGAGCATCTCCAGGACCAGGCCGTAGGCGGTGAGGTGGTCGGCGAGGGCGGTGAGTTCGGCGGCGTCGCGGCCCAGGCGCTTCATCTCGTAGACGGTGAAGATGACCCGGCAGTGCGGGGCGTGGGCCTTGATCTGGCGGGCCAGCGCGAGCGCGGCTTCGAACTGGGGCCGGACGCGCACCCGCGTGCTGATCTTCTCGGAGAAGATCTTCTCGCAGCCGATGCCGTGCGCTGACAGCGCGTCCAGTTGCGATTGCAGCTCCTGAGTGAGCGAGCTACACCGTGCGTAGCCGATGCGGATGTCGGCGGTCGGGGTGTCCGGCGCGAGGGCGGGCGGGACCGGGGTGCCGGGGCGCCACGGCTGGCCGGGTCCACGGTCGGCGGGTGTGGGCACGCGCAGGAGCTTGGCCAGGCGGCCCACCTTGGTGAAGCGGCCGGTGTGGTAGGTGC
This sequence comes from Streptosporangium sp. NPDC023963, assembly GCF_040639135.1. NCBI lineage: Bacteria > Bacillati > Actinomycetota > Actinomycetes > Streptosporangiales > Streptosporangiaceae > Streptosporangium > Streptosporangium sp. NPDC023963. Next base: position 49,501 of record NZ_JBEZZK010000028.1, read on the forward strand.
CGGCGACCGCGCCGGAGCGCGCGCGGCACGGCGAGCCGGGCTCGGCCGTGCAGCGCGGGCAGGGGTGACGCTCGATGTCGTCGGTGTCGCTCGGGACAGTCTCTTGAGGGACGGCCATGTCTGCGGATGCTGTCACAAACGATTCTCAGAAGTACTCCGAACCCATCTTTGCGTGAGAACGGGTTCTGCGAACCGATTCAGGACTTCGCGATCTCTGGACCACCCTTTTTGATCTTGCTCCGGGAATGGATCGTTTCCGAGAAGAGATTGTGGAAGGCATGGCCGGCCTGCCTGGAGGTTCGGCGGCAGGAACCACTGCGGAGTCAATGTCGCCAGGGTCTGGCGGTGTGAAACCAGAACTGCGGCGGGAGATGATCAGGGCTAGGCTATTATGCAAACGCATCCGTATGCGTTTATGAAATGAGGTGGCCGGATGCTGAAGACCCTGAGCAAGATCGGGTTACTCGTTTCTGCCCTCGCGGTCGGCACTGTCTGGTTGGTCGTCCTGCGATTGAAGGACGTGCCGGTGCCGCTGCTGGCGGCCTATGGGCTGCTGCTGGCTGGATTGGTGGTGGGGCTGCTGTGGCCGAGTGTGCTCGGCCGGCGAGCCACGCGGCGCCGGGTGCTGGCGTTCCTCGGGGTTCCGGTCGGCCTAGGTACGCTGGGGCTCTACCTGGCGGTCGTCTACTACTTCACGGACCTGCCGGTGCTGCTCGCCCTGGCCGCTGCGGGATGCCTGGCATGGGCGGCGGCCTCCGTCCTGCGCGGACGCCGGGCGGCGGCCGGCCGGGGCGGTCGGCAGAGCAGGCGGGCCTTCCTGGCGGGGGGCGCGGGGCTGACGCTGGCCGTGCTGAGCGGGCTGTCCGTCGACCGGGTGGATCGGCAGCGCCGGGAGGTGCTGGCGCGGGGCGAGCAGGAGCGGCAGGCGGCCGTGCGCGCCGCGGGCGCGCGGCGGCGGATCGCCGACGACATCGTGCGGGTGTTCCCGATTCACACTGGCGACACCATCGTCACCTACGGCCAGTTCTACGGCGGTCTGGACGGCTGGGAAGGGGTGAACGGCTACCTGCGCACCCTGGTCGACAAGACGCAGATCGCGGTACCCGTCTACGCCTACCTCATCGACCACCCCCGGCACGGCCTCATGCTGGTCGACACCGGCGTCAACTGGGAACAGGCCCACGATCACGACGGGTACTACGACCACAACCATATGGTCTCGCGCCTGCTGACCCAGCGCGACGAGTACCGGATGACCCCCGGGCAGGATCTGCGGGTCCACTTGGCCCGGCTCGGCTACGACGCCAAGGAGATCACCACCGTGTTCCTCACGCACGTCCACGACGATCACGCCGGAGGGCTGCGCTACCTGCCCCAGGCGACGGTGGTGCTGGACCGCCGCGACTGGGACCACGGCGTGCTCTACCCATACTCCTTCGACCTGGTCAAGAGCAACCTCTCCTTCCCCTCCTTCGGCTCCGGCGCCTTCGGCGCCTTCCCCGACAGCCAGGACCACTTCGGCGACGGCAGCCTCATCCTGCTGCCCACCCCCGGCCACTCACCCGGCCACATGTGCGTGCTGCTGCACCTGGACACCGGCAGCGTGCTGTTCGTGGGCGACACCCTTTACACCCTGCCCCACCTGGCCGTCGAGCAGGTCCGCCAGACGACCCTCGGCGGCGCCGACACCATCCACCAGATCGAGGCCGCCCGGCGCATCCAGAACCTGCTGGCCTCCGACCCCGGCACCGTGCCGCTGTTCGCTCACGACAACACCCGTTACCAGTTCGACCTGGTCACCTCCGCGTTCGCCAACGGGGTCCCCGGCGAAGCGGGGCTGCTGGAGCTGCGCACGCACATGCAGACCGCCCTCACCCCTGACTGGCGGCTGCAGGCTGGGCACACCCCCCGCTTCGTTCCGCCGGCGTCCGGCACGGGAGTGGGGCGGGTGGAGTTCCGATGACCTCTCCGCGGCGCACCAGGGGCAGGCCGCGCGACCCCGAGGCCGACGAGGCGATCATGCAGGCGGCGCTGGAGCTGTTCGTGGAACGCGGCCTGGAGGGCGCGAACTTCGAGCAGATCGCCAAGCGCGCCGGCGTGGCCAAGGTCACCATCTACCGGCGCTGGTCGTCGAAGGAGGAACTGCTCACCCAGGCGATCGAGCAGGCCCGCACCCTCGCCCCCGAGGCCGACATCTGGGCCACCACCGACGCCGCGGCGCAGCCGGTCGACCAGCGGCTCATGGACTCCTGGGTGCACACCTTCGGCGACGCCCGCTTCCGGGCGATCCTCGCCCAGCTCATCGGCTCCAGCGTCACCCAGCCGTCGCTCCTTGCCACCTACCGCGAACAGTACATCCAGCCCCGCCGCCAGCTGATCCACACCGCGCTGGAGCGCGCCCGCCGCGACGGGCTACTGGCTGAGGACGCCGACCTTGACACCGTGATCGACATGGTCGTCGGCGCGGCCATGTACCGCATGCTCATCGATCCGGACACACCAGCCGACCCCGCCGTCACGCGCCAGTACCTGGAGGCCGTCCTCCATCAGGCCGACCGGCTGCTGCGACGCCCCGGCGCGCAGCATCGACAGGAAGAGGGACAAGAACCCGCATGAGCGGATACATCGACGTCCAACAGCACATGATCCCCGCCGACTACGCACGCTGGCTGCGCGGGAACGGGGTGCACGCTCCCGGCGGCCGCGAGCTGCCCGAATGGAGCCCGTCGCTGGCGCTGGAGCTGATGGACCGCCAGGGCATCGCCACCGCGATCCTGTCCGTCAGCACGCCCGGCGTGCATCTGGGCGACGGCGCCGACGCCTCAGCCATGGCGCGCGCCATGAACGAGTTCGGCGCCGGGCTGGCCGAGGCCTACCCGGGCAGGTTCGGGCTGTTCGCCACGCTCACCCTGCCCGACGTGGACGCCGCCGTGGCCGAGGCGGCGTACGCGCTGGACGACCTGGCCGCCGACGGGGTGATCCTGCTGGCCAACAGCCGTGGCCTCTACCTGGGCGACCCAGCCCTGGACCCGCTCATGACGACGCTGGACGACCGCGCCGCCGTGGTCCTCGTGCACCCCGCCGACCTGCCCGGACCGGCCGTTCCGAGCATCCCGCCCTTCGCCGCCGACTTCCTGCTCGACACCACTCGCGCCGCCTTCAACCTGGTGCGCCGCGATGTGGCGCGGCGCTTCCCGCACATCAGGTTCATCCTGGCGCACGCCGGCGGCTTCGTTCCGTACGCGGCGCACCGCTTGGCCCTGGCCGTCTTCGCCGAGACCGGCCGGGACCTGAACCAGATCCTGGATGACTTCGCCGGCTTCTACTTCGACACCGCCCTGTCCGCCAGCCCGGCCGCGCTGCCCTCGCTGCTAGCCTTCGCCAAACCGGGACATGTGCTGTACGCCAGTGACTGGCCCTTCGTCCCCGAACCCGCCGTTGCCTACTTCAACGGCCACCTCCAAAATCCCGCCCAGGACACCACCGACATCGGCCACCGCAACGCCCGACTGCTTTTCCCCCGCCTGTCTGAGGCCAGACGCTGACCTCCACTGGGGTTGCCAGCACGACACTCAGCCACATCACCTTCGTCGACGTGGCTGGCCGGCCAAGCGCTAACCGACTTAAGCTCAGACGGCAACGGCGTTCACGTACGCAACGTCCTGATCATGACTGGCGCCAGGCTGGCACAATTCAGCACGTAATCGGTCACGTCGATCATCTGACCTGACCGCTGCTGATATCCGAGGGCGCCCCACCGCGGCGTGCGAAGTGGGGGCGCCCTCGCATGCCTGGAGGCACCTTTTCATGCCGGTCAGTTTCCTGTCCGCCAAGCAACGTAGCCGTTACGGCGTCTTCAATGCCGTTCCCGACATCGCCTAGCTGGGCGCCTTCTTCCACCTCGATGCCGACGACCGGCGCCGGGCGATGGCCGCCAACGGCGTCCGCAACCAGCTTGGCTGGGCTGTGCAACCGGGCACAGCGCGGTTCTTGAACTGCTTCCTGGACGATCCCGAGGACGTTCCCGCCGCGGTGGTCGACTACGTCGCCGAGCAGCTCGGCCTGCAGGCCGCCGACCTGAAGGGGTACGGCAGCAAGGAGGCCCGCTGGGATCATCAAGAGCAGATCCGCAGCAGCTACGGCGACACCGCCTTCGCGGGCGAGCAGTGGTTCGCGCTGGCCTGCTGGCTCTACAAGCGGGCCTGGACGACCGGCGAGCGCCCGATCGTGCTGTTCGACCTGGCCACCCACCGCCTGGTGGAGGCGAAGATCCTGCTGCCCGGCGTCACCACCTTGGAGCGGCTGATCGCCGCGCTGCGCGAGCGTGTCGCCGCCCGCCAGTACGCGCTGCTGGCCGCCGCCCCCAGCCCCAACCAGGCCGCCGTGCTGGAGAACCTGGTCAAGGTCGAGCAGGGCCGGCGCGTCTCCCGGCTGGACCGGCTGCGTAAAACCCCACCGACGTCAGCGGCACCGGCCTGGTCAAAGCCCTGGATCGGCACGTGGAACTGCGCGACCTGGGCGCGGCCGACTGGGACCTGAGCGCGGTGCCGCCCGGCAAGATCGCCGCACTGGCCCGCTTCGCGCACGCCGCCCGCGCCCAGGCCGTCGCCGAACTGGCCGGCGACCGCAAACTCGCCACCCTGGTCGCCTTCGCCGCGACCATGGGCCCGCAGTCGGCCGACGAGGCGGTCGAGGTGTTCGACCTGGCGGTCGGCGACCTGCTGCGCACCTCGGCGTTCAAAGCGAACAAGGAGCGGATGCGCACCCTCAAAGACCTCGACACCGCGGCGATCGTGCTGCGCGAGGTGTGGCTGAAGATCCGCTCCGTCGCCGAAATCCCCGACGGCGACATCCGCGCCGCCCTCGATGAGATGGACCTGGCCGCCATCCACGCCGCCGCCGACGTCATCGGCGACATCGCCCGCGAACCGGACGAGGACTTTCAAGAAGAACTGCTGCAGCGCTACGCCACCGTACGACGGTTCCTGCCCAAGCTGCTCAAGCACCTCGACTTCGACGCCGGCGCCGCCGAGGTCGCCGGTCAGGGCGTGCGGCGCGGCCATGAGGTGCTGCAGGCGCTGGACTTCCTCAAAGCGATCGAGCGCCGCCGCACCGACATCGACCCCGCCGAGGTTCCCGCAGACGTGCTGACCTCGGCCTGGCACCGGCGCGTCTTCCCCAAACGCGGCGAGCACGCGGGCACCTTCAACCGGCACGCCTACACCGTGGCGGCCGTCGAGCGGCTGCGCGAATCGCTGCGCCGCCACGAGGTGTTCGTGCCGGGCCTGCGCAAGTGGGGCGACCCCACCGCCGGGCTGCTGAAAGGCGCCGAATGGGAGCGGGCCCGCCCCCGCATCTGCGATGAGCTGAACCTGTCCCCGCAGCCCGGCACCGACGTGGAGCGCTGGGCCGCCACCCTCGACTTCGCCTACCGCCAACTGGCCGCCGGGCTGTCCGGCGAAGACGACGGCCGCAACGACTGGGTCCGCCTGGCCAAGAACGAAGACGGCAAGGACCACCTGGTGCTCACCGGCGCGGTCAAGGCCAGCGAGCTGTTCCGCTACTTCGCCGGCGGCGGCACCCCCACCCCCATCGGGCGCGCCCTGATGGATCTGGGCAAGCTCGATCGCTCCACCTACCTGGCCAGCTACTACGACGACGAGCTGCTGCGCCGCCGGGTCAACACCCAGCTCAACCGGCAAGAATCCCGCCACACCTTGGCCCGCAGATCTTCCACGGCCAAAAAGGCGAACTCCGGCAGAAGTACAAAGAAGGTCAGGAGGACCAACTCGGCGCTTTGGGCTTTATGACCAACGTCTGCATTCTGTGGAACACGGTCTACACCGCTCGGGCTCTGGAAGAAATGCGAGCCGAGGGTAAGAAGATCTCCGCCGCCGACATCGCCCGACTCTCACCTCTGGGGTTTGAGCATTTCAACATGCTGGGCCGCTACGGTTTCTCCCTGCCCGAGCTGGTCCGCGACGGGCAGTTGCGGCTGCTGCGCACACCCCCGCCCGCCGAGTAGCCCCCTCGCGCTCAGCGCGCCGGATGCTCCCGGGCTGGACGGCCCTCGGCGAGCATCCGGCGTACCTGCTCATGCGAGATCCCGGCGCTCGTGCCGATCTTGCGCAGGCCCCATCCCTCACCTCGCGCGTCCGCCATCGCCACCATCAGCGCCGCGCCGGTCACTTCCTCCAGCATCGCGCGCAGCTCCGACAGCCGCCGCAGCCGCAGCGCGGGCGCGAGATCAGCGATCTCCCGGCAAAAACGATCAACATCAGCACGCAGGAACGCCACACCCTCAGAATCCGCCATCGGGCAAGCCTGCCCTGGTCAGGCCCATGGCGTCAAAACATGTGACACTAAGCCCGGTTGGCCGTTCCACTCCTACTGGCAGGCCAGCGTGACGGCCGACCGCGCCGACCGTTAAATGCGGTGCGCCGCGGACCGTCGACACCTAAGGTCGCGCCCATGGAGATCCGTAGTGTGATGCCTGCCGAAGAGCTGGCTGCCGATGAGGTCGTCGCGGCGGCGTTCGGCGAGGCGCCGGACGGGCGCGTTGTGCAGATGATGCGAGCACTGGAGGCCGGCGGGGCGGCCCGGGCGAGCTTGGTCGCTGTCGACGACAAGCAGGTAGTCGGGCACGTGGGCCTCTCACGCAGCTGGGTGGACGCTCGACGCGAGCTGGTTGAGGTGCTGGTGCTGTCCCCGCTGTCGGTACGCCCCGACCGCCAAGGCCGCGGTGTCGGGACCGCGTTGGTCGCGGCGGCGCTGGAGACCGCCGAAGGTCAGGGTGCGCCAGCCGTCTTCCTCGAGGGCAGCCCGGAATACTACGGACGCCGCGGGTTCAGCCTTGCCTGTGCCCTTGGGTTCGAGCCGCCCTCGACGCGCGTCCCGGTTCCAGGATTTCAGGTGGTGCTCCTTGCGTCGTACCGGCCGTGGATGGTTGGTCGGCTGATCTATCCCGAGGCGTTCTGGACCACTGACACGGTCGGTCTGCGTGACCCTGAGCTGGAACGGATCGAGGCGTTGATCGCGGGGGGCTGACACGGGTCGGGTTGGCGGCAATGCGCGCGCTAGGCCGTCCGGCGCGTTCCTTCGCAAGCTCCGCCCGGGCAGCCAAGGAGCGGGCCATCCAGGACGTTCAAGACGAAGCAGTAGGCAACGCGTTCCTGTCCGAGGTGGCGCTCGACGACGACTTCTGACCGCTACCTGCGTCCGCTGCCGGCACCGTCACGCCGCATCGGGGCGGGCCGGCAGCGCTGCGGCGGCTGTCGACCGCGCGGTCGCCTTACTGGTCCCGCTCTCTTTGCCGCGCACCGTCGTGCCGGTGGCCAGCAGGCGGGTGGCGGCTGCGGTGAAGGCCGGCGCGTGCGACCGGTGGCACCCCCATGATGGCCGACCGTGCCGACCGTGCCGACCGCACCGACCGCACCGACCGCGCCGACGACAGGGAGGTCTCGGCCGCCGGGCAGATGTAGCGGCTCGGTACGGGCACAGGTCATATCTCCAGTACGAGTTGGTCGTCGGTATCCACGCGGACTGGGTAGACCGTGAGCGGCGGCTGCCCGGTGGTGGAGCACCCGGTGCCGAGGTCGAAGGTGTGCTGGTGCAGCGGGCAGACCACGAGCCGCCCGTCGGCCAGCCCGTCGGCGAGCGGGCCGCCAGCGTGCGGGCACACGGCGGACACCGCACGGACACCGCCGTCGCGGAGCCGGAAGACGGCGATCATGAGGTCCCCCACGGCGTACGCCCGGCCCTCGCCGACCGGGATCTCATCCAGTGGCCCGAGCCGGTGCCCGGTCCTCATGTCGGCCATCACGCCTCCCGTTCCGGCGAGGACGATGGGCCGGCCACCGCCGAGCCGACCGCCGGCACCACCGGCCCTGGAGTGCCGACCGGTACAGGTTCTCGCACCGGCACCCTGGGCTGCTCGATCAGTGGCAGCGATGGGCGGAACTGTCCGGGGGTGACCGGCGCGGCCCGTTCCCGCCACGGATCCCGGTAGGCCGCCACGGTTCTCGCCATCGCGGCGTCCAGATCGGCGGCGATGCCGTCGGAGTCGTCCACGACGATCTGGCGGATTTGCTCGATGCCGACCCTCGGGACGAACGCGTACGTGCGTTCGAGCCAGTTGGCGTTCTCCCGGTAGTACTGGAGGAACCGCCCGGTCAGCGTGATCACTTCGTCGGCGGAGCCGACGGTGGCCAGCAGGTCGCCCTTGCGCACGTGGGCCCCGGCCGCGCCGCCGACGTAGATCTCCCACTTGCCGCCGTCGATGGCCACCACACCCAGGTCCTTGACGTACGCCTCGGCGCAGTTGCGCGGACAGCCGGTGACGGCCAGCTTCATCTTGCCTGGCCCCTCGACGCCCTGGTAGCGCTCCTCGATGGCGATGCCGAGCGCGGTCGAGTCGCCCACTCCGAAGCGGCAGAATTCCGAGCCCACGCAGGTCTTCACCGTGCGGAAGCTCTTGCCGTACGCGTACCCGGACGGCATGTCCAGGTCGGCCCAGATCTCCGGCAGGTTCTCCTTCGGGACGCCGAGCAGGTCGATGCGCTGGCCGCCGGTCAGCTTCACCATCGCCACGCCGTACTTGTCGGCGACGTCGGCGATCCTGCGCAGCTGGGCCGGAGTGGTGACACCACCCTTCATCTGCGGCACCACGGAGAACGTCCCGTCACGCTGGATGTTGGCGTGCACCCGGTCGTTGATGAACCGGGCGTCGCGCTCGTCCACGTACTCGTCGTCCCACATCATCTTGAGCAGCGACGCCAGGCCCATCTTGCTCCTGGCGTCCTCCTCGCCGCCCGGCGCCAGCGTGGCGAACACCGCCGAGACCGACTTCAGCCCGCGCTCGCGGATGACCCTCATCAGCTCCGGCTTGGGCATCGGCACGCCGGGGACGTACCAGGAGGCCGCGGGGTCCTCCTCGATCGCTCCTCCGGTAGCCCACTCGACGATCTGCGCGACCAGGCCCTTGCAGGTACCGCAGCCCTTGCCGGCCCTGGTCTGGTCCACCACCCCGGTGACCGTCTTGACGCCGTCGGCCACGCAGGCCGTGATCATGCCTTTGGAGACGCCGTTGCAGTTGCAGACCTGGGCGTCGTCGGCCAGCTCGGCGGCGCTCACCTCGGCGGGCGGCGCGCCGAGGTCGAACATCAGCTCCAGCCGTTCCTGCGGCAGCGGCAGCCCGCGGTCGAACGCCTGCATCAGGAACGCGACCTTCCTGACGTCGCCGATCAGGGTGGCGCCGATCAGTCGGCCGTCTCGGATGATGACGCTTTTGTAGACGCCTTTCTTTCGCTCGCTGAAGACCAGCGTCTCGTCGTCCTCTCGCTCCGGCTCCTTGAGGCCCATCGCCGCGACGTCGATGCCGGCCACCTTGAGTTTCGTCGCGACCCGCGAGCCGTGGTAGGCGGCCTGCGGGTTTTGTCCGGTGATGTGGTCGGCCAGCACTCTGGCCTGGTCCCACAGCGGCGCGACCAGCCCGTATGTCTGGCCGCGGTGCTGCACGCACTCGCCGACGGCGTAGATGTCCGGCTCGTCCAGGCAGCGCATCTGGTCGTCGACGACGACGCCGCGCTCGACCTCCAGCCCGCTGATCTCCGCGACCTCGACGTTGGCCCGGATGCCGGCGGCGACCACCACCACGTCGCCCGGGATGTGCCGGCCGTCGGCGAGCTTGATGCCGGTGACCGCGTGCTTGCCGAGGATCTCGGTGGTGCGTGCGCCGGTGATCACCTCGATGCCGAGGCGTTCGACGCCGCGCCGCAGGATCTCGCCGGCCTGCGGGTCGAGCTGCGCGTTCATCAGATGTCCGGCGGCGTGCACCAGCGTCACGTGATTGACGTGGTTTTGCAGGCCGCGCGCGGCCTCCAGGCCGAGCAGGCCGCCGCCGATCACCACGGCGCGTTCGTGCTCGCGGGTGTAGCGCATCATGGCGCGGGTGTCGTCGAGCGTGCGGAACGCGAAGACGCCCTGGTGGAAGCCGCGGCCGGGCCGGCTGATCCCGGGGATCGGCGGGACGTGCGCGCGGCTGCCGGTGGCGATGATCAGCTTGTCGTACGGCGTGACGGTGCCGTCGTCGGCGTACACCCGCTTCGCGTACTTGTCGATGCGGGCGATCCGGCGGCCGGAGTGCAAAGTGATGCCGTTGGCCGCGTACCACGCCAGGTCGTTGAGGAAGATCCCGGACTCCTCCTCGACGCCGGCCAGAACGTTGGACAGCATGATCCGGTTGTAGTTACCGTACGGTTCGTCGCCGAACATCGTGATGGTGAACTGATCGCCGCCGCCGCGGGCCAGGATCTCCTCGACGGTGCGGGCGCCGGCCATCCCGTTGCCGATGACCACGAGTCGCCGCCTCATCAGACCTCCATCAGGCCCAGATCGGCCACGACCATCCCGGCGACCCCTGGCGGAGCGGAGAGGTAGAGCTCCACGGCCGTGCCGGAATCGAGGTCCTCGACGACGCGCAGCGGGATGTGCACGTCGGACTTCGCGCCGATCGGGAACCAGCGCATCGGCTTGCCGTCGCGCATCAGCACCACACAGATCAGCTCGTCGCTGGAGTTGCCGCCGCGAAAGTAGACCGCCTGGGCGACGGTCCCGGCCGGTACGACGTAGCTGAGCGCGCCGTCGACCGGCACCGGCTGGTCGAGTCCCTTGCCCTCGAAGGTGAACACGCCTTGCAGGAAGCGGGGTGTGGAGTGCACTTGTCTGGTCCCTTCGTCGATGGGGGCGATCGCGACCGCGCACGCCTTGAACGCGGGCATCTTGGAGTGCGGGTCCAGGGCCGGATTGGTGAGCAGGTTGGCGCCGACCCAGTGGAAGGGGGCGAAGACGGTGTCCGGCCGGATGCCGGGATCGAGCCTGGCCCGGAACACCGCCCGGCCGCGGCGGCTGCGCAACTCCACCATGTCGCCGTCCGCGACGCCGTGCCGGCGGGCCAGATCGGGGTGCATCTCGGCGCGTGGTCCCGGCAGGGCGTCGGCCAGGGCGCTCACCCGCCTGGTCTGGTTGCCGCTCTGGTACTGCTGCATATTGCGGCCGGTGGTCAGCACGTACGGGTAGTCGCGGTCCGGCAGCTCGTCCGGGTCGCGGTGCTCGACGCGGACGAATCGGGCCCGGCCGTCGGGCGTGGGGAAACGGTCGGCTAACAGCCGCGGCGTACCGGGATGGTCGTCGGCCGGACAGGGCCAGAATACGCCCTGCTCCGCCTCGATCCGCTCGTAGCTGATGCCCGCGTAGTCGGCGATCCCGCCCGCGCTGGCCCGCCGCAGCTCCTCGAAGACGGTGCGCGGATCCGCGCTGAAGTACCGTCCCCGGCCCAGCAGCCCGGCCAGGTCGGTCAGCGTCTCCAGGTCGGTGCGGACCCCGGGCGGCGGCGGCAGGGCCCGCTTGCGGCGCAGCACGCGACCCTCCAGGTTGGTCATCGTGCCCTCCTCCTCGGCCCACTGGGCGGTCGGAAGCACGACGTCGGCCATGGCCGCGGTCTCGGACAGGAAGATGTCCGAGACGACCAGCAGGTCCAGGGCGTTCAGCCGGTCGGCGACCCGGTTGGCGTCCGGCGCCGAGACGACGATGTTGCTGGCTAGCACGAGCAGCACCCGGACTCCGCCGTCGGTGCCGAGACGGTCGAGCATCTCGTACGCGGACCTGCCCGGCCGCGGCAGCTCGTCCGGGTCGACGCCCCACACGGCGGCGACGTGCGCCCGCGCGGCCGGATCGTCCAGCCGCCGGTAGCCGGGCAGCTGGTCCGCCTTCTGCCCGTGCTCGCGGCCGCCCTGCCCGTTGCCCTGCCCGGTGATCGTCCCGTACCCGGAGTACGGCCTGCCGACCAGGCCGAGGGCCAGGGCCAGATTCAGGTATGCCTGGGCCGTGTCCGTGCCGTTGCTGTGCTGCTCGGCGCCGCGCGCGGTGAGGATCATCGCCGGGCCGCCGCCGGCCAGCAGCCGGGCCGTCTCGCGCAGGCTCGCCTCAGCTACCCCCGTCATCCGCTCCACCCGGCCCGGCCAGTACGGATTGGTCGCCGCGCGGACGGCCTCGAAGCCGGTGGTCCGGTCTCGGATGTAGGCGTCGTCGATCAGGCCCTCGCGGATCGCTATGTGCAGCAGGCCGTTGGCCAGCGCTAGGTCCGTGCCGGGCAGCGGTTGCAGGTGCAGGTACGCGTCAGCCGCGGTGGCCGTCCTGCGCGGGTCCACCACGATGTGCTTGGCACCGGCGGCCCGCCCCGCGTGCAGGTACTGCATGGACGGCGGCATTGCGTCCGCCGGGTTGGCGCCGGCCAGCAGCACGGTCCGGGCCTCGGCGATGTCCGCCACCGGGAACGGCAGCCCCCGGTCCACCCCGAGCGCGCGGTTGGCCGCGGTGGCCGCCGACGACATGCAGAACCGGCCGTTGTAGTCGATCGCCGACGACCGCAGCGCCACCCGGACGAACTTGCCGAGCGTGTACGCCTTCTCGTTGGTCAGCCCGCCCCCGCCGAAGGCGCCGACGCTGTCAGGGCCGTAGCGCCGCTGTGTGGCCCTGATCGTGTCGGCGACCAGCGTGAGCGCCTCGTCCCAGCCGGCCTCCCGCAGGGGGCTCCTACGGTCACCGGGCACCTCGCGGACCAGCGGGGTGACCAGCCGGTCGGGGTGGTGGAGCAGCTCGGCGGCCGTCCAGCCTTTCACGCACAGCCCGCCCCGGTTGACCGGAAAGTCGGTCGGGCCCAGGCGGACCGCCCCATTCTCCGTGGTCAGCGTGATCCCGCACTGCAGAGCGCAGTAGGGGCAGTGCGTCTCGGTGGCCCGCATGTCGCGCATGCTCGCAGCGCGTTGTTACCCGGGGGCTCCTGAGAAATGTCGGCCAGGTTGACAACATTTACACGGCCGCGCAAGTGAATGTGAGTCGCGGCGGCGGGGTCAGGTCTCGAAGCCGACGAGGCGGATGAGGCGGACGAGGAGGTAACGAACGCACTGCAGGCCCGCGTTGCGGCCGCCGTAGACGAAGGAGGAGCCGAGCGCATCACGCGCGAAGGACTGAGCGTGGGAGCCAGCAGCTGGAGGCGCTGCCTGCTGACGCGTTCGCCGCCGAGCCTCTAGCGCAGGACCCACGAAGAGCTTCTGGAAACACGGCCGTTGTGCCTGGTGACACAACAGCTCGCGGTGATCTTGTCAACGGATGTGACACCGACCCGGGCTTACCGTTCCGTTCCTACCGGACCCCGCTTTACTGCTGCTGCGCTGCGCAACTCCTTAGCCAGGTAGGCGAACACCATGGCCCGGGCGCGCGTGACGAAGGCGCTCCTCCGGTCACGCCGGACGTGTGACCGGGGAGCACGCTCCTACTCCTGGTCCACGTACATGCGCAGGTGCTGCGCTGTGAGGGACTTGCCGGAGTCGATGAGCTCGGCGGGGGTGCCGGTGAAGACGATCTGGCCGCCGTCGTGGCCGGCTCCCGGACCGGGGTCGATAATCCAGTCGGCGTGCGCCATCACCGCCTGGTGGTGCTCGATGACGATGACCGTGTTGCCGGCGTCGACCAGGCGGTCCAGCAGGCCCAGCAGGTGGTCGGGGGTTGAGCAGCAACCGAACGGCCAGTGACGTCAGCGAGCCGTCGGAGTTCGGGTTATCGTTACTGACCGTTCTGATGCGGGTGGTCGCTCGTCCTGTCTCTCGCCGGCGGCTAACCCCGCACGTGCAGGCCGAAACCCTTGCGGCCCGGCACTTCTAGGCCCTCCTTCAACCGCAGTGACGGGATCTCGTAGTCACCGAAGTTCTGGCGCCGGAACGCGATCGGCTCGGTCGACTCCAGGGTGAGCAGGCGCTGCTCCCAGGCCTTGGCGACGTCCGGGTAGTCCTCGTCGGTCATCCGGTCGGTGCCGTACAGCACGAACGGCGGCAGCACCTCCACGCCCGGGTAGTACAGGATCCCGTGGTGGATCGGGAACAGCAGGTCCTCGATCGGGCCGTTGATCCCGCGATCGGTGTAGTGGGACTCCGGGCCCCCGACGGTCACCGACAGGATCGCCCGCCGTCCCTGCAGCGTCCCCTCACCGAAACGCTCGCCGTACCGGGTCTCGTCGTGCACTCCGACGCCGTACGCGAAGTGGAAGGAGAACACCCGGTCCACCCAGCCTTTGAGGATCGCCGGCATCGTGTACCACCACATCGGGAACTGGAAGACCACCGTGTCGGCCCACAGGAGCTTCTCCTGCTCGGCCGCCACGTCGGGCGTGAGCGCGCCGGCGTCGTAGGCCCCGGCCGAACTCGGTATCACCCGCAGCGGGCTCGTGGCGTGCTCGCCGAAGTCCGCCGCGTCCACCACGGCCTTCCAGCTCATCGCGTACAGGTCGCTCACCCGCACCTCGTGCCCGGCGGCTTCGAGAGTGGACACGGCGAGGTCCTTCAAAGAGCCGTTCAGCGAACGCGGCTCGGGGTGGGCGTAGACAATGAGCGTCTTCATGGCTGTTCCCTTCAAAGAGGTGTGTCGCCATAGATGCTCGGGCCGCCGAGGCCTCGTCATTCAGGGGCGCCTCTTCCATCGGACGGGACTTCCTGGTAACAGCAGGACCACCTTCACGTGCGTTACCGGAGCCATACTGGGGACATGGATGATCTCGCGGGCTTCCTGCGCACCCGGCGCTCCCGGGTCGACCCAGTGGCCGTCGGCATCCCCGCCGACAGCCGCCGCCGCGTCGAAGGACTGCGCCGCGAAGAGGTCGCGCACCTGTCCGGAGTCAGCGTCGACTACTACGTACGCCTGGAGCAGGGCCGCGCCACCCAGCCCTCCGAACAGGTCCTCGACGCGCTCGCCCGCGTCCTCGGCCTCGACGAGACCGAACGCGGGCACCTGTACCGGCTCGCCCGGCAGCGCCGCCGCCGCGCCAAGTCGCCCAGCGGGCGCCTGCGGCCGGAGCTGCTTCGCGTACTCGACCTGGTCACCGACGCGCCCGCCCTGATCATGGACCGCCGGCTGGACGTGGCCGCCGGGAACCGCCTCGCCGGGCTCCTCTACGGTCGG
Organism: Streptosporangium sp. NPDC023963; assembly: GCF_040639135.1. Taxonomy (NCBI): domain Bacteria; kingdom Bacillati; phylum Actinomycetota; class Actinomycetes; order Streptosporangiales; family Streptosporangiaceae; genus Streptosporangium; species Streptosporangium sp. NPDC023963. The sequence continues at coordinate 64,510 of NZ_JBEZZK010000028.1, forward strand.
GAGATGCCGGGCTTGAACACCGCCCGGCACATCTTCCTCGATGAGGACGAGCGCGGCCTGTATGCCGACTGGGAGAAATGCACCCTCGACGTGGTCGGGCACCTGCGCCTGGCGGCCGGGAAGTACCCCGACGACCCGGGCCTGGCCTCGCTTATCGGCGAGCTGGCGATGGGCAGCAAGCGCTTCCGCCGCCTCTGGGCCCGCGCGGACGTACGCGCCCGCACACATGGACGCAAGGCGTACCGGCACCCGCTGGTCGGATTGTTGGAACTGCACCAGGAGAACTTCGCGCTGCCGGATGAATCGGGCATGGAGTTGCTGGTGCTGTCCGCGGCACCCGGGAGTTCCACCGAGGACGGGTTGCGCCTGCTGGGCGCGCTCAGTGGTGATGGGCATCCCCCAGTGAAAGGCCTGCCGGTAACGAAATAAGTCCGTTGCGGTCAGCAGCGGCGGTTGGCGGGTCGTCTTCGCGAGTGATGCGTTCGGCTGTGTCTGCGCCGAGGCGGACGTAGTGGCCGAGGGTGGCGAGGTAGGCGTGCCCGGGATTTCGCCTGGGGTTCGGACGCGGAGTGGCGTCCGGGCATCGGGAAGGGGAGCCCTCTCGCTCCTTGTCAGTCAGCTCCTCCCAGGTCGGGGCGAGCGCCTGTCGTGGGGCGAGCTGCTGGTGAGCCTTGGCCAGGCCCAGGATACGCGAGTCGTCGAGCGGGATCTGGGGCAGCGGCAGGGCGCTCTCCTCATCTGGGCGACCTCGACGACGCGGGCGCGTTCGCGGCGCCGGTCTTCTTCGGTGGGCAGGTCCATCCGGGCGGCGTGCTCGGCCGCCCCGGCCTCCAGCATCTCCCCGGCACACACCAGGCAAGCCACGCTGCAGTACAAGCCGAGGCGGATGTGGCGGCCCTTGCCGCCCGGCGCGCGCTCCAGGAGATACCAGGCCGCCGGCACCCATACCCCGCGCTCGGCGCGCTGGCAGATCCGGCAGAAGAACGACCGCTCACTTTCTTGGTGGCCACCGCGGATGGCGGCCAGGCCACCGCGGGTGGCGGCCAGGCCACCGCGGGTGGCGGCCAGGCCGCCGCGGCGGCGCGAGGCCGGAACCAGATGCTGCTCGTCGGTACTCACGGCTCTCCACCCTGCCAGAGCGACTCCACCCCTGAGCGTGGGCGCTCTAGGTGTGGTCATGGATCAGGGCTCACGGAACGTCTCTTCGCGGACCTCTCAGCTTGATCACCGCGAGGACGCCCGTGGTCATCGTCGCCAGTCCTGGCCTTCGGGGAGGATCGGTACGGAAATTAGCGGTAGAGCTCGCTACCTGCGGCGCTTCGGAAACTAGACCCACCATCGATCGGGTTCCGCCGGGATATGACGGGCGACACGGGATGCTTTGAGCTGCTGGAAGGCCCCTCCTTGCATTCTTACCGCCAAAATCCGCACCGATCCTCCCCGAAGGCCGAATGGGTCGTTTGCGAGAGAAGCTGTGGTTGCTCTCTGACGGTGTTCGGCGTGCCATCGTCCCGGTCCGGGTGGAGCGCGGTTTCGCCACGGCGTACAGCTACACCGTCGACAAGGTCCACACTTCCCCACGTACTACAACCGGCGTGGCAGGACTGACCGGAAGGCCCCGACTGAGGACGGCGCTCAGCCTCCTTCGGTTTCCCGGCGCACGGTAGCGGCGATGCGGGTGAGTGCGGCCCCGAGGTGGCGGCGCTGCGCGGCGCTGAGCGGATCGAACACGAGCCGCTTCACCTGCGCGACATGTTCCGGTGCGCTCTCGACGAGTTTCTGCCGGCCGGCGTCGGCCAGGGTGGCGAGCGTGTACCGACCGTCGCTGGGGTCGGGTCGGCGGGTGACCCAGTCGCGGGCTTCGAAGCGATCCATCACCTTCGACAGGCGGGGCTGGGTGCTGTCGCAGACCCGGGCAAGGTCGCTGAGCCGCATTGTGGCTTCGTCGGCCATGGACAGCTGGGCCAGAACCCCGTACTCGAAGTTGGAGATGCCTGCGTCTCGCTGCAGCTGGCGGTCGAGGGCCGCCGGGAGGGCAATGACGACCGTGAGGAGCGCCTGCCACAGGTCCTGCTGGCCGTCGTCGAGCCAGGGCGACTGAGTGTCCATGAGACCCATCTTACTTGCCCGGACAACTCACATCACTTGCCTAGGCAACCTTTAATGAGGTACTTTTTCACTTGCCAAGGCAAGTGAAAATACTTGTCAAGGCAAGTGAAGGAGCTGATTTCGATCACCACCACGAGCAGCCTGGCCACCCCGAACGGCCCGTCTTCCCCCCTTTCCGTCGCGGACAGCGGCCGCGGCGTACGACGATCTCTTTGCCGAGGTTCTGCCACAGGCGCGCGAGCAGCGGGTGTGGAACCCCCCCCCCGGACGGTCCCCTGCCCAGCCTCTTCGTCAGCCACGGCGCCCCGTTCACCCTCGACGATCCACAGTGGCTCAGCGACTTCTTCGACTGGGCCCAGCCGATGCCCAAACCCCGGGCCATCGTCGTCGTCTCGGCCCACTGGGAAGAAGAAGGCATCCTCGTCCTCGGCTCGGGCTTCATGACGCACAGCTTCGCCGTCTTCCGCCGGCCGGAGCTCGCCGCCGACACCACGGCCTTCGACGAATGGGCTGTTGACGCCCTCGCCCGGGGCGACGCCGACGCCCTCACCGACTACCACAACAAGGCACCCGGCGCCGCGGTCGCCCATCCGACGGCCGACCACTTCGTCCCGCTGCTGCTCACCGTCGGCGCCGCCGATGACCCCGGCAGCGCCGTGAGCGCCATCGACCGCATGGTGATGGGCAACTCCACCCGGTCGGTGCAGCTGATCTGAGCGCCTCGACGTGCTTCACCTTCCCGCCTGATCGCCTCATCCGTTGGCGACGACATCAATACACCCTGGAGGAAAGTGCCATGAAGGCAATGCGTTTCCACGAGTTCGGCAGCAGCGAGGTCCTGCGCTACGAGGACGTCGACCGTCCTGTCCCCGGCACCGGGCAGGTGCTGGTGCGGGTGGCGGCCACATCGTTCAACCCGGTCGACGACCACATCCGCGCCGGTGTCCTGGCCGAGATGATCCCGATCACTCTCCCGTACGTGCCGGGGATCGACCTGGCGGGCACCGTCGCTGAACTCGGCGCGGACGTGATCGGCCTGGAGGTCGGCGACCGGGTCGTGGCGATGCTGCCCCTCGGCTCCGCCGGCGGCGCCGCCGAGTACGTGCTCGCCCCGGCCGAGTCCCTGGCCCCGGCGCCCCGGACGACCGAGCTGGTCGACGCCGCGGCGCTGCCGCTGACCGGCCTGGCGGCCTGGCAGACGGCGTTCGAGCTCGCCGAGCTGAAGCCCGGTCAGACCGTCCTGGTCAATGGGGCGGGGGGCGCGGTCGGCAGCCTCGTGGTGCAGCTCGCCGTCGACGCGGGAGCGCACGTGACCGCAGTGGACGCGCCGCAGCACGCCGACCGCCTTCGGGGCTACGGCGCGGACCGGGTCGTGGGCCCCCTCGCCCCCGCCGCAGGCCCGGCCGCCGTGGGCGGTCCGTTCCAGGTCGTGGTGAACCATGTGCGCGTCTCCCCGGAGGAGCTCGCGCAGCTGACGAACTACGTCGTCGACGGCGGGGTCGCCGTCAGCACAGCCGGCCCGATTCCCGAGGACCCCGCCCGGGGAGTGCGCAGCGCGAGCCTGTGGGTCCGCAGCGACGGAGCCCAGCTGACCGAGCTGGTCGCCAAGGTGGATGCCGGCAAGCTCCGGCTCCACGTCGCCGCCCACCGCCCGGTGGCCGAGCTGGCCGCCGTGCATGAGGAAGCCGGCACCGGGCGGCTACCCGGCAAGACGGTCGTGCTCGCTCCCTGATCACACCCGACCGGGCTGGATTTGTTCCGCACCCTCTTCATGTCGTCTTCGAGCACGTCCAGATCTCGATCAGGTCCTCCAGCTCCCAGTCCTGCCGCACCCGTGCCCCCTCCACCTCGCCCGCGATCACTCGTTCAGCTCGACGAGGCGCCCCGCCAGGGGAAACGAGGACAAGCGCTATTACACAGGGCTACATGTCCGTTCGCCGTAGCTGGGGGTCCGGTAGGAACGGAACGGTGAGCCCGGGTTGATGTCACATCCGTTGACGCTCAAAGCATGATCGCCGGTTGTGAAAGCGTCGTCAGCACGTCAGGTCTTACTTCCGAAATCACTCAATTCCGGAAGTAGATCAGCCACCGGCTTCCGGAAACGCGCCCGAGGACGTAGCGCAGGACTCGCGAAGAGCTTCCGGAAACACGGTGTTGTGCCTGGTGACACAACAGCTCGCGGTGATCTTGTCAACGGATGTGACACCAACCCGGGTTGGCCGTTCCGTTCCTACCGGACCCCCGTCTTCGTCCTCAGGGGGCACGACGGCGTCCACCTCGATGCGCAGTTGCTCGTACCAGGAGGCGTCGGCGACCCAGCGGTGCACGACGCCCTGGTACACGAACGCCACCTCCAGGCTGGTCGTCCAGCCGTTGAACCGGGCGCGCTCTGGCGCAGCTTGGCCCTTTGGGCGCGCGGCACCGGATCGAGCTCCTCGCCCAAGACGTCGTCCTCGGCGAGTTCGACGAGGTCGTCGACGTCGAACGGGGCGGGTTCGATGTAGGCGAGCTTTTGCTGCGCAGCCACGACCAGGTCGAGGAAGTCCTCCAGGTCTATGTCCTCGGGATCCAGGCAGACGTAGGCGCCCTGTCGTGTGATCGGCGCGACCGGCACCATCTTCACCCCCCGGTCACCTGCCAGGTTGACGGCGCGCTCGGCGAGCAGCGACAGCTCGTCCGTGGCGGTTTTCAACTCCATTTGCCCCTCCTATCCAGCGGATGTGTCCCGTCGGAGGGAAGGTAGCGAACGACACTGACAAATCGTGGTGATCTTTTTACGGAGTGTCACCCTTGTTGAAGGGTGGAGCGTCAGCCGGGGAACCTGATCAGTCGGTCAGGCAGGCGTACCAGGTCGACTCCCCGTAGATCGAGCGGCTCCAGGCATCATGATCCCAGCTCGTCACCGCCCGTCCGGCCAGCGCGGTGACGACGGCGGCCGCCGCTTCCTGGGCCCCGGCCTGGTCGCGGGCCGCGATGCCTTCGCCGAACAGCCCGAACTCCGGGACGTGCAGGTCACCGTCAGGGCCGTACAGGTGCCAGCGGCCGTCGACGCGCGCCAGGCACACATCGGTCTCGCTCCACCCTCGCCCGGCTGGTACGTCTTCCTCGACGGGGACGTCCTCGCGGACGTCTGGGACGTCTTGACCGTCTGCGGGGACGTCTTGCCGGACGTCCGGGACGTCCTGCTGAACTCGACCGGCCAGGCGTGCGGCCTGGTGGTAGTCCGCGGCGGTGGCGGCGTGGCCCCGGGCGGTGCCGGCCGCGCTGGAGGCCAGCCGGGACAGGCGGGTGGCCAACTCGGTCAGGTCCGCCTCCCACCCGGTCACCACCGCGGCCGCCTGGTCGACGCCCTCGCCGTCGTCCTGGTCGACGCCGAGGAGGCGGTGCTCGGCCTCCAGCTCGGGGTGCCGGTAAGGCCAGCACCAGGTCGTCCCCAAAACCATCCGCCGCGTCCTAGACGCCGCCGGTGCCCGCACTCTGCCCCACCAATTCGAGGTCGCTTCGGTCGGCCCCGGCGAGCGGTCCAGTGCGACTGCGCCGGACCTGATCGTGATCCTCGATCTGCCCGGCCTCCTGGCCGACCACCTGCGCGCCGCCGGCGACGGCCCCGTCCGCCAAGCCCTCATCACCGGGCAGATCATCCGCCGTGGCCAGGGCCACTCGGTGCGCCTCGCGGCCCCGCTTGCCCTTCACCGCGCCGCCCTGGAGCAAAGTGTCGCCCTCGTCGACGGCACCGACCCGGCCGCGCGCAAGGCCTACCGGGTGTACGCCGCCCGCATCACGGCCGTCAAAGCTCCCCGAGCATGATCAACCTCGTTGAGAACTGCCTGATCTGCTGATCAGGAATCGGGGCCCCCGCCGTCAATGACGCGATCGAGGCGGTCGCCAACGCGCTGGAGCAGGCGATGGTGTTGGACGGGTCCGCGGTGGCCGCCGTGCTCGCCCCCTACCCGCTGACCGCGCCCGATCCGCCGGTGTGGATCCCGGGCTGCGGCTGACGGTGATGTCCGGCTGCCCTGGTACGGCGCGGCCGCAGCCCGGTCAGTAGGGGTAGCCGGCCTCGACGAGGACCAGCAGCTGCTGGTAGGCGAACAGCACCCGGACCCGCTGCTCGCCTGGCGCGGACCTGACCGCCAGCACCACTGTCGTCACCGCCGCCCACACGCCCGCGGCGTCGAAGAGGTCCGGCGCCGCGGCCTGCTCGCGCGTGGAGAGATGCCGGTCTAGGACGGCCTGCAGCGGGCCGACCAGTTCGGCCAGGTCCGCCCGTGCCTCGCCGACGGCGATCTCATACAGTGTCGGCCTCCCGGCCGCCACGACCCCCAACAGCTCGGCGGCCACCTGCTGCTCGGCCGCGGTCGGCAGCCACCGCCAGCCGGTCAGTTCCCGCTCGACGCGGCCCAGCTCGGCCAGCGCCGCGATCGTGGCCGCCGTCAGCGCGCCCCTGGTCTCCCCGCTCATGAGCACCCATTGTGAGGCCCCGCCCGTCCTGGGGCCACCGGCACCGGCCAGGGCCTGCCGTACGGCACGCCACACGCCCGGGGCCTGCTCCTGCTGACGAGGTGATCCCCATCCGGCCCCGAGCTCCATGGACACCGGCCCATGGAAACCTGCGGATGGAAACGGGGCTTGAGCCCCGAATCTGCATTCGGCCTCTCACCAGCCCAGATCAACGCCGTTTGGGGCCTAGTTGGGTCGGGCCAGGGCGCGGTGCTGGTCTTGCGATCAGTCCGTTTCCCTGACCCGCCCGCCGAACCCGGCGTGCATGTCTCCATGCACCGGGCTCTGCGCGTGTCTTGCCCGGTGGTCAACCGCCTGCAGCGGCGGTTGCCGGTTGTGTCCACGGCGTCGGAATCTTGGTTCCGCGATAGCGGTAGCGGATCACTTTGACGCTGGATGCGCCGGTGAACTCGACGCCGTTGCAGGCTAGCTTCCAGGTGCCGGGCAGGCAGAACCGGCGGCGTAGCTGTTGCCAGCTGATCCGGGAGTGTTCGCGGAAGATCCAGCCGACGATGCGATGCCACGCGTGGTGGTCGATCGCGCCGAAGATCGCCTTGGACACTCCGTGCCGGAAGTAGTTCGCCCATCCACGCAGCATCCGGTTCAAGCCGATCAGCAGCTCGTCCGGGCGCATGTCCTGGTAGGCCCTGCGTGTTCGGTCTTTCACCTTGTCCTTGATCGCTTGGATCGCTCTCTTGGACGGTTTGGTGTAGACGTAGTACTTCTGCGTTCCTCGCTTACGCATCCGCCGGATGTGGAAGCCGAGGAAGTCGAAGCCCTCGTCGATGTGGACGACGCGGGTCTTGTCCGGTGACAATCGCAGCCCCAGAGGGGCGAGCACCCCTGTCACCTCCTCGCGCAGGACCTCGGCATGGTGGCGTTCGCCCGACACGACCACAACGAAATCATCGGCGTATCGGATGAGCCGCCAGTTGCCCAGGCCGTTCCTCCTGCGCCTGGCCCGCCGCTTGTCGGTCCGCATCTCCTGCTTCCATTGCCGGTCGAAGTGCTCGTCCAGCGCGGATAAGGCGATGTTGGCCAACAGCGGAGACAGGACGCCGCCCTGGGGTGTTTCGGCCGGTGTCGCTTCCCGATCTCCGATTGTCGTCATGACCCCAGATTTCAGGAACGCCTTCACCAGCGCGTTCACGCGCTTGTCTGAGATCCTCGCCCGCAGCCGGGTCATCAACGCCGTGTGCTCGATCTCGTCGAAACAGGCATGGATGTCGGCCTCCAGGATCCAGTGGTACTTGTTGGAGCCCGAGGACAGATGGTGGATCTCGGCGACGGCGTCATGCGCTCGCCGGTTGGGGCGAAACCCCTAGGACCTGTTTTGTGGATCATCTGAGCCAGAGCAGTAGGCAGGCGATGGTCACGGCTGATCGGTAGTGGGCGGCGAGCTTGTCGTAGCGGG
>NZ_JBEZZK010000029.1:0-60137 GCF_040639135.1 Streptosporangium sp. NPDC023963
CTCTCGACTCGATCCCGCCGAACCCGCTAGGATTGCGACTGCCCCGTTTCCAGGGCAACCCCTCTAACTTACTCCAACATCCGGTCGTTGTCCAACCGGACTTCGGCGTGACGCATGCGTCCCGACGAAGGGAAGTGATCAGAAGGAGGGTCCCGAGGCTCCGGCGATCTCCGCCGACCCCCTCGGGCCTGTGAACTCTATGTACGCCGCCGAGCTCCGTCAAATCGAAGAGCGCGCCCCGCCATGACGTGTTTCTCACCCGCTGGGTAGAGATCCGTCATGACGGACCAAAGAGTGTTGCCCAGGGCGCTCGTCGTGCTCCTCTGCGCCGCGGGCGCCGTGGTCACCCTGGCGGGAATCAGAGAGATCGGGTCGATCGTCGGGCCGGTGTTGCTGGCCCTGGTTCTGGTCCTGGCGGTCTCCCCGGTAAGGACATGGCTTCGCGAACGCGGGGCTCCCGGCTGGACGCTGGTGGCGGTCCCCCTCGCGATCGTGCTGCTGGTGCTCCTGGGCATGGTGGCGATCCTGACCGTGGCGGTCGCGCAGATGGCGGCCCTCGCGCCCACCTATGACGCGCAGTTCAACCAGCTCGTCGCGGAGGCGCAGCAGCAGGCGGCCAGGCTCGGCATCGGCACCCAGCAGATGAACGAGGCGATCAACTCCTTCGATCCCGGCAAGATCTTCGCGCTCGCGCAGGGGTTCGTCTCAGGACTGCTGGGCGTGTTCTCCGGCCTGGTCCTCGTCATCGTCCTGCTCCTGGCCATGTGCCTGGACGCTCAGGCCTTCTCCAGGATCCTCGCCATGGGAGCGGCGCGCAGGCCCCTGCTCATCGAGGCACTCAGCAACTTCGGCCACAAGACCCGCCGCTATCTCCTGGTCTCGACGGGGTTCGGGCTGGTCTGCTCCGCACTGGACGTGGCCGCGCTCTGGATCCTCGGCGTGCCACTCCCCCTCCTCTGGGGAGTACTGGCACTGATCACGAACTACATCCCCAACGTCGGTTTCATCCTGGGACTGATCCCGCCCGCCCTGCTCGGTCTCCTGGAGGGCGGGCCGAAAACCATGATCTTCGTGATCGCCGCCTACATATTGATCAACTTCGTGGTGCAGTCACTGATCCAGCCGAAGTTCCTCGGTGACGCCGTCGGCCTGTCCACCACCGTGACCTTCCTCTCGCTCATCCTGTGGACGTTCCTGCTCGGCCCGCTGGGCGCGCTGCTGGCCATCCCGCTCAGCCTGCTGACCCGGGCGCTGCTGATCGACAGCGATCCCGACGGTGACTGGGCCGCCGCTCTCGTCTCCGGGGACGTGCCCGACGACGGGCGATCCGGCGCGGGGAAGAAGCCTGGCGGGGGGCAGGAGAAGACTCCTCCTTCGCCCGTACCCTGAGGTCATGTATCGCGAGTGGGCGCCGGACTCCCGTCTCGCCGGGCGGGTGGCCTGCGTGTGGAGCAACGAGGCCACCTCCGTCATGACGCAGCTGGTCGTGCCCGACGGCTGCGTGGATCTGATCTGGGGACCGAAAGGGGCGCTTGTCGCGGGGCCCGACACGGGCCCGAAATCCGTCCGGATGACGCCGGGCAACCGCTACACGGGGATCCGGTTCAGACCCGGCGCGGTGGGCGAGCTGTTCGGCGTGCCGCTCGACAGCCTGCGCGACCTGCGGGTGCCGCTGTCCGACCTGGGACCGTTCGCGGAGCTGTCCGAGCTGGAACCGCTCACCGCGCAGGCCGGGCCGGAGCCGTTCTCCGACGTCGTACAGCGGGCGCTGGCCGTACGGCTGCGCGCGGCGCCCGGCCCCGACCCGGCCGCGCCCGCGATCGCCGAGGCACTGCGGGCGGGCCGGAGCGTCAGGGAGGTGGCCTGGGACCTGGGGTTCGGCGAGCGGCAGCTCCTGCGCCGGTCCCTGCGGTCCTTCGGGTACGGCCCGAAGGTGCTGCAGCGGGTGGTCAGGTTCCAGCGGGCACTGCGGCTGGCCAGGCGCGGCGTCACGGCGGCCGAGGCCGCCGCGGTCAGCGGGTACGCCGACCAGGCGCACATGGCGAACGAGGTACGGCGGCTGGCGGGAGTGCCCCTGGGCCGGTTGCTCGACCAGCCCGGCGACGGGACCACCTGACCGGACCGGTGCGGGTCAGGCGGTCTCCAGCGCCACCGCTCCGCCGCTCACCCGGCTGCGGCCGTCCGGGGAGGCGATCGAGACCTTCAGCGTGCTGGGCCGCCCCATGTCCACCCCCTGGATGACCGTGAACTCCGGGGAGCCGTTCCCGAGAACACGCAGGTAGCCGCCGAAGGCCGCGGCGGCGGCCCCGGTGGCGGGGTCCTCCACGACGCCCCCGACCGGGAACGGGTTGCGGGCGTGGAACCGCTCGTCGCTCTCCCGCCAGAACAGGTTCACCGTCGTCCAGCCTTCGCGGGTCATCAGCGCCTTCAGCCGCTCGTAGTCGTAGTCGAGGCCGGCCAGGCGTTCGCGCGAGGAGGCCGCGAGCACGAGATGCTCGACGCCGCCGAACGCGACGTGCGGAGGGAAGGCCGGGTCGAGCTCCTCGTGGGACCAGCCGAGGGCGGCGAGGGCCTCCTCCAGCGCTTCCTCCGCGACGGGCCGTGAGCGCGTGGGGACGCTGGTGAGCGTGGCCCGGAGCGCGTCGTCGGCGATCTCGGTGTCGACGACGATCTCGCCCGCGTTGGTGTCGAACGCCAGGCGCCCGGTCCCGAGGCGTTCGGCCAGCACCACCGAGGTGGCGATCGTGGCGTGCCCGCAGAACGCCACCTCCGCCGAGGGGGCGAAGTATCGGACCCGGAAGGCGCGTCGCTCGTCGTCGCGTGCGGTCACGAACGCCGTCTCGGAGTATCCGACCTCGGCGGCGACGGCCAGCATCTCCGCGTCGGAGAGCCCGGCCGCGTCGAGGACGATCCCGGCGGGGTTGCCCCCCTCGGGGTCGTGGGTGAAGGCGGTGTAACGCAGGATTTCCACGGTGCTCGTCACAGAACCGGAATTTACCAGCCTCCCCGGGCCGCGCCGGTGCCCCGTCACGCGGCGGTGACGGGGCGGGCGTACCCCTGGGAGCGCGGGCGTACCCCCGGGATCGGGCGACCCGGACGGACCCAGGGCCGAGGGCGGGGCCACAGGACCAAGGGGCTGAGGGGCTGAGGGGCTGAGGGGGGAAACGACCGGCGCGTTCAGGCGGGCATCGGGGTCCGGACGCCGCGAGACGTCAGGCGGACGCCGGAACAGGTGCCGAGGGGGGTGGTCCCTCGGGAGAGGCGACGGGCGCGCGGGGGACACGGCGTCCCCACGGCATGGCGAGCGCCAGGATCGGCAGCAGCACGATCGAGGCCTGCGACCAGACGACGTGGAGACTTCGCCAGGTGGCGGAGTCGAACTGCGTCATGTAGAGGTAGCCGTAGCCCGCCCAGAGGGAGACGCCGATGATCGCCGGCCACGCGAAGCGGGTGGGACGGGCGATCAGGAACGGCATGAACCACAGGAGATACTGCGCGCCGAGCCTGGGGGTGACGACCATGAAGGCGAGCAGCAGCGCCGTGGTGAGGTCGATCGGGTCGGCGCGGCGCCACACGAAGGCCACCGCCAGCATGGTGACGTAGATCAGGCGGGTGCCGAACGTGGCGAACCCCTGGTGCAGGTCGTTGACGCCGTGCATGCCGACGGCGGTCCAGCCCCACTGGCCGACGATCGGGCGGACGTCCTGGATCACCCGGATGACCTCGGGGATCTGGCTCAGCGAGGTGCCGGCGAAGATCGGCAGGGTGACCAGGAAGAAGACCGGCGCGATGCCCGTGGCCACGAACGCCACGGCGCGGGCGCGGAAGGTGGGCAGCAGCAGGAGCATGCCGGGGATGAGCCAGATCGGCCAGCTCTTGGCGCACAGCGCCAGTCCCATCAGCAGTCCCGCGAACAGGGCTCGGCGCAGGGACTGCCGGTCGCCCTCGCGCGGGGTGAGCGCCCCGCGGAGCACCCCCTCGGGGCCGAAGGCGTGCCGTACGGCGCCGGCGAGGCCGTGCAGCGCGACGCTCTGCCGGGCCAGCGCGAGCGGGTTGGTGGTCATGCCCGGCCGGTCGGGGTCGCCGGGGCCCCGGGCCACGACGAAGGCGGCGACGCCGAAGACCAGGGCGACCGGCTCGACCTGGCCGTGGACGGAGGCCACGAGGATGGCCAGCGGGTTGCAGGCGTACTGGAAGGCGCGCAGCGACGCCCTGGGCCCTCCGGCGAGCTTGCCGACCAGCGGGATCAGCACGATGTCGGCGACCACGGTGACCAGGCGACCGCCGATCTCCCAGGGGATGCCCAGCCAGAGCAGGAGGCCGTAGACGTAGGGGATGGTCGGCAGGAAGTGCCAGCCTCCCGAGCTGCCCAGAACGGGGTCCTCGCGGTTCAGGACCGCCTCGCCGGCGGGCTTGAAGCTGTTGACGAAGTCGACCGGTTGCCAGGTGTCCACCGCCGAGGTGGCCATGATGAGCACCCGGAAGGCTATTCCGACCCCCAGGATGACCAGCAGCGAGGGTCTCCAGCCCTTCCACTGCGCGACCAGGGCGAGCACGACACCGAGAACGAGGACGAACCCCGTGAGAATTGCGTAGTCCATGACGGCCCCTAGCCTGCCGGACCTGGCGACCAACCAGCCACCCGGATCTCCAAACCGAGACCACTCTGCCAGTTTTCCCGGCCTCGGGAATCCGGGCCGTCACGGCGGGCGACCGCCTCCGGGTACGGGTGCGCACGCCCTCGGAGACGGAAGGGTGAACCTCGCCGCCGGAAGTCCGTCTCCCCCGGCGGCGAGGGGCTTTCAGCCCAGGCCGTCGAGATAGGCCCGGTGGCTGCGGGAGAACTCGAAGGCGTTGTACCTGTCCCAGTTGATCGACCAGGTCATCAGGCCGCGCAGGTTCGGGTAGACCCCTCTCGGCCGGTACGACCCGCAGTTGGTCCCCTTGGCCAGGCAGTCGAAGGCCTTCTGGACCTCGGCGACCGTGGTGAAACCGTTACCCGCGAACGGGGCGGCGGGCAGGCCGATGGCGACCTGGTCCTGGCGCAGGGCGGGGAAGACGTTGTTCGGGTTGCCCGCGACGGGGAAGCCGGCGAGCAGCATGTCGGTCATGGCGACGTGGAAGTCGTGGCCGCCCATGGTGTGGTACTGGTTGTCCAGCCCCATGATCGGTCCGGAGTTGTAGTCCTGGACGTGCAGCAGGGTCAGGTCGTTGCGCATCGCGTGGATGACGGGGAGGTACGAGGCGGCCCGCCGGTCGGCGGAGCCGTTGGGGCCCGGGCCATAGAACTGGTAGCCCAGCTGGACGAAGAACGTCTCGGGGGCCATGGTCAGCACGAACCTGGCGCCGTACCTGGCCTTGAGGGTCTTGAGCGCGGAGATCAGGTTGACGATGACCGGGGTGGTGGGGGCGGACAGGTTGGTGTCGCCGTTGTCGAGATAGAGGGAGTGGCCCTCGAAGTCGATGTCCAGCCCGTCGAGGCCGTACTTGTCGATGATGGCGCCCACCGACTGGACGAACTTGTCGCGCGCGGCCGTGGTGCTCAGCTGGACCTGGCCGTTCTGGCCGCCGATCGAGATCAGCACCTTCTTGCCGAGTGCCTGCTTGGCCCGGATCCCGGCGATGAACTCGGCCTCGGACTCGACGTTGGGGCACTCGGCGACCGGGCACTGGGTGAAGCGGATGTCTCCGGAGGTCACCGAGGTGGGCTCGCCGAAGGACAGGTTGATGACGTTCCACTCGTTGGGCACGTCCGCCATCCGGGTGTAGCCGGAGCCGTTGGCGAAGGAGGCGTGCAGGTAGCCGACCAGCACCCGCTTGGGCAGGTCGCCGGGAGGCGTGCCGGTGACGGTCGCGGAGACCGCGCCGGATTTCGCCGACTCACCGGCGGAGTTGGAGGCGCTCACCTGGTAGCTGTGCGTCCCCGCGCCCGGGGTGTCGGTGTAGGAGGTCGCGGTGGGGGTGCCGACCCTCGTCCCGTTCCGGTAGACGCTGTAGCCGGTCGCGCCCGAGGAGGCGTTCCATCTCAGCGAGACGCTCGTGCCGCTGACGGTGGCGGCCAGCCCCGACGGTACGGGCGGGGGCGGGGGCTGGTCGTTGCCGACCGTCACGGAGACCGCGCCGGACCGCGCCGACTCTCCCGAGGCGTTCGTCGCGCTCACCTGGTACGAGTGGTTGCCCGCGCCGGGGGTCTCGGAGAAGGTGGTCCCGGTGGCGGTGCCGACCCTGGTGCCGTTGCGGTAGACGTTGTAGCCGGTGGCGCCCGAGGAGGCGGTCCAGCTCAGCGAGGCGGTGGTGGCGTTGCCGGTGCCGGTGAGCCCGGTGGGCGTCGCGGGAGGCTGCCCCTGCCCCGGCGCTCCGTCGAGGACGACGTCGTCGGCCTGGTAGACGCCCTGGCCGTACCAGCCGTTGACGTGGATCGTCACCGAGGTGGTCGAGGCACCGGTGGTGAACGAGGTCGACAGCTGGGCGTAGGACGACGGCGAGGACGTCCACGTGCTGGGGTCGGTCCCGCCGGTTCCGGTCGCGCCGAGGAAGACGTAGCCGCCCCTGACCCAGGCCGACAGCGTGTAGGCCGAGGACGGCCTGACGCTGACCGTCTGCCGGCAGCGGGCGGTGTCGTTCCCGGCCGGTGTGGCCTGCAGGGCGCCGGTCCCGCCGTGTACGGGTGAGGAGACGGTCGTGGCGCCCGAGGAGGCGGAGCAGGTCCACCCGCTCAGCCCGTTCTCGAAGCCCGGGTTCGTCGCGATGTTGGCCGCGTGGGCCGGTGTCGCGGCCAGCATCGTCCCGCCGAGCGCCAGTACGGCGGCCACGGCGAGTTTCCTGAGGTACATCCGATTTACCCCGCAAAGATCTTTAGGAGGGTGTCGTGGGGGTACGGCCCGTACCCCGGGCGGGGTGCGGGCCGTACGGGCCGTACGGGTCGTGCCGGTCGTACGGGTCGTGCCGGTCGTACGGGTCGTGCCGGCCGTGCCGGCCGTGCCGGTCGTACGGGTCGTGCGGGTCAGAAGCCGGCGGTGACGCGGGTGAAGTCCCAGTCGTTCTGGGCGATCCCGCTGCAGTGGGCGGCCACGCCGCCGCCCGGGCAGGGACGGTCGCGGTTGACCGCCCAGTAGGCCAGGCGGGTCAGGCCCTTGGACCTGGCCCAGTCGCGGATCTGCGTCCAGGCCGCCAGCGTGGTCAGTTCCTGCTGGTCGGACAGGCCGTTCATGCCGGAGATGCCCATCCGGGCGTACGCCTGCGCGTCGGTCCAGCCGTTGGCGGCCTTGAGCGCGTTCTTCAGGCCCTCGGAGGCGCTGACGGTGGCGTTGTAGATGTTGGAGGCGCCGAAGTTGAACGGCATGATCGTGTAGTTGTCGATCGGCACGGCCAGTGCCCTGGCCTGGTTGATCAGGCGGACGCCGGCCGGGGTCGGGCCGGTGGTGTCGGTGCCGAAGGTGACGACGATCTTGATGTTCGGGTTGTTCTGCTTGACGATCTTCAGGCCGTTGAGGATGCGGTCCTGGACGGTGTAGTTCTCGAACTCGTCGTTGTTCTCGATGTCGAAGTCGACGACCGCGGGGCCGACGGCGTTGATGACCTGCTGCACGGCTCCGGCGTAGGCGGCCGGGGTGGAGCAGTTCGGGCCGAGCTTGTTGCCCGACCAGCCGCCGAAGGAGATCTGCACGCTGCCGCCCGCTGCCTTGATCTGGTTGATCGCGGTCTGGTCGGTGCCGCCGGTCAGCGGCCGGTTGCCGTCCCAGCGCGGGGTGCAGCCGCCGCTGGACAGGATGAACGCCATGGTGAAGGACTTCACGCCGGTGGCGTTCATGACGGTCACGGGGTTGGGCGGGTTGCCCCAGCCCATGTAGAGGTACGGGGCTCCGGCCATCTTGCCGGGCTGCGGGTTGGTGCAGCCGGTGGTGGTGGCGCTCACCGCGCCGCTGGCCGCCGACTCGCCCTGGGCGTTGTACGCCTTGACCGTGTACGTGTGCGAGGTGCAGGTGCCCAGCGAGCCGATCGTCGCGCTGGTGCCGGTGACCTGGGCCCGCTGCGTGGACCCCTCGTAGACGCGGTAACCGGTGACCGTGCCGCTGGAGGCACCCCACGACAGGGAGATCGAGGAGTTGGTCGTCCCGGTGACCGACGGGGTGCCGGGCGCGCCCGGCGTTCCGGGGGTGGTGCCGCCGCTACAGGCCGCGCCGTTGAGGGTGCAGTTGGACGGCGTCGCGCTGCCCGGGCTGCCGTTGAAGCCGAAACTCGCGGTCGCGCCGGGAGCCAACGTGCCGTTCCAGCCGACGTTGGTGAAGGTGAAACGCTGCCCGCTACGACTCAACGACGCGTCCCAGAAGGACCCGATGTTCGCCCCTGAAGGCAGATCGAAGGCCACCGACCAGCCGTTGACGGTCGTCGTACCACCATTGGTGATCGTGTACTTGCCCTCGAAACCGGTACCCCAGTCGGAGACCTTGGTGAAGACGGCGGTGGGGGGCGCCGCGAACGCGGGGGTCGCGACCAGTGACAGGCCGAGTGACATGCCGAGCGCGGCCAGGACCGCGGTCAGCGTTCGTCGAAATCTCATGGCTCTTCCTCGGTTGGGGGATGCGAGGTGCTGGGGGTGCGAGGTGCCGGGAGGTCGAAAGACGCGAGGTGCTCGAGGTACGGGATCCGGGGCCTGCCCGGCCCGGTCGTGGGTCGCGCGGTGCCGGGCAGGTCCGGAGATCGGTGGGCCGGGGGTCCGGGGGCGGGAGGTGAGGAGGTTCCGGGGGCTAGGGCAGGGTCGCCAGGTGCGGCTTGACGGTCCTGGAGAAGTTCCAGTTGTTGCTGGCGTCCCAGTTGATGGACCAGGTCATCGCGCCACGGATGCCGGGGTAGGTGCGCGGCGGCACGAAGCTGCCGCAGTTGGTCCTGGTGGCCAGGCAGGTCAGGGCCTGGTTCACCAGGGCGGGGGCGACGATCCCGCCGCCCGCCGCGCCGGGCCCGGCGGGCAGGCCGAGCGCCACCTGGTCGGGGCGGAGGCCGTTCTCCAGCTGGATGCAGGCCAGCGCGGTCATGAAGTTGACCGAGCCCTGCGAGTAGGCGGCCATCTGGTCGCAGCCGAGCATGGAGCCGGAGTTGTAGAACTGGGTGTGGACGACGGTGAGGATGTCCTTGATGGCCAGCGCCAGCTTGAAGTACTCGCCGCCGGTGGACTGCATGTCGATGGTCTGCGGCGCCATCGTGATGATCAGGTTCGCCCCCGCCTTGGCCCGCAGCGATCGGAGCGCCTGGCCCATGTAGGTGGAGTTGAGGCCGTTCTCCAGGTCGATGTCGACGCCGTCGAAGTTGTAGCTCTGCATCAGGGCGTAGACGGTGTCGGCGAACTTGGTCGCGGCGGCGGCGCTGGCCACCTGCACGCGGCCCGCCTCGCCGCCGACCGAGAGGATGACCTTCTTGCCGCGGGAGTGGAGGGTCTGCACGTCGGCCCTGAACTGGGCGTCGGTGTAGCCGCCGAGGGAGGCGGACAGGCCCGGGTCGACGCCGAAGACGACCTCACCGGGGGTGGCGGTGGCCTCGCCGAAGGAGACCGCGATCAGGTCGTACTCGTTGGGCACCGCCGACAGCCGCAGCTCGACGGCCGGGTTGTCGAAGTTGTGCCAGTAGCCGGTGAGGAAGTGCTTGGGCAGCGGGCCGCCGCCGGTGCAGCCGTTCGTGGTCGCGCTCGCCGGGTCGCTCCTCTGGCCCTCGCCTGAGGAGTTGTACGCCGCCACCGTGTAGGTGTGCGCCTCGCAGACGCCCAGCCCCGACACCGTCGCGCTCGTGCCGGTCACGGTCGCCCTCACCGTGGACCCCTCGTAAACCCGGTAACCCGTCACCGTCCCCGAGGACGCGCCCCACGACAACGCGACGCTGTTCGTGCCGCCGGTCGCCGACAGCGCGCCCGGCTTGCCGGGAGCACCGCTGTTGCAGCCGGTGGTGGTGGCGCTCACCGCGCCGCTGGCCGCCGACTCACCCTGGGCGTTGTACGCCTTGACCGTGTACGTGTGCGAGGTGCAGGTGCCCAGCGAGCCGATCGTCGCGCTGGTGCCGGTGACCTGGGCCCGCTGCGTGGACCCCTCGTAGACGCGGTAACCGGTGACCGTGCCGCTGGAGGCACCCCACGACAGGGAGATCGAGGAGTTGGTCGTCCCGGTGACGGTCGGATTCCCCGGTGTCCCCGGGGTGACGGGGGTGGTGCCGCCGCCGCACGCGGCGCCGTTGAGGGTGCAGTTGGACGGGGTCACACCGCCCGGGCTGCCGTTGAAGCCGAAACTCGCGGTCGCGCCGGGAGCCAACGTGCCGTTCCAGCCGACGTTGGTGAAGGTGAAACGCTGCCCGCTACGACTCAACGACGCGTCCCAGAAGGACCCGATGTTCGCCCCCGAAGGCAGATCGAAGGCCACCGACCAGCCGTTGACGGTCGTCGTACCACCATTGGTGATCGTGTACTTGCCCTCGAAACCGGTACCCCAGTCGGAGACCTTGGTGAAGACGGCGGTCGCCGAGGCGGCCTGGGCGGGAAGCGCGACCGTCATCGCCAGGACGAGGGCCGCCAGGGCGACGAGAGAACGAGCGATGGCGCGTAATTTCACGTTGACCTCATGCATTCCGTGGGGGTGACCGTACGACCCGCGCCACGCGGGGGGTGCGCGGGCGCGAACGTGGACGCGGGCCGTACGGCGGGGTGGGCACGGCTCCGGCCGGGGGAGCGTTCCGTCGACCGGCGCGGGACGCCGGAGACCGCCGGGTTCAGCGAGTCGTCACCGGGTCGCCGGCGCCTGGGCCGCCGTCACGCGCTCTGGACGCCGCCGACCGGCGTGCGGTGCCGGCGGGATCCGGTGCCGGCGCTTCGAGGACGGGCCGCGCCCGCCCTTCGGGAGGGTCGGGGGCTCGGCGGCGTCCGTGGGCGCGTGCTCACTCGTGGTTCCCGGGCGCCGGCGCTCACCCATGGCTCGCGAACCCCGGCCGGGGGCCTCGGGACGGGCGGAGGCGGCGACGGCGGCGCCGATGGTGGCCCCGGCGGCCGTGCCGACTGCAGCTGGGGTCGCGGTGGCCGGGACGGCCGTGTCGCCGGAGGCGAGGGGGCGGGGGTGGGCAGGCCGCGGTGAGGGCTTGCAGCCGCAGTCAGGACAAGTAAGGAAAAGGTGCGCCGCATGATCGCTCCCATGGACGTGGAACCTGGGGGGTGAGGCGTCCGGACGGTCGGACCTTCAGCAGCGACGGCCGCCGCCGCCGAGTTTTCGCAGCTTGAAATCGGTCGGAGGGGAGGCACGGGCCATGGGCACCCCCAGTCGGCATTTCTTTTAGGAAAGTTTCCTAAGAGTTGTCGCGATCGTAGCCTTGACAGACCCTTGCCACAAGGCCCAAAAACGTCGGCCTCCGGCGCCGTGCCTGGGCACGTTCCTCCGCCCGCCCTCGGGCGCGCGGAGGAACGGCACGGCGACCCCCCACCCGCCGCCCCTCCCCCGCCCGTCGCTCCCTTTCGTCACTCCCGTCCACGGAAAACCCGGAAAGAGAGATAAGCACCTTTAGGCGGTACGGTAATGACGCATCCGTAACGCCCCCTGGAGTATCGACGTGTTCTTCGGCATCACCGACATCTGGACATACGTGGTCGGCGCCTTCTTCATCATCCTGTTGCCCGGCCCGAACTCGCTCTACGTGCTCAGCACCGCCGCCCAGCGCGGGGTGCGGCAGGGGTACCGGGGGGCGATGGGGGTCTTCGTCGGCGACACCGTCCTGATGGTGCTGGCGGCGGCGGGAGCCGCCTCCCTGCTGAAGTCGACGCCGCTCCTGTTCAACGTCGTCAAGTACGCCGGTGCGGCCTACCTCGCGTGGATCGGCTTCCAGATGCTCCGGTCGGCCTGGAGCTCGCGGCGTTCGCCCGACGCCGGGAGCGAGGCCGCGAAGGCGGCGCCCGGCCGGGAGGGGATCACGGAGAACCCCTTCCGCAAGGCCCTGATCGTCAGCCTGATGAACCCGAAGGCGATCCTGTTCTTCATCTCGTTCTTCATCCAGTTCGTGGACCCCGCCTACGGCACCCCCGCGGTGTCCTTCCTGATCCTGGGCGCGATCTGCCAGCTGTTCAGCGTTCTCTACCTGTCGGCGCTGATCTTCGGCGGGACGTTCCTGGCCGGGCAGTTCCGGGCCCGCCGCGGACTGTCGACCGGGCTGCGGACAGGCGTGGGCGCGCTGTTCATCGGCTTCGGGGCGAGGCTCGCCACCGCGACCCTCGGCTGACGCCGCCCACCGCCGCCCTCGGCCGACACCGGCCACCGCGGGCCAGGACGACACCGGTCACCGCGAACCCGGACGGCACCGCCCACCGCCGCCCTCGGCCGACACCGGTTACCGCGGCCCGGACGATGCCGGCTACCGCGGGCCCTGGTTGACCTTGATCGCGACGCTGACGAGCGAGAGGAACAGCTCGGCGTCGGCCCGGCCCTCGATGGACATGGCCACCCATCCGGCGTCGGCGCCGGGGGTGATCCGATGGCAGTCGGTGAGCACCCTCGCCCATTTGTCGATCATGGGTTTGGTGAGGAGCAATTCCGCGGTGTGATCGCCGGACATCCTGACGATCTCCCTGCCGCCGGCCCGGAATCCCAGCCCTTTCCTGGTGCGTTTCAGCGCCAGGTCCGGCCAGCGGACGAGCTGGGCGGCCACATTCTCGACACCCTCGGTGGAACGGCGGAACGCGTGCGTGCGCAGCACTGCCATGCCTCTCATGGTCGCGGACCGGACCCGATCAGGAAAGCTCCCGTTTCTCAACCGTTACCGGCATAGTGATCCTTTTCGTGAATCGTAATGATCCGCACCTGTCTCATCCGTTATTGCAGTGTTATTGAGTTGTTTTCACGAGAGCACGGCACGGGGTCAGGTACGGTGAGTGGCCGGTGAACACCGGAAGCAACCCTCTCCGCAACCCCTCGCGACGGCCTGACATGCCCGTGTCATGCCGGGGTAGGCGTGAACGCCCAGCGCCTGCCACCGCACCAGCCCGTGGAGCGTCATGAGCCACCAGCCCATCGTTCTCCCCCGCCTCACCGCTCTCGCCAGGCAGGCGGCACCGAAGCTGCTGGAGGGCGTCGTCGCCCCCCTCGCCGTCTTCTACGCCGCGCTGGCCCTCCTCGGCCTGAAGGGCGCGCTGATCGCGGCGGTCACCTGGGTGTACGCGGGGGTGGGGTGGCGGCTGGTCCGGCGGATTCCCGTGCCCGGCACGATGATCCTCGCCATCATCGCGATCACCGTACGGGCGCTGCTGGGGTTCTGGACCGGGAGCGCGGTGATCTACTTCCTCCAGCCGGAACTCGGGACGATCTGCATCAGCATGGTCTTCCTCGCCTCGGTGCGGTTCAACCGCCCGCTGGTGCAGAAGCTGACCCTCGACTACATCCACCTGCCCTCGGCGGTGCTGAAACACGAGCGGGTCCGCCGGTTCTTCGCGCGCATCACCCTGCTGTGGGCCTTCGTGCTGCTGGCCAACTCCGCGGTGAGCATCTGGCTCCTGCTGCACGAGTCGATCGGCACCTACCTGCTGGTCCGCACCACGGCCGTGGCCGCGATCAGCGGCCTGGCGGTGGCCTTCTCCCTGTACGCCTTCCGCCGGATGCTGCGCCGCCTGCACTACGACCCCGTCGCCACCCCGGCCGTCGCCGCTCCGCCCGCCTAGAACCGCCCCACCCGCCCGGGAACGTTCCACCCGCCCGAACCCCCGCCAGGATCCGGTTCCCCTACGGGAAACCGCGGCGCGGTAGACGCGCGAATAAGGGGGCAGGGAGGTCTCCATGGTCATCGCGGATCAACCGAAACGCTGGGCCGGGTTGCCGGTCTTCGCCGTCGCGCTCGTGCTGGTGGCGGTGGTGGGATCGCTGGCGGCCGTCGACGCCGGGGGCGAGTACCTGTCGCTGGAGCGGCCGCCCTGGGCGCCGCCGCGGTGGCTGTTCGGCCCGGCCTGGACGGTCCTGTACGTCATGATCGCCCTGTCCGGCTGGCTCGCCTGGTCGGCGCGCGGCCTGACACCGGCGCTCGGCGTCTACGCGGTCCAACTGGTCCTCAACGCCGCCTGGACACCGCTGTTCTTCGGCGCCGGCCAGTACGGCCTGGCGTTCGCGGAGATCGTCGTCCTCTGGCTCACGATCGTGCTCAACATCGTCATGTTCCGGCGGATCAGCCGCCCGGCCGCCTGGCTGCTGGTGCCCTACCTGCTCTGGGTGACGTACGCGGCCTCGCTGAATCTCGCCATCTGGCAGCTCAACTGAGCGGTGTCTCCAGCGTCTCCAGTGGTCTCCACCCTGAGGAGGAGGGAGCCCCGACCGAAGAGGGGGGTGGCCCAGGCCGTTCGGGCGATGTGACCGGCTCCGCCCGGTTTCTAGAGTCGACGGGACACGGACCCCCGGTGATCTCAGGGATGTGATCCGAGAACACCGGGGTTCCTCCCTGATGCCCTGAGAGTCACCGGGCCGTCAGCGTGCTGCGTGAGACATTCGCGACCCCCGGCTGGAGCCCGACGTGACACAGGCCATCCTCGACGTCCTGCACGATGTGATGACATCCCCATGGATCTACCTGGCGCTGTTCGCGCTGGCGATGCTCGACGGCTTCTTCCCCGTGGTCCCGGCGGAGACGTCCGTCATCACGGCCGGGGTGTTCGCCGCCGCCACCGGCGCGCCCGACCTGCTCCTGGTGATCGTGGTGGCCGCGGTGGGCGCGTTCGCGGGCGACCACATCTCGTACGCCATCGGGCGTACCACCAACGACCGGCTGCGCAACGGCAGGCGCAGCCGCAAGGCGTTCGCCTGGGCGGAGCGGGCGCTGGCCGAGCGGGGCGGGCTGGTCCTCGTGGTGGCCCGCTACATTCCCGGCGGCCGGACCGCCTGCACCCTGACCATGGGCGCGGTCGCCTATCCCCGGCGCTCCTTCGCCCTCTTCGACGCCCTCGCCGCGGTGACCTGGGCGGTCTACTCGGGGGTGATCGGCTACGTGGGCGGCGCGGCCTTCGAGCACGACCCGATCAAGGGCCTGCTGCTCGGTCTCGGCATCGCCCTGGCGGTCACCGTCGCGGTCGAGGCCGTCCGCTACCTCCGCCGCCGTTCCGCGCCGGAGGCGGAACCGGTCACCTCCGGTGACTGACGGCCGGGCGGCGCGACTGCGTGACGCGGAAGCGCCCGGACACGAAGGCGTCGTCGGTGAGGGAGGCGTTCCCCGCCGGATTGAGCCCGCTGACGTGGTAGTCGCTGTAGGCGGCGGAGAAGTTGAGCGGCATCGGGCCGGTGAGGTTGGAGGTGAGCGCGGCGCCCGCGAGGGCGAAGGCGTCCTCGGCCCGGTCGACGAAGTCCTCGTCGACCGAGTAGCAGAAGGCGGTGATCGCGCCCTTGTCCCTGGCGTCGGCGGAGGCGGTCCGTAGCGCGGCCTCCCGGTCCTCGGCGGGGACGAGGAAGGCGACCGGCCCGAAGCGCTCCTCGCCGTAGACCGCCGGGTCCTCGGTGGCGAGCAGCAGCGGACCGCTGGTGCGCGCCGCGGGAAACTCCGGGTGCTCGTACGGCGCGGCGTCCAGGAGCACGCCACCCCGGCCGCGCAGCTCGTCGAGCAGGGCGAGCGTGGCGGGCGACTGGATGGCCGCCAGCACGGAGGCCGCCCGCCTGGGCACGGTGGAGATCTGCCGTACGGCCTCCGCCAGGGCCTCGCCGACCTCCTCGAACGAGACCGTTCCCGAGGAGGTCCGCACCCCGGCGCGGGGCACGAAGATGTTCTGCGGGCTGGTGCACATCTGCGCGGAGAACAGGCAGAGCGACCCGGCGACGGCCCGCAGCACGGGCGCGAGGTCGTCTGCGGAGTCGAGCACGACCGCGTTGAGTCCCGAGGTCTCGGTGTAGGAGATCGCGGGGAAGGCGTTCGCCTCCACCCAGGCGCCGAACGCGGCGCTGCCGGTGAAGTCGACGATCCGGCAGGCGGGGTGGCCGATCAGTTCCTTGGCGATCGGCGCCTCGACGGTGTCGACGGCCAGGGTGACCAGGCCGGGGTCGAACCCTGCCCCGGCGAGGACCTCGCGGCAGGCGGCGACCGCCAGCGCCATCGGCAGCACCGCGGTGGGGTGCGGCTTGACGATCACCGGGTTGCCGGTGGCGAGGTTGGCGAAGATCGCCGGGTAGGCGTTCCAGGCGGGGAAGCTCGCGCAGGTGACGACGACAGCGACGCCGCGCGGCACGATCCGGTAGCGCTTGTCCAGGCTGAGCTCGGAGGTGCCGAAGCCGCGGGTCCAGGTCGCGTGCGGGGTGACCCGCTCCATCGCCGACCAGGCGGCGGCGATCGCCTCGATCCCCCGGTCGAGGGCGTTCGTGCCGCTGCCGGTGAAACTCATCGCCGCGCTCTGACCGGCGGTGTGCATGGTGGCGGGCACGAACTCGAAGGATCGCTCGTAGATCCGGTCGCAGGCGGCCAGGCAGAGGTCCGCCCTGGTCTCGGGAGTGGCGCCGCGCCAGGCGGGCCAGGCGGCCAGAGCGGCCCGGTAGACCTCGCCGGCGCTCGCGACCGGGTAGGCGACGCCCAGCGGCTCGCCGGTGTAGGGCGAGACCTCACCCGGGGCGACGGCGTGGGAACCGGGGTGTTCCGGCAGGTCGAACCGGCCGCCGAGGCGGGACTCGTGGGCCTTGCGTCCGGCCTCCCGCGCGGCCTCGCCCCCGGGGTGGCGGGAGGGCGCGTCAGGGTAGGCGTTCCAGCTCTCCCTGGTGCTCCTGGCCTCGACCGCCCGCGCGAGCCGTACCGAACGCTCGGCGTTCACGACCGCCTCCGGATCCGTACAGAACGCACGATGTTCACGACCGCCTCCAGATCAGGGTGTGCCACCGGCAGCCCTCGCCGGCCGCCAGGACCAGCCGGTCACCGTCGGCGTTCAGCTCCCGGACCTGGACGGTGCCCGCGAAGGCCGGGTTGAGCGCCACCTCGACGTCATGGGCGACGTGACCGTCGCGGACCTCGTAGCGGCCCGCGTAGGCGAAGAACGACGTGAACGCCTCGGCCAGCGCCTCCGGGGGCGCCTGCCGCGGGCCGGCGCCGGGCAGCGGGGCGCGCCCGGCCCGCGCGATGGTCACGCTCATGTGGCCGTCGGGGGTGTAGCAGAGCAGGCCCACCGCGTCCGTGCCGAAGGGGTGTGAGACCCGCCCGTCGGCACCGACGATCCGCCACTCGACCAGGTGCCAGGCGCCCACGAGATCCATGCCCGAGAAACTACGATAAGAGAAGCCAGCAGGTCAACAGCCCCGACGCGAATCTCGGGGAATTCCCTGCGAAGTCAGGGTGAACCCCTATGGCTCCGGCACCTCCCCGCACGGGACGCTTCGACTGTTCATCCCGAACCCCTCAACGGACGCCTCCTCGAGGCGATCCGGTCATCTCGCCATGTCTTCATCTGCTTGGAAGGAGTGTGCATGACCGTGCTCGCGGCCGGCCTGGCGTTGCTGGGATCCCTGTTCTTCGCACTCGGTGCCGCTCTGCAGCAGTTCGAGGCGGCGAGCACGTCCCGCGCCGGTCTCCGGTACCTGGCCAGGCGCCCCCGGTGGCTGCTCGGCGGCCTCGCCATCGCGGCCGGCACGGCCCTGCACATCGTCGCGCTGAAGTACGGCCCGCTCACCCTCGTGCAGCCGATGGGCGTGGCCAGCCTCCTGTTCGCCCTGCCGTGCGCCGCGGCCCTGCAACGCCGCAGGCCGCGGCCCGGCGAGCTGGCCTCGGCGGCGGTGATCGCCATCGGGCTGATCGGCCTGGTGCTGGTCGTGCCCGAGCACGGCGGGAACCCCCACCTCAGCACCGGGGAGGCGGTGGCCCTGCTCGCGGGGGCGGCCACCGCCGCCCTGGTGCTGTGGGCCCTCGCCAGGCGGGCCTCCCCCGCCGCGCGGGCCTGCCTGCTCGCCACGGGCGCGGGCGTGCTGTACGGCGCGACCGCCACGCTCACCCGCGTCCTGGTCGACGGCGACTGGGAGCCGTGGTTCCTGTTCGCCGTCCCGATGCCCGCCGTGATCGCGCTGGCGCTGCTCCAGCGCGCCTACGCCGTCGGCCACTTCGGCGTGGCGTTCGCCGCCCTGCAGGTGGCCGACCCCCTCACCGCCGTCGCCTTCGGCGCCCTCCTGCTCGGCGAGCCCCTGCCGACCGGCGCGGCGAGCACGCTCACCGCGCTGGCGGCGGCCGCGCTCACCGCCGCCGGGACCGTCGCGCTGGCCCGTACCACCCCGATGTCCCCCTCACATGACGTGACAGCACGATGAACCGCACGATGAACGGAGCACCGATGGTCATGCCGGCCACCGCCCCCCTTTACACCTACACCCCCGCGCGGACCCCGGCCCTTCTCGCCACCCGGCCCCGCCGGGTGCTGATCGGGGCCGACACCTACCCGCCGGATGTGAACGGCGCCGCCTACTTCGCCCACCGGCTCGCCCAGGGCCTGGCCGAGCGGGGGAACGAGGTCCACGTGGTGTGCGCCTCGGACGAGGGACCGGCCAGGACCGAGCAGATGGACGGGGTGACCGTGCACCGGCTGCGCTCGGCGCCGGTGCTGGTCCACCCCACCATGCGGGTCGCGGTGCCGGCCCGGCTGGACCGGCTGATCGACAGGATCGCCCCGGACGTGGTCCACGTGCAGGCGCACTTCGTCGTCGGCCGCGCGGCGATCTCCGCCTCCCGGCGCGCCGGCGTCCCGGTCGTGGCGACCAACCACTTCATGCCGGACAACCTCTTCCAGTTCGCGCACATCCCCGGACGGCTCCGCGAGAAGGCGGGCGCGCTGGCCTGGAAGGACTTCAACCGCGTCTTCTCCAGGGCCGACCGCGTCACCACGCCCACCGAGATCGCGGCCGGGCTGCTCACGGGCAAGGGATTCGGCCCGCCGGTGGAACCCATCTCCTGCGGCATCGACCTGGCGAGGTTCCAGCCGCGCGCCGAGCCTAAGGCGTGGGCCCGCAGGGCCTTCGGCCTGCCCGACCGGGACACGATCGTGTTCGTCGGCCGGCTGGACGAGGAGAAGCGCCTGGACGAGCTCGTCCGCGCCCTGCCGCACGTGCTCGTCCACACCGACGCGCAGATCGCGCTGGCCGGAACCGGCGGGCAGCGGGCCGCGCTCGCCAGGCTGGCCGACCGGCTCGGGGTCGGGGACCGGGTGTCCTTCCTCGGGTTCGTCCCCGACGAGACGCTGCCCCAGGTGTACGCCGCCGGTGACGTCTTCGCCATGCCGGGCGTCGCGGAGCTGCAGAGCATCGCCACGCTGGAGGCCATGGCCAGCGGCCTGCCGGTCGTCGCCGCGGACGCGATGGCCCTGCCGCACCTGGTACGGCCCGGCGAGAACGGCCACCTGTTCCGGCCCGGCGACGTCCTGGAACTGGCCCGCCACCTGGGCGCCCTGCTCTCCTCCCCCGGGACGCGTGCCGCGATGGGCGCCGCGAGCCGCGCCATCGCGCTGACCCACGACCACCAGGCCTCCCTGACCAGGTTCGAGCGGATCTACCAGGAGGTCGCGCGATGAGGCCGGAGAGGATCCGCCAGGAGATGAGACCGGGCTTCGAGACGATCCACCGGGAAGTGGGACCGGACCTCGAGACGATCCACCGGGAAGTGGGACCGGACCTCGAGACGATCCACCGGGAAGTGGGACCGGACTCCGAAGCGGCACACCGGGAGGTGACGCGATGAACTCCGAAGCGGCACACCGGGAGGTGACGCGATGAACTCCGAAGCGGCACACCGGGAGGTGACGCGATGAACGAGGGCCCGCCGTCCCGCTGGCCCGGCGTGGCCGGGCCGCTGTCCGCCCTGGCCGCGATGGGCTACGCGCACCTGGTCGCGGCCGACACGGTGGACCCGATGAACGGCCTGATCAGCGACTACGCGCTGCGCGACGACAGCGCCTGGGCCATGGTGGGCGGCACGATCGCCCTGGCGGTGGGCTGCCTCTGGGTCGCGTACCTGCTGGCCCGGGTGGCGCCGGTGCGCGGCGCCGCCTCGCGCGCGCTGTTCGTGGCCGCGGCGCTGGGACTCCTCCTCACCGCCGCGTTCCCCACCGACGCGGCGCCCGGCGTCGTCTCGATCGCCGGGGAGATCCACCGCTGGTCGGCGGCCGTGGTCTTCACCGCGCTGCCCTGCGCGGGGTGGATGCTCGGCCGCCGGACGGGGAACGGGCCGCTGGCGACGGTCTCCGTCCTGTCGGCGCTGTTCCTCGCCTGGTTCCTGGCCGCCCACCCGGGCTCGCTCGTCTCGGACCTGATCGGCGGCGCCGACCACTACGGCCTGGTGCAACGGCTGCTGGTGCTCTGCGAGACGACGCTGATCCTCCTGGCCGCCCTCTGGCCGGGGCACCCCGCCCGCCGGCCGGCGGTGCCGGGGCGGAGCACGACGATCCCCGCCCAGCCGGGCCCGGACGACACCCGGCATCCTCGCCGGCCGATCCGGTCGCGGCTGGGGACTTGATCGACGACGGAGCGGTCAGTCCCACGCCGCTCGTCCCCGCCTACCGAGCCGGCCCGGCCTGCCCGCTGCCGAACACCTCTTCGATGAGCCTTCGCGTCGCCTTCTGGAACGCCTCCCCCAGGGACATCTCGACGTCGTCCACATAGTTCAGCGCGGCGATCAGGGTCTTGCCGCCGCCGGGCGTGCCGTACATCAGCGCCGCGTGGCCCGCCATGCCTCCGTTGTGGGAGATGACGGTGCCGCCCTCCGTGGTCAGCACGAACACCCCCAGGCCGTAGTCCATGTCCGGGACGCCCGTCGGGTACGGGGTGCACATCTCGGCCAGTAGCGGGGCCGGCAGGAGCTTGCCGCCCAGCAGCGCGGAGACGAACGTGTGCAGGTCCTGGACGGTCGAGATCATGTCGCCGCCACTGGAGATCCAGGAGGGGTTCTGGCGGGTGACGTCGACCGTCTTGTGCTCGCCGGCCTCCTCGTACCGGTAGTAGGCGTGGGCGTGCGGGCCGGGGATCTCCGGGCCGTCGGGCACCAGGGTGCCCGACAGCCCGAGCGGACCCAGGATCAGCCGCTGCATCTCCTCGGCGACCGAGCGGCCGGTGACCTTCTCGATCAGCAGCCTCACCAGCACGTAATTGGTGTTGGAATAGCTCCAGCCCGTCCCCGGCTCGAACCGCGCCGGCTTGGACAGCGCCAGCTCCACCAGCTCCTGCGGCCGGTAGGTCTTGAACCGGTTGTCCACCCACTCCTGGCCCGCGGTCGTGGCGGGGATCCCCGGCGCGTACGTCCCGTCGTCGTAGTACTCGCCGGTGAAGTTGAACACCCCGCTGGTGTGCTGCAGCAGCATCCGCACGGTGATCCGCTCGTCCAGCCCGAACCCGGGCAGGTAGTCCGCCGCGGGGGTGTCCAGCCCGATCGTGCCCTCGGCCACCAGTTGCAGCGCCAGGGTCGCGGTGAAGGTCTTGGTGTTGCTGCCGATCCGGACGTGCCCGTCGATCGGCGGCCTGGCGATCCCGCCCCGTTCGGCCACACCGGCGCTGCCGCTCCACACGCCCCGCTCGTCGTGCACGCGCAGCGTCATCCCGGTGAAACCGGAATCGACGATCTCCTCGATGACCTTCCGCAGTTCCGGGCGGTCCTGGTCGGCAAGGGTGACGGACATGGTGGTGTGCTCCTTCGTAAGCGGTGGGAAATCCAACTGATCGGACAGGGGTGCCGCGTCCGCGGGCGTCCCTCTCACAGGCTGCGGGCGGTGATGTCGCCGTAGGCGGTGGTCGCGTGGATGGTCAGGGCGGCGTCGGCGCCGTCGGTGTTCCTGAGCGCGTTGTGGATCCGGCCGTAGGAGGTGCCGGCGTCCAGGGTGGCGGAGACTCCGCGGGCGGCGCCGACGGAGATCCCGCCGGACTCGGTGCGCAGCACGACCGTGCCGCGCACGGCCTCGGTGATGTGGAGGTCGCCCTTCTGGGTGCTGATCTCCGCGGGACCGCCCAGGCGGTCGACCCAGAGGTCTCCGGCGAGGAGGGTGAGGCGGGCGCTCGCCGCCTCGTCGATCTTGACCGAACCCTGCGCGCCCTCGAAGGTGACGTCGCCGAACCGTCCGACGCCCCGGAGTTCGGCGCCGGCCGCCTTCGCCTCGACGCGGGAGCCCGCGGGCAGCCGGACCGTGACCTCGACGGATCCCGAAGCGCCGAGGATCTGGTTCTTCCCCTCCGGTGCCTTGATCCGCAGGACGCCGTCGCCGTATGCGACCTCGGTCTGCTCGGCCGCCTTCACGTCGCGGCTCTTCGAGGCGTTCGCGGGGAGGACCTCGACCACGGTGTCGGCCCGGTCGGCGGCGATGAGCTGGATGCGGCCGGCGGGGACGTCGAGGACGGCGGTCACCGGGGCGGGGGTGTCGAACTTCTGCATGGTGTCTTCCTTCGGCTTGCTGTTTCCGACACTGGAAACACTACGTTGCATTTCCGTATGTGGCAACAAGCTCATTGTGCTCAGACGCTGAATCCGCAGCTCATAGCCGATAATGTGTTGCAATGCTTTTGAAATCAACGCAATGATCACCGCCCTGACCGTTGCAATGGTTCGAGAGTGAACGCTAGGCTGGGGACACCACGGACCACGAGGAGGACCGCGATGCCGGGAGGCAGACTCACCCAGCAGGACCGTCGGCAGATCGCGCTGGGACTGGCCGACGGCCTGGCCTACGCGGAGATCGCCAGGGGTCTCGACCGCCCGACCTCGACGATCACGCGTGAGGTGATGCGCAACGGCGGCCCCACCGCCTACCGCGCCGACCTGGCCCACCGCGCCACCGAACACCGCACCCGCCGCCGCAGGCGCGCCACGCCCGGCGACCCCGACGCGCCCCGGCGGACGCACGGGCTCGACGACGAGGCCGTGCGCGAGTACGAGGAGGTGCTCGCCGCCGTCTTCATGCAATCCGGCCTGCCCAGGATGACGGCCCGGGTGCTGGCCGGCCTTTACACCACCGACACCGGCAGCCTCACCGCCTCCGAACTCGCCGGTCGCCTCCGGATCAGCCTGGCGTCCGTCTCCAAAGCGATCACTTTCCTCGAAGGCCAGGGCCTCATCCGCCGGGAACGCGACGAACGCCGCCGCGAGCGCTACGTCGTCGACGACGACGTCTTGTACCAGTCGACGATGGCCAGCGCCCGCGCCACCGCCCACCTCGGCGAGGTCGCCCGGCAGGGCGTCGGCATCATCGGCCCCGGCACACCGGCCGCCGCCCGCCTGGAGAACATCGCCCGCTTCGTCGAGTTCGTCTCCGAGAGCATCGCCCGCGCCGCGGACCAGGCCCGCGAGATCCTCCACACGAAACCCGGGAGGAGTTCGGACTGAGCCGCGCCGGGTTCGACGGAGGCTGTTTCGACGGAGGCTGTGATGCACCCCGGGTTCGGCGGGGTCGGCTTGGTCGGCTCCCATGCCGGGTGGACGTCCGATCGCCACTCAAGCCGCGGCTGACGGCTGACGGCGAAGAGGCTCCCTTGAATCGCCCACGGGTGAGTAAATGAGACATGCGGCACGTACCCATCACGTCTTACCTACGCTAACGTAGGTTACGGTTGCGTAGTCTTCGAGGGAGAAAAACCTGATGCGAGAGTTCAGTGAGACCGAGCTGCTGCTCGAGCTTGAGCCTGTCGTCGCGGGGGAGCTGGACCGGCACCACAAGGTGGCCAAGGAGTGGTTCCCGCACGAGTACGTCCCCTGGTCGGAGGGACGGAACTACGACGGCCTCTACGGCGGGGACGCCTGGGTCGAGACCGACACCAAGATTCCCGAGGAAGCCCGCATCTCCCTCATCGTCAACCTGCTGACCGAGGACAACCTCCCCAGCTACCACCACGAGATCGCCACGACCCTGGGTCGCGACGCGGCGTGGGGCACCTGGGTGCACCGCTGGACCGCCGAGGAGGGCCGCCACGGCACCGCCATCCGCGACTACCTGACGGTCACCCGCGCGGTCGACCCGGTCGAGCTGGAGCGGGCCCGGATGGTGCACATGAGCGAGGGCTTCACCAACTCCTACGAGGGCGTGCTCGCCTCGGTGGCGTACGTCTCCTTCCAGGAGCTGGCCACCCGCATCTCGCACCGCAACACCGGCAAGGCCTCCGAGGACCCGAACTGCGAGCGGCTGCTCGCCAGGATCGCCGCCGACGAGAACCTGCACATGCTCTTCTACCGCAACCTGCTCAACGCGGCCTTCCAGCTCGCCCCCGACCAGACGATGCGCGCCGTGACCGACGTCGTCACCACCTTCCAGATGCCGGGAACCGGCATCGAGGGCTTCACCCGCAAGGCCATGACCATCGCCAACGCGGGCATCTACGACCTGCGCCTGCACATCGACGACGTCCTGCAGCCGGTCCTGCGCCAGTGGGACGTGTTCAACATGAAGAACCTCGGCGCCGAGGGCGAGAAGGCCCGCGAGGAGCTCTCCGACTTCCTCGGCAAGCTGGAGACCACCGCCTCCCGATTCGTCGAGCGCCGCGAGGCCCGCCGCGCCCGCCAGGCCGCCGGCGCCTGATCCCTCTTCCGGCCGCCGCGTTCCTCTTCGCGGTACCGCATCCCCGTCCGGGCCACCGCGGCATCCGCTTCGCGGCGGCCCGGCGCCGACCGCCGTCGCCCGGTCACCGGGCACGCTCCACGGAGCATGCCGAGGCGGAGCCGTGTCCTGCCGCGACCTCAGCCGCGCGCGCGGATCAGCATGACCAGCCCGGCGACGAACGACCCGAGCAGGACCGGCGACAGGACCGCGAGGCCGCCCCACACGAAGAGGCCGAGATAGCCGAGCGCGGACGAACCGTACGCCGGGTCGGCGTCGGCGGCCGCGAACAGCCCCAGGCCGAGGACGACACCGGCCACCGTGAGCGCGATCGGCGTCCACAGGAGGGCGCGGGCCCACACGCGATACCTCCGGCTGCGGACACGCCGGGCCGGCGGCACGTTCGGCTGCGGGGGAAACCCGACGGATTCGCTCATGCCGCATTTGTACCAGCTCGCGTGGGTCCCGCACCGCGGGTTCAGCGGTCCTGGCGGCCTTCACGTTCCCGGTGTGCCCTGGCTGCCCGACGGCGCAGGTTGACCCGGCCCTGCCATTCGTAGAGCGCGTCGTACCCCGCCATGCCGAGCGCGATCAGGCCCAGGAGGCCGGTGATCACCGTGACCGGGATCAGGTTCAGCGCCCTGCACAGCACGGCCACGACCAGGAGCCCGACGCCGACACCGAGGCTCCACCTCCCAAGGCCGCTCATGTCGCCACCAGCTCTCCGGGCAGCGCGCGCGGCCCGTTCGTCCCGACTTCCTGGAGTGTGTATGTCACCGGTGTCCGTTCGTCGTCGTGCCCGTTGCCCCGCAACACGCGGAGTACGCGGAGTACGGAGCATAGAAGATCCCCATGCCGGGCGTGTCCGGTCGTTCTGACAACATCGCCAATTCGTCGGACATGACCTGGCTGTACCGCCCCGGCAGGTCGGTGACACGGCTGACGGGTGGTCGGCCTCCCGGCCCGGTGTTCTCAGCCCGTGGCGACCAGGTCGCGTGCCGGGGCGCGGTCGGCCCCCGGCCGCAGGCGGCGCAGGAAGACCAGCACGAGCAGGGCGGCCAGGCCGGTGGTGACCGGGGGGACGAGGAAGGCGAACGCCGCGCCGAAGCGGTCCACGAGCTGGCCCGCGACGGCCGCGCCCGCGGCGATGCCCACGCCGACGGAGCCGTTGAGCCAGGTGAACGCCTCGGTCCTCACCTCGGCCGGGATGAGGCCCTCGACCAGGGTGTAGCCGGTGATGACGGCCGGGGCGATGACGAACCCGGCCACGGCGGCTCCGGCGTACAGCAGCGGGACCGATCCGGCGAGCGTCAGGGTGACGGTGGCCGCGGAGAGCAGGCCGAAGGCTGCGACCAGCCTGGCCGGGGCGCCGACCCGCCAGCGGACCACGCCGTAGAGGATGCCCCCGACGAAACTGGCGCCGGAGAAGCTGGCGTAGACCGGTCCGGCGGCGCCGGCCTGGCCGAGGGCCGCGGTGTAGGAGGTGACGCCGACCTGCAGGCTGCCGAAGACGGTGCCGAGGGCGACGAAGGCCAGCGCGAGCACGGCCACCCCGCGCAACCGCAGCACACCGCGCTGGGAACGGACCCGGACCGGCATCGGTTCGGGCGCGCCCCTGCGGACCCCGGCGAACGCGAGCGTCCCCACCACGACCATGACCAGCGCCACCGACAGCGCCCACACCGGTGAGAACCCGGTCGAGATGGCCACGAGCAGCACCGGGGCGAGGGTGAAGGTCAGCTCGTCGGTGATGGATTCGAGGGCGAAGGCCGTGTCCAGCCTGCCCGACCCGCCGAGCACGTGCGCCCAGCGGGCGCGGACCATCGAGCCGACCTGCGGCATCGTCGCCCCGGCCAGCGCCGAGACGGCCACCAGCGAGACCGCGGAGGCGTGTGCCGAGGCGAGCACGAGCAGGGTGCCCAGCGCGACGGCGTGCACGGCGACCTGCGGGACCAGCACCCTCGCCTGCCCGTACCGGTCGGCGAGCCGCCCGGTCCTCGGGCCGACCAGCGCGGGTGCCACCGCGGCCACGGCGGCGGCGACCCCGGCCGCGCCGTACGAGCCGGTGGACCAGTGCACGAGCAGCAGCACGCCGAGCTGGAGCATCGCGTTCGGAAGGCGCGCGACGAAGGCGGGAAGCAGGAAGCGCCAGGCTCCGGGCGAGCCGAGCACGGCGACGTACGAGGTCAACATCTCTCCGTCCATCATCCAGACGGAGACTCCGCCCGGTTCGGGAGCCCACCGGGGTGGCGGGCTTCGACCGGGGTTGATACCGCTTTCGCGGCCGCCGAGCGGTCATCGTGTGCGTCCATCCTGAACGCACCGACGAGCTACCTTATGCCACGAACCGCCGTCGTCCGAATCCGGCCTCTCTCCGGCCGAGACCGCGGGTCAATCGGCCGAACGCCCCAGGGTCTGTCGCCGGGAGGCGCCGATGCTGCCGAGCAGGGTGAGCGCCTGGGCGCTGGGACTACCGGGTTCTGCGTGGTAGATGATCAGCTGCTGGCCGGGCGCGTCGCGCACGTCGAAGGCCTGATAGGTAAGGACCAAGGGGCCGACGTCCGGGTGCATGAGGTGTTTCGCGTCCCGGGTCTTGCCCCGCACGTCGTGCGCGCTCCACAGGGTCGCGAACTCGCCGCTCCGCTCGGTCAGGGTCCGTACGAGCTCGCGGAG
This sequence comes from Streptosporangium sp. NPDC023963, assembly GCF_040639135.1. Lineage (NCBI taxonomy): Bacteria > Bacillati > Actinomycetota > Actinomycetes > Streptosporangiales > Streptosporangiaceae > Streptosporangium > Streptosporangium sp. NPDC023963. The sequence goes on from NZ_JBEZZK010000029.1 coordinate 27,176, forward strand.
CCGGGGATGCCCGGGGTCGAAGCCGGCCGCCTGCCTCAGATTGGCCACGGTGACCTGGGCGGCCCAGTTCCAGCGGGTGTAGAAGTGCCGCCCGGCGGGGTCGAGGAAGGCCATCCGGGCCAGGTTGTCGGCGGGCTCGAAGGGTGAGAACAGAGCGTCGGCCAGCACGTTGGCGGCGAGGATGTCCAGGGTGCGGTTGATGACGAACGCGGGAGTGTTCGGGTAGCCGTCCATCAGCTGGCGCAGTGCGGGACTGACCGCGTCCAGGATCTGCCCTGGCCGCTCATCCGGCGCGGCGCCCGCCAGCCGGTACAGGTGCGCGCGGGCGTCGACGTCCAGGTGCAGGGCACGGCTGAGCGCGTCGAGCACCTGGGGGGAGGGATGGCGTTCGCGTCCCTGTTCCAGGCGGGTGTAGTAGTCGGCGTTCATGCCGGCCAGAACGGCGACCTCCTCGCGCCGCAGTCCGGCGACCCTGCGGACCCCGTAGGTCGCCATGCCGACGTCTTCTGGCCGCAGGCCCGAACGGCGTGCGCGCAGAAAGTCTCCCAGCTCATTGTTGGCCATATCTCCAGGCTAGGCGGGTGGACAGCGGCCTGCCCGGGTGTGTCGCACCCAGGCGGTGAGCGTCCTGGTTGACGGTCCGCACTCAGCCCAGACTCGGTGACGAAGGACAGATCACCATGTGAGGGAGAAGAGCATGACGAGAACCACCGATGACGGGAAGGTGGACGTGGCCGGCATGTGGGTGACCGCGGACGGCCACATCCGCCAGGAGCTGCGAGCGGACGGCCGGTACGACGAGGCACGCGGCGGTCGGCGCAGCGCGTACACCGGCCGGTACACGGTGACCGGCAGCCATCTGGACTACGTCGACGACACCGGGTTCACCGCCACGGGTGACATCCGCGACGGCGTGCTCTACCACGAGCACCTCGTGCTGTACCGGGAGAAGGAGCAGGCATGAGGGCATCGGCCAAGATCATCGCGATCACCGGGGCGAGCAGCGGGATCGGCGAGGCGACCGCGCTCCGCCTGGCCGCCGACGGCCATCACCTCCTCCTCGGCGCGCGGCGTACGGACCGGCTGGAACAGTTGACGGCGAAGATCATCGCCGACGGTGGCAGCGCCTCGTTCCGGCGGCTGGACGTCACCGAAGCCGCTGACGTGCGGACCTTCGTGGCCGCCGCGCGGGAGCGGTACGGGCGTCTGGACGTGATGGTCAACAACGCCGGCGTGATGCCGCTGTCACCACTCGCGGAACTGAAGGTCGACGAGTGGGACCGGATGATCGACGTGAACGTCCGCGGGGTACTGCACGGCATCGCCGCCGCCCTGCCGGTCATGCGGGAGCAGGGCGGCGGGCACTTCGTGAACATCGCCTCGGTCGGCGCCTACGAGGTGTCGCCGACCGCCGCGGTGTACTGCGCCACCAAGTTCGCGGTGCGCGCGATCTCCGAGGGGCTGCGCCAGGAGTCCGCGGGCGACATCCGGGTAAGCGTCGTCTCCCCCGGCGTCACCGAGTCCGAGCTGGCCGACTCCATCTCGGACCCGGTGGCCCGCGAGGCCATGAAGACCTACCGGTCGGTGACCATCCCGGCCGAGGCGATCGCGGACGCCATCGCCTTCGCGATCGGCCGACCCCCCGAGGTCGACGTCAACGAGATCGTGATACGCCCGGCCGCCGGCGCCCAGTGACGGCGTCATGCCGGAGCCTGATCCGGAAACGGGCGACCAGGCTCCGGCGGGCGGACGACCGGATGGGGTGCACGACAGCGCCGGAGCAGAACTTCTGAGCGCCATCCGACACCTCGAAATCTCGGCAGATCGAAAGGCAACCCTTCGGCAGATCGAAAGCCGGCAGGGGCCAGATGGGCGTCATGAGGTTCGACCGCTGATCTTCTCCGCATGGTGAAGGTCACCGCGGTCCCACGGGGAGCCCGTGCGGACGGCCGATCGCAGTGCGGGCCAGGACAGGGCCGCGAGGGCGGCGGCGAGGGCGGCGACGGCCACCATCGCCCCCGGCAGGCCGGTCGCCTCGGCCCAGCCCCCGACGTAGACAGGACCGGCGAGGAATCCCAGGTAGGCCACGGTGGTCACCACGGACGTCGCCCTCCCCCTCGCCGCCTCGCCCACGTGTGCCGCGACGACACCCATCAGCATGGGAAAGAGCACCGCCGTGCCGGCGGCGGCCAGGGCCAGTCCCAGCAGGACCGCCGGGACGGCCGTCGCGACGGACACCAGCGCGGTCCCGGCCGCGGCCGTCGCGGCGCCGCAGACGAGCACGGTCGCGGCGTGCCGGGAGCCGACCGCGCCGGCCGCGAAGCGGGTGAGGGCGACGACGGCGGCGAAGACCGCCGGACCTGCCGCGGCGAGCGCGGGACCCGCGCCGGTCACGTCGGCCAGGTAGACCGCGCCCCAGCTCTGGTGGGCGTTCTCCACCGCGAAGGCGAGCGCGCCCAGGCCGCCGACCACGAGCAACGGGAACGGGCGCACGGCGTGTCCCTGCTGTCCCCTGCGCCCTCGGCGCCCCCGCCGCTCGCCACCCCGGGCGGCCCCCGCCGCGTCCGGGACGGTCCCCTCGGTGACCGGGACGGCTCTTACCGATTCCGGAACGGTCCCCTCGACCGGGGCGGCCCTTGCCGGTTCCGGAACGGTTCTCCCAGCGGCCAGGGGAACCCTCGTCGCGTCCGGGACGGTCCTCCCGATGGCCGAGGCGGCCCACCCGTCGGTCACGACGCCGAGGGCCGAGGCGGCTCGCCGGTCGGCCGACACGCCGAGGGCCGCGCCGGCCGCCGCGCCGGCGACCAGCAGGAACGGCACGACGACCGGCAGGCCCAACCCGCCGAGCAGCAGCCCTGCGGAGAGGCTGCCGGCCACCACCATGGCGGAGAAGGTGCCGTGCGCGCGGGTGATGACCGGCCGGCCGGACGTCCGCTCCGCCGAGGCCGCCGCCGAGTTGATCGCGACGTCGGCCGCCCCCGAGGAGGCGCCGAGCAGCGCCAGCCCCGCCGACAGGCTCCAGAAGTCGCGCCCCGCCACGGCCACCAGCGTCCCCACCGCGCCGAGCGTCACCAGCAGGAACGCGGCCACCCGGAGCCCCCAGCGGTCGACCGCCCTGCCGGTGACGAGCATCGCGGGCAGCGCCCCCGCCCCGACGAACAGCAGCGCCGTGCCCAGCTGCCCGTCACTCAGCTCCGCCTGAGCACGGATCGCGGGCACCGAGGCACCCCACACTCCCCAGAAAGCACCGAACGCGGCGAACCCCATATAAGCGGTACGCGCCCGGACTCCGCCTATTCCTCCTGACATGTGTGTAACGATACACAAATCAGCTGTGTATCGATACACAGCTATCCTCGGCCCATGAGCGGACGGGCGGCGCGACGCCGGGTGACCATGGCCGAGGTCGCCCGCGCGGCAGGGGTGTCGGTGATGACCGTCTCGTACGCCTACGGCCGGCCCGGCCGGGTCTCCGACGAGGCGCGGGCCAAGGTCCGCGAGGCCGCCGAGCGTCTCGGCTACCCGGGCCCGCACCCCGGCGCGCGCTCGCTGCGCAGCGGCCGGACCGGCAACCTGGGCGTCGTCCTGGGCGAGCACCTCACCTACGCCTTCGACGACCCGCAGGCGACCCGCTTCCTGTCCGGCGTCGCGCAGGTCTGCGCCGACCACGGCATGGCGCTCACGCTCGTCCCCGTCACCGGAAGCCCCTCCGACGTCGACCGGGTCACCGAGGCGGCCGTCGACGCCTTCGTGGTCTGGACGACCGCCGACGACGACCCCGTCATCGACGCCATCTCCGCCACCGGCCTGCCCGCAGTGGTCCACGGGGGCCCGCGCCGCGACGGCCTCTCCTTCGTCGCCGCCGACGACCGCGCCGCGGCGGCGGCCGTCGGCCGCGAGGTCTTCGCGGGGGCGCGGCGGCCCGGGGTGCTGAGCTTCCCCCTCGACCGCGCGAGGCTGTCCGGCGTCACCTCCGGCGCCCCCCTGGACGACGCCGCGCCCGCCGGGTCCGGCACCCTGCCTCCGGGCGGGATCGATCCGGACGCCTCGACCTTCCGGGTCACCCGCCGGCGCCTGCGCGGCTACCGCGACGCCTGGGCCGAGACCGGCGGCGAATGGTCGTGGGTCCGCGTGGCCGTCTGCTCCACCAACAGCGCGCGGGAGGCCGAGACACTCGCGGCCGAGCTGCTCACCGGCCCGCACGCCTGCGACGCGATCGCCGCCATGGGCGACGAGCTGGCCCTCGGCGTCCTGCGCGCCGCCACCCGCCTGGGCCTGACCGTGCCTGGCGACCTCACCCTCAGCGGCTGGGACGACTCCGACGCCGCCGCCCCCGCCGGGCTCACCACGATCGCCCAGTCCCTCCGCGACCAGGGCGCCCGCTGCGCCCGCATCGCCCTCGGCCACCCCACCCCGGCCGACCGGGACACCGAGGTCACCTGGCATCTCGTCAGCCGTACCTCCACTCTGCGTCCTTGAGAAAGCGGACTTTCCTACCCGGACGGCTCGGGAAATACGGATTCTCTGCAGTAATGGTGCGCAGGCAGCGTGTAAGTAGGATCAGTTTTCCTATTTTCAGACCTTCCCGCCTCTTGCCCTACACTCTCCCAACTCGGAAATACCCCAACGATTCCTAGGATGGAGTGTCGCCATGGGCGAACACGCCGCCAACAGACAGCAGGGCAAGATCAGCGAGATCGGGCACGGCAACATCGCCCACAACCCTGTGCCGGGCGGGGCGACCGTCAAGGAGATCCGCCGGATCGCGAGCATCTTCTTCGCGGGCCTTGAGCGTCTGCGCTTCGGTGACGCCTCGGCCGAAGCCTGTATGGCCGGCCGTGCCACGCTCGCCGCCCGAACACTTGAAGCACCAAACCGGACGCCTCGTCGATTCAGCCTGGTTACTCTTGGCCATAAAGCCAGCTCGCAAACGTTTCACCCCGGTCTCCGGACCGGTCTCATCGCGGCCGGCGGGGTTTCTCCTGCCCAGCCAACACCATTTGAGTATGATGACGAGTATGAGCGGAGAGAAGAAGGAACGAATCACGATCACCGTCGACCCCGACGTCGCTAGATACGCCGAACACCTGGTTGCCACCGGCAAAGCAACCAGCGTCGCCGCCGTCTTCAACGACTCCGTCGCCGCCAAGCGCATCGCCGACCAGCACGGCCTAGCCCTCCTGCGGGAACGCGCCCGCAGCGCCGACCCCGACCGGGTGGCGCGCATGCGGCGGCACGTGAACCTCCAACTCGCCGAGCAGGGGTTCCCGGCGGCGCCCGGTGAGTGACTTCACCCCCACCCCCTACATCCTCGACTCCAGCGTCCTCGTCGATGTCGCCCGCGGTGACGCCGATCTGATCGGCTTCCTGCAGGACTTCGACCGGGCAGGTCACTCCCTGGTCATCCCGTCCCTCGCGGTGGCCGGCGCCTTGCTCGACAGCCAGGGCCTCCCGGACGCACAGGCGCTCCTCACCGGCCTGGCCGCGTTCGAACGCACCACCGTTGCTCCGCTTGACGGCATCCCCCAGGCCGCGAAACTCGCCGCCATGGTAAATCTCATGTCGTCAACCGAGCTCAACTCATTCGACGCCCACGCGGCCGCGATCGCCGACGTGGCGATCTGCCCGATCCTCACGCTCAAAGCCTCCAAGTGGGCGTGGCTGTCGAACACCCTGGACGCGCCGCTGCACATCATCGAGATCGCTGACCCAGACCAGTGAGAACGCCTCTCACGATCGAGCACTCCGTCGCCTTCACCAGCACGAACGGCAAGCACGGGCTCCAGACCGGTCTCCTTGCGGGTTACTGAGGGAGTTCTTCTGCCAGATGAACTGAGCCAAGTTTCACTCCGGTCTCCGGACCGATCTCATTGCGGCCGGTGTTTCAGCTCGCCCAGACGACTCTCCATCGCCTGATTCACTCCAGTCTTCGAACCTGATCTCGTTGCAGCAACGCAACGGTTAGAACGACTCCGACACCGCTTCCGCCGGTCTCACCACCGTCGCCCAGGCCCTTCGCGACCAGGGCGCCCGCTGCGCCCGTACCGCCCTCGGCCACCCCACCCCCGCCGACCGGGACGACGAGGTCGCCTGGCGCCTGGTCGGCCGCGAATCCACCCGGCGCCCCCGAAGGGACCGGCGACGAAGGCCACCTCGGGTGGCACTCCAGGCCGGCGGAGGTCCCGGCGACGATCGGATCTGACGCGGTGCCGCGTCAGCGGCCGTGTCAGCACGGCGACGGCCCGGTGTCAGGGCGGTCGGCGACGGTGGACACCATGAAGTTCAGTGATCGCGCCGCTCGCGGCCGTGCTCGTGGTCGCCGGTGCTCCCGTCGTGTCCGCGCCGGCCAGGCCGGGGATCGCGGCCTCCGAGGGGCCGACGCAACCCCTTCTCTCCTGAGAGGCGGCAGGCCCGCTCGCGAGGAGCGATCAGGTCACACGCTCGCGGTCCGATCTCACGTCTCAGCTATTTAGTGTTGCTATGTACTAGTAGTCAGTGTTACTTTGTACCAGTAGTCAGCGACATTAAGTAGCTGAAGGGGGTGTCCCATGAGCAAGCAGCTGACGGAGATGCTCAAGGGAACGCTGGAGGGCATCGTCCTCGCGATCTTGTCCGGCCGGCCCGCGTACGGCTACGAGATCACGGCGTGGTTGCGGGACCAGGGCTTCTCCGACATCGCCGAGGGCACCGTCTACGCGCTGCTCGTCAGGATCGAGCGGCGCGGTCTCGTCGACGTGGAGAAGGTCCCGTCCGAGAAGGGGCCGCCGCGCAAGGTGTACTCCCTGAACGCTCAGGGACGTGAATACCTCGAAGAGTTCTGGAGGAACTGGAGCTTCCTCGCAGAACGGCTCGAACAGCTCCACGAAGGAGGCAACTAGACATGGAAACAGGGTCGAACGAGCCGAAGAGCCGTTACCGGCAGTACCTGGAGGTGGTCACAGGGCCGCTCGAGGACAAGAAGCGCTACCGGCAGTACAAGGCGCGCGTCAGGCAGCTTCCCGAGGACTATCGCGCGGCGGTCGAGGCGCTGGAGCGGTACCTGATGTATTTCGGGCCGGGGGACAGCGCCGACGCGACCGCGATGTACGACGACCTCGCCGACCTGTTCGAACAGAGCGTGGCGAGCGGAACCCCGATCCGCGAAGTCGTCGGGGAGAACCCCGTGGAGTTCGTCGAGGCGTTCCTCCAGAACTACCCGGGGGGCCAGTGGATCAACCGGGAGCGGGAACGGCTGACCAAGGCCATCGATCGCGTCACGGGCGACAAGCCGTGACCAGGCAGAGAACGGATGTACGGATGACAACCGATCAGGTCCAGGGGCCCGCGATCCACGTGCGGGGCCTGGAGAAGTCGTACAAGGAGCTGCGCGTGCTGCGCGGCGTGGACTTCGAGGTGGCGCGGGGCAGCATCTTCGCCCTGCTCGGCTCGAACGGGGCGGGCAAGACCACGGCGGTGAGAATCCTGTCCACGCTGCTCAAGGCCGACGCGGGGACCGCCCGGGTCAACGGTTTCGACGTCGCCACGCAGGCGGCGGACGTGCGCGAGTCCATCAGCCTCACCGGGCAGTTCGCGGCGGTCGACGAGATCCTGAGCGGGCGGGAGAACCTCGTGCTCGTCGCCCGGCTGCGGCACCTCAAGGATCCGGGCAGGATCGCCGACGACCTGCTCGCCCGTTTCTCGCTCACCGACGCGGGCGCGCGGAAGGCGTCGACGTACTCGGGCGGCATGCGCCGCCGCCTCGACATCGCGATGAGCCTCATCGGGAACCCGCCGATCATCTTCCTCGACGAGCCGACGACCGGGCTCGACCCCCAGGCGCGCATCGAGGTGTGGCAGGCCGTCAGGGAACTCGCCGCCCAGGGTACGACGGTGCTGCTCACCACGCAGTATCTGGACGAGGCCGAACAACTCGCCGACCGGATCGCGATCCTCCACGAGGGCCGGGTCATCGTGAACGGCACCCTCACCGAACTCAAGCAACTGCTCCCGCCCGCCAAGGTCGAGTACGTCGAGAAGCAGCCGACCCTCGAGGACGTCTTCCTCTCGCTCGTCGGCGCCGACGGCAAGGGCGCGACACCGACGACGACCGCAACGCCGGCACCGACGAGTAAGGGACAACGATGAACAGGCATTTCCTCGGCGACACCGCCGTCCTGCTGGGACGATCCCTGCGCCACATCGCGCGCAGCCCGGACACCATCATCACGACCGCGATCATGCCGATCGCCATGATGCTGATGTTCGTCTACGTGTTCGGCGGCGCGATCAGAACGGGGTCGGATTCGTATGTGAACTACATGCTGCCCGGCATCCTGCTCATCACGGTCGCCTCGGGCATCGCCTACACCGCGTTCCGGCTGTTCATGGACATGAAGGGCGGGATCTTCGAGCGCTTCCAGTCCATGCCGATCGCACGCTCGTCGGTGCTGTGGGCGCACGTGCTGACCTCGCTGGTCGCCAACGTGATCTCGCTCGTGGTGGTCGTGCTCGTCGCCCTGCTCATGGGCTTCCGCTCGGCGGCGGGAGTGCCGGCGTGGCTCGCGGTCGCGGGCATCCTGATCCTGTTCACCCTGGCGCTGACGTGGATCGCCGTCATCCCCGGCCTGTCCGCCAAGACCATGGAGGGCGCGAGCGCGTTCTCCTACCCGCTCATCTTCCTGCCGTTCCTCAGCTCGGCGTTCGTGCCCACCGACACCATGCCCGGCCCGGTGCGCTTCTTCGCCGAGCACCAGCCGGTGACCTCCATCGTCAACGCCATCCGCGACCTGTTCACCCAGCAGCCGGTCGGCACCGACATCTGGATCGCCCTCGGCTGGTGCGCCGGCATCCTCGTCGTCGCCTACGTCTTCGCCATGAACACCTACCGCCGCAAGATCTCCTAGGGCCGTGCCGATCGAGTCCGTCCTGATCCGGATCGACGTGGCGGACAGGCGGACCGCGACGCGGTCGCCGGGACGGAGAACAACACATCCCCTGATCGGCTCGCGCCGCCGGTCGAAGGGTTCCGGAAAATCCGCGAGAGATGAGCGCCGAGCCGTCAGCGGACCACCTGCGGCACGCGCGGCAGCTGAGGGGTCTCGCCCTGATCCTGTCGGCGACCGGGCTCGACACCACCTCGAACACGCCGGCCTCGGGCGTCTTCGCCCTGCCGCGCCGAGCTGCAGACCGCCTTCCCCGCATGGGCGAGCCCGGCTCCGGCGGCGTCAGCGCCCCGCGGGAACCGGCCCGCCGGATTGCCGCCGGACCAGATGCTCCTGCAACTCGGCGTGGCGGAACTGGTAGAAGGGGCCGGCCGCGCGCAGCAGTCCGCGCCGGTGCAGGTCGTTCAGAAGCCGTGCCAGCCGCAGGGGTCCCCGGCCCAGCAGGGCCAGGTGCCCCTGGAAGATCACCGATCTGAGCCAGGTGTCCCGCCGCCGGGCCATGAAACCGAAGCCGAAGGCGAAAACGACGACGATCAGTTTGTCGTTGACCGGGGACGACAGCCCGCGCTGCCCGTCCACAAAGGCGAACAGTTCGACCGCGAAGGTGAGGGCCGTGCCGAGAATCACGCCGTTCACGAGGTGCAGGCCGGTCAGCGCCCGGTTCACCCGCCATGTGGAGGCGGGCGTCACGGCGGCGGTGAACACCGGGGGCCGCTCGTCCGGTGCGGTGGAATGAGCCTGTATCACCCGGAGCGTGATCCAGTTGAGCCCGGCGACGCACACGAGGGTCGCCAGGCCCATCATGGGGCCGTCCGACCACCACATGTACGCGACCACCGGCAGCCCGAGCGGCATTCCCACCATCATCAGCGGGCTGTTCGCCCCGATCATGCGGATGAAGTCGAGCAGCCGGCGGCGTGCCCGCAGCGGGGCGAAGTCCGGCGCGTCGGTGGCGGGCTGCCTGGGCATGCTCACGCCCAGGCAGAAACCCAGACCGAGCATCAGCCCGAATCCGGTGTCGTGGAGCATGCCGCCCATGGCCGCCGCGGGCAGGCTGAGCACGGCCCCGGCCAGGATTCCGACCCATTCGGAGACCAAGGAGCGGCCCTTGCCGGGGAAGACGTAGTCGATCATCCGCCACCAGGCCAGGTCCTGTGTCCCGTTCCTGGCCAGCAGACCGGCCAGCCAGGTGAGCCGCTCGGCGCCCCGGGCGGCGGGCCCGCCGCTCAGCCGGGACTCGACGAGACCGTCCAGCAGGTGGGCCCGCAGCGCCTCGCTCTCCTCGTCCCGCACGCTCAGCAGCGGAGCGGGGTCGGCGTCCCGATCGACGTAGACGACCTTGACCAGCCAGAGCCCCCAGGCCGCGGAGGTGACGTACGCCAGAGCGGGGGCCTTTCCCTCCCGCAGCGCGTCCAGCGCCTTCGCCCACGCCGGGGAGGGCTCCGTCGGCATGCACGCGTCCAGGTACGCCGCGGCGACCTCCCGGTCCAGGTTCTTCGGCGCGATGACGGTCGCCCATTTGAGCGCCCGGGTCGCGCCCACGGCGTCCTTGTACGCCCTGCTGCGCGAGGTGACGATCACTTGGTCACGGTCGCCCAGAGCGCCCGAGAGCTCGCGCAGCGTCCCGGCGCGGGCGTCCTCGGGCAGTTCGTCCAGCCCGTCGAGCACGGTCAGGAAGTGCCCGTGGCCGACCAGCAGGTCGGTCCCGTCAGCGCCTTTCCCCATCCCGCGCAACGCCGCGTAGTCCGCACGCACGCGCGAGGCCACCCAGTCATGAAAACGCGGGTGCGTCTTGACGTCCCATTCGGCGATGGGCAACAGCACGGGGACGGGCTCGTCGGCGGTGCGGGTCTCGATCAGGTGCAACAGCAGCTCGATGGCCAGCGTGGTCTTGCCCGTCCCCGGCCCGCCCGTGATCACCAGTCGGTGGCGTGGCAGTCCGCGGAAGAAGGCGGCCAGCCCGGCGACCTCGTCCGAGCGCAGACAAGGCTCGGACCGGCGCGGCTGCCTGCCGAGCCTGGGGCGGAGCGTCACACTCCAGGAGACCGGGATCAGCGCGTCCCCCTGCCGCCGCGCCACCGCCTCCTCCGCCCACTGGCGGGCCACCAGCTCGGCCAGGTGGGCCTTCGCTTCGGAGAGCGTCGGGGTGGGGGCGGTGGCCAGGGTGAGTCGGTGGCCCAGCCAGTAGCTGAGTGCCATCAGCCCGCAGGCGATCGCGATCCACTGCGGGCTCCAAGCCCCGTCGTTGAGCACCTGGTTCAGGGCCACCGCCAATGCTGCGCCGATGAACGTGGAGGCCGCCAACAGGAATCGAGGACTCGATAAGCCTCTGCTGCGCATGGCGGATCATGTTAGCGCGCGACGATCGGGCCGACCATGCGCGAGCCCGCCTCATCAAGGTCCGCCTGACAATTCGAATCGGAAATGACCGCCTGGGTACCGCACCGCCGCAGATGCCCACGGATCTTCTTGGAGGAGTGGCCCCTGTCTCCCACCGGGCGATCGGGGCGGGGGCGGTGACGTTCGTGGCGATCCCGGCCACCGCGCCGAATCCCGAAGGTCACCCGAGGCCGCACGGCCATCGGAAACCGAAAGACAATTACCATTATACCACGAATTACCGCCAATAGCACATTAATTGCAATTTGCTCCAGATAAGAGAAATCGATAAATTCACGCCCGTGAAGGCGAACGAAGAGAAGTTTGTCGCGTCCGGAAATGTGCGGCTGTGGACGGAACGGTTCGGCGATCCGCGAGATCCAGCGGTGCTGCTCGTCATGGGCACCTCCACGATGGGAATGGGCTGGCCGGACGAACTGGTGGAGGTCCTCCTCGACGGCGGGCTGCACGTGATCCGCTTCGACCATCGCGACACCGGGCGGTCCGACCGCGTGGACTTCGCCACGCACCCCTACACGCTGGCGGACATGGCCGGCGACGCGACGGCCGTGCTGGACGGGCACGGGGTGGCCGCGGCGCACGTCGTGGGAGCCTCCCTCGGCGGCGCGATCGGGCAGTGGCTGGCGGTGCACCGCCCCGAGCGCGTGCTCACCCTTACCGCGATCATGACGGGCCCGATGGGCCACAGCGCGGGGCCCGCCTTCGCCCGGGCCCTCGCCGGGCAGGATCCCGACCCCGACGACCTGCCGCCGCCCGCGCCGCGGTTCCTCCGGCACCTCGTCCGGACGGCGACCTCGTCCCCGGCCAACCGCGAGGAGCACATCGCGGCCGGCCTGGAGACCTTTCGCGTGCTGAACGGCGATGCCCTGCCCTTCGACGAGCGGGCCGCACGACGGCTCGTCGAGGCCGCGAGCGAGCTGGGCGGCGACCCGCGCGCCGCGGCCAATCACGACCTGGCCGGGAAGGCGATGACCGAGGACAGGCTCGCGCCGCTCTCCGCCGTCACCGCGCCGACGCTGGTCGTGCACGGTACCGAGGACCCCCTCCGCCCGCTGCCGCACGGCGAGGCGGTCGCCGCGCAGATCCCGCACGCGCGCCTGGTGACCGTGCCCGGCATGGGGCACGGCTTCTTCTCCCCCATGCTGCCCCGCCGGGTCGGCGAGATCATCCGCGATCACGTCTCCCTCGCCGGGCGCGGGGAGCGGGAGGTCAGCTCACGCAGTCCTGGGTCTTGAGGCCGAGCCCGAGTTCCTCGATCTTCTCCCGCCGGTTGACGCCGAAGTAGTAGTACGCCTTGCGGTTGCCCGGAACGGTGACGTAGTAGCCGCTCTCCCGCTCCTTGACGGCCGGGTAGGCCTTCCTGATCTGGCGGAGGGTGGAGCCGAGGCCGATGCCCCGGGGAGTGCGCGCCCCGGCCGGTGCGAAGATGACCGCGACACCGCGCCTCTTGGAGATGTAGAGCCCGCCCTCGTCGCGGTGGGCCTTGTAGCTCCAGTTGGAGCAGTCGCCGCCGAACTTGAGCACGATCTTGCCGGTGGCCCTGGCCTGCCTGGCGGTCATCCCCAGCTTGACGCCGCCGTAGCCGTACGGGCCGAAGGTGCCCGGCGCGACGATCGCCGCCGGAGCCTGCGCGACGGCGACGGCTCCCGCCGGGTTCGCGATCGTCAGCGCCGGGCTCACGGCCACCAGTGCCGCCGCCGCCAGTCGAGTCATCCGCATCGGCATCGATCGCCCCGTTCCTTGAGCCGCTTCCGGCATCGCTCTCTGCTGCCGCCCACCGGCGGAACGTGCCGCCGGGGTCGGGACGCGCTCATCGGCTGAGCGGGTCGCGCGCCGCAGCACATGGTGTCATGGACCCCGTCGCCGTATATGACCAATGACGCCAGTTATCGGGGTATATGTCGACGAGGCACCCTCTTTCGCCGAGAGGCACCGGCGTGGAGCCCTCCGCGACCGGGGACCGCCTTCGGCCCCGCGCCGTTCGGCGCGGAGCCGGGGTCACGGCCGGTACGGCGGGGCGACTCCCCAGCCCCAGCGCGGGACCGGCGCCTGCGAGGGCGGGGTGGCGCCCGGCTGGGAGTTCTGTACCGCGAGGCGGGTGCCCCACTCGATGTATCCGGCGAACGCCGCCCGGAACTCGGGGTCGGCGGGGAGTCCCACCTCGTCGGCCGCGTCCGTCAACAGGCTCACCCACCTGCGGCGCTGCCGCTCGGTGAGGTGCTTGCCGAGATGCTGGGAGAGCATGTGCGCATAGCCCCCGCGCTCGCGGGTGTAGCGGTCGGGGCCGCCGAAGACCTCCGCCAGCCACAGCGCGACGTACCGCGGATGGTCCGGATCCATGTGCGCGAACAGCGGGCCGATCACCTCGTCCTCGCGCACGTGGCCGTAGAACGTCTCGGTCAGCCGCTCGAACGCCGTCGCGCCGCCCGCCCAGTCGAACAGCGTCGGCTCGGTCTTGCCGAGCACCGGCTCGTAGTGCCGCATCTCCTCGATGTCCGCGACGTACGGCTTTATCTCGGCGAAGAACTCCGTGAAGTGCTCGCTGTCGCGGAAGCCCTCCAGGTGACCCTTGGCGGAGGTCCAGACGATGCGCAGGATGTAGGCGCCCGGCTCGTCGGCACATCTCGACAGCTCGTAGTCCAGGCACTGGGGCGCCCTGCCCAACGGCACCGCCGCCCGGCGGTAGGCGGCCTCGAACTCCTCGGCCCGGGGGACGCGGTAACGGATGTACTCAACGATCATCGTTTCCACTTTCGAGTGATCAAGTAAGTATGTAATCATCCTATGCGGCCGACGATCTCGGCCGGAAGGGTCAATATCCACTTCGCCTCGCCCGGAGCCTGTCGCGGGCGGCTATGGTGCGCCGTACCCGATTTGATCTCGATCGCAGGAGCGCACGGCGATGAACGTGAGGGAGCCCGACTGGGCGTACGTGGCCAGGTCCCTCGTCAAGGTCGTGGCCGTCGCCGCGGCGCTGTTCCTGGCCCTCAGCGTGGTCGAGCGGGTTCTGTGGTTCTTCGGCGGCTTCGACGACGAGCGGACGGCTCTGGTGTACGGCACCGCCGCCCGCGCCGTGAATCCGGACAAGCGCCTGACGGACGACCACAGCGACGGCGGCCTGCTGGTGACGACGTACACGCTGCGGGGCGAGCCGCGCCGGGCCGGTCCCGGTGAGGACCGGACGGGGTACGAGATCACGGAAGACCTGTTCGGCTCGGTCCGGGCCCCCTCCCTCGGCGGGCCGTCCGGCAGCCTGGCCGACGCGCTCACTTCCCTGGACGTGGAGCTCGGCGTCGACAGGCAGCTGATGGAGAAGGCCAGGAAGACCATCGACGGGCTCCCCCCGACGCTCGAGGCCGTCGCGGTCGTGGAGTTCACGCACCCGATGGCCGTCGAGCGGTTCGTCGCCTTCAACCGGAGGCACGAACTCTGCGGAGGAGAGGACGTCTCCTACATCTACGCCCCGTACCTCTACGACGATTCCAGTGACATGTTCCCCATGAACGCGGTCGTCTGGAATCGCGACATGACCAAGAAGCGCTGGGAGGATCTCACCTACCGGTGCGGGACCGAGCCCGAGGCGGCGCTGGCGGAGTTCCGCAGGTGGGTCGGGCTGCTCTACGAGGGGGACGACCTCGAGGAGTTCGGCCTGAGCCGCGGCCGGCTCGCCGGGACGGCCGAGGAGGGCGTCGTGTACGGGCTCGTCGTCGACGGCTGGAAACTCGCCGACCTGCGCAAGCTCCTCGACGACCCGGAAGTGCGGACGGTCAACCTCGCCGACGTCGCCTTCGACCTCGGTTAGGGCCGCGTCAGGCGACGTCCGTCCCCTGCCAGACTGCCCAGGTGATCGTCAGACTCGCGCGGGAGCAGGACTTCCCCGGGCGCCGTCGCCGGTGGCGCACGCGTCTTCTACGAGCGTCTCGGGTTCGCCCCCGCGGAGGCCGCCGATCCGGGTCCTGAGGGCGGTTCACGGCAGGTCTACCGCCGGGCCGTCCCGTAATTCACGCGATGTCGGCTCCGGCGGCAACCGGGCGCCGGCCGGTCCGGGACGGGCGCGGCGGTCCCGGCGGCGCCGTACCAGGGCGGGCAGCCAGGGAACGGCACCGATGACGAGCAGCAAGGCCAGCAGTGGCGCGCGCCACCAGGGCGAGATGCTCGCCGGTGGAGGGAAGGGTGGTGAGGCCACCCATGGGCGTGCGGTCTTCGACCAGGCCAGGAACGCGTCGCCGATCGGGAGGAGGCCGAAGGCGTACCTCTTGGTCCACGGGGTGTCGATCGGCAGGCCGGCCAGTTCGCCGTGGTTCGCCAGGGCTTCGGCGAGCGGGGCGTCGCCGTGGACCTGGGCCGTGCCGAGGGCGACCGCGGTCGCCGACAGGCTCACGCCGAGCGGGAGCGGGCCGGAGTCGACGTCACCCGGGCCGTCCACGCCGGCGGGATACTCGCGCACGGCCGGTCCGAGGCCGAGCGGGGAGACGACATAGCGGTCGCGGAAGCGCCGGTACTGGTCGGCGGCGAAGGCCGGGGCGATCTCGACGAGGAAACGCTGGCCGAGGCTCTGCGAGCTGCCCCTGGCCACCTCGGCCGGGGCGCCGGTGCCGGGGTCGGCCCGGTGCGGGAGCAGGCCGGTGCGGGGGTCCAGCCGCCGGCGCACCGCCTGGAGCCAGCGATCGGCGGTACCGGCGTACCGGGGCGGCAGCAGCGTGTCGTGCAGCCGCAGCGACGCCATGGCGACGGTCGAGTCGACCGGCCACGCCTGCCCGGGGTAGGCCTCCAGGTAGGGCGACTCCGACGCGCCGAACGCCTCGGCGAGCGCGGTGGAGTCGTCGGCGAACCGGCGCAGCTCGACCGGGTCGCGTCGCGCGGGCGGTTGCAGGGCGAGCGTCCCGCCGCGCAGCCAGTTGGTCCAGCCCCGGTAGAAGACGCCGTGCGGCGGGGTGAGGTCCGAACCGAACGGGGCACGGCCGGACGGCGACTCCAGCCTCGCCAGCGCCCAGCGTGCCTCGCGCAGCGCCGCCGACCGCTCGCCGGGCGGTTCGCGCATGCCGAGCTCGACCCAGCTCAGGCCGTACAGCGCGTGCAGGAAGAAGTATCCCTCGGGGAACAGGCTCTGCGCCTGGTCGCCGGCGCCGCCGTCGAGTGCCGCGCGCAGGAACGTCAGCTGCCGCCGGACCCCGGGCGGCTCGCCGGCCGTGCCCGCGGTGGCGGGCACGACGAGCCGTACCGCGCCCAGCAGCGCGCAGACGCCGACCGCGACGGCCACCAGCCGCCGCAGCACCCGGCCTGCCCTCGGACGCGTTCTCGGGGGCGGTGTCACCTGCGCCGTGGAGGGCGGCTCGAGCATTTGTCGATCTTAGTTCGGCGCGCGGTCAGGTACGTGGCCAAGTGGGCGAACGGGTAATCGGGTGCGTGGCCACGTGGGCGTTCCACCGAGCGGCCCCCCGCGTTCCGGGCCGTCGTCCGGGCTGTCGTTCCAGGACGCCGGGTCGCGCCGCCCGCGGCTCTCCCGGCCGTCGCGCTTCCCTGTCGGGATTACGACATGTCCTAAATTGGCCATACAGGATTGTTGATATACGCCCGTTTTATCCCGAATCATGGCCCCTGATCTTTTGCACCATAGCCACTTCGGGAGAAACTCCTTGCACGGCACTCCCCCCCGGAGGCACGGGCTGCTCGCCCTCGCCTCCGCGCTCACGGTTCTCCTCGCGGCCTCGCCGGTCTCGGCCGCCGCCACCGGATCCGCCGGCGCGACGACTCCCGCGACGACCTCCGCGACTTCAGCGAAAGCCTTCGCGCGAACGTCCGCGACCGCTTCCGGGGACACCCCGGCGAAGCTCGCCGGGGTCGCCAAGGCCGCCGGAACCTCGCTCACCGTCACCCTGATCACCGGGGACAAGGTCACGCTCGCACGCGTGGCCGGCGCCCTGACCGTCGTGTCGGTCACGGGCCCGGACGGCGGGCGCGTCGGCGCCCGGGTCAGCACCGTCGACGACCACCTCTACGTGTATCCCGACTCGGCCGCGCGGTACGTCGGCGCGGGGCTCCTCGACGAAGGGCTCTTCGACGTCACGCGGCTCGTGGAGTACGGCTACGACGACGCGCGCAGCGACCACCTCCCCCTGATCGTCACCTACACCGACGACGCGGTGGGCAGGCGCGCCGAGAAGGTGCCGGGCGGGGCCGAGAAGGTCCGTACGCTCAGCAGCATCCAGGGCGCCGCGCTGTCCGCGGGCCGTGACGGCGCGGCGGGCTTCTGGACCTCGCTCACCGGGTCGGACACGCGGGAGCAGTCGCGTACCGCGACCGGCGCCCCCTCCCTCACCTCGGGGATCGCCAAGGTCTGGCTCGACGGCAAGGCCAGGGCGAACCTGGCCGACACCGTCGCGCAGACCGGCGCCCCCGAGGTGTGGGCGGCCGGGAACACCGGCGAGGGGGTGAAGGTCGCCGTCCTCGACACCGGGGTCGACGCCGACCACCCCGACCTCAGGGACCGGGTCAAGAACACCGCCACCTTCGTCCCCGGCGAGGACGTCAAGGACCACAACGGCCACGGCACGCACGTGGCCTCGACGATCGCCGGCACCGGCGCCGCCTCCGCGGGCCTGGAGAAGGGCGTCGCCCCCGGCGCGGACCTGCTGGTCGGCAAGGTCCTGGACAACCAGGGAAGCGGCCAGGACTCCTGGATCATCGCGGGCATGGAGTGGGCCGCCCGCGACCAGAAGGCCAAGATCGTCAGCATGAGCCTCGGCGGCGGGCCCACGGACGGCACCGACCCGCTCAGCCGGGCCGTCAACGAGCTCAGTGCCGAGACCGGCGCGCTGTTCACCATCGCGGCCGGCAACTCCGGCCCCGAGGAGAGCACGGTCAGCGCGCCGAGCACCGCGGACGCCGCGCTGTCGGTCGCCGCGGTGAGCGTCGCCCCCAAGGGCACGGCGCTGGCGCCGTTCTCCAGCCGGGGCCCCCGCGTGGAGGACTTCGGCCTCAAGCCGGAGATCGCCGCGCCGGGCGTGGACGTGCTGGCGGCCAGGTCGCAGTACGCCGCCGAGGGCGAGGGCTCGTACCAGACGATGAGCGGCACCTCGATGGCCACCCCGCACGTCGCGGGAGCGGCGGCCCTGCTGTCGAGGACCCACCCCGGGTGGACCGGGCAGCAGCTCAAGGACGCCCTGGTCAGCAGCAGCAGGCTCCTTCCGCAGTTCAGCGCCTACCAGGTCGGCGGCGGCATGCTCGACGTCGCGGCGGCCACCCGGAACACCGTCTTCGCCACCGCCACCGCCCAGGTCAAGGTCCGGTGGCCCTACACCCCCGGACAGAAGGGCGAGCAGCCGGTCACCTACACCAACATCGGGGAGAACCCGGTCACCCTCGACCTGTCGGTCACCGGCGGGGCACCCGAGGGCCTGTTCGACCTGTCCGCGGCCCAGGTCACGGTACCGGCGCGCGGCACCGCCACGGTGAACGTGGTCCTGAACGTCGACCGGGCCGAGCTCGACGGCCACCTCAGCGCGCGGCTCGACGCGAGGAACGCCGAGGGCGCCCTGCTGGCCCACACCGCGATCGGCTTCCACAAGGAGGGCGAGCGGGCGAAGCTCACCGTGCGCGCCAAGGACCGCGCGGGCAAGCCCCTCGCCGGTGACCTGATGATCACCCGGGACCTGCCCGACGGGCACCAGACGTTCGAGTACCACGGGGTCGACCCGTCCGGCACCGCCGAGCTGCGGCTGCCGACCGGCGACTACGCCCTGTGGATGTGGGGCGACGTGGAAGGTGTCAACGGCCCGTACTCCCTGGGCAGGGTGCTGCTCGGCAAGCCGAAGATCTCCCTCACCGGTGACACGCAGATCACCCTGGACGCCTCCGCCGCGCGCCAGGTCACATCCGTCCTGCCGCCCGGCAGGGACCAGGCGCGGACCACGACGATGGCCAGGATGGACTTCTACCGGGGGTTCGGCAACGGCGCCGTGAGCGATTCCTACCTCCCCGGCGTGCAGCACGACAGCCTCTGGGTGCTGCCCACCGGCAGCAAGGTCACCGACGGGAAGCTGACGTTCGCCGCGCGCTGGCGCGACGAGCAGCCCCGCCTGGCGGTCTCCTCCGAGACGGAGGACTTCGACGACCTGCTGATCCAGACCCGTTCCAAGCCGCTGCCCGAGGGCCGCTGGACCTACGGCTCGGTCTTCGCCGGTACGGGATCCGCGGCGGAGTTCGCCGGGGTCCGGGCATCGGGCAAGGTCGCCGTGGTGCGATGGAGCGAGTCCGTCACCCCGGAGGCGCAGGCCGACGCGGCGGCGAAGGCGGGCGCGAAGCTCCTGCTCATCGTCAACCCCGGTCGCGGCCGGCTCGACGCCTGGGACGCCGTGCAGACCGACGCCCCGCTGGCCGTGGCGTCGATCACCCGCGACGAGGGCGAGCGGTTCATCACCCGCCTCCAGCGCGGCTCGGTGCCGCTGCGCGTCGTCTCCCACCCGACCGTCGCCTACCTCTACGACCTCGTCCACAAGTGGGAGGGGGCCATCCCGGCCGACCCGACCTACCGGCCGCGCAAGGACGACCTGGCCCGCGTCGACGTCTCGCTCGACAACTACAAGCAGCAGGCGGCCGTGGAGATCCGCATCGACCTCCAGGACGGCCTGCAGTCCGGGTTCAGCGGCTACACCAGCGCACTGCCCGCGCAGAGCAGGCGTACCGACTGGGTCTCCACGGACGACTCCGTCCGCTGGCACGAGTCGCTGTACGTCATCCCGGACGAGACCCAGCAGCGCTCGGACATCCTCACCTACAAGGGCGGTACGACCAGTGAGGCGCGCTGGCTCGGCCCGGTCCAGCGTCCCCGGATGAACACGGCGTCCCTCCTGCCGACCCGCGCGGGCGACGGGCTGGTCGTCATCGTGCCCTCCTGGGGTGCCTCGGGCGGCAGCCACGCGGGTGAGGCGCTCTTCAACCCGAACGCCACGCAGACCCTCTCGCTCTACCAGGGCGACACCCTCCTGGAGCAGGCGAAGACCGAGCGGCTCGACCGTACGCTGATGCTGGCGCCGATCGTCAGCCCCGACCGGCTGCCCTACCGGCTGGTCAACGAGGCGTCCCGCGACGCCTCGGTGTACCCGTACTCGACCCGCACCCTGACCGAGTGGAACTTCACCTCGGGGTACGTCGAGAGCAACTCGACCAGGGACCTGCCGCTGATCCAGCTCGACTACGACGTCGACGTGGACAGGGCGGGCCGGGCCGGCCGCCGGGCCGAGCTGACCGTCACCCCGCTGCACCTGCCGTCGGTGGTGGACTCGGGCCGGATCGGCACCGCCACCCTGGACGTCTCCTACGACGACGGCGCCACCTGGAGCAGGGCGAGCCTCGACCACGGCGAGAAGGGCTGGACGACGAAGCTGCGCGCCCCGGGCGACGCCCGCACGGTCACCCTGCGCGCCGGCGCCCGCGACAGCGCGGGCAACAGCGTCACCCAGACCATCGTCCGGGCCTTCGGGTTGAGATGACCGGAGATTGACGTCACCGACGCCTTCGGGCCGAGGTGACCGGAGACGGGCGGGCCTGGCGGGCCGGTCGGCCGATCCGGCCGGCCGGTTCCTCGCCGGGCTCGGTGCGGAGGCGCCCGGACCCACCCGCGTGCCGGGTGGGTCCGGGCGCCTCCGCCTGCTCCGCGGCCGGGTCTAACCGGTCGTTCGCCACACGTCGGCCGCGAGTTCGGCCACCTTGGCCGCCTGGGCACGGCCGGCGCGGGCGACCGCGGGCCGCCGGGCCGGGTCGAGCATGTCCCGCGGGCTCGACCCCATCGACCGCCGGGCGTCCTCGTCCGGGGAGATCATCACGACACGCGCATTCGGTCGCAGCGCGGTGACCTGGTCCTCCGCGGCGGGCATCGGCCCGCCTCCGCGTGTCACCGGTGCCAGCACCACCACCTGCTCGTGGCCCGCCGCCAGATCCACGTTCGCCGCAGAACGCATCCCGCCGTCGATATGACGGCGGCCACGGACGGTCGCGGGCGGCCGGACTCCTGGGGTGCAGACGCTGGCCGCCACCGCGTCCACGAGCTCGACGCCGCTCGCCGCGTCGAACGTCACGAACTTCCCCGACTCCGCCTCCACACTGGTGATCACCAGTCTGCGCTCCGGCCAGGTGTGGGCGCCTCCGAGCCACCGCACGATCTCCGCCCGCCGTTCGGCCTCGGACGAGGTCCTGGCGGCGAGTGCCATCCTGCCCATCCGCACGCGGAACTCCGCCGGATCGCGGGCCCGGATCGTGGCCCACACCAGCCGGGTCAGGTACAGGTGGGGAAGGCGCGGCCTCGCCTCCCCGCCGGGGGACTCCAGCTGGGCCGCGTACCGCTGTTCCAGGTCGAGGTCCGCCAGGAGTTGCGCGCCCACCACGGCACCGGCGGAGGTCCCGACGACGAGGTCGGCCTGTCCCAGGTCGACGCTCAGCTCGGCCAGGCCGGTGAGCATGCCCAGCTCCCAGGCGATTCCGGTGATGCCCCCGCCGCCCAGGACCAGTGCCCTGCTCCCCATCGCCGCCCCTTCCAATGTGGACATCGGACGCGCGTTTTCATTGTGCGTCGGCTCACGGCGGGACGGGCGCCGGTGCCGGGCCGGGGTTCAGGCGACCTTGGGGGTGACGCGCATGCCGATGTACACGCACTCGGTGCCGTCGGTCAGGGTGGAGAAGACCACGGGAATGTGCTCCCCGCCGAAGGAAGGGCCGCCGGAGGCGGCGAAGGCCGTTTCCGACACCGGCACCAGGTCCATCTCCAGGGGCGGGGAGAAGTCCTTCATGCCGTCGACGAACTCGTACCGGATGCGCGCGCCGTCGACGTCCTGGGTGACGGTGGTGACGACGCCCTCGCGCCGGTAGGTGCCCACCAGCCGCGTCAGGTCCACCGCGGGCGGGTTCGCCGCCGGTGCGAAGGCCTCCGGCACGCGCACCCCGGCCAGCTCGTCCAGCAGTTCACGGAACAGGTCGGCGTACAGCCCGCCGGTGCCGCCTCCGTTGGCCGGCAGGACGACGGCCACCCCCGCGTGCGGGACGACGCGCAGGTAGGAGTACTGGCCGATCGCGGCGCCGTCGTGACCGTAGCCGGGGACGCCGTCCCAGTCGTACAGGGTCCAGCCCAGGCCCCAGCCGTCGGCGCTGACGGTCCACTTGTCCGGGCTGTCGACCACGCGCCGCCGCATCTCCGCGGCGGCGCCGGCGGACAGGACCCGGGTGCCGTCGGGGGCGACGCCGCCGTCCAGGTGCGCCCGCGCGAACCGGGCGACGTCGCCCGCGGAGATGATGACCCTGCCGTACGGCCCGGCGGACAGCCGGCCGGAAAAGCCCACGCGTCAAGGGAAACCCGTTGAAGACCGCGGCCCCGGCTGGCACCCTGCCAGGGTGCCGACACCCCCTGTGGATCCTCCCGCGACGAGCCTTCCGCTGCCCGATCGGGCTCATCTGGAGGAGCTGCTGGCGAAGGCGTTCGGGGTGCCGGTGACACTCGGCCGCATGGAGCACCTGGCCCCGTGGGCGGTCCTGCGCGCGCACCCGGCCGAACCGAAGCCCGCACCGCACACGCACCCGGCCGGTCCGGAGTCCGGACTCCCCTCGTCGGTGATCGTGAAGTGGCTGCGCGTCCATCCGTCCAGATCACGCACGGACGCGGGACAGGTGGTGACCGAGCGGGCCGCGCTGCGCTTCCTGTCCGAGGACCTCGGGCTCGACCTCGCCCCCAGGGTGCTGGCCGACGACATGGCGGCGTCGCTCCTGGTCCTGGAGGACCTCGCTCCCCGCACGCCGCTGGACCAGGTGTTGCGCCGCGACGGCGCGGTGCCTCCACCGGCGGGGCTGGCGGCCTTCGCGCGGGCGCTGGGCGAGCTGGGCGCGGCCACGGCCGGGCGCGCGGAGCTCTATCTCGCGAGACGACCGGCCGTGGGTCTCGGCCTCACGTGCCCGGACGCCGACGCGTGGCGGCGGGCCGTGGAGCACGGCGCGGGGTTCGGGGTCGCGCTGCCGAGCCGGGCCGAGACCGAGCTCGCGCGACTGCTGGCGGAACTCGCCGACCCGGGCCCCTTCCTGGCGTTGACCAACGGGGACGCCGAGGCGAACAACTTCCTGACGGCGGACGGCGACGGGCGGCTCATCGACTTCGAGTTCGCCGGCTACCGGCACACCCTGACCTCGGCCGTGTGCCTGTACGTGCCGGGCCCGGCGTGGCTGACGGTGTCCGACCCGATCGCGACCGGCCTGGAGGCCGGTTACCGCCGCGCGCTGGCCAGGGGCGTACCGGAGGCGGACGACGATCGCCTGTTCGGCTTCGGCCTGGCCGCGGCGTGCCTGACCTGGGCCGCCGGCCGCCTCACCCGGTTCCCGACACTCGACGCCCGGGTGCCGGGCGAGAACAGCCGGCTCCAGCTGATCTTCACCCTGGACGCCGCGGCGTGGACCGCCGAGAACCATCGCGCCCTGCCCCACCTGGCCGGATGGGCCCGCCGGGCGGCACAGGCGCTGCGCCGCCGGTGGCCGGACGCGGACGTGGACCGGGCGGCGTACCCCGCGTACACCCCGCGCGGGTGAGAGATCACCCGCGCGCCGCGTGGGTCCGGGAGTACGCGTACGGCCGCGGGGGCAGCACGTCCGGGATGTGCCAGGCGGACGGCAGGGCCCAGCGGCCGAAGACGACCTTTCCCCCGCCCGGTGACCGGTAGTGGCCCCACTCGTCGGTGCACATGCCGACGAGCCGCAGGCCCCGGCCGCTCTCGTCGTCCTCCCCGGCGTCGGTGACCTCGGGCGAGCCGTCGCAGCCGTCCCAGACCTCCGCGAACAGGCCCGCGGTGGTGAGGCGGAGCCGCAGGAGGATCGGGTCCGGGCCGGCGGTCCGCGCGCGGGCGCAGGTGGGCGGGCAGGCGGCGGTGTGCGGGTGGCCGCCGGAGGCGGACGGGCAGGTGTAGCCGTACGGGGCGGGCGGGGTGGCGGTGGCCTTGATGGCGTTGGTGGCCATCTCGGAGACGACCAGGACACAGAGGTCGGACAGTTCCTCCAGGCCCCACACCAGCAGTTGCGCACGCGTGAAGTCGCGCGCCCGGGAGGCCGCGGCCGGCTGCGCCGCCAGCCACAGCTCGTTCGCGTCCAGTGGCAGGTGGTCGGTGGTGTCCGGATCAGAGTGAAACGGTGAGTGCATCGGTCCCGGCCGTTCGACGGGGAGCACGGTCATTGATGGCTCCAGGGAAGTTCAACGAAGGTTCGGTCGCGCGTCCCCGGCGCAGAATGGGGACGCCCCCGCCCGAGCGCTGAGACCACACGAATCCGACGGCTCCGGCGTTGTCTCAACCCTGCTGTACGGAGCGTGCTGGAAACAGGCGACGGCACCGAGTCTGTTCGTCACTCTCAGAGGTCACATCGCCCCGAAGAGCGACGGCATTGCAGGGAGCGGTGATCTGATCGCCGGTTTCTGCACTCGACCGTCACCGAACGTGAGCGACCAGTAACGTTCAGCCCGAAGAATCGCCGCCGGAGAACCCGCCGGGAGGGGCCGAGCCGATGCCACGTGCACCGCGCAGCGTCAAGCAGCAGATGGACGCCTTCAGCGCTGAGCTTCGCGAGCGTGGTTTCACGTGGGCCGAGGTCGCCGCTGAGTTCAAGCGACGCTGGCGCCTGAACTCCCGCCAGGGCTTCCGTGAGGCGCATCGCCTGACACAAGCCAAGGTCTGCCATCTATGGAACGAGTACTGGCCGAACGAGCCACTGACGACCCGAAAACTCGGGTCGTGGGAAGCGTGGCCCGGCCCCACCGGCAACGAGCCGCCGATCGCCGGGCTCAACCGGCTGGCCCGCATCTACCAGTGCCGCACCGCCGACCTGGTCGACGGTGAAGACCACCGCGATGCCGACGAGCACAACACACCGTCCGTCCGGTCCCGGGGGCGGGCACCGGTCGCGGCCGGGGCTGCGGGCAGCCTCGGCCCCGAGGACATCCGGGGGGTGCTGGCCGCCCTGCCCACCCTGCCCACGGGACCCGTGCAGTTCGGGACCTCGCGCGACGAGGAGTACGACGCCCTGGTGCGGGCGCTCGCCCAGTGGGCGGCGACCATGAAACGGCGCGACGTCCTGGCCCTGATCAGGGCCGCCGCCGCCGCGGCGGCGGCCTCTCCGCTGCTGGCCCGGCTCAACGACGACGAGCTCGACCGGCTCGCCCTGATCGCCGCCGAACCGTCCCGGGTGGACGACGCCACCGTCGACCACATCGACGCGGTGCTGCACCACTGCATGCGGCAGGAGGACACCCTCGGCCCCCAGTCGGTGCTGGGGACCGTGCTCGCCCAGCACCACCTAGTGCGGTCACTCATCCCGGCCGCGTCGAACGACGAGGTGCGTGAGCGGTTGCTGTCGCTGCTGGCCAACATCTGCCGGTTCACCGCCTGGGTGTTGTTCAACCTCAACGACTTCAACGGGGCGAACCACTACTACGAGCAGGCCAAGGTGGCCGCACACCAGGCCGACGACGACGCGATGAACAGCTTCGTGCTGGCCAACTGGTCGCAGCTGGCGACCTGGCGGGGTGACCCCCGCCAGGGCGTCGAGCACGCGCTGGGGGCGCTGGCCTGGGGGCATCGCGCCAACAGCAAGCTGCTGGTGTCGTACGCGTGCGACGTGGGGGCCCGCGCCTACTCGGCGGTGTTGCGCCGCTCGGCCAAGAACGACCGTCACAAGGACCACGCCCGGTGCATGACCAGCCTCGACCAGGCCCGCCGCGAGCTGGGCCACGCGGGCGAGGGCGACGTGGGGGCGAAGCTTCTCTACTTCTACGGCGACGGCCAGTATCTGTCGACCAGGACCAAGTGCCTGCTGGACATGGGCGACGCCCAGACCGCCGTCGAGATGGCCGCGCGGTCCCTGGCCCGGATCGATCCGGCGTTCGTCCGCAACATGGCGTTCAGCCGCCTGGATCTGGCGCGCGGGCACCTGCGGCTGCGCGCCATCGACGATGCGTGCGAGCAGATCGGCGAGGCCGCTCGCCTCACCTGCAAGAACACCTCGCCGCGGCTGGCCCGCTCGGTGGTGGAGGTCCGCGAGACGCTGAATCCGTGGGCGAGGACCCGCCAGGTCGCCGCCCTGGACGAGAAGCTGCACACCTTCCAGCTCATCGCCTGACGGCTTTCCGGCCCGCCGCGACCGCTCAGCGCACCCCGGGCATCTCCTCAAGCACCAGGATCTCGAAGACCGGGGCGGGGATCGGCGGGTCCATCAGCTTCTCGGACACCTTCCGCCATCCCCACCTGCGGTAGAGCTCCCGGGTCAGCACGGCCTTGGGCTGCACCGAGAGCGTGGCCCGCTCGGCACCGGATCCGGAGAGCAGCTCGTCGTGGATCCGGTGCCCGATTCCGGCGCCTCGCCGGTCGGGCAGCACCCCGTAGTCGATGACGACGAACGTCCTGGTCCCGGTCTCGGCCGCGAACTCCTCACCGACCGGTTCGGCCAGCGCGCCCCACCAGCGGGTGTCGGCCGGCAGCAGGTGTCCGTACCCGAACCCGACGAACTCCGCCCCGGACCGCGCGGTGGTCAGCCGGAAACCCGGCCGGTCGACCAGCCGGGGGAAGTAGGAGCGCTGGTTGGCGAACTCCGCGGCTTTCCCGTCGAACGGGGGCAGCGAGAACACCGCCTCGTAGAGATCGCAGATCGTCCCGGCCAGCGCGAGCGCCTCCCGGCGGCCGTGTGTCTCTATGGTCAACTTGCCGGTGGGGGCCGTGTCGGTCATGCCCGTCTCCTCGCCTTCGTCGCACCACCCTCCCCCGAGGGCTTTTTACCCGTGGACGGGCGTGGTAGCCGCTCCGGTTCACGGGGAGGGGGTGAGATCGGGAAGCCGGAGGGAACCGGCTTCCCGCGGAGAGACCGGCTTCCCGCAGAAGGACCGGCTTCCCGCATAGGGGCGAGAGCGAGGGGACGGGAGCGGGTCAGCTCTTCGCGAGGTCGGCCAGCGGTACGGAGAGGTCGGTGAGCCGGTCGGGGGCGACGGTCGCGCCGCCGCGGATCAGCTCCTGCGCCGGTGAGATGCCCTCGTCCCACTGGTTGACGTGCATGCCCGCCACGACACGTCCGCCGGAGAGCCAGAAGGCGTGAAAGGCCTCCGACTCCAGCTCTCCCCGGACGACCACGGAGTCGTACCCGCCGGGCGCGAACCAGCCGGAGAACTCCATGCCGACGTCGTACTGGTCGGTGAAGAAGTACGGCGGCCTGTCGTAGACCACCTTCTGGCCGAGCATGGCCTTGGCCGCGGCCACTCCCCCGTTGAGGGCATTGGCCCAGTGCTCGACGCGGATGCGGGTGCCGTACAGGGGGTTGAACGCGTTGGCCACGTCACCGGCGGCGTAGACGTCGGGGTCGTCGGTGCGGAGGGACTCGTCGACGAGGATCCCGTTGTCCACGGCCAGGCCCGCCCGCTCGGCGAGTTCGGTGTTGGGGCTCACGCCGACGCCGACGATCACGATGTCGGCCGGGATCTCCTCGCCGTCGTGGGTGGCGACCGCGCGGACGTGGCCGGGGCCGATGAGACCGGTCACCTCGCGGCCGAGCCGTACGTCGACGCCGTGGCGCCGGTGCACGTCGGCGAAGAAGGCGCCCAGCTCGGGGCCGAGCGCGGCGTGCAGCGGCACCGCCCTCGGCTCGACGACGGTCACCTCGCAGCCGTACTCCCTGGCGGCCGCGGCGGTCTCCAGCCCGATCCAGCCCGCGCCGACGACGACCACTCTCCTGCCGCCACCGCGGACGGCCTCGCGCAGCCGCTCCGAGTCGCCGAGACTGCGCAGGTAGTGCACGCCGTCCAGGTCGGCGCCGGGCACGTCGAGGCGGCGCGGGGAGGAGCCGGGGACGAGCAGCAGCTTGTCGTACCGGACGCGCCGCCCGTCGTCGAGCTCCACGTGGTGCGCGGCCCGGTCGAGGCCCGTCGCGCGGCGGCCGAGCAGCCGCTCCACGGAGTTGGCGGCGTACCAGTTTTCGTCGTGGACGTAGAGCTTGGCCTTCTCCTCCTTGCCGAGCAGGTAGCTCTTGGAGAGCGGGGGTCTCTCGTAGGGAGGCTCGGTCTCGGCGCCGATCAGCGTGATCCCGCCCTCGAAGCCCTCGTCGCGCAGGGACTCCGCCGCCTTGGCACCCGCCAGGCCCGCTCCGACGATGACGAACGTCTGCTCGGTAGTCATGGGTTCCTTCCTACTCCGATTCCCCCACCGGTTCCAACGATCGCGGGAAGCGGCAGGTCGTTCACCCGTTCCTCCGGAAGATGACCACCAGTACCCGCAGCCCCAGGATGGCGCTGACGAGCAGGAGGTTGTAGCCGATGAGCTGGTGCAGCCCGACCCCCGGGGTGACGCGCGGGCCGGTGTCGGCCCCGAGCAGCAGCGCGGCCATGAGACCCGTGGTGGCCGCCAGCACGGTGAGCAGCACCTGGTGGGGCATCCCGGTGACGTGCCGCCGGTCACGCTCGTCGGAGAAGAGGCGCACGTTCAGGCCGAAGCGGCCGTGCTCGGCCGCGTCGGCGATCCGCTCGATCCGGCGGGGCAGGCGGCGCACCATGGGAAGCAGGCCGAGCACCTCCCGGGTGACCTCCTCCCGTACCCGCTGGTGGTCGGGGCGTTCGGTGAGGTGACGGAGCGAGAACGCGCGTGCCTCGGTGACGATGTCGAACCCGGGGGCGAGCCGGGCGAGCGTGCCCTCGATCGTCGCCAGGGCCCGGAACACCGCGGCCACCTCGGGCGGGAGGGACAGTCCGTGCGAGGAGACGATCCGGAAGAGCCGGCCGAACATCTGCACGTCCGGGGCGGTACCGGCGAGCAGGTGCCGGGCCATGAACCGGCCGAGCTCGCGTTCCAGCCCCCGCTCGTCGATCTCGTCCGGCCGCGGCACCACCTCCAGCAGGGCGTCGCTCACCCCGAGCGGGTCCCCCCGGTCCATCGCGCCGAGCAGGCGCCCCAGCGAGTCGCGCAGCGAGCCGTCGAGCCGCCCCACCGAGCCGAAGTCGAGCAGCGCCAGGCGCCCGTCGGCGAGGAGCATGAGGTTGCCCGGATGGGGATCGGCGTGGAACACCCCGTGCAGCATGATCTGACGCAGCAACGTGTCGAGCAGGGTCCTGGCGAGTTCCTGCCCGGCCTGCCCGCCGGGCGTGGCGGACCCCAGCGGGGTGCCGTCCAGCCATTCCATGACGAGCACCCGCCGCCCGGACTGCTTCGGGTACGGCACCGGCACGCGCACCGGCTCGCCCGCGGAGACGGCCGCCACGGCGGCCATGTTCCCGGCCTCGATCCGGAAGTCGAGTTCCTCCCGCAGCGCGTCGGCGAACCCTCTGGACAGGGCGGTGACGCCGAACGCGCGCCCCCACCGGGTGCGTCGTTCGAGCGAGTGGGCGAGGCGGTCGATGATGTCGAGGTCCTGCTCGACCACGCCGGCGATGCCCGGGCGCTGGACCTTGACCACCACCTCCTCGCCCGTCCGCAGCCTGGCGCGGTAGACCTGCGCGATCGAGGCGGCGGCGAGCGGTTCGCGGTCGAAATCGGCGAACGTCTCCTCCACAGGTCCGCCCAGCTCGGCCACGAGCACCGGCTCGATCTCCGCCCACGGCGCCGAGGCCGCGCCGTCCTGCAGCAGGCGCAGCTCCTCGACGAACTCCACCGCCAGCAGGTCGCTCCGGGTGGACAGGATCTGGCCCAGCTTCACGAACGTGACCCCGCCGTCGTCGAGGGCCTCACGCAACGACCTGGCCAGCCGGGCCCTGCTGGAGGGCGCGCCGAGGTCGGGGTCCCGGCCGCGCAGGTACGGTCCGAGACCGTGCCGTACGAGGATTCGCGTGATCCGGAGATAGCGGCGTGAACGGATCAGATGACGGCGCAGCCTTCCCGCCAGTTCCAGCGGTCCCGGCAGCGATCCGGACGGTATCAGGGCCTCGGCGATCACCAGGGGTACCAGCCCGGCGAGCAGGGCGCAGACCACGGCGAGGATGAAGAACCAGATCGGGGTGACACCGGGGTCGTCCGGGGCCACCGTCCCCGCGAACGCCTTCATGAGCGGGCCGGCGATCAGGACCACGAATGTCCCGGCCAGCAGCGTGCGGACGATCCCGAACCGCAGGTCGAGCAGGCGCCGCGCGGCCACCGTGAACGCGGTCACCAGGACCAGCACACCGATCACGAGCGCCAGGGGCGTTAGAAGGTCCACATTCATTCCGTTCGCTCCGTCGCGTTCGTCGTGTGGGCGAGGTCTCGGCACGCTCCCCTGCCTGTGGCGCGCGGGCCGTGGAACGAGGGTGCGGTTGACGGCGAACAGACTAGATCACCCGTTTTGAGAACGAGGGAGTTCCTGACGGGTCGAAACGGTCCGGCGAGTGGCCTGGCGGACCGGAGAGGACACTCAACACCCTCGGATGACAGGGCGAGGAAATTTTCGTTTACCCCGCCGGAAACGGAATTCGATCCCCCCTCAAAGGAGGGCGTATATATTTTCCACGCCATCAAGATCGCGCCACCGACGGAGATGCCGACGAGCTCCGTCCATGGCGCGCTTTTTTGATAAGGAGCATGCCGTATGCCATTGAAGCGACGATTCGCCCGAGTCACGGTCAACTGCGCCTTCGCGGTGGCGGCCGTCCTGAGCCTCGGTGCCTTCGCTCCCGCACCGCCGGGCATTTCCTCTCCCATGCCGCCGGGCATTCCGGACAACCCGCCCGCGCCCCAGCCCGGTGAATCCGCACCTCAACCCTGGGAAGTCACCCCCCGGTCGTGGGAGCCCGCACCTCAGCCCGGGGAGGTGGCACCGCCCCCCAGGCCCACCGTACGCGCCCTGACGGCCGCCGAGATCCGGGGAAAGGGGCTCGATGAATACATCGACATGTCCCGCCAGAAGGAAACGGTTCCCAGCATCATCGACACGTCCCAGGGTAAATTCACCAGTGATCTCGTTACTCCCGTGAAACGGACGGGAACCACCGGTCCCGCCGATTTCGCGACGGGCTGCTGGTATCTCACGACGACGTACGGATATCCCGCTCTCCAGGGAAGCGCCTATCACACCTGGTGCGGCGACGGCTTCCAGGTCACGTACACCTCGGCCGGCTGCACCGGGAGCACGAGCCTTCCCACCTACATCTACGAGGGCTGCCAGAACATCCAGGCCTACGGGGTCGGCTGGAACGTCTGGGACGTCACCGACAGATGGCGTTTCTGCACGGCCTACAGCCGTTTCACAGGCGTGTGCTCCGCCCGGATATACCCGTGGCAGAAGAACCGCTACGGCGCCAACGGTCAGGTCTGGCTTCTCGGCTGGGGCAACTAGCGCTGGGATCGGGAACGTTCTACCGGGATGCACTTCACGGTCGTGTCCCTGGACCGGTTGGAGGCTGGCCTTCGAAGCCGGTCCGGAACATGAGGGTGTGGTGGCCGAATCGGTCGTCGCCCGCTTGGTGACCGCCGATGAAGACATCGTCCGCGATGTGATCCACCGCTGCAACGACATCGATCGGCCTGACCGCCCTGGCCCTCAGCGGGTGGGCAGGCCGTCCCTGCCCGCTCAGCTCGCCCGGCGGGAGTGGGGTTTCGATGCTCGCCCGGCGCAAGACGGGCTCCGGTCATGGCCCGTTTTTGTCGATGAGATCACCACATGCCGCGTCCCGCGGCCCACCGAGACCAGACCGTACCGCGCAGGCGAATCCACGCCCTGACGGTCCGGACCATGAACAGACCTAAGGTGTCGCGACCAGCTTCCGTGTTCCAAGGGGCCCGAAGTCATAGACCGTGTTGTTCACCCGCAGTCCGTCGATCGCGCCGATGAAGGGGGTGTCCATGCTGAACCCAAGACTCAACGTGATCACCGCATCCGGCAGCGCGGCCTTGAGCTCGTCGAACGAACACGGAGAAGCCAGAGTGCAGTTGATCAGAACGCCCGTCGCTCCGGTGGCATACCACTGGCTGCCGGCCGCGCCGGCGTCGTACTGCTGCCAGGTGTTGGGCAGCTGGGGATCGGGAGCCGACGGGCTGGTGGAGGTGTCAGGCAGATAGATCAAGGTCGCGTAGTCCGCCGAGCCCACATTGGGATCGACCTCTATGCTCAGTCCCGGCACGGAGACCTCGGCCGGAGAGTCGGCTCCCGCGTACGCCCAGTACCTCAAGATCGTGAGATCACTGATCGACAACTCCGCGAAGTCCGTCTCGTTGCCGAAAGTGATCTCATCCGGACTGTCTCCGACGATGATTCCCAGGCTGCCGACGCCATAGGGCGGCGGTACGGCGGCCGATGAGCTGGTGACGGGATCCCGCTCATACGGACCGACGCGGTAGACGGCGCTCGGCCCGCCATCCGATTCGCGGCCGATGACGCCCCACGTGTCGGTACAGCAGATGGTCGCTCCCAGAGGTCCCTGAAGCCCGGTCTCTCCCTGCGGCCCTGCGGGCCCTGTCGCGCCCGTCGCACCGGTTGCACCGGTTGCACCCACAGGTCCTTCCGGTCCTACCGGACCGATCTCTCCTTGCGGCCCCACCGGCCCCACCGCACCCGTCGCACCCGTTGCACCGGTTGCACCCGTCGCACCCACAGGTCCTTCCGGTCCTACCGGACCGATCTCTCCTTGCGGCCCCACCGGCCCCACCGCACCCGTCGCACCCGTTGCACCGGTTGCACCCGTC
>NZ_JBEZZK010000029.1:60233-63731 GCF_040639135.1 Streptosporangium sp. NPDC023963
CGTCGCACCCACAGGTCCTTCCGGTCCTACCGGACCGATCTCTCCTTGCGGCCCCACCGCACCCGTCGCACCCGTTGCACCGGTTGCACCGGTTGCACCCACAGGTCCTTCCGGTCCTTCCGGTCCTTCCGGTCCTTCCGGTCCTGCTGGCCCGATCTCCCCTTGTGGCCCCACCGGCCCTTCGGGGCCTGTCGCGCCCGTCGCGCCCGTCGCACCCACAGGCCCCTCGGGGCCCACCGCACCGGTCACACCCGCCGGACCCTCCGGCCCGACCTCCCCTTGCGGCCCCACCGGCCCTTCGGGGCCCGTCGCGCCCGTCGCACCGGTCGCACCCGTCGCACCCACAGGCCCCTCGGGTCCTGCCGGACCGACCTCTCCTTGCGGCCCTACCGGACCCGTCGCACCCGTCGCACCCACAGGTCCTTCCGGTCCTGCTGAACCGATTTCTCCTTGCGGCCCTACCGCGCCCGTCGCACCCGTCGCACCTGCGGGCCCTACCGGCCCTTCAGGGCCTATCAGACCCGTTGCACCCGTCGCACCCGTCGGACCCTCAGGTCCTACCGGACCGACCTCTCCTTGCGGCCCCACCAGACCCGTCGCACCCGTCGCACCTGCGGGTCCTATCGGACCCGTTGCACCCGTCGCACCCGCCGGACCCTCAGGTCCTACCGGACCGACCTCTCCTTGCGGCCCTACCGGCCCTTCGGGCCCCGTCGCACCGGTCGCACCCGCAGGTCCTACCGGTCCTTCGTCCCCTTGCGGTCCCGCTGGTCCCGTTGCCCCTGCCGGCCCTTCAGGTCCTTCCGGCCCATCGGGCCTGCGCGCATCCGCCGGGCCCGTTGCGCCTGCCGGCCCTTCCGGGCCGGTGGGTCCTGGCATGCCAGTCGCACCTGCGGGACCTTCTGGGCCCCGAGGGCCGTACGGGCCGGTTCGACCTGTTGCGCCCTTGGATCCTTTCCTGCCTTTCGGTCCGCGCGGGCCACGTGGGCATACGCAGAGCTTGTCCCTACACCTGCATGGCCTGCAGCATCTCTTCCGGCAATGACCTCTCGCATGGACGCGTGGCCTTCGGGAGGCGGCAGCGGGAGGGCAGGACGATACCGGCTTTCCCTCCTTGATCTGTGCGATCAGGTAGATACCGGCCAGTTTTTCCTTGAGCGTGTTTGTCGGCGCTTGAAATGATGTAAGGAAAAAAACGCTAACAAGAACTACCGCAACACTCCGATTTCGGGCGCGCCTGCCGAGCCATGAGATCACGGCATGTCTGCTATCGCTAGAATTCATGTCATTCCGTGTCGTTCGGGGTCTCGAGGGCAGCCTCTGTGACGCGTGGGCAGTGATCACGTGATACCCGATAAATGCTCCAGAATGCATTGACCCGGCCGCCGAACCGTAAATTGATAATACAATGACGGGAAAGTTATGGAGAACAGCCCATCAAGGTTCATATTCATGCGCACAAGGGCTTCATGGTGTGATCTTCGGCCTGCGGGTCATTGAATTCGCAGCGAAAGCGTTCGACGCATTTCGCGGGTGAAGGCGGGAAACCCTCAGGGTGTCGCCGGCGGCCGTTACCCTCGCGGAGGGCCGGCGTGACGGGCAGGCCGTACGCTCCGCCGTCGTGGACAGCACCCTGGCTTGAGGCTCACCGCCGCACGTCGGCCCACATTCCTCTATCAGGCAGAAGCCCTGGGAGTCGACGGCCTGGATGAAGACCGGCGATGTGCTGCCGTCCAGTTCGGCCGTGCCGGGGAAGACGGCGACGATCTCATGCACACCTTCGGAGAGAGGGGCGACGGTCAACTCGGCGTGGCCTGTGCCGTCGAGTTGGGCCGTGCCCAGGCTCACTCCGTCACTGAAGAATTCGACCGGACCGGTGGGGACGATCCCGGCCGGAGATCTCACCGTCGCGGTGAAGGTGATCGGGCTTTGCTGGCTGATGGCGCATGACGAGTTCACCGTGGTGGTGGTGGACCTGTCGGGAGGACCCGCGCAGGTGGAAAGAGTGATGATGTTCGTGTCCAGTGTGACGGCGCCGTTGTGCGCCAGGGTTCGACCGTCCACGGTCGCACCGGCGCCCACGGTGATCGAGGTCAGTGCGAGGATGTCGCCGGAGAAGTCGGTGTTGGCTCCCAGGGTGGACGAGCTGCCCACCTGCCAGAAGACGTTGCACGCCTGTGCTCCCCCGGTGAGGGTCACCGTGCTGGCGGCCGCGGTGATGAGCGTGGAGGCGGCCTGGAAGATGAAGACCGCGTTGGGGTCGCCCTGGGCGTCGAGCGTCACGTTTCCCGTGATCTGAAACGTGCCCGCGGCGGAGTTGTAGACGCCGGGAGTCACGGTGGTCCCACCGAGCTCCGTCGGAATGGTGGCGTCAGGAGTGCGGAAGGCGGCGTCGTTGTAGGCGGCGAGCTGATCCACCTGAGCCTGTGCGGCGGTGGCGTCGGCGACGTGGAGGGTTCCGATCAGGGTGCCGGGCGGGAAGCCGGTCACCGCGGCGCTCGGACTGGTCCCCAGATCTCCGGTGACGACAGTGGGCCCGGTGTTCGTGACAGAGGCCCCGCCCAGTACCGCGAAGTCGGCGGCCGTGCCCAGCGCGACCGGTGTCGCCAACGCGTTCGCGGTACACGGTGTCGCGGCGATGCCTCCTGTCGCGACCAGGACCGCGAGGGCCCACACCCGCAGGGAACCGACGATGTTTCCTGGTACGAGGCGAGGGCGACCGGCATCTGTCATCAAACTGCCCTTTTCCTTTGGTACGGCTCAGCTCAGGCGCATTACCGATGACGCGCCATATCCTCCGACCTTACCGATCGGCATTTCGGCTCCTTGCCATCCGACATGCGGAAGACAAAGACTTGGCGCCGTTTCTGGAGAAAAGATAAAATCGCCATGCAATCCAGTGGCACCTTTGATCGTCCAGGTGCTGAACAAAGGTCATTTTCCGGCATTTCACTGTAAACGAGCCGATGTCCTCATGAGGTGGAAACAGGCCGCCGGGTGACCACTCGTAACGCACATGAAGCTGCGCGGAGGAACGAGGCGGCATCACCACCCAGGGTCCGTTCGGGGCCCGGACCGCCGGGCGCGGGTTCGCCGGCGCGGTGCGGTCCGCAGCTTCGGCAGGACACGGGACATGGGTACGGCACGTGGTGATCTCATCGACGCCGATCGGACCGTGGGCGAAGCCCGTCTTCCACCGGACGAGCCGGGTCCGATCCCGGAAGGGCTCCACGGCAAGTGCGAACAGCCCGGTCAGGCAGGGGGAGCAAGACGCGGGACCCAGGGCCGAACCCCGATGGCCGCGACGCCGACGCAGGGCCCTGCCGACACGTCGCGCAGCGTGGCGACACGGGACCATCGACCACGGAAGGGCTCAAATCCGTAATAGTGCACCTTCAGCCGCGAGTGTGCATTCCTGCGCAGAAGGAAGTCTCGACTGTTTCTAGTGTCCGTGGTGTCCGAACGGCACGACCCCTCCACCACCCGCACAGGAGCATG
>NZ_JBEZZK010000030.1:0-46863 GCF_040639135.1 Streptosporangium sp. NPDC023963
CTCCGGCGGATAGTTGTTCGGCACAGCAGACTCCTTCTTCCGGGAACCAGGGTTCCCCAGAGATCAGGTGTCCACCAAACCGGGCCAACTCCAGTCCAGGATCCGGGCTCAGGTAGAGCGATTGATGAGGAACTGACTTGCGGCTCTGTGGCCACCCGTTGATCCGCATGTTCCTGTGCATGCTTGATGTCCGCGTTGATCATGTTGCGAAGCTGAGCTCGGTCGGCCTGCGACTCCAGGACTGCCACCTTCCGCCCGGGGGGTGACGGTCGACATCTCCCGGCCAGAGGTCAACACACATTGGACGGACAGCGGGAACGCTCATGAGGAACGGGGGCTCAAGCACCGGGGCCGTGCCGATGTACGTCCGGTGCCGATCCCGCCGGAACTGGCTGCGACCCTTCGTCGGCACATCGAGGAGTACGGGACCGGCACGGACGGGCGGATCTTCCGTAGTGAGCGTGGCGGCGTGATCGCCTCGACGGCCTACACCGAGGTGTGGCATGAGACTCGGAAATTGGCCTTCACCCCGGCTCAGGTGGCCTCTCCCCTGGCCCGCAGACCGTACGACCTGAGGCACGCGGCGGTCTCACTCTGGCTCAACGCGGGTATCTCGGCTCCCGATGCGGCAGAGCGGGCCGGACACAGCGTGGACGTCCTGCTGCGGGTCTACGCCAAGTGCCTCGACGGTCAGAAGGACGCGGCCAACAAGCGGATCGGTGACGCGCTCATCGCATGACATGCCTGCCGTACGACCAGGGCCTCGGAGACTCTCCGGGGTCCTTCTGCGTTTCAGGAGACCGGTTCTCAGCGGTGTGCCTCCCTGGCGGCCCGAACTGCGGCGGGAACCTCCTGGAGATAGAGCCGAAATCCTTCCGCTTCCGGCTCGAAGCCCAGCGAGGTGTAGAGGCGGTGAGCGCCATCGGCGGCATGACGCTTGTGGGACAGGAGCTGGACCTTGTTGCACCCCGCGGATCGAGCGTCACTGAGAAGTCGCTCCATGATCGCGGTGGCCACGCCCGTGCGGCGATGACCGACGGCGACCACGACCGCTTCGACGAACGCGGTAGGGGAACAGCTGTAGGTCAGGTTCGGCATCGTCATCAACGTCGCCGTCCCGACCACCTGATCGTCGACCTCAGCGAGGTAAACAGTGAGATCGTCGGATCGCGTCATCCGTGCCCAGGTCCGCTGTTCAGGATCCGAAGCTGTGCGGGGAGAGTCATCTTCGGGATCCTGCTCGGCGGCGTAGACCTGCAGGACCGCCAACAGGTCCTCTGGGCGGGCAGTTCGAACAGTGCACGGTACGGCAACGTTCATCACCTGATCAGCATGCCCATCTTGAGCAACCATGGCCACCAGACGCCCGCGAAGCCGAGGGAACAGCTGCCAGCCGATAGGACGCTAGAAAGCTAGCGCGACCCGGGAGAACACGGCCAAGATCATTGCACGCATATTGGTGAAGTGGTGACATGCGGCTGCTTCCGGCTGCCTACGCCTGCATGTCCCGGAAACGCAAAAGAGGCCCCGAAGGGCCTCTGAGCTGCCAGTTTGGCTGGTGGCAGGTGCAGGACTTGAACCTGCGTAGGCTGAGCCGACGGTTTTACAGCGGGCCGACGATTCCGAGTGCGGCACGCCTTTGAACTGGCCATACGGCTCCGCTTGGGGTCTGGGCGTGCGAGACCATCCCGCACATATCCCGTAGGGCTGCATGAGCTACCTCGCACCGAACCGTGGCTGCCAGATTGGACGTCGACTGGCGACGACTAGTCCCATCACTTTCTCAACCTGCACCGCATCTCCTCCGGCGCCTAGTCAACTGCAGGTGTCATCCCTCCACAGCTTGCGACGGCGCCACGCCACGCCGCCGGCGGGCCGGGGCTGAGGAACGAAGCCCTGGACCTCCGATCGCCCCCAACCATGTACGTCCTAAACCATCGCAGGGCGATCGTGAGGGCGATATCTGGACGGTGGTCGGGTTCTAGCGCGTCCGAAACCGTGTCGTAGCCCCTCGCCTGTACGTCTAACCTGGCTGGTGACTGTCTGACACGTCTGGAAGGGCAAGGTTGCGGGTGAGACTGAGGCAAGAAGCTCGCGTCCTCAAGGAGAAGGCCATCTCGTCGATGGTCACCGCGACCGAGGCGTTCAATTCGCCGCACGACAAGGGACGGGCGACCAGGGTCCTTCTGCATCTTCAGCACTCCTTCGAGATGCTGCTCAAGGCGGCGCTCGTCCAGAAGGGGATCAGCGTGTTCGACCCGACCCTCGGTCGGTCGCTCGGCTTCGAGACCTGCGTACGCAAAGCCATGGAGCATCCCGACATCAAGCTCAGCGAATCCGATGCAGGCACGCTCAGGGCGATTGATGCTTTGCGGGATGAGGAGCAGCACTGGTTCAACCAGGTCTCCGAGCAATTACTGTACGTGCATGCTCGGGCCGCCGTGACGCTCTTCGACGACTTACTCCAGCGCGTGTTCAAGGAGCCGCTGGCTACCTACCTACCCTTCCGGGTATTGCCAGTCTCCGTTGACCCGCCGCGTGACCTCTCGCTTCTCCTGGACGAGGAATACACACAGATCGCCGCCTTGCTCCAACCTGGTCGGCGCGCAACACATGAGGCGCGAGCACGGATACGGACCCTGTTGGCGATGGAAGCCCACACTGGACCGGAGACCCGCGTCTCAAGCAAGGACGTCGACCGGGTACAGGCGGGTGTTCGCGGAGGGGCATCACGTTCGGAGGTTTTCCCTCGCCTACAGCAACTGGCCACTGCCACGGACGGCGAAGGCCTCTTGATTAAGCTGCGCTTCGTGAAGAACGATACCGCTCCGCCAGTACGTTATGTCGCGGATGAGACCGTGCCAGCCGCAGCGATCCGGGAGGTCGATCTCCAAGCCAAGTTCCATCGCTCAGCGACCGATCTGGCCAAGGATCTCGACATGACTCGACCTAGGTGTACCGCGCTACGGCGTCACTTGGGCATCGACACGGATCCAACTTGCTGCCACGAGTTCATCTTCGACTCCCAGCGTTTGCCACGCTTTTCTGACAACGCCTTTAATCGCCTACGCACGGGGCGAGACACCCTGGACCTGGAAGCCGTCTGGAGGGCGCACAACCCGTCCGCCCGTAAGCAGGAGTCATGCGCGGTTCCTGACTGCCAGGCGAAGTAAGGCGACGGTGCGTCCAGGGTCGGCGGGCGGCCCTGAGTCCCGCCGTCGACCGGGACCGGCGCCCACGCCGCACGCCCGGACGGCGGGCGGGCGGCGGGCCGTGCGGCGGCGTGGAGCGCCGTCGCCTTGATACCTACAAGAACAATTCGGCAATGGCTTAAGGATACTTATTTTGAGAGAACTCTAAAAGTCGCGCGGCAGCTTCGCCAACAATTAGATGACACCCGCTAGAACGGGGTTGTCTGTGCTTTCGTTCGACGCGTCCCCAAGACGTCTTGAGCAAGATTCGTAAGAACTTGGGAACCAGTGCCAAGCGGAAGTGCAGCGAAATTGTGTGCTAGTGCCACAGGAATCACAGCATCTTGATATAAGAGTGTACCGATTTTATCTAGCAGTTTTGCGCTGGAAGATAATGTCGGATATCGACTCAGCTCTACGCCATCCGCATCATCTATTGGCTCACCCACAGGTAGCGGCGGGATGCTAAAAACAAGAACACGCCCGTCGGTGGCTCGGTATATAAATCGACGGCCATAGTCAGTGTCATAGCCATAACTGCGGTTTCCAGCACGATGCTGAATATGATCACGAATATACCAGTCCGGCAGACACATCAATGTGCCGGGAGGTATGTGTTTTCGGATATGCCCAGCGTGTTCGGCAATGGTTCCGCCTTTTTCTAAGCCTATAATAACAGGCAATCCAACCCTGCCCGCTCGAAGCTCAGAGGCATGCATATCTTGTAAGAATCGTAGTGCATACCTCTTAAGGCCTGCCGGTCGGCCAAACATCGAAAGGGGGCCATCTAGAATAAACGCCACATGGGGAAGCAGGCGCCCATCATTGGCTACAGAGAATATTCGAATTTGCCACAAAAAAGTCAGGAGCTCTAAGACGTTCATTAGTCGTCCTAGAGCTGTAGCATTAGACCCATCTTCGAGAACTTCGTCCCCAGTGCTTGCTGCGTCGCTAAAATATATCTGTGTCCCGCAGACAGAACATGCAGTGCCACCAAAGGGAACGGAAATTTTCTCTGCCCCGCAACCCCTGTCATGCCTACCAGGGCACTTATTAATCATTGTGGAAGTCGCCGGGTTGCCCGCATCTCCCAGAACATGACTTAACACTTCCAAAAGCGAAGTTCGCAAGTGGCCAGGGCCCTCAATTATAGAACTAGACATGAGAGTGTGCACTG
Source organism: Streptosporangium sp. NPDC023963 (assembly GCF_040639135.1). Classification (NCBI taxonomy): domain Bacteria; kingdom Bacillati; phylum Actinomycetota; class Actinomycetes; order Streptosporangiales; family Streptosporangiaceae; genus Streptosporangium; species Streptosporangium sp. NPDC023963. The sequence continues at coordinate 4,369 of NZ_JBEZZK010000030.1, forward strand.
CCTCGCGCCAAGCCTCATGCATCGTTTGGCCAGGCCTCTGAGTAACCACACTTGTTGGAACTACCCCGTTAACGAGCGCCGCACTAGTAGCTGAGGCAATTGCCACTGGATCTACAAAACCGCCTGGTGCTGGCGGATGGAAAGCATCCAAATGCGCGCAGATACCCGCTACTTTTGTGAATCCGACCCTCGCGGACGGGAAATCAGGGCGAACCTCGATCTCCTGGCACGAGCCGTCAATAGCTACTGCATAAGAAGGTTCTGGCAGTCCTGAATCATTGAGGTTTTGAGCAGGAATGAGTAAGTCTGCTATTGGCGGCGGGCCCTGGGTAGCAGGAGGAAGATGAAACGTAGCAAGAGCTTGATTCACTGCCGGATCGAGTGCGGTACGAACATGACCAAGCCGGCTAGCACGCTCAGGGGTGCCTTGCGGCTTTATATAAGGCATAATTTTTACTCCTGAACATCGAATAGAGGAGTAAGAGCAGGCAACTTGGAAGCGAGTTCCGACAGGCCCGCTTCGCGCCGGGCCTCATTGATCATGCTTCGATCGAACAGCGCTATCTGGACCGGGACCACGTACTTCCCTGAACGCGTCTTAAGTCGAACGAATCCTCTATCCTCAGCAGAGAGGATAGCCTGTTCAAAAGATTTAAAATCGTAGTATCGGGATAGCGCATTTATTTCTTGAGTATTGTTGAGATGGGCTACGATCCAGTTGCTAGTGTTGGCCAAAATAGCCGGGTGTACAGCAGTCACTTCTTGTGTAGCGTAGATTAGCCCGATTTTGAACTTAGCCGCCTCTTTAGCCAGCCGCACATATGGATTAGGTGCATCGGCATCATAAGACTTTCGATCAAACAGCCGGTGCGCCTCTTCTATGACGATCTGCATCCTATGCGCGGGCTCATTCTCTGTAAAGCGCTCAGTTGCTTTACCGAGGATATGATTAATGATTCTTTCGGAGAGGAGTTGAAGCACCTGCTCGGTCCCTCTCGAAAGATCGACAATAACAAGGTTTCCCTTAACGAGATCTTGGTGTACGCGCACGGCATAATCAGACCGTGCAGCTGGATTGTGAAATGGGCTAGCCCGACGAACCCAACGCCATCCCTGTTGAACGCCTGTGGGTTGATAGACAGGGACGATCGCGTCGATTGACTGATCGTTCAGCCATTCAGTCGCATCCTGGTTGCCTGCTTCGCGTTGCTCTAGGAGCCAATCGAGAATTGCTTGCACCGCATCGACACCCTGAGCCTGAACTTCCCCGCTTTTAGGGACAGTAAGAGTGAACGAGAAGTTCTGATCTCCGGTCATTGCATTGACGAGATCGCGCTTCATTGAAGTCTTGAAGGTATAATTTTCGGGACAGGTGAACCCTGCCCGTCCTAGAAGAGCGTAGAAACAGAATCGCGCTCTGCTAGATCTGTTCCTACGTGAGAAACTAGCCGTCGTAGGAGCTATCAGTTCTGCATTAATGAAGTTGGTAACATAGTTACCTGTGGTAACAGTAGCTAGCACAGAGCCGATTACTTCTTGAGCAGCAATGAGCTGCTTGGAGTCATAGAAGTTAATCTGCAGCGGCTCCACTTCTCTGTCTTCTGGAATGTTAACCGGGTCGGCCCCAAAGCGATAAATAACAACATCCGAGCCCAGATCGGATAGAGCTATCCCCTCATCTTGAACGTTTGGATTGGCGTATTCGCCTTGGGGGTCGAAAAATAACTGACCAATCGGATCGCCAATCCTTTTCGCATGCCGGAATGTGGCCGTTGCGAGAGTTTTCATCGTGTTTGATTTTCCCATTCGAGTCATACCAAACACGGCAGTTTTCATTTCGATGAAGTCGTCGACTCGAACTTCTACGGGGACAAGATGTTCTCCATGGCGCCGAGCTCGACGGCGAGTGGAAGAGTAACGAACAGACCCGATAGTAAGAAGATCGGGCCGTATGTCTTTACGTGCTTCATCTTCGGTTATCTGCGGATACGAGGCAATCGCTGCTAGAGCTGCCGGCGATGGCTTATATACGTGATAGCGACTTGCCGCGTAAACGTTGTCGAGATCAGCTCCAAAGTCGAGTATCGACTTACCGTTCGGGAGGTCAGTCTGATAAAACGTTCCAAGGATACGGCAGTTAAGGCCAGAACGTTGCATTTCTTGTTGAGTAAGACCATCCACTGTTACACCAGTGCCAGTTAACATTTGGCGCATAGCAAACTCGCGAACCTCTATAAGCTCAGCTTGGCGAGGAAGCATGCAAGTATCGTCAACACGCAGTAATAGAACTTCTTCATCCTCAGGGGCAGCTGGAGCGTCCAGAGGCATCACCGTGGCTAGCAAGAAGGAATGCTGAGGGATTCCTCCAGCTGCGGCTTTCCACTTGTCGTCCGTAGAAACCTGTGCGTACTGAAAGTCGAGATGGTAGATGCCGCCGATACGCCTGGCACCTCCGAGGAGCCGGTCATGGAGCAGGGAAGTACCCATCAGAGGGACAGTCGTAAGATCAGCCATGGGGGAAGGGCCTCCACTAATCTCATACGGGTGCACAGAGTTTTAGAAGTATCACGTGCCCCTGACGCTTAGGAAGTTCCTAGTAGTCGATACCGGTCTGATGTCGGGATTGTCGGGTAATTAGTGACTAGTAGCTCTTCGCGCGTCTTGCGACGTTCGGAGCCAGCTGCCGTGTACCGATTGTTCACTAAGAGTCGACTTTGTCCGATATAATCTGTATATAGCGATCTGGCAAGATCGTTATCGTCGTACGACAGCAGCCATTGAAACTCGCTCGTACCGTTAATGGCTTGCGCCAGATTCTTGTGTTCGGTGCTCTCAAAAGACCACTCGTAGAGAAACGGGGCTTTTTCAACATAGGGCGGATCTAAATAAATGAGCATCTCGTCTGGCGTCAACATATCAAACCTTTTTTTTGCTCGCTCTACTGTAGATCTCCAATCTAGATTCCAGACATCAAGAATTCTTCCGCTAGTAGCTAGATCGGCTACTGCAGAGATTCTGCGTTCTAGTCCTTTTTTGCCGAATCGGCAATCAATCTTATATTCAGATTTTTGAGATCTTCCACCAAGAGGACCAGCTCGCCCGTGAAGGATTCCCGAGAAGGTCGTACGATTCAGAAAAAGGCACTTTAGTGCAGTCTCTCTACGCCCCTTCGGCTCAGCAAGCCGCCACCAGTCCCAGCGCTCTACCGTGACTGGCTCGTTCCACATGGCATTGATGAGCCATTTCGAATCAAATGCCGCAGTATGCCAGAATGCGGCAAGCAAAGGATCTGCGTCTGCCAGGACGACATGATCTACGTGGTCTGTTCCGGCTAAACGAAGAGAAGTGGTAGCGCCGCCACAGAACGGCTCAACGAGGAGGCGTGGAGGCGGCACGTTTGCTTTGATTATTCCTTCAATTACTGGAACCAATTGTCTTTTGGCTCCAGGATAACGAAGAGGGCTGACTATAGACTGTTTGAAGAAGTCTGGATCAAACAAAGGTAGAGGCTTATCGAGTACGGCTTCTTGGGGCCATGGCCGTCTCCGAAGGGCCCTCTTAGGGCTCGTCTTCATATGCTCGAACCTTTCGCTCCCCTAGCTCGGCATACCGTACCGGGTGCACCTGAAACTCATCCTGACACCTGGCACAGCCTCTAGAATTTTTCTTGAGGGCCAGTAGGGATATATCAAAATGTGACTTCTGTGGTTTTCAGCCTTGTCATCGTTATAGCTTACGAGAGCTGCCCCGTCGAGCGATAGTGCTCTACTGCATCCCTCCTGGTCATGTCTACTGTGTGACTCGTCTCAAGATGCAAGTCTTCATCGATGCTTCTTAGCTCATCAGTGTTCAGGCGATCTGTGTACTCGTGTCCCAGATTGACCCATTTTTATGCACAAGTCGCTCTTCGTGATGGCGTGCACTCTGTATTGATGCCCGTGTACGCCAGGGAGGTTGGCCTGTAACTTCGCTGTGTGGCTACCAACGAAGAGCGGTCGCGGTGGATCGTGCACGGGGAACGGCTCATCTATGACAACCGGTGGATCCGGTTGGGGCTCGTTGACGTGGCGATCCCGGACGGGGAGCGGTTCGAGCATCATGCGGTGCATCTGGATCGGGCGGCGATCGCGGTGGTCGTCGACGAGCAGAATCGGGTGCTGATGATGTGGCGGCACCGGTTCCTGTTCGACCGGTGGGGCTGGGAGCTTCCCGGCGGCCTGGTCGACGCCGGCGAGGAAGCGATCACGACAGCTGCCCGTGAGGTGGAGGAGGAGACAGGGTATCGACCCAAGGAGATCGAGCCCCTAATCACCTACCAGCCGATGGCCGGCATGGTCGACTCCGAGCACAGCCTGTTCCTGGTGCGGGGTGCCGATCTGGTCGGGAGCCCGACCGGGGAGATCGAGGCAGACCTCATCGAGTGGGTGCCGATGGCAGAGATCCCGGCGATGATCGCCCGCGGGGACATCTGGACGTCGGGGACGCTGATCGGTCTGTTCGCGGCGCGGGATCGGCTCAGCGCAACGAGCGGCTGACGGCTCGGGCGAGCTCCTCGACGCGTCGACGTTGCCGGCTGGATCCGGTCATCGTCGCAAGATGCTGGGCGCGCTGGATGTGGGGTTGGGCAGCGTCGGGCTCTCCGCGGGCGAGAAGAGCATAGCCCAGGTCGCAACGGACGCCGGATTCGGCGCGGTTGTAAGTGCCGTCCATCCCGGCCAGTGCGGAGCGCAGGTCCTCGACGGTTCCCGGATCGCCGAAACGCACCAGGCAACTCCCCCGCCAGCGCGCCAAGTGGTGAGCGTTGACCGACAGGTAAGGCATGTCGGGGTCGGCGTCGCCACCGGGTAGAAGTGCAGCGGCCTGTTCCAGAGCAGTACGGCAGGTCGTCTCGTCACCGAGGATCGCGGCGCCTTCGGCTTCGGCCGCGGACATCCAGGTGCGGAGCCGGGCGGGGATGCGGTCGCGGTAGGTAGCGTGGATGTACTGGAGGAGTTCGGTGCCTTCGGCGGGGCGGCCGAGTTCCATCAGGACGTATGCCTGTTCGCCGGAGACGTAGGCGATGAGGGCGGGATCGTCGGCTTCGCGGGCGGCGGCTTTGGCGTGCTCATAGTGGTTCCAGGCGTCGTTGAGCGCTCCGGTGTGAATCGCCTGCCATCCGGCCAGTGAGGCAGTCTCGGCCAGGACGTGGGCGAGCTGGGCACGGATGCCGGGGCGTACGGCGTGGCGGTGGGCATGTTCGACATGGGATATCTGGGCGCGCATCTTGTCGGCGATGGCGATGCCGCCAAGTCGGCGGTCCATGAGACGCAGATTGTTGGTGTCGGTGGTGAGGATCATGACCATGGTGGGGTCGATGGCGGCGGCTGCTTCGATCCGAGCGGTCAGTTCCTCGCTCTGCTCCTGGTGGTGGTCGCCGTAGTTCCCGGTGGGGGATGCGGTGTCGAGGGGGGGCCAGGCCGAAGAGCATGCGGGCGTGGTCGGGCAGGCCGAGGCCGGTGGCGATGCGCTCGTAGACGTCCAGCTCGGTGATGTGGGACTGGTTGTGGCTGATCCGGCTGAACGCGTCCCTGGGACAGGCCAGTTGCCGCGCCGATGTCCACTTGGCTGGCGCCTGCGTACTTCGCGGCGAGTTTGAAAAGTCCTGCTACGTCGCGATTTTTGAGGATTTCCCTGCTGTCTTCGCGGTCCCATACTTTAGCTGGGATCTTGATCGGTTCGAAAGCGCTCCCGTTCATTCCGCCCTCCGGTTGTCGGTTCCCGAGGTGGTGCGTCGCTACATGTCGAGACCCTATATGCCTTGGTGGAATATACGCGTGGGATAGGGCTGAGAAGTTCTTCCATCGATCCTTTCCGGTATGACAACACCGGTTAAGTGCGATGAATGCGATGGGCGCGGCTGGAAGATCGTCACGCGGCGGGGACATGTCGCTACCTCGTTTCTGGGAGGTGCGGTTTCCTCTCAGGAGGACTGCCTGTACTGCGACGGTCCCGAGCCCATTGTCGAGATGTTCGAGTGGGAGGTCTTCACCTCCGAGGGCGTCGACCGGCTCGGGCCGTGCGGCACCAGCTCGGGGCAGGCGACCTCAATGGACGAGCTGCGCAAGGCGCTGCGCAGGATGGAGCCGCAACCGGCGCTATGGGGGCGGATCACGCGGCGGCTCTACGACTTCGGCATGGCGCCGGGCGACTGGTCACGGCAAGTGATCTTTCACGCCACCGTGGATCTGGCCGGTTCGGTGCGTTTCGAGCGGCGGGAATCGTGAGCGAGGATTTTCCCGACGGGGAGCGTCATGTCTGTCTGAGCATCTCGTTCCGGCCGCTCCGGGTTGCATGCCTTTGGCCTGGCATAGGTCGCGGCGTTTCGGGCGGGTTCGGGTGGTGGCCTGGACCTGTCATGAGCATCGGGTGACGTTTTACGAATTGTGCGATGCGGGCGGGTTGTCGTTCATTCGTAAGACGGTTCAGGACAAAGGGAAGGTGACCGTGTTTCACAGTGACGCGTGGTCGCCTGCTCAGGCGCGGGTGGTGTGGATCAGAGTTCTGGCAGGGTTGGCCAGGTAGGTGTTTCCTGCGGTCGCGGGTCCTGACAGGGCTGCTCTTAGCCGCTACTGTACTTGTGCAGACAAGTGGAAGAGTGATCGGGCGGTTAAGATGAGCAAGGATTTCGCCCCTCCGAAGTATGCCCAGGTGATGGGCACGATTCAGGAGCGCATCGAGGCCGGGCAGTACGCGGCCGGCGACATGCTGCCTTCGGAGACGCAGCTCGTCAGAGAGTTCGGCGTAGGTCGCACGACGGTGGTGCGGGCGCTTCAGACGCTGGCCATGCAGGGCTGGATCGAGCGTGAGCACGGCCGCGGCTCGTTCGTGAAGGGCCGTCCCGAAAGTGCCGTCGATCGCATCCGGCCGGGGCTGGCGGTGGCCGAGCAGTCCGAGAACGGTGACATGGTCACCGACGTCGCCCGTGTTCCGGCCCCTCGACCTATCGCCCGCCTTCTCGGCGTGGAGGACAAGACCCCGGTGATCTCGCGTCGGCGGGTGGCCAAGCAGGGTGGCCGGCTGTCTGCGGTGGAGACCCTGTGGTTCCCGTTGGAGATCGCGTTGGGGACCGACGTCGACAAGCCCGAACCGCTCGCGCGCGGGGTGCGTCATCACCTCCAGGCGGTTAAGCATCTGCGCTTCGATCACGTCACTGAGCGGCTGACCGCGCGCAACCCCACCAAAGAAGAGGCCGAGTTGCTCGGCTCCTCCAAGCCTGTCATGGGGGTGCTGGCCAGCGTGCATGACGCCGCTGGGGCTGTGCTCTTGGTGATGAGCGTGGCCTTGCCAGGTGATCTTCATGAGCTGCAAGATGTCTACCCCGTGACATAGGGCGATTTCGGGTGGTGTCATGCAAAGCTCTCCGCGTGTACTCGGTGAAGAGCCGTTCAGAAGACAGTCATTTTGGCGGAGCCAGAAGGGCGGCTGTCTCGCCTTGATCCTCTTGCCGGTGATCGGGCTGTTTCTCCTGGTCAAGATCCCCATGTGGATCAATGACGCGAAACTAACGGCCATGATCAACCGGTTTGAGAGCTACCCTCTGCCAGCGGAGAGTGAGCTGATGGACTACAGCGGCCCTGATGCCTCCATCGCACTTCGCGGCAATGGCGACCATTGTGACTACCGCGCCCGGTTCACCCTGCGCACTGCACTCACCGGCCAAGAGCTCACCGAGTACTACGACCGCGCGAACATCGCAGGAGTCGGAGAAACCCCGCCAGACATCACTGTGTGGACGCCGGAGCCATCGAGGCGTTCCGCGTACGACCCCGGGGAAGGGCTCCCCAGCGGGATCGTGATCGTTGAGCTTTATGACAGCACCGGTCCTGGCCTGGACTTTCGCTGCCGATGATCTGCTGAGACCTGCCGTCACAGCAAAGCTTCTCATCGACCTTTCTCCTTAATCACTTGTGCGGACAAGTTGAAGTAGCTACTCTCAACTCAATCGGACAAGTGGACGACCGAACATCGGCCGTCCAAGTGAAAGGAACACCCGACATGGCCATCCAAGGCCCCATCCCTGTCCACTTCGGGCAGGTCTTCCCGCACGGCTGCTTCATCGTCGGCGAGGTCGAACAGGTCAAGGACTTCGACGCCTCATCCAAGGGCCGCACCGTCTACGCCAAGGACAAGAACACCGGAGAGTTGGTGTGGCAGGTCGCCGTCATGGATGCCGACCCGACCGTGAAGGCCGGACAGAAGACGGTCTCGGTCAAGATCCTGTCTCCCATCCAGCCGACCGTTCCGGCTGCGCTGCCGGGCCTGCCGTTCGTGCCGGTGGAGTTCGACGGCATGACCGCAACCTCCTACGTCAACCAGAACACCGGACGCCTGGCCTGGTCCATCCGAGCCACCACGATGCGCCCTCCCCGCACCGCCACGGCTCCTGCTCGGCAGAGTGCTCCGGCGCCGGTCAAGGAGACGGCCGGCAAGGACGTGGCGGCGTGAGCGAACACAAGCCCTACACCTACGTCACCGCGTCGATTCACGAGGGCGTCACCCGATTCGATGTCTCGTTCTGCACCTCGGAGATGTCGGCCAAGGCGTTCGGGGGCGACGGTGAGCGACCGTTCCTGACCTTGTCCAGCACTGAGGCACACATGACGGTCACCACCACGGGCGGCGGGCCGGTCACCGAGCAGGACGTGACCCTCGCGCGGGAGATCTTCACCGCTTCCGCGCGCTACCTGGCCAACTGCGAGCGCCTCCACGCAGAACAGCCGGTCAACCCCACCGACCAGACCACACCGCCCGGTGAGGTCGCGGCCTGACACGTAAGCGGGGCCGCCAGAAGCGCCAACTTCCGGCGGCCCCTCGGTTCTCCCTCTCACGCGAATTCAAGGAAGGCCCCCAGCCTAATGTTCAAGAAACTGCCCGGCGACGAGGCGCAGAACCTCGTCTCCACCACCCCCGATACCGCCGTCGTCTTCCGCCCGGCCGTCCTGCGCACCCCGGCGATCGTCACCATTGTGATCTTCGCGTGGCGGCTGCTGGCCGCTGCCCTGCGGCTGCTGTGGCGCCACCCCATCGCCTCGGCCGTCGCTCTCACCCCCATTACAGTCACCTACTGGTACGGCTGGCGTTGGGGCATCGGGCTCGTCACCGTGACCCCTCTCAGCCTCACCGCCTGGTTCTTCCTCGCTCGTCCCTCGTTCCTTCGCCTGCTGGGCTGGCGGCTGCTGGCCTGGTGGCGGCTGGTGTGGGTCTACCGGCGGCACTGGCAACCGGTGATGATCATCTCCGGGCTCGGCCGACACTTACGCGGCCGGGATTACCTGCCTCGCGTCGTCCGCGTCACCTGCACCTCGTGGGCCGACGTGGTCACGGTGCGAATGCTCGCCGGACAGGCGGTCAAGGACTGGGCCGACCGCACCGAGCACCTCGCCCACGGGTTCGGCGCTCGCTCCTGCCGGGTCTCCATCGCGCGTTCGGGCCGGCTGCTGCTCGTCTTCCCTCGCCGTGATCCCCTCGCCACTCCGCTCCCGGCCGTACCGGTCCCGGCTGAGGCATCGGTGGGGCCGGTGGAGGTCGGCAAGTGCGAGGACGGCAAGCCCTGGCTCTTGAAGGTCCACGGCACTCACGTCCTGGTCGCCGGAGCCACCGGGGCAGGCAAGGGCTCGGTCATCTGGTCGACGATCCGCGGCCTGCTGCCTGCCACGCGTGCGGGTCTGGCACAGGTCTGGGCGCTGGACCCCAAACGGATGGAGCTGTCCTACGGGCGTGACCTGTTCGGCGACCGCTACGCCGCGAGCCCGGCCGACTGCGCCGATCTCCTCGAAGCAGCAGTGAAGATCATGCAGGAACGGGCCGACCGCTACGCCGGACTCCAGCGCTCCCACACTCCCTCCGTCGATGACCCGTTCGTCCTGGTGGTGGTCGACGAGGTGGCGTTCCTGACCGCCTACCAGTCCGACAAGGGCCTCAAGCTCCGCATCTCCGCCGCCCTGGCCACGCTCACCACACAGGGCCGCGCGGTCGGCTTCGGCGTCCTGGCCGCTCTCCAGGACCCGCGAAAAGAGGTCATGAACATCCGCAACCTGTTCCCCGACAAGATCGCGCTCCGTCTCGACGAGTCCGAACAGGTCGACATGGTCCTCGGCGACGGCGCACGCGACCGCGGGGCACTGGCCGATCACATCTCCCCGATCACCGAGCAGGGCGCGGGCGTCGGCTACGTCCGGCTGGAGGCCTCACCCGACCCGATCCGGGTGCGCGCGGCCTACGTCTCCGACAGCGACATCCGCGCGATGGCCATGGAGGTGACCGCATGAGGGTCAGCTTCTACGGCACCGACGAGGAGATCACCCGCCTCTGCGAGCGGCCCATCCTCGCTGCCCTGGGACCGCGCCACACTCAGCCCGTCCTGGCCTTCGAGCTGTTCAACGTGCGCGTCACCGCCGACCCGTATCAGACCATGTTCCGGCTGATGGCCGACCTGTCCGAAGTGCGGGAGAGGGGCGACCGTGACTGAACTGGCCTACATCCTCGACGGCCTGCGCTGTGCCGCCTGCCACGCGGTCAACACGCTGTGGCTGGACCTGCTCCGCGGCCTGGTCGAATGTCGCGAGTGCGGACAGGGCGCGTTCCTCGACCCCGGCGACACGTACGAGGAGGGCGCGTGAGCAACCCGAACGACCGGGCCTGTCGCGCGCCGAGCGTCAGAGGATGCCGCTCGCGCTGGATGTGGCGGTGGAGATCGCCAAGCACAACGGGGTGTGCATCCGGCCGGTGGTCCTGCGTCGGCTGGACACCCACACCGGGCTCACCGAAGACGTCAACGTGCCCTGCGGGGCCACCATGGACGCCAAGTGCTCGTCGTGCGCCCGGCGCAACCGCTACCTGCGGATGGCCCAGTGCCGGGAGGGCTGGCATCTGGAAGCCGAACCCTCGATCACCCCGGATGAGCCCAACGAGGAACAGCTCTGGCTGGTGGAGTTCCGCGCCGACATGCAGGCCCAGCGCGATGCCGCGGAAAAGGCTGGCGACGACACCACCGACCTGGACGCGATCCTCACCGGCCTGGACGACGAGATCAACGCTGCCGGGATGCGTGGCACCCTGCTCGGCCGTGCTGCGGGCAAGCGCAACCGCTCGACCCGGCGGCGACAGGACGCCCCCGATCTCCCCAAGCGGGTCCGGCAGAACACCACGCTCGGGCGGACTTTCACCGGCTCGGACGGGGCAACCTACCGGCCGTCGCTGTTCCTTACCCTCACGCTTCCCTCGTACGGCAAGATCCGGGCAGGGCAAGGCGTGCCCGTCGATCCGGGCGCCTACGACTACACGCGGGCGGCTCGGGACGCGCTGCACTTCTCCAAGCTCGTCGACTGCTTCGTGCAGAACCTGCGCCGGGTCGCGGGCTATGACGTGCAGTACTTCTCTTCCGTCGAACCGCAGAAGCGGCTCGCTCCTCACTTGCACATGGCCATCCGCGGCACCATGCCTCGCGCTGAGATCAAGCAGATCGCGGCTGCGACCTATCACCAGGTGTGGTGGCCGGCCGTTGATGAGATCAAGTTCGACGGCGATCGCTTGCCGGTGTGGACGCAGCGGGCCGACCTCCCCGACGAGGAGACCTATCCAGACGGACAGGCCGGCGACTACCTCGACCCGACCACGGGGGAACTCCTCCCGACCTGGCATGAGGCACTCGACCGGCTCGGCACCGACGACGAGGCCGAACCCCTGCATGTGGTCCGCTTCGGTTCTCAAGTCGATGTTCAGGGCGTCCTGTCCGGCACCCCGGATGCCGACCAGTGCATCCGCTACCTGTCGAAGTATCTGACCAAGAGCCTCGGCGACGCCCTCGACCCTGACAACCCTGCTCAGCGAGCGCATGCCGCGCGGATGGCCGAAGCACTCCGTTACGAACCCTGCTCTCCGGCCTGCCCGAACTGGCTGTGCTACGGTGTGCAGCCCAAAGGCGCCAAGCAGGGCATGACTCCGGGCCGGTGCCGGAGCAAGGCGCACAAGCCCGAACACCTCGGCTACGCGGGCCGTCGCGTCCTGGTCTCGCGTAAGTGGTCGAACAAGACCCTGTCCGAGCACAAGCGCGACCGCCGCACCTGGGTCATGGAGGCGCTCGGCCTGGCCGATGAGGTCCCCGATCCGCACCGTTACGTCTGGAAGCCCGTTCCGGCCGGTGACGGCGACATCCCCTCTCTGGCCCTGCGACTGCTGCGCATGGTCGCCGAACGCCAGCGCTGGCGGGCAACCCTGCTCGCTCTCCAAGAGAAGGCGATCGGACAAGACCTTTCGGCAATCAGGGAGGCGGCGTGAAGAAGAAGGACGACGACAAGCTCATGACCGTCCCCGAGATCCTCGACAGGCTCGGCGGGATCTCCGTCCGGACCCTCTACCGCTGGCGCGAAATCGGCAAGTTCCCCCGCGGCCTGCGACTGCCCAACGACGAGATCCGCCTCTATCGCAGTGAGTTCGAGGCGTGGCTTGAGAGCCTCCGGGAGGCGGTGTGAACACCTCGTACGACGTGAAGTTCTGGGAGATCCGCCGGAACAAGTCCAGCAAGGCCGCGTCCTACGAGGTCCGGTGGAAGGTGGGTGGCCGGGAGAAGTCCAAGAGCTACCGGACCAAGGCTCTCGGCGAGAACTTCCTGTCCGACCTGCGGCAGGCGGCCAAGCGGGGCGAAGCCTTCGACATGGAGACGGGCCTCCCCGAGTCGATGATCCAGGCCAAGGAGGCGCAGAACTGGTACGCCTTCGTCCTGGCCTACATCGACATGAAGTGGCCCCACGCGGCGGCCAAGACTCGGGACGCGATGACCGATGCCCTGGCGACGGTGGTCCCCGCGCTGACGCGAGACATCCCCGGCAAGCCAGAGATCTCCGTCCTCCGTACGGCGTTGCGTCATTACGCGCTGCCTCCCAACGCTCGGGACAAGGCGCGGCCGGTTGAGATCGCCAAGGCGCTGCGCTGGCTCGACAAGGCCTCTGTGCCTCTCTCGGAGCTTCAGGAGGCCAAGACCGTCCGGGCCGGGCTCGACGCGCTCGCCCTGCTTCTCAACGGCAAGGCGGCGGCTGCGAACACGATCCGGCGTAAGCGGGCCGTCTTCTACAACGCCCTTCAGTACGCGGTGGAGCTGGAGGAACTGCCCGCGAACCCGGTGACGAAAGTCCGCTGGAAGCCGGTGAAGGTCGCCGAGACGGTTGATCCCCGCGTGGTCGTCAACCCTGAGCAGGTTCGCGAGCTGCTGACCATGGTGACTTACGTGGGCAGGCGCGGCCGGGGTCGTCGGCTCATGGCGCTGTTCGCCTGCATGTACTACGCGGGCATCCGGCCGGGTGAGGCGGTCGCGCTGCGCAAGCAGGACTGTCGACTTCCGGCAACCGGCTGGGGTCGGCTCAGCCTCGGCGTCTCCCGTCCCGAGGTGAACACCCGGTGGACCGATTCCGGGGATGCCCACGAGGCGCGCGGGCTCAAGCATCGGGCGCAGGAGGACACGCGGCCTGTCCCGATCCCCCCGGTCCTGGTGAAGATTCTCCGCGAGCACCTCGACGAGTTCGGAACCGCCAAGGATGGCCGGCTGTTCCAGAGCGAGCGCGGCGGCGTGGTCGCCTCGACGGCCTATATCGAGGTGTGGGCCGCGGCTCGGCTCCTCGCACTGACGCCGGAACAGGCCGCCTCTCCCCTGGCTCGCAGGCCGTACGACCTGCGACACGCGGCGGTGTCGCTCTGGCTCAATGCCGGGGTGCCCGCTCCGGAGATCGTGAGGCGGGCCGGTCACGGCGTTGACGTTCTCCTCCGCGTCTACGCGAAGTGCATCGACGGCCAGGGGGAGACGGTCAACCGGAGGATTGATGACGCGCTGGCCGCGTGAAGATCACCTCTGCTGTGGGGCTCTGGGACACACTCCCGGAGCCCTTTCGGCGTTCCGGGGTACATCCCGCGCATGTCCCGCAACGCCTGGCGCGACCTGGGGAAACGCCTCATGATCCATCCCGCGTATATCCCGCGAGCGCTGACATGCGGCTGCTTCCGGCTGCCTACGCCTGCATGTCCCGGAAACGCAAAAGAGGCCCCGAAGGGCCTCTGAGCTGCCAGTTTGGCTGGTGGCAGGTGCAGGACTTGAACCTGCGTAGGCTGAGCCGACGGTTTTACAGACCGCTCCCTTTGACCACTCGGGCAACCTGCCGTGTCCACCGCTTGCGGCGGCGACAGGTAGAAGAATAGCGGACTTCCGAGTGTGACGTGACATCGACGGCGGGCACCTCCCGATACCCGCTCCTATCAGGACTTTTGGGGCGCACATCGCCGCTTGCGACGGTGTCGTCTGGGGATTGCGGGGAGAGAGTGACGTCAGAGACATCTCGGTGCCGGGGTGGGACAGGGCTCGCGGGGGGTGGGACAGGGACACGCTGTCACCTCGGCATCGGCGGGAGATGCTGGCTAGGCTGATCTGTTACGTACGCGTCTACCGAACCGGCTCGCGGGCGCCACCGCGATTCGAGGTCCGTGGCTTCCGGGAGCCGGCCGGCGATTGATAGTTCCAGCAGGTCAGAGGGGATTGAGCTTTGGCGGATTCATCGTTCGACATCGTTAGCAAGATCGACCACCAGGAAGCGGACAACGCGCTGAACCAGACGGTCAAGGAGGTCGGGCACCGATTCGACTTCAAGGGCACCGGCGCGACCATCGCCTGGTCGGGCGGTCAGAAGGCCGTTGAGATCAAGGCCAACAGCGAGGAGCGCGCCAACGCGGTCCTCGACGTCTTCAAGGACAAGCTGATCAAGCGGGGGCTCTCCCTCAAGATCCTGGACGCGGACGAGCCCAAGCTGTCCGGCAAGGAGTACCGACTTCTGGTGACCCTCAAGGAGGGCATCGACCAGGAGCACGCCAAGAAGATCTCGAAGATCATTCGTGATGAGGGGCCCAAGGGCGTCAAGGCCCAGATCCAGGGCGAGGAACTGCGGGTGAGTTCCAAGAAGAGGGACGAGCTGCAGGAAGTCATCGCCCTTCTCAAGGGTAAGGACCTGGAGATCGCGCTTCAGTTCTCGAACTACCGCTAGCAGAAGGGAAACCGAGGCTCTGACCTGTGGTTTCAGGACCTTACTGCTCCAGGGAGGGCACATCCAGGGCATACGGCCGGGGCAAGAGGCTCTCTTGTGCCCCGGCCGCTCACCCGTTTCACCAAAGAATTATCGTCCTGTTCATGGGGAAAATTCATGACAGGATTAACGATCGGCTGCGTGAGTTCATCGGAGCGCAGCCGATCTACTTCGTGGCGACGGCTCCCGAGCAGGGCGGCCACGTCAACATGTCCCCCAAGGGATACGCCGACACCTTCACCGTCCTCGATGACACCACCGTCGCCTACCTGGACCTGGACGGCAGCGGGGTGGAGACCATCGCCCATCTCCGCCAGAACGGCCGCATCACGGTCATGTTCTGCGCCTTCTCCGGCCCTCCCAACATCCTCCGCCTGTACGGCACCGGCCGTGTCGTCGTACCGGAGAACCCCGACTTCGCAACACTGATCAAGAAGTTCGGCCCGCATCCGGGCGTGCGGTCGATCGTCGTCGTCGACTGTGACCGGATCTCCGATTCCTGCGGCTTCTCGGTGCCGTTCATGTCCTTCGAGAAGGACCGGACGCTGCTGGACGAGTGGGCTGGACGCAAGGACGTCCAGCAGCGGCGCACCCACCGGGCCCGGAAGAACCGCGAGAGCATCGACGGCATCCCCGGCCTTTCCGCGGAGGAGACCGACCCGGTCACGCAGCACTCCTGAGCCGGTCGGCCGGTGGCCACCCCGGGACCGGCGCTCGCGGAGGCCGGTCCGTTCGCCTGCGCCGTGAGTGTCATCCGCTCGCTCCCCGCGAACGGATGACACTCACGGCGACACCGCCGGTCGGCCTTCCCCTGGGCGTACAGTAAGCCGGTAAGCGACGGACACCCCCCGTATGTCCGGAAGACTCGGGGGGCCTCAGTGGGGTTGTTCTGCCGCTTGAGCGTTTGCGTCGGCGCGGTCGCCGTGGTCGTGGGGGCGGGCGTCCCCGCGGAGGCCCGAGGTGTGAGACCTCCGGTCCGGTACGCGGGACTCGACGGGTGTGTCTGTGCTCCGTGGAAACTCTGGGTACGCGGCGGTGGGGTGCTCACTCTCCCCGACGCCCGGGTTTTCTCCGTGGGGAGGCAACGAGCACCGCTGGCCCTGTCGCCGAACGGTAGGTATGTCGCGTACTTCCAGCGGCGGGGTGGGGCGCTGGTGGTGCGGGAGGTGGCCACCGGCGAGATGCGCGCCGTGCCGGGAGTGATGTGGTCGAACGCGATGCGCGCGGCACGGGTCGACCTCTCTCCCGGCGGGCGGTACGTGGTGCTGGGCATCGGCTGGGAGCATCGGATCCTGGACACGTACAGCGGGGAGAGCGTCCCGGTGCCACCTGGCCTGCGACCGTGGAGTTTCAGCCCTGACGCGAAGTTCGTACTCGTGGTGGACGACACGTTCCAGGCGGTGATCTACTCGATGTCGCCCTTCACCGAGCGGGGACGCGTTCCGGTGGGGGGTGCGCTCGGCCCGGGCGGCGAGACCGTCGCCCACTTCACGGCACGTGACGCGGGGATCCGCCTGTGGAACGTGCCCACCGGCGGCATCCCCAGGCACGATCCCATCGCCGTGCCCGTCGACAGGACTCCGACCCGGATGCGCTGGAACGGTGCGGGCCGTCTCGACCTGCAGACGGTCATCCCGCGCAGGATCAGGAAGGGGGGCGGCACCCGCTACACCTGGTATCGGGTCGATCAGGAGTCGGGCGGCACGGAACGGGTGAGTGGCTTCGTCGTGCCCGGGTCCGTCCACAACCCGATCGTCACCGGGCTGACTCCCTGACCCGATCGTCACCGGACTGGCTGCCTGACCCGATCGTCACTGGGCTGACTCCCTGACCCGTCACGGACCGTAGAGGCTCACGGCAGCACGGGAGCGCGGAGTCAGCGGCGGTAGCCGGCCATGCGCTCCAGGCGGGCGACGCGCTCGGCGGTGGGCGGGTGGGTGGAGAACATCCGTCCGATCCCGGCGCCGCGGAAGGGATTGGCGATCATCAGGTGGGAGGCGGAGGCGATCCGGCCGTTCTCCGGGAGGGGCAGCTGACGGGTGCCCATCTCGATCTTTCTCAGGGCCGAGGCGAGGGCCAGCGGATCACCCGTCAGCCGGGCGCCGGACTCGTCCGCCTGATACTCGCGGGAGCGGGAGATGGCCATCTGGATCATCCCGGCCGCGACCGGGCCAAGCACGATCATGAGGATCGCGCCGATGAACCCCGGGCCCTCGTCCTCGTCCCCACCACCGAAGAACAAGCCGACATAGCCGAGGTAGGTGATCATCGTGGCGAGCGCGCCGGCCACCGAGGAGATCAGGATGTCGCGGTTGTAGACGTGGGAGAGCTCGTGCCCGATGACCCCGCGCAGCTCGCGCTCGTCGAGGAGCTGGGTGATCCCGTAGGTCACGCAGACCGCGGCGTTGCGGGGGTTGCGCCCCGTCGCAAAGGCGTTGGGCTGCATGGTCGGCGAGACGTAGAGGCGGGGCATGGGCTGGCGGGCCTCGGTGGAGAGCTCGCGCACGATCCGGTAGAGGAGCGGCTGCTCCACCTCACCCACCGGCCGGGCGCGCATGGCCGACAACGCGATGCGGTCGGAGAAGAAGTAGGCGACGCCACTGGTCGCCAGCGCGACCAGGACCGCGATCTGCACGCCGGTGCCGCCTCCGAACCACGCCCCCACCACGATGATCACCGCGGACAGTGCGCCGAGAAGGACCGCGGTACGCAGACCGTTGTGGTGCACTACACCCCCCTTTCGGTTGATGCTGATTCACCTGTGACAACGTCTCCGGCCAGGTCGAACGTTCCCGGATGGTTCAGCCCGCGGCGATGAGCGCCGCGGGGACGAGATCGAGGACCAGCTGGGGGGCGGCCGAGAACGCGATCGCGACGATCCCGGCCACCGCGACCGCCACGCTCGCGGGTATCCATCCGGTGCCGCGGCCACCCGTCTCCGCGCTGCCCGTCATGACGCTTCCTGTCACGGCACTGCCTGTCACGGCGCTTCCTGTCACGGCACTGCCTGTCACGGCACTGCCTGTCACGGCACTGCCCGGCACGGCACCCCCGATCACAGCGCTGCCCGCCACGGCGCTCCCGACCGCGGGGCTCTCGGTCACCGGGAGCGGAGTGAAGATCCGCACGACCCAGGCGACGTAGTAGTAGAGACCCACGACGGTGTTGACCGCCATCACGGCCGCCAGCCAGCCACCGCCTCCGCCGATGAGCTCCCGGAACACCACGATCTTGGCGAAGAGTCCGGCCAGCCCCGGGGGCAGGCCCGCCAGGCAGATCAGGAAGAAGGCCAGCGCCAGCCCGGCCGCCGGGCTCCGGAACGCCAGGCCCCGGTAGTCGTCCAGCTCTCCCCCGCCCGACCTCCTCGACACCAGCGTGACCACGGCGAACGCACCGAGGTTCATCGCCGCGTAGAAGATCAGGTAGGCGACCGAGGCGTTCATCGCCTCGTCGTTCCTGATGCCGAGGGGAGCGAGGATGTAGCCCGACTGGGCGACGGACGACCAGGCGAGCAACCGCACGGCGTGGCGCTGACGCGTGGCCAGGAGGTTGCCGACGGTCATGGTCAGCGCGGCGAGAATCGCGACCAGCGGGACCCAGACAGCCCCCTGGCCGCCCAGGGCGACGACCAGGATGAGGATCAGCCCCGCGAACCCCGCCGCCTTGGAGATGACGGAGAGAAGCGCCGCGACGGGGATGGGCGCTCCCTGGTAGACGTCACCCGCCCACGCGTGGAACGGCACCGCTGCGATCTTGAAGGCGAACCCCGCGAGGACCAGGACCACGGCCACGGTGACCACGGCGGGCAGGTCGTAGGCGATCTGCAGCGAGGACTCGTAGGCGCCGCCGTCGCCGACGTCTCCCTGGCCGGGCCCGAGGCCGATGGCCGCGGGGACGTCCTGTCGCAACACGTGGGCGATGCGGTCGAGGTAGACGGTGCCGGTCGTTCCGTACAGCAGGGAGACCCCGAAGAGCATCACCGCCGTGGAGACCACGGAGACCAGGAAGAGCTTGACCGCCGCCTCGGAGCTCCGGCCGTCGTAACGCTTGAGCGCGGTGAGCGCGAACACCGGCAGCGAGACGAGCTCCAGCGCGACCACCAGCATGATCAGGTCACGGGAGGCGGGCAGGGCGACGGCACCCGCCAGCGTGCAGAGCAGCAGGAAGTACCACTCTCCGACGGGGATGTCCCCGGAGGAGAGTTCGGCCGCCGACAGCAGCACCACGACGATCCCGGCGAACAGCGCGAGCCCGGCGAAGACCAGCGTGAAGTCGTCGACCACGAACGAACACGGTGCCACGGCGGACGTGGGCGCCGTGGGCCCGGTGGCCGGGGGAGCGATGGCGCCGATCACCGCACGGGGGGAGCCGAGCAGCCCCTCTGGTACGCAGAAGGTTCTCAGCGGCTCTCCGGCGCGTACGGCCTGGGAGATCACCACCGCCAGGGCAGCGACCACCCCGGACAGCGTGACCGCTCCGAGCGCCGTCCGAACGTACGGCCTGTGGGGCAGGAAGGCGTCCAGGAGCAACACGAGCCCCGCGGTGAGGGCGAGGATCAGGGGCGGCGCGACCGCGTAGTAGTCGATCGACTGGATCACGGCGCGCCCACCAGGGTCCGGACCACCGGATCGGTGAGGAGGAGAAGCGCCTTGGGCCAGAGCCCGAACAGCAGGATCAGCGCGATCAACGGCACCCAGGCGGCCAGTTCGTGGCCCGAGACGTCGGGCATGCGTGATCTGTCCGTGCTCGTCGCTCCCGATGCGGCTCTCGAAGTCGCCCCCGCCCTCGAACCCCCCGAACCCCCCGAAGTCCCCAGAGCAGCCGAAGCCGCCGAAGCCGCCGAAGTCGCCGAAGCCGCCGAAGTCGCCGAAGTCGCCGGAGGAGGAGCGCCACCCCCGCCGACGGTTGCCATGAGGGGGCCTTCCTTCTCCCCCGTCTCACCGGCGGGGGCGCCACCGTCGCGATCGCCCTCCTCCCCGGTCGGTCCCGTGGAGGGCAGGCCGCCCGCGGCGGCCGCGGTGAGGACCGGGACATGGACGGTCTCGGTACCCCGGCCGTGAGTGACGCGGGAGAGCATGAGCAGGAAGTAGGCGGCGGTCAGCACGGTACCGAGACCTCCCAGGGCCATGAAGACCAGGTAGAGGGGGCGCGACAGACCCGCGGCCGGTTCGAAGGCACCGAGGAGGGCCAGCATCTCACCCCAGAAGCCCGCCAGTCCCGGCAGCCCGAGCGAGGCGACGCAGGCGAAGGTGAGCAGGGAGGCGAGGCGGGGAAGACGTGTCAGCATGCCACCGCCGAGGGCAGGCATGTCGGAGGTGCCGTAGCGCTCCTTGATCGCTCCGGCGACGAAGAACAGCAGGGCGGTGATGAGACCGTGGGCAATGTTGCCGAACAGGGCACCGTTGACTCCGGCCGGAGTGAGCGTGGCGAAGCCCAGGAGCACGAAACCCATGTGTCCGACCGAGGAGTAGGCGATCATCCTTTTGAGGTCACGCTGGGCGAGACAGGCCAGCGAGCCGTAGACGATGCCGATCACCGCGAAAGCCCCGAGCCACGGGGCCGTCGCGGCGGCGCCGTCGGGCAGGATCGGGATCGCGACGCGGGCGAAGCCGTACGTGCCCATCTTGAGCAGCACGCCCGCCAGGAGCACCGAACCGACGGTCGGCGCCTCGGTGTGGGCGTCGGGCAGCCAGGTGTGCAGCGGCCACATCGGGGTCTTGACCGCGAAGCCGATGCCGACGGCCAGGAAGGCGATGGTCTGCACCGCGGGGGACATGCCCGTTCCCCGTGCCCGCGCGAGGGCGATCATGTCCAGGGTGCCGGTCTGGGACCAGATGAGCAACAGGCCCAGCAGGAGGACCACCGAGCCGAGCAGGGTGTAGAGGATGAACTTGATCGCCGCCGCCCGGCGGGCACGCCCGCCCCAGATGGCGATCACGAAGTACATCGGGATGAGGACGACCTCGAAGAACACGAAGAACAGCAACAGGTCGAGCGCGAGAAAGGTGCCGATCATGCCCACTTCGAGGACGAGCAGCGTGAACACCAGCGCCCGTGGCCGGTTGCCACCGGGCCGGGGACTGAGCAGCTGCCCGGGGCCGTCGGCGCGCCCCCGGCACAGGTAGACGAAGCAGAGGAAGGTCAGCAGCGTGGTCAGCACGACCAGCGGCAGCGAGATCCCGTCCACGCCGAGGTGGAGCCTGAGGTCGAGGCCGGGGATCCAGGCCAGGTCGGTCGCGAACTGCACCCGGGCGGCGTCGCCGTAGTCGAACGCGGCGACCAGCACCACCGACAGCGCGAACGTGATGCCGGAGACGACCAGGCCGTGCATCCTGAGCAGCCGCCCCCTGGCCGCGACGTCCGACCCGAACGGCGCGAGCAGCGCGGCGGCTCCGGCGAGTGGCACCCCGAGGAGCACGATCAGCATCCAGCTCATGGCGTGGCCACCTCACCGAGGTTCGGCACAGGATCCGGCCCTGAGTTCGCCCCGGTGTCCGGTCCTGGGTCCGGGTTCGGGTCCGGTTGCGGGTTCGGGTCCGGTTGCGGGTTCGGGTCCGGTTGCGGGTTCGGGTTCGGGTTCGGGTTCGGGTTCGAGTCCGGTCGTGTGCTCGGTGGCGGAGAGGAGGTCAACGGCGCGTCACCGCCAGACGGATGAGAAGCAGCACGACGAGGGCAACGACGCCCCAGAACAGCAGAGAGATCATCTAAAGATCACCGCCCCGGCCGCGATCAGGAGGACTCCGGCCAGCAGGCCGGTGATGTAGAGCTGGGCGTTGCCGTTCTGTACCAGGCGGACCAGCCCGGCCAGGCCCAGGGTCGCCCGGCCCGAGCCGCGCACGGCACCGTCCACCACGCGACCGTCGGCGCGGACGACAAGACTCGCCAGGAGCAGCACGGGTCGGACGAACAGACCGGTGTAGACGGAGTCGACGTGAAAGGCCCGCTCGCACGGGGTTCGGAAGGGACCGAGCAGGCGAGCCGGGTCGGCCAGGGGGTCGGAGCGCCACACGGCGTAGACCGCTCCCGCCCCCAGCAGCGCCACCGCGAGGCTGAGGGCGGCGGCGTCCCAGTGAACGTCGCCGACACGGGCGAAACCGAGGAGCAGGGCCGGAACGGCCAGGACGAGAATGGGCCAGCGCATGGTGGCCGGAGCCTCGTGAACGGGGGTGTGAGCGTCGCGGACGGCGTGCGGCGCGCCGGACGCGGGCGTGGACACGGACGCGGGCGTGGACATGGACACGGGCGTGGACATGGACACGGGCGTGGACGCGGGCTGGGTCTGGGAGGCGCGCTGTCCGAAGAAGGTTCGCAGCCACGCGCGGGTGGCGTAGGCGCCGGTCACCGCGACCGTGGCGAGGGCGCAGCCGTAGAGCAGCAGGGCCGCGGCACCTGTCAGCGGCCCGGAGGACAGGGAGTGCTCGATGGCCACCAGCACCTCGTCCTTGCTGAAGAAGCCGCTGGCCGGAGGCAGGCCCATGAGCGCGGCGAAGCCGATCGTCATCGCGGCGAAGGTGACGGGAAGCCCCCTCCTGAGGCCTCCCATCGTGCTCATCAGGTTGGAGCCGACCGCGTGGATCACCGCTCCGGCGCAGAGGAAGAGAAGTGCCTTGAAAGCGCCGTGGGTGATCAGGTGGAAGATCGCGGCGCTCCGGGACCCGGCGGCCAGGGCACCGGCCATGTAGGCGAGCTGGCTGATCGTGGAGTAGGCGAGGACGCGTTTGAGGTCGTCCTGGGCCAGGGCGGCGAAGGCCGCGCCGAGCATGCCGATGGCGGCCAGGACCGCGAGGACGTCCAGGGTGGGGCGGGCACCGAGGAAGGCCGGGTAGAGCCGGGCGACGACGAAGATGCCCGCGGCGACCATGGTGGCCGCGTGGATGAGGGCGCTGATCGGTGTCGGTCCGGCCATCGCGTCAGGAAGCCAGACGTGCAACGGCACCTGGGCGCTCTTCCCCGCCACCCCGGCGAGCAGCAGCATGGTCGCGACGATGAGCGTGCCGGAGGACATCTCAGGGACTTCCGCGATGACGTCGGCGATCCTGAAGCTTCCCGCCGCCGTCCCGAGGACGAAGATGCCGAACAGGAATCCGACGTCGCCGATCCGGGTGACGAGGAACGCCTTGATCGCCGCTCGCGAGTTGGCCCTGTCTTCCCACCAGTGCCCGACCAGCAGGTAGGAGCACAGGCCCATGATCTCCCAGCCCACGTAGAGGACCATGAGGTCTGCCGCGTAGACGACCAGCAGCATGGCGCTGGTGAACAGGCTGATGAAGGAGCTGTAGGACGGGTAGCGCCGGTCGCCGCGCATGTAACCGACGGAGTAGATCTGCACCGCCAGCGCGACCACGGCGACCAGCACGGCGATCGACGCGGCGAGGCCGTCGACCAGCAGCCCGACCGAGATCGGCACCGAACCCGTCTCGATGACGGTGAACGCCGCGGTGACACCGTCGATCGTCCCCTGGCCCCCCGGCCCGACCGGGGCGGACCGTTCGCCTCCGCCCCCGCCGGTGGCAGCCCAGGTCGCATAGGCCAGCCAGATCGCCAGGGCCGCGGAGACGGCGGTGGGCACCACGGCGACCCAGGCGGCCCGGTGATCGGCGGCGGTGTCGGCGTTGACCTTGAAGGCGTCACTCCTGGGTGCGTCACTCCTGGGAGCGTCGGCCTGGGGTGCGTCGGCCTCGAGGACGCGGCCTTCGCCGGTCGCCGGGGGCGTCACGCTGTGGAGACGCCCGGGGAAACGGGAGCCGAGAAGGCCGGTGACCGCCGCGAGGAAGGGCAGCAGGATCACGAGCGAGGCGATAGTGATCATGGCGCGTCACCCTGCCCCGGGTCCGCCTCGGATCCGGCTTTGGACCCGGCCTCGGACCGGGAGTGCCGCGTATCGGTCCCGGTCTGGGGGTGTGTCCGTGTCTGGGACCGGCTCCGGGCCTCGGCCGGAAGGCGCTCCACAGATGAGGAGTCGGGGCCGGTGTTGCCGGGACCGGCGTCGGCGAGGTCGGTGTCCGTAGGGTCGGACAGGGAGCGGAGGCGGTCGAGGTCGACGGTCTGGCGGTTGCGGTAGAGCGCGAGGATGATCGCGAGACCGAGGCCGACCTCGGCGGCGGCGATCACGATGACGAACAGTGTGAGGACCTGCCCGCCGTGCAGCCGGTCGCGCAACCACACGTCGAAGGCGACCAGGTTGAGGTTGACGGCGTTGAGCATGAGCTCGACGGACATCAGCACGAGGATCGTGTTGCGGCGGGCGAGCACCCCGTACACGCCGATGGAGAACAGCAGCGCCGAGACGACCGCGGGATAGACGACGTGCACGTCAGTCCCTCCCGCGGATGTCCGTGCGGGACAGGACGATGGCGCCGATCAGGGCCGCCAGCAGCAGGACCGAGAGCGCCTCGAACGGGAGCACCCAGTTACGGAAGATGCTGGAACCGAGCTCACCGGCCGATCCACCACCGGGTTCGAGCTGGACGTAGGCCATGCGGAAGCCGTCGACGACGACGGTGACCAGCACGGCCGCGGTGGCGATCGCCACGATCGCCGCGGTCGGACGGTTCGGGCTGTCGAGGTCGGCGCTTCTGCCGATCGGGGCGCGGGTGAGCATGATCCCGAACAGGAGCAGGACCACGATCGCGCCGACGTAGATCAGCACCTGGACCCAGGCGACGAACTCGGCGGTGAGCACCAGATAGCACCCGGCCAACGCGCCGAAGCAGACGACCAGCCACAGGGCCGCGTGGACGAGCTGCCTGGTGGTCACAACGAGCAGCGCCGACCCGACGGCCACCGCGCCCAGCAGAAGGAAGACGATCTCCTGCCCGGTCGGCGACAGGTAGGACGGCACCTCGGTCACTTCTCCTCCTCGGGCTCTCCACTCGGATCCGTGGAAGGAGTCTGCTCCGGTGTGGCCGCCGCCGGAGGCGCCTCACCCCCGCCTGTGGATAACTTCTCCACGGATGGCCCACCTGTGGACGGATCGTTTTTCTTCGGAAGGGCACCCGGTGGCCGGATGGCCCGGACGCTCGCGTGCCCCGCCGAGGTGCCCGGTCTGGACGACCTGCCCGGGGACGGACCGCGCCGCACGGGCGGCCCATCGGGAGTGCCGGGAGCGGGTGAGGCGGGTGGCGAGGACGGGGAACCGGACGACGAGGACCCGGACGGCGAGGACCCGGACGACGAAGACGGGGCATCGGGCACGGAGGTGCCGGGACCGGGCGCGGACGCTCCGGGGCCCGGCGGGAGACCCGGCCCGGAGCGGGAATCGGCGGGGGGTGCCGGAGCTCCGGACGGTGAGGCCGGCGCGCCGGGCGCGGAGGCGAAGACCGCGGGACCAGGACCGCCCGCGGGGCCGGGACCGGCGGGAACAACGGGACCGGCGGCGGGGCCGGTTCCGGTTCCGGCAGCGGGAGCAGGAGCAGGAGCGGAGGGAGCCGGGCGAGGACGGACCGGGCGGGAGGTGGCCGCCAGTTCCTTGGGCGGATCGGCGTTGGGCTCGTGGGCCGGAGGTGGCGGTACGGTCTGGGCCCAGGCGGCCAGCTTGTCCTTCTCATGAAGAAGGTTACGGATGTCGCCTTCGGCGTACTCGAACTCCGGAGACCAGAACAGCGCGTCAAAGGGGCAGACCTCGATGCAGATCCCGCAGTACATGCACAGGGAGAAGTCGATCGCGAAGCGGTCGAGCATGTTGCGGGCCCGGGGACGACCGCCTTCCGGGGCGGGGAGGGTCTCCTTGTGGGAGTCGATGTAGATGCACCAGTCGGGGCACTCGCGGGCACAGAGCATGCACACCGTGCAGTTCTCCTCGACCAGCGCGATCACCCCCCTGCTCCTCGGGGGCAGTTCCGGCCGGACTTCGGGATACTGCTGGGTCACCGACCTGTTCAGCATGTGGCGAAGGGTGACGGAAAGTCCCTTCGCCAGTCCCACTCCTGGTATCCGTGCCACAACTCAACATCATGGCGCACAGCGGGGCGCTCGGGAATGCGTGGGCCCCGGAGACCGTCGCGGCGAGAGGTATCAACCGGGGAGCCGGGTTATCCACAGAAGTTATCCACAGACTGTGTGTTCGATAACCGCTCCTCAATCACAGGCTCGCCATCGAAGCGACTGCGGACCTTCTGAAAAAATCGTATTGTTCGCCACATGTCCCACCAGTACGGGCCGGCCTGGCAGTCGCAACCACCGGCGCGATCCAACACGGCGTGGAGCGTCGTGTGGGCGCTGGTACCCCTGCTGACCTGCGGCATCGGGACGCCGTTCGTGATCGGCCATGCCGCGCGCCGGCTGCGGAGCCCGTTGCTGGCCGTCGCCGCCGTCTTCTACGGGCTCGGCATCGGTATTTTCATGGTCATCGCGGGAACCTACGGAGATTCCAACGACATACCGGTCGTACTGGACTCCATCGGGACGATCGGCCTGTTGGGCAGCTGGATCGGCGGGCTGGGTCACGCGCTGATCCTCAGGGGATCGGTTTTCCGGCGCCGGCCGTCCCGGGAATTCCGTCCGGGACCGCCTCAGGGACCTCAGGGGTTTCAGGGGTCTCAGGGGTACGGCCACGCGCAGGGCCCGCCCCGGGTGCCGGGATACCAGACGGGTCCCACCGCGACCTCGGTCGGGTACCCGACCGCGCAACGGCCACAGCCACACCACCAGGAGCCTCCGTACCACGGCGGGTACCAGGGGCCGCCACAGCCCCGCCATGACGACCGGCCGCCGCAGCACGCGCCCCAGTACGCCCAGGGCCGCTTCGCGCAGGGCCAGCCCACCCACACCTCACAGGCTCCCCACGCCCCCTTCGCACAGGGCCAGCCCACCCACACCTCACAGGCTCCCCACGCCCCCTTCGCACAGGGCCAGCCCACCCACACCTCACAGGGCCCCCACGCCCCCTTCGCGCAGAGTCTGCCCGCCTACACCTCGCAGAGCCAGAAGGCCCCGGCCCCGCAGGGCTGGCTCGGGCCGTACCGGCTTATCGGCAACCTGGGGAAGGGCGGCCAGGGAACGGTTCACCTCGCGCTCAACCCGCAGGGGCAGAAGGTCGCGATCAAGGTGCTGCACGAGCACTTCAACGGCAACCAGGTGGTCAGGGAGCGGTTCCTGCGGGAGGTCGAGGCGACCCGCAGGGTGGCGACGTTCTCCACGGCACGGGTGCTCGACGTGAACATCAACGAGGACCAGGCGTACGTCGTCAGCGAGTACGTGGAGGGCGACTCCCTGGAGCAGCTGGTCCGCGACAGGGGTCCGCGCGACGGGGACGGCCTGACCAGGCTGGCCCTGGCCACGGCGGGCGCGCTGGCCGCGATCCACCGGGCCGGCGTGGTGCATCGGGATTTCAAACCGGCCAACGTGCTGATCGGCGCCGACGGCCCCCGCGTGATCGACTTCGGCATCGCCCGAGCCCTCGACCAGGTCACCGCGACATCGGGCAACATCATGGGCACCCCCGCCTACATGTCGCCCGAGCAGCTCTCCGGCGGGGCGATCGGCCCGGAGACCGACGTGTTCAGCTGGGCCGCGACCATGATCTTCGCCGCCTCGGGAAAGGTGGCCTTCGGGGAGGACACCATCCCCGCGATCCTGAACCGGGTGATCAACCACCAGCCGGACCTGGCGGCCCTGCCCCGGTCACTGCGCCCGCTGGCCGCCGCCTGCCTGGACAAGCAGCCGGGCAACCGGCCCACGGCCGCCGACATCATGCTGCGAATCGTGCAGTAGGGGACCGGTCTAGGGAACCGCGTCCTTCGCCCGCGCCGTCAGCTCCAGGTACTCGTCGCGGGTCAGCGCGCGGACCTCAAGCTCAAGGCCGTTCCCGGTGGCGAAGCGCTCGACGTCCTCGGCGTCCCAGTGTCCCGGCAGGTGGAACAGCTCCCCGCCCACCATCAGGCCGGTCACCCCGGACTCCGCCGAGTACAGCAGCAGCTCGGACGCGTCCAGCTCGCGGGTCCTGCGCGCGGTCTCCAGCAGCAGGCGGCCGTGGACGACCACCAGGCGGCAGTGCGGCTGGCCCTCGCGCCTGAGCACGCGTCCCTCGGCGGTCTGGTTGCGGGACCTGCGGCGGCCGACCCCGACCACGACGACGGCCCCGGCGACCGTCAGCGCGGCCAGCACCAGGGCGGCGATCCCGAGCGGGCCCATCCCCCGGGTGACGTCGGCGCGGGTCTCGGTCAGGTTGAGGAGCACGAGCGCCACGAAGACCGCCCCGTAGGCGAGCACCGCCCACATGAGCACGTACAGCAGCTGCTCTCGCCACCACACCTTCGGCGAGCTCAGAGGCGGTCTGAGGCTTCTCGCGCCGGGCACGCGCAGGCGCGGCAGGGGCGCGGGCGCCCGGCGCCAGGTCACCGCGCGCCACCTCGGCGACCTTCGGGCGAGGGCGACCCTGGCCCGCTGCGGCGTGTCGAACGCCCGGAACTCGAACTCCAGCCCGTTGTCCGCGGCGAACGCCTTCACCGCCTTCTTCGACCGGGACCCCGGAGCCTCCAGCATGACCAGGCCGGACTCGTCGAGCACCGCCAGGCCGTATCTCGTCCTCCCCCTGCCGGGATAACCGAAGATCAGCAGCGTGCTCGCCCGGCCCTCCCCGGCGAGCGGCAGCCGCACCGCCGGATGTTCCGGCACATCGACGACCAGTTCATCCTTTTCCACGGCAAGCGCGAGGGTCATGCGTTCCGTCCTTGGCAGGTGGTGTCACAGAGTGTATTTACTCCCTGCCCTGCGTGGGCACTTCGAACGTCAGATCGTTCGGTACGACGGTCCGGGCGGTGCGCGGAACGGCCGGAAAGGAGGGGATCATCCCGCGGCGACCCTGACGATTCCCGTCAGCGCCAGCTGGACCAGGGCCAGCGGTACCAGGACGACCCAGGCGAGCCGCTGCAGCTGGTCCTCGCGCAGGCGGGGATAGCTCACCCGGAGCCAGATGATCACGAAGACCAGCAGGAACACCTTGAGGAGCATCCACACCGGCCCCGGCAGGAACGGGCCGTGCCAGCCGCCGAGGAAGAGCACGCTGGTGAGCGCGGAGATCACGATGATCCCGGCGTACTCGGCCAGCATGAACAGGGCGAACCTCATGCCGGTGTACTCGGTCATCGGCCCCATGATGATCTCGGAGTCGGCGATCGGCATGTCGAACGGCGGGCGGCGGAGCTCGGCGAGCCCGGCGACGAAGAAGACCACGCCGCCGATCGCCTGCCAGGGCAGCCACCACCACTGCCAGGCCTCCACGATGCCCGGCAGGGAGAGCGTGCCCGCCGCCATCGCGACGCTGGAGGCCGCGAGGACCAGCGGCAGCTCGTACGACATGAGCTGGGCGGCCGAGCGCATCCCGCCCAGGACGGAGTACTTGTTGCCCGAGGACCACCCGGCCATGATCGAGCCGAGCACTCCGACCCCCATCACGGCGAGGACGAAGAACAGTCCGGCGTCCAGGTCGACCCCGACCAGCCCGGGTCCGACCGGGATGACGACCATCACCAGGAGGTAGGGGACCAGCGCCACGCCGGGGGCCAGGCTGAAGACCCGGCGGTCGGCGGCGGTCGGGATCACCTGCTCCTTCTGCATGAACTTGACCCCGTCGGCGATCAACTGGGCCCAGCCGTGGAAGCCTCCGGCGTACATGGGACCGAGGCGCGACTGCATGTGCGCCATGACCTTGTGCTCCATCTGCCCGGCGACCAGTGGCAGCACCAGGAAGATCGCGACGATCACGACAAGCCGTACCGCGACGTCGAGCACCTCGGCGATCACGGGCACCTCCGGTCCTTCTGGGGAGACCCCCGGCCATCACCGACAGCGCGGGCGTCACAGGCATCGCGGCTGGACGGCCGACGGGGGGTCTCAGGCGTCACGTTCGCGCCCCCAGTCGGCGGGCACCCCCGGTGGGAGCGTCTTGCGGCGGCTCGGCGAGCCGTGGCCGGACTCTCCGGGCTCCTTGGCCCCCGGCCAGGCCTTGGCGACCCGGGCGGCGAGCACGAAGTCCTTGCGCAGCGGGAAGCCCTCGAAGCCCTCGGGGAGCAGCAGCGGCACCAGGTTCGGGTGACCCTCGAAGACGACGCCGAACATCTCGAAGGTCTCGCGCTCGTGCCAGTCGGCTCCGCGGAAGACACCGACCGCGCTGGGCAGCCGGGGGTCGGCGCGCGGGACCCGGGTGCGCAGCAGCAGGTGGGTGTGCGAGACGGGGGCGAAGAGGTGGGCGACGACCTCGAACGCCTCCGGCGGCTCGTCCACCGCGGTCAGCCAGTCGAAGAACTCGTAGCCCCCGGCCCTGGCGGACTCCAGCAGCTCGATCCAGCCACCGGGATCCACGTCGACCGTGGTCTGGCCGAAGGACTCCGACACCCGGGCGCCCTCGCCGTACGCGAAACCGGGCGCGGAACCGGACGTGGAACCGTCCCCAGGACTGAGCACGGGTCCGGGCGTGGAACCGGGCGTGGAACCGGACGCGGGTTCTGGCGTGGAACCGGACGCGGGTTCTGGCAATTCAGGCATAGCGGTCACCCAGGTTCTCCGCTGCGATCTTCTCCTGGAGCATCATGATGCCGTGGAGCAGCGCCTCGGGGCGAGGGGGGCAGCCGGGGACGTAGACGTCGACCGGGATGATCTGGTCGACACCCTTGGTCACGCAGTAGGAGTCCCAGTACGGGCCGCCGGAGTTGGAGCAGGCGCCGAAGGAGATCACGTACTTCGGGTCGGGCATCTGCTCGTAGAGCCGCTTGACCGCGGGCGCCATCTTGTCGGTCACCGTACCTGAGACGATCATCAGATCCGCCTGCCGGGGACCGTTGGCGAACGGGATGACCCCGAACCTTATGAAGTCGTGCCTGCTCATCGAGGTCGCGATGAACTCGATCGCGCAGCAGGCCAGGCCGAAGTTGAACGCCCACAGCGAGTAACGGCGCCCCCAGTTCAGGATGAAGCGCATGGGTTTGGGAGCCAGACGCGAGACTGGCCCCACGGTGGGCATCGGGAGATCCGCCATGGCACGCATTCTCCTTCAGAGTCGGTGCTCGCGCTCGCCCGGCCCTTCGACTTTCCAGGTCCGGCCTGTCGAGCTCCCAGGCCGGGCTTTCGAGCTCTCAGGTCCAGGTGAGCGCGCGCTTGCGCCAGGCGTAGAGGATGCCGAGCGCTATGAAGCCGAGGAAGACGAACATCTCGACCAGGGTGGTCGTCCCGAAACCCGGCGCGGCGAAGACCGTCGCCCAGGGGAACAGGAAGACCGCGTCCACCGCGAAGACCACGTACAGGTAGGTGAACACGTAGTAGCGGATCTGGGACTGGGCCCAGCCGTCGCCGACCGGGTCGACGCCGCACTCGTAGGTGAGCAGCTTCTCCGGGGTGGGGCGACTCGGCCGGAGCCCCCGGTTGACGAGCAGCGCCCCGGCGACGATGAGCAGACCGATCGCGAACAGCGCGAGGACCACCACATAAGAGCCGAAATATCCGCTCATGGCCTCTCCTCCTCGGGGCCGCCGCCGGAACGCTCCGGGACGCCGCGCAACGCTCCGGGACCTGCCGTACGGGGCTCTCCGCCCTACCTATAGCAGTATCCGCGCTTCCCGTCACGCAGGGAAACCGGAGACCGCGAAACGCTAAAGCCTCCGTCCGCTTAACATCAAGATGGGGTAAATACCCTATTGACCCATATAACGTTAATTTATGCCTAAAGTGCGATTCGGCGGAGGAATCGCGTTGATGGCCGCAATGCTGGCCGGTTGCGGCGTAGCCACCGCCTCCCCCCACGCGAATTCCCCCATCCCCTCCGAGCCGACGCTGATCAATTACGTCGACCCCTCCATGGTCCAGGGCCTGAGCACGAGAAGCCTGAACGCGGGAGAGGCCAGGGGCCGGCGCGTGCACGCCACCTACCCGGCCATCGCCGACGCCCCCCGGCTCACCGAGAAGCTCCGCAAGACGGTGACCAGGAGCCTCAACCGATTCACCTGGCACGACGTCCCCGCGAACGCCCTGCCCAACCCCGAGTTCAACGTGGACTGGCAGCTCGCCGCCGCGTCCCCCGAGGTCCTGGGGGTGCGGCTGCGCATCGGCCAGTCCATGGGCTCCGGCTGGAGCGAGTCGCGGACCACCGTCTGGTACGACCGGGCGAGCCGGCGCGCCCTGGAATCCCCGGGCCTGCTCAGGGACGTCGCGGCGCTGACCACGCTGGCCGGGATCGTCAGGAGCGAACTGGCGCTGCGGGGACCGCTGGTGAACCCCAACGCGCTCAGGCCGGAACCCTCGATGTTCGACTCCATCGGTTTCAACCCGCGCGGCGACCTCGTCGTGGAGTTCGACGACAAGCAGGTGGGGCTGGGCGTCGCCGGCCGGGTGGCGGTCGCCGTGCCGTCCGCGACCGCGACGCCGCTGCTGTCGGCGACCGGGTTGCGGGCGCAGCGGGCCTCCGTGAGGACCGCGACCCTCACCTCGCAGGAGGACATGCTCGCGGCGAGCATGGACAAGCCCGTGGCGCACAGTTCCATGGCGGGCACCGTGGACTGCGCGAAGGCCAGGTGTGTGGCGCTGACCTACGAGGACGGGCCGGGTCCCGAGACCGGGCGGCTGCTCGACATCCTCGGCGCGTACAAGGCGAGGGCGACCTTCTTCAGCCTCGGCTCCAACGCCTCCGCGCGTCCCGAGCTGCTGCGGCGCATGCGTGACGAGGGACACCTGGTGGCCAACCACACCTGGTCCCACCGCGACCTCAGCGCGCTGCCCTCCGCCATGCTCGTCGACCAGCTCACCCGCGCGCAGCACGCGATCACCCAGGCGATCGGCCAGGTGCCCACGCTGATGCGCCCGCCGTACGGCGTGACCGACGAGCAGGTGGCCTCCGTCTCGCGCCGGCTGGGCATGTCCGTGGTGCGCTGGAGCGTGGACGCCGAGGACAAGCGCGACTCCGACCCCCGCGCGATCGCCCGCAGGACCGTCGCCCGGGTCAAGCCCGGATCGATCGTCCTCATGCGCGACTTCCACCACGCCACCGTCGACGCGGCCCCCGCGATCTTGCGTGAGCTCACCGCAAAGGGTTATACCTTTGTCACTGTCCCGGAGCTGTACGGCCCGCGAGCGATGGAGCCGGGCCGGACCTACGACTCCGGGACCATGCCCGATGTGCTGGAAAAGCAGTCCCTGTCATAACCTGAGACTATGGGGCCATAGCCGGAGGCTATGAGAGCCTCTTCGTGACGGGACATATAGTTGGGCATCGTGATCCCAACTGTCCTCTTCGGCCGCCTGCACGTTGACCTGTGTCGGCTCGCGGCCGGGCTGTGTCGGGCCGACCGTCTGCGATCGTGACTCCCCCGTAGGCCGTACGACGGCCGCGGCGCGCGATGTCCGCGCCCAGCTTCGACTCAGTTTCGACTCAGCGGCCGTCAAGGATATGCGACAAAGGTCACTTTCCTTCGCCGAGTGGAACGCGAAAAGACTACGCGTGACCCCGAGGATCTAGCATGGAAAAAAGAATGTGCCACGAGCAACGGCGCCCTGTCGCGTCGAGGAGGACTGAGCTGTGACCAAGCAGGTTCAGCAACTCGACCGCGTGATCATCCGGTTCGCAGGCGACTCCGGCGACGGCATGCAGCTGACCGGTGACCGCTTCACGGCCGGAACCGCGGAGTTCGGCAACGACCTGTCGACGCTTCCCAACTTCCCGGCGGAGATCCGCGCCCCCGCAGGCACCCTGCCGGGAGTGTCGAGCTTCCAGCTGCACTTCGCCGACCACGACATCCTCACGCCGGGCGACGCTCCCAACGTCCTGGTCGCGATGAACCCCGCCGCGCTGAAGGCCAACCTCTCCGACCTGCCGCGCGGTGCCGACCTCATCGTCAACACCGACGAGTTCACCAAGCGCAACCTGCAGAAGGTCGGCTACGACGGCAGCCCTCTCGACGACGACTCGCTCGCCGAGTGGCGGGTCCACGCGGTGCCGCTGACCTCGCTGACGGTCAAGGCCCTCGAAGGCTTCGCGCTGTCCAAGAAGGACGCCGAGCGCTCGAAGAACATGTTCGCCCTCGGGCTGCTGAGCTGGCTCTACCACCGGCCCACCGAGGCGACGATCCAGTTCCTCGAGACCAAGTTCGCCAAGAAGCCCGACATCGCCAAGGCCAACATCGCCGCCTTCCAGGCGGGCTGGAACTACGGCGAGACCACCGAGTCCTTCTCGGTCTCGTACGAGATCAAGCCGGCCAAGCTGGCTCCCGGCGTGTACCGCAACATCTCCGGCAACCAGGCGCTCGCCTACGGCCTGATCGCCGCCTCGGTGCAGTCGAAACTGCCGCTGTTCCTCGGTTCGTACCCGATCACCCCGGCCAGCGACATCCTGC
The DNA here is from genome assembly GCF_040639135.1 of Streptosporangium sp. NPDC023963. Classification (NCBI taxonomy): domain Bacteria; kingdom Bacillati; phylum Actinomycetota; class Actinomycetes; order Streptosporangiales; family Streptosporangiaceae; genus Streptosporangium; species Streptosporangium sp. NPDC023963. The sequence goes on from NZ_JBEZZK010000030.1 coordinate 38,783, forward strand.
ACGAGCTTTCCAAGCACAAGCGGTTCGGCATCCGCACCTTCCAGGCCGAGGACGAGATCGCGGGCGTCGGGGCGGCGCTCGGCGCCGCCTTCGGCGGGGCGCTGGGGGTCACGACGACCTCCGGGCCGGGTGTCGCGCTGAAGGCCGAGACCGTCGGCCTCGCGGTGACCACCGAGCTGCCGCTCATCATCGTCGACGTGCAGCGCGCGGGCCCCAGCACCGGCATGCCCACCAAGACCGAGCAGACCGACCTGTTGATGGCCATGTTCGGCCGCAACGGCGAGTCGCCGCTGCCGATCGTGGCGCCCTCGACCCCCTCCGACTGCTTCGACGCGGCGGTGGAGGCGGCCAGGATCGCGGTGAAGTACCGCACCCCGGTCATGCTGCTCTCCGACGGCTACCTCGCCAACGGCTCCGAGCCGTGGAAGCTGCCCGACGCCGCCGACCTGCCCGACATCTCCACCGAGTTCGCCTCGGGGCCGAACGGCGAGGACGGCACGACCTTCCTGCCGTTCAAGCGCGACCCCGAGACCCTCGCCCGCCCCTGGGCGATCCCCGGGACCGCGGGCCTGGAGCACCGGATCGGCGGCATCGAGAAGGCCGAGAACACCGGCAACATCTCCTACGACCCCAACAACCACGACCGGATGGTCCGGGTCCGGCAGGCCAAGATCGACGGGATCGCGAACGACATCCCGCCGCTGGCCGTGGACGACCCCGACGGCGACGCCCGCGTGCTGGTGCTCGGCTGGGGGTCCACGTACGGGCCGATCGCGGCGGCCGTGCGGCGCATCAGGAGGTCCGGGGGCAAGGTCGCCCAGGCCCACCTGCAGCACGTCAACCCGCTGCCCGTCAACACCGGCGAGGTCCTGCGCGCGTACGACAAGGTCCTCCTGCCGGAGATCAACCTCGGCCAGCTCGCGCTGCTGCTCCGCGCCCGCTTCCTGGTCGACATCATCAGCTACAACCGAGTGCGCGGGCTTCCGTTCAAGGCCGAGGAACTTGCCGGCGTGATCCAGGACGTGATCGACAGTGAGTAGTGCTGAGTTGCCCGTGGTCTCCACCCCCGGAAGGGGCGGGGCGCTTTCGCTGGTCCCGAAGTCCGAGGTCAAGCTCGGGATGAAGGACTTCAAGTCCGACCAGGAGGTCCGCTGGTGCCCCGGGTGCGGTGACTACGCGATCCTGGCCGCGGTCCAGTCGTTCGTGCCGGAGCTCGGGCTCAAGCGCGAGAACATGGTGTTCGTCTCGGGCATCGGCTGCTCCTCCCGGTTCCCGTACTACATGGACACCTACGGGTTCCACTCGATCCACGGCCGCGCCCCGGCGATCGCGACCGGCCTCGCCGCCTCGCGTCCCGACCTGTCGGTGTGGGTGATCACCGGTGACGGCGACGCGCTGTCCATCGGCGGCAACCACCTCATCCACGCGCTGCGCCGCAACGTCAACCTGAACATCCTGCTGTTCAACAACAGGATCTACGGCCTGACCAAGGGCCAGTACTCCCCGACCTCCGAGATCGGCAAGATCACGAAGTCGACCCCGATGGGCTCGCTGGACAAGCCGTTCAACCCGATCTCGCTGGCCATCGGGGCCGAGGCCTCCTTCGTGGCCAGGACCATCGACTCCGACCGCAAGCACCTGCAGTCGGTGCTGCGCGAGGCCGCCGAGCACCGGGGCACCTCCCTGGTCGAGATCTACCAGAACTGCAACATCTTCAACGACAACGCCTTCGAGCCGCTGAAGGACCCGGAGCAGCGCGACGACATCACGCTGCGCCTGGAGCACGGGCAGCCCATCGCCTCGGCGTCCAAGGCCGTGCGCAGGGCGGCCGACGGCGGCATCGAGGTCGTCCCGAGGTCGGCGGTGAGCGAGGACGAGATCCTCGTGCACGACGCCCACCGCGCCGACCCGTCGCTGGCCTTCGCACTCTCCCGGCTGGACGAGCCCGCCTTCGAGCACGTCCCGATCGGCGTCTTCCGCAACGTCGACCGCCCCTCCTACGACGAGCTCATGGCCGAGCAGCTCCAGGAGGCCGTCGGCGAGCGGGGGCCCGGCGACCTGAACGACCTGCTGCTCGGCGGGGACACCTGGCGCATCGGCTGATCGGAACGAACGCACGACCTCACACGGTAAGGCCCGCTCTTCGGAGCGGGCCTTACCGCTTATCTGCCACAAATACCCCCGAAGCAGGAGAAAGCACATGGCCGATCCGGTAGCGGAAGACCACTGGCGGGCGAGACCCGTACTGGTGACGGGGGCCGGTGGCTTCATCGGGGCCCACCTGGTGCGGCGTCTGAGCGCGCTGGGCGCGCGGGTGCACGCGGTCAGCCGCCGGTCCAGGGAGAGCTCGGACGGCGAGACGTGGCACGTCGCTGACGTCGCCGACGCGGGCACGGTCGAGTGGCTCATCGGCTCGACCCGCCCGGCCGTCGTGTTCCACCTGGCCAGCGAGGTCGCCGGGGCGAGGGATCCGCGGCTCGTGCTGCCGATGCTGCACAGCAACCTCACCGGCGTGGTCAACCTGCTGACGGCGGTCGCCGCAGTCCCCGAGACCAGGGTGGTGCTGGCGGGCTCGCTGGAGGAGCTCCGGCCGGAGGAGGGCGACCGGGCGCCGTCCTCGCCGTACGCGGCGTCCAAGTGGGCCGCCGACGGCTACGCGCGGATGTTCCACCACCTGTGGGGCGTCCAGGTGAGCAACCTGCGGATCGGCATGGTCTACGGACCCGGCCGCCAGGACACCCGCAAGCTGGTCCCCTACGTGGCGCTGTCGCTGCTGCGCGGGCGGACGCCCGAGCTCGGCAGCGGAACGCGTCACCTCGACTGGGTGTACGTCGACGACGTGGTCGACGCCTTCCTCGCGGCGGCCGAGACCCCGGACGCGGCGGGCCGCGCCTTCGACATCGGCACGGGGACGGGCACCTCCATCCGCGACACCGCGGACCTGCTCTCCGAGATCGTCGGCGGCCGGGCCCGTCCCCGCTACGGCGTGCTCGCCGACAGGGCGCTGGACAGCGCCAGGATCGCCGACCTGACCGCCGCCACCGAGGTCCTCGGCTGGCGATCCACCGTCGGCCTGGAGGAGGGCCTGCGCCGGACGGTCGCCTGGTTCGCCCGCGAGAACGGCTGAGCGGCCCCGGCCGGACCGAACCACCTCGCGCCCCTGATCGAGTGGCCGTACGTCCGCACCGACCGGATTCAGGAGGTCATGAGATCGTGAAACGCGCCGGGAGCGAGGTGAACCCGGCCGGCGTTCACCCTGGGACGGTAGGCGAAGAACGGGCGCCGGTCCGCCCCGTCGAGGTTCGTGGTGTAGAACACGCTGCGCGCCGCCGCCGGCTCCTCGTAGGCGGCGACCTCCTGAAGATGGCGCTCGCCGACGACCCCCCAGAGCCTGCCGGTGAGCTCGGGCGTGGTTCGCGCCGTCCCGGCATGCGGATCCGCCACGAAACGGCGGTTCGCCTCGTCGTACTCGTGCCGGTAAACGAGCTCGTGGTCGTTCGCCCAGGTGGCGTACGTGGCGGAGGAGATCGTGGCGATCGGGTAGGACGCCAGGACTCGCCCGGTGGCGGGGTCGAGGACCACGGTCGACAACGCGTCGTCGTCGCGTTCGTCATCCCAGATCATGTACGTCACGGCGAGCAACCGCCCGTCCGGTGACCAGCACAGCCCGCACTCCCAGCTCGCCGCCCCGACCGCCGACCAGAGGCGGCGACGCGCTCCGGAGACGGGGTCGAGCAGGCTCACCACCGCTTTGCCCGGCTCGTCTCCGTCGTCGCCACCGAGGACGGCGATGGTCGTGCCGTCGGGCGATGACGTCGCGTGCCGGTCGTGCTCGTACTCCGGGTCGGGGCCGTAGAACCAGCGCGGTTCGCCGTCGCCGAGGGCCAGCACCCCCACGCCGTTCCCGGAGTGTGCCGCCAGCAGCAGGCGGGTGCCGTCGTGCGACAGGGATCTGATGATCGTCCCGTCCGGCGACTCCGGCAGGCGGGCGAACTCGCGCCGGTCCGCGTCGAGCACGACGAACCGGTCGTCCTCCGTCTCGATGAGCAGTGCCGCCCGGCGAACAAACCGCTCGGGCAGCGAATCGAGAGCGAATTCCGCAGGATAACGCGCCAAAGCACTCTCCACTGTGACCGCACACCCTTTTGTGCACCAAGTTCGTGCACTAATCCAAAATGCACTTCATGTGTGATATAAATCACATTTTTTATTTCCTTACGGAGTTTTCAGCTTACCATCGCATCGCGCCTGATCATCTTGCGCATATCTTGCATACGGGGAGCCCATGCGGCACAAGAGTTTACAAGTCATTATCGTCGCGTTATCGCTGGTCGCCGGGCTAATCGTGCCCGTCGGCCCCTTTAAGGAAGCACAGTCCGCAAACGCCGCGGGGGCGGCCTGCACGAACGACACGAACTGGAGCGTACCGAACACTCAAGGTGAACGACGCTGTGTAAACGGCCAGGTCGCGAACACCAGAGCGCGCATCTCAAAGGGACCGGGGTGCCTGCTCGGCCGGCTCAACGGCCCGGCGGAGATGTACTCCAAGAACCAGTGCGGCCAGAACGGCCCGGAAACGAATTCCGGCATCGAGTACATCGGTCAGGCGCGAGCCATCTCCCACTTGAACACCAAGATCGCCAGCGGTTCCGAAGGAGGAGGGATCCATCCCGATCTCCAGTGGGAGACGACGTTCGGGCAGTCCCGGCCGGACATCATCTACTACAACCACACCCTCACCCCCCAGCAGCAGCCTTTCGTTCAGGTCATCGAGGCGAAGGTAGCGTCCAACTACAAGCCCAACGACTGGAACAACCAGGTCAAGAAGCAGATCAAGGAGATGACCAGCCGCGGCATGACCAACGTCGGCCTCGGCAACGTCCTCCGCGACTACGTCGACCAGTTCTGGGTGAACTTCGGATGCGGCCGGACCGAGGTCGGCTACCGGATCCAGGCGTACACGGTCACCTCTCCGCGCGACGGTCTCCTGCTCATCACGCTGTCGAAAGAGGTGAAGAACTGCAAGAAGAAGGTGCCGGGCGAGCCGGTCGACCCCCTGCCCGACCCTCTTCCCGTTCCGGTTCCCGACCCGGTTCCCGTCCCGGTCCCGCAGCCCTGGCCGGTCCCCGTCCCGAACCCGATCCCGCTGCCCGACAACGACGTCAGCATCATCACCATCGTCACCCACGCCGTGTTCATGCTGGCCGTCTTGCAGGCGCACTCGATCTGGGAGACCTACACCGATTTCATGGAGTGGCTCCGCGGCCTGAGGTTCTCCAAGGTCTGGGGTGAGCCGCACCTGATCACCCTGGACCGGCTGGCGTACGACATGCAGTCCGTCGGCGAGTTCGTCCTGGCCGAGTCCGACAGCCACGATCTCAGGATCCACGCCCGGTTCACCGAGCGACGCGACAACGTGTCGATCATCGACCGGGTGGCCGTGGCCGTCGACGACCACGTCGTCGAGATCGGCGACAACCTCGTCATCGACGGTGAGCCGCGCACGCTCGCGGACGGCCGCGCGGTGCAGTTCGGCGAGACCACGGGCGTCATGCGCGACGGGAACAGCTACCTGGTCTTCTGGGGCGGTATGGACGGGGGTGTGTTCCGGTGGGACGGCAGTTGCTGCCACGCCGGGCTGGCCTTCGGACACGAGCCCCCCACCGACCTCGTCGGCCTGCTGGGCAACGGCGACGGCGACCCCAAAAACGACCTGAAGCTCCGCGACGGCACCCAACTGCCGGCGAACGCCTCCGCGACGGTCATCCACGGTCAGTACGCCGACTCCTGGCGGATCGCCAACGAGGAGTCACTGTTCACCTACGCGCCGGGAAAGAGCACCGCGACGTACACCGACCTGACCTTTCCCTCCGAGATCGTCACCGTCCACGATCTGACGCCGGAACAGGTCTCCGCGGCGAGCGCCTACTGCCTGGGGAAGGACGTGCCGCCCGGCCCGGTGTTCGACGCCTGTGTCCTGGACATCGCGCTGACCGCGGACGCCAGTTTCGCCACCATGGCCGCCGAGGAGGTGGCCACGGTCGTGGACCCGCTCACCGCGACCCTCGACGCCCAGGGTGGTCTGTCCGTCGACTTCCAGGCGAGCACCATGGCCAAGAACCTGCGACCGGCCAGGGTGTCGCAGGACCCGGCGACGACCATCTTCGCCGGCCCGTTCAGCGGCACGGACTCCTACCGGTTCTACGTCCAGCAGCTTCCTTCGCATTTCAACGGGACCGTGGCGTTCGACCTTCTCACCATCGGGAACTGGAACTCCGACAGCGACACCGAGACCGTGACCGTCAAAACGGACCGGGAGAACCCGGTCACGTTCACCCCGAGTCAGCTCACCCCGACATCGACCGGAACGCTCACCAGCGGCGTGCCCTTCGCCAAATACCGGCTGAGTGTCCCCTTCGACCACAGGAAGAGCCAAGCCGAGTTCACCATCGACGCCACCGGCGTCGCGGGCATCTCGAACCAGGGGTTCGGCATCGACAACATGCAGCTGAACATGCCGGTGGTGCCGCCCCAGGAGTTCCAGACCTCCATGCCGTTCTCCGTCTCCGACGGCGTGCCGACGGCGGGCGCGGGCAACCTGGAGACGCCCGTATCGGCGGACCGGTACCAGTTCACCCTGGCCCAGCCTGGTGCGATCTATCTCAATATCGACGGATGTCCCAATTTCGATTGGACGCTGCTCAACCAGAGCGGTACGAGGGTCACTTACGGCTACTGCTCGGACGCGGAGATCAGAAACCTCCCCGCCGGAACCTACCGGCTGGACATCCAGGCTCGGGGCGACAAGAGCGGTCCGTACACACTGGGCGTCACCAGCATTCCAGCCGACGTGTCCGTTCCGATCACCATCGGAGGCGCGCCGGTCGACCTCAACCTGACAGCTCCGGGACAGAACGGCACCTGGACCTTCGCCGGGACCACCGGGCAGCGCGTCTTTTTCTCCTTCACCGGCGGAACCTTCGGCAGCTACGTCAACGCGAATGTCGTCCTCAAGAAGCCGGACGGATCCACACTGAAGAGCTCGATATTCTGTGGTGCCGAGTGCTTCCTCGACACGACCTCCCTGCCGGTGAGCGGGACGTACACGGTCACCCTGAACCCGTCCGGCACCTCCGTGGGCAAGATCACCGCAAAGATCACCACGGTGGCTGCCGACGTTTCGCAGCCGGTGCCGACCAGCGGCACCGCGGTCCCGCTAACCACCGTCGACGCCGGGCAGAACGGCAGCTGGACCTTCGCCGGAACCGCCGGACAGCGTATGTCCTTCAAGTTCACGGCGGGCACCTTCGGCAGCTTCCTCGACGCCTTCGTCTCGGTGAGGAAGCCGGACGGGAACGACCTCGTCAACTCGACCTACTGCGGCACCTCTTGCTTCATCGACGTGACGAAGCTCCCGGCCAACGGCACGTACACGATCGTCTTCAACCCGGGCGGCGGCCTGACCGGCTCGCTGTCGGCCGGCGTCACGGAGATCCCTGCCGACGCCTCCACCACCGTGACGGTCGGCGGCCCCGCAGTCCCGCTGTCCACGACGGTTCCGGGCCAGAACGGAGTATGGACCTTCGCGGGCCTGGCCGGTCAGAACGTTTCATTCGGATTCACCGGCGGCACGTTCGGCAGCCTGTACAACGCCACGGTCTCGGTCAGAAAGCCCGACGGGGCGACACTCGTCAACCCCGAGTACTGCGGCACCTCGTGTTCACTGACCCCGGCGGTCCTTCCGGTTGACGGCAACTACACGATCGTGCTGAATCCGGAGGAAAGCAAGGTCGGCTCATTGTCGGCGAAACTCGATGTCGGCGACGTGACGAAGAACGTGACGGTCGGTGATCCCGCCTCCACCATCACCCTCGTCTCACCCGGCCAAAACGGCCACTGGAAATTCACCGGCACCCAAGGCCAACGCGTCTCCTTCGGATTCAACGGCGGCACGTTCGGCGACCTCTACAACGCCAAGGTGACGGTCAAAAAACCCGACGGCACCACACTCATCAACCCCACCTTCTGCGGAACCTCCTGCTCCCTCACCCCCGCCACCCTCCCCACCGACGGCACCTACA
>NZ_JBEZZK010000030.1:46960-54382 GCF_040639135.1 Streptosporangium sp. NPDC023963
CCTACACCGTCGCCCTCATCCCCGAAGCCGCCTACACCGGAGCACTCACCGCACACATCAACACCGGATACATCACCAACAACGTGACAGTCGGCGCCCCCGCCTCCACCATCACCCTCGCCTCACCCGGCCAGGACGGTATGTGGAAGTTCCCGGGCACCGCAAACAAGCGGGTGTACCTCCGTTTCACGGGCGGAACGTTCAGCAGCTTGTACGACGCCAAGGTCTCGCTCAAAAATCCTGACGGCTCAATACTGAAGAGTAATCAGGCCTGCGGAACCTCCTGCCAGTGGGACACCACGGTCCTTCCCGTGGACGGCACGTACACGATTCTTCTGGACGGGCAGGAAGCAGCCGTCGGTGCGCTGACGATGACGCTGACCGAGGTCCCGGCGAATGCCACCACCGCCCTGACGGTCAACGGCGGCAGCCGCCCCGTCACCACCACGAGCCCCGGCCAGAACGCGAGCTTCACCTTCTCCGGCGCAGCGGGCCAGACCGTCACGGTCACGCTGACCGGAAACACCTACGGGAGCACGTCCTTCATCGTCCGCAAACCCGACGGCACCACGCTGACCAGCAATAGCAGCCCCGCTGCCAGCTTCAGCTTCCCGAATCTCGCCCTTCCGGCGACCGGCACCTACACGATCTTCGTGGATCCATCCGGTACGGCGATCGGCACCATCTCCGGAGCCGTCACCGGCTGAATCCAACCCGACGTCGCGGGGAGCGAGAGTTCTCGCTCCCCGCCCAGCCCCGGTTTCCCAGCTCCGCTGGGACGACAACGAACATCAAGAAGCAGCGAACTGTCCGATTCAGGTGCATTGCAGGCCGCTGACCAGTTCCGATCCGTGGGCGAGGAGTTGCTGGCAGAAGTGCTCGCCCGCGTAGTAGCCGGAGGTGATGGTGATCGTGACCGGGTCCTCGGTTCCGCTGCCGGTGCACTGGGTCGCCAGCACGTGGTAGCCGAGCATCACCGAGAGCTGGAAGCGGGTGCCGTCCGCGCAGACGTAGTGGCTGTCGGCGTGCGCGGTCGCCGGGATGATGAACGGTGCGGCGATAACCGCCAGAAGCAGGGCGGCGCGGGCGATAGTTGTGCGGGAGAAGGTCATAGGAAATACCTTTTCGCTAGGGTTTGGAAGCGTGCCACGACATACCCTTGGTGATTTACCAGCAACCGAGCGTGGCCGACAGTGGCCAGTCATCGCCCTCGAAAACCCCGGCACCGTCTCTGGCCTGGGAAGGTGAAAGCCCCTCGCCCCCACGGACGCGCCATGGTCGGCGAGCCGGAAGTAGGGTTCATGGATGCTGCTGACAATCCTTGGCGGATGCGGTGCGTGGCCGGGAGCGGGCCAGGCCTGCAGTGGTTATCTCGTGGAGCACGACGGGTTCAGGCTGCTCGTCGACCCCGGGTACGCGACGGTGCCGCGGCTGCTGGAACGGGTCACCGCTGATCAGGTCGACGCGGTGTTCGTCAGTCACGGGCATCCCGATCACTGCGCCGATCTGAACCCGCTGTTGCGGGCACGCGCGTTCCGTGACGATCCGCCGGCTCCCCTGCCGGTGTACGCACTGCCCGGCGCCCTGGACGCGGTGCTCGCGCTGGACCGCCCGGGAATGCTGACCGATTCCCATGTCCTGCGCGAGTTCACCGCCGGCGACCGGATCGACATCGGCCCGTTCCGTGCGCGGACCCGCCTGCTGCCGCACTCGGTGCCCAATGCCGGCGTACGGCTGACGGCGGGCGATCGGGTGCTCGCGTACACCGGCGACACCGGCCCGAGCCCCGAGGTGGTGGAGTTGGCGCGCGGCGCCGACCTGTTTCTGGCCGAGGCCACCTATGTGGACCGGGTCCCGGAGGATTCGCGGCGCAACCTGTCGAGTGCCCGCCAGGCAGGCCGGCAGGCCAAGGAAGCCGACGTCCGACACCTGTTGCTGACTCACCTGCAACCGGGGACGGACGCCGCAGCCGCGCGAGCCGCAGCCGGGGCCGAATACGACGGCGAGATCGGCATCGCCACTTCCGGTCTCGCCATCGATCTTTCCCGTAAGCCGTCATAGGGCGGGCCGAATGTGAGACGGCAGATCCAGCCGGAGGGTTTCGCGGTAAAACCCACAGCCGATCGTCTTCGGACGCTGTGCTCGCTTCTTTCTGGCGGCCGGAGCCTCGTAGGGATCCAGACCGTGCGCGGTCAGCCGCCACACACCTGATCGAAGCTGGCTGGCCTCGCTGCACATCGCCGAGAGATTGCAGGCGATCAACCCTTTGCGTTCCTCGATCCTCGACTCGCCCGGCAGCAGGAAAACCGCGACCTTGGCCTTGAGATATGCCTCGTATTCGTGCGGGCGCTCGAAGATACGGATGTCACAGGCGATCACCAGCCAGCCTCGCTGCCCGACCAGAGGTAGCCAGCGCTCGTCGGCGGCACCCAGCGCCTCGTCTCGCGAGCCGAACAGTTCCGCAGGAGTGTGCACCAGGTAACCCAGCCCGGCCAGCAGCTTGCGGACACTGCGACTGACGCTGTTCTCGTCGAGGTAGAACTCAGGCGGCGTGGCCCAGGAGGATGCGGGTGGCGGTCCTGACGTCGTCGAGGGTGACTCCGAGCTCATCGGCGATCACCTCCGGCTCCTCGCCGGCCTTCATCATGGCCGCCACCTCGGACACCCTCGTGCGCGTCTCCGCGAAGATCGGCTGCCCGAACGCCCGATGTGGATCGACCACCACATTCGACGGCAGACAGCTCCGCAGCCGCAGGCCGGCGGGAAATCCGTCCTCGGCGCGGATCACGTAGTCCAGATAGTCGGTGACGATCTCCCGGATGACGTGCTGGCCCGTCCGCGCTTCGATGAGTCCCGCACCGGCCTCCGTTCGCGAGAAGTCCCACAGCACGTCGATGCCGTCCGTCGCCAGTTCGGGAGCGAGAAGGACGTACTCGTGGCCGAACTCCTGCCGAAGCCGCTGGAGGGCGGGCCGGATCCTGTTCGGCTTCACCCCGGCCCGTTTGAGCGCGTCCAGCACATAGGCCTCGGCCATGGCGACGAACGGCACAGTCGCCTGCCGGGAGTCGCCGGAGGGAAGAACGTGCAGTAGCGGACGCCCCCGCTCGTACCCTCTGGCCCAGCGGTTGAAGGTCTGCTGCCGGATATCGAGGAAGCGGGCGGCGTCGCTCTGATTCAGCAGACCCGTCCGAGTCCGGATGTCGTCCATGTCGCTCGCCTCCTCCCCTTGTCGTGCCTGCTGTCATCATCGCCGATCGGCCTATCACCGGACAGGGGGCCTCGCCGCTTCCGCAATCATTACGGTCGGCAGCGAGGAGATCATGATGGGACGACCCGACTGGCAAAACCCGCCCATCGGTCGGTCGCGGCACAGTTTCGCACGTGATCGAGCTGCGAGTCCGTGGTTCAGACGATCGCGGCCCACTCCGGCATGCTGCCGCCGTACGACCCTGCTGCGCGGCCTCATGCGATAACCACTCTCACAGCTGCTTCTCGATCTCCCCGAAAACCGACCCCGGGGACGGCTGCGCGTCGTGGCCGACTTCGGCGACGTCGAATACACCGTGGCATAGCCCGTACGACGTCAGAAGCCCTCGGCCACCTGGTCGAGGGCTTCCTTGTCTCCGGGAGCGGAGTCAGAAGTCGAACTCGCCCTTCTTGGCGCCGTCGACGAAGGCGTCCCACACGCTCGCGCTCACCACGAAGGGCGCCTGGTCGGGAGCCTCGGTGTCGCGCAGGCCCACCCGGCCGCCCGACAGCGGAGCGACCTCCAGGCAGTTTCCCTGGTCAGATCCGCTCTTGGTGGCCTTGCGCCAGGCCGCGGTCTTGAGTTCGTCGCTCAGATCCACAGTTTCTCCGCCTTTCTGATCAACTCGACGGACGCGCGCTGGGGCTGCGCCTCCGCGCGCAGGGCGTCGTATCTGGCGTGGATGGCTTCCACATCCTCCGGACGACTTGACACACTTCCCTGGGTCGCGGATTGGATATACACCATATCCGGGTTCCCCGGAAGCTGAGCGATCACGAAACCGCCGAGGATTCCCGTCGTCACTCCCAGCTCCATGGGAACGATCTGGATACCGATTCGCGGGGACTCTATCGCCTGCGTGAGGCGTTCGAGTTGTCGGCGCATGACTTCCCTGCCACCGATCGGACGGCACAGCACGCCTTCGTCGACCACCGCCCGGAACAGAGGAGGATCGGCGCGATCGAAGATCGCCTGACGCTCCATCCGAGCGGCGACGGCTTTTTCTGTCTGCTCGTCGGTTATGCCGGGCTCTCCACGAATAACCGCCCGCGCGTATTCCTCGATCTGGAGAAGGCCGGGTATGACGAGCGGCTCCCAGGTGTGCAGCGTGTGCGCCGCCGGCTCGATGTCGAGCCAGCTTCGGAACCACCAGGGGCTCGCGGCATGGGTGATGTGCGCCCAGAACTGGACGAGCTCCCCACCCGCCCCCAAGGCATCGTCGCAGCGTTGTGCCAGGTTGCGGCTGGGTGTGCGCTCGCCCCTCTCGACGAAGCTCAGCAGACTCCTGCTGAACTGGGTCACCTCGGCCAGCTCATCCTGAGTCATTTTTGCCCTTTTTCGGTATTTACGGAGTTCAGCGCCGAAGAGAGCCAAATTACTCATTGTCGGGTCGAGCTCGGAGTTCGTGAACATTTCGACTCCATCCGGCGATGGGATTCCACACCGCGACACGAATGACACACCTTTTCCACAAACTGTCGCACTGATGTGCCACAGATTTCGATACCCAAAGCAGCGATCCGGGGGCACTCTGTGAAGTGGCCCGGGACAGCGGAAACGCTACCGGAGTGGCCCTTTAACGCGCACGAGGGGCTCTCTTCTCGGGCTATCGAAAAAACTGTTTTTGTCCGGATAAGGGGGTGGAAAGTGTCTGTCGATTTATTGGAGAAGGAGATGTCGGTCGCGGCTCACGCCTCTGCCGGACACACACCTGTCACCGCTGAGTAAGTCCTGCGGAGTCGCCTCCTCTCAAGGCGAACCCACCGAACCAAACGGGGCCTGCCACGGCGCGGCACGCCATGACAAGCCCCTCGACCGGACTCTGGAGGTCCGATCTGATGCGTAACCCTAGAGGAAACCCCAGGCCGATCAGGGTGCGTTGGCACGCGAACCGGCCGCCGATGCCGCTCGGCTGCCGTTGGTGCGGCCATCCCCCATACGCGCACGAGGCCGCCAGCCTTCCGCACCGCGCGCACCACCATTGGGAGCAGCCCACTCCCGCCCAGGTTCACGCCCGGATGAGCGTCCGCCGCCGCCTCAACCTCTCCGGCCGCCCGATCCCCGGCCCCATGACTCCCGTCGCTTTCTCCGCGCGGTCTCCGGAGGTTTCCCCGGGACGGCACCGGCGGCCGGAGCAGGCCGTGGCCACGGTCGCCGGGCCGTACCGGCGTGGACGGCCTCCGAGCACCCGTACTTCCTCCGGCAGGCACACCTCGTACCGGCAGGGAGCGACGGCGTGAACGAACACGCCCCCCAGCCCCGGCAGGGCGGGCGGCATCGGCGCGGAGCGGCCACCGCGCAGATCGACCACCGGTCCTGGGATCCGGCCGAACGCGCCGCCGCCGAGCGGCTCGACCAGGTCGAGCCCGCCTGGACCGTCTGGTACGGCCCCGGCACCCGGTGTTTCCACGCCGCCGCCATCTGGCCCGCTCCCGAACCTCTGATCGTGCGGGCCGGCACCGCCGACGAGCTACGCGACCTGATGCGCGAGGCCGAGCACGGCCCACCGCCTCCCCGAGGAGAGACCATGCCCGAGATCCCGGACACCCCACCGGCCCCGGACGGCTCGCGGACTCCGGACGCCCCGCTGACCGTCTGCTGGGACCTGCCGCACGACCTGCCGATCGTCGGCAAGGCCCGCGCCATGGTGCGCGAGATCCTCGTCGCCTGGGAGCTGCACCACCTCGTCGACGACGCCGTCCTGGTGGCCGGCGAGCTGCTCGCCAACGCGATCGTCCACGGCGAGCCCGTGGTCAGGCTTTCCGTGCGGGCCCGCACGGACGAGCTCCGGCTCCAGGTCACCGACCGGGGAACCGGGCAGCCCCGCCTCCTCGCCCTCGACGCCGAGGCCGTCCACGGTCGCGGCCTGGCCATCGTCCGGGCCCTCGCCCACGACCACGGCGTCACTCCCCTCCTCGACCGTCCCGGCAAAACCGTCTGGGCCCGCTGGCGCCTACCGTCACACGACGCCTCGCCGACTCCGTGAACCAGGTGTCCGGGATCCGACGACGTACGTTCACGGCCTGCTCGCCGCCGCGTCGAACGGCCGCGCACGGCAGAAGACCATCGCCATCGCTGAACGTTTCATCACAGAGCCGATCTCGCACGGTGCGATCGGATGCCCGTAAGGGCAGATGAAGGCCCACCGGGGGCGCGAGCGCGGGGAAGAGGGCCAAGGGGCGTGCCTTGACGCGGATCGGCCACATCGTATTGGCTCCGCGCACCACCACCATCTCTCGCCAGAGAAATGGTGCAGTCCGTCGGCGAACGTAATGTTAGCGCTAACAACGATCTTGGCCCCGCGTGTACACCTGGGCGGCACCCCCCGGCACGCCACCACCCGCACCAGTCCCCGACAGCGGCTGGACGAAAAGATGAGGAGCACCCATGCGCCTGCCCTGGCGAACGCGGACACCGCGTCCTTCCGCCGTCACACCGACGGCGCCGTCCCAACCTGCCGTACGCCGCGTCTTCACGATCATCGCGATCCCGATCCTGCTGGCGGCGGCCGGGCTGGTGGCCACGCAGCCCGCGCAGGCGGCCGTCGCCTGCCGGGTCGACTACGCCGTCACCTCGTCGTGGCCGGGTGGCTTCGGCGCCGGCGTCACCATCAACAACCTGGGTGACGCGGTCAACGGCTGGCGGCTGACCTGGTCCTTCGAGGGCGGCCAGCAGATCACCCAGATGTGGAACGCCACGTCCGCCCAGTCCGGTTCGACGGTGACCGCGACCAACGTCGCCTACAACGCGGCCATCCCGTCGGGGGGCAGCACCGCCTTCGGGTTCAACGGCTCGTACACCGGCGGCAACCCGTCGCCCGCCTCGTTCTCCCTGAACGGCGTGGCCTGCACCGGGAACCCCGGAACCCCCACCCCCACGGTCACGCCGACCCCCGACCCGACGCCGACGCCGACCCCGACGCCGACCGGTACCTGCAACCTTCCCTCGACGTACCGGTGGACCTCGTCCGGCCCGCTGGCGCAGCCGAAGTCGGGCTGGGTCTCGCTCAAGGACTTCACCGTCGCCCCGTATGAGGGCAAGCAGCTGGTCTACGCCACCACCCACGACTTCGGCACGAGGTGGGGGTCGATGAACTTCGGCCTGTTCACCAACTACTCGGAGATGGCCTCGGCCAGCCAGAACACCATGTCCTCGGGCACCGTGGCACCCTCGCT
>NZ_JBEZZK010000031.1:0-49634 GCF_040639135.1 Streptosporangium sp. NPDC023963
GACACCCGACCAGGAGAAGGGCAGGAAGGGCCGTCCCGGCTCGGGCTCCGGCAACAGGTCACCCAGCGCGCTGGCGTGCAACACCGCGTCCAGCAACGCCGGGTGCAGCCCGAAGCGCGCCGCGTCGGCATGGGCCTGCTCGGGCAGCGCGATCTCGGCGAACACCTCACCCGGCTTCGCCCAGGCCCGTGTCACTCCCTGGAAGATCGGCCCGTACTCCAGGCCGACCGCCGCGAGATCGTCGTACAGACCATCGACCGCCACCGGCCGCGCGTCCACCGGCGGCCACTGCGCCAGCTCGAACGCCGCCACCGGTAGTGGTTCCGCGCTCAGCAGTCCCTCGGCGTGGCTCGTCCATGGGGCCGTGGGGTCGTTTTCCGGGCGCGAGTGGACCGAGACCGCCCTGCCGCCGGATTCCTCCGCGCCGACGACGACCTGGACCTGCACCCCGCCCTCGACGGCCAGCACCAGCGGGGCCTGCAGCGTCAGCTCCCGCACCAGCGGCCGGCCCACCTCGACCCCGGCCCGCAACACCAGCTCCAGCAAACCGGTACCGGGCAACAACACCGTCCCGTTCACCGCGTGATCGGCCAGCCACGGCTGCGCGGCCACCGACAGACGGCCACTGAAGACCACCGACTCACCACCGGCGACCTCCGTCACCGCACTCAGCAACGGATGATCAAGCGCACCCAGTCCGGCGGCACTCATCTCCCCGACCCCACCACGCACCGCGATCCAGAACCGCTCCCGCTGGAACGCATACGTCGGCAGATCCACCTGCCGCGCCGGGGCGAGGATCGCCGTCCAGTCCACGGTGACGCCGTGGGTGTGCAACCGGCCCAGTGCTTCGACCAGCGCTCGAACCTCGTCGCGGTCCTTGCGCGCGGTCGCGACGAACGTTCCGTCCTCGACGCTCTGCTGGGCCAGTGCGGTCAGCACCCCGTCCGGGCCGATCTCCACGAACACACCTGCCTGGCAGGCAGCCACCCCATCGGCGAACCGCACCGCTTCCCTCACATGCCGCACCCAGTACGCCGGGTCGGTCAGCAGACCGGGCTCGGCGGGCCGGCCCGTCACGTTGGAGATGATCGGGATGCTCGGCTCGGCGAAGGTCAACCCGGAGACGATCTGCTCGAATTCGGCGAGCATCGGCTCCATCAGGGGTGAATGGAACGCGTGCGAGACCCGCAGCCGTCGGGTACGGGCACTCACCAAGCCCGCGATCTCCTCCACCGCGGCCTCACTACCGGAGATCACCACGGCCTGAGGGCCGTTGACCGCCGCGATGCTCACATCCTGGCGGCCCTCCAGCAGCGGAAGGATCTCCGCCTCGGGAGCGGCGATGGCCAGCATCGCCCCGCCCTCCGGCAGCGCCTGCATCAACCGGGCGCGAGCCGTGACCAGGGCACACGCGTCGGGTAGCGAGAGCACCCCGGCCACATGCGCGGCCGCGATCTCCCCGACCGAGTGGCCCACCAGCACATCCGGAATGACACCGAGCGAGGTGAGCAGCCGGTACAGAGCCACCTCGAAGGCGAACAGCGCCGGCTGGGTCATCCCCGTCTCGGCCAGCACGCCGTCAGGATCGGAGAACATCGCCTCACGCACCGACCCCGGAAGCAGCGCGCAGACCTCCTCCAGCGCCTCGGCGAACACCGGGAACGCGGAGGCCAGCTCACGGCCCATCCCCACCCGCTGGCTGCCCTGACCGGCGAACAACATCGCCAACCGGCCGCCACCGGCCGCTTCCAACGTCCCCGTGCCCTCGGCCAGAGCACGCAGACCCGCCACCAGCTCGACCCGATCAGCGCCGACCACCGCCGCACGCTGCTCCAGCACCGCGCGACCCGTCGCCAGCGTCCAGGCCGCGTCAGCCGGGTTCAACTCCGGCTGAGCCTCCAGCCACGACGCGAGCTGCCCGGCCTGCGCCCGCAGCGCCTCCGGGGTCCTGGCCGAGAGCAGCCACGGCGTCACCGGCAGCTCAGCGCCGGAAGGCTCCGGCTCCACCACCGGACCCTGCTCGATGATCACGTGCGCGTTCGTGCCGCTGATCCCGAAGGAGGAGACCGCCGCCCGGCGCGGGCGGTCGCCGGCGTCCCAGGGACGGGCCTCGGTCAGCAGCTCCACCGCGCCCGCCGACCAGTCCACGTACGGCGAGGGCTCATCGGCGTGCAACGTCCGCGGCATGACGCCGTTGCGCAGCGCCATCACCATCTTGATCACACCGGCCACGCCGGCGGCGGCCTGCGCGTGGCCGATGTTCGACTTGATGGAGCCCAGCCACAGCGGCCGGTCCTCGGGCCGGTCCTGACCGTACGTGGCCAGCAACGCCTGCGCCTCGATCGGGTCACCCAGCACCGTTCCCGTGCCGTGCGCCTCGACCACGTCCACGTCCCCGGTCGAAAGACCGGCGTTGGCCAGCGCCTGGCGGATCACCCGCTGCTGCGCGGGACCGTTGGGGGCGGTCAGCCCGTTACTCGCACCGTCCTGGTTGATCGCGCTGCCCCGCACCACGGCCAGCACCCGGTGACCGTTGCGGCGAGCGTCCGACAGCCGCTCGACCAGCAGCACACCGATGCCCTCGCCCCAGCCGGTGCCGTCGGCCTCCGCGGAGAACGCCTTGCACCTGCCGTCCGCCGACAGGCCGCGCTGCCGCGAGAACTCCACGAAGGTACTCGGCGTGGCCATCACCGTGACGCCGCCCGCCAGGGCCAGGTCGCACTCGCCCGACCGCAGGGACTGCGCCGCCCAGTGCAGTGCCACCAGCGACGACGAGCACGCCGTGTCCACCGTGACCGCCGGACCCTCCAGGCCCAGGGTGTACGACACCCGGCCCGAGGCGACACTGCCTGAGCTGCCGGTGCCGATCAGGCCTTCCAGCTCGCCCGGCGCGTCAGAGAGCTGGGGCGCGTAGTCGTGGTACATCACCCCGGCGAAGACACCCGTCCGGCTGCCGCGCAGCCGATCGGGATTCATCCCCGCCCGCTCGATCGCCTCCCACGACGCCTCCAGCAGCAACCGCTGCTGCGGATCCGTCGCCAACGCCTCACGCGGCGAGATCCCGAAGAACCCGGGGTCGAACTCGGCGGCCTCGTACAGGAACCCGCCGTGCCTGGAGTACGAGGTGCCCCGGCTGTCCGGGTCCGGATCGTACAACTTCGCCAGGTCCCAGCCCCGATCGGTCGGGAAGTCGCCGATGGCGTCGGTGCCGGACGACACCAGATCCCACAGAGCCTCGGGCGAGGAGACGCCGCCGGGGAACCGGCAGGCCATGCCCACGATCGCGATCGGCTCGTCGGCCACCGAGACATCGGCCACGACCGCCTGCGAGACCTGACCACCGGCCAGCTCCCCTGCCAGGTAGTCCGCCACCGCCTCAGCGGTCGGGTAGTCGAAGATAAGGGTGGCCGGGAGCCTCAGCCCGGTCGCCGTGCTGAGCTGGTTGCGGAACTCGACCGCGGTGAGGGAGTCGAAACCGAGCTCCTGGAAGCGCTTGGCCGACTCGACCGCCTCCGTGTCGGAGAAGCCGAGGACCGTCGCCGCCTGGGTACGCACCAGCCGGAGAAGATCGGTCGGATCCGTCGCGGCCGTACTGGTACGTCGAATGGGCACGCGGACCAGCCCGCGAAGGGCCGCGGGGAGGGTGCCGGCGTGGGCCTGGGCCTGCAGCGCGGGGAGGTTCAGCGAGGCCGGGACCAGTACGGCGTGCTCGTGGTCGATCGCGACGTCGAACAGGGCCAGACCGTCGTCGACGGGCAGCGGCGTGATGCCGCCACGCTCAAGGCGGTTCAGGTCGGATTCGGTCAGGTCGCCCGCCATGCCACCCGAGGCCCACAGACCCCAGGCCAGCGACGTGGCCGGCAGTCCCTGCGCCCGGCGCTGCTCGGCGAGGGCGTCCAGGAAGGTGTTGGCCGCGGCGTAGTTGCCCTGGCCCGCGCTGCCCAGCACACCGGAGAGCGAGGAGAACAGCACGAACGCCGACAGGTCCAGTTCCCGGGTCAGCTCGTGGAGATACCAGGCCGCGTCGGCCTTCGGCCGCAGGACGGCGTCGAAGCGCTCCGGGGTGAGAGAGCCGACGATCCCGTCGTCCAGCACGCCCGCCGTGTGCACGACACCGGCCAGCGGGACCGACGCGACCAGCCGCGCCAGATCCTCTCGATCGCCGACGTCACAGGCCGCCACCTCCACGGAGGCGCCCAGCTCGGTCAGCTCCGCCACCAGCTCGGCGGCTCCGGGCGCCTCGGTGCCACGCCGGCTGGCCAGCAGCAGGTGCCGCACATCATGGGCCGTCACCAGGTGCCTGGCCACGACCGCGCCCAGACCACCGGTGCCACCGGTGACCAGCACCGTGCCCTCCGGACCGAACACCGGACCGGCGTCGCCGGAAAGCACCGGTTCCGCGACCGCGCGCTCGGCCACCCGGCTCAACCTCGGCACCAGGAACCGCCCGGCCCGCACCGCCACCTGCGGCTCGCCCGTGGCCAGCGCCCGGCCGACCGTGCCCTCGTCGAAGGGTTCGGTGTCCAGGTCCAGCAGTACGAACCGGCCCGGCTGCTCGGCCTGCGCCGCCCGTACCAGGCCCCACACCGCCGCCTGCGCCAGATCCGGCACCTCACCGGCCACCGCCACCACCGCGCCATGCGTGACGACGACGAGCGGCGACGCGCCCGGTTCCGCCTGCAGGGCGGCGAGGACCGCGTTCGTGGCGCGCCTGATCGCCTCGGGAACGGGCGCGTCGTCCGAAGGCACGTCGAGGAGCGCGTACGAGAGATCCGTCTGTCCGGTACGGCCGGCCTGCACCCAGTCCAGCTGGAACAGGGAGTTGTGACGCGCCGCCGACCGGTCGGCGGATCGAGGACGGAGGATGAGCGATCCGACTTCCGCGACGGCCGTCCCCGCGGTGTCCGCCACCGCCACGCCGAACACGCCGGTGCCGCCCGCCGGGGTGATGCGGACCCGCAGAGCGGTCGCCCCCTCGGCGTGCAGCGTCACGTCGTTCCAGGCGAAGGGGATGTACGGCCGGCCGGGTTCCGCGTCGGGCAGGAGCCCGGCCATCGGGATGGCGTGCAGGGAGGCGTCGAGCAGTGCCGGGTGCAGCCCGAACCGCCGGGCGTCGGCGCCGGACTGCTCCGGCAGGGCGATCTCGGCGTAGACGATGCCGTCCTGCCGCCAGGCGGCCTGGAGGCACTGGAACGTCTCGCCGTACTCCATGCCGATCGCGGTGAGGTCGGCGTAGACGTTGTCGACGTCGAGGACCTCGGCGCCGGGCGGCGGCCACTGCGCGAGATCGAAGGCGGGCGCGACGGCGGCTGCCGGGGCGAGGACGCCCTGGGCGTTCTGCCGCCAGTCCGCGGCGTCCCCGGCGCGCGAGTGGATCGTCACCTGGCGGCGGCCGGAATCGTCGGCGCCCGCGACCACGACCTGGAGCTGGAGGCCGCCACCCGCCGCCAGCACCATGGGCGATTGGAGGGTGAGCTCGTCGAGCACCGGGCAACCGGTCTCGTCCCCGGCGCGTATCGCGAGCTCGACCTGCGCCGCGCCCGGTACGACCACCTGACCGTCCACGAGGTGGTCGGCCAGCCACGGCTGCGCGGACAGGGACAGACGGCCGATGAGCGTGAGCGTGCCGGAACCGGGGGCGGGGACGACGGCGGTCAGCAGCGGATGGTCCACCGCCACCAGGCCGCCGCCGGAGGCGACCTCAGCGGTGGCGTCGAGCCAGTAGCGACGGCGCTGGAAGGCGTAGGTGGGAAGCTCGATGTGCCTGGTGGGCACCGAGGCGAAGTAGGTGTCCCAGTCGACCATGACGCCGTGGGTGTGCAGCCGGCCCAGTGCCTCGACCAGTGCCCGGACCTCGTCTCGGTCCTTGCGCGCGGTCGCGACGAAGGCGCCGTCCTCGACGCTCTGCTGGGCCAGACCGGTCAGCACCCCGTCGGGACCGATCTCCACGAACACACCCGCCTGGCACGCG
The DNA here is from genome assembly GCF_040639135.1 of Streptosporangium sp. NPDC023963. Lineage (NCBI taxonomy): Bacteria > Bacillati > Actinomycetota > Actinomycetes > Streptosporangiales > Streptosporangiaceae > Streptosporangium > Streptosporangium sp. NPDC023963. Next base: position 5,975 of record NZ_JBEZZK010000031.1, read on the forward strand.
GCCACCCCGTCGGCGAAGCGCACCGCCTCCCGCACGTGCCGCACCCAGTACGCCGGGTCGGTCAGCAGACCGGGCTCGGCGGGACGACCGGTCACGTTGGACACGACCGGAATGCTCGGCTCGCTGAAAGTCAGCCCGGAGACGATCTGCTCGAATTCGGCGAGCATCGGCTCCATCAACGGCGAATGGAACGCGTGCGAGACCCGCAACCTGCGCGTCCGCGCGCTCACCAAGCCCGCGATCTCCTCCACCGCGGCCTCGCTACCGGAGATCACCACGGCCTGAGGGCCGTTGACCGCCGCGATGCTCACGTCCTGGCGGCCCTCCAGCAGCGGAAGGATCTCCGCCTCGGGGGCGGCGATGGCCAGCATCGCCCCGCCCTCCGGCAGCGCCTGCATCAACCGGGCGCGAGCCGTGACCAGGGCACACGCGTCGGGCAGCGACAGCACCCCGGCCACGTGAGCGGCGGCGATCTCCCCCACCGAGTGGCCCACCAGCACATCCGGGGTCACCCCGAATGAGGCCAGCAGCCGATACAAAGCCACCTCGAAGGCGAACAGCGCCGGCTGGGTCATCCCCGTCTCGGCCAGCACCTCGTCCGGACCGGAGAACATCGCCTCGCGCACCGACCCCGGAAGCAGCGCGCAAATCTCCTCCAGCGCGTCCGCGAACACCGGGAACGCGGAGGCCAGCTCACGGCCCATCCCCACCCGCTGGCTGCCCTGACCGGCGAACAACATCGCCAACCGGCCACCACCGGCCGCTTCCAACGTCGCGGTACCGTCGGCCAGAGCACGCAGACCCGCCACCAGCTCGGCCCGATCCGCGCCGACCACCACCGCGCGCTGCTCCAGCACCGAACGGGCCGAGACCAGCGCCTTGCCGACGGTGGTCGGCGGGACGTCGTCCTGTGACGCCCAGTCCGCGAGCCGGGCGGCCTGCGCCCGGAGGGCCTCGCCGTCGTTGGCGGAGATCAGCCACGGGACGACGGGCAGTTCGGCGTCGTCGGCGGGTACGGTGGCGGCCGGGTTCTGCTCGATGATCACGTGTGCGTTCGTGCCGCTCACGCCGAAGGACGAGACACCGGCCCGGCGCGGACGGTCCTCCACATCCCACGAACGAGGCTCGGTCAGCAGCTCCACCGCGCCCGCCGACCAGTCCACGTGCGGCGACGGCGCGTCAACGTGCAGCGTCCGGGGCAGCGTCCCGTGCCGCATCGCCATCACCATCTTGATGACGCCGCCGACACCCGCGGCGGCCTGGGTGTGACCGATGTTGGACTTCAACGACCCCAGCCACAGCGGCCGGTCCTCGGGACGGTCCTGACCGTAGGTGGCCAGGATGGCCTGCGCCTCGATCGGGTCACCCAGCACCGTTCCGGTGCCGTGCGCCTCGACGGCGTCCACGTCCGCCGTCGACAGTCCCGCGTTGGCCAGCGCCTGGCGGATCACCCGCTCCTGTGCCGGGCCGTTCGGGGCGGTCAGGCCGTTGCTCGCGCCGTCCTGGTTGATCGCGCTGCCCCGCATGACGGCGAGGACCTGGTGGCCGTTGCGGCGAGCGTCCGACAGCCGCTCGACCAGCAGCATGCCGACACCCTCGCCCCAGCCGGTGCCGTCGGCCTCCGCGGAGAACGCCTTGCACCTGCCGTCCGCCGCGAGCCCGCGCTGCCGGGAGAACTCGATGAAGACGCTGGGCGTGGCCATGACGGTCACACCGCCGGCCAGCGCCAGGTCGCACTCGCCCGAACGCAGGGACTGCGCGGCCAGGTGGAGCGCCACCAGCGACGACGAGCACGCCGTGTCCACCGTGACCGCCGGGCCCTCCAGCCCGAAGGTGTAGGCGACCCGGCCGGAGGCGATGCTGCCCGCGCTGCCGTTGAGGACGAAACCCTCGAAGCCCTCGGGCGCGTGCGGCAGGCGGCCGCCGTAGTCGTGGTACATCACCCCGGCGAAGACGCCCGTCCGGCTGCCGCGTATCGCCTTCGGGCTGATCCCCGCCCGCTCGATCGCCTCCCACGAGGTCTCCAGCAGCAACCGCTGCTGCGGGTCCATCGCGGTGGCCTCGCGCGGCGAGATGCCGAACAGGGCGGCGTCGAACCGGTCGGCGTCGTGGAGGAAGCCGCCTTCGCGCGCGTAGCTCGTACCGGCGTGGGCGGGATCGGGATCGTAGAGCCGCTCCAGGTCCCAGCCACGGTTGTCGGGGAAGGTGCTGATCGCGTCGTCGGCCCGGACGAGGAGTCGCCACAGGTCGTCGGGAGAGACCACGCCGCCGGGGTAGCGGCAGGCCATGCCCACGATCGCGATGGGCTCGTCCGCGGGACCGGTGTGGGCGCTCACCTGGTCGGCGCGCGAGGCTCCGGTGAGCTGCTCGTGCAGGTGCTCGGCGAGCGCGTCCGTGGTGGGGAAGTTGAACAGCAGGGTGGCGGGCAGCCGCAGCCCGGTGGCGGCATTGAGCCTGTTGCGCAACTCGACGGAGCTCAGCGAGTCGAAGCCGAGATCCTTGAAGGCCGCCTCGGCGTCCACGGCGTCGGCGTCGGTGTGCCCGAGCACGAGCGCGATGTTCGTCCTGATGAGCGAGAGCAGTGCCGCCTTGTCGGCTCCCGACCGCACGGGCCTGGCCGTCGCGGCGCGCCGCGCCTGGGGCTTGACCAGCGCCCGGAAGACCGCGGGGATCTCGTCCTGGCGGCGCAGTGCCGCGGTGTCGAGGCGGGCGGGAATCTGCACTTCCCTGTCGAGCGTGAGGGCCGTGTCCAGCAGGGCCATGCCCTGCGCCGCCGGGAGCGGCGCGAGCCCGATCCTGCCGAGCCGGGCCACGTCGGCCTGGCTGAGCGCGCCCGCCATGCCGTTGTCGGTCTCCCACAGCCCCCAGGCCAGGGAGAGGGCGGGCAGCCCCTGCGCACGGCGGTGCGAGGCCAGCGCGTCCAGGTAGGCGTTGGCCGCGGCGTAGTTCGCCTGGCCGGCGCTGCCGACGATGCCGGCGATGGAGGAGTACATCACGAAGAACGACAGGTCGAGGTCGCCGGTGAGCTCGTGCAGGTACCAGGCCGCGTCCGCCTTCGGCGCGAAGACCCGGTCGATCCGCTCCGGGGTCAGCGACATCACGGCACCGTCGTCGACGACTCCGGCCAGATGGATCACACCGGTCAGCGGCCGGTCGTCGGGAACGGCCGCCAGCAGGGCGGCGAGCTCGGCCCGGTCGGACACGTCGCAGGCGGCGATCGTGACCTGCGCGCCGAGCGACGTGAGCTCGGCCAGCAGTTCGTCGGCTCCGGGTGCCGCCGGGCCGCGGCGACCGGCCAGCAGCAGGTGCCGGACCCCGTGCTCGGTGACGAGCCTGCGCGCGGCCAGGGTGGCGAGCTCGCCGGTGCCGCCGGTCAGCAGTACCGTGCCCGCCGGAGGCTCGGAGGAGCGTTCGATCGCCGGCGCGTTCGCCGCCGGTACGATCCGCGGCACGAGGACCGTGCCGGACCGCAGGGCGAGCTGTGGCTCGCCGCAAGCGCAGGCGCGCAGCAGCGCGGCTTCCGAGTCGGGGTGGCCGTCGGTGTCCAGGAGGACGAACCGCCCGGCGTGCTCGGACTGGACGGATCGGATCAGCCCCCAGACCGGGGCGGTGGACAGGTCGGGTACCTCCCCCTCGGCCGCGCCGACCGCGCCGCTGGTCACCACCACCAGCTGCGACCGCGCGAGCCGCTCGTCCGCGAGCCATTCCTGGACGAGCGCCAGCACCTCGTACGTCCGCTCGCGGCCCACACCGGCCGGGACGCGCACGAGGACCTGCTCCGCGCCGATTCCCTCCTCCAGGGAGGAGAGATCGCGGAGTTCCACCACTCGTCCGGGTTCCGCCCCACCGGCTCGTACGCTCACCCAGTCCAGCACGTACGGCGTGCGCTCCGGAGACAGTTCCGTCGCCACGGGCCTGACCACCAGGGAGTCCACCGTGAGGATCGGCGCGCCGGTGTGGTCGGCGACGCTCAGCGAGAGCTCGCCCGGCCCCTTGGCGGTGGTCCGTACCCGCGCCGTGGTCCCGCCCGCTCCGTGCGCCGAGACGCCGGACCAGGCGAAGGGCAGGAACGGGTGGCCGGGCTCGCTGGACGGCAGGAGATCGCCGAGCGTGATGGAGTGCAGTACCGCGTCGAGGAGGGCGGGGTGGAACCCGAACCGCTCCGCGCCCGCCTGTACGTGGTCGGGCAGGACGATCTCGGCGTAGACGGCGCCGTCCCGCTGCCAGGCGCTCACCAGGCCCTGGAAGGCGCTGCCGTACTCCAGGCCTGTGACGGCCAGGTTGTCGTAGAGGTCGTCGATGTCGACGGACCGCGCGCCGGGCGGCGGCCACTGCGCCAGGTCGAAGCCGGGTGCGGCGGCGGCGGGGCCGAGCGTCCCCTGGGCGTGCCGCTGCCAGGTGGTCGTGCCTTCGGGCCTGGAGTACAGGGCCAGGCCGCGCCGGCCGCCGTCGTCGGGGGCGTCGATGACGACCTGAAGCTGGACGGGGTGGTCGTGCGTGAGGACGAGGGGGGCCTGCAGGGCCAGCTCGGAGACCGTCTCGCAGTCCTCGATCTCGGCCGCGGCACGCAGCGCTATCTCGAGGAAGCCCGTGCCGGGAAGGATGGCCGTGCCGTTGACCGCGTGGTCGGCGAGCCAGGGCAGCGTGGTCAGGGAGAGCCGCCCGGTGAGCGTGAGGCTGTCGCCGTCGGGGGCCGGGATGGTGGCGCTGAGGATCGGGTGGTCGACGGCGCTGAGCCCGGCCGCTGCCACGTCGCTGCCGGATCTGCCTGATTCCAGCCAGTAGCGCTGGTGCTGGAAGGCATAGGTCGGCAGGTCGATCTGCCGTGCCGGGGTGAGGATCGCCGTCCAGTCCACGGTCACACCGTGGGTGTGCAACCGGCCCAGTGCCTCGACCAGTGCTCGGACCTCGTCGCGGTCCTTGCGCGCGGTCGCGACGAAGACGCCGTCCTCGACGCTCTGCTGGGCCAGACCGGTCAGCACCCCGTCCGGGCCGATCTCCACGAACACGTTCGCCTGGCAGGCAGCCACCCCGTCGGCGAAACGCACCGCCTCCCGCACATGCCGCACCCAGTACGCCGGGTCGGTCAGCAGACCCGGCTCGGCGGGACGACCGGTCACGTTGGACACGACCGGGATGCTCGGCTCGGCGAAGGTCAACCCGGAGACGATCTGCTCGAATTCGGCGAGCATCGGCTCCATCAACGGCGAGTGGAACGCGTGCGAGACCCGCAACCTGCGCGTCCGCGCACTCACCAAGCCCGCGATCTCCTCCACCGCGGCCTCGCTACCGGAGATCACCACGGCCTGAGGACCGTTGACCGCGGCGATGCTCACATCCTGGCGCCCTTCCAGCAGCGGAAGGATCTCCGCCTCGGGAGCGGCGATGGCCAGCATCGCCCCACCCTCCGGCAGCGCCTGCATCAACCGAGCCCGAGCAGAGACCAACGTGCAGGCGTCGGCCAGCGACAGCACCCCGGCCACGTGAGCGGCCGCGATCTCCCCGACCGAGTGGCCCACCAGCACATCCGGAGTCACACCCAGCGAGGTGAGCAGACGGTACAGAGCCACCTCGAAGGCGAACAGCGCCGGCTGGGTCGTCCCCGTCTCGGCCAGCACGCCGTCAGGATCGGAGAACATCGCCTCACGCACCGACCCCGGCAGCAGCGCGCAGACCTCCTCCAGCGCCTCGGCGAACACCGGGAACGCGGAGGCCAGCTCACGACCCATCCCCACCCGCTGGCTGCCCTGACCGGCGAACAACATCGCCAACCTGCCACCACCGGCCGCTTCCAACGTCCCCGTACCGTCGACCAGGGCACGCAGACCGGCCACCAGCTCGGCCCGGTCGGCGCCCACCACCGCCGCACGCTGCTCCAGCACCGCGCGACCGCTCGCCAGCGTCCAGGCGACATCGACCGGCTCCAGCTCCGGCCGCTCCTCCACCCACGACGCGAGACGGGAAGCCTGCGCCCGCAGCGCCTCCGGGGTCCTGGCCGAGACGAGCCACGGCGTCACCGGCAGCTCAGCGCCGGAAGGCTCCGGCTCCGCCGCCGGACCCTGCTCGATGATCACGTGCGCATTCGTGCCGCTCACCCCGAAGGACGACACCGCCGCCCGGCGCGGGCGGTCGCCGGCGTCCCACGAACGAGCCTCGGTCAGCAGCTCGACGGCACCCGCCGACCAGTCCACGTGCGGCGACGGCTCCTCGGCGTGCAACGTCCGCGGCATGACGCCGTTGCGCAGCGCCATCACCATCTTGATCACGCCACCGACACCGGCGGCCGCCTGCGCGTGACCGATGTTCGACTTCAACGACCCCAGCCACAGCGGCCGGTCCTCGGGCCGGTCCTGACCGTAGGTGGCGATCAGCGCCTGCGCCTCGATCGGGTCGCCCAGCACCGTTCCGGTGCCGTGCGCCTCGACCACGTCCACGTCCCCGGTCGAAAGACCGGCGTTCGCGAGCGCCTGGCGGATCACCCGCTGCTGCGCGGGACCGTTGGGGGCGGTCAGGCCGTTGCTCGCGCCGTCCTGGTTGATCGCGCTGCCGCGGACCACGGCCAGCACCCGGTGACCGTTGCGCCGGGCGTCCGAGAGCCGCTCGACCAGCAGCACACCGACGCCCTCGGCCCAGCCGGTGCCGTCGGCCGACGCGGAGAACGCCTTGCACCGCCCGTCCGCCGACAGGCCACGCTGCCGCGAGAACTCCACGAACGTGCCGGGCGAGGCCATCACCATCACGCCGCCCGCGAGCGCCAGGTCGCACTCGCCCGTACGCAGTGCCTGCGTGGCCAGGTGCAGCGCGACGAGCGACGACGAGCAGGCCGTGTCGACCGTGACCGCGGGACCCTCCAGGCCCAGGCTGTAGGACACCCGGCCGGAGGCGACGCTGGCCAGGCCGCCGGTGAGAAGGTATCCCTCCACGGACTCCGCGCCCTCGAAGCGCCGCGGCCCGTACTCCATCGGGGCGATGCCGGTGAACACTCCGGTCTGGCTTCCCCGCAGCTCCGCCGCGTCGATGTCGGCGTGCTCGATCGCCTCCCATGACGCCTCCAGCAGCAGGCGCTGCTGCGGATCCATCGCCAACGCCTCACGCGGCGAGATCCCGAAGAAGCCCGCGTCGAACTCGGCCGCGTCGTAGAGGAACCCGCCGTACCGGGTGGAGGAGGTGCCCCGGTCGTCCGGGTCGCCGGAGAACAGCCGGTCCAGGTCCCAGCCCCGGTCGGTGGGGAACTCGCCGACCACGTCGGCACCGGCGGCCACCAGGTCCCACAGGTCCTCGGGGGAGTACACCCCGCCCGGGAACCGGCAGGCCATCCCCACGATCGCGATCGGCTCGTCGTATCCGGCCGTCCGGACCGCCGAGGACGCCGAGGGCGCCGCCGTGGTGTCGCCCAGCAGTTCCGCCCGCAGGTACTCCGTCAGCACCGCCGGCGACGGGTAGTCGAACAGCAGCGAGCTCGGCAGCCGCAGGCCGGTGGCCGCGTTGAGCCTGTTCCTGAGCTCGACCGCGGTCAGCGAGTCGAAGCCCGCGTCCTTGAACGCGCCCGTCGCGCTGATCACGTGCGGCGTCACGTGCCCGAGCACCAGGGCCGCCTGGCCGCGGACCAGGTCGAGGAGCGTGCGTTCCTGCTCCTCCGGGCTCATCTCGCGCAGGAGCTGCCCGAGGGCCACGTCGCCGGACGCACCGGCCGCGCGGCGCTCGATCGGCTTGCGCAGCAGGCCGCGCAGCATCGCGGGCGCCGGGTCGGCGACCTTCGCGAGGCTCAGCCGCGCGGGAAGCGCCGTCTCCGCCGACGCGGCGAGCGCCGCGTCGAAGAGCGCGAGCGCCTGGTCCGGCGGCATGGGGGCGACGCCCAGCCGCGCCCACCGCGCCAGGTCGGCCGTGGCGAGCGTCGCCCCCATGCCGCCGAACTCCGAGGAGTTGTCCCACAGGCCCCACGCGAGCGCCGTCGCGGGCAGGCCGAGCGTGCGGCGGTGCCGGGCCAGGCCGTCCAGGAACCCGTTGGCCGCGGCGTAGTTGGCCTGGCCCGCGCTGCCCAGCGTGCCCGCGCACGACGAGAACAGCACGAACGCCGACAGGTCGCGGTCGCGGGTCAGCTCGTGCAGGAGCCAGGCGGCCTCGGCCTTGGTCCGCCACACGGCGTCGAGCCGTTCCGGGCTCAGGGCCGAGACGACGCCGTCGTCCAGGACGCCGGCGATGTGCACGACCCCGGTCAGCTCCCGGCAGGAGTCGACGAGCGAGGCCAGCGCGTCGCGGTCGGACAGGTCGCACGCGGTCAGCTCGACCCGCGCGCCGAGCGCGGTCAGCTCGGCCGCCAGCTCGACGGCCCCGGCCGCCCTCGGGTCGCGGGTGGGCAGCACGAGGTCGCGCACGCCGTGCGCGGTGACGAGGTGGCGGGTGACCACTCGTCCCAGCCCGCCCGTGCCGCCGGTGACCAGGACGGTGCCGCCGGGTGTCCACGGCGCCTCCCCCGGCGGCAGGTCGCGCCCGGCCAGCCGGGGAACGAAGATCCTTCCGTTTCGCACCGACAGCTGCGGCTCGTCGTAGGCGAGGGCTGCGGCGACGGCGTCCTGCGAGGCGCCGTCGTGGTCGAGCAGCACGAACCGGCCGGGGTACTCGGTCTGCGCGGACCGCACCAGGCCCCAGACGGCCGTCGCGGCCGGGTCGGTCTCCTCGCCGGTCGCGCCCCTGGTGAGGATCACCAGCCGCGAGGACGAGGGGTGGTCGCCGGCGAGCCGGTCCTGGACGGCGGAGAGCACGCGCAGCACGGCCGCGCGTGCCCGCGCCGTCTCGTCCCGCCCGCCCGTCTCGTCCTCGTCCGCCCAGTCCTCCGCCCAGTCCAGGAACACGTCGTCGGAGGCCGGGGCGCCGCCGGTGGCCGGCACCGGGACCCAGTCGACCGCGAACAGCCCGACGTGTTCCGTGGGCACGCCGCCGGGGCCGCCGGTCTCCAGCCAGTACCGCTCGCGCTGGAAGGCGTAGGTGGGCAGCTCGATGTGACCTGCGGGCACCGAGGCGAAGTAGGTGTCCCAGTCGACGGCGGTGCCGCAGGCGTGGAGCCGGCCGAGGGCCTGCACGAAGGTGCGGGTCTCCTCGCGTTCCTTACGCGCGGCCGCGACGAACACGCCGTCGGCGAGCGTCTGCTGGGCCAGGCCGGTCAGGATGCCCTCGGGCCCGACCTCGAGGAAGACGCTCGCCTCGGTGGCGCCGATCGCGTCGGCGAAGCGGACCGGCCGCCGCACGTGCTCGACCCAGTACCGGGCGTCGGTGAGCTGCCCGGGGGTGGTGAGGCCGCCGGTGACGGCGGAGACGACCGGGATGCGGGGCTCGTGGTAGGTGACGGTGGCCGCGATCCGCCCGAACTCGTCGAGCATCGGCTCCATCAGCGGCGAGTGGGAGGCGTGCGAGACCCGCAGCCGGCGCGTGCGCACGGTGACCCGCTGGGCGATCTCCTCGACCACGGACTCGACGCCGGAGATCACCACCGAGGTGGGCGCGTTGACGGCCGCGATGGCGACCTGGTCCTCGCGCCCCTCGACGAACGGCAGCACGTCGGCTTCCGACGCGGCGATCGCGAGCATCGCCCCGCCCGGGGGAAGCGCCTGCATCAACCTGGCCCGTGCCGCGACCAGCGTGCAGGCGTCGGCCAGGGAGAAGACTCCCGCCACGTGGGCGGCGGCGATCTCGCCGACGGAGTGGCCGGTCACGACGTCCGGCCTGACGCCCAGGGAGTCCAGCAGGCGGGAGAGCGCGACCTCGAAGGCGAAGAGGGCGGGCTGGGTCATCAGCGTCTCGTCGAGCACGCCGCCGGGGTCGGCGAACATCGTCTCGCGGAGCGGGTACGGCAGCAGCGTGTCCAGCAGGGCGCAGATCTCCTCCAGCGCCTCGGCGAACACCGGGAAGGCGGCGGCCAGGTCGCGGCCCATGCCCAGCCGCTGGCTGCCCTGCCCGGTGAACAGCAGGGCCAGCCTGCCGCCGTGGCCGCTGCCGGTCACCACGTCAGGCGTCGCCGTACGCCCGGCCAGTGCCCGAAGGCCCGCCAGCAGCTCCTCGCGGTCGGCGCCGACGACCACCGCGCGCTGTTCCAGCAGCGCGCGGTCACCGGCCAGGGCGGCGCCGGTCGCGGCGATCGGCGTGTCCGGCGTCATCCATGAGGCGAGCTGCCCGGCCTGCGCCCGCAGCGCCTCCGGGCTCTTCGCGGAGATCAACCAGGGCGTGACGGGCAGCTCGACACCGTCGGTGTCCGTGTCCGGCTCCTGGGGCCCCTGCTCGATGATCACGTGTGCGTTGGTGCCGCTGATGCCGAAGGAGGAGATCGCCGCCCGGCGCGGGCGGTCCTCGGCGTCCCACGAGCGGGCCTCGGTCAGCAGCTCGACGGCGCCGGCCGTCCAGTCCACGTGCGGCGACGGCTCCTCGACGTGCAGCGTGCGCGGCAGCGTCCCGTGCCGCATCGCCATCACCATCTTGATCACACCGCCGACACCGGCGGCGGCCTGGGCGTGACCGATGTTGGACTTCAGCGACCCCAGCCACAGCGGCCGGTCCTCGGGCCGTTCCTGGCCGTACGTGGCAAGGATGGCCTGGGCCTCGATCGGGTCGCCGAGCATGGTCCCGGTGCCGTGGGCCTCGACCGCGTCGACGTCGGCCGCCGACAGATTCGCGTTCGCCAGGGCCTGGCGGATCAGGCGCTGCTGGGAGGGGCCGTTGGGGGCGGTCAGGCCGTTGCTCGCGCCGTCCTGGTTGATCGCGCTGCCGCGCATGACGGCGAGGACCCGGTGGCCGTTGCGCTCGGCGTCCGAGAGCCGCTCGACGAGCAGCATGCCGATGCCCTCGGCCCAGCCGGTGCCGTCGGCCTCCGCGGAGAACGCCTTGCACCTGCCGTCCGGCGACAGGCCGCGCTGGCGGGAGAACTCCACGAACATGCCGGGCGAGGCCATCACGGTCGCGCCGCCGGCGAGTGCGAGGTCGCAGTCGCCCGACCGCAGCGACTGCGCGGCCAGGTGGAGCGCCACCAGCGACGACGAGCACGCCGTGTCCACCGTGACGGCCGGGCCCTCGAATCCGAACGAGAACGCCACGCGTCCGGAGATCACGCTGCTGGTGGTCCCGGTCAGGACGTAGCCCTCGGCGTTCCCGGTGGCCTCGTGCAGCCTCGGGCCGTAGTCCTGGGCCGTCGCGCCGGCGAACACCCCGGTGCGGCTCCCGCGCAACCGGCCGGGGTCGATCCCGGCCCGCTCGATCGCCTCCCACGAGGTCTCCAGCAGCAGCCGCTGCTGCGGGTCCATGGCCAGCGCCTCGCGCGGCGAGATGCCGAAGAAACCGGGGTCGAACTCCGCCGCCCCGTACAGGAACCCGCCGTGCCGGGCGTAGGACGTGCCGCTGCTGCCGGGGTCCGGGTCGTACAGCCCGCCCAGGTCCCAGCCGCGGTCGACGGGGAACTCCCCGATCGCGTCCCCTTCCGAGATCACCAGCTTCCACAGGTCGTCGGGAGAGACCACGCCGCCGGGGAACCGGCATGCCATGCCGACGATCGCGATCGGCTCGTCGTGGCCCACGGCCCGTTCCACGGCCGGCGCCGGCGCGGAGTCACCCGTCAGCTCCGCGCGCAGGAACGCGGCGAGCGCTGCCGGCGTGGGGTGGTCGAACAGCAGCGAGGTCGGCAGCGGCAGGCCGGTGGCGGTGTTGAGCCTGTTCCTGAGCTCGACCGCGCTGTAGGAGTCGAATCCGAGCGCCTTGAAGGCGGTGCCGGCGTCCACGGTCGCGGTGGTGGCGTGGCCGAGCACGAGCGCGACGCAGGTCCGTACGAGGTCGAGGAGAACCTGCTCCCGCTCCGGCCCGGACAGCCCGGCCAGGCGGCCGGTGAGCGGCCGGGTGTCGTCGGCGCCGGCGGCGGGCGCCGGCGGGGCGGTGTCGGTGAGCCAGTGGCGCGTGCGCTGGAAGGCGTAGGTGGGCAGCTGGACGCGGCGGGCGCCGGGGAACATCGCCTCCGCGTTCACCTCGGCGCCACCGGCCTGCAGCGCGGCGAGCGCGAGGCCGGCGGTGAGAGGTTCCGGCCGTCCGTCCCGCAGCGTGGTGACGAACCGCGCGCCGGCGTCCGGCGGCAGGCACTGCTGTCCCATCGCGGTCAGGACGGCGCCCGGGCCGATCTCCACGAACGTGCTCGTGCCCGCGGCCGCCAGTGCCCGGATACCGTCGCCGAACCGCACGGCCTCGCGCACGTGCCTGACCCAGTGGTCGGGCGAGCACAGTTCCCGGGCGGACGCGGTGGCGCCGGTGAGGTTGGACACGATCGGGATGACGGGCTCGTGGTAGGTGAGCGACTCGGCCACCCGCCGGAACTCCGCCAGCATCGGGTCCATCAGCGGCGAGTGGAAGGCGTGGCTGACGCGCAGGCGGCGGACCTTGCGCCCGCGCCCGCGCATCTCCTCGGCGATCTCGGCGACGCGGCTCTCCGCGCCGGAGACGACCACGGACTCCGGCCCGTTGATCGCGGCGATGCTCGCCGAGGCGTCGAGGAGGGGAAGGATCTCCTCCTCCGTGGCCTGGACGGCCACCATCATGCCGCCGGCCGGCAGGTCCTGCATCAACCTGCCGCGCGCCGCGACCAGGGCGCAGGCGTCCTGCAGCGACAGCACTCCGGCGACGTGCGCGGCGGCGATCTCGCCGATGGAGTGGCCGATGAGCCGGTCGGGGCGGATGCCCCAGTGCTCGTACAGCCGGGTGAGGGCGACCTCGAAGGCGAAGAGCGCGGGCTGGGTCGTCCCCGTCTCGTCGAGCCGCCCGCCGGGGTCGGTGAACATCGCTTCGAGCAGGTCGCCCTCGAAGCGGGCGGCGACCTCGTCGAGGGCCCGCGCGAAGACGGGGTAGGTGTCGTACAGCTCCCGTCCCATGCCGCGACGCTGGCTGCCCTGCCCCGCGTAGAGGAAGGCGATCTCGCCGGTGCGCGGCCGGCCCGTCACGATCTCGGCGGCGAGCTCGCCGCGGGACAGCTGCCCGAGGACGTCGGCCAGACGCTCCGGCTCGTCCACGACGACGCTCGCCCGGAACGGGAACGCCGTGCGCGTCGCGGCCAGCGAGTAGGCGACGTCCACGGGATCGGCGTCGGGGGTGGCGAGCAGGTGCTCGCGCAGCCGTACGGCCTGGCCGCGCAGCGCGGCCTCGCTCTGCCCGGACAGCGGCACGATCAGCGGCCCGGCGGGAGACGCCGACGGTACGGACGGCTCGGATGACTCGGGCGGCGCGGGCAGCTCCCGCGGGCACTCCGCGAGCACCATGTGGCAGTTGGCGCCGCCCATGCCGAACGAGCTGACCCCGGCCACCAGCGGCACGTCGGCGCGCGGCCAGGGGCTCAGCTCCGTGTTGACCCGGAGGTTGAGCTCGTCGAGGGGGATCCGCGGGTTGGGCGTCTCGAAGTTCAGCGACGCGGGCAGCTCGCGGTGCCTGATGGCCAGCGCGGTCTTCAGGAGGCCGACGATCCCCGCGGCCCCTTCGAGGTGGCCGACGTTGGTCTTGGCCGAGCCGACGAGCAGCGGCGCGCCCGGCTCCCTCGCGGCGCCGATGGCGGTGCCGAGCGCGCGTGCCTCGACGGGGTCGCCGACCCGGGTGCCCGTGCCGTGCAGTTCCACGAACTGGACGTCGGCGGCGCTCACCCCGGCACGCTCGCAGGCCAGGCGGATGACCTCCTCCTGGGCGTGCTGGTCGGGAACGGTGAGGCCCTCGCCGCCGCCGTCGTTGTTGACCGCGCTGCCCGCGATCACGCAGTACACCCGGTCGCCGTCGGCGAGCGCGCGGGCCAGCGGCTTGAGCACGACGATCCCGCCGCCCTCGCCGCGCACGTAGCCGTTGGCGCGCGCGTCGAAGGTGAAGCATCTGCCGTCAGGGGACAGGGCGCCGAACCTGGCGGCGGCCAGCGTGCTGTCGGGGGTGATGTTGAGGTTGACGCCGCCGACGATGGCGAGCCCGGACTCGCCGTTCCGCAGGCTCTCGCACGCCAGGTGCACGGCGGTCAGCGAGGCCGACTGCGCCGAGTCGACGGTCAGGCTGGGGCCCTGCAGCCCGAGGGTGTAGGAGATCCGGTTCGCGAGCAGGGCGCGGCTGAGGCCGGTCAGGCTGTGGCGGGACACGTTGCCCTGGAGCAGCTGGGCGTAGTCGCCGGCCATGGCGCCGATGTAGACGCTCGTGCCGGTGTCGCGCAGGCTCTCCGGGACGATGCCCGCGTCCTCGAGCGCCTCCCAGCTCAGCTCCAGGACCAGCCGCTGCTGGGGGTCCATCATCGCGGCCTCGTTCGGCGCGATGCCGAAGAACTCGGCGTCGAACTCGGCGATTCCGTCGATGAAACCGCCGCGCATCGAACTGGTCTCCGGCGAGTTCCACCGGCCGCTCGGCACCTCGGTGATGGCGTCACGGCCATCGCGAAGCAGCCGCCAGAATGATGCGGGATCGGGTGCGTGGGGAAGGCGACAGGATATGCCGACGATCGCCACCGCGTCGTCGGAGAAAATACGGGAGGAGAGTTCGAATTGCATTGAACCTATCCAGATTCCGACGGAGTGATCAGCTGATGACGTCGTACATCCCGAATCCGGTGGCGACGGTTACCGGCTCCTGAAAAAGCTCGAGCGGAGAGTCGGGATTGAACTTCCCGCAGTGCCGGTAGGCGGCGAGCGTGCCGTCCTGGTGCAGCCCGAGCAGGTCGGGGTGCCCGTCCATGTCGATGTCGGTGAGCGCCATGAGGCGCATGTCCTGCCAGCCGCCGGCGACGGTGTACCAGGTGCCCCCGGTCGCCGTGCCCGGCCTGCCGTCGAACTCGTACAGGGCCAGGTCGCCGTTGGCCCGGCGGACCAGCAGGTCGAGGTTCCCGTTGCCGGTGAAGTCGGCCATCGCGACGGGGAGGTCGTCGACGTCGATCTCGGTGAGCCTCACCGGATCCTTGTCGTAGGTATCGTTGCGAAGGACGCCCAGGTCGCGGTGGGGGAAGACGTCCACGTTGCCGGCGTCCTTGCCCCGGCCGAACGTGTCGTCCGTGCCGGTGCCCGTCACGTCGGCGAACCCGATCGTCTCCCACTGCCGGCCGTCGTCGCGCCTGCCGGACACCCGGATCGGCTCGGCGAACGGGCCGATCTCGCCCGGCGCGCCCAGGTTCCGCAGCAGGAAGAAGCCGTGCTCCCCGTTCTCGCCCGGATTGATGTCGAATTCGTGGGCGCTGAACGCGCAGATGTCCGCCTGCCCGTTTCCGGTGGCGTCGACCGCGCGGACGAAGAAGAATCGCCACCAGCCGAACCCGTCACCGATCTTCACCGGGTCGCCGAAAGTCTCGGTACCGTTGAATTCACCGCTGTGCGGGCAGACGAATAGCTCGCCTGTTTCGGTGTTCCGCACGAGCAGGTCCGGCCGCCCGTCACCGCGGAAGGACCGGCACTGACCGTTTGCGAAATTCGGTGCCATTCTTGTAGCTCCTCCCGCCGGGTTTACCGAACTTCAGTATTCGCGAGGCGGGAGAAAGCGGGTAACCCCTAAGGGCCACTAAAAGTGCTGGTAGAGCCGTCAATAGGGGGCGGGAACACGGCGACGCCCGGCGGGCCTGGGCGGCCGCCGGGCGTCATGCCGGGCGCCGGCGCCGGGCACCGGGCGTCGGCGCCGGGCGTCATGTCAGGCGTCGGGTGCCGGGCGTCATGTCAGGCGTCGGGTGCCGGGCGTCGGCGTCGGATGCCGGG
The DNA here is from genome assembly GCF_040639135.1 of Streptosporangium sp. NPDC023963. Lineage (NCBI taxonomy): Bacteria > Bacillati > Actinomycetota > Actinomycetes > Streptosporangiales > Streptosporangiaceae > Streptosporangium > Streptosporangium sp. NPDC023963. The sequence goes on from NZ_JBEZZK010000031.1 coordinate 21,691, forward strand.
TGCCGGCGTCGGTACGACCGCCGTCAGGCGTCCCGCGAGCGGAACACCGCGAAGGCCACGATCAGCAGGACGGCGGTGAAGGCGGCCATCAGGCCGAGCCCCGTCCAGGGCGCCAGCCGTTCCGCGGTGGGGACGGTGGTGGTGACCCGGAGACCGGCCGCGATCGGCCAGTACGTGCTCACCCAGTTTCCGACGGCGTCGGGCATGAGCCTGGGCCCGATGATCGGGATGATGAAGTTGACGGCCACCACCACGGTCGTGGCGGCCATCGTGTCGCGCAGCAGGCAGCCGAGCGCCACGCCGGTGAGACCCACCAGGACCCAGATCAGCCCCATGCCGACGACGGCGCGCAGCACGCCGGGCTGGCCGAGCGTCGCGGCCGGGGCGCCGGCGGCGCCGATCACGGTCTGGCCGACGAGGAACGCGCCGAAGGCGGCGATCTCCCCCATCACCAGGGTGATGAGACCGAACGTCCAGATCTTGGCGGCGAGCAGCCGTCCTCGCCGCGGGACCACGGTCAGGCTCGTGCGGATCATCCCGGTGGCGTACTCGGAGGACACCACCAGCACGCCGAGCGCGCCCACGGCGATCTGGACGAACAGGAACCCGCCGTACATGCTGATGTAGGTGGGGTCGAACGCCGCCCCCGCCGCCTGGTAGCCCTTGGCCGCGCCGTTGGCGGTGAGCGCGCCCGCGCCCACCATGACGGCGACGGTCGTCAGCAGGATCGGGACGTTGGACGGGATCGTCCGGAACTTGGTCCATTCCGACCGCATCGTGTCCGCGATGGCGCTCATGCCGCGCTCGCCTGGAACTCGACGCTGTCGCGGGTCAGATCCATGTAGGCCTGCTCCAATGAACGTTGTGGTGTCAGCTCCGTCAGCACGACCCCGGCGGCCAGCGCGGCCTCGCCGATGCGCCTCGCCTCCAGCCCGGTGACGATGAAGGAGCCGTCGGTCCCTTCCTGGACGGACCCGCCCGCCTCGACCAGGTGAGGGACGAGCCGGTCCTTGTCGTCCGTCCGCACCAGGACGTTGGAGCCCTGCCGGACGAACTCACCGATCCCGATGTCCGCGATCAGCCTTCCCCTGCCGATGACGAGGAGATGGTCGGCGGTCTGCGCCATCTCGCTCATCAGATGGCTGGAGACCAGGACGGTGCGCCCCTCGCCGGCCAGCCCGCGCATCAGCTCGCGGATCCACTTGATGCCCTCGGGGTCCAGGCCGTTGACCGGTTCGTCGAACAGCAGCACCTTCGGGTCGCCGAGGAGCGCCGCCGCGATCCCGAGCCGCTGGCCCATGCCCAGGGAGAAGGATCCGGCCCGTTTGCGCGCCACCGATTCCAGCCCGACCAGCTCCAGCACCTCGTCCACCCGGTCACCCGGGATGCCGTTGGTCTGGGCGAGGCAGAGCAGGTGGTTGCGCGCCGTACGGCCCTTGTGCAGCGCGCGGGCGTCCAGCAGGGCGCCCACCTCACGCATGGGCCTGGCCACGCCCACGTAGCCGTGGCCGTTGACCGTCACGCTCCCGGCGTTCGGCGCGTCGAGGCCGAGGATCATTCGCATGGTCGTCGACTTGCCCGCCCCGTTCGGGCCGAGGAAGCCGGTGACCCGGCCGGGCTCGACGGTGAACGTCAGGTCGTCCACGGCCGTCCTGTCGCCGAAGCGTTTCGTCAGTCCGTCTATCTGGATCACGTTCACGTGCCTCTCGTGCGTGTTTCCCGATCAAGAGGTTCCCGCCCCGTCCGGCCCGTACGCGGGCACGGCAAGAGCATTGAGCATAGGACGGAACTTGAGCCTGGTCTCCTGGAGCTCCACATCCGGGTCGGAGCCCGCCACGATCCCGCACCCCGCGTAGAGGGTGGCGGTCCCCTCGTGCAGGTGGGCGGAGCGTAGGGCGACGGCGAAGTCCCCCTCCTGGTCGGTGTTCATCCAGCCGACCGGACCGGCGTACCAGCCGCGGTCGAAGGGCTCGGCGGCGGAGATCCAGTCGAGTGTCCCCTCCCGGGGGTGGCCGCCGACGGCCGGTGTGGGGTGCAGCCGCTCGACGAGGTCGAGCACGCCGGTGTTCTCCGGGTCGGCGATCTCGCCGTCGATGCGGCTGTGCAGGTGGCGCAGGTTCGGCAGGTCGAGCACCTGCGGCTCGGCGGGCACGGAGACCTCGCGGCACACCTGGTCGAAGGCGCGGCGGAGCATCGCGGTGACGACCTGCTGTTCGCGCCGGCTCTTGTCGTCCTCCAGCAGGGCCGCGCGCAGCCGGGCGTCCTCGGCCGGTGTGGCGCCGCGCGGCATGGACGCGGCAAGGCTCATCGACCGGGCCCGTCCGGCGTGCAGGCTGACCAGCCTTTCCGGGGTGGCGCCGACGAAGGCGTGCCCGCCGGCCGCGACGGCGAAGACGGTGGTCCCGGACTGCGCGGCGAGCAGGGACCCCAGCACGGACGGCACGTCGTAGGGACAGGGCGAGGTCACGCGCAACTGGCGGGCCAGGACCGCCTTGTCGAACCTGCCGCGGCCGATCTGGTCCGCCGCCCGCGCGACCAGCGCCTTCCACTCGGCGGCGGAGGGGAATTCGGTGACGGTCGTCCCGGCGAGGTAGGGGCTGGGGCACGGGCGCCCGCCCGCGGCGGAGAGCAGGCCGCAGGCCTGGGCGATCACCCCCGCCACGTCGTCCTGCACGGGGTTGCCGGGGTCGACGCTCACGCTGAGCGCGAGCGTGGTCCGCCCGTCCCGATCCCGGGCGACCAGGACCCGGGGCACCCACATCAGCGCCTCCGGGAGCGGCCCGGGCCGCGGGGCGAAGGCGAAGCCGCCGACCAGCGACGGCGTACCGCGCCGGCCCGGCCCGCCGGCCACCGCGTTCTGGGCGGCTCTCTCCCAGCTCGCCCGGATGCCGGCGAAGCGGCCGGAGCCGCGTTCGACGAAGTCGGCCGCGCTGCCCATGGCGATCACGCTCGACTCGGGCGACACCCAGACGAACGCCCGCCTCGTCCGCGCGAACACCGGCGCGAGAAGCCAGGCCGGGTCGACGGGGTCGATCTCCTGGCGCCAGGTCGCCAGGGTCCGGCTCGCGCTGTTGCGCGACTCGGCGGTGGCCTTCGCGTGCACTTCCAGGAATCCGGGCAGGTCGATGTCCAGCGGGTACGGGTCGACGCCCGGCAGGCGCGGGGCGGTGCCCGGCGGGCGTGAGTCGATGCCCGGCGGGCGTGAGTCGGTGTCCGGAAGGTGGGGGTCGATGTTCGGCAGGTGCGGGTCGATGTTTGGCAGGTGCATGGGGAATCGTCCTCTGTTAACCGAACATGCCCGCGAGCTGCTTCTTGCTGACCTTGCCCAGTGGCGTGACGGGGAGGGCCTCGACGATCTCCAGGCGGTCGGGGAACTTGAAGGCCGCGACGCCGCGCCCGCGCAGGAACGCGGTGAGCTCCACCAGCGTCGGAGGCGTACCCCGGGGGACGACGCAGGCGCAGCTCCGCTCGCCGAGAACCTCGTCGGGCAGGCCCACGAAGGCGACCTCGCGGACGTTCGGATGGGCGAGGAGGTGGTTCTCCATCTCCTCTGCCGCGATCTTGTCGCCGCCCCGGTTGATCTGGTCCTTCACCCTGCCCTCGAAGATCACGTGCCCGGTGGGCAGCAGCCGCACCAGGTCGCCGCTCCGGTAGAACCCGTCCGCGGTGAACGACCGGGCGTTGTGCTCCGGCGCCCGGTAGTAGCCGCGGGTGGTGTACGGCCCGCGGGCCAGCAGCTGGCCCACCTCTCCGGGGGCGACGTCGTTGTCGTCCTCGTCCACCACCCGCACCTCGTCGTCGGGGGAGACGGGCAACCCCTGGCTGACGAGGACCACGTCCGCCGGATCGTCCGGCCGGTGGAAGCCGCACAGGCCCTCCGCCATGCCGAAGGCCTGCTGGAGCCGGCAGCCGAGGGCGGGCTCCACCCGGCGGGCCAGCTCGGGCTGCAGCTTCGTGCCGCCGATGGTCACCCGGCGCAGGCTGGAGATGTCGTGCTCGCCCCACTCGGCGGCCTCCATCCAGAGCAGGGCAGCGCCGGGGATGAGGCCGGTCTCGGTCACCCGCTCGCGCTCGATGAGGGGGAAGGACTGGTCAGGGCTCGGGCCCGGTGCCAGCACGAGCGTCCCGCCCGCGTGGAAGGTGGCCAGCAGCCCGTGGGTCAGCGGCCAGTTGTGGCTCAGCGGCAGGTTCACCAGGTGGACGGTGTTCGCGTCGTAGCCGCAGGCCTCGCCGACCGCGCGCCCGCTGTAGCTCCATTCCTGGTGGGCGCGCGGCACGAGCTTGGGCACCCCGGTCGTACCGCCGGACAGCAGGAAGAGCGCCACCCCCGCCGGGTCGGGGCGGGGCAGGTCGGGCAGGGACTCGCCCCGGACGTCGCCCAGCGCCACGAAGCCGGTCGAGTCACCCGGGGCACCCGCGCCACCCGGATCTCCCGCGACGAGGACGTGCTTGACGGTGGGCACGCGGGCGACGACCTCGGCGGCCAGCTCCCGGTAGTCGAACCCGAGATGCGTGTCCGCGACGACGTAGGCGACCGCCTCGGTGAACTCGCAGAAGTAGGTGATCTCGCTGCTGCGGTGCGCGGGCAGCGCCAGGACCGGCTGGGCGCCGATCCTGAACAGCGCGAAGAACAGCGTCACCAGCTCCGGCACGTTCGGCAGCTGCACGACGACGCGGTCGCCGGCGCCGATGCCGAGCTCGTGCAGCCCGGCCGCCATCCGGTCGGCGCGCGAGTCCAGCTCGGCGTAGGTCCACCGGTGCGGGCCCGCCACGAGGGCGGTCCTGCCCGGGTGGGAGCGGGCCAGTCGGCGCAGGAACTCGCCGAGGTTCTCATCGGTCCAGTGGCCCGCCGCCCGGTAGCGTTCCGCGAACTCCTCGGGCCAGGGGGTGAATCCATCGAGCACGGGGTCGTCCTTTCTCAGCCCGCGGCCGGGGCCGTGGCCTCGGCGAGCAGGTGTTCCGCCAGCTCGGCCGGTGTCGGGTAGTCGTAGACCGCGTCGGCGGCCAGCTCGATGCCGGTCAGCTCGCTGAGCCGGTTGCGCAGTTCCACCGCGGCCATCGAGGAGAAGCCGAGCTCGAAGAACTCCGCGTCGGGCTCGACCGCGTCATGCAGCGGGAACTGCAGGATCGCGGCGGCCTGGCGGCGCACCACGTCGAGCAGGATGCCGTGGTGCTCCTCCGCCGGGCTGTCGTCCAGCAGGCGGCGGAAGGCGGCGACGCCGTCGACCAGATCCTCCGGCTCGTCCTGGACGAGCACCGCCTCGGGGATGTCGTCCAGGAGCCGGGAGCGCGTCGCGGCGGCCAGCGCGATCCAGTCGGGGTCGGCGACGACGAGCGTCGTGTCCCCCTGGCGCAGCGCGTGGCGGACGGCCGCGACCGCGTCGGCCGGTTCCTTCAGGCCGACCGCGCCGGACAGCGCCGGCAGCCCCGCCTCGCGCCGCGCGGCGGCCAGCGCGTTGAAGTACTCGTGGTCCGACGCGCCGTCCTCGCCCCAGGCCGCCCCCGCCGGCGCCAGCATGACGAAGGCGGACAGGTCCGCCGGGCGGGTCCGCTCGTCGAACAACCGGGCCGCCTCCGGCGTCGTGCAGACGACGGCGGTCACCGGGAGATCCAGGAGGGCCGACAGAGCCGGGAGAGACGAGAGATCGTCGCCGATCGCCCGCACGACCACGCCGGGCTCGCCCGCGAGCCTGGCGTCCGGCTCGGTGAGGACGACCTGCTCCGCGCCGTTGCGCGCGGCCCACCTGCCCAGCTCGGCGGCGGTCTCGTCGAGCGGCCCGGCCAGCATGACCGTGCCGCTGGGCCGCCATTCCGCCCCCAGCGCCGCCCCCCGGCACGGTGCCGGTCGCAGCCTGCGCGCGAACACCCCGCCGAGCCGTACGGCCAGCTCCTCCTCTCCGGTCACGCCGGAGAGCACCACGCACAGCTGCCGCAGCACGTGCTCGTCCAGCCTGGCCGGGAGGTCGACCAGCCCGCCGTTCCGCAGCAGCCCGTCGCGGGCCGCGGTCCTGAGCGCTCCCCATGCCCGTACGGTCACCGGCACGGCGTCCCCGTCGGACGGCGACACCCGGACCGCGCCCCGCGTGAGCACCCAGACCGGTGCCGAACCGGGCGCGACCTCGGGAAGGGGCGCGCCCTCCGGCAGCAGGTAGACGATGCCCGCCACTCCCGCGTCGGAGGCGGGCATCTCCGGGAGCACGACGGTGTCGGCGCCGTGCGCGGCCAGCCCGGCCGCCAGCGCCCGGTCCACTCCGGCGGAGCCGTCCGGCGCGACCACCGGCCAGGTTCCCGACAGGACCGGCGCGGGCAGGTCGGTGAGCGGCCGCCAGCCGAGCTGGTAGCGCGGGTGCCCGTGCTCGGCGCCGCCGCTCCCGCCGCCGTGCACCCTGGCCAGCGCGGGCAGGAGGTCGTCCAGCGTGGCCCCCGCTCCGAGGCCGAGCGTGGCGAGCAGCCCGTCCAGGTCCTGGCGCGCGACGGCGTCCCACAGCTCGTGGTCGGGCTGTACGGCCGCCACAGCCGTCTCCGCCGGGGGCGGGTCGGGCCAGTAGCGCTGCCGCTGGAAGGGGTAGGTGGGCAGTTGCACGGTCGCGCCCGTGCCGACGACGGCGCCCCAGTCGACGTCGGTCCCGTGCGCGGAGACCCGCGCCAGCGCGTCGAGCAGCGCGGACGCCTCCGGCCGGTCGCGGCGCAGCGCCGGGACGGCCACCCCGGTCCAGCCCTCCGCGCAGTCGCCGACCATGGCCGACAGCACGGCGTCGGGGCCGAGCTCCAGGAAGGTGGTGACGCCGCGGCTCCGCAGCGTCCTGATCCCGTCGCAGAAGCGCACGGCCTGCCGCAGGTGCCGGGCCCAGTACTCCGGCGAGGTCAGCTCCTCTGTGGTGGCCGGCTCCCCGGTGACGTTGGAGATGACGGGGATCGCGGGCGGGTGGAAGGTCAGCTGCCTCGCGACGTTCAGGAAGTCCTCCAGCACCGGCTCCATCAGGGGCGAGTGGAAGGCGTGGCTGACGGCCAGCCGCTTGGTCTTGTGCCCGCGCCCGGCCAGCAGTTCCGCCAGCTCGAGCACGCTCTCCTCGGTGCCGGACAGGACCACGGAGGCCGGGCCGTTGACCGAGGCGATGCCGGCGCGGTCCTCGTACCCGGCCAGCAGCGGCAGCACGTCGGCCTCCGCGGCGCGCACCGAGATCATCGCCCCGCCGGGCGGCAGCGCCTGCATCAGGCCGCCGCGCGCGGCCACGAGCGTGACCGCGTCGTCCAGTGACAGCACGCCCGCGACGTGCGCGGCGACGATTTCGCCGACGGAGTGGCCGGCGAGGAAGTCCGGGCGCACCCCCCATGCCTCCAGGCAGCGGAACAGCGCGACCTCGACGGCGAACAGGGCGGCCTGGGTGTAGCGGGTCTGCTGGAGGAGCTCGGGGTCACCGGTGATGACCTCGCGCAGCGGACGGTCGAGGTGGCGGTCGAACCGGGCGCACACCGCGTCGAACGCCGCCGCGTACTCCGGGTAGGCCGCGTACAGCTCCTCCCCCATCCCCCGCCGCTGGCTGCCCTGGCCGGTGAACAGGTAGGCGACCCTGCCTCGGGCGGCCGAACCGGTGATCACGTTGTCCGCCTGCCGCTGCGCCAGCGCGGCGTCCAGCCCGGCGGTGAGCTCCTCGCGGGTGGCGCCGAGCACGACCATCCGGCGTTTGAACGAGGAGCGCGTCGTGGCCAGGGACCGGGCGACGTCGGCCGCCGAGTGCTCCGTCCACGACTCCAGGTGGCCGCGCAGCCTGCGCGCCTGGGCCTTCAGCGCGTCCTGCGTCTTGGCCGACAGCACCCACGGGATCAGCGGGCGCTCGGGCGCGTCCCGCGTCTCCGCGGGCTCCTCCGGCGCCTGCTCCAGGATGACGTGGGCGTTGGTACCGCTGATCCCGAAGGACGAGACGCCCGCGCGGCGCGGCCGCGCGGTCTCGGGCCACGGCGTGGCCTCGGTGAGCAGGCGGACCGCGCCCGCCGACCAGTCCACGTGCGTGGTCGGCTCGTCCACGTGCAGTGTCCGCGGCAGCACGCCGTGCCGCATCGCCATCACCATCTTGATGATGCCCGCGACGCCGGCGGCGGCCTGGGTGTGGCCGATGTTCGACTTGACGGACCCCAGCCACAGCGGCCGGTCCTCCGGCCGGTCCTGGCCGTAGGTGGCCACGATGGCCTGCGCCTCGATCGGGTCGCCGAGGGTGGTGCCGGTGCCGTGTCCCTCGACGGCGTCGACGTCGGCGTTGGTCAGCCGGGCGTCGGCCAGGGCCTGCTCGATCAGGCGCTGCTGGGAGGGGCCGTTGGGGGCGGTGAGCCCGTAGCTGGCGCCGTCCTGGTTGATCGCGCTGCCGCGCACCACCGCGAGGACCTTGTGGCCGTTGCGGCGGGCGTCGGAGAGCCGCTCCACCAGGAGCATGCCCACGCCCTCGCCCCAGCCGGTGCCGTCCGCCGCGTCGGCGAAGGACTTGCAGCGGCCGTCGGCGGCCAGGCCGCGCTGGCGGCTGAAGTCGACGAAGACCGCGGGGGTGGACAGCACGGTGACGCCGCCGGCGAGCGCGAGCGAGCACTCGCCCCTGCGCAGCGCCTGCATCGCCATGTGCAGCGCGACCAGCGAGGAGGAGCACGCCGTGTCCAGGGTGACCGAAGGCCCCTCGAAGCCGAAGGCGTAGGACACCCGGCCGGAGGCGACACCGGCCGAGACTCCGGTGCCGACGAAGCCGTCCAGGTCGCTCGGCACGTTCTGCAGGTGCACCCCGTAGTCGTGGTACATCAGCCCGACGAACACGCCCGTGCTGCTGCCGCGCACGGCGGCCGGGTCGATGCCCGCGTGCTCCAGCGCCTCCCACGAACCCTCCAGCAGCAGCCGCTGCTGGGGATCCATGGCGACGGCCTCCCTCGGGGAGATGCTGAAGAACGACGGGTCGAACGCGGTGGCGTCGTAGACGAACCCGGCCTCCCGCGCGTAGGTCGTGCCGGGGTGCTCCGGGTCGGGGTGGTAGAGCTCGTCCAGGTTCCAGTTGCGGTCGGGGGGGAACATCGACATCGCGTCGCCTCCCCCGGCCACCAGGTTCCACAGGTCGTCCGGGCCGGTGACGCCGCCGGGCAGCCGGCAGCTCATGCCGACGATGGCGATCGGCTCCTCCGCGTCGATCGCGCTGTGGGTGGACACGGCCGCCCTGGGGCCGTCGAGGAGCCTGCCGCACAGGTACTGGACGAGGGCGGCGGGCGTCGGATAGTCGAAGATCAGCGTGGCGGGCAGCCGCAGCCCGGTGGCCGCGTTCATCCGGTTGCGGAACTCCACCGCCGTCAGCGAGTCGAAGCCGGCCTCGTTGAGGGGCCGGTCCTGCTCCACGGCGCTCGGGTCGGGGTAGCCGAGCACGGTCGCCACCTGGTCGAGCACCAGGTCCATCACGACCTTGTGGTGCTCGCTCTCCGGCAGGCGGGCCAGGCGCTCGCGCAGCTGCGACGCGGCGGCCGGGTCGGAGCCGACCACGCGCCGCTTGGAGACGGGGACCAGACCCTGCAGGATCGCGGGCAGCGCGCCGAACTGCGCCGCCATCCGCAGGTTGCGCAGCTCCAGCCGGATGGGGACCAGCGTCGCCCGGTCGGCGGCGCAGGCCGCGTCGAGCAGGGCGAGGCCGTCCTCGGTGGTCAGCGGGACGACTCCGGTGCGGGCCAGCCTGGCCCGGTCGGCGTCGCTGAGGGTGCCGGTCAGTCCGCTGTCCTGCTCCCACAGGCCCCAGGCCAGGGAGAGGGCGGGCAGGCCCAGCCTGCGCCGCCGCACGGCCAGGGCGTCGACGAACGCGTTGGCCGCCGCGTAGTTGCCCTGGCCGGGGCCGCCGAAGACGCCCGCGGCCGAGGAGAACAGCACGAACGCCGAGATCGGCAGGTCCTTGGTGAGCTCGTGCAGGTTCAGCACGGCGTCGGCCTTGGGACGCAGCACGGCGTCGATCCGCTCGGGCGTCAGGGTGGCCAGCACGCCGTCGTCGAGCGTGCCCGCCGCGTGGACCACCCCGGTGAGCGGGTGCTCCGCCGGGACGGTGGCCAGGACGGCGGCGAGGGCCTGGCGGTCGGCGGCGTCGCAGGCGGCGACGGTCACGTCGGCGCCGAGTTCGGCGAGCTCGGCCACGAGCCCGGCGGCGCCCTCCGCGTCGGGGCCGCGCCGGCTGGTCAGCAGCAGCCGCCGCACGCCGTGCCCGGTCACCAGGTGGCGCCCGACGAGGCCGCCCAGGGTGCCGGTGCCTCCGGTGATCAGTACGGTCCCGCCGGCCTCCCAGCCGGTGGTGGTCTCGACAGCGTCAGGTTCGGTACCGGTCTCGGCGACCGGGTGGCGGGCGAGCCTCGGGACGAGGACCTCGCCCTCGACCAGGGCGGCCTGGGGCTCTCCGGAGGTCGCGGCGGCCGGGACGGCCCGCCACGACGCGTCCGTGCCGTCGACGTCCAGCAGGACGAAGCGGCCGGGGTTCTCCGACTGCGCGGAGCGGATCAGCCCCCACACGGCGGCGCCGGGCAGGTTGTCGCCCGCCACCACCCCCTGGGTGACGACGACCAGGGGGACGTCGGCGTACCTGTCCTGGTCGAGCCAGGACTGCGCGACCGCGAGCACCTCGGTGGTCGCCGCCCGCGCCCCGTCCGCCGCGTCGGCGTCGGCGACCGGGCTGCACGGCAGGAACGCGAGCCTCGGCATCGGCCCGTCGGGGTCCGGCGCGCCGACCCGGGCTCCGGCCGCCTCCAGGACGGCTCCGAGCCGGGAGCCGTCGCCGCCGGCGATGACGTAGTGCGCCTCGCCGGGCTCGCCGGGCTCGACAGCCGCCAGGGGCTGCGCCGCGACCCAGTCGAGCGCGAAGAGCGCGTCGCGCAGCGGGTCGGTGCCCGCCTTGAGGTCCTCGGCGGCCAGCGCCCGTACGACCAGCGAGTCCACGCAGGCGACGGGCGCGCCCGCGGTGTCGGCGACCTCGATGCGCACGCTGTTCGTCCCGGCGGGCGAGAGCCGTACGCGCAGGGCGGCGGCGCCGGTGGCCGCCAGCCGCACGTTGGTCCAGGCGAACGGCAGCATCGGGCCACCGGAGGCCCCGGAGGTCCCGGTGTCGAAGAAGCCGCCCACGGCGAGCGGCTGGATCGCCGCGTCGAGGAGGGCGGGGTGCAGGCAGAACTCGCCGGCGGCGGTGCCCTCCGGCAGCGCGACCTCGGCGAAGATCTCCCGGTCCCTGCGCCACAGCGCGGTCAGCCCGCGGAAGGCCGGGCCGTAGTCGACGCCGATCCCGGCCATCAGCTCGTACACGTCGCCCGCCTGCAGGGCCGTCGCGCCCGGCGGCGGCCAGGACTGCTCGGCGAAGGTGGCCGCGGCGGTGTCCTCGGTGAGGAAGCCGCTCGCGTGCCTGGTCCACGGTTCCTCCTCGGCGCGGGAGTGGATGGTCAGCGGGCGCCTGCCGTCCTGGTCGGGCGCGCCGACGGCGATCTGCACGTGCACGCCGCCGGTGGAGGGCAGGATCAGCGGCGCCTGCAGCGTCAGCTCCTCCAGCAGGTCGCAGCCGACCTCGTCGCCCGCCCGTACGGCCAGCTCCACGAAGGCGGTGCCGGGCAGCAGCACCTGCCCGTTGACCTCGTGGTCGGCGAGCCACGGGTGTGTCTTCAGCGACAGCCTGCCGGTCAGCAGGACGCCCTCCGCGTCGGCGAGCGACACGGCGGCGGCGAGCAGCGGGTGCCCGGTGGTCCCCAGGCCGAGCTGCGCGAGATCGCCGCTGGTCTGGATGCTGCCCGGCCAGTAGTGCTGGTGCTGGAAGGCGTAGGTGGGCAGATCCACCCGGCGAGGACCGGCCGGGGCGATGGCTCTCTCCCAGTCGACATCCCCGCCGCGTACCCACAGCTCGGCCGCGCTCGTCCACAACCGGCGCGGCCCGCCGTCATCACGCCGCAGCGTGCCCACCACCACGCAGGCGTCCGCGAGTCCGGCCGCCTCCACACTCTCCAGCACCCCGATCCGCAACACCGGATGCGCGCTGCACTCCACGAAGAACCGGAACCCCTCACCCGCCAGCGCCTCCACCGCCGGACCGAACCCCACCGTCTCGCGCAGATTCTCATACCAGTACGCGCCACCGGCCTCCACACCCTCCAGCCAGCACCCCCGCACCGTCGAATACCACGGGACCTCGCCGCTTCTGGGGGTCACCGGAGCCAACAGCCTCGTCAGTTCGTCCTGGATCGCGGTGACGTACGCCGAGTGCGAGGCGTAGTCCACCTCGATGCGCTTGGCTCGCACCCCCGCGAGCTCGTACTCCGCGAGCAGCCCGTCCAGCGCGTCCACATCACCGGAGATCACCGTCGAGGCAGGACCGTTGATCGCGGCGATCGACACCCGGCCGTCCAACCCCTCCAACCGCCCGGCCACCTCGGCCGAGGGCAGCGGAACCGACACCATCCCGCCCTGACCCGCCAGCGCCACGATCGCCCGGCTGCGCAACGCCACCACCCGCGCACCGTCCTCCAGGGACAGCGCACCGGCCACCACCGCGGCCGCGATCTCACCCTGCGAGTGACCGATCACCGCCGCGGGCTCCACCCCGAGCGAACGCCACACCTGCGCGAGCGAGACCATCATCGCCCACAACACCGGCTGCACCACATCCACCCGGTCGAAGCCCGGCTGGCCCTCCTCGGCCCGCAACACCCCGGTCAACGACCAGTCCACGAACCCCGCCAGCGCCGCCTCACACTCCGCCATCCGCGCCGCGAACACCTCCGAGGTCTCCAGCAGCTCGACACCCATCCCCAGCCACTGCGACCCCTGACCGGGGAAGACGAACACCGTCTTGCCCGCGGTCCCCACCGCTCCTTCCACGGCGCCCGACACCGTGCCGGAGGCGAGCCGTTCCAGGGTCGCCGTCAGCTCGGCCCGGTTCCCCACCACCACGGCCCGGCGGTCGAAGGCCGACCGCGACACCGCCAGCGAGTGCGCCACGTCGGCCAGGCCCAGCTCGGCGCGCTCGGCCGTCCACGACGCCAGCCGCCCGGCCTGCGCCCGGAGCGCGTCGCCCGTCTTCGCCGACAGCACCCACGGCACCACCGGCGGCTCGACGGGCGCCTCGGCCTCGGCCGTCTCCTGGGCGGGAGCCTCCTCGATGATCACGTGCGCGTTGGTGCCGCTCATGCCGAACGAGGACACGCCGGCCCGGCGCGGTTCCGCGCCGGCCGGCCAGGGACGGGCCTCCGTCAGGAGTTCCACGTCGCCCGCCGTCCAGTCGATCTGCTCGGAGGGCTCCTCGGCGTGCAGGGTGGCGGGCATGACGCCGTTGCGCAGGGCCATCACCATCTTGATGACCCCGGCGGCGCCCGCGGCGGCCTGGGCGTGGCCGATGTTCGACTTCACCGAGCCGAGCCACAGCGGCCGGTCCTCGGGGCGGTCCTGGCCGTACGTGGCCAGGATGGCCTGGGCCTCGATCGGGTCGCCGAGCGCGGTGCCCGTGCCGTGCGCCTCGACGACGTCAACCTGGACGGGGGCGAGCCTGGCGTCGGCCAGCGCCTGGCGGATCACCCGCTGCTGCGAGGGGCCGTTCGGGGCGGTGAGGCCGTTGCTCGCGCCGTCCTGGTTGATCGCCGACCCGCGGATCACCGCGAGAACCGGGTGGCCGTTGCGGCGCGCGTCCGACAGCCGCTCGACCAGGAGCACGCCGGCGCCCTCGGCGAGCGCCATGCCGTCGGCGGCGTTGGAGAACGCCTTGGAACGCCCGTCCTTGGCCAGCGCGCGCACCCGGCTGAAGCCGAGGAAGGTACCGGGGGTCGCCAGCACGGTCACCGCTCCGGCCAGCGCCATCGTGCAGTCGCCGTTGCGCAGCGCGCGCACCGCGAGGTGGAGCGCGACCAGGGACGACGAGCAGGCGGTGTCGATGGTGACGGCCGGCCCCTCCAGTCCCAGGGTGTAGGAGATGCGGCCGGACACCACGCTGGTGGCGACACCGGTCATCATGTAGCCCTGCAGCTCCGCCGGCGCATGCGTCATCATCGTGAGGAACTCGGGGCTGTTGGCGCCCACGAACACGCCGGTCCTGCTGCCGTGCAGGGTGGCCGGGTCGATGCCGGCCCGCTCGATCGCCTCCCACGAGGTCTCCAGCAGCAGCCGCTGCTGCGGGTCCATCGCGACGGCCTCGCGCGGGCTGATCCCGAAGAAGCCGGGATCGAACTCGGTGATGTCGTGTACGAACCCGCCCTCGGCGACGTACGAGGTGCCGAACGCGTCGGGGTCGGGGTTGTAGAGCGCCTCCAGGTCCCAGCCGCGTCCCTCGGGGAAGTTCGAGATGGCGTCGGTCCTGTCGGCCACGACCCGCCACAGGTCCTCCGGGCTCTCGACCTCTCCCGGGTAGCGGCATCCGATGCCGACGATGGCGATGGGCTCGTGGTCCTTCTCCTCGGCCGCGTGCAGGCGCTTCTTGCTGTCGTGAAGCTCGGTCGTCACTCGCTTCAGGTACTCGACGAGCTGTGCTTCTGTTGCCATCTGCCTTCCTCTCCCGCTCTACTACGCCTGCTCAGGAAATGCCGAGCTCGTTGTCGATGAAGTTGAGAATCTCGTCCGCCGTCGCGGCGGCCAGCCGGCCGGCCACGTCCTCCTCCGCCGGTCCGGAGTCCGGCCGCCTCTCCTTCCAGGAGAAGAGCAGCTGCTCCAGCCGGGCCGTGATGTCCTCGGAGGTCGCGCTCTCGGCCGCGACGACGGCCAGCCTGGCCTCGATCCGGTCGAGCTCGGCCAGGACCTGCTGTTCCGCGCTGTGCGCCGGTGGCGCGATCTCCTCCAGCAGGTGCCCGGCCAGCGCGGCGGGGTTGGGGTAGTCGAAGACCAGGGAGGCGGGCAGCCGCAGCCCGGTGGCGGCCTTGAGGCGGTTGCGCAGCTCCACCGCGGTCAGCGAGTCGAAGCCGATCTCCTTGAACGCCCGGCCGGGTTCCACCACCTCGGACCCGGCGAAGCCGAGCACCGCGGCCACGTGGCTCCGCACCAGGTCCAGCAGCATCGGCGTCCGGTCGGCTTCGGGAAGGTCCGCCAGCCGGTCGGTGAGGGACTCGGCCTCCTGCGACTCCGCCGCCACGACGCGACGGGCGGTGGTCCGCACCAGGCCGCGCAGCAGCGGATGCCCGAAGCCGGCCGCGGCGCCCGCGCGCAGCGTGGCGAGGTCGAGCCGCATGGGCACGAGGGCCGCCTGGTCCGCGCCCAGTGCCAGGTCGAACAGGTCGAGTCCCTGGTCCAGGTCGAGCGCGCCCATCCCGGACCTGTTCAGCCTGCCGATGTCGGCCTCGTCCAGGTGGCCGGTCATCCCGCTGCCGCTCCGCGGCGACCACAGGCCCCAGGCCAGCGACGTCGCCGCCTGCCCGCGTGCCCGGCGGTGCTGGGCGAGCGCGTCCAGGAAGGCGTTGGCCGCCGCGTAGTTGCCCTGCCCCGGGCTGCCGAACACGCCGGCCGCGCCCGAGTACAGCACGAACCGGGCCAGGTCGAGCCCGGCGGTGAGCTCGTGCAGGTTGACGGCCGCGGTTACCTTCGGCCGCAGCACGGCCTCGACGCGTTCGGGGGTGAGCGAGGAGATCATGCCGTCGTCCAGCACGCCCGCCGTGCTGAGGACGCCGGTCAGCGGGTGCTCGGCGGGGATCGTCGCGAGCAGCGCCGCCAGGGCGTCCCGGTCGGCCGCGTCGCACGCGACGATCCGTACGGTGGCCCCCAGCCCGGTCAGCTCCTCCTCCAGCTCTGCGGCACCGGCGGCCTCGGGGCCGCGGCGGCCGGCCAGGACCAGGTGCCGCACCCCGTGCTCGGTGACCAGCCGCCTGGCCGCCAGCGCGCCGAGCGCGCCGGTGCCGCCGACGACGAGCACGGTGCCCTCGCCGTCGAGCTCGGCCGGCATGGTCAGCACGACCTTGCCGATGTGGCGGGCCTGGGCGACATGCCGGAACGCGTCGCCGGCCCGGCGGACGTCCCAGTCGCGGATCGGCGGCAGCCGGAGCGCGCCCTCCGCGAACAGCGCGACGACCGTGGCGAGGATCTCGCCGGTGCGCGCCGGGTCGAGCCGGGTGAGGTCGAAGTCCTGGTAGCGCGCGGGGAGCACCGCGGCCGGATCCCGCACGTCGGTCTTGCCCATCTCGATGAACCGCCCACCGGGACGCAGCAGCCCGAGCGAGGCGTCGACGAACTCGCCGGCGAGGGAGTTGAGCACCACGTCCACCCCGGCGCCGAAGGTCCGCGCGAACTCCAGCGTCCGAGAGGAGGCGATCCGCTCGCGGGGGACGCCCAGCGCGTGCACCGCGTCCCACTTGCCCTCGCTCGCGGTGCCGTAGACCTCGGCCCCCAGGTGGTGGGCGAGCTGCACGGCGGCCGTCCCGACGCCACCGGCGGCGGCGTGCACCAGCAGCGACTCGCCGGCGCGGAGGCCGGCCAGGTCCACGAGCGCGTGGTAGGCGGTGACGAAGGCGATCGGCACGGACGCCGCCTCGGTGAACGTCCACTCGTCGGGGATCCGGGCGAGCAGCCGGTGGTCGGCGACGGCGAGCCGGGCGAAGCCGTCGACGATGCCCATCACCCGGTCGCCGACCGCGAGCGTGGTGACGTCGTCGGCGACCTCGGTGACGACGCCCGCGCCCTCCCCGCCCATGGGGGCGTCGCCGGGGTACATGTCCAGGGCGATCAGCACGTCGCGGAAGTTCAGCCCCATCGCCCTGGTGGCGATCCTGACCTGGCCGGGGGCGAGCGGCGGGTTGTCCGCGGGCAGCAGCGCCAGGTTGTCGACCGTGCCGCGGCCGGTCACGTCCAGCCGCCAGTTCCCGGTCCCGGAGGGCGGGACCAGCGCGGTGCCGCGCCCGGATCCGGCGCGGGCCAGCCTGGGCACGTACGCCGTCCCCTCGCGGAGCGCGAGCTGGGTCTCCCCGCCGGCCAGCACGGCCGGCAGCGCCCGGTAGGAGTCCGGGTGGCCGTCCAGGTCGAGCAGGATCAGCCGGTCCGGGTTCTCCGACTGCGCCGACCTGGCCAGCCCCCAGACGGCGGCGTTGCGCAGGTCCGCGACCTCGTCGTGGCCGGTCGCGGCGACGGCGCCGTGGGTGATGAGGACGAGCCGCGAGGACGGGAAGCGCTCCTCGGCCAGCCAGGTCCGCAGCAGGTCGAGGACCTCGCAGGTCCGGTCGGCGACGGCCTCGGCGAGCGGGCCCGCCGGTCCGCCGTCCAGCGACACGCACACCAGGTCGGGCACCTGCTCCGTCGCGAGGAGCGCGGCCAGGCTGTCGTGCCGTACGGCGTCGATCCCGGCGCGGGACAGGCCGGTCGCGTCGCCGACGGCGGCCCACCGCTGCCCGGCCGGCACCTCTCCGGCCGGGACGGGCGCCCAGTCGAGGGCGTAGAGCGAGTCGCGGGCCGTACCGGCGGCCGGGGCGGCGCTCGGGGCGGGCAGCGGGCGCAGCAGCAGGGCCGCCACGTCGGCGACCGGGGCGCCCGCCTGGTCGGTGACGGTGAGCGCCACGCGGCCGGCCTCCGGGATCGACAGCCGCGCCCGGATCGAGGTGGCTCCGGTGGCGTGCAGCCGCACGCCGGTCCAGGCGAACGGCATCTGCGGCCCGGCCTGCGCGCCGGTCGCGTGCAGCGCGACGGAGTGCAGCGCCGCGTCGAGGAGCGCGGGGTGGAGGCCGAACCCGCCGGTGTCCGTGCCCTCCGGCAGGGCGACCTCGGCGAAGACCTCCTCGCCGCGCTGCCAGACGGCCTGCAGTCCCTGGAAGGTCGGGCCGTAGCCGAGACCGGCTTCGGCCAGCCAGCCGTACATGCCGGACACGTCCACGGCCTGGGCGCCCTCGGGCGGCCAGGCGGCCGTGTCCCGCACCGGCCGCTGCGCGGCGCCGGTCGCGAGGACGCCGACGGCGTGGCAGGTCCACGGGTCGTCGGACAGCCCGCCGTCGGGCCGCGCGTGGACGGCGAGCGAGCACCGCCCCTCGTCGTCGGGCGCGCCGACGGCCAGCTGGAGCTGGACCCCTCCCCGCTCCGGCAGGGTGAGCGGCGCCTGGATGGTGAGCTCGTCGACGAGGTCGCAGCCGACCTCGTCGCCGGCGCGCAGCGCGAGCTCGACGAAGGAGGTTCCCGGCAGGATCGCCTGCCCGTTGACCGCGTGGTCGGCCAGCCACGGGTGCGTCCTCAGCGACAGCCTGCCGGTCAGCAGGACGCCCTCCGCGCCGGCCAGCGACACGGCCGCGCCGAGCAGGGGGTGCCCGGCCGCGCCCAGGCCGGCGGCGCCGACGTCACCGGCGGTGGCGGTGCGCTCCTCGAGCCAGAAGTGCTGGTGCTGGAAGGCGTAGGTGGGCAGGTCGACGACGCTCGGCCGGGCGGGGGCGATGGCCCGCTCCCAGTCGACGTCGCCGCCGCGCACCCACAGCTCTGCCGCGCTGGACCACATCCGGCGCTGGCCGCCCTCGTTGCGCCGCAGGGTGCCGATGGCCGTGACGTCGTGGTCGGCCGCGTCGGCCGTCTCCTGGACGGCCATGGTCAGCACGGGGTGGGCGCTGCACTCCACGAACACGCCGTGCCCCTGCTCCATCAGCGCGCGCACCGACGGCTCCAGCTGGACCGGCCGGCGCAGGTTGGTGTACCAGTACCCGGCGTCGAGCTCGGCGCCTTCGAACCAGCCGGCGGTCACGGTGGAGAAGAACGGGGTGTGGCCGGTACGCGGCGCGACCGGCGCCAGCAGCGTGGCGAGCTCGTCCTCGATCGCGGTGACATGCGCGGAGTGCGAGGCGTAGTCGACCTCGATCCGCTTGGCCCGCACCCCGGCCGCCTCGCAGCCGGCGAGCAGTTCCTCCAGCGCGTCCACGTCACCGGAGACGACCGTGGAGGCCGGGCCGTTGATCGCGGCGATCGACACCCGCCCGTCCCAGCGGTCCAGCCGCTCGGCCACCTCGGCCGACGGCAGCGCGACGGAGGCCATCCCGCCCCGGCCGGCCAGTGCCACGATCGCCCGGCTGCGCAACGCCACCACCCGCGCACCGTCCTCCAGGGACAGCGCACCGGCCACCACCGCGGCCGCGATCTCTCCCTGGGAGTGGCCCACCACCGCCGCCGGTGCGACCCCGAGTGACTGCCACAGCTGGGCGAGCGAGACCATCATCGCCCACAGCACCGGCTGGACCACGTCCACCCGGTCGAAGCCCGGCTGGCCTTCCTCGGCCCGCAGCACCCCGGTCAGCGACCAGTCCACGAACTCCGCCAGCGCCGCCTCGCATTCGGCCATCCGCGCCGCGAACACCGCGGACGACTCCAGCAGCTCGACACCCATGCCCAGCCACTGCGACCCCTGGCCGGGGAAGACGAACACCGTCTTACCGCCCGAGCCGGGCGCGCCCTCGATCACTCCGGTGACGGCGGCGCCGTCCGCCAGGCCGTGCAGCCCGGCCAGCAGCCCGTCGCGATCCGCGCCCACGACCACCGCGCGGTGGTCGAACGCGGACCTGGAGACGGCCAGCGAGTGGGCCACGTCCTCCGGGCGTGCCTCGGACGCGGCGACCGCCCGCGCCAGCCGTCCGGCCTGGTCGCGCAGGGCCTGGGCGTTCCGCCCGGACAGCACCCACGGCACCGCGGGCAGCGCCGGAAGCTCGGAAGGCGCCACCTCGTCGTCCTGGGTGTCCTGGGCGGGGGCCTCCTCCAGCACCACGTGCGCGTTCGTGCCGCTGATGCCGAACGACGAGACGGCGGCGCGGCGCTCGCGTCCGCTGTCCGGCCAGGCGATGGCCTCGGTCAGCAGTTCCACGGCGCCCGCCGACCAGTCCACGTGCGGGCTCGGCTCGTCCACGTGCAGCGTCTGCGGCAGCACGCCGTGCCGCATCGCCATCACCATCTTGATGACCCCGGCCACGCCGGCCGCCGACTGGGTGTGGCCGATGTTCGACTTCACCGAGCCGAGCCACAGCGGCCGGTCCTCGGGCCGGTCCTGGCCGTAGGTGGCCAGCAGTGCCTGCGCCTCGATCGGGTCGCCGAGGGTGGTGCCGGTGCCGTGGGCCTCGACCGCGTCCACGTCCGCGGGCGACAGGCCCGCGTTGGCCAGCGCCTGGCGGATCACCCGCTGCTGCGAGGGACCGTTCGGCGCGGTCAGCCCGTTGCTCGCGCCGTCCTGGTTGACCGCCGACCCGCGTACCACCGCCAGGACCGGGTGACCGTTGCGGCGCGCGTCCGACAGCCGCTCGACCAGGAGCATGCCGACGCCCTCCGACAGGCCGAAGCCGTCCGCCGCGCCGGCGAAGGCCTTGCACCTGCCGTCCCTGGCGAGCGCGCCCTGCAGGCTGAAGCCGATGAAGCCGAGCGGGGTGCACATCACCGTGACACCGCCCGCCAGGGCCAGGTCGCAGTCGCCGTTGCGCAGCGCCTGCACCGCCAGGTGCAGCGCCACCAGCGACGACGAGCACGCCGTGTCGACCGTGACCGCGGGCCCCTCGAACCCCATCGCGTACGCGACGCGGCCGGAGGCGACGCTGCTCAGCGTGCCGGTGACCAGGTGCCCGATGGACTCCAGCGGCACCTGGTCGGAGTTGCGGCCGTACTCCTCGTAGGCCGCGCCCACGAACACGCCGGTACGGCTGCCGCGCAGCGAGCCGGGGTCGATGCGGCCGTGCTCGATCGCCTCCCAGGAGGCCTCGAGCAGCAGCCGCTGCTGCGGGTCCATCGCGAGGGCCTCGCGCGGGCTGATCCCGAAGAACTCGGGGTCGAACTCGCCCGCGCCGAGCACGAAACCGCCGTCTTGCGTGTACGAGGCGAAGACCGCCTCCGGGCTCGGGTCGTAGATCCCCTCGACGTCCCACCCCCGGTTGTCGGGCAGCCGGGAGATGGCGTCCCCGCCCTCGGCGACCAGCCGCCAGAGGTCGTCGGGGCCGTTCACCCCGCCCGGGGTGCGGCAGCTCATCCCGACGATCACGATCGGGTCGTCGGCCACGTCGCCGCGGACCGCCCCGACGATCGCGGTCTCCTCCCGCACGCCCAGGATCTCGGTCCTGGCCAGCTCCGCGAGCGCCTTCACGTTCGGGTAGTCGAAGACCACGGTGGCCGGCAGGCGGATGCCGAAGGCGAGGTTGAGCTTGCCGCGCAGCTCGACGGCCGTGACGGAGTCGAAGCCGAGGTCGCGGAAGGCCCGGTCGACGCCGACCTCGGCCGGGTCCGCGTATCCGAGCACGTCGGCCACCTCCTTGCGGACCTGCGTCACCAGGAGGCGGGTCTGGTCCTGCGGGTCGAGCCGGGCCAGCTGGGCGCCCAGCTCGGACACCTCCGCGCCGGCCGCTCCGCCGGTTCCGCCGCCGGTTTCGAGCACCGCGACGGCCTCGGGCACGCCCTCCAGCAGGGGGCGCCGGCGGGCGACGGCGAGGAGCGGGGCGAAACGCGGCCAGTCGATGTCCGCGATCACCAGGTTGGTCTCGTCGTCGTCCAGCGCCTGCCAGAGTCCCTCGACGGCCGTGAGCGGATCCATGTAGCGGATGCCGCTCCTGCGGGCGTCGTCCTCGCCGAGCAGCGTGGTCATCCCGCCGCCCGCGGCGTCCCAGAAGCCCCAGGCGATCGCCGTACCGGGAAGGCCGCGGGCGCGGCGGTGGGCGGCGAGCGCGTCGAGGTACGCGTTGCCCGCGGCGTAGGCGCCGTTGTGGGAGCCGCCCCAGACGCCGGCGCCGGAGGAGAACAGCACGAAGGCGTCGAGCGGGCCGGTGAAGAGCTCGTCCAGGTGGGCGGCGCCGGTGGTCTTGGCCCGGGTGGCCTCGGCCAGCTCGTCGCGGCCGAGGTCGAGCAGCGGCTGGATGTGCGGGACGCCCGCCGTGTGGAAGACCGACCTGATGGTGTCGCCGCCCGCCTCGACCTCGCCGATCAGCGCGGCGAGCGCGGCGCGGTCGGACACGTCGCACCCGGCGACCGTGACCCGCGCGCCCATCTCCTCGAGCTCGGCCACGAGTTCCGTGACGCCGGGGGCGTCCGCGCCTCGCCTGCTGGTGAGGAGCAGGTGCTCGACGCCGCCGCGGGCGAGCCGGCGCGCCACGTGCGCGCCCAGGCCGCCGGTGCCGCCGGTGATCAGGGCGGTGCCGCGCGCCTGCCAGTGTCCGGCCGGGCCCGTCCGCCGCCGGGGTGCCCTGGTCAGCCTCCTGGCGAAGATCCCGGAGGCGCGGACGGCCAGCTGGTCCTCCTCCCCCGCTCCGGCGAGCACGCTCACCAGGCGGTTGAGGACGCGTGTGTCGAGGGTCTCCGGCAGGTCGACGGTCCCGCCCGGGCGGTCGGGGTGTTCCAGGGTGAGGACGCGGCCCAGCCCGGCCACCGCGCCCTGCTCGGGGTCACGGACGAAGTCGACGCGGCTCACGCTCTCGCCGCCGTCGGTGCCGATCCACAGCGGCGCGTTCACGCCGTCCGTGGCCTGGATCAGCGAGAGGGTCTGTGCCAGGTCGCAGTGCAGGGAGAGCACGCCCGCGGGCGGGGTGTCGCCGTACGGCAGCGCCTCGCCGCCGAAGTCGTCGCCCAGCCCGACCACCTCGGTCCTGGCTCCGTGCCGCTCGAGGGCCTCGGCAACGGAGATCACCGATTCGTCGGCGGCGCGCGCCGCCGGGACCGCGATCAGCCAAGTGCCGGACAGCGCGGACGGCCTGGCGTCCGGCAGGGTGACGGGTTCCCACGTCACGTGGTAGCGCCAGGAGTCCAGCACGCCCTGCTCGCGCCTGCTGCGCCGCCACGACGACAGCGCGGGCAGCACGGCGGCCAGCGGGGAGCCGTCCTCGATGTTCAGCGTCGCGGCGAGCGCGGCCACGTCCTCGCGCTCCACCGCCGACCAGAACTCGGGGTCGACGGCGTCGGCGACCTGCTCGGGGGCGGCGCTTCCCGGCATGAACCAGAAGCGCTTGCGCTGGAAGGCGTAGGTGGGCAGGTCGACGCGCCGGGGGCAGGCGTCGGCGAAGTAGGCGTCCCAGTCGACGACGACGCCCCTGCCGTGCAGGTGGCCGAGGGCCTCGACGAAGGCTCGCGCCTCGTCGCGGTCCTTGCGGGCGGTCGGCACGAAGGCGACGGCGTCGTCGCCGTCGAGGATCTGCCTGGCCAGGCTGGTCAGGACGGCGTCGGGGCCGATCTCGACGAACACCGTGGCGCCGCCGGTGCGGGCGGTGGTGACGGCGTCGGAGAAGCGGACCGCCTGCCGTACGTGGTCCACCCAGTAGCCGGGGTCGGTCAGCTGTCCCGCCGGGGCTCGCCTGCCGGTGACGTCGGAGACGATCGGCACCGTCGGCTCGTGGTAGGTCAGCGACCGGGCGACCTGGCGGAACTCGGCGAGCATCGGCTCGATCAGCGGCGAGTGGAAGGCGTGCGAGACGCGCAGCCTGCGGGTGCGGGCGCTCACCAGGGCGGCGATCTCCTCCACCGCGGCCTCGCCACCGGAGATCACCACGGCCTGAGGGCCGTTGACCGCGGCGATGCCGACGTCACGCCCCTCCAGCAGCGGAAGCACCTCGGCCTCGGAGGCGGCGACGGCCAGCATCGCCCCTCCCTGCGGCAGGGCCTGCATCAGCCGGGCCCGCTCGGAGACCAGCGTGCAGGCGTCGGGCAGGGAGAGCACCCCGGCCACGTGGGCGGCGGCGATCTCTCCGACCGAGTGGCCGACCAGCACGTCCGGGGTGATGCCGAGCGAGGTGAGCAGCCGGTAGAGGGCGACCTCGAAGGCGAACAGCGCCGGCTGGGTCATCCCGGTCTCGGCCAGCACCTCTTCGGGACCGGAGAACATCGCCTCGCGTACGGGGTGCGGAAGCATCGGGTCCAGGACCTTGCAGACCTCCTCCAGCGCGTCGGCGAACACCGGGAACGCCGCCGCGAGGGACGCCCCCATGCCCACCCGCTGGCTGCCCTGGCCGGCGAACAGGAAGGCGAGCTGCCCGCCCGTCCCGGTTCCCGTGACGGTTCCCGGCAGGGTCGCTTTCTCCGCGAGGGCCTGGAGGCCCGCCAGGAGCTCGGCCCGGTCCGCTCCGACGATCACCGCGCGCCGGTCCAGTACGGCCCGGCCGGTCGCCAGGGACCAGCCCACGTCCGCCACCGGCAGATCCTCGTGCGAGGCCGCCCACGTGTGGAGCCGGCCGGCCTGCGCCGCGAGCGCCTGCGCGTCCTTGGCGGAGACCACCCAGGGCACCAGCGGGAGCGGCAGCCTCTCCGGCTCGGCCTCGTCGGGCCGGACGGGAGTCTCCTCGATGATCACGTGGGCGTTGGTGCCGCTGAACCCGAAGGCCGAGACGGCCGCCCGGCGCGGCGCGTCGCGACGCTCCCAGGCGCGGGCCTCGGTCAGCAGTTCCACGGCGCCGGCCGACCAGTCCACGTGCTCGGTCGGCTCGTCCACGTGCAGCGTCTGAGGCAGCACGCCGTTCCGCAGGGCCATCACCATCTTGATGACGCCGCCGACGCCGGCGGCGGCCTGGGTGTGGCCGATGTTCGACTTCAGGGAGCCCAGCCAGAGCGGATCGCCGGCCTTCCGGTCCTGGCCGTAGGCGGTGATGAGCGCCTGCGCCTCGATCGGGTCGCCCAGCACGGTGCCGGTCCCGTGCCCCTCCACCGCGTCGACCTGCGAGGGCGACAGGCCGGCGTCGGCCAGCGCCTCCCTGATCACCCGGACCTGGGAGGGGCCGTTCGGCGCCGACAGCCCGTTGCTGGCGCCGTCCTGGTTGACCGCGCTGCCGCGGATGACCGCGAGCACGTTGTGCCCGTTCGCCGTGGCGTCCGAGAGGCGTTCGAGCAGCAGCACGCCCACGCCCTCGCTCCAGCCGGTGCCGTTGGCCGCGTCGGCGAACGACTTGCACCTGCCGTCGCCGGACAGGCCCCGCTGCTGGGAGAACTCGATGAACGTGTTCGGGGTCGCCATCACCGTGACGCCGCCGGCCAGTGCCAGCGAGCACTCGCCCCTGCGCAGGGCGTGCACCGCCAGGTGCAGCGCCACCAGCGACGAGGAGCACGCCGTGTCGACGGAGACGGCCGGGCCCTCCAGGTCCAGGGCGTAGGCGACCCGGCCCGAGGTGACGCTGCCGAGCGCCTCCGCTCGGAAGTAGTCGTGATACATGACCCCGGCGTAGACCCCGGTGCGGCTGCCGCGCACCGACACCGGGTCGATGCCGGCGTGCTCGAAGGTCTCCCAGCACGTCTCCAGGAACAGCCGCTGCTGCGGATCGGTCCCCAGGGCCTCGCGCGGGGAGATGGCGAAGAATCCCGCGTCGAACTCGGCGGCGTCGTAGAGGAAGCCGCCGTGCCTGGCGGTGGTCGTGCCAGGGTTGTCCGGGTCGGGGTGGTAAAGGTCCTCTCGCCAGCCGCGGTCGGCGGGGAACTCGGAGATCCCGTCACCGCCCTCGGCGACCAGCCGCCACAACTCCTCCGGCGAGGTGGCCCCGCCCGGGTAGCGGCAGCTCATGCCGACGATCGCGATGGGCTCGCGGTCGCGGCCCTCGATCTCGTGCAGCTGCCGACGAGTTTGCTGGAGGTCGGCTGTAACCCGCTTCAGGTAGTCCCTGAGCTTGTCTTCGTTTGCCATCTCGGGTATTCCTTCTCAGCAGAAGCGCACAGGTCAGGAGACTTCAAGCTCGTTGTCGATGAAGGCGAACATCTCGTCGTCGGTGGCCGTCTCGAAGTGGTCGGCCGCGCCGAGGCCGTTGAGGCCCGTCAGGAGGTCCTTGAGGCGGGAGACCAGCCGGTTGCGGGCGACGCTCTCCTCCGCCAGCCCGGTCACGGTGCTCTCGATCTTGTCGATCTCGGCGAAGAGCCGCAGGGTCTGCGCCTCCTCGTCCTCCGCCCCGTCGAAGTGGTCCACCAGATACTCGATCAGCTCGATCGAGGTGGGGTAGTCGAAGACCAGCGTGGCCGGCAGCCGGAGCCCGGTGACGGCGCTGAGCCTGTTCCTGAACTCGACCGCGGTGAGGGAGTCGAAGCCCAGGTCCTGGAACTGGCGCTGGGGCTCGATCGCCGAGGGGTCGGCGAAGCCGAGAACCATGGCCGCCTGGCCGCGGACCAGGTCCGACAGTGCCGCCTGGCGCTCCGCGGGCTCCATCGCGGCCAGCCGTTCGGTGAGCCCGTGCAGGGCGCCCGCCCGGGGCATCGCCGTACGGGCCGTGGTTCTGGCCTGCACGAACCGGGCGGCGACCAGCGCCGGAAGGTCGTGGTTCAGGCCGGCGTCGAACAGGGCCAGCCCGTCGGCGGCCGACAGCGGCTTCAGGCCCATGCGCTCCATGCGGCGCAGGTCGGCCTCGGTCAGTTCCTCCGCCATGCCCCCGCTCTCCCACAGGCCCCAGGCCAGCGAGGTGCCCGCCATGCCCTGTGATCTGCGGTGCTCGGCCAGGGCGTCGAGGAAGGCGTTGGCCGCGGCGTAGTTGCTCTGGCCGGCGCCGCCGAGCACCCCGGAGAGGGAGGAGAAGAGGACGAACGCGGACAGGTCGAGATGCCGGGTGAGCTCGTGCAGGTGCCAGGCCGCGTCGGCCTTGGGCCGCATGACCCGGTCCAGCCGCTCGGGGGTGAGCGCGGTGATCACACCGTCGTCCAGGACGCCGGCCGTGTGCACCACGCCGCTCAGCGGGTGCTGGACGGGAATGGCCGCGATCAGCCCGGCCAGCGCGTCCCGGTCGCCGACGTCGCAGGCCGCGACCGTGACCGTGGCGCCGAGCTCGGTCAGCTCGGCCGCCAGCTCGGCCGCACCCGGGGCCTGCTCACCGCGCCGGCTGGCCAGCAGCAGGTGCTTGACCTGGTAGGTGGTGGCCAGGTGTTTGGCCACCAGCGCGCCCAGGCCGCCGGTGCCTCCGGTGACCAGCACCGTGGACTCCGGCCCGAACTCCAGCCGCTCGTACTGCGGCACGGCCGCGCGTGCCAGGCGCGGCGACCACAGCGCGCCCGACCGGATCGCGACCTGCGCCTCGCCCGAGGCGAGCGCCCGGCCGATCGTTCTCGGGTCCAGCGGCCCGGCCTCCACGTCCAGCAGCACGAACCGGCCCGGCTGTTCCGCCTGCGCCGCCCGCACCAGGCCCCACACCGCGGCCTGCGCCGGGTCCACGTCCTCGACCTCGGCCACCGCCACCGCGCCCCGGGTCACCAGCACCAGCCGCGAGGAGGCGAACCGCTCCTCGGCCAGCCATTCCCGCACCAGGCCCAGCGCCTGGTGCACCCCGGCCGGCACCTCGACCAGCACGCACTCCGCGACCTCGCCGGCCGGCGAACCGTCGAGTGAACCGTCGAGCGAATCGGCCACCACCCACCCGGGCACCTCCGCGGAAGCGGAGGCGGAACCGGCAGGAGCCGCACTCCACTCGAGCCGGTACAGGTTCTGGCCCGCGGTGTTGCCCAGGCCGGCCGTGGACAGGGCCCGAAGCGTGAGTGCCTCGATGTCGGCCACGGGTGCGCCGCTGCCGTCGGCGATGTTCAGCGTGATGCCGACGCTCCCGACGTTGGCGGTGGCATTCCTGGTCGCTCTGACGCGCAGGGTGGTGGCGCCGACCGCGTGGACCGACACCCCGTTCCAGGCGAACGGCAGATACGGCCGGCCCGGCTCCGGAGCGGGCAACAGATCACCCAACGCGCTGGCGTGCAACGCCGCGTCCAGCAACGCCGGATGCACCCCGAACCGCGCCGCCTCGGCATGCGCCTGCTCAGGCAAAACGATCTCGGCGAGCACCTCACCCGGACGCACCCACGCCCGCGCCAGCCCCTGGAAGACGGGCCCGTACTCCAGACCGATCTCGGCCAGACGCTCATACAGATCCTCCACCGCCACCGTCACCGCGTCGGCCGGCGGCCACACCGTCACATCGAAGCCCGGCTCGCCCGTCTGCTCGGCCAGCTCGCCTTGCGCGTGCAGCGTCCAGTCCTCGACGTCATGGGCGCGCGAGTGGATCGCCACCGACCGCGTCCCCGACTCCTGCGGCGCACCGACCAGCACCTGCACCCGCACGCCGCCCTCGGCCGCCAGCACCAG
>NZ_JBEZZK010000032.1:0-41898 GCF_040639135.1 Streptosporangium sp. NPDC023963
AGCGAGGGTGCCACGGTGCCCGAGGACATGGTGTTCTGGCTGGCCGAGGCCATCTCCGAGTAGTTGGTGAACAGGCCGAAGTTCATCGACCCCCAGCTGCTGCCGAAGTCGTGGGTGGTGGCGTAGACCAGCTGCTTGCCCTCATACGGGGCGACGGTGAAGTCCTTGAGCGAGACCCAGCCCGACTTCGGGTTGGCCAGCACGCCGGTGGAGTTCCACCGGTACGTCGACGGGAGGTTACAGGTACCGGTCGGCGTCGGCGTCGGGGTCGGGGTCGTTCCGCCGATCTTGACGAACTGCCACTGCTGGTTGGCGCCGCCCCAGTCGTCGTACTGGACGATGTTGGCGCCGTCGGCGGTGGAGGCGCCCTGGACCTCCAGGGCCTTGTTGCTGTTGCGGTTGATCAGGCGGACGTGGCCGCCGTCGGAGTCGGCCAGGCGCCACTGCTGGTTGGTGCCGTTGAGGTCGCTCCACTGCACGACGGCGCCGCCGTTGGCGGTGGAGAAGCCGCTGACGTCCAGGACCTTGCCCGAGTGGCGGGACTTGACGCGGTAGTAGCCGCCGCCCGAATCGACGAACTGCCACTGCTGCTGGTTGCCGTTGTTACGGGCCCACTGGGTGATGCGGGCGCCGTCGTTGGTGGCGAGGTTGTAGACGTCCAGGGCCTTGTTGCTGTTGCGGTTGACCAGCACGTACCAGGCGTTGGTGTCGACGGTCGCCGCGTTCGCGGCGTTCGTCGAGACCAGCGCGACCAGGAAACCGGCCATGAGCGTGGTCACGGCCGCGATGATCGCCGCCGTATTTCGGCGCGGGCGCCGGGCGTGCGTGATTTCCACGATGTGCTCCTTGTTCGGGAATCGCTCAGTTGACACGGGAGAGCTGCCACTGCTGGTTGGTGCCGCCCCAGTCGTCGTACTGGACGATGTTGGCGCCGTCGGCGGTGGAGGAGCCCTGGACCTCCAGGGCCTTGTTGCTGTTGCGGTTGATCAGGCGGACGTGGCCGCCGTCGGAGGTCGCCGGGCGCCACTGCTGGTTGGTGCCGTTGAGGTCGCTCCACTGCACGACGGCGCCGCCGTTGGCGGTGGAGAAGCCGCTGACGTCCAGGACCTTGCCGGAGTGGCGGGCCTTGACGCGGTAGTAGCCGCTGCCGGAGTCGACGAACTGCCACTGCTGGTTGTTGCCGTTGGTGCGAGACCACTGGCTGATGCGGGCGCCGTCGGCCGTCGACTGGTTGTAGACGTCCAGGGCCTTGCCGCTGTTGCGGTTGACCAGCACGTACCAGGCGTTGGTGTCGATCGGCCCGCCGGAGGTCGGCGTCACGCTCGGCGTCGGGTTCGGCGTCGAGCCGGCGTTGAGGGCGTTGAGCGTGCTGGTGTAGGCGGCCTTCTTGTTGCCGTTGCCGTCGAACAGCAGCGCGTTCTCGTCGCCGCGCCAGGAGTCGGTGTCGCGGATGCCCCAGACGGTGATGCCGTTGCACCGGGACACCGCCAGGCACGCCCGGGTCACGCCGGCGTAGATGTTGGCCTGGTTGGGTCCCTGGGCCACGTCGAGCTCGGTGATCTGGACGTCGACGCCGAGGTCGGCGAAGCGCTGGAGGTTGGCCTGGTAGTCACTGGACAGGGAGCCGCCCAGGTGGGACTGGAAGCCCACGCAGTCGATCGGCACGCCGCGCGCCTTGAAGTCGCGCACCATGTTGTAGATGCCGGTGCTCTTGGCGTTGATCGAGTCGGTGTTGTAGTCGTTGTAGCAGAGCTTGGCACCAGGGTCGGCGGCGTCGGCGGCCCGGAAGGCGGCCTCGATCCAGTCGTTGCCGGTGCGCTGCAGGTTGGAGTCGCGCCGTCCGCCGCTGCCGCCGTCGGCGAACGCCTCGTTCACGACGTCCCATGAGTCGATCTTGCCGCGGAAGTACGTGGCGACCTGGGTGACGTGGTTGATCGCGGCGTTGCGCAGGTCGGAACCCGACAGGCCCTGGGCCCAGCCGGGCTGCTGGTTGTGCCAGAGCAGCGTGTGACCGCGGATCTTCATGCCCTGTCCCAGGGCGTGGTTCACGATCCGGTTGGCGCTGGTGTAGTCGAATCTGCCGCGCCCGGGCTCGGTGGAGCTCCACTTCATCTCGTTCTCGGCGGTCACCGAGTTGAACTCGCGGTTCAGGATGCCGACGTAGGTGGAGTTGCTGAGCCGGCCGGCGGCGACGGCGGCGCCGAAGTAGCGGCCGCCTCTCTCGGCCGCCGACGCGCCCAGCGTGGAGGCGGCGTCCGCCGGAGCGGAGATCGCCGCCGACACGCCGATGGCGAGCACGCCGGCACTCAGGAGGGACAGGAATCTCCGTAGCCGTGTGCGGCCGGAAGGCCGAGATGAGCGATTATTTGGGGGGTTCATCGCGTAATGCCCTTCGGTTTTACGGTGTGGTGAGGTCGAACCGGTTCACGGTCACCGCTCCGCCCAGTGACTGGGTGGCGTAGTTGAAGATGCCGAAGCGGTAACCCATGAAGAACTGCCAGGCGTTGTTCAACGTGAAGGCCGGTCCGAGCGCGGTGAAGTTCACGCCGTCGGTGCTGTAGGAGAACCGGGCCTGCCTGCCGGATCCCGGCCGGATGTCGGCGTTCACCCGCAGCCAGATCTTGCCGCCCGAGATGTTCGCGCTCGCCGCCTCGGTGCCGGTGCCCGTGGTGGCCCAGCTGCTGTTCATGGTCAGGCCGTTGGTCATCACGACCCGGTTGACGCCGTTGTCGCGTTTGACGCCGATCCACGCCGACTGATCTCGCAGCATCGCCAGCCCGGAACGGTCGCCGTTGGCCATCTGCGAGTAGTCGAGCTCGATCGTCGCGGTCGACGACGGGCCCTGGATGCGGTGGGTCAGGGTGTTGCGGGCGTTGTAGAGGTCGTTGGTGACGGTCGCGGTCTGCAGGCGCAGGCCGTTGCCGGTGGAGAAGCGGCTGGTGTCGGGGTTGTGGTTCCACTCCCACCGGTGGCCGAGGCTGCTCGAGGTGAAACTGTCCGGGCCGATCATCGACGCGACGGTCTTGGAGGTCTGGATGTTCGGCTTCGGATAGTTGACGCCCCAGCCGCCGTTGACCGTCTGGACGGTCGGCCAGCCGTCGGCGCTCCAGTTGATCGGCGCCAGCGCCGGCATCCGGCCGCCGGGGTAGGCGTCGACGAACGACATGTAGTACCAGGCGCCGCCCTGCGTCTGGACCAGGCCGCCCTGGTGCGGCACGCCGCCGCCGGAGATCGGTCCGGGCATGTTCAGCAGGACCTGGCGCATCTCGTACGGGCCGAACGGGCTGCTGGAGCGCAGCACGTACTGGCCGTTGGCCGGGCGGGTCAGCCAGATGTAGTAGTAGCCGTTGCGCTTGTAGAAGCGGGCGCCCTCAAGGGTGCCGACGCTGGAGGGCGTCTGGAACACCTGCTGGGCGCGCACCTGGCTGAGGCCGTCGGCCGAGAGCTGGGCGACGCTGATGGTGCCGTTGCCGTAGGCGACGTACATGGTGTCGTTGTCGTCGACGAGCAGGCCGGCGTCGTAGTAGCAGTTGTTGATCCGGGCGCGCTTGGTCCAGGTGCCGTCCACGGCGGAGGCGGTGTAGACGTAGGTGCGGTTGAACTCGGTGCAGCCCATCCAGTAGTACGTGCTGTTGCTCGGCCGGTAGTTGAGCGTCGAGGCCCAGATGCCCTTCACGTAGGCCCGGCCGCCGTTGAGGTCGTAGGCGTTGGACTCGAAGTCCAGGCGCGGGACCGAATGGCCCGCGTACTCCCAGTCGACCAGGTTGTAGGAGCGCAGGATCGGCGCGCCGGGGGAGTAGTGCATCGTCGACGCCGAGTAGTAGTAGGCGTCGCCGACCCGGATGATGTCGCCGTCGGCGAAGTCCTGCCAGACCACCGGGTTGGTGTAGTTACCGCCCGGACCGGGCGTCGGGGTCGGGCTGGGCGTCGGGTCCGTTCCGCCGATCTTGACGAACTGCCACTGCTGGTTGGCGCCGCCCCAGTCGTCGTACTGGACGATGTTGGCGCCGTCGGCGGTGGAGGCGCCCTGGACCTCCAGGGCCTTGTTGCTGTTGCGGTTGATCAGGCGGACGTGGCCGCCGTCGGAGTCCGCGAGGCGCCACTGCTGGTTGGTGCCGTTGAGGTCGGACCACTGCACGACGGCGCCGCCGTTGGCGGTGGAGAAGCCGCTGACGTCCAGGACCTTGCCCGAGTGGCGGGACTTGACGCGGTAGTAGCCGCCGCCCGAATCGACGAACTGCCACTGCTGGTTGTTGCCGTTGGTGCGGGTCCACTGGGCGATGCGGCCGCCGTCGGCCGTCGACTGGTTGTAGACGTCCAGGGCCTTGCCGCTGGTGCGGTTGACCAGCACGTACCAGGCGTTGGTGTCGACGGTCGCCGCGTTCGCGGACTGGGTCGTGAGATACACGACCACGAGGACCAGGGATGAGAGAACCGCGAGCACACGTCTCACAGGAACCTCCAGAGGTTGTTGTTCGAGCCGTTGTCGTCGGCGAGCACGACCTGCGCGCCCTGGGCGGTGCCGGCCAGGCCGAGGACCCGGCCGCCGTTGCCGCACTGGATGCGGAAGGCGGCGTTGCTCCCGTAGCGCAGCCGCCAGCGGTGGTCGCCGGCGCCGTTGTCGGCCCACTGCAGGATCCGGGAACCCGCCGCGGTGGCGGCGTTCTCCACGGCCAGCACCTTCTGGCTGTTGGAGTTGCGCAGGCGCAGGTAGCCGCCGGTGTCGACGACGGCGGTCCAGAGGTGGTCGGCGGTGCCGGTGTCGCCCCACTGGACGACGAGCGCGCCGTCGGCGGTGGACATGTTGGTGACCCCGAGCACCATGCCGGTCGCCACGTTCTGGATGCGGCGCGCGCCGTTGGGCACGAACCGCCACTGGTTGTCGGCGGAGCCGTTGTCGGGGTCCTGCACCGCCTGGGCGCCGTTGCCGGTCGAACCGTTCAGGATGCCCAGCAGCTTCGAGCTGTTGACGTTGCGGATCTTGACCGAGCCGTCGCCGGCGTCGGTGACCGTCCACCGGTGGTCGGCGGTGCCGGTGTCGCCCCACTGCAGGACCCGGGCGTTGTCGGCCGTCGACATGTTCTCGACGCCCAGCACCTTGCCGCTGTTGACGTTGCGGAACCGCAGGGCGTTGCCGTCCACGACCGGCACCCAGTCGTGGTCGGCGGTGCCGTTGTCGGTCCACTGCAGCGCCAGGCCGCCGTCGGCGGTCGACATGTTCTGGATGCCGAGCGCCAGCCCGCTGGCCGCGTTGATCAGCCGGAAGCTCGCCCCGCCGCCCCCGCCGCCCTGCCCGGAGGTGTTCCAGTAGACGACGTAGTTGTAGCTGGCGGCGTCCTGGAACGGGGCCAGGTTCACCGTCGCCCCGTTGGCCGTGGCCGTGAACGCCAGCGCCGAGGTGCTGGTCCGGGTGATCGACGAGGGGGTCAGCGTCGGCGCCGCCGACAGGGCCGTGTTCCCGTAGTTGCCCACCAGCACGACCGGGCCGTAGGTGACGGCCTGCATGTTCGGGTTGTCGTTGGCGGCCTTCATGATCACCCGCATCGGGAGCCGCACGGTCACCGTGTCGCCCGACGTCCACGACCGGGTGATCGAGGCATAGGAGCCCGGGGTGGTGGGGACGTTCTCCTGGACGCCGTTGATGCTGATCGTCGCGTCCTGGGTCCAGGCGGGGATGCGGACCCGCATCGTCCACGACCCGCTCACGTTGCCGGTGACCTGCAACGACGTGGTGTCGCTCACCGGGTACGTCGTCGTCTGGGTGACCGTGATGCCGCGCTGCGACCAGTCGAGCGTGGAGGGCGCGAACAGGTTCACGAACAGCGTGGTGTCGTTGTGGTAGTAGATCGAGTCCATCAGCTTGGTGTTGGTCTCGATGCCGGTTCCCTGGCAGCACCACATCGAGTTGTAGTCGGTGCTCCACGTGCCGCCGCCCCAGGCCGGGCCGACGCCCTTCCTGCCGCCGGGGTTGAGCGGGGTGAAGTAGGTGACGTGGCCCCGGCTGTCGGCCGGGTTCTGCTGGCCGAGCAGGTGGTTGATCAGGGCGTTCTCGTAGTAGTCGAAGTAGTCGGCCCGGGTCGGCGCCAGCGTCCACAGCTCCCGGGTGAGCTTGAGCATGTTGTAGGTGTTGCAGGCCTCGCCGGTGTCCCTGGTCAGGTGCGCGGCGATGGCGTTGGGGAGACGGAAGTGCTCGGCCTGGCTGTTGGAGCCGTTGACGTAGGTGTGGGCGTTGATCGTGATGGCCCAGGCGTTGGCGGCGATGTCGCGGTAGCGGGTGGTCCCGGTCGCCTTGTACTCGCGCGCGGCGCCGACCCACTTGGGCACCTGCGTGTTGGCGTGCTTGCCGTTGAGCTGGTCCTGGTTGGAGGCGAGCGGGTTGAAGATCGCGGCGTGGTCGAAACGCTGCGCGACCGTCAGCCAGCGGGAGTCCCCGGTCATCTGGTACAGGTCGGTGAGCACGGCGTTCATGCCGCCGAACTCGGTGCCCAGCATGGACTGCATCTGGCTGGAGGACAGGCGCCCGGTCCGGGTGTCCACCCACCCGGCGAGGGCCAGGAGCACGGTCCTGGCCTGGGTGTTGCCGATGTGCCGCCACACGTCCAGCAGCCCGGCGAGGGTCTTGTGGATGCAGTAGTACGGCACGTTGCCGTTGCTCAGCGTGCGGTTCTCCACCGCGGTGATGTCGGACTCGGGGAAGCCCGACAGGTAGCCGGCGCTGAACCCGGCCGCGCCGTTGTTGGCCTGGCACTTGGCCAGCTCGGCGACCATCTGGTTGGCCTTGTCCCGGCAGGTGGTGTCCCCGAGCACGGCGTAGGCCTGCGCCCAGGCCGTCAGGAAGTGGCCCTGCATGTGGGACCGGAACGGGAAGTTGGGCGCGTCCCAGCCGCCGTTGGCCGCCGCGCCGTTGGTGGACAGGCGGTGGTTGGCGCGGAAGACGTACAGCAGTCGGTTGACGTCGACGAAGCGCAGGTAGCTGAGGGTGCGGTTCTGGTTGTCCAGCCAGCGGCTGGAGGTCAGCCGGACCTGGCCGAGGTCGAACTCGTAGGCCGAGGCGCCGATCTCGGATCTGGCCCAGGGGAGCGCGGCCAGGGCGGGGGACGTGCCCACCACCTGGCCGATGGCTGAGAAGGCGGCGGTCGCGCCCGCGGCCCGGAAGAGCTGGCGACGGCTCAAAGGCATGGGAAGCTCCTTGAAGATGGGGGGTGCGGTGACCGGCGGAAGCCACCAGGGCCGGTCACCCGTGTCACGCGGTCAGGCCCTTGGGGTGGTTGACCACGGCTTCCGGTGCGGAGATGCCGCGTTCGGAGAAATTGTTAGCGATAACATCGCACTCATGAGATAACCCGGAAGGTCGCGTCCTGGCGGCCGGCGGCGATTGACGGCGCACCGACGGGGTCGATGCGCGGCACGTGGCCCTGGCGCCGCGGGTGGTGGGCCGGCAAGTCGTGGGAGTGGCGGCGATGCCGTGCCAGGCGGGCGTCCAGGGAGGGGGTGCATCCAGTGCTCCTCGGCCGGTCAGAGGCCAGGTATCGGCTACCGAAAATTGTTACCGCTAACATTTCTGGTTCCAGATCTCCATGGCCTGCTCCTGAGGGGGTGATGTCGCGGAGTACATCCGACTGGTCGATCGGCGTCAACGGGCTGCGGTCCTCGCTGACCTGCACATCGCCGCCGGCATGCTTCCCTGCCTGGACATTCGTCCGGAGAGAGATCTTCCGACGACGCCTGCGCAAGTGAAAGTTTCACAGAAGTTACGACTTGGCAACCATAGATTTCGGACTGAATCTGGTTGATTCGTGTAACCCGCCTGGTAGGCGTAGCGGTTGCCCTTCAGATCAATTTTTGGACTCGTCGGATCATGGCCGGTCCGCCCTCGAAGGAAGGCGTCCGCGACGGCCGGGACCGGAGAGTGCGGCACCCCGAAACGCTCTCGACGCGACCCCGGCGGAAAAGCCCTCGTCACAGGCTCGGCGCCGGCCGCCGACCGAGATGGGCGCCGCACGACGGAACGGGACGGGCGCCGCACGACGACCGCGGAGCCGCTCCGGTGAAAGCGGGCCGGACCGGATACCGGGCTTGTCGTCCGCGAGAGCACGGCGGCTTCAGGGGAGGACAGAAACCCTTTTTAGGTCTTGCATAAATTTCTGGCACGTGAGCAATTGACGCCGCCGTGACGGGGACCTAGCGTTGATCGCGGTGATGTTAGCGCAAACAGTTGCGTTGAAACGATATTGGCCCCCTTCCGGTCACCGTGCCGACCGGCGTTTCCGCGTGGGCGCCGGAGCCGTCCCGGCGCACGACGCGCGCACCGGGACGTGCTTCGCCGCGACCGGTGGCCGGCTGCGGCGAAGCACGTGTGGATCAGGCCCGTGACAGGTCGCCGACCGTCATACGCCCGTGATGGTCCACTGGTTGTTGGTGCTGCTGTTCGGAGTCCACATGGCCACGGTGGAACCGGCGGTGCTGTTGCCCATGCCGTCCAGGGCCGTGCCGGTGCCGCGGTTGATGATCTGGTTGCGGCCGTTGCCCACGCTGTTGAGGCGCCACTGCTGGTTGTTGCCGCCGCTCCAGGCCGCCTGCCGGGCGACGGCGCCGTTGGCGGTGTTGCCCCAGCTGTCGATGACCATGCCGTTGGTGCGGTTGACGATGCGGTACCAGCCGCCGCCCAGGTCGACGAGCTGCCAGTGCAGGTTGGTGCTGCCGTCGTTGCTGTTCCACTGCTTGAGGTTCGACCCGGAGGCGACGTTGCCGCCGCTGTCCAGGGCCAGGCCGGTGGTCCCGTTGGTGATCCGCGCATAGGTGGGCTGCTGCGGTGTGCCGGTTCCGGTCAGGCGGTAGGTGCGGCCGGCCTGGCCGGTCAGCGCGACGACGTCGGACTCGGGCTTGGTGACGGTGACGGCGGCGCCGCTGTCGGCGTCGACCACCTGGTAGGTGCCGGTGAAGATCCGGTTGCGGACGTTGACGGTCCCGTCGCGGTCGAACCTGACGAGGATCTCGGTGGCCGTGCCCGAGCTCCACGTCGTGCCCACGGTGTAGCCGCCACGCCCCCGCAGGCCCTGCACCTTCCCGGCCGGCCAGGCTGACGGCAGCGCCGGGAGCACGTGCAGCTCGCCGTTGTGGCTCTGCAGGAGCATCTCCGCGATGCCGGAGGTGGCGCCGAAGTTGCCGTCGATCTGGAACGGCGGATGCAGGTCGAACATGTTCGGCGCGAGCCGGGCCGTCGTCACCAGGAGACGGATGAGGGTGTGCGCGCGGGCGCCCTCCTCCATCCGCGCCCAGTAGTTGATCTTCCAGGCGAGCGACCAGCCGGTCCCGTCGTCGCCGCGCAACTCCAGGGTGCGCCGCGCGGCGGTGTACAGCGCCGGGGTGCCGCGCTTGGTGATCTGGTTGCTGGGGTGCAGGCCGTACAGGTGGGAGACGTGCCGGTGGGCGGGCTCGGTCTCGATCCAGTCGTACAGCCACTCCTGGATGTTGCCGCGCGAGCCGGTCTTCATCGGAGGGAGCCGGTCCCGGGCGGACAGGACCCGGGTTCGGAAGTCCGAGTCGACGCCGAGCGCCTGGCTGGCCTTGGCGCAGCCGTTGAACAGGTCGCGCAGGATCTGGTTGTCCATCGTGGGGCCGGCGCAGACGCTGACGCCGCTGTGGTGGGTCAGTTCCGGGGAGTTGGACGGGTTCGTGACCAGGAACCCGAGGCTCGGCTCCTGTACGAGGGTGTCGAGGAAGAACTGCGCGGCGCCCTTCATCGCCGGGTAGTACTGCTGGAGGAACGCGAGGTCGCCGGTGAAGGTGTAGTGCTCCCAGATCAGGGTGGCCAGCCACGCGCCGCCGGTCTGCCACATGCCCCACGTCGCGCCGTCGACGACGGAGGTGGCCCGCCAGGCGTCGGTGTTGTGGTGGGTCACCCAGCCGCCGGCGTTGTACTGGACCTGGGCCGTGCGGGCGCCGGTGACCGTGAGATCGTTGATCATCGCGAACACCGGGTCGAAGCACTCCGACAGGTTCGTCGTGTCGGCCGGCCAGTAGTTCATCGGCAGGTTGGCGTTGATGGTGTACTTCGAGTCCCAGGCCGGCGCCAGCGAGTCGTTCCAGATGCCCTGCAGGTTGGCCGGCTGGGTGCCGGGCCGGGAGGAGGAGATCAGCAGGTAGCGGCCGTACTGGAACAGCAGCACCGAGAACTGCGGGTCGTTGACGCTGTTGTGCTGCGCGATCCGCACGTCGGTCGGCTGGTCGGCCGCCGAGGTGCGGCCGAGCTCCAGCGTCGTGCGCCCGAACAACCGCTGGTAGTCGGCCACGTGCCGGGCGCGCAGGTCGGTGAAGCTCCTGGCGGCGGCGGCGTTGAGATGCTGCCGTGCGATGCCCTGGTAGTCGCCGCTGACGTCGCGGAAGTTGCGGTAGCTGGAGCCGATCGAGATCAGCACCGTCACGCTGTTCGCGGCCGTCACCTGCAGGGTGCCGTTGGAGCTGCTGACGGTGCCGCCCTCGATGACGGCCTTGGCCAGGCCCTGGAACCGGACCGCGCCGGTCTTGCCCTCCATGTTGCCCGAGACGCCGTTGAGCGCCACCGTCGTGCCGTCCGGGCTGGATCGCGTCGTCTGCTGGGGGCTGTCGAACGTCGCGGAGAACGAGATCGAGCCGGCCCTGTCGGCGGTCAGGCGCATGACGATCACCTGGTCCGGCGCGCTCGCGAACGTCTCGCGCTGGTAGCGCACGCCGTTCTTCAGGTACGACACCGTCGTGGTGGCCGTGGTCAGGTCCAGGTAGCGGTTGTACTCCGAGACCCCGGAGGTGTTGCCGAAGGCGAGCCGCAGGTTGCCGACGGTCTGGTAGGCCAGCTGCCCCGCGGGGCTGCCGAGCATGTTCTGGTCGATCAGCGTCTGGGCCTGGCTCCACTGGTTCTGGAAGACCAGCTGCCGGATCTGGCCCAGCGCTCCCGCGCCCCGGGTGTTGCTCTGGTCGTAGGGCCCGCCGGCCCAGACGGTGTCCTCGTTGAGCTGCAGGCGCTCGGTGTCGACGTTGCCGAACACCATGGCGCCCAGGCGGCCGTTGCCGATCGGGAGGGCGCGCAGCCAGTCGGTGCCGGCGCTCTCGTCGTACCACAGGGCCAGGTCGCCTGCGGCGGTCACCGCCGGAGGGGGCGCCGAGGCGGCTCTGGCGGCCGCGGTCCACTGCAGGGGTAACAGCATGGAGCCGGCTCCGGCCGCTCCGAGCTGCATCAGTCGCCTGCGTGTCAGGTGGTGCTCGTCGGAGTGGTGCTCGTCGGACATGTCGTTCCAATCGGTAGGGGGTGTGGCGGTTGGAAATGCCATGGCGGAGGAACGGGAGGGGGTACCTGAGGCGGGTTATTCCTGGACTTTTCCTCCGGTGAGACGGGACAGGATGAGGGCGATGAGGATGATGGCGCCGTTGAGGGCCTGGATCCACTGGGCGGGCACGCCGGCCAGGGTGAGGACGTTCTGGATCATGTAGAGGAGCAGGATGCCGGTGAACGCGCCGAACATGGTGCCCTTGCCGCCGTTGAGGCTG
Source organism: Streptosporangium sp. NPDC023963 (assembly GCF_040639135.1). Lineage (NCBI taxonomy): Bacteria > Bacillati > Actinomycetota > Actinomycetes > Streptosporangiales > Streptosporangiaceae > Streptosporangium > Streptosporangium sp. NPDC023963. The sequence continues at coordinate 11,524 of NZ_JBEZZK010000032.1, forward strand.
ACGCCCCCGATGACGGCCGCGGCGAACACGGTGAAGATGGCGCCGTCGCCCTGGGCGGCGGCCACCGAGGCGAGGCGTCCCGACAGCAGCAGGCCTCCGAGGGCGGCGAGCAGGCTGGCGCCCACCAGGGCGGTCCACAGCACCCGGCCGGTGCGGATGCCGGCGGCCTTGGCGGCGTCCACGTTGCCGCCGATGGCGTACAGGGCGCGGCCGTAGCGGGTGAAGCCGAGCAGCACGATGCCGGCGGCGAACAGCAGCAGGCACAGCCAGATCGAGGCGGGCACGCCGAGCCACAGGGCCGAGCCGAGGTAGAGCATCGACGGTGGCAGGTTGAAGAAGGTCTGGCCGCCGGAGATGCCGGTGAGCAGGCCGCGCAGCACGATCAGCATGCCGAGGGTGACGATGAAGCCGTTGAGCCCGAACCGCACGATCAGCAGCGCGTTGATCACGCCGATCAGCACGCCGACGGCCAGGGTGACCGGGATCGCCCAGGCGCCCGGCAGCAGGCCCAGCCCGGCGCCCGAGCCGACGGCGACGGTGAGCCAGGCGGCCACGCCCGGCGCGAGACCGAAGGTCGACTCCAGGGAGAGATCCATCTTGCCGGCGACCAGGACGATCGTCTGCGCCATCACCAGCAGCGACATCTCCGACATGGTCTGCAGGATGTTGATCAGGTTGTCGGGCTGCAGGAAGATCGGGTGGACGATCTGGCCGACGACGGCGATCGCGATGATCGCGGGGACCAGCGCGAGGTCGCGCAGCCGGGCCAGCCGCACCCGTGGCCGCTCCCGCTGGGGGACGGCGCTGCCCGTGGCGGGCGTGAGGGTTTTCTCAGGCATCGAGCCGGACTCCTTCCATGGCCGCCACCACGTCGTGGTCGTGCCATCCGGCGGGCATCTCCGCGACGAGACGGCCCTGGAACATCACCAGCAGCCGGTCGCACAGCCGCAGGTCGTCGAGTTCGTCGGAGGCGATCAGCACGCCGCTCCCCTTGGCGGCCGTCTCCTCGACCTTGCCGAGCAGGAACTCCTTGGACTTCACGTCCACCCCGGCGGTGGGGGTGATCAGCACGAGCAGCCGGGGGTCGGAGGCCAGCGCCCTGGCCATGACGACCTTCTGCTGGTTGCCGCCGGACAGGCCCATCACGGGCAGGCCGGGGCCGGGGGTCTTGATCGCCAGGTTGTCGATCAGGGTTTTGGCCAGCCGGTCCCGCCGCCGGCCGTTGATCAGGCCGGCCTCGCCGAGCCGTTCGGGGACGGTCATGGTGGCGTTGTCGGCGATCGACATCATCGAGACGAACCCCTGGTGATGCCGGTCGCGGGGGACGAAGCCGACGCCCGCGGCGAGCGCGTCGGGCACGCTGCCGGGACGGGGACGACGGCCGGCGACCTCGATCGCGCCCGAATCGGCCGCGCGCAGCCCGGCGACGGTCTCGGCCAGTTCGGTCCGGCCGCTGGCGGCCGCGCCCGCCAGGCCGACGATCTCGCCGGCCCGGACGCGGAAGTCGATCTCCCGGTAGGCGTCGCCGTACGACAGGCCGCGCACGCCGAGCACCTCACCGGCGCCGGCGGGTACGGACGCCCGGGGGAGTGCCTCGGTCAGGCCGGTGGCCTCTCCCGCCATCGCCGCCACCAGCTCGGCGTGCGTCAGGTCGGCCACCGCGGTGGTCAGGATGTGCCGGGCGTCGCGGAAGACCGTGACCGTGTCGCAGATCTCGTAGATCTCCTGCAGGTGGTGGCTGATGAACAGGAAGGTCACCCCCTGTTCCTGCAGGGCGCGGATGCGGGCGAACAGCCGGGCGATGGCGGCGGCGTCGAGCTGGGCGGTCGGTTCGTCGAGGATGATGAACCGGGCGCCGAAGGACAGCGCACGGGCGATCTCCACGAACTGCCGCTGCTCGACGTCCAGCTCGCCGGCCGGCAGGCGCACGTCGACGTCCACCGACCAGTCGGCGAGCAGCGTGGCCGCCTTGCGCCGCAGCGCGCCCCAGCGGACCAGCCCGAACCGGTTCAGGTCGTGGCGGTGCAGGTAGAGGTTCTCCGCCACGGTCAGCTCGGGGATGATCGTGGACTTCTGGTAGACGCAGGCCACCCGCCGCCGCCAGGCGTCGCGGTCGGCGAGGCGCGGGGCGGGCTCGCCGCCGAACCGCACCTCGCCCTCGTCGGGGGGCTGGAGGCCGGTGAGGATCGAGACCAGGGTGGACTTCCCGGCCCCGTTGCGGCCGACCAGGGCGTGGGTCCTGCCGGGCATGATCTGGATTCCGGCGCGGTCCAGCGCGACGGTCTCGCCGTACTTCTTGGTGACGCCCACCGCCTCGACGAGAGGGGTGGGCGCCGGGTCAGCCGCCAAGATTGTTGCCCCACAGCGACGAGTCGTCCGACTTGACGCTCTTGACGTCGCCGTAGGTGGCGCCGTCGGCGGTGACCAGGGGGGCGGAGAGCTGGTCCTCCAGCAGGCCCGGCCGCACCTGGATGATGGTGCTGTCGTGGTCGGTCGGGCCGGGCTGGAACGTCTTCCCCTCGATGGCGGCCTTGGTGTACTGCAGCGCGTACTTGGCGTACTGGTCGGCCGGCTGCGAGACGGTGGCGTCGATGTTGCCGGCGGCGATCTCCTTCAGCTCCTGGGGGATGCCGTCGTTGGAGACGACGAAGACGTGCTTGGGGTCGGTCGGCGGGACCAGCAGCCCGCGCTGCTTGAGCAGCTGGAGGGTGCCCGACAGGGCGAAGCTCGACTGCATGTAGACGCCCTTGATGTCGGGGTTCGCGGTGAGCTGCGTCTGCAGTTTCTGCGAGGCGATGGCGCCATCCCAGTTGGTGGCCTCGCCGAACACCGTGATGCCGGGGTAGTCGGCCTTCATGCACTCGTTGAACGCCTCGGTGCGGTCGCGGCCGTTGATGGAGGCCAGGTCGCCCTGGAGCATGATGACCTTGCCCTTGCCGGACAGCTTCTCGCCGAGGAACTTGCACGCCTTCTGCCCGTAGGCCCGGTTGTCGGCGCGTACCACCATGTAGGCGTCGCCCTGCTCGGGGCGGGTGTCGACCATGACGACGGGGATCTTCTTGGCGGTGAGCTGCTGGAGGGTGGGGGCCACGGCGGCGGTGTCCTGCGGCGCCAGCACGAGGCCCTTGACGCCCTGGCCGATGAGGCTCTGCACGTTGGCGGTGAGCTTGGAGATGTCGTTCTGGGAGTTGGTGGTCTTCAGCTCCAGGCCGTTCTCGGTGCCGAACTGGGGGACGTACTTGATGAAGGAGTTCCAGAAGTCGGTGTCGGAGCGGGGGTAGTCCACCCCGATGACCGGCTTGGCGTCTTGCGGGGCGGCCGCCGTGCCGCCGCCGCTGTCGGCGCCGCCCCCGCAGGCGCCGGTCAGGCCGGCCGCCAGGGCGACGGCCGTTCCCAGGGCGAGTCCTCGTCTCATGGTCGTTCCTTTCCTGTGCTGGGCCGCAGCCGCAGTCCGTGCATGCCGCCGTCCACGGCCAGATCGGTGCCGGTGGTGGAGGCGGCGAGGGGGCTCGCCAGGTACGCGACGGCCTCGGCCACCTCGTCCGCCGAGACCAGACGGCCCATCGGCTGACGGGCGGTGAGCGCCCGGCGTTCCTGTTCGGGGTCGGTGGCGGCCTCCAGCAGCCGGTTCACCCACGGGGTGTCGGCGGTGCCGGGGTTGACGCAGTTGACGCGGATGCCCTCCGTGACCAGGTCGGCCGCCATGGCCCGGGTCATGGCCAGCACGGCGCCCTTGGTGGAGGAGTACAGGACCCGGCTGGGCAGCCCGGCGGTCGCCGCGATGGAGCAGGTGTTCACGATCGCCGCGGCCCGTGACGCCCGAAGGTACGGCAGCGCCGCCCTGGCCACCCGGACCATGCCGAACACGTTGACGTCGAAGACCCGGCGCCATTCGTCGTCGTCGTTGTCCTCGATCCCGCCCTGGGCTCCGATCCCCGCGTTGTTCACCAGGATGTCGATGCCGCCGAGCCGGTCCGCGGCCTCGGCCACGGCGGTCCGCACCGACGCGTCGTCGGCCACGTCGGCCCGCAGCCCGAGCAGGGGCTCGGGCACGCCGGGGGACAGGTCGAGGCAGGCCACGCGGGCCCCGCGCTCGGCCAGCAGGGTGGCGGTGGCCAGGCCGATGCCGGAGGCGCCGCCGGTGACGACGGCCGTGAGCCCGTCGAAGGTGCCCATCACATCACCTCTCCGGCGGCGAGGACCGTGTCGGTGTCTGTGTCGGTGCCGGCGGCCCACCGGGGACCGTGCGGGTAGGCGTACTCGGCGCGCGACGCCGGGCGCATCTCGCCGCCTCCGCCCGGTTCGAGGGGGGCGACGTACCGGCCGTCCCTGATCACCACCGGGTCGGTGAAGTGCTCGTGCAGGTGGTCGATGTACTCGATGACGCGGTCCTCGGTGCTGCCGCTGACGGCCACGTAGTCGAACATCGCCAGGTGCTGGACCATCTCGCACAGGCCGACGCCGCCCGCGTGCGGGCACACCGGCACCCCGAACTTGGCGGCCAGCAGCAGGATGGCGATGTTCTCGTTGACCCCGGCGACCCTGGCCGCGTCGAGCTGCAGGATGTCGATCGCGCCCGCCTGCAGGAACTGCTTGAACATCACCCGGTTGTGGCCGTGCTCGCCGGTGGCGACCTTGATGGGCGCGACCCGCTCGCGGATGGCGGCGTGGCCGAGCACGTCGTCGGGGGAGGTGGGCTCCTCGATCCAGTACAGGTCGAACTCGGCGAGCGGGGCCAGGCGTTCGATCGCCTGGCCGACGTTCCACGCCTGGTTGGCGTCCACGGCGATGCGCACGTCGGGGCCGACCGCCTCGCGGGCCAGCCGCACGCGCCGCACGTCCTCGGCCGGATCGGCGCCGACCTTCAGCTTGATGAGGCGGAACCCGTCGGCGACCGCCTCCTTGGCCAGCCGGACCAGCTTGTCGTCGGTGTAGCCGAGCCAGCCGGGGGTGGTGGTGTAGGCCGGGTAGCCCTCGGCGAGCAGGTGTGCCCGGCGCCTGTCGCGGCCCGGCTCGGCGTCGCGCAGGATGGTCAGCGCCTCCTCCCGGGTGAGCGCGTCCTCCAGGTAGCGGAAGTCGACGACGTCGACGATCTCCTCCGGTGACAGCTCCGACAGCAGCCGCCACAGCGGCTTGCCCGCCCGGCGCGCGCGAAGGTCCCACAGGGCGTTGAGCACGGCTCCCGCCGCCATGTGGATGACGCCCTTCTCCGGGCCGAGCCAGCGCAGCTGGCTGTCGCCGGTGAGCCGGCGCGACACCCCGCCGAGATCGCCGAGCACCTCGGCCACCGGCCGTCCGGTGACCAGCGGCGCCAGCGACTCGACGGCGGCGACGGCGAGCTCGTTGCCGCGCCCGACGGTGAAGGCGAGGGCGTGCCCTTCCTGCCCGCCGTCGGTCCGCACGATCACGTAGGCGGCGGAGTAGTCGGGCTCGGGGTTCATGGCGTCGGAACCGTCGAGGTATCGAGAGGTGGGGAACCGGATGTCGTGGGCCTCGACCGTGGTGATCAGTTCTGTCACGAGGACCCGCTCTGACGATGTGCGCGCACGAAGGTCTGCCTCCAGAGGATGTTTCCGGAAGGTGAAGAGATCTTCACCGCATGGACATGGGATGTCTTTGTAATCTCCCGAGCGCCATGTGTCTAGACCCTTAGGCGAGATATCGCTAACATTGGGTATTAGTCGGATATTTAGTAGATCTGCTGCGAGCATGACAGCCCATGTTTGTCGTGCGGCAGATCAATCTCTCGCACGAACATGGGATGTCTGTTATGTTCCCGCCGTGACCTGCGTACTGATCGAGCGCCTCCACGACCGGAGGTCGTGCCCGTGTCCCTGACCGACGAGGCGATCTCCCGCATCCGGGCGCTCGTCCAGTCGGGCGATCTTCCTCCCGGGGCGCGGCTCCCCCCCGAGAACCAGCTCGCCGCCCAGCTCGGTGTCTCCCGCAACCCGTTGCGCGAGGCGGTCAAGGCGCTGGTCGTGGCCCGGGTGCTCGACGTACGGCGGGGTGACGGCACCTACGTGACCAGCCTGGAACCGCGGTTGCTGCTGGAAGGGCTGGGACTGGCCGTCGAGCTGCTGCGCGACGACACGCTGCTGGAGATCGTCCAGGTGCGGCGGATGCTGGAACCCGCGGCGACCGCGCTGGCCGCGTCCCGGATCTCCGCCGGACAGCTCGCCGAGATCGGCGAGCACCTGGCCGCGATGCGCGCGGCCCGCGACGACGTGGAGAAGCTGAACCACCATGACGCGGCCTTCCACCGCGCCGTGGTGCTGGCGACCGGCAACGAGACGCTGTCCACCCTGCTCGACGGGATCTCCGGCCGCACCCTGCGGATGCGGGTGTGGCGCGGCACGGTCGAGACCGGCAGCTCGCACAAGACCATCGCCGAGCACGAGGCGATCTACAACGCCCTGGCCGCCGGTGACGCGACGCTCGCCCAGGCGGCGGCGCTGGTGCACATCGGCACGACCGAGACGTGGCTTCGCTCGGTGCTCGAGGACGTGGAGGGCTCCCCGGCCGGGGCCGACGGTGACCCGGCCCCGGCCGGTACTAAAATCGCCGACGGGCTCTGGCCGGAGCTCGGTGGTGAGGAGACACGATGAAGGTCCGCTTGGCCTACGGGGAGACCGGTCTGACGGTCGACCTGCCCGACGAGGCCACCACGGTGGTGACCCCCGTCCACCACGCGGCCGCGCCCGACCAGATGGGCGTGCTGCGGGCGGCCCTGCGCGACCCGGTGTCCGGGCCGCCGCTGCGCGAGAGGGTACGGCCCGGCCAGACCGTCGCCATCTCGGCCTGCGACATCACCCGCCCCCAGCCGCGGCACCTGATGATCCCGGCGATCCTCGACGAGCTCGACGGAATCATCGACCTCGACGACGTGACCGTCCTCGTCGCGACCGGCACCCATCGCGGCAACACCGAGGCCGAACTGCGCGCGATGTTCGGCGACAGGGTCGTCGACTCCGTGCGGATCGTCAACCACGACGCCCGCGACCTCGCGTCCCTCACCTACCTCGGCCGCTTCGGCAAGGACGTGCCGGTGTGGCTGAACACCGCCTGGGTCGAGGCCGACGTGCGGATCACCACCGGTTTCGTGGAGCCGCACTTCTTCGCGGGCTTCTCCGGCGGTCCCAAGCTGGTCGCCCCCGGTCTGGCCGCGCTGGAGACCGTGCTCACCCTGCACGACGCCGCGCGCATCGGCGACCCCCGGGCCACCTGGGGAGTGATCGAGGGCAACCCCGTGCACGACGACGTGCGGGCCATCGCCGAGGGCACCGGGGTGACCTTCGCCCTCGATGTGATCCTCAACCGGGACAAGGACATCGCGGCGGCGTTCGGCGGCGACATCCTGCCCATGCACGCCGCCGCCACCGCCGCCGCCCGCGAGGTCGCCATGCGACGGGTCGAGGCGCCCTTCGACGTGGTGGTCACCACCAATTCCGGCTACCCCCTCGACCAGAACCTCTACCAGGCGGTCAAGGGCATGTCGGCGGCCTTCCAGGTGGTCCGGCCCGGTGGCGTGATCGTCTGCGCCGCCGAGTGCCGCGACGGCTTCCCCGACCACGGCTCCTACCGCGAGGTGCTGGCCTCGGAGCCCTCCCCGCGGGCGCTGCTCGACGCGATCGCCGCCCGGCCGGTGACCGTCCCCGACCAGTGGCAGGTGCAGATCCAGGCACGTATCCAGGCGGGCGCGCGGGTGGTGATGCACACCTCCCACCTCAGCGACGCCGACCTGGCCACCGCCCACCTGGAGCAGACCGGCGACATCGCGGCCACGGTGACCGAGGCGCTGGCCGCCGCCGGGCCGGGCGCCCGCGTGTGCGTGCTGCCGGAGGGCCCGCAGACCATTCCCTACCTGTCCGGCGGCCGGGCATGAGCGAACGCGCGACGGACGCGGTGGACGCGGTGGATTCGGGGTTCGACCGGGTCGACGTGAACCGGTCGGTGGACCTGGGGTTCGCCCGGGTCGACGTGGACCGGGAGGCCCGCCAGGGGACGCCCGAGGTCGTCTACGGGCCGGGCAAGACCGCAGGGGAGATCGCCGCCATCGTCGCCGCCCTGCTCGCCCGCAACACCGGCCCGGTGCTGGCCACGCGGGTCGAGGAGGCGGTCGCCGAGGCCGTCCTGGCGGCCGTGCCGGGCGGATCCCACGACCCGGCGGCGCGGCTGCTGGTGTGGCGGCCGGCGGCGACCGGGCCCTTCGCGGTCGCGGTGGTCACGGCGGGCACGTCCGACGGGCCGGTGGCGGCCGAGGCGGCGGCCGTGGCCCGGGCGCTCGGGCTGGACGTCACCGTGATCCGCGACGTGGGCGTGGCGGGAATCCACCGGCTGCTCGCCGAGACCGGGCGGCTGCGCGCGGCCGACGCGGTGATCGTCGTGGCGGGCATGGAGGGCGCGCTGGCCAGCGCCGTCGGCGGCCTCGTGGCGGCGCCGGTGATCGCCGTGCCCACCTCCGTCGGGTACGGCGCGGCCCTGGAGGGTGTCACCGCCCTGCTGGCGATGCTGTCCTCGTGCGCCGCCGGCCTCACCGTGGTCAACATCGACTCCGGCTTCGGTGCCGCCATGGCCGCTCACCGCCTCGCCCACACCTTTACCCGTCGCACCCGCCCGCCGTCCCCTCCCGTCCCCGCGCCCCAGGCGTCCCCGGGAGAAGGGCCGTGATCTGCTGGGTCAACCCGTTCACCGGGCTGGCCGGGGACATGCTGCTGGCGGCGCTCATCGACGCTGGGGCCCCGCTGGACGGCATCCGCGCGGCGGTGGGGTCGACCGGTCTCACCGGCTGGGAGCTGACGGCCGGGCGGTCGGTCAGCCACGGGCTGGCGGTGACCCGCGTACGAGTCGCGGTCACCGACACGGCGACCGAGCGGCGGGCGGCCGAGCTGATCTCCATGGCCGGGGCCGCCCGCCCGGAACCGGTCGCCGCCCTCGCCACCGCCGCGCTGCGGGCGATCGCCGAGGCGGAGGGCCGGATCCACGGCGCCGACCCCGGCCAGGTGCACCTGCACGAGCTGGGCGGCCACGACGCGCTCGTGGACATCGTCGGCGTGGCCGCCGCGCTGCACCTGCTCGGTGTCACGGCCGTGCACTGCGCCCCGATCCCCCTGGGCACCGGAACGGTGACCACCCGCCACGGCGTGCTGCCCGTACCGGCCCCCGCGACCGCAGCCCTGCTGCGGGGGGCCCTGGTGACCGGTAGCGACCTGCCGGGGGAGACCGTGACCCCCACGGGGGCGGCGCTGCTGCGCGCCATGGGAGCGCGCTACAGCCCGCCGCCGGCGATGACCCCGACGGCGACAGGCTACGGCGCGGGCACCAGGGAGCTTCCCGACCGCCCGAACATCGTCGCCGTCACCGTCGCCGAGCCCGCCCGCGACGCCGGCACCGAGCCCCTGGTCGTCCTGGAGACCAACCTGGACGACGTCACCGGCGAGGTGCTCGGCCACACGATCGCCCGGGCCCTGGACGCCGGCGCCCTGGACGCCTGGGCCACCCCGGCCACCATGAAGAAGGGCCGCCCCGCGCACGTGCTGCACCTGCTGTGCCGCCCTCCCTCCGCACCGGCCCTGCGCGACCTGCTCTTCGTCGAGACCGGCGCGCTCGGCGTGCGCGAGGTCGCGGTCGAGCGCACGGCCCTGCCCCGGCACACCACCGAGGTGGACCTGGCGGGCCACCGCGTGCGCGTCAAGCACGGGCCCCACTCGGCCAAACCCGAACACGACGACGTGGCCGCCGCCGCGGCCGCCCTCGGCCTGTCCCTGCGCGAGACGGCCGCCCGGGCGCTGCGGCTGGCCCACGAACGGCTCCCGACGCAGGAGAGACCAGGATGACCTCCGACACCAAGATCGCCACACTGCTCGACCGGCTGGCGGCCCTGCCCTCGCTCGCCGTCGCCTTCTCCGGCGGAGCGGACTCCGCCCTGGTGCTGGCGGCGGCGGTCCGGGCACTCGGCACCGGGCGGGTGCTGGCGGTGACGGCGGTCTCCGACAGCCTGGCGGCCGAGGAACTCGACATGGCCCGGCGGTTCGCGGCCTCCCTCGGCCTGCGGCACCTGCTGCCGGCCACCGCCGAGATGGCCAACCCCGCCTACCGCGCCAACGGCCGCGACCGCTGCTACTTCTGCAAGTCGGAGGTGCTCGACGTGATCGGCCGGGTGGCGGCGGAGCACGGCTTCGCGCACGTCGCCACCGGCACCAACGCCGACGACGCCGTGGACCCGTTCCGGCCGGGGATCAGGGCCGCCGACGAGCGCGGGGTGCTCGCCCCGCTGCGCGACGCCGGCCTGACCAAGGCCGAGGTACGGCGGGCCGCCAAGGCATGGGACCTGGTCACCTGGGACAAGCCGGCCGCGCCCTGCCTGGCCAGCCGGGTGGCCTACGGCGTGGAGGTGACGCCGGCCCGGCTGCACCGGATCGAGACGGCCGAGCGGGCGGTGCGCCGCCTGCTCGGCCGAGCCGGCCTGCCGGTCACCGACCTGCGGGTCCGCGACCTCGGCGACCGGGTGCGGGTGGAGCTGGACGCCGGCCTGACGCCCCGGGCCGCCGGCCTGCCGGGCCTGGTGCCGGCCGTACGCGAGGCCGGCTTTCCCGGCGCCCAGGTGGAGGTGGCGGCCTTCCGCTCGGGAGCCCTGAACATCGAGCCGCTCCGCCCTTGAAAAGAGACCTACCGGAATCCGGAACCAGAGCTTCTTCACCGGTTTCAGATCCCGGTCGATCGCCTACGCCCCGACGAGCGGGACCGGGCGGATCCGCTTCCGGCGGACCGCCCCCGTCACGGCGGTTCCGGTGTGGCGGGCGGGCGACGTGCGGGTTCCCGCGGACCTCTCCGCTGTTTGTTTCGCGGTTTCCCGCTTTCGCCCGTGATCACACCTGGGTGCGCAGCCACTGCTGGTTGGTGCCGGTGCCGCAGGTCCACTGCACGGCCTGGGTTCCGTTGGCGGTGCCGGCGTTCAGCACGTCGAGGCACTTGTCGCTGTGGCGGGCGACGAGACGCACGTAGCCGTTGCCGGCGTCCTGGAGCCGCCACTGCTGGTTGGTGCCGCCGTTGCAGGTCCACTGGACCACCCGGGCGCCGTTGGCGGTCGCGGTGGCACCGCCGTACACGTCGAGGCACTTGCCGCTGCTGACGCTCGTCACCGTGTAGTGGCCGCCACCGGCGTCCTGGAAACGCCAGCGCTGGTTCGCCTGCCCGTTCGCCGTCCATTGCACGATGTCCGCGCCGTCGGTCGTCGCGGCGTTGTTGACGTCCAGCAGCTTCGCGCTGTGCCGTGCGGTCAGCGTGTAGGTGGCCGGTGTCGGGACGGTGGTCTGGGGAGCCAGCCGGTAGATCCCGGAACCGTGAGGAGGTAGCGAACGGGTGAACGTCCCGGCTGAGGTGCCGAGGTTCGCGCCGGACCACAGGTCGGTCACGACGGCCGAGCCGATGCCGAGGTCGGCGAGGTTCACCGACACGTTGGCCGTCGCGCTCTCGCGGTTGAACAGGGCGACGTACCGGTGGTCGCTGTTCGGCACGTCGGCGGTCCACACCTGCCGGGTCCCTCCCTGGAGCCGGCGGTTGTTGGTGCTGTGCTGGTCGACCGCGAGCACTGCGGAGTTGGTCATCAGCGCCAGCTCCGACGCCCGGTTCTCGACGAGGTTGCCGCCCCACATCAGCGGAGCCCGGTTGATCACCCACAGGGTCATGAGCGTGCGCTGCTCGTCGGCGGTGAGGTTGGAGTATCGCGGCGAGCCGACCGGGCCGTACTTCGACAGCCGTCCGATCGGGATCATGTCCGGGTCGGGCCAGGCTCCCGTCGCCCGGTGCGGCGTCCAGTTGTGCAGCTGGTCGAACAACGCGTCGAGAGCCGGCCAGTTGTCCCAGAGATCGTTGACGATCCGCCACATGTGCGCGTTCGCCCGCACGTGCGACCCGCTGGCCAGCGGCGTCGCGCCGGGCGACAGGCTCAGCACCATCGGGCGACCGCTGCGCTGGATCGCCAGCCGGTACCCCTCGACCTCCGCCTGCCGGTACGTCGGCGCGGCGATGTCGTCCACCTTCACGAAGTCGACACCCCACGAGGCCAGCAGCTGGAAGACCGAGTCGAGGTACGCCTGCGCGCAGGGGTTGGTCATGTCCAGACCCCACATGAGGTTGAGCCAGGCCGCGGTGGTGTTGTTGGCGATCTGACCGGCGCGGCAGTCGGTGCCGAGGATCGGCACGTTGTCCGCGACCGCCTGCCGGGGAATGCCCCGCATCAGGTGTACGCCGAACTTCAGCCCCTGCGCGTGCACGTGGTCGGCCAGCGGTTTGAACCCGTTGGCGCCGGTCGCCGAGGGGAACCGGGTGGTGTCGGGCAGCAGCCGCCCGTTGGCGTCCATCCGGAGCCGGGGTTGCAGGTTCGCGTCCTGGTTGGGGCTGCCGTTGTGTTGCCCGGGGTAGTACCAGGCCCAGTCGATGACGACGTACTGCCAGCCGTGCTGCCGCAGGTTCGTGCCCATGTAGTCGGCATTGGCCCTGACGTCGGCCTCGGTGACCCTCCAGTTGAACGAGTCGTAGCTGTTCCATCCCATCGGCGGGGTGTCGGCGACGCCGTTGTCCCACATCAGCGCCCGCTCCGCCGAACCGCTGCCGACCAGATTGACCACGAGCATGAGCGTCGCGGCCACCAGGACGGCCGTTCGGCGGAGTATCGGATGGACCGTGCGTTTGTTGTGCATTGGACCTCCAGGGGAATCGAGGCGGGGGGTGGGGACCCTTTCAGGAGGGCTGGTCCCCGATGGCGCCCGGGGCGTCTGTTCCCGGGTGTGGCCGGGAGCCGGGGGCTCGTGCACCGGTAGCCGGACGGCGCCCGGGTGTCGCCGTCCGGGAGGCTCGCCCGGACGCCGAACAGGTCCCGGCCGAGGGCCGTGCGCTCCCCCTTGCCGTCGTCCATGTCGTCGGTCCGGTAGAGGTACGCGCCTGCGAGGTTGTCGGTGCCGAAGGCGACGTAGGGCGGCCTGGAGGGGAGTCGTGGACGAGCGGTGCGGGAGCGGAGGGACACGGACATGCGAACTCCGGAGGTGGAGGCGCCACGAGCGCCCAGAAGTGATCGTTGACGTGCCTGCCGGGGCGCGCCCCGGAGATCGGAGACAAGCGTGGTGTCAGCGCTGACTTCATCGGCCGGACTGCTCATCGGGCGTGCTGCCGCGCGAGTAGCGACGGCGATCCGCCGGACGCGGAGACGGTGGTGGAGTCCCGCCGCTCTCAGGTCGGCTTCGTCCTCGATGAGGACGGAGTACGGTGATAAGAGGTGTTAGCGCTAACAAAAACGGGCGCGATGCACACCCGGTATCCGAATCGCAACACAGGAGACCCTTTCGGGAGAACGAGGGGGTGGGCGGCGTCCGTCGAACCCGTCAACGGGATGACGGCAAGTTTCGCAAGACTTTCATGACCCTCGTGTGAGACTGTAAAATGACGGGGCATTCCAGACAAGAGTTGTTTCGAAAGATGCCCGAAACAATTGGGAAGCCTGCTGCGGCATCCGTGAGCGAGCGGGGGCGCGCCGCCCGGAGCCGGCCTGGCTCACCGGAGACGCGGACCAGCGCCGGAATCCAGGCCGGGAGGACTCGCGGCGAACCTGCCGCGTATGACGGGTGATCACCGCCATCGCTGAACGCTTCACCCCGAAGCCGGTCCCGCACGATGCGATCGGGTGCCCGTAAGGGCAGCCGAAGACCCGCCGGGGTGGGAGTGCGGGGAAAAGGGCTGAGGGTCTTTCCTTGACGCGGATCGGCCGCATCGTATTGGCTCCGCACACGCACCCATTTCGGCCAGAGAAATGAAGCGGTCCACCGGCGGACTTTATCTGAGCGCTAACATCTCCAGCGGCCCCATATGTACATCCGGGGCGAACCCCCGGTCACCGGCCTCACCGTGGCGCGCCGGGCGCGGTCAGCGTCAGCGACCTGTCCAGGACGTGACCGGCCTCACCGACCTGGAAGATCACCGACGCCTCGACGGCCGCGTGGTCGGCCGGGGTCGTGGAGGACTCGGGTGCGGTGATCCTCCACGTCTCGGTGTCCGAGGCGCCGGGCGGCAGCACGCGTCTCACCGGCCTGCCGGTGCGTTCGGCCCGCCGGCCACCGGGGACGGTGATCGAGACGGTCAGGCCGGTGACCGGACGGTCGCCCAGGTTCCGCACCGTGGCGGTGACGGTGGCCGGATCACCGGCGGTCGCGGGGGCCGGACCGGCCGCGAGGAAGGCGCCGACCGGGGGACGCCCCGGGTCGGGGGCGCCGCGGTACGGGCCGGTGGGGCCCGCGTTGTAGATCACCCGGCTGGCCTCGATCGGGAGGTTGCCGCGGGTGACGGTGACGTTGCCGCGGACGACGTTGCCGCGGTCGCCGTCGGCGACGCCGGTGACGGCGGGGTCGGTCACGTAGTTCTCGATCAGCGCGAGGTCGCCGGTGTGGTTGCCGTTCTGGGTGTTGGCGTGCGCCCACTGCCCCGCGGTGTCGAGGAACACGTTGCGGCTCACGCTCAGGTATCGGGAACCCTCGTCGAAGTACAGGCCGTACTGCCCGCTGTTCTCGCAGTAGTTCTCGTCGATGACGCCGCGGGGTATCGCCGAGAGCGTGTAGAGGCAGCTCGCCTCGGACAGGGCCTGCACGACGTTGCGCACGTGGTTGCCCACGACGCGGACGTCGCTCAGAGTCGTCGGCGTGTCGTGGACCGGCCGGAAGTCGTAGAGCCCCCGGGCGAGGTAGTCGGGACTGCCCCCCGGGTCGTTGGCGCCCCAGCCGTAACCGAGCCCGATGCCTATGTAGGGCATGTCGGAGACGTAGTTGTGCGCGATGGTCAGCCGCGTGACATAGCTGGCGAGGATCGCGGCCTGGTCCAGGTACTCGAGCGCGGTCGCGTGGACGCGGTTGTCCCTGAGCACGATGTCGCTGTTGACCATGCGAGGGTCGGACGGGTGGTGCGCGTCGGGGCCCACACCGCCGACCACGATGCCGCCGCCGGAACTCGCGGTGAACGTGCTCCCCACGACCGAGACCCGGTGCGCGCCCAGTCCCACGCCGGTGGCGTGGGCGCCCGCGTCGTTGCCGATGCCGAGCCCGACGGAACCGAGGTTGACGAAGGTGCAGCCGGCGAACTCGATGTCGTCCGCCGCGGACACCTGTACCGCCGCGGCCGCCTGCTCCCAGCCGTCACGAGAGGCCTCGAATCCCGTGCAGCCGGAGGAGCACGAGGTGAACGCGTCGGCCGGCCGGTGGGGCTGGACGCCGCTGACGAACACGCCGGTCTGCTGGTTCGCGTACCCGTCGGGCGAGCCGGGGCGCAGCCACGTGGTGCCGGTGAAGGTCAGGCCCTCGAACCGCAGGTCGCGGGCGGGCGCGTCGTAGGTACCGCCGATCTGGACCAGCGATTCCAGCCGCGGCAGCTCCACCCGCGCGCGCGAGACGTCCTGTCCCGGAAGCGGCTTGTAGTAGAGCGTCCCCGCTGAGGTGTCCAGATACCACTCGCCGGGCTCGTCCAGGAAGCTCCTGGAGTTGAGCAGGAAGAACCTCGGCGTGCGGAACGGAGCCTGGACGGTGTCGTAGCCGTAGGTGTTGTTGTCCCAGGCCGGTTGCCGCATGACGACCGTCGAGCCGGAGATGCTCCGCACGGGGGCGAACCGGTTGGTGAACGTCAGCATCGCCTGGAAGTCGATGCGCCCCTGGTCGGGCAGGGTGGCGAGGTAGGCGAGGTCCGGGTTGCCGATGGTGAAGCCGGTCGGGGTCAGCGTGATGTCACCGGGTGCCAGCTCGATCCGCGCGCGCTGTGCCGGGATCCCGTCGACGTAGAGCTGCCGGCTGTCGAATCCGGTGCCGACGTGGGCCCGGTAGACGCCCGTGGCCGCGCCGTCGGGGTCGTCGGGCTCCCAGCCGGTGACGGGCCGGGCACCGCTCAGCACGGGCCTGGCTCCGGGTGCCGCCTTCCAGGTCACGGTGTGCCCGTTCCGGCCGGAGTCGGCGGCGCCGAAGCGCAGCGGCGAGGCCGGCCGGTAGGTCCCGTCCAGCAGCAGGACGGTGACGTCGCGGTTCCCCCCGGCCGCCGCGTCACGCGCCCGTCGCTGCGCCTCCTCCAGGGTCGCCAGCGGCCGGTCGCCGTCACCCGGGCCCTCGTCGTCGGCGTTCGCGGCCCCGGCGGGCGCGACCACGATCGGGTGGCCCGCCCGGACGGCGTCCGCCCGGGCCGGGGCCGATGTACGTCTGTGCGGCACGGGTGACGGACGCACGTGCCTTCCCTTCTTCCGGTCCGGGATGCGGTGTGGACGGTCGGCGTCAAATGGCGGGACTCACCCCGGCGTCCGGTGCTGACCGTCCATGACCAGGGGGGCGAGCAGGCGCTGCTGCGCGACGTGACCGTTGTCGGACACCGCCAGCAGCCGCCGGCCGGCCTGTTCCGGCCGGACGCCGGGACCGTCGGCCGACAGGGTGCCCGGCCGGCGGGTGAGCCCCCTGATGGCGTCCTCGTCGACCCTGAGACCCAGGCCGGGCGAGTCCCCGAGGTGGAACGCGCCGTCCTCGATGTGAAGGTCGAGGGACACCCCGAGCGGCGGACGCAGGTCCTGCAGCTCGCTGGCCATGTGGTTCGGCACCGACGTCGCGGCGTGCAGCAGCCCGACCGGGACGTTGCCGACCGGGCTGACCGGCAGATCGTGGGCGTGCGCCAGGGCGGACACCCGCAGGAAGTGGGTGATCCCCCAGACCACGGCCGCCTGGACGATGTCGACGGCACCCGCGGCCAGCAGCGGACGGTACTGCTCGAGCCCGGTGAGGTTCTCCCCGGTGGCGACCGACGCGCGGATCCCGCGGCCGACGGTGGCCAGGCCCTCGGCGTCCCACCGCCGGACGGGCTCCTCGATCCAGGTGAGATCCAGGGTGCGCTCGAGCTCGTAGACGTGCCGGATCGCCTGCTTGCGCGACCAGGCCTCGTTCGCGTCGAGCATCAGGCCCGGCCGCTTTCCGCGCCCCGCCTCGGTCAGGACCTCCCGGACCAGCGTCAGGCGGTGCCGGTCCCGCTCGATGTCGAGGCCGCCCTTGATCTTGGCAGCCCGCAGGCCGTGCTGGGCGTAGACCTCGTACACCGAGACGAGCTCGTCGTCGGTCAGGCCGATGTCCAGGCCCGAGGCGTAGGCGGGAACCCGCCTGTCGCGCCCGCCCAGCAGGCGCCAGAGCGGTTCACCGGCCGCCTTCGCCTTGATGTCCCACAGGGCGGTGTCGAGCGCGCCGATGGTCCCGAACACCGCGCCCGCGTGGCCCGCCTTGAAGGTCTGCCGCAGCATGCGGTCGTACAGCGCCGTGACGCCGCGCGGGTCCTCACCCTCGATGGCGGCGAAGACGTTGTCCAGCTCCACGTGCGGCCCGACGCCGACGCCGGTGATCCCCTCGTCGGTGTCCACCATGATGATCGACACCGGGACGACCCCGTCGGCGTAGACGCCGTTGGCGTCACCGACAGGACGGTCCCATTCCTGGACCGTCTTCAAAGTGCGATACCCCGAAATACGCATGTCAGCCCTTCGTGGAACCGGCGGTGACGCCGTCGGCGATCTGACGTTGGAGAAAGAGATAGACCATCAACACGGGCACCGCGGCGATCAGGACCCCGGAGGCGAAGGTGGGAATGTCGTCGGAGTACTGCCCGCGCAGCGACGTGACCCCGACCATGAGGGTGCGGTGGTCGGCCGACGGCATCATCAGCAGGGAGATGAGCACGTCGTTCCAGCAGAACAGGGCGTTGAGGATGCCGACCGACAGCAGCGCCGGAATGCCTATCGGCAGCATGACCCGCCGGTAGACGCCGTACGTCGTGTTCCCGTCGATTCTCGCCGCGTCGATGATCTCCCTCGGAACGGTCTTGTAGTAACTCGTCATCAGGAAGATCGTGAACGGGAGGAACTGCGCGACGTAGGCCAGGATCAGTCCCGGGTAGGTGTCGATGAGGCCGCTGTCGGCCATGACCCGCGTGAGCGGCACCATGATCACCTGGAACGGGATGAACAGCGCCGCGAGACAGCCCAGGAAGAGCGCCTTGGAGCCGCGGAACTGCAGCTGGCTCAGCGCGAAGCCCGCCATCGACCCGAGGAGCAGCAGGACGACCACCGAGATCGTCACCACGATGAGCGAGTTGGCGAAGTATCGTGCCATGCCGACGCTGGTCCACGCGGTGACGATGTTGTCCCAGTTCAGGGAGGTCACCGGGGAGAACCGGTCGAGGACGTAGTCACGCCGGGTCTTCATCGCGACGTTGACGGTGAACACGAGGGGATAGATCGTCGCCAGCGCGAGAAGCGCCATCGGAACGGCGAGCACCCACTTGCCCAGACGTTTGCCGAGCATCAGTCCTCCCTTCCGGCGCGGCGGAGCACGCTGATCTGCAGAAGCCCCACCACGAGCATGATGAGGAAGAGAACCGTCGAGGCGGCCGAGGCGAGCGCGGGGCGGTTCATCTGTCCCTGCTGGATCCAGACGTAGTACTCCGGAAGGTAGGTGGAACCCTCCGGGCCGCCGCTGGTCATGATGTACAGCAGGCCGAACATGGACGTCAGCATCCCGATCATCGTGGTCACGAAGACGAACTGGATGGTGCGGGTCAGGCCCGGGATGATCACGTGCCAGATGGTCTGACGGAGCGAGGCGCCGTCCATCCGGGCCGCGTCCAGGAGCGCGGGGTCCAGGGTGGCGAATCCGGCGAGGAACACCACCAGTGCCATTCCGAACGTCGCCCAGATGTGCACGCCGACCACCGCGAACATGGCGACGTCCGGGTCGCCGAGCCAGTCGACCGGGCCGACGCCGATCACGGCGAGGACGGTGTTCAACGAGCCGTCGAAGGCGAGCATGAGGTTGAAGATCGCACCGACGATCACCGGTGAGAGCACGGCCGGGAAGAAGTAGACGCTGCGGAAGACCCGGTGCCCGGGCACGCGCAGGTAGATGAACGTCGCGAGCAGGCCCGGGATGGCCACCGCCACGGGAAGCAGCAGCACCAGCAACCCGACGTTGCGCAGCGCGCTCTGGAACGTCGCGTCCTGGAACATCTCCAGGTAGTTGTCGAAACCGACCATCATGCCGTTGCGATCGCCGTCGCCCGTGAAGGAGAAGTTGACGCCCAGCAGCAGCGGCCACAGCCGCAGCGCCACGATGATCAGCAGGGCCGGAGCCACCAGTACGTAGGGCGCGAGGCGTTCGGAACGCCACGTGCGCGAGGTCGGGCGGCGGGAAACGGGCCCGGTCCCATCGGGACGTGCCCGTCGCCTCGCCCCCTCCCCGCCGGCCCGCCCGGAGTCGACCGGGCGGACCAACGGTGACGAATCTCGGATCGGCACGAGATCAGCTCGCCCGATCCGAGGCAGCCAGCTGCTCCACCACCTCGTCGACGGTCGCCGATCCGCTCAGGAGCTGCTGGGAAAGCCTTCCCATCAGGTCCAGGGTCTTCGAGGACAACGCGACGTGCAGGGCCGGCTTACCCTCCTTGAGCTGCGACACGATCGTGCCGACGGCCACGGGGCCCTGCGACACGTCGATCGTGGTGTCGGAGGCGATCGCGCCGGCGTCGGCGTAGAAGGAGGTCAGGGCGTCGGTCGTGGTCAGCGACCGCACCATGTCGGCGGCCACCTTCGGGTCCTTCGCCCCCTTCGCGACCGCGTAGCCGATGCCGCCGTCGTACGCGAGGCTCGGGGTGGTCCCGTCGGTGACGACCGGGGACGACATGACGCCGACCTTGTCGTCGCCCAGGAACTCGCTGAAGTCCTTCCAGTGCCCGATGTCCGACATCAGCCCGATGATGTGGGCGGCCTTGCCGGAGTTGAAGATCGTGAAGGCGTCGTTGAACATCGCGGTCGAGTTGCCGCCCTTGTTGTTCAGCCCCGAGTCGCCGGCGTCCTTCCACAGCTGGAAGATCTGCTTCACGTGGGGAGAGTCCCAGGCGCGCTTCCCGGCGATCCAGTCGTCGTACTCCTGCGCCGTCAGGATGCCCGAGCCGAGACCCGACATGAAGAACTGGATGCCGGCGCCCTCCTTGTTGCCGAGCGCGAAGCAGTCGGCCCCGGCCTTCTGCTTGATCGTGGCGCAGTCGTCGACGAACTCCTTCCACGTCGTGGCGGGGCTCGCCGGGTCGAGTCCGGCCTTCTCGTAAAGCGTCTTGTTGTAGTAGATCGGATGGCCCTGCAACGTCACCGGGGCGCCGTAGATCTTGCCGTCCTTGCTGAACGCGTCCCAGCCCGCCAGGCGCTCCTTGTCCTCGGCGACGTACTGGTCGAGGGGGAGGAGCGAGTCCACGCGGTCGCGGATCTGGCCGCCTCCGTTGAAGAGCATGACGTCCGGTCCCGTGCCGGCCTGGATGGCCGCGCCCAGCAGGGTGTAGTACTGGTCGAACGGCTGGGCCACGAATTCGACCGTGACGCCGGGATGCTTCTTGGCGAAGTCGTCCTTCGCCTTCTTGATGTAGGAAGCCGCGGCCGCGTCACCGGATTTCCAGTCCCAGACCACGAGCTTCGTGGCCTTGGCGGAATCGCTCGGCGCCGC
Source organism: Streptosporangium sp. NPDC023963 (assembly GCF_040639135.1). NCBI lineage: Bacteria > Bacillati > Actinomycetota > Actinomycetes > Streptosporangiales > Streptosporangiaceae > Streptosporangium > Streptosporangium sp. NPDC023963. The sequence continues at coordinate 32,064 of NZ_JBEZZK010000032.1, forward strand.
CGCGGGCGGGGTGGCGCTCCCGCAGCCTGCTAAGGCCAGGCCGGCGACCAGGGCGACCGACCACAATGTTCGCTGCTTCATTGATGTTCACTTTCCAGAGGACGGCCGGCTCGCCCGGCCGCGGTTTGAGGCGAAACGTAATTCGTATGACGTCTGACGTCAATATGTGTGACATATACTGATGTCGAAATGTGGCGCCGCCCGGGGCACCGGAGGAGATATGACGACATCGCAGGAGTCGCCGCCGAGCGTCGCGTCCCCGCCGGCATGGGTACGACGGCCGGCGAACCTCGCCAGGGCGGTGACGGCGGAGCTGGTGGAGCGCATCGTCCGGGGAGTGCACCCCCCGGGTACGCCGCTGCCCGCCGAGCCCGCGCTCTGCGACGCCTTCTCGGTGAGCAGGACCGTCGTCCGCGAGGCGGTGAAGATCCTTCAGGAGAAGGGGCTGGTGCAGGTCCGCCAGGGCAGCGGCACCATCGTCACCCCGCCGACGATGTGGGACATGCTCGACGAGCTCGTCCTCGCGGCGACCATCGCCGAGGACGAGAGCCTGGCGATCCTCGACGACCTCGTCGTCACCCGGCGCGTGCTGGAGTCCGACATGGCGAACTTCGCCGCCCGCCTCGCGGACCAGGACACCGTCGACCGGTTGTGCGCGCTGGTGGACCGGATGGACGAGCTCGTGGACGATCATGTCACGTACGCCGACCACGACCGCGCCTTCCATGACGTGATCATGCAGGCGTCCGGGAACCGTATCGCCCGTGGCGTGGTGCGGGCCCTGGAGAGCCAGGTCATCAACACCGCCCGCTACATGGGCCAGCCTCAGCGGGCCCTGTGCGTGGCGTCCAACCTCGGCCATCGCCGCATCTACGAGCGCATCGCCGCCCACGACCCCGGCGGCGCCGCCGAGGCGATGTTCAAGCACATCACCGACGCCTGGCTCGTCCGTCGCGGCGGGCCGGACGAGCCCGTGCGCCTGGAGCGCTGAGCGCGAACCCCGCTCGATCGGCGTGCGGGGTCCGTCGACTTTACTCCGATCCGATGAATCCGCCAGGCTCGGCCCGATGGGCATGCCTGCGAACCAAGTGGAAGAAGGCTTTTCATGAAACTGTTTCGGGTGGGGCCGCCGGGTCAGGAGCGGCCCTGCGTCATGGGGCCCGACGGCAGGGTGCTGGACCTGTCGGGACTGACGGCCGACATCGACGGCGCGTTCCTCGCAGGGGGAGGCGTCGAGCGGGTGCGTGCCGCCCTCGCCGAGGGCGGCCTGCCCGAGGCCGGGCCGTACGAGCGGATCGGCGCTCCGGTGGCCAGGCCGGGGAAGATCATCTGTATCGGGCTGAACTACTCCGACCACGCGGAGGAGACCGGTGCCGCCATCCCCGCCGAGCCGGTGGTCTTCATGAAGGCGCCCAACACGGTCGTCGGCCCCGAGGACGAGGTCCTGGTGCCGCGCGGCAGCGTGAAGACCGACTACGAGGTGGAGCTGGCGGTGGTCCTCGGTGGCACGGCCCGCTATCTGTCCTCTCCGCGGGAGGCGGCGGGCGTGATCGCCGGATACGCGATCGCCAACGACGTCTCCGAGCGGGAGTTCCAGAACGAACGCGGTGGCCAGTGGGACAAGGGCAAGTCGTGCGAGACGTTCAACCCGCTGGGCCCGTGGCTGGTCACCCCGGACGAGGTGGGTGATCCGCAGGCGCTCGGCCTGCGCCTGTGGGTCAACGGGCGACTCCGCCAGAACGGCAGCACCAAGAACCAGATCTTCGGCGTCCATCACGTGATCTGGTACCTCAGCCAGTTCATGGTCCTGGAGCCGGGCGACGTGGTGAACACCGGCACCCCCGCCGGGGTCGCCCTCGGCATCGGCCCGGAGGCGTACCTGCGGGCGGACGACGTGGTCGAGCTCGAGATCGACGGCCTCGGCCGCCAGTGTCAGCGGATGGGGCAGGCGTGAGAGCGGAGGAAACGCTCCCCGAGCGCGCGGAGGCGCGTGGGAGGGGGCCGGCACGGAAGTGCTCCCGGTGAGGTCGGCGGTTACGGACGCGTGTTTTCCCGCGTAGGGCTGTCGGGGAGGTCCGAGGGATCGGCGGAGGGAGCCGGGCAGGGCAGGCCCAGGGTGGTGATGCGCCGCACCAGGGCGTCGCGCCGCACCTGGACCTGCCGGCCGCCGTCGTAACCGGCCAGGGTGGCGGCGTGAACCTCGGCGATGACGTGGGAGTGCGGGACGTTGAGCACCGCGGCGGCCGTGGCGACGCTCACCAGGGGCTCGTCGGGCAGCATCGCCAGCCGTTCGGCGATTATGCGCTCGCGGAACTCGGCGGCGAACCACACGGTGGCGTCTCCGATGCCGAGATGGAGGACGAGGCCTTCACGCTCCAGGTGGAGCAGGAGGTCGTCGATGTCGCCTGGCGTGCTCATTCGGCGCTTTCCCTCGTATCGGTGGTGTCGTCGGGGTGGGGGACGCCCGGCACCGCGTTCCGGTGACGACGTCCCCCGGGCCGCTCCGGACAGGTGGGTCCGTCCGGGGCGGTCTCCCCGTCCCGGCCTTGCGCGGCCGGGGTGTCCGGGCGATGGCCTTCGCCGGGACGGTGGACCGTCCCGGCGAAGGTGTGAGACCGGCTGGATCAGTTGCGCAGGGTCCATTTCTGGCTGGTCGTGCCGGTGCAGGACCACAGCTGGACCTTGGTCCCGTTGGCGGTCCCGAAGTTGGTCGCCTCCATGCACTTGCCGGACTGCACGCCGGTGATGCTGCCGTCGGCGTTGACGTTCCACTGCTGGTTGGTCCCGCCGTTGCAGTCCCAGATGATCACCTGGGTGCCGTTCGCGGTGCCCTGCCCGTTGGCGTCCAGGCACTTGTTGCCGTACACCTGCAGTTGCTTGGAGGGGGTGTGGGTGAAGCGCTGGTTGGTGCCGGTGCCGCAGTCCCACAGCTGGGCCTGGGTGCCGTTGGTGGTGGTGGAGTTGGGGATGTCGAGGCAGCGGTTCGACTGGACGCCGACGAGCTGCACCCCCTGGGGCTGGGGGGTGGTTCCCTGGGGTCCGGCGGCCGCCATCACGGCCTGGGCGCCCGAGGGCCAGTTGCCGTTGGTGACCGTGACGTTGTTGTTGACGACGTTGCCGCGGTCGCCGTTGGTCACGTTGGTGCTGCCGTTGGTCGACCAGTTGCCGGTGACGGTGAAGTTGCCCATGTTCTCGGCGTACCAGTAGTTGGCGGTGGCCCAGGTGCCGGTGGAGGAGAAGACGTTGTTGCGGGCGGTGTAGTACCGCGATCCCTCGTCGAAGTAGACGCCGAAGTAGCCGTTGGTCCGCAGGCAGTAGTTGTCGCTGATCAGCCCGCCCGTGTTCGCCGACAACGTGTAGATGCATCCGCCGTCGTTCATCTGCTGCATGACGTCGTGCACGTAGTTGCCGGAGAGCCGGTTGTTGGACGCGGTGGTGGGCGTGCTGTAGCGCGGCTGGTAGTTGTACAGGCCGCGGCCGGCGTAGTGCTCGCTGCCGCCGGCGTCGTTGGCGCCCCAGCCGTACCCGATCGACATGCCGGTGTAGGGCATGTTGTAGACCTCGTTGTTGGTGACGGCGGAGGTGCTGACGTAGGTGGTCAGGACCGAGACGATGCCCCGGTACTCCACGCCGAGGTCGTGGATGCGGTTGTTGCTGACGGTGACGTTCCGGTTGACCATCCGCTGGTCACCGGGGTGGTGGGCGTCGGCGCGCACGCCGCCGACCACGATGCCGCCGGCCGAGCTGCGGGCGATCTCGGAGCGGGTGACGGTGATGTTGCTCGCGCCCAGGCCGACCCCGCTGGCGTGGGCGTTGGCGTCGTTTCCGATGCCGATGGCCGTCTGGCCCAGGTTGAAGAACTGCGAGTCGCTGAAGGTGATGTTGTTGGCGGCCGACACCTGCACGGCGGCGGGCATCTGGTACCAGTTCGGCCGGGTGGCCTCGAACTGCGGGCAGCCGTTGTGACAGGAGGTGAAGGCGGGCCAGCTCCAGTTGCCGGCCATGTAGACGCCGGTCTGCTGGTCGACGTAGCCCTGGTTGCCGCTCGGCGCCATCCAGGTCGTGCCGGTGAACGTGATGCCGGTGAAGGCGATGTGGTGCGCGGGCGCGTCGTAGGTGCCGCCGACGTTGACCAGCGACTGCAGCTGCGGCAGCTCGACGCTGACGGTGCTCATGTTCTGCCCGGACAGCGGGATGTAGAACAGCGCCCCGGTCCAGGGGTCGAGGTACCACTCGCCCGGCGCGTCGAGGAACTCGTAGGCGTTGGACAGGTAGAGCGGTCCCGCCCGGTGCGGGCTGGTGAAGGTGTCGTACCCGAAGTTGTTGTTGCTCCAGCCGGGCTGCTGCATCGAGATGAAGTTGCCGGTGATGTTCTGCACCGACACGTACCGGTCGGTGAACGAGTTGACGGCCTCCATCTGCACCCGGCTCTTGTTGGCCAGGTTGTTCAGATAGCCCAGGGCGCCGTTGCTGAAAGAGAGGCCGTTGCTGTTCGCGGTGAAGTCCGCCCGGTTCACCTGGGTGCGGGCGCGGGTGGCGATGGCGCCGTTGACGTAGAGCTGCCGGGTGTCGACCCCGGTGCCGACGTTGGCCCGCCAGATGTTCTTCCCGGAGTCGGCGAGCGACCACCCGGTGACCGCCCTGGCGCCGCTGACGACGGGACGGGCGCCCGCGGCGGCCTGCCACTTGACGGTGTAGCCGTTGTTGCCGGAGTCGGCGGCGGTCAGCCGGAGCGGCGCGGAGAGCCGGTACGTCCCGGCGGCCAGCTCCACGACGATGTCACCGGACATCGCGCCGGTGAGCGCCCGCACCGCGGTCTGCGCGGCGGGCAACGAGCACGGCTGGGCCGTGGAGCAGCTGGTGCCGGTACCGGAGGGGGAGGCGTAGAGGGTCGTGGTGGCCGCCGAGGCGGGGGAGACCGGCGCCACCAGGGCGGCCGCGGCGGTCAGCCCGAGCGCGGTGGCTCCGGCCAACGCCAGTCTCCGCATCGCGGAGTACGAGAATTCGAACACAGGATTTCCTTATGTGGGGGGTGGGGGAGCGGCCGACGGAACATCCCATCGGAGCCGGCCCGGCGGGTACGGCTCCGGTCCTCGCGCCGTCCGGGGCGCGGTCGTCCGGGTGCGGACGACGCGTTGCCCCCCGGGGGGCGGGCAGGCGGTGAAAGTACCCCTGCAGTGGAAGGGGATCCCTCGCCGGGGCGGTGCCTTCCCCGGCGAGGGATCCTGAAGGTGTCTCAGAGGTCCGGAAAAGGGATCAGGTTCGGGTCCAGCGCTGGTTGCTTCCGCCGTTGCAGTCCCAGATGGCGAGCCTGGTGCCGTTGGCGGTGGCGCTGTTGGGCACGTCCAGGCACTTGTTCGCGCCGATGGCGGTGATGGTGCCGTCGGTGTTGAGGCGCCACTTCTGGTTGTTCTGGCCGTTGCAGTCCCAGATCTGGACCAGGGCGCCGTTGGCGGTGCTCTGGCCGGCCACGTCCAGGCACTTGTTGCCGTAGACCCGCAGCTCGCTCGCGCCGGTCGAGGTCCACTGCTGGTTGCTCTGGCCGTTGCAGTCCCAGAGGTTGACCGCGGCGCCGTTGGCCTGCGAGACGCCGCTCACGTCGAGGCACCTGCCCGAGCCCACACCCCGGATTCCCCCGGCCGTTCCCGGCGTCGGAGTCACCGTCGGAGTCGGAGACGGAGTGGGGTCGGGGTCGCTCCCGAACTGCGAGAAGAACCTCCACACCTCCCCCTTGGTCCAGGTGGTGATGCCGCTCTCGGCGTAGGTCCCGTCCACGGGGCCGGGCATGTGACCGTTGTCGAAGGCGGCCCACACGACCGGGTACCCGGCACGGCACCCCGAGTAGGTGGTGGTGATGTGCGTCCTGCTGCCCGAACCCGGCTCCGGCGGGTTCTGGGGGGTGCAGCCGTTGTTACGGACGAACCTGTCGCGCAGCGACCGTCCCTGGGAGATGTTGAGGACGTTGTCACCGATGCCGTGCAGTCCCATGTACGCGATGGGCTCGTTGCCGCCGCTGCACCCGCTGAGCTGCGCGCCGGCGTAGACCGCGACCGCGCGGAAGACCGTCGCCCTGCTGCACGCGAGCGAGTAGCTCATCCCGCCGCCGTAGCTGAAGCCCATGGCGAAGCGCTGCGTGGTGTCGACGCACAGGGAGGCGTCGAGCAGCCTGTTCAGGTCGTCGACGAGGACGACGTCCTCGTTGTTGGAGTTGGCCCAGCCGTTGCCGATGCCCTGGGGCGCGACGAAGATCCCGTTGTTGTTCGACATCTGCCGCATGCCGTAGAAGGACCAGGGGTACCCGCTGGTGCCGCCCGAGTCGATCTCGTTCATCGTGCCGCCACGCCAGTGGAACCCGAAGAACACGCGGTAGGGCGTGTTGTTGTTGTAGTTGTCGGGGAGCCTCAGGATGTAGGAGCGCGTCTTGCCGCCGCTCTGGATCGTGCGCGTGCCGCTCGTCAGCGCCGGGGCCTTGCCGCACCCGGCGGTCGGCGCGAGGGCGGCGGTGCCCGTCGACGACGTGGTCGCGCCGGCGCTGTTGCTCAGCGCCGCGTGACCCGTGGACAGGACGAGAAGCGCCGCGGCCGCGATCGCCCCGAAGAGGGATCTGTGCTTCAACATCACGTCACTCCTCCTGCGGTTCGGACATCGACACGTTTGGATGGGGACGCCACTTGGTTCTCCTTCGTTGGGGGGTGAGAGCCTCAGCCGGCAGGCATGGTGGCTCGACGCCGTTTCGTTGGTTCCCGCGCCGAACACCGCACCCGGCCGGTTCTTGCCGGTGTCGCCGAACGGCCGTATCCCGGAGGGACTGCGTGAGCCCGAGGCGGTCAGGCCACGACAGCCGCGGAGTGCCCCGCTCCAGATGCGGTCCAGCCGAGGAGGAGACCCCCGACAGGAGGCATCCCGGAGACTTAGCTACTAATTACGTTCCTCGCGCTGAGGCGCGTCAAGACCTTAAGCCCACTTATTTCCGACTCATCACAAGAGGGCCTTTGCCGGAGTGGGAACCCTTCCGCATATAAGTGCAGCTAGACGGCTTTCCCTTTCCTCCCCATCGATGGGCGGACTCGGAAGCACGTCAGATGTGTAGCATTCAATGCCGGACAATCGGTAAGGATTGGTGCTGGTCCGGCCGTCAGTTGGCCGTACTCTTGGGGAGGTGGTGGCAGGGAGGGGAGCGGCAGCGTGATCGATACTCCGCGCGCGGAAGGCGCGTACCGGCCGGGCTACGAGGTGGCCGCGGAGCAGGTGCTGGAGTTGATCAGCCGGTTGCGCCTGCGGCCCGGCGACCGCATGCCCACCGAGAACGAGCTGGCCCGGCAACTGGGCACGAGCCGGACCGTCGTGCGCGAGGCGGTGAAGATACTCTCGGCGCTCGGCCGGGTACGCGCCCAGAAGGGGCGCGGCCTCTACGTGGCCGACGACGAGGGGATGCTCGGCACCGGCCGCTGGGCGTCCTTCTTCCTGCCCACCGACCTGGACCACGTCTACATGCTCTTCGAGTTCCGCCGGGCCCAGGAGATGGAGACCAGCCGGCTGGCCGCCCGCCGCGCGACCCCGGCGGAGCTGGGAGACATCGAGAAGTCGGCCGGGGTGTGCCGCTACGGATTCGACAACGGGCGCGAGGATCTCTTCATCGAGGGCGACGACGCCTTCCACGCCGCCATCGCGACGGCCTCGCACAACATGTTCCTCCAGATAGCGGTGCGAGAGGTCCGCCGGCTGCAGGCCCAGTCCAACCTCATCGGACTGCGCGGCTCGATAGGCGGGCACGCGGCCAAGGCCGTCGAGGAACACGACGCCATCTACCAGGCCATCCGCGCAGGCGACCCGGAAGCGGCGGCCCAGGCCGCGGCGACGCACATCGACAACACGCTGGACGACTACCGCAGGGAGATCCAGCAGCGCATCTTCTCGCCGACCGATTGACCCCCCTTCTCGCCGACCGATCGACTCCCCGCGAGCGGACCGCACGGGCAGGGCGGGCAGGGCGGGCAGGACACAGCCGGGGCGCGCCCGACGCGGTCGCGCCGGTCCGCGTGAGCCTGCCGCGGACCGGCTTCGGATCGACCGGGTGAGGAACCCGGCCGGGGCGGGTTCGCCCGGTGGGATCAGGTTCGGGTCCAGCGCTGGTTGCCTCCGCCGTTGCAGGTCCACAGGGCGAGTCTGGTGCCGTTGGCGGTGGCGCTGTTGGGCACGTCCAGGCACTTGTTCGCGCCGATGGCGGTGATGGTGCCGTCGGTGTTGAGGCGCCACTTCTGGTTGTTCTGGCCGTTGCAGTCCCAGATCTGGACCAGGGCGCCGTTGGCGGTGCTCTGGCCGGCCACGTCCAGGCACTTGTTGCCGTAGACCCGCAGCTCGTTCGCGGCGGTCGAGGTCCACTGCTGGTTGCTCTGGCCGTTGCAGTCCCACAGCTGCACCGCGGCGCCGTTGGCCTGCGAGACGCCGCTCACGTCGAGGCACCTGCCCGAGCCCACACCCCGGATTCCCCCGGCCGTTCCCGGCGTCGGAGTCACCGTCGGAGTCGGAGTGGGCGACGGAGACGGGTTCGCGCCGCCGTCGAGGCCGAGGAACGTGATGGCGTGAGGGAACATGCCGTCCAGCGGCAGGGAGTGGCCGTGGCCCGCGAAGCTGAACGCCTCGACGGGAGCCTGGGTCGTGGTGGCGCCGTACCGGGTCCGGGTCACGCCCGACCGGGGGTTGTCGGTGAACGCCGGTGTCTGGCTCGACCCGTGCAGGTCGGTCCACTGCTTGATCTCTTCGCCGAAGTTCGGGTAGGCCAGCGTGGTGTCGGTGCTGCCGTGCCACAGTTGCATCCGGGGATAGCGGCCGGTGTACCCGGGATACATCGCCCGCGCCTGGTCGCCCCACTGCCGCGCGGTCTTGATGAGGTTCCCGCCGGAGCACTGGCTGTTCCACAGCGAGCCGTTGGTGGTGGCGAAGCACCCGGCGGGGACGCCGGAGAACGCCGCGGCGGCCGTGAACACGTCCGGGTACTGGGCGGCGAGCACGTTGGTCATCATCGCGCCGGAGGAGAAGCCGCTGACCACGATGCGGGCGGGATCGACGTTGTGGCGCTGCCGGGCCCACGCGGCCATGGACATGATGCCGGTGGAGTCGCCGCCGCCGTCGCGCCTGAGCGCGGCAGGGGTGGAGACGTCGAAGCAGCGTCCCTCCCGGGTGGCCTCGGGGACCACGATGATGTACCCGTACCGGTCCGCCGCGGTCACGTAGTCGCGCCCGACGCTGTTGAAGACCCCGGCGGCCGTGCCGGTGCAGTAGTGGACCATGACCAGCATCGCCGGCCGTGCCGCGACCCTGTCCGGAACATAGATGTACATGTTCAGGTTCGTGGGGTTGGTGCCGAAGTTGGTCACCTGGGTCAGCGACGCTGCCGCGGCGGGCCGTACCGCCAGGAGCGAGACCGCGATCAACAAGGGCAAGATGGCGGCCGCCAGTACGGCCCTGAGCCTTCGTTTCACGTCATGCCTTTCGATTGCCGGGACGCCTCCAGCCACTCCGCCGACGGCTTGCCCTGCCAAGGCCTACGCCGAAGCCTCCGGTGCGGCGGATCGCGCCGCACCGGAGGCCCTCTCATCAGGACGGAAGGATGGTCAGCAGGGGAGTCGGATCGGCTGTCACGGTGTCAGCGCTGCAGGGTCAGCAGGCCGGGCCGGTAGGGCAGGAGGCCGTAGTCGACGCCGTCGGACCTGGGGTCGCGGCCCTGGTAGAGCAGCTGGAGGTTGCAGGGGTCGACGGTCATGGTCTGGTCGGCGTTGGTGCGCAGCAGCTCACCGTGGCTGATGTCGTTGGTCCAGGTGGCGCCGCTGTTGAC
>NZ_JBEZZK010000033.1:0-32519 GCF_040639135.1 Streptosporangium sp. NPDC023963
GAGAGTAGGTCACCGCCGGACAATCTTTTGAGGGCCTCCACCGTTCGGTGGAGGCCCTCAGGCTTTCACGATTTCAAGAGGGAAGGGCCTCCACCACAGGTGGGGGCCCTTTTCGCGTTAAAGGGTGTTGGGGGTTGTGTGGGAACGGCGGTCACCGGGTCGACCGGAGCCACGACACCCAGGACACGAAACCCTAGACGTGAAGCTCGCCGGAAAGAACGGTCACCGCGTTTCCCGCGAGTTCGACCCGGTCGCCCCGTACAGTCGTGCGGACCACGCCCCCGCGCTGTGACAGCTGGGCGCCCACCAGCCTGTCGGAGCCGAGTTTGGCCGACCAGTACGGCGCGAGCGCGCAGTGGGCGGAGCCCGTGACCGGATCCTCAGGGACTCCGACCCTGGGGGCGAAGAAGCGGGACACGTAGTCGGCGCCGGGGCGCGAGGCCCGGGCCGTCACGATGACTCCTCGCGCGTCGACGGCCTCCAGGGCGCGGAAGTCAGGAACCGTGGCGAGCACGGCGTCCTCGGACTCGACCTCCACGAGGTAATCCCAAACATTTTTTCCTGTCCAAACAGGTTTAACTCCGAGCGCACCGATCAGTCCCTCTGGAGGGGTCGTCGCTTGGAGTACTTTTGCTGGGAAATCCATGCTGATTAAGTCGTATTTATCCCTGGTCACGGACAGGATTCCGCTCTTCGTTGAGAATTCGAGGGTTTCTGGGACCGTTCCCGTGGAATACAGCACATGCGCCGCGGCCAGGGTCGCATGCCCGCACAGGGCCACCTCGGTCACCGGCGTGAACCAACGGAGCGGGTACGGTCCGCCGTCCTCCGCTCCGAGCAGGAAGGCTGTCTCGGAGTGCCTCATCTCCGCCGCCACGGACTGCATCCAGGTGTCAGGGACCGGATTGCCGAGTACGCAGACCCCGGCGGGGTTACCCTTGAAAAATTCATCGGTAAACGAATCGACCGTGTAGACGAGCATGACGCGATGCTAGCGGCGCCGGAGATATCGGTTGAAGTTGGGTCAGGAGATCAGGCAAAGTCGGGGATCAGGCAAACCAGTGCGGTAGCCGTACAAAGTGGAAATAAGCGCTGGGCGTGTCGCATGGCGAACTTCTTGTCGTCGGTTACCGTCCAAGATGTAGGGACAGGCCGGGTACGGCGTGGTCCTGGCGAAAGGACGAGCCGATGGGGGCAGTGCGCAAGGTGGCGAGCTACCTTGGCCTGGGCGGGGCCGAGCATTATGACGAGTCCTACGACTACGAGGACGAGGTCGAGGGCGAAGAGGAAGACTGGCAGTCTGCCTCGGAGCGCGCGGCCAAGCGCTGGCGCGCGATGAACGAGCCTTCGCGGATCGTGATGCTGACACCGATGAAGTACAACGACGCACCGGTCATCGGGCAGCACTTCCGCGACGGTCAGACCGTCATCATGGATGTCAGCGGGATGAGCACCGCCGAGGCCACCCGCATGGTCGACTTCGTCGCAGGGCTGGCGTACGGCTGCGAGGGGCGCATCGAGCGGATCGCGGAGAAGGTCTTCCTGCTGGCCCCCGCAGAGGTGGAGATCACCAACGGTTGACGCCTGGCGCGGCCTCGCCGGTACGGGTCCTGAGCGATCGGATCCGTACGGGTGCGAGGCCGGCCTCGGCGAAGGACCGCGCACCGATGGCGAGGCCGTGCACCGGCGAGGCGGCGTGTCCGATGGGAAGACCGCGTACCGATGGCGAGGCCGTGCGGTGGGAAGCATGTTGACCTCGCGCCGCGGGTTCGTGACGCCCCGGTGGCGCGTACCGAGGGCGAGACCCCGTATGTCGTTATCCCGTACGTCGTTCTCGCCCCGTGGATGCCATAACGCTCCCGGTGATACGCGTAACTGATACGCGTAACGCTCTCGGGGTACCGGGGTACGCGCCGGCACTGTGAGCCGCGCGGCGGGCACACCACGGACCCGTGGACGGCGTGAGGCGGGTGGTGCGCCTGTGGTGACCGGTCAGCCCGCTCGGGGGCCCCGGCGGAGCAGGCGGGTGAGCTCGGCCAGGTCGGAGGTCGCCGTCTTGATCCGGCCCTCCGACTCGTGGGCGTACTCGTGCAGTGCCCACACCGCGCCCTGGGCGAGCTCCCTGAGCTCGGCGAGCTGGGTGATGACGTACTCGGCGTCCGCTCGCTCACGCTGACGCCTGCGCCACAGCCTGTAGGCGCCTCCCGTGACGGGCAGGAGTGCGAGCGGCGCGAGAGGAAGGACGGGAAGGACGAGCGCGACCACCAGGATCACCGGGGCCAGGGCGAGCAGTACGTAGGCCGCCCAGGGACGGCCACGAGCCGGAGCTCCTTCGGTGGCGATCCGCTCCTCGGCGGCACCCATCGACTCGGGATCCGGGCCCTCGGGTCTGAGCGTCACCTGGTGGCCGAGGATCGGCATGGTGACCGACTCGGGGGCCTCGGCCCGGGTGGCCTCGGCGAGGGTCTCGGCCGCGGCCCGTACGATGGGCGCGGCCACGTGCAACGCGATCGCGGCCAGGTAGGGGTGGGAGCCGGGGCGCAGGTCGCCGAGCAGGTGGCCGGTGAGCGGCCTCATCGGCCGCTCGTGGATGCCGGAACCCGTCAGCTGGCGGAGAACGGTCAGCGGTTCGTCCTCGCTCCACACGACGGCCGCCTCGCCGGAACGGCCCGCCTGCGCGGCGGTGACGAGCGCGAGGCCGTTCAGGTCACCGGCCGTTCCCTCCGTACGGTCGCGCGCCTCATCGGCCGCGCCATCGGCCGCCCGGACCGTGGAACCGCTCACGGAATCGGTCTTTCCTGCGGTGGCGCCATCGCCTCCCCTGCTCTCGCGGGCCGAGGTGATCTCGGCGCAGCGGTCGAGCAGGTGGGCCAGACGGGCGGCGGCGTGTACGGGGGCGGCCAGCTCGGGGAGTTCGGCGAGCTCCGCGAACCCGGCCAGGGCCGGTGACACGGCGGCGGAGGGTTCGTCGGGGATCAGCGCGCGCAGCCACCGGTCGGGCTCGGACGCTGGAGAGGCGGCCACCGCGTCGAGCTTGCGGAGAACGAAGATCTTGCCAGCCGGGCCGTACGCCCCGCGGGCGGCGGCGAGCCAGAGCGCCCGCTGGCCGTGGGTCACCGGGCGGTCCAGGGACAGCTCCCCGAAGGCGGTGCCGAGCCATGAGGCGTGGATGCGGTCGCCCTGGCCGGCCACGGCGAGGGCGAGGCAGAGGAAGAGCGCGGTCCGCTGCTCGTCACGCTGCGCGGCGCGGGCGAGGGGTTCGAGCGACTCCTCGCCGCGCATGAGCAGCACGAGCGCCTCGACGGCCGGAGCCAGCCAGTGGCCGGACGTGTCTTCGAAGCCCGCCGGTATGCCGGTGGGGACGATGCCGGTGGCCAGGTCGGTGAGGAACGCGTCGGCACAGCGGCGCAGTTCTGTCTCGGCAGATGAGGCATCGGCGTGTGGGGCGTCGATGCGCGAGACCGAAGTGTTCGAGATCGCGGTGTCCGTGCCCGCGGTGTTGGTGCCTGCGGTGTTGGTGCCCGTGGTCGGGGCGGTGTCCACGTCCGCGGCCGGATCCGCGTCCACTGCGGCCAGATCCGCCTCCAACGCCGCGGCCAGGTCGGTGCTCACGCTCGTGCCCAGGTCCGCGGTCAAGCCGGTGCTCAGGTTCGCGGTGTCCGTGCTCACGTTCGCGGTCAGGTCCGTGCTCAAGGCAGAGAGCTCCCCGAAGTTGTGACCGATGACCGCGCCAGCGTATTGCGCTTCGGACATCCCCGCAGGGAGGCGCGCCGAACATGACTTTGCCAGACGATCGCCTTCATTTTCGCAATAAAGACGATCATCTGGTGGACAGGTTACATGCGCTCGGGTGCCGGGACGCCGAGAAGGCTCAGGCCGGTCTCCAGAACCTTCAGGGTCAGCGCGCACAGGGCGAGCCGCGAGGCGCGAGTGGCCGCGTCGACGTCGTCCTTCAGCACCGGGCAGTTCTCGAAGAACGTGGTGAAGGCGCTCGCGGTGTCGAAGAGGTAGGAGGCCATCTTGTGCGGCGCCGAGTTCTCCGCCATCTCCTCGACGACCGAGCCGAACCCGAGGAGTTGCAGCGCCAGGGCGCGCTCGGCCGGGTGTCCCAGCACGATCGGGCCGGTCGTCTCGGCCGGGGTCACCCCGCCCTTGCGGAAGATGGAACGGATGCGGGCCTGGGCGTACTGCAGGTAGGGGCCGGTGTTGCCGGTGAGGGCGAGCATGCGGTCGAAGTCGAAGACGTACTCGCTGTCGTGGCTGACCGACAGGTCGGCGTACTTGACCGCGCCCATGCCGACGGCGTGCGCGATCTCCGTGCGCTCGGCGTCGGTGTAGTCGCTGGTCCTGAGCACCTCGGCGGCCCGGGTCTCGGCCTCGTCGAGCAGCTCGACGAGCTTGATGGACTTCCCGCTCCTGGTCTTGAACATCTTGCCGTCGGAGCCCAGCACGCTGCCGATCTGGATGTGCTCGGCCCTGACGTGGTCGGGCAGCCAGCCCGCCAGCCTGGCCGAGTCGAACACCATCGACATGTGCAGCGACTGGGTCGCGCCGATCACGTAGAGGATGCGGTCGGCCTTGAGATCCTGGACCCGGTAGCGGATCGTGGCCATGTCGGTGGTGCCGTAGCCGTAGCCGCCGTCACTCTTGCGGATCATCAGGGGCAGCGGCTGGCCCTCGCGGCCGGTGTAGCCGGGCGGGAAGACGCAGAGCGCGCCGTCGCTGAGGACGGCGATGCCGCGCTCCTGCAGCTCGTCGCAGACCTGGGCGAGCACGTGGTTGTACATGCTCTCGCCGGCGATGTCGTCGTTGGTCAGCGTCACACCGAGCTGGACGTAGACCTTGTTGAAGTAACGGACCGTGGCGTCCATGAAGATGTGCCACAGGCGCATCGTCTCGGGCTCTTCGGCCTGCAGGGTGACGACCCGGCTGCGGGCGCGCTTGTTGAACTCGGGGTCGGTGTCGAACTTCAGGCGGGCGGCCTGGTAGTAGGCGTTGCCCTCGCCGGCCTCCAGCTGGGCGACGGCGGCCTCCTCGCCGATGTCGAGCAGGTGCTCGATGAGCATGCCGAACGGCGTGCCCCAGTCGCCGAGGTGGTTCTGCCGGATGACCTTGTGGCCCAGGTGCTCGTGGACCCTGGCGAGCGCGTCACCCACGATCGTCGTGCGCAGGTGGCCGACGTGCATCTCCTTGGCCGCGTTGGGCGCGGAGTAGTCGATCACGACGGTCTGCGGCGAGGTGGACAGGCTCACGCCGGTGCGCGGGTCGGCCAGGATCTCGGAGGCGCCGGCCGCGATCCACTCGTCGGAGAGGGTCAGGTTGAGGAAGCCGGGGCCGCTGACCTCGACGGTGCCGGGGAACGGGTCGTCCTGGGCGTCTCCGGCCCGCCCGGTGAGGTGCTCGGCGATCTCCTGGGCGACCTCCCGCGGGGTTCCCGGCAGTCGCTTGCTCAGGCTCATCGCGACGTTCGCCTGGTAGTCGGCGAACTGCGAGGGGCGGATCAGCGGGTCTGCGTCGGAGTACTCCGCACCGAAGGCGGCGGCCAGCGCCTGCTGGACGCGCTCGGTCAGTGCGAGCTGCGGGTCGGTCATGCTCCAAGGGTATCGGCTGGCCGGTCCTGAACCGATTGGATATCGCCCGGGATCGGCTCCGTACGGCGGGATCGCACGATCATGAAGACGCCCGTCAGCACGACCCCGGCGGCGACGCCGAGCCCGGTCGCGGTGAGACCGGCGGCGGGGCCGCCGAGGGTGAGCGCGAAGAACTCGCGGGCGAACGGGACGGCGAGGGCCAGCGCGAACAGTCCGGCCATGGAGGCCACGAGCACCACCCGCCACCAGACGTACGGGCGGGCGACCAGGACCAGCACCCACCAGGCCGCCACGAACAGCGTGATCACCGCGGAGGTGCGGCTCTCCTCCAGGGTGGCGGACCCGCTCTGGGCGATCCAGTACGACAGGTAGACGGCGGCGGCGCAGACGATCCCGGCGGGGACCGCCAGGCGCAGCACGCGGGGCACGAAGCCGCTCCTGGCGCGCTCGTTGCTCGGCGCGAGCGCGAGGAAGAAGGCGGGGATGCCGATCGTCAGGGCGTTGACCAGCGTGGAGTGACGGGGAGCGAACGGGAACGCGAGCCCGATGACCCCGGTGAGCAGGGAGAGCACGATCGCGTAGAAGGTCTTGGTCAGGAAGAGCCCGGCGACCCGCTCGATGTTGGCGAGCACCCGGCGGCCCTCGCCCACCACGGAGGGCAGGCCGGCGAAGCCGTCGTCCATCAGCACGATCTGGGCGACCGCCCGGGTGGCGCCGCTGCCGGAGCCCATCGCCACGCCGAGGTCGGCGTCCTTGAGCGCGAGCACGTCGTTCACGCCGTCGCCGGTCATGGCGACCGTGTGCCCGCGCGACTGGAGCGCGCCGACGAACAATCGCTTCTGGTGCGGGCTGACCCGGCCGAAGACGGTGTTGGCCTCCATGATCTCGGCGAGCTTCTCCGGGTCGTCCTCCGGCAGGGTGCGGGCGTCCACCGCGCGCTCCCCGCCGGGGATGCCCAGGGAGGTGGCGATGGCCGACACCGACTCGGGGTTGTCGCCGGAGATGACCTTGACGGTGACGCGCTGCCCGGCGAAGTAGGCGAGGGTCTCGGCCGCGTCGGGGCGGATCCGCTGTCTGAGCACGACGATGGCCGCGGCCTCGACGGCGCCGAGGTCGTCGGGGTCGCGCAGCGAGGCGACCCGGCACAGGGCGAGCACCCGCAGGCCGGTGGCGGCGAGCGCCCAGGCGTCGTCGTACGCGGGGGTGCCGGGCGGCAGGAGGACGTCGGGGGCGCCCAGGACCCAGCCGCCGTGGTCGTCGAACCCGGCGCCGCTCCATTTGCGGGCCGAGGAGAAAGGGACCTTCGCGATGGCGGTCCAGCCGGGCGAGTCGGGGTAGCGGGCCTGGACGGCGCGGGCGGTGGGGTTGGGGTCGGGATCGAGGTTGGCCAGCGCGGCCAGGGCCTCGTGGACGGGCAGGTCGTCGCGGAGCGGGCGGACCTCGTCGAGCTCCATGCCGCCCGAGGTGAGGGTGCCGGTCTTGTCGAGGCAGAGCGTGTCGACCCGGGCCAGGATCTCGATCGCGGGCAGTTCCTGGACCAGGCAGTGGCGCCTGCCCAGCCGGATCACGCCGACGGCGAAGGCGATGCTGGTCATCAGGACCAGGCCTTCGGGGATCATGGTGACGATGCCCGCGACCGTGCCGGTGACGGCCTCGCCGACGCTCGTCTGCCTGCTGACCTGGCTCCAGGTGAGCAGGGCGCCGATCGGGATGACCAGCCAGGTCACGTACTTGATGAACCGCGTGACGCCTTCGCGCAGCTCCGAGTGGGACAGGCTGAACGCGCTGGCCTCCTCGGCGAGCCTGGCCGCGTAGGCGTCGCGGCCGACCCTGGTCGCGACATAGGAGCCTCTTCCGGCGACCACGAAGCTGCCGGACAGGACCTCGTCGCCGGGACGCTTGTGCACCGGGTCGGCCTCGCCGGTCAGCAGCGACTCGTCCGCCTCCAGGCCGTCGGCGTCCACCATCTCGCCGTCGACCAGCAACTGTTCGCCGGGGGAGAGCAGGACGAGATCGCCGAGCACGACCTGCCGGGGTGGGATCTCGGTGTCGGAGCCGTCCCTGCGGACCCTGACCGGGGACTCGTTGACGATGGCGAGCCGGTCGAGGGTGCGCTTGGCGCGGAGCTCCTGGACGATGCCGATGCCCGCGTTGGCCACGATCACCAGTCCGAAGAGCCCGTCCTGCCACTCCCCGAAGATCATGATCAGCACCCAGAGCGCGCCGATCACCCCGTTGAAAAGGGTGAGGACGTTGGCCCTGACGATCGCCGAGACCGACCTGCTCGACCGGCGCCTGACGTCGTTGACCTGCCCGGCGGCCACGCGCTCGGCGACCTCGGCCGCGGTCAGCCCTCGTTCCGCCACCTGCTCCACACGGCCCCCCGCCGATCGACTGGGACTCAGGGTACGCGGGGCCGGAGAACGCGATGGGAGGTGCCATCCGATACGCCGGAAATATCACCGCAGGTGGGTGGGCCGTGCGCGAGGTGTCACCAGAGGCGGTGCGGGCGGGGGGCGGCGGCGAGGCGCTCGCCGATGCGGTTCACCACGCCCTCCTGGGCCAGTCTGGCCGCGAGCACGCAGGCGGAGCTCACCCCCTTGGCGTGCGAGGCGCCGTGCGCGATGACCACGGTGCCGTTCAGGCCGAGCAGCACGGCCCCGCCGTGGACCTCGGGGTCGAGCCGCCGGTAGAGCTCCCTGATGCGCCTCTTCTGCAGCAGCCCGCCCACCCTGGCCGTCCGGCTCTCGTTGATCGTCTCGCGGAGCTCGGCGAAGGCGTAGCGGACGCTGCCCTCCATGGTCTTGAGCGCCACGTTGCCGGTGAAGCCGTCGGCGACGATGACGTCCACGGTACGGGTGAGCAGGTCGTGGCCCTCGATGTTGCCCGCGAAGTCGAGCCCCGGGGCGGCCGACAGCAGCTCGTGGGCCCGCTTGACGAGCTTGTTGCCCTTCTCGGGCTCGCTGCCGATGGTCAGCAGTCCGATCCTGGGCTTCTCGACGCCCAGGGCGGTCTCCGCGTAGGCGGCGCCGAGGTGGGCGAACTGCACCAGCATCTCCGGCTTGACCTCGGCGTTCGCCCCGGCGTCCAGCAGGACGGTCGGGGTGGGCCTGGTCGGCAGGGCGACGGCGATGGCGGGCCTGAGAACTCCCGGCTGGCCGCGGAGCCTGAGCTTTCCGGTGGCCACGATCCCGGCGGTGGAACCGGCGGAGACCACGGCGCAGGCGTCGCCCCGGCGTACGAGGTGGCAGGCGACGGCGATGCTGGAACGCGGCCGGCGCAGGCTGGCGAGGGCGCCCTCGTCCATGGCCAGGGCCTCCTCGGCGCGGACGATCGGGATCTCGGTGGTCGCGTCGTGCCGGGAGAGCGCCTCGGACAGGGGGCGGGGGGCACCGACGAGCACGACGGAGATCCCGTGCTCTCGTACCGCCCGCACGGCTCCCGCCACGATCTCGTCGGGGGCGTTGTCGCCGCCCATCGCGTCCAGGGCGATCGGCATGGCGCCGGGAGCGTCGGTCTCAGGCAAGCGGTCACCTCGTGCGGGATGGTTTGTCCGCATCGTAGGCGGGCTCAGGACCGGATCGTTCCGTGGGGCCGATCAGGGAGTGCCGGGGAGATTCCAGTCGCTTCTCTCCCGCGAGACGATGATCTTGCCGAAGGTGGCCCGGCCGACGACCCTGATGACCGGGCCGTCGCCGTCGCCCGCGCCGCCGGAGACGCTGCGCTTGGCGAACAGCGCGCCGACCTCGTCGATGACGTGGGCGTTGTGGGGGACCCTGACGATCAGCTTGCCGCAGTAGGAGTTGACCTCAAGGGTGATCTCCCGGCCCGGCAGCACCGCGTCGGAGAGGTCGACGATCAGCGCGCCGAAGGTGGCGCGCAGCGCGGTGTGCCGCCCGGCGATCCAGCGCCCGCCGCGCACGACCTTGCTGAAGACGGCGGCGACCTCCTGCCGCTCTGCGGCGACCCCGCGGGCGGGCGCGGTGATGTCGGGCAGGTCGCGGGTGAGGGGGACGAGGTCGTCCGTCGTGACGGCGGTGTAGGCGGCCTCCAGCCGGTCGGCGTGCTCGACGCTGGTCAGGCGGCCGGCGGCGAACGCCTCGCTCAGCACCGCGGCCGCATGGTCGCGATCGGCGTCGGAGGCGCGCAGGACGGGGTCATGGGACGTCATGACCGCGAGTGTACGACCATTCAAGATATATCGCGACACATGTTTCGTGAAGAAGTCGCCGAGATATGGAACCGGTCACAGGGGGGTTTACGTCCGGTATATAAGTGGTCCAAGACGCACGAGAGGTGGATGAGGTTTACCGCGACAAGCACAAAAAAACGAGGCATAGGATTGGTGATCTTGAACGAAGCTTCCAAGCGCGGGTTCCGGGCCTACACCGCGAAACACCTCGACGACCTGCTGCGCAGAGGCGGCCTGGGTGACGACGAGCGGCTGCGGATCAGAGCGGTGGCGACGGTGCTGCCCTTCCGCACCAACGCCTACGTGGTGGACCGGCTCATCGACTGGTCCGCGGTCCCGGAGGACCCCATCTACCGGCTGGTCTTCCCCCAGGAGGACATGCTGCCCGAGGCGGACGTCACCAGGTTGGCGGGCCTGCTGCGGGCCGGCGCGGGGAACGCCGAGATCCAGGCGGCGGCGAACAAGGTCAGGATGAGGCTCAACCCGCACCCGGCCGGTCAGCTCGACCTCAACGTCCCGCGCGTCGGCGCCGAGCCGGTGCCCGGCATGCAGCACAAATATCCTGAGACGGTGCTCTTCTTCCCCAAGCAGGGGCAGACGTGCCACGCCTACTGCACCTACTGCTTCCGGTGGGCCCAGTTCATCGGGGAGCCCGACCTGAAGTTCGCCTCCGACGACGTCGACTCCCTCGTGCGCTATCTCAAGGACCACCCCGAGGTGACCAGCGTGCTGCTCACCGGCGGGGACCCCATGATCATGGGTGAGCCGGTGCTCCGCCGCTATCTGGAGCCGCTGCTCGGCATCGAGCAGCTCGAGTCCATCCGTATCGGCACCAAGTCGCTGGCCTACTGGCCGCAGCGGTTCGTCTCCGATCCCGACAGCGACGACACGCTCCGCCTGTTCGCCTCGGTGGTCGACGCGGGCAAGAACCTGGCCTTCATGGCGCACTTCTCGCATCCCCGGGAGCTGGACCTCCCGATCGTCGAGGCCGCCGTCGCGGGAATCACGGCCACCGGCGCGGTCGTCAGGACGCAGGCACCGCTGATCCGGTCGATCAACGACGACCCCGCGACCTGGTCGTCCATGTGGCGCAGGCAGCTCACCATGGGCATGATCCCGTACTACATGTTCGTCGAGCGCGACACCGGCCCGCAGGACTACTTCGCGGTGCCGCTCGCCAGGGCCTACGAGATCTTCAGGGACGCCTACGCGAGCGTTTCCGGGCTGTGCCGCACCGTGCGGGGCCCGTCGATGTCCGCCACGCCCGGCAAGGTCTGCCTGGACGGCGTCGCCGAGGTCGCGGGGCAGAAGGTCTTCGTGCTCCACCTCATCCAGGCGCGCGATCCGGCGCTGGTCGGCCGCCCCTTCTTCGCGAGGTACGACCCGAACGCGGTGTGGCTCACCGACCTGCGCCCGGTCTTCGCCGACCGTTTCCCCTTCGAGCCCGCCACCGTCGCCCCCCAGCGACTGTCGGCCTGAATCCGCCCCTGCCGGCCCGGTCCGCCATCCCCGGCGTGGCCCGGGGCCCGCGGGCCGCACACGGCGGCGGTGAAGGCCGGTGAGGGGTCGTGGCCGGCGGGGAGACCGCCGGTGCGCGCCGGCCGGTCTCCCCGCCGCCTCAGCGCCCCGGGCCCCGCACGGAGGTGCGACGGGCGATCTCGGCCTGGAGTCTGGCCATCTGCCAGTGCAGCTCGATGAGCTGCTCGGTCAGCTGGAGACGCGGAATCTCTGACGGGTCCTCGACGGACAGGTGGTCGATCGCGGTGGACAGCTCTCGCATCGCGCGCCCCCACTCCATGACGGCTTCCTTGGATCGAAACAACGTTCGAATCATACCGGAACACCGAACACGCTGTCAGTCCATTGCCTCCCGTGTCCCACCCCGGTGCGTGAGGTCCCTGCTAGTTCTGGTATTCGGGCGTCACGTATCCGCGAGCCAGGGTGTGGGCGGTGATGTTGAAGCCCACCACGGCGGGCGGGGTGTCGGCGTCGAGGCCGAGTTTCTCCACGTCGAGGGCGTGCACCGCGAAGATGTAGCGGTGCGGGTCCCCGGGCGGCGGTGCGGCGCCGCCGTAGGCGTTGTGGCTGTAGTCGTTGCGCCCGTGCACGCCCACGCCGCCGTCGCCGGCACCCGCGCCGGCGGGCAGCTCGGTCACGTCGGCCGGGATGTCGAACAGCAGCCAGTGCCAGAACCCGCTGCCGGTGGGGGCGTCGGGGTCGAAGCACGTCACGGCGTAGCTGAGGGTGCCCTCGGGGGCGCCGGACCAGCGCAGATGGGGAGAGACGTTCTGGCCGGTGGAGCCCCAGTCGTTGAACACGTGGGTCTCCGCCATGCGTTCGCCGTCGCGGACGTCGTCGCTCTCGACGGTCAGCGCGGGGACCTGGGGCAGGAAGTCATACGGAATCGGTGGCCGCGTGGACACGATTCACCTCCGATGGAAGCGTCTTGTCGGTCGCTCCTCATCCTGCCCTGCCACCGGGCCCCGTAGCGATCAGAGGCCGTGTGATCGGAGACCGCGGTGGCCGGACGCCGTGGTGACCGGGTCGTGTCGTGGGCGGCGCGATCAGACCTTGTTGTAGGCGGCGAGGACCGTCTTCGGGTCGCCGTCCATCCTGATCTTGCCCTTGTGTAGCCAGATGACCCGGTTGCAGGTCTCCTCGATCACGTCGAGGTTGTGGGCGACCAGGAAGACGGTGCCGGCCTCGTCGCGCATCTTCTTGATGCGGTCCTGGCTCTTGCGCCGGAACTCGCGGTCACCGGTGGCCAGGGCCTCGTCGATGAGCAGCACGTCGTGGGACTTGGCCGAGGCGATGGCGAAGCGGAGCCTGGCGCCCATGCCCGAGGAGTAGGTCGACATGGGGAACTGCACGAACTCCCCGATGCCGGAGAAGTCGACGATGTCGTCGTACTTCTGCTTGACCTGCGCGGGGTTCATGCCCATCGCGTAACAGCCGAGCACGATGTTGCGCTCGCCGGTGAGCTCGCGCATCAGCGCGGCGTTGACGCCGAGCAGGGAGGGCTGGCCGTCGGTGTAGACGGCGCCGGAGTGCGGGGGCAGGAGGCCGGCGATGGCGCGCAGCAGCGTGGACTTGCCGGAGCCGTTGCGGCCGACGATGCCGATGGCGTCGCCGTGGCGGGCCACGAAGGACACGCCGCGCACGGCGTGGACCTCCTTCATCTGCGGCCGTCCCTGGCGCTTGACGAGGCGCATGAGGGCGTTGACGGCGTTGCCCTTCTCCGTGTCGCTGGCCGCGCCGTACACCCGGTAGATGATGTGCAGGTCGTCCACGATGACCGTGGGTGTGCCCTCGCGCTCGTCGGCGGGCGCGGGGGCGGGTTCCGGGTTGGGATGCACCCTGACGTCCGTGCTCGGCACGGCGGGCTCCTCGGCCTTCACTCGGGACAGCTCCTCGGTCAACTCAGCCACGGCCGTACTTCTCCTCGGCTCGCCAGAAGTACCAGAACCCGCCGAGCAGAGCGAACACCGCCCAGAATACGCAGACCGCCCAGATGTAGGGCCGGGGGTCATGGGTATTCATGAGCAGGTCCCGCATGAGCTCGATGTACGCGGCGGCCGGGTTGAAGTACATGATGTCGGCGACCCACTGGGGGAGGCCGGCGCCGCCGGGGCCCACGACCTTGTCCTCGATGGAGAAGAAGACGCCGGAGGCGTAGAGCCAGGTGCGCATGATGAAGGGGAGCAGCTGGTTCAGGTCGCGGGCGGTGGAGCCGAACCGGGCGAGCACCAGGCTCGCGCCGATGTTGAACATGGTCTGCAGCGCCAGGGCGACCGGGATCAGCAGCCAGTACAGGGTGATGGGCTCCTGGGTGAGCAGCACCAGCCCGAACAGCACGCCCATGGAGATGAGCAGCTGCTGGAACTCCTGGATCGTGTAGGCGAGCGGGAGCGCGGCGCGCGGGAAGTGCAGGGCGCGGATGAGCGACAGGTTGCCGGAGATCGCCCTGGCGCCGCCGCTCACCGAGCGCTGGGTGTAGGTGAAGACGAACATCCCGGTGATGAGGAAGGCCGGGTAGTTCTCGATGCCCTTGCTCGCGCCGAGGATCAGGCCGAACATCAGGAAGTAGATGGCGGCGTTGAGCAGTGGCGTGATGACCTGCCACAGCTGGCCCAGGGCCGAGTTGCTGTACTTCGAGACGTTGCGCGACGTGGCGTACGTCATGATGAAGTGCCGTCGGTCCCACAACTGGCGCAGGTAGACGGGCAGACTCGGGCGTGCGATGGCACGCCGAAGTCCGTGGCGCGCGGCGAGCTTGGCCAGCGGCTCTTGCCCCTGCTCGGGGGTGCCGTTACTCGGGCCGCCCGCCTGGGCGTCCGCGATCGCGGATTCCGGCTGGCTCATGGCAAGGACTCTATTGGATGCGAGTGGATGAAGTGCCTGCGGCGGGGTCCCGCCGCACACATTGGACGGGATCTCCGGCCCGTAGGTTCCAGGGCAATTGTGCGGTTCTCCCGCGGCGGACCGGGCCCTTGGCGATCACGTAAGCGCAGGCCCAGGTCAGGGTCATCGGAGGGTAACGGATGCGAGCAGTGCCGCCGCGGGGGTATTTTGGCGTGACCGTTCATGTCCTACGTGTGCCTGGATGTCGTTTTCATACACATCTGGGATCTTGACCTCGTCGAGTTGGCAGGTATGTGACGCCGAATCGGTTCATGCGTGACCGAACTGCAACATCACAGATATAAGTCGGTGTGGAGCGGTAGGGAATAGTCGCGATCGATCGGTGTGGCGTCAGCACCCGGACCGGAACAGCGGGAAGCAGGGACCACAAGATCCTCCTTCGCGGTGCTCGGGTCACGGACTCAGTGTCGACGTAAGCCTGCAAAGGGAGGATTTACCGCAATGCGCGTTTCTAAGGGTGCGCGGCTCACCGCCGGCACCGCGTTGCTCGCCCTCGCGCTGACCGCGTGTGGCAGCTCGACGTCCTCGGATGGCGGGACGGCCGCGGCCGACCAGCCCGTGCGTATGGAGCTCGGCGAGCCGCAGAAGCTCTTCTACCCCGGTGACACCACCGAGTCCGAGGGCTCCGAGGTCATGGCCGCCATCTTCGCCCCGCTGGTCGGCTACGACGAGAACAAGCAGGTCGTGAACGAGGTCGCCGAGTCGATCGAGTCGACCGACAACACGGTGTGGACGATCAAGCTCAAGCCCGGCTACACGTGGCACAACGGCGAGAAGCTGATCGCGCAGAACTACGTCGACGCGTGGAACTACGCCGCCAACCAGGACAACGCCCAGGGCGCCAACGGCTTCTTCAGCCGGGTCGACGGCTGGGCCGACCTGAACCCGGGCGAGGGCCAGACCGTCTCCACCAAGGAGATGAAGGGCCTGAAGGTCGTCGACGAGAACACCTTCAGCGTCACCCTCGCCAAGCCGTTCTCGCAGTTCAAGACGATGCTGGGCTACACGGCGTTCTACCCGCTGCCCAAGGCGGCCTTCGGCCCCGACGGCAAGGTCACCGAGGAGTACGCCAAGAAGCCGATCGGCCAGGGCTACTTCCAGATCGACAAGCCCTACAACAAGGGCACCGACCAGACGATCGACCTCACCCGGTACGACAAGTTCGCCGGGACGAAGCCGAAGTTCACCAAGCTCCAGTTCAAGCTCTACACGAGCCCGGAGACCGCGTTCAACGACCTGGCCGCGGGCAACCTCGACGTGCACGACTCGCTGCCCCCGTCGGCGATCGCCCGTGCCAAGTCGGAGCTCGGCGAGCGCTACATGGACGAGGCGGACGCCGGCGTCGGCTACATCGGCTTCCCGCTGCAGTACAACAAGACGTACGCGAACGTGAAGGTCCGCGAGGCCATCTCCATGGCCATCGACCGCGCGACCATCGCCGACAAGGTCTTCTCCGGCACGCGCGCACCGGCGGACGACTTCATCAACCCCCTCCTCGACGGCTACCGCGCCGGTGCCTGCGCGGCCTGCAGCTACGAGCCCGACAAGGCCAAGGCGCAGTACGCGGAGAACAACGGCCCCAAGACGCTGGAGCTGGGCTACAACACCGACGGCCCGCACAAGGAGTGGATCGAGGCCGTCGCGAACAGCCTCCGCGCCAACCTGGGCATCGAGGTGACGGTCAAGCCCTTCGAGAAGTTCGCCTCGATTCTCGACGAGCTCGACAAGAAGACCTACGGCGGCATGTTCCGCATGGGCTGGGCGATCGACTACCCGTCGGCGGAGAACTACCTGACCCCGATCTTCTCCACCGTCGCGATCAAGACCGGCTCCAACTACGCCGGCTGGTCGAACAAGGAGTTCGACGAGCTCCTGGCCAAGGGCGACACCGCCCCGACGCAGGAGGAGGGCCTGAAGTTCTACCAGCAGGCCGACGACATCCTGATCAAGGAACTGCCGTACATCCCGGTGTACTTCTACCGGACGAACGCAGCGTTCTCCCAGCACGTCAAGGGCGTCAAGATCAATCTTCTCAACCAGATCGAGTGGACCGAGGTCGAGAAGGCCAGCTGACGACCGGTTGAGGGCCGGGCGGGAGCCCGGCCCCACTGGCCGCCCGGAACGATCTCGCGGCACCGTGTGACCCGCCGGTCCGCGAGATCGACCCCGGGTACCTACGGGAGATACGAATGGGCCGTTACATCCTCAGGCGCCTCATCCAGTCGATACCAGTCCTGGTGGGCGCCACCCTGCTCATCTACGCCATCGTCTTCGCGCTGCCCGGTGACCCCATCGCGGCGCTGGCGGGCGAGAAGCGGGTAGACCCCAACATCGTCGCCATCCTGCGCGAGCAGTACCACCTGAACGACCCGTTCCTGGTGCAGTACTGGTACTACGTCACCGGCCTGCTCGGCGGCGACTTCGGTACCACCTTCGCCGGCGTCGGAGTCGGAGAGATCCTGGCCGGCAAGTTCCAGGTGACCATCAACCTGGCGGCGACCGCCCTGGTGATGGAGGCCGTCATCGGCGTGGGGCTCGGCCTGTACGCGGCGCTGCGCCACGGCAGGGCCAGCGACTCGATGATCCTCGCCTCCACCCTGGTGCTGATCTCCATCCCCATCCTGGTGACCGGCTTCGTGCTCCAGCTGCTGCTGGGAGTGAAGCTCAAGCAGGCCGGAATCGACCTCTTCCCCGTCGCGGGCGTGACGGAGGGCTGGCGCAGCTACCTGCTGCCCGGCTTCGTGCTCGCGGGGGTGTCGATCGCCTACCTCACCCGGCTGGCCAGGAACAGCCTGGTGGAGATCCTGCGCGCCGACTACATCCGCACCGCGGTGGCCAAGGGCCTGCCCCGGAACCGGATCGTCGGGCGGCACGCGCTGCGCAACGCGCTGATCCCGCTGGTCACCTACCTGGGCGCCGACCTCGGCCAGTTGATGGGCGGCGCGGTGATCACCGAGACGATCTTCAACTTGCCGGGAATCGGCCAGCAGCTGTTCAGCTCCGTGCACCTGCGCGAGCAGCCCGTGGTCGTCGGCATCGTGACCGTCCTGGTGCTGATCTACATCCTTGCCAACCTGGTCGTCGACCTGCTCTACGCCGTGCTCGACCCGAGGATCCGTTATGAGTGACACTCTTGTCCCGGCCGGAGGGCAGACCGGGAACCCCAAGCACGGCAGGCCCAGGAGGGGCGCGAAGGGCGCCAAGGCGCCCAAGGCCGCGAGCCTGTGGGGCGACGCCTGGTACGACCTGCGCCGCCGCCCGCTCTTCATCGGGGCGTCCGTCCTCATCGCCGTCCTGGTCGTCATGGCGGTGTTCCCCTCGCTGTTCACCTCGGTGAACCCGTTCGACGCCAAGAGCTGCAACCTGACCGACGCCCGGCTGGGAATGGGCGAGGCCCACTGGTTCGGCACCGACAACCTCGGCTGCGACATCTACGCCCGCACCATCCACGGCGCCCGCAACTCGATCGTGGTCGGCCTGGCCACCACCGTCGTCACCGCGATCGTGGGCGGCCTGCTCGGCCTCGTCGCCGGATTCAGGGGCGGCGCGCTGGACACCCTGCTCTCCCGGCTCACGGAGATCTTCTTCGCGATCCCGTCGATCCTCGGCGCCCTGCTCATCCTGGCGGTCTTCCGCACGGGCAACGTGTGGACCGTCATGCTCGCGCTGGCCGTGCTGACCTGGCCGATGACGTACCGGATCATGAGGGCGGCGGTGATCACCGCCAAGAGCCAGGACTACGTGCTCGCGGCGAGGGCGCTCGGCGCCTCCGCGTCGAGGATCATGTTCCGGCACATCCTGCCGAACGCGATCGCCTCGGTGATCGTGGTCGCCACGATCAACCTGGGCTACTTCATCGCCGCCGAGGCCGGTCTGTCCTTCCTCGGCGTGGGCCTGCGCTCACCCGACATCTCCTGGGGGCTCATGATCGCCGACGCCAGGGAGCGCTTCCTGGAGGCTCCGTGGGCGCTGCTGTTCCCGGCGCTGTTCCTGAGCCTGACGGTGCTGGCCTTCATCATGCTGGGCGACGCCGTCCGCGACGCCCTCGACCCGAAGCTGCGGTAGGGGGACCCGTGAAGAAGACCTCAACGCCGGTGGTGCCGTCCAGGGAGACGCCGGGCAGCGAGCCGCTGCTCGTCGTCGACGACCTGCACGTGGAGTTCGTGACCAGGCAGGGCCTGGTCAAGGCGGTCAACGGGGTCAGCTACTCGCTGAACGCCGGGGAGACGCTCGCGGTGCTCGGCGAGTCCGGTTCGGGCAAGTCGGTGACCGCGCAGGCCATCATGGGCATCCTCGACTCCCCGCCGGCCCGCATTCCCAAGGGCGAGATCCGCTTCCGGGGCACGAACCTGCTCGACCTGTCCGAGGAGGCCCGCACCCAGGTGCGCGGCCGGCGGATCGCGATGATCTTCCAGGACGCGCTCTCCGCGCTGAACCCGGTGTTCACCGTCGGCGCCCAGATCGGGGAGATGTTCCGGGTGCACCGGGGCGCCTCCAAGCGCGACGCCCAGAAGAAGGCGATCGAGCTGATGGACCGGGTCCGCATCCCGGCCGCCAAACAGCGGGTGCACGACTACCCCCACCAGTTCTCCGGGGGAATGCGCCAGCGCATCATGATCGCGATGTCGATCGCGCTCGACCCCGAGGTGCTGATCGCCGACGAGCCGACCACCGCCCTCGACGTGACGGTGCAGGCCCAGATCATGGAACTCCTGGGCGAGCTGCGGCGCGAGAGCAACATGGGCCTGATCCTGATCACCCACGACCTCGGCGTGGTCGCCGACGTCGCCGACAAGATCGCGGTCATGTACGGCGGGCGGATCGTGGAGAACGCCCTCGTGCACGACATCTACCGCAGGCCCGCCCACCCGTACGCCAAGGGCCTGCTCGACTCGATTCCCCGGGTCGACCAGAAGGGGCAGGAGCTGTACGCCATCAAGGGCATGCCGCCGAACCTGCTCGACATGCCCACGGGCTGCGCCTTCCACCCCCGGTGCCCGTACCGTCAGGACAACTGCGTCGTCGACGCGCCCCCGCTGTACGAGATCGGCCCGACGCGCGGCAGCGCGTGTCACTACTGGAGGGAGGTCCTCGATGGCAGCCACGGGTGAGCCGATCCTTGAGGTCCGCGACCTGGTCAAGCACTTCCCGCTGACCCAGGGCGTCATCCTGCGCAAGCAGGTCGGCGCGATCAAGGCCGTCGACGGGGTCTCCTTCGACCTGCGCCGGGGCGAGACGCTCGGCATCGTGGGCGAGTCCGGGTGCGGCAAGTCCACGCTGGCCAAGCTCCTGATGGCGCTGGAGCGGCCGACCTCGGGCTCGGTGCGGATCAACGGCCAGGAGATCGCCAACGCCAGGCGCGGCGAGCTCAAGCGGGCCCGCCGCAACATCCAGATGGTCATGCAGGACCCGTACACCTCGCTGAACCCCCGGATGACGGTGGGCGACATCATCGGCGAGCCGTTCGAGATCCACCAGGAGGTCGCCCCCAAGGGCGACCGGCGCCGCAAGGTGCAGGAGCTCCTCGAAGTGGTGGGCCTCAACCCCGACCACATCAACCGCTACCCGCACCAGTTCTCCGGCGGCCAGCGCCAGCGCATCGGGATCGCCCGCGGGCTGGCGCTCCAGCCGGAGATCATCGTCTGTGACGAGCCGGTCTCCGCGCTGGACGTGTCGATCCAGGCGCAGGTCGTCAACCTGCTGGAGCGGCTGCAGGACGACCTCGGCCTCGCGTATGTCTTCATCGCCCACGACCTGTCGGTGGTCCGGCACATCTCCGACCGGGTCGGGGTGATGTACCTGGGCAAGATGGTGGAGATCGGTAAGGACGTCGAGATCTACGACCGGCCCGCGCACCCCTACACCCAGGCGCTGCTGTCGGCCGTCCCGGTGCCCGACCCCGAGGGGCGCGAGCGGCGCGAGCGGATCATCCTCCAGGGCGACCCGCCGTCCCCCGCCAACCCGCCGTCGGGCTGCCGGTTCCGTACGCGGTGCTGGAAGGCCCAGGAGATCTGTGCCGTCGAGGAGCCGCTGCTGCAGATCCGGCCCGGCACCGCGCACGCGAGCGCCTGCCACTTCGCCGAGACCCACGACGTGATCCACGTGTAGGAGAGCCCGAGAGGGCCTGAGCGGGCGGGGAAGGCGACGGCGGAGACGGGTCCCGGAGGCGGGGAGGGCGAAGAGCCCGGAGAGCCCGTGGGCGGGAACCCGGAACAACCGGACCCGCAACAACCGGAGCCGGAACAGCGAAGGGCGCGACCCCCACATGGAGTTGTGGAGGCCGCGCCCTGTCTGCTTTACCGCTTTACCGCAGGGTGTCTGTCCTGCTAGAGGATGTCGACGCCGACGCCACCGATGCCGACGAGGCCGCCGATGCCGACGCCGTGGCCGGTTCCGCTGCCGCTGCTGATGATGTTGCCGCCGCCGCCGATGGTGTTGCCGCCACGGCCGAAGAGGCCGCCGCCGAGGATGCCGCCCCCGCCGAAGCCGCCGCCGCCGAAGCCGCCGCCGTAGAAGCCCCCGCCGTAGACGCCGCCACCGTAGACGCCGCCGCCGTAGCAGCCGCCACCGTAGACGCCGCCGCCGTAGATGCCACCACCGTAGATGCCGCCGCCGAAGCCGCCGCCGTAGATGCCGCCGCCGCAGCCGATGCCGCTGCTCACGGCCGTGGGGATGACGGTGGCGCCGTACGTGACGGTGCTCGTCGGGACGAAGGCCGGGGCGCCGCTGACGACGCCGACGCCGCAGCAGTCGGCGGCCTTCTTGGCGGCCTTGGCCTTGGCGGCGGCCTTGACGACCGACTGGGCGCTGACCTTGGCCGTGGAGGTGGAGGAGGTGGACGCGGACGCGACCGCGGCCGGCGCGATGACGGCGATACCGACACACGCGGAGGTGATGAGAAGACGACGAATCATTGTGGTTCCCCCTGGAAGGAAATCGTCGCGGCAGTGTCTGGGGCCTCTGGAACGGACCGTCTGCGCGCGGCTACTCAAAGTAACGGGAGTGAGACTATCCAGCGACATGCTTTCTGGAGGGTCAAGAATGGTCAGCTTGTGGCAATGATCGCGGGGTTATATCAGAACGAAACTCGGTCTATCGCCGATCCGATCCGGGCGCTCCCGGCCTTTCATGCCCCGTCGAATTCCTTAATTGCCAGGTCAGCTCGTATATCCGGCTGAGGGCGGCCTCCCGGCGGGCGGTGGGGCGGGAAGGGCCTGCCCCAGGGGGGAGGCGTCGCCGCGAAGGCATGCCGGCGGCCACGGGGAGGGCGGCGCGGTCACGTTTTCCATAGGGGATCGGGAAACGTCGCCTGAATTCCGGCATGTGTGATTCCGTCGGAAAAATCTGCCGACGAAAAAGGTGCTTCACTAAACGGGATGATGCATGGCGTGATTTCCTCTTAAATCACATTTGTTGTGCATGTCAGGGAGAGGGGGAGAGCCGCACGTGGGCTCCGGGCGGCAGGCCCAGCCGCTGGGAGGCGTCGCCGGAGTTGACCGCCAGCGCGACCAGCCCGGCCGAGTCGGTGAAGGCCACGACCTCCCCGGGCGGGACCGCGGCGAAGGTCTCCCTGAACGGCACCGAGAGCCGTCGCCTGCCCAGCCAGACCACCAGGGTGTCTCCCGGCGCGACGTCCAGCGTCACCAGATCGCCGGAGCCGATCGACAGCTGGGCGTTGCCGTGCCGGTCGACCGACAGCACCTCCCCCTCGACGTAGCCCTCCTGGATGGTGGAGGTGGGCGCGGGCAGCGAGACGAGCCGCTCCAGCGGGATCTCCGGTCCCAGCTCGGACGGATGGCACCCGGTCGCCAGGTGCGCCGCCACCGGGGCGAAGAGGTCGCGGCCGTGGAAGGTCGGCGAGACGGGTTCCAGGAAGAGCTCCTTGTTGGAGAGCTCGTAGGCGGCACGCGCGCCCCCGCTGGCGTGGATCGCCCACGACAGCAGCCCGTTGTCCGGGCCCAGGAACATGTGGTCGCCGGCCTGGACGGCCACGGCCCGGCGCGAGCCGCCACCGCCGGGATCCACCACGGCGACGTGCACGCCGGGAGGAAGGTAGGCGATCGTCTGGGCCAGGATCGCCGCACCGCGCCGTACGTCCCCCGAGGGGACCAGATGGCAGACGTCAATGATCCGCGACTGCGGAGAGATTCCGGCGATCACGCCGTGACATGCGGCGATGTAGCCGTCTTCCAGTCCGTAGTCGGTGAGAAGGCTGATGACAGAGGTCACATCTGGTGACTGTACGTCTCCACATCCGTCATGAACAGCGCGAAATTCCGGACTATCCTGACTTCGGGCCGCGCGTGCGCGGTGTGGTCGCCGCGTGCCCCGAGGTAGGAGGAAGCAATGGACACCGCGTCGAGTCCCGGTGACAGCGCTGCTCCGGAGCCCGCGCCGAGGGCTCTCACCGACAGGGAGCGCGAGCTGCTCGCCTTCGAGCGCCAGTGGTGGCGCTACGCGGGCGCCAAGGAACAGGCGGTCC
Organism: Streptosporangium sp. NPDC023963; assembly: GCF_040639135.1. Taxonomy (NCBI): domain Bacteria; kingdom Bacillati; phylum Actinomycetota; class Actinomycetes; order Streptosporangiales; family Streptosporangiaceae; genus Streptosporangium; species Streptosporangium sp. NPDC023963. The sequence continues at coordinate 22,688 of NZ_JBEZZK010000033.1, forward strand.
GCGAGGCCTTCGACATCTCGGCGACGCGCTACTACCAGTTGCTCAGCGAGCTCATCGACCTGCCGGCGGCGCTCGCCCACGACCCGATGCTGGTCAAGCGCCTGCGCCGGCTCCGGGAGACCCGGCGCCGCGATCGTGCCGCCCGGAAAATGGGCTTACGCCCCTGATGTTCGGGTACGACCGGTCGGACGGCGATCGCGAGAGCGGAGCCGGTACGACGGTGAACACACTCGACAGGCTGAGGCGGGCATGACGACGAATACGTCCGACGGGCTGAAGGCGATCGTCGCCGACCCGGCGGGAGCGGTGATCGGGCTCGACTTCGACGGCACGCTGTCCCCGATCGTCCCCGACCCCGCGGCGGCCAGGATCCACCCCGGCGGACCCGAGGTGCTGGCCAGGCTCGGCCGCCTGGTCGGCGCCGTGGTGATCGTGACCGGCCGTCCGGCCGCCACGGCCGTCGAGTACGGCTCCCTGGCCGGCGTGCCGGGGCTGGTCGTGCTCGGGCACTACGGCCTCGAACGCTGGGAGGCGGGGGCGCTCGCCGCGCCGCCCGTCCACCCGGGCCTCGACCTCGCCCGCACCGGGCTCGTCCCGCTGGTGGCGGGGATCGACGGGATCAGGATCGAGGACAAGGAGCGGTCGGTGGCCGTGCACACCCGGCAGGCCGCCGACCCGTGGGCGGCGCTCGACGCGCTGCGCGAGCCGGTCGCCGCGCTGGCCGCCGGGGCGGGGCTGGCGGTGGAGCCGGGCAAGTTCGTGCTGGAGCTGCGCCCGCCGGGGATGGACAAGGGGGTGGCGCTGAGCGCCTTCCTGGGCGAGCGGGCCGCCAGGTCGGTGCTGTTCGCCGGGGACGACCTGGGCGACCTCGCGGCGTTCGCGGCCGTGCGGGCCTCCGGGCTGCCGGGCGTGACGGTGTTCAGCGGGTCGCCCGAGATCGAGGTGGAGGCCGACATCGTGGTGGACGGGCCTTTGGGGGTCCTGGAACTCCTCACCTCGATCGCCGACGCCGTGGAGAGGGAGGCGTAGGGCGAGGCGCCGTGGAGAGGGAGGCGTAGGGCGAGGCCCGCCCGGGCGAGCCGTCCGCCCGGAGGGGTCCGCGCACGCTCGTGTGCCCACGTGGGTCCAGGTGGGTTCAGGTGGGTTCAGGTGGGGCCTGCCCGCGCTCGGGAACCTCCGCCCGCGTCCGCTCAGGCGGGCTCGCCGGCGCCCGCCCTGAGACGTCCGCCCGCGGTGATCAGCAGCCCTCCGGCGGCGAGCCCGATCAGGGCGGGGACCATGAGGAACGCCTGCTGGGTGCCGAACCCGTCGGCCAGCGCGCCCAGCAGGAACGGCCCGATGCCCACCGCCAGCCCGGCGAAGATCGAGGCCATCGCCGACGCCCGGTCCCGCCGCCCGCCGGAGGCGGCCAGCACCCGGGACAGCGCCATCGGGAAGTGCAGCGCGACCCCCAGTCCCGACACGGCCAGGCCCGCGTAGGAGAACGCCGGGTTCGTGCTCAGCCAGAAGATCGCCCACCCGGCGGCCGCGACCAGGAGTGCGCCGAGGAACAGCGTGGTCGGGGGGATTCGCAGGGCCAGCCAGGCCCCGGCCAGCCGCCCGGCCGCCATCCCGGCGGTGAACGCCGCGACCGCGGTCGCGGCCACCGCCGCGGGCAGCCCGGTCTGGTCGGAGAACAGCTTGGCCGCCCACAGGTTGAAGCAGAACTCCATCGCGACGCAGCAGAACAGCACGGCCGCGGCGAGGTAGAACCGCCAGCCGAAGCGGGCCTGACCCTCCGTGGCGGTGCCCCCGGTGCCCCCGGTGCCCCCGGTGCCGCCGGTGGCGTCGCCGGGCTCGGGGAGGCGTACGCGCCCCATGGCCAGCGCGAGCAGCGCGGCCAGCGCGGGGGTCACCAGCAGCGCGGCCCGCCAGCCGAAGGCGCTCTGCGCGGCGGCGCTGACCACGAACGGGACCCCGATGCCGACGATCACGCAGACGGCGTTGGCCTCGCTGATCGCCGCCGGGCCCGCGGGACCGTGCCGGTCGTCGAGCGCGGCCATGCCCAGGTACAGGACGATCGAGGCCAGCCCGCTGGCGACGCCGTACCCGAGGAGGGTGACCGGCAGCACGGTGGGGGCCGCCGCGACCATGAGCGTTCCGGCGCTCATCCCGGCCATCCCGGTCCAGACGGCGGCCCGGCGGCCGATCCTCCCGGTCAGCCAGGGCAGGGCGAGACCGACGATGATGCCGCCGACGGCCATCGCGGTCCCGTGCAGCCCGGCGACCGCCTGGGACACGCCCTGGTCGAGGCGGAGCAGCGGGAGCGCGGCGCTGAGGCCGTACAGGTAGGTGGCGAAGACGCCGAGCTGAAGGTAGATCAGCCAGGTCGCGCGGTCGCGGATCAGCCGGACGGGCGCGATCGCGGTCAACTCGGTCTCCCGTATGCAAGAAAAAGTGAAATAGCTGCAAAAACTATCTCATACAGGTCTAAAACCGCTTAACGAGCTGGGCCGTCACCCGAGGGCGTCGAGCTGCTCGGCGAACCACCGGTGCGGGGGGAGCGCGGTCGCCGCGGCGGCCAGCAGGACCCCCCTCCTGGCGCGCTCGTCCGAGGGCATCGTCAGCCCCTCGTGCAGCGCGGCGGCCGTGGCCGAGACGTCGTAGGGGTTCACCGTCAGCGCGTGCTCGCCCAGCTCGGCGGCGGCGCCGGCCTCCCGCGACAGCACCAGCGCGCTGTGCGGCGACAGGATCGGCCCCTCCTTGGCGACCAGGTTCATGCCGTCGCGGATCGGGTTGACCAGCAGCACGTCGGCCAGCCGGTAGGCGGCCAGCGAGCGCGGGTAGTCGTCGTCGACGTTGAGGATCAGCGGGTCCCAGTCCTCGGTGGCGTACTCGTCCTCGATCTCCTCGGCGCAGCGCTGCACCGCCGCGGTGTACTCGCGGTACTCGGGCAGGTCGTGCCGGGACGGGTAGGCGAAGGCGAGGTGCGTGACCCGGCCGTGCCACTCCGGGTGGGCCGCGAGGAACTGCTTGTAGGCGACCAGGCCCCGCACGATGTTCTTCGACAGCTCCGTCCTGTCGATCCGCACGATCAGCCTGCGGTCGCCCACCTGGGCGCGGAGCGCGGCCATGTGCGACTCCACGTCGGGCTCGGACGCCCGGGTCCACAGCGCCTTGCCGTCCACGCCCAGGCTGTGGGTGCCGATCCGGGTCGTCCTGCCCGCGTGCGTGACCGTACGCTCCCCGCGGTCGACCCGCGCGCCGAGCACCGTCTCGCAGCAGTCCATGAACGCCCCGCCCCAGCGGGCGGTGAGGAAGCCCGCGTGGTCGGCGCCCAGGATGCCCTCGAGGAGCTCGGTCGCGACGTCGTCGGGGAGCAGGTTGAAGTATTCGGGCGGCGCCCACGGCGTGTGCGAGAAGTGCGCCACCCGCAGGTCGGGACGCTCCCCCCTGAGCATGGCCGGGGCCAGGCTCAGGTGGTAGTCCTGCACCATCACCCGCGCCCCGTGCGGGGCCTCCTCGGCCAGCGCCATCGCGAACGCCTCGTTGTAGGACTGGTACGACTCCCACTCCCGGCGGAACCTGGCGTCGAAGTACGGCCGGTTGGGGGTGTCGTAGAGGAGGTGGTGGACGAACCAGAGGGTGGAGTTGGCGACCGCGTTGTACGCGCGGTGGAAGGTCGCCGGGGGGATGTCGAGCATCCGCAGCGCCCCGGTGTCGTAACCCGCCTGGTCGAGCCGGCCGCCGGGCGCCAGCCGCACGGCGCCGCGGTCGCCGTCGGACAGCGCCGCGCAGACCCACAGGACGCCGAGGTCTTTCGCGACCTCCGACAGGCCGGAGACCAGGCCGCCACCTCCCCTGCGCATGGACAGCGAACCGTCCTCGGAGAGGGTGAAGGAGACGGGGCCGCGGTTGGAGGCCACCAGGATCGCGCTCATCGATTCTCCTTGAGCGTGGAGACCCCAAGGTTAACCGGCGCCTGGTCGGGATGTCCTCGCTCTTCAGGTCAAGGAAGGAACGGCGTCCATCGAATTGTGTCAGCTCTTGTCAGCGGGTGGAGTGATGAGCCCCGCTCTATCACCCTTTTTGTGGCGATGAGGGAGGGTCACCATCCGCGACCCCCGACCGTAGGATGTCCAGCGACCGTGACCGCTGATGGGGGCCCGTGATGGCGCTGGACGAGACGACCGAGGACCTGGCCCGATCGGCCGCCCAGGGCGACCACCGCGCTCTCGGCGAGCTGCTGAAGCGGATCGAGCCCGCCGTGCTCAGGCACTGCGGCCGGATCCTCCCATTCCGGCAGGACGCCGAGGAGGCCTGCCAGGACACCCTGCTCGCGGTGGCGCGCAACATCGGCCGCTTCGAGGGGCGCGCCCGGTTCAGCACCTGGCTGCACATCGTGACCGCCAACTGCGCCAGGACCACCTACCGCTCGCTGAAGCGCCGCGCGGCCGAGCAGAGCTCCGACGAGCTGCCGCTGCAGAAGCCGGACGTGGCCCGGGTGAGCGTGATCGCCGGGTCCCGGCTGGACCTGCTCGACGCGATGGAGGCGCTGGAGGCCGAGAAGCCGGAGCTCGCCCAGGCGCTGGTGCTGCGCGACATCTGCCAGCTCGACTACAACGAGGTGGCCGAGCAGCTCCGCATCCCGCTGGGCACCGCCAAGTCGCGCATCCATCAGGCGCGCAAGTACGTCCAGAGCGCCCTGGGCGACGCCTACGGCTTCTGACCGCCGCCCGGTCTCCGGCCGGCGGCCCGTCCTCCGACGGGCCGCCCGCCAGGCCGGAACCAGTCGAAGAGCACCTCCGCGTGGCGTGCTGCCCTGACGGTCTCACCTGATTTAAGGTGGCGTTGCCCACGTCGCGTGATCAATCGGTGACATGTGGCGATCTCCCCTCACGCTGTGCAAGCCGAGGTCGAGGAGAGACCACATGTTCCGCAGACACGCCGTTTCCACGGCATGCGTCCTGACGGCCACCGCACTTGCCCTGGCCGCCGTACCGGCCGGCGCCGAACGCCAGGCGAAGGGTGCTCCGGCCGCGCCCGCCGCCCCGTCCGCCGACATGGCCGCGTGGGCCATGTCGGCCGCGCGGAAACCACCGCCGGGCATGCTGGAGGCGCTCGAGCGCGACCTGGGCCTGACCCCGGCACAGGCCCAGGCCCGGCTGCTCAACGAGGCCCGCCTGACCCCGGTCGCGCTGCAGATGGCCAGGAGGCTCGGCCCCCGTTTCGGCGGCACCTGGCTGCGAGGGACCAGCGCGCACACCCTGGTGGTGGCCACCACCAGCGCCGCCGACATCCCGACGATCCTCGGCGCGGGTGCCCAGGCCGAGATCGTCCCCAGGTCGCTGGTGGAGCTCACCGCGATCAAGCAGGCGGTCGACAACAGCCTGCCCCCGCAGCCGCTCGTGTCGAGCGCGCGCTTCGTCGACGTGAAGAGGAACAAGGTGGTCGTCCTCTCCCCGAAGCCCGAGGCTGCCATAAACGTCATCGAGAGCGCCGGGGTGGACGGAGCGGCGGTGGTCGTGCTGCCCTCCACCGAGGTTCCCCAGCCGCTGTACGACCTGGTGGGCGGCAACGCCTACTACATCGGCGTCACCAGCCGCTGCTCGATCGGCTTCCCCGTGCTCAAGGGCACCCAGAACGGGTTCGTCACTGCCGGCCACTGCGGCAGGACCGGCAACGCCACCACCGGCTTCAACCGCGTCACCCAGGGCACCTTCCAGGGCTCGGTCTTCCCCGGCAGCGACTACGCCTGGGTCTTGACCAACAGCAACTGGACGGCCACCCCGACGGTCGACAACGGCCAGGGCGGCACCGTGCCCGTCGCCGGCGCCCGGATCGCCATCGAGGGGGCCTCGGTCTGCCGGTCGGGCTCCACCACCGACTGGCACTGCGGTCTCATCCAGCAGCGCGACGCCAGCATCACCTACCCCCAGGGCACCGTCAACGGGCTGACCCGCACCACCGTCTGCGCCGAACCCGGAGACTCCGGTGGCTCGTTCATCTCCGTCGACCAGGCCCAGGGCGTCACCTCCGGCGGCTCCGGAGACTGCAGCCAGGGCGGTACCACCTACTTCCAGCCGATCGCCCCGATCCTCACCGCCTACGGCCTGACCCTGAGGACCACCGCGGGCAACCCGCCGCCGCCGGTCACGGGCACCTGCACCGGCTTCCCCAACACCTACACCGGCACCCTGGCCGCCGGCCGGTCCGTCTACCAGCCGAGGGGCCTGTACTACAGGCTGACAGTCGGAGGTCTCCAGACCGCCTGCCTGGACGGCGCCGACGGCACCGACTTCGACCTGTACCTGCAGAAGTGGAACGGCAGCACCTGGCCGGTCGTCGCCACCTCCGACAGCGCGGGTCCCGACGAGAGGATCTCCTACACCGGCACGCCCGGCTACTACCGCTACCGGGTGGTCAGCGCGGCCGGCTCCGGCCCCTACACCCTGGGGTTCCGGGTTCCGGGTTCCGTGACCGCTCCGGCGGGTCGCCTCTCGCGCTGACGGCCGGGAAGGGATGAGGCCCCCGCCGGGCCCGCGATCACCGAGGATCGCGGGCCCGGCGGGGGCCTCGCCTGCCGTCAGGGCCGTGCGCCGGGTGCCTCGCGACCGGCGGCCCGCGTCCGGTTGTCCGCTGGGTAACACGCCATGTCTCGCACAGTGAGACAAGGAGTCAGGAGGGCGGCAGGGCGGGGTAGAGTGCTGAGGACCTGCGCGTCAGGTTTCCAACTGAATATTTGCTCATCCAGAGGGGTGGAGGGACCGGCCCTGCGAAGCCCCGGCAACCATCCCGGTTCAAGACTCGTGATCTGAACGAGGTCGGCCGGGACAGGTGCCAATTCCGGTCTGTGACCAGGGTGGTCCGCAGACGAAGATGAGGGAAAGGCCTCGCTTCATGGCGCTCGCAACCACTGAGAACAACCCCACCACCTCCTCCGGTCGTGCCGGCGGCGCGCGAGACCCGCGCTTCGGCCCCGCCGTCGCCCTCTCCTGCCGGGAGTGCGGTGCCCGCTACGACCTCGGCCCCAGCTTCGCCTGTAACGAGTGTTTCGGGCCCCTTGAGATCGCGTACGACTTCGGGCGTGTGACCCGGGAGCGGATCGCCGAGGGGCCGACCAACATCTGGCGTTACCGCTCGCTGCTGCCCGTCCCCGAGGACGTGGCCACCAAGCCCAACATGGCGCCCGGCTGGACGAAGCTCGTCAACGCCGGCAACCTCGCCCGCGAGCTGGGCATCCGCTCCCTGCACGTGAAGGACGACTCCGGCAACCCCACGCACTCCTTCAAGGACCGCGTGGTGGCCATCGCCGTCGAGGCGGCCCGCAACTTCGGTTTCCACACCCTCTCCTGCTCCTCCACCGGCAACCTGGCCGGCGCCGTGACCGCCGCCGCCGCGCGGGCCGGGCTGGACGCCTGCGTGTTCATCCCCTCCGACCTGGAGCAGGCCAAGATCGTCATGGCCTCCGTGTACGGCGGCAGGCTCATCGGCATCGAGGGCACGTACGACGACGTGAACCGCTTCTGCTCCGAGCTCATCGGCGACGAGCTGGGCGACCAGTGGGGCTTCGTCAACGTCAACCTCCGGCCGTACTACGCGGAGGGGTCCAAGACCCTGGCCTACGAGATCGCCGAGCAGCTCGGCTGGCGCATCCCCGACCAGATCGTCATCCCGGTCGCATCGGGCTCGCAGCTCACGAAGATCGACAAGGGCTTCAAGGAGCTGATCGCGCTCGGTCTGGTCGAGGACAGGCCGTACAAGATCTTCGCGGCCCAGGCCGAGGGGTGCTCCCCGGTCTCCGCCGCCTACAAGGCGGGCCACGACGTGATCCGCCCGGTCAAGCCGGACACGATCGCCAAGTCGCTGGCGATCGGCAACCCGGCCGACGGCCCGTACGTCCTGGACATCGCCCGCCGCACCGGCGGCGCGGTCGAGGACGTCACCGACGCCGAGATCGTCGACGCGATCCGGCTGCTGGCCAGGACCGAGGGCATCTTCGCCGAGACCGCCGGAGGCGTCGTCGTCGGGGTGCTGCGCAAGCTGGTCGCCTCGGGCACGCTCGACCCCGACGCCGAGACCGTGGTCCTCAACACCGGCGACGGCCTCAAGACCCTCGACGCGGTGGCCGCGGAGGCGCGCCCGACCGCGGTGATTCGGCCTTCTCTTGACGCATTCCGTGCGGCTATCGCCTAGAAATCGTGAAAGGTACTGAATTATGAGCGTTTCTGTGCGGATTCCGACGATTCTCCGGACTTACACCGATGGTGCCGCCGAGGTGAACGGAGAGGGTGAGACCCTGCGCGATGTTCTTCAGAAGCTCGACGCGGACTTCCCGGGGATCGGCGCCCGGATTCTTGATGAATCGGGAAAGATCCGACGTTTTGTCAATGTCTATGTGGGGGATGAGGACGTCCGTTTTGTCGACAACCTCGACACGGCCACGCCCTCCGGCGTCCAGGTATCCATCATCCCGGCGGTGGCCGGAGGCTGATTCTCCCGCCCCGGCGCGGCTCTGACCGCCCAGCGCCGCCCCCAGGGGACCCGCGACTCCACGGCACCCGCCCGGCTCCGGCCGGGCGGGTGCCGTGTTTGATGACCCAAGCTCATATTTTTGGACTGCACGGAGAATGTAACCCTTAACTAACTAATAGTGATAGTGAAACTCTCTTCTCGTACTAAAAGCTCTCGTAAAGCGGTAGTTTGGTGCTTGACTCTGTTGCCCTACCGCTTCCCACAGGTATGGTCGGAACGATCGCCGCGGCGAAGTCCGCCCCGGCGATTGAGGACTTCGCGAGAGGAATGGGCGTCGTCCTTAAGACCAGTAAGAGGAGTCGCAAGTGGCGCAGGGCACCGTCAAATGGTTCAACGCGGACAAGGGCTACGGCTTCATCGCGGTAGACGGTGGTAAGGATGTGTTCGTCCATTACTCCGCGATCATGATGGACGGCTATCGTGCCCTCGAGCAGGGCCAGCGGGTCGAGTTCGAGATCACTCAGGGTCAGAAGGGTCCCCAGGCGGAGTCCGTCCGGGCGGTCTGACGTGGCCGTTTCGTGAATTCGCAGGGAAGAGCCGGTGGATCCCGCGGTATCGCAGTCCGCTGGATCCTCACCGCCCAGGCCCGGCTCGCTTCCCGACAAGGCGAGCCGGGCCTTCGCGTCGCACGGTAGGGGGGCCGTACGGGACGCGTGGTCGCACGGGGTGCGGGGCGGTGGCCGCGCTCACGCGGGGACGCGCAGAGACGCCGCGCAGGGGCACGCGGGGCGCAGGGACGCGCAGAGACGCCGCGCAGGGGCACGCGGGGCGCAGGGACGCGCGGGGACGCGCGGGGACGCTGTGAGCCCGCCGGGTGGCACGGAGCCCGCGCGGCGGGCCGGCGCGGAGCGCGTGCCGGGCGGCACGGAGCGCGTGGCGGACCGATGGCGACGCGTGGCCTGCACCGACGTGACGCGTGGCCCACGCCGAGGTGACGCATGGCCTACACCGAGGTGACGCGAGATCTACGTCCCCATGACACGGAGGTGACGTCCCCGGCTCGGGCGGCGCAGGTCAACGGATCGTGGCTTGCACTCGACAGGGTAGAGTGCTAAACAGATTGTTGGCACTCACGCATAGAGAGTGCCAATCCTGGATCGAGGCGATGGGGCCCGCCGAACGGAGTCGTGGGCCCACATGCCGTCGCGGGCGTCGGCTCGATCCGGTGTAAGCCACCCTTTCTCTGGGAGGTTAGCCGTATGGCAGCCAAGATGATCGCGTTTAACGAGGACGCCCGGCGCGGTCTCGAGCGCGGCATGAACCAGCTCGCGGACGCCGTCAAGGTGACCCTCGGCCCCAAGGGCCGTAACGTCGTGCT
>NZ_JBEZZK010000034.1:0-27002 GCF_040639135.1 Streptosporangium sp. NPDC023963
GCCTGAGCGTGATATGCGCGCAGCGCGAGGACCCAGCGAGGCCCAAGACACGGGTCGCGCCATTCACGTTCAGTGATCCACGAAACAGGACCTAGTGCTGTCCGGCCAACGAGGGGGTGGGAATGCGAGCGAAACGTGTCCCACCTCCACCTCACCTGCCCCGGGTTTCCTCGTCGGTTCTGACTTGGCAGCGGCAGGGTGAGATCAATGTTCCGGCCCCTGCTCAGGCTCTGGGCGGTGCGTAAAGATGAGGTCCGCGCATCGACTATCGACAGGAGGTCTGATCAGATCGTGGACGAGATCAGGAGCGCGTTGTGGTCGCGGGTGAGCCTGGTTCTAGCGGTGATATGTGCCGTGATCGGGGTGTACCTACTGGTTCTGATTCACCACAACTGGGGCGGAGGCGCGCTGGTCCTCTCCCTACTGCTGGTCAAGGCCGTGCTGGCGGTCCTTGCCCTTCTCCATGTCCGAGACCGTCTCCTAGAGCTGAAAGCGAAGGAGGCCGGGGATGAGGGTACGGCCTCGTAAGGGGTGCCCTCGGGCTGGAAGCCGGTCAAGGCCGCCGCCCTGGAGGCTTCCACACCCACTGGCGGCCGGGCGGGCATGCCCGTCATCGAAGATGGGCTCCAGCGCCTGGCCGACAAGGTCCGTGCCGCACACCAGGCGCGCGAGGCTCGTGCGCAAGCAGACCGGCCCCGCCGTGAGGGCGCGTGATTCGTCGCCCACCACGGCGAGCACCGGCGAGCGACGAAATCTGCGGCGACACGACCGGCCCCGGCCACTGCTCATCGCTGCGCATTCGGCGCCGCTTCAGACACCTTTCAAGACTGGCAACCACTATTGCGCGGGCAGGCCCACCACACCGGTGAGGTCCGCGCTGGTGAGGATCGTGCGGGTGAGATCCGCACGAGTGAAGTCCGCGTCAACGAGCGTCGCGTTAGCGAGGGTCGCGCCGGTGAGGTCCACGTCGACGAGGTTCGCGCCCTTGAGGACCGCGTGGCCGAAGTTCGCATCCATGAGGTTCGCGCCAGTCAGGTTCGCGAGGATGAGGATCGCGCGGGTGAAGTCCGCAGTGTCGAGTTCCGCGCTGGCGAGGTTGGCGCGGCGGAGTCTCGCATCGGTGAAGTCCGCACAGGTGAGCCTCGCCTCAGCGAGATTGGCGTTGACGAGCTGCGCGCTGTTGAGGCTCGCGCGAGTGAGTTTCGCGTTGGTAAGGTCCGCGTGGTTGAGGTGCGCGCTGTTGAAGTTCGCATCGGTGAAGTTCGCGTTGGTGAAGTCTGCGTGGTTGAGGTGCGCGCCGGCGAAGTTGATCCTCGCACCGGGTGCGTCCTGGTCGACGGCGCGTCGGCCGATGACGGTAACCGCAGCTTGCAGATCGGTTCTCAAACTCGGATCGCGAGGTTGCGCATCCCCCGCTTCGTCGGTCTCGACGTCTTGGGAGTGCTCGCGGACGAAGGCCGCCAGCACCTCCATGACGGTCGGGTGGTCGCGAGCTATCCGCTCTAGCGCGTAGATGCCACCCAGTCGGATGTCGAGCTTGTCGGAACCGAGCTGCTCGATGGCCTTGGTGTAGCGATCGGTCACCTGGCCCTGCTCGCTCAACCGGTGACCTTGCTCGCTCAACTCGAAGGCGCGGCGCGCGGTCGCGGCGTTGCGCGCGGTGTAGTACACGGCCACCAGCGCGATCAACCCGGTGGCGATCGTCAGCGCCCGCCCGCGGATCGCGTCCAGCGCCGCCGCCAGGTCCTTACCGGCCAGGCCGTGCACCCTGTCGAAGTGCTCCAGTACCCACGCCGCTCCTGGACCGAGCACCCAGGTCAGCCCCGCGACCAGGACCACGCCCAGTATCGCGAGCACGAACCGGGGAAAACCTGGCCACTTCCTCATGTCTTCAGGCTGATCGGTCCACGCGGCCTTCACAGCGTGATGGCCGTCAGCGATGGCCAATCGTGACCGGCCATCGAAGGTTAGTCGCTGACCTGCATTGCGTCAGCAAGATAGGCAATCAGGGGTCCTGATCGCGGATCGTACCGACAGCGCGCGGTCGATGACGAGTCCGCCGAGGGTTCGCTGCCGGCCTATCTCGCGGGTCACCGGCAGGTGTTCGGCGCCGGTTGGCGTGCCCGGATAGTTCGTCTTTGTCGGTTCATCGGCCACTTTCCCGGGTTGTTCGTATACCGGTAAAGGCTCCGTTTCACCCCTCGTCGAGGATCGTTCTCGTGCTTACGGTGAAGAGATGAGCCTCACATCGGGGTTGAAATCACCGCGCACTCCGCTGCGCCGGTTCCTGGATCGAGAAGTGACAGCGGGCAGCACGCGGTTGCGTGCGAACTACCGGGCCCGACTTCCGCTGCACCCGCCGATCCTTCCCGGCGAGGGCGTCGGATATGAGGCCGGCACCGTGGGCACCGCCATCGACCAACGACTGCGGCTCGCCTTCACCTGCGCCGAGCCAGTCGACGCCGCCACCGTGGACGGCATCAAGAACTGTCTCCTCACCGCCCGGACTCTGCGCGGCCAGCCCTGGCAGGTTATCGCCGAGGTCGGCCAGCAGCTCGCCGAGCAGCTCACCACCGCCGTCGCCGAACTCCAGCTCGATGGCCGTGGCCAGCCGATGATGCGCGCCGACGACGACGAAGAGCGCCTCGCGCGGATGCTGCTGGCCGCAGCCTGGTACGCCCTGAACTACCGCAACCCCTTCGCCTTCCCCGACACCCCGCTGTGCAAGGCCGCGCTCGCCGACCCCCGCGGGTTCACCCTCAAGACGCTGCTGGCTGTGCCGCACCGCCACCTGGTCGACGACCTGCTCGCCCAGCTGCACGCCGCCGAGGACGGCGCCCTGAACCGGCTACGGGCGCGCACCCCGGCCGAGCTGTGCCGCCCCGGGCCGACCTTCGACGGCAGCGCGTACGTCTCGGCCGACGCCGACCTGATCGCCGACGGCGTCCTGGTGGAGTTCAAGAGCACCCGCAACATCCACGCCTTCGACCTGGTCACCATCCAGCAGCTGCTCGGCTACACCCTGATGGACTACACCGACGCCCACCGCATCGACCAGGTCGCCGTCTACCTCAGCCGCGCGGGGACGTTCATCAACTGGCCGCTGGAGGACTACCTCGCCCTGCTCGGCACCCGGCGCCGCGACCTGGTCGAGCTGCGCACCGTGTTCGCCACCCTGCTGGCGTACGAGGGCTGCCGGGCCGACGACGATCCTCTGCCTCACCAGCTCGCCGACGTCGAGCGTCTCCTGGCCGACCTCGTCGCGCCCGTCCCGGCCGGCTGCTGCCTGGTCTGCGCCCAGCCCTTGGCCGCGATGAACTTCACCACCGCCAGGATCCGCCGCTACTGCTCTGCCTGGTACAGCCAGCGCGCCGTGACACTACGCCGCCGCGGCTGGCTCACCTTGCCCGACTGACCGGTTCCCGTACGTTGCAGGGAGCTACGGCGTATCGGTGTTGCGCACAAGATCAGATGACCTGGTACCATCGGCGGCAGGCCACCGTGCTGGCCCGACTCCGAGCTGATCGTGCCCACGTCACGACAGCGCTGAGGACAAGCGGCTCCGACGCGCACGACCCAAACACTCGCTGGACACAGATCATTGTCAGTGGAGTGACGTGGGGACTTCGCTGGAAGGATTCGAATGTCCAGCCAGAAGCGTAAGCGTCAACGCGAGATCCGCGTTCTGATGGCCGAGACCGGCCTCACCTATACGCAGGCGGCGCGCGAGTTGAACCGCCGACGCGAGCAGGCTTCCCGCTCTCGCCGCTCTCGAGCATCTCACCATATGGCCGGCCTGACCGGGGTGAGCGCCATCGCCCGGATCGCGCAGCAGTCCGTGGCGCAGTCGTCTGGGTTGGCCAAGATACTGAACGAGCACAACGCCCTCGCCGACATCATCAAGACGATGCCGGTGTACGAGTCGGCGCTCCGAATGGCACGGATGGCGGCGCGGGTTCAGCCCGGCTACGACGAATAGGGCAATCGCCAAACACTCCACGCACATCGGTATGACCTGACAGCGGGGTCTGTTGCTGAGCGGCGACAGACCCCTTACCGATCTGCGTTGTAAAACCCAGCGTTGCCGCACAGCTCGCGCCCCCGCCGAATGGTCGACGGTCACGGCCTGGCTGCGCGCAGGCAAGGCCGTCACCACCCGCCGCGCCCGTCTGGACGACACCGCCGCGTTCCTGCGCTGGCTGGAGGTCGAGCTTCCCGGCGTCGGTCTTCTCCAGGTGAACGAGGACCACCTGCGCCATGAGGCGAAGGCATTGATCACGTTTATCCGCCTACGGTGCGGGTCCACGCTTTTTAGGCCGACGAAACGGCTCGGTCACTGCAACATCCCTCGGGCCGAGTGTTGCGACGAGCGTTAGAACCTAAGCCGCTGAGTGGGGCCATCTTAAGTCGTCATAACCAGCCACCGGCTACCTCCGAGAAGAACTGCATCAGGCGCTTGGGGAAGCAGATCAACGTCTCGCCCTCGAGCATGTCCCCCACATGCTGGAGAGTGGCGGTGTCGATGATGGTGAAGCCCTGCAGGATGTAGTCGTCGCCGTCCTCCCAGACGGTTGGCGAGTCACCGTCGGGGCTGTCGGGACCCTTGCCGAGGAACCGGAGTGCCATGAGCCCGGCATGGCGAGGAGTGCGAACCGATCTCCAAAGCCCAGCAGGGCTAGGCACCAGATCGGGGATCGTCCTCAAGGACTCGTACGCGCAGGGCCTCCAGTTCCCGCCTCAGAGCGCCCGACCCGACGAGCATCAGGGCGTGTACCGCGCTCACCTCCCGGGCGGATGCCCATATGCCCGATCCGCGGGCCTGAAACGGGAGAACCTCGATCGAGTGGACCCGGAAAGCGGCCGGGTCCAGGTATCGCATGCCCCCGGTCCCGCACAGGTAGGTTGTGGCGCCTGTCAACCAGGCCAGGTCGGCCAGGCGTTGCGAACGTTCACCGGGTGCGAGCAGATCGCTGCTGTGCAGGATCTGCCCCCGCCACCCGACCTCCTCCAGCAGCAGGCGGGTGGACAGCTCCGTCACGTCCGCCAGGCGATCCGTGCTCTCGAACGCGGCGAGTACGGGTTCGAGCCTCCTCTTGAACGACGGCCAGTAGGCACTGTGCCGGTAGTGATCGGCGAGGAGCTGAGCGACACGGCGCCGGCAGCGAATGGGATCGGCCAGACGCGCTCCGCGGATGGAGGTGGAGCGGCCGTATGGCAGATGGGTGGAAACGGAGAGCCACTGCGGCTGCCACGAGCCGTCGAGCGAGGCGAGGCGCGCGCGGTGCTGGTAGTCCCTGCGTGCGAACTGCACGTCGTCCAGGACGATCCAGTAGTCGGCGGCGAACAGCTTGGCCAGCGTCACCAGTCGGGGGAAGAGGTTGGGCTGGTGGATGGCGCACACCTCGCCGTACGGCAGGTCAGGGCGTAAGGAGCCTGCTGTCGAATCCGGCGCGGAGAAGAGCCTGGTAGGCGTCATGGACCTCTCCTGGGACGGGCTGCTCGATGGCGTAGCCGAGCTTGGGGTACTCGATCACGCGCTGGAGGTCGCCGACGAGCATGTCGATGACCAACTTCGGATCACCGATCGAGCTGACGTAGTCATCCAGCTCAAGCGGCTCGGAGGCGCACACCACCTCGACCTCGGGCCATACCTTTCGTGCCGTGGCGTAGGCCCGACGCTCCATGTACGGCTTGGAGATCAGGAGCACCGAACCGGGCCGAATACCCGCATCGGCCAACACCTGGCGGGACAGTGCGATGTTCTGGCCGGTGTTGGTGGCGTTCGGCTCCAGCAGAATCGCCTCGTCGGACATGCCGAGGTCGAGCGCGTGCTCGCGGTAGTGGACGGCCTCGCCTCGGGGGAAGCGCGCCGCTGTAGTGGTGCTGGTGGCACCGGAGAAGACGAGCAGCGGGAACCAACCGGCGCGGTGCAAGTCGACTGCCGCGCGTGCCACCCCCAGATCGTGGCTACCCAGACCGATGGCCACGTCACACCGGCTCAGATCGTGGTGCATCTGGTGGTAGTCCCAGATGGTGTGGGCGTGCTGCCACTGCTCGTCGGTGATGACCTGCTGCTTGACGCTCACTCGGTTGCTCCCTGGTCGCCGTGGCAGAGAAAGGCGGATCTCCCCCTGGATGGTCCGCTGGATGCCCTCGATGCTGCGCAGTTGGTGCGCGAGCCCGTGCTGCGCGGCCTCGCGTGCGGCACGGTCGAGGATCACCACCCCATCATCCACGGTGGCCCGATCCGAAAGCAGGACGTGCCCGTAAGCCGTCTCCAGCCGGACCCGCTGCATGGGCGCATCGGTGACCGCGGTGGCGCGGGCGAGGTCGATCAGGCGTAGCGCCTCTGAGAGGTTCCCTGCGCCACGGTGGGCCAGAGCGAGTTTCTGGTGCGCGACGGACCAGTCCTCGGGTTCGCCGAGGTTCTCGAACTCGCGGATGGCGGTCGTCATCAGGCGGGCGGCGTAGTCGTTCTTGTCGTTCTTGCTCAGGGCGGTCCCCACCCACAGCCGGGCTCGCGCCCTGTCGCGTGGTGAGAGCCGGTCGTCCACCGCCAGCGCCTCATATTCCTTGGCGGCCTCGTCCAACCGGCCCCCCATCTCGGCGACCACCGCCAAAGAAAGGTCGAGCTGCGCGATACGACGGGGGATGTCGAGCTGTCCGTAGATCGATCGGGCGTTGAGGTAGGAGCGGCGAGCGGACAATGGGCCGGCGACTGCTCCTTGGTCGCGCTGGAGGTCGCCGAACAGCGTCGTCGATCGTGCGAACAGGTAAAGACCTTTGTCGTCCAAAGCGTGCGGGTCGTAGCGGGTGAGCCATCGGTTCAGCAGGTCGGTGGCGTAGCTGAAGCTCTGGCGGCTGAGAGCGACCACAGCCCGGTCAAGGTCGTCCGTCCAGGTCTCGTAGTCCCAGGCCCGTGGTCCCATCCGAGTGACTCTCAGCCCTTGGTCCACGTCCTGGCCGAGTTCCAAGAGCAGCGTCTCGAACCGCAGGTGAGTCGCCGAATTCGCGCGGGCGAGCGCTGTGTCCAGGATGGCTTGGGTGTCCGGACGTGGCCGAGTAGTGGTACCGAGCTGGTCCCACTTCGCCACGGTGCGGGGAGCCACGCCGAGGTGCTGCGCGAACACCCGCACGCTCATCCGCAGGGCTCGGCGAAGTGCACGCGCTTCGAGGCCGGTCCACTCATGCACGGTCGTCACGTCGCTGCTCCCTTCCACGGCCATGGAAGCACGTAGAGGTACCGAGGGCCTACGGAAGTGCGACGCAAGTGCGACAGCGGGTCGTATCCAGCGGGGTTGGGGCTGGCCATGCTCAAAGAGCGAGCCGTAAGCCCCAGCCACGGTAAGGACGGCTACCTTGTGGACACTCACCGAACAACACGATGTGGACGGCCCAATCGTCTACGGGTACCTGCGGCTGCATCGTTCGACGCCCGAGCGGCACGCCGCCCTGACGGTGGCCCTCGCCCAATACTGCGAGCAGCACGAACTGCAGCTCTGCGGCATCTTCACCGATCGAGGGGCCGCATCGTCGGACGACCCGGCCTTCGCCGGCCTGCTGGACGTCCTTCTCATGTCCGGCGCCTACGGGGTGGTTCTGCCCACTACGCACCACCTGGGCGAGAAGCCCGTCGCGACTCGGCGGCGGGAACAGCTGAACGCGATTGGGGCGCGGCTGCTGGTCGTGCGGGGAGCCCTCCGTACCACTGGCCCTTCCGCCGGCCGACCGGTCGTGACTCTGGCCCGCGCCGTTCCCCATGGCCAACTCGAACCAACTCGCCAAGGACCCGATGATGATTGACACCTTCGTCGCACCACCGCCCGGCAGCGAATTCAACCCGAACGTGCCAACGGTAGAGCGCACGTACGCCGCGCTCGCAGGCTCCGACAAGAACGGCTTCGAGGCCGACCGTGCAGCCGCCGGCAAGCTGAAGGGGGCGATTCCTGGGGTAACCGAGGTCGTCCAGGAGAACGCAGCGGCTGTCGCGCGGGCTGTCGCCTCCCCGCACACCTTCGTGAAGTGCTCGATGCAGCCCCGGTATGACCCCGGCGCCGTCGAGGTCGCCGAACTGATACAGGCGCGGGCGCCCCGCTGGGTTGTCCTGTGGCGCCCGTACTGGCGGGTCCTGCAGGCGTGGGAGTGCTCCGACCCGCGGCTATGTCGCACCGTCATGGGGCGCAGCGCCACCGAGCTGTGGCAGCGCATGCAGGAAGCTGAACTTGATCTCTGGCGGGCCTCCCCGCGCGCCATGACCGCGGACCGGCCACCCACCACACCCGTCCTGGGTGGCCGTGAGGATCTGCCAGAGGCGGCCCCGAGACGATCACCGGACCCGGCGGCACCCCGCCGGCCCGGAAGACCTCGGGGCCCCAGACCACACCAGGTGGGAGCGCATCGTGTTCACGTACAGTGACGCGTTCCTGGCGGTCGCCGGGTGGCCGTTTTGCTCCTCCTCGTCTTGGCGTGGACAGCCGAGCAGGCTCACAACGTGCGGCCGTCCACGTACTCCGGCGCGGGCCCATGCCCCTACCTGGCGCCCATGCTGCCCCGCGCCCCCTACGACCCGCCGCCCACGATGTGCCCCGGGAGGCCGTCGTGGGCGGCGGGCTCCAGACCCTGGCCGGACCCTTCCCACGTGGCGAGCGCGCAGGCTCGCCAGCGGGCCGACCAGGCGGGGTAAGGCGGGCACCCTGTCGAGGAGTGCAGGTTGTCCGCCTTCCTCCCCCAGCGGGCCGCACGCCCCGTGGAGAGAGCAGACGAAGATGACGAGAACCCTCCAGCCGCAGGCGGTCAAGCAGGAGGGCCCCACCCCCGAGTGGGAGCCGTACACGTCACACGGCGCCATCCTCCGGGTTAGACACACCTCGTGCTGCGGCCGATACGA
Source organism: Streptosporangium sp. NPDC023963 (assembly GCF_040639135.1). Lineage (NCBI taxonomy): Bacteria > Bacillati > Actinomycetota > Actinomycetes > Streptosporangiales > Streptosporangiaceae > Streptosporangium > Streptosporangium sp. NPDC023963. The sequence goes on from NZ_JBEZZK010000034.1 coordinate 8,888, forward strand.
ACTGGCGTCGGAGGGCGGCGAGTTCTTCGTGCTCCGTCCCGCCGACAGGCGCGGGCACGAGCAAACCAGCCGAGGCCGGGCCTACCGCGACGTCATCCAGATGTACGCCGCCCTGGTGCGCAAGCACCACCTTGACCACACCAGCCGCGGCGAATGGTACGAGGCCGACCCGTACGTGAACCAGGCGGAAGCGGGCTGACCATGCCCCTGCCCGGCTGGCGTGGACACCCCACATCAGGAACCCGAAACAGGACAAGGAGTAGAGACATGAGCACTCTGACCCCGGAGGAGACGGCCACGGTCGACACGGGAGAGACGTTCGACCCGTTCGCCCTCAACATCGAATTCATCGAGAACACCCCGGCGGCCGACACAGTGCTGATGTGCACCACCGGCGACAACTGCGGAACCTCCTGCCCGAGCGCCTGCACGACCTCGTAGTCCGCGGGGCGCGGGTCCGTACGGGCCCGCGCCTCCTTCTTCCCCAGAACGGAGCGTGAGTGATGACGCGGTCGCGGCGGACCCTGTACCGGTGCACGGGCGCCGGGATGCTGCGCGCGGCGGTGAACCTTTCCGCCCCCGCCCTGCCGCAGTGGCCGGGGCCCGCCGCGTCCCCCGAGCAGTGGCGTTCCTGGCTCGGCCCGATCTGGGCCGATGACACGTTCCGGCGCGCGGTCTCCAGTGCCAGCCTCCACCTGGCCCGCCAGGTGGAGGCAGTTCTGGACGGGCGGTTGTCGAACGCTCGCCGGGCGCGTCGCGCCGCACTCGCGGTCGCCCGGTACGCCATCAGGTATGAGCACCGGTCCACGCCGTTCGGCCTGTTCGCCGGCGTCTGCCTGGTCGACTTCGGCGAGACATCCGCCGTACTGGTCGGGGAGAACCACGAGACCGTCACCCGAGCCGACCCCCGGGCGCTGGACAAGGTGATCAGCGCCCAGGAGGCCGACGGCGCGTCGATGGCGACCGTCGAGGTGTGCGTCAACAACCTGGCGTATGTGCGCGGCGGCCACGTCTTCGTGCCGTCCGAGGGCGCGTCGGAGTTCTCCCTCGCGCTGACGCCTGCGCTGACGCTCGTTCTCCAGGCGGCCACGTCACCCATCCGGTATGCGGCGCTCGCGGGAAAACTCGCCGCAGAGTTCCCGCAGGTGGAGGAACACCACCGGGCGGCGTTTCTCGCGGAGCTGCTGCGGCTTCGGCTGCTGCTGTCGGCACTGCGTGCCCCCGCCACGGTCGTTGACCCGGCAGCCGTCCTGCCCGCCGTCACCTTGGACGCCCGCGATCGGGAGGCGTGCGTGGATCTACGGCTAGACGCCACGGTTCGGCTGCCGGAGACAGTCGCGGTCGAGATGGAAACCGTGGCGACCTTGCTGGCCAGGCTCGCGGCCAACCCAACCGGCACCCGGGCGTGGCGGAGCTACACCGAGCAGTTCGCTGCCCGATGGGGCGAAGACGCCGAGGTCGGCCTGGAGCAGCTCGTTGACCCGGACAACGGGTTGGGCCTGCCTGACGGGTTCGGCTCGGTGTCCGAGCCGCCACGACCGATGTCGCGGCGCGACCGGCTGCTGTTGGATCTCGCAGGGACCGCCGCCGTCGAACGCCACCGGACGGTGATCCTGTCCGAGCCGCTCATCGAGGAGTTGGAGGCGGCCGCAGGCGAACCCACCGCCCTGGCCCCGCACTTCGAGGTGTGCGCACAGGTCCAAGCCCGTTCGCTTCCGGCGCTCGACCGAGGCGACTTCCGCGTTCGCGTTCACACCGTCTCCAGGGCGGCAGGCACGATGACGGGACGATTCCGGCACCTGTTCCCGCAGGCCGCCGAGCAAGTAGACCTTCCCACGGTTGACCCTGTGGCGGAACTGGCTCAGTTATCGTTCCATCCCTCCCGCGTCGAGGCCGACCTACTCACGCGCACCCCGCAAGTCCTGCCGAAGCTGGTCAGCGTCGGAGAGCACCGGGGCAGCGACGCCAAGGTTTTCGTCCCCTCTGATCTGGTCGTAGGTCTGCGCGGTAGCCACCTCTACCTCGCGGTGGCCGCCACCGGGGAGCGCCTGGAGCTGCTCGCGCCGACCGCGCTCAACTTCATGTGGAACAACTTCACCCCGCCGCTGGCCCGGTTCCTGGCCGAGATCAGCCGGGCCGCGACTCCGCAGGTGACCTGGTTCGACTGGGGTGCGGCGTGGACGCTGCCGTTCACGCCGGGGCTGCACTATCGGCGCAGCATCATCGTTGCCGCCCGCTGGCAGCTTCGGGCCCGCGCCCTGCCTAGCCGTGCGGCATCCCTGGAGGAGTGGGCCGCGCAGCTGCACGCCTGGCGCGGCCGGGCGGGTGTGCCTGACCGTGTGCTCCTGGCCATGGACGATCAGCGCCTGCCCCTGGACCTCACCAGGGAGATGGACCTGGACGTCCTCCGTACGCACCTGTGCGGCTCCCCCATCGCGGTGCTCTACGAGGCGCCGCCGCCGGACGTGGATGGATGGATCGGCGGGCGGGCCCACAGCATCGTCGTCGCGGTCAAGGCGGGCCGATGAGCCCGCCCACGACGCAGGCCCTGGCCGAGGGCGCGCTGGGGATAGCGTTGCTGCACATCGAGCGCGGCAACCTTGCCGCAGCCCGGCCTCTGCTGGCCGAGGCGGTCGCCGGCGGCGTCAGCACCGGCTCCAACGCTTCTCTGTTCCATGGCGCCCCGGCCCTGGAGTTCGTGCTTGGCTGTGCCGGGCGCGCCGACCAGACCGTTCAGACGGCCGTCGACCGGGTCGTGGCTGCCCGGCTCGCCGCGGCCCGCTGCCGACAAAAGGCGACCCGGCTCCCGGCACTGGCAGAGTTCGATCTCATCCGGGGGCTCACCGGGCTGGGGGTGGTACTGCTTGCCCGAGCAGACTCGCCCCCGCCGCTGCTGCAGGAGGTGCTGGCCTACTTGGTGACGCTGGCAGTCCCGGTCGAAGCCAATGCCCAGGTCCTGCCCGGGTGGTGGTCGCCGGACAGCCCCACGCATGAGGAGATCACCGGTGGCCACGCGAACAACGGGGTGGCCCACGGCATCGCCGGCCCGTTGGCGCTGCTGTCTCTCGCCGCCCGCCGCGGCGTCCTGGTGGAAGGCCAGATAGGCGCCATCAAGACGTTCACGGCCTGGCTGGAGAAGTTCGGCTCCTTCTACTGGATCACCCTGGACCCGCTCACCTCTGAGGCGTTGCAGGCGCCGCCCCTGCGCCCCTCCTGGTGCTACGGGGACCTTGGTATCGCCCGCACGCTGCAACTGGCAGCCTGCGCGCTCGGCGACGACGCCCGCAGGCAGAAGGCCGAGGAACTCGCCCTCGCCGCCCTCACCGATCCGGCCCGCCTGAGCCGGGTCACCGATGCGTCCCTCTGCCACGGCTGGGCCGGGCTGCTGACCGTCACGACCGCCCTCGCCGCCGACAGCCGTACCCCCGACCGGTTCGCCGAGCCCATCCGGCAGACCCGCCAGAGGTTGGAAGCGGGGATCCCCGCACTGTCCAAGCCCGGGTTCATGGAAGGCCGGGCCGGGGCGGTCATGGCGCTGAAGGGCTCCAACGTGACCGGCTGGACCCGCGCCCTGTTGATCAACTGACCCGCCACCACAACCGAGCAGGAGCGAACCGAGGACATGGACTGGAACGACGAGAACCTACCGCTGCCCGACGAACCGAAGTGGTGGCACGCCACCATCCGCTTTCCCGGCGATGCCGGAGCGACCCCGAAGGCTGCGACCGCACTCGCGGCCGCGCTGTCCAGCCGGCGTTTCCACTTCCTGCGCAAGGAAGGCAATCTCCGGCTGCGCACCGAGAGGCCCGCTGCCGACCTGCTCGATCAGCTCGTCGCCGACGAGGTCGCGGCCGGTTGGGTTGGCGGCATCTACGAACCGGAGATCGAAACCTTCGGCGGCGAGCAGGGTATGGCCATCGCCCACGAGGTGTGGTGCGCCGACAGCCCCGCGGCCTTGGCCGAGACCGGCAGCCCGTACGCCCGCGAGCGGTGCATCCTGCTGCTCTCCACCATGAACCGCGCGGCGGGCCTCGACCCGTTCGAGATCAGCGACGTGTGGGCGACATTCGGCAACCTCCGCCCGGCGATCGACCCACCGCAGGCGGCCTACCAGGCGTCTGCGATCACTGCCATGCGGCGCCTCGTGCACGCCGACGCCGCCAAGCGAGACACCACCGAACCCGGCTGGCCTGACCGCGTCGCCGCGTTCGAGGACGCCGGCCGCCGCCTGGCCCGGCTCGCGACCAGTGGGCAACTCCGGCGAGGGCTGCGCGCGGTCCTCGCCCACCACGCGATCTTCGCTTTCAACCGCGCGGCCACACCCGTGGCCGAGCAGGCTGCCGCGGCCTGGCTGGGCTGGAACGTCGCCTTCGGAGACGGCGACCCAGCCACCGTGTCCAGCAGTCAGTCCGCACCCGTGACCCTTATTTTCAAGAGGATGGAGAGCACCATCACTACGACCGACCCCGCCGAGCTGCGCAACACCATGGTGGACAAGCTCACCGGCTCCGGCCACCTGCGCACCCCTGAGATCATCGACGCCTTCCGGGACGTCGAGCGCCACCGGTTCATCCCCGACGTCGAGGTCGTCGCCGCCTACGTCGATGACGCCGTGTCGGTGAAGAACGACCGAGACGGCGAGATGATCTCCTGCATCTCCGCGCCGTCGATCGTCGCCACCCAACTGGAGCAACTGGGCGCAGAGCCCGGCCACAAGGTCCTGGAGGCCGGGGCGGCCACCGGCTACAACGCCGCCCTCCTCGGGCGGCTCGTCGCCCCCGGCGGCCGCGTGTGGACGGTGGACGTCGACACTGACCTCGTTAACACCGCCGCGAAGCATCTGGCCGCTGCTGGAGCGTCGAACGTGACCGCGCTGCTGGCCGATGGCGCGGCCGGTCTGCCCGAGCATGCCCCGTTCGATCGGATCCAGTTCACCGTGGGCGCCGGTGACATCCCCCTTCCCGTCCTGAATCAACTGGCCCCGGACGGCCGTCTCGTCATCCCGATGCGGATCCGCGGCAGTATCTCCCGCTCCTTCGCCTTCGAGCGCGACGGCGAGACCTGGAAAACCGTCTCCTGCGAGATGGCCACGTTCGTCCCGCTGCGCAAAGGCGTGTGTGATGACGTCCGTACGGTGGTCCCCATGGCCGGGGAGGGCAATGTCCGGCTGGAAACCTACGGTGAGCAGCTCGTGGACCGGGAGGCGATGCGGACCGTCCTGGACGAGCCCTCCCACCAGGTCTACACGGGCGTGAAGCTCCGGCAGGGTTCACCCTGGGAGTGGGTTTATCTGTGGTTGGCGTGCGTCCTGCCCAACGGCCTGTCTCGGGTACCTGGTCGGCGGCCCGGGTTCACCCCGCATTTCGGGTGGGGTTCGATGGCGGCGCTCGACGGCGAGAGCCTGGCCTATCTGACCGTCCGCGAGGGTGAAGACACCGTGGGCCGGTTCTGGGAGATCGGCGTCATCGGTCACGGCCCGCGCGCCACCGACCTCGCCGAGCAGGTCGCCGCCGCGATCCAGGAATGGGACCGCGACTACGGCAACGACGCCCCGGCCCCCGGCTTCCGCATGGCCACGGCCGCCAACCGCGACCTGCTGAAGGCCGCTGACTCACGCTTCGTCATCGACAAGACCAACAGCCGACTCGTCATCGACTGGCCGTAGGAAGGGGAGCAGCGTGATGAACCCTGCGATCGCCGCCCGTATCCCGCTGGTCTGCCGACCCAAACCCCCCGGGCTTCCACTGGACAAGCGCATTGCAGAGCTCACCGCACTAACCGCCGAAACACCCGGCGCGGACCACTCCAAGCGGGTGGCCCGCGCCTGCGGTGTCCTCAATTTCTCCGCGCTCATCGCCTCCGACAGCGGCATGCCCGACCTGGCAGCCGAACTGTGCTGGCGGCAGCACAAGGTCTTCGCCGAAGCCGAGAGCCTGGACCAGGACATCGCCGTGATGTCGCTGATGCCGCTGGTGAACATCGCCCGGCTCCTGATCCGCGAAGGTGAAGGTAGCGCTGCCTTCGCGGTGCTGCAGCAGTTGTACCGGGCCGCCGAGCAGCGCGGCGCCACCGTCATCCGCGATCACGCCGTCGACCTGTCACCGTTGATCCGGACCGTCGCAGACCACCGCACGATCTGTACGGAGCTGTGGGTCGCCCTGCTGATCGACGGCGCCAGAGCCCTCGCGAGCGTCGGCCGTTGGACCGAGGCGGCCGAATCCATGGCCGCGCACCGCGGCGTCGGTCAGCGGCTTCTCGACGGCCGCCAGCTCACGATCATGTCGCTGATGGAACAGGGCCTTCCGCAGCAGGCCGCCACCATGATCGACTCCAGCGTTCCTACAGAGCCCTGGGAGAACGCCGTCGCCGCCATCCTGCGCGTCTACTGCCGTCCTCCGACCACGCCGACACCACAGGACGAACTGGACCATGCGGGGCAGGAAACTCTCGCGCTGATCACCGACCCCGACCCGATGACCGCAGCGTTCCGGACTCGGCTCGCCCTGACCATGCTCGACCTGGCCGCCGACCGACCCACGGCGTACGACTCCGACCTGCGGTCCACTGTCGTCGGCGTGGCCTGCACGGACGCCTACGCTGCCCGAGAGGTCATGGGGCACCACGGGATGCGCTCCCGCATGACCCCGCAGCAGGAACAGGAAGTCGCCGGCGTGCTCACCGCCTCGGGGTTCGGTGCCGGACACCTCCCAGCAGCCCACCTGGATGCCCTCACTGCCGCAGTCCGTCACGGCGAAGACAACCTGCGCGCCCTGCTTGCCGAGCTACACGAAGCGGCCTGGTCCGACCCATGATCGCTACTCCGGCCGTGGTTGCGAACCCCGCACTCCAATCACGGCAACCGCCCGGCGCAGACTCGAACCGGGTTTCGGTCATACAGCCGCCGAACCTCTCCCGCCGTACTACTCCTGCCCCAGGCACAGCGAAAATCGCCTGCTGAAGATCCCGAACTGGCGGCTGCTGGGGTTCCCCGGCATAGGCGTATGCCACGCTGTTAGACCCGATTCTGTCGAGTTGAGTCCGGGAGTCGCCACCTTGCGCGCTCATTCCGGGCATGAGACGTCCATCCGTGGGGCATCGACCCTGCTCAGGGGATAAGCGAACAGTTCAAGTCCCCCTGCATGCTCCACGCCAAGAAGGTCGACAAGCTCGCCAACGCGACGTAAATCCTGAAACCACTTGCCTGTGGTGACATTGCGGTGTGATCTGGTGACGTGCAGCGATGGGACAGGTTAAATGATCGTCAGTTGACGGTGTTGCGGCGGATCGGGAAGAGCCAGGAACCGGTCAGCGCAAAGACGCCGGAGCTGGCTAGAACGGTGTACGCGCTTCGTGACCGCGGCTTGGTCACCACGCCGCGAAAGGACGGATTCTGGCAGGCCGAGATCACTGAGGCTGGCCGCTTCTATCTGGAGCATGATTATCACCCGGACCGGCCAACTCCAGGCACAGTGAGCAGTGCCATCGTTGCCCGTACACCAGGCGCCTCCAGAACACGCGACGCCGGTCAAAGCCCGCTCGGCCTGGCCAAGGAGTTGATCGAACGCCTGCAACACAATGGGGGAACCCTCGATATCCAGAACCCTGACCAGGAGACACGCGCGTCCTACCGGCGGGCGATGCACGCAGCCAAACAACACAACTTGGTACCCGCAGGTTTCCATCTACGGCACACCGGCCGAAATGGCGGCGATCTGATCATCCGGCTCTTCGACGACGCGCATCCGGACGAGACGAACTGGAACCGCATCCGCCTCAGTGCACGCGACAAGGTCACCGATGCCGACGCGCTGGTCAAGCTGCTTCGGGATCATCCCGAAGTACTGGCCGTCTCCGAGGCACTCATGCCCCGGGCCATCGACCTGGTCAAGTCCCTTGCAGAAGAAGCCCGCCGCCGCGGCCGCAAACTCGCGATGTCCAAGAAACGCAAAGCTCGCGGACTGTACATGCAGGTCGGTACGAGGCAGTACCCGGTTGCCGTCAAAGAGGAACAGGACCAGGTGGTCCGCGAGCCAGATCCCGAGGAAAAACGCCGAAGACCTTATGCCTGGCAGCGAGTCCCCGTGCAATACGAATCCGTACCAACGGGACGCCTTCGCCTGGAGTTACCCCAGTCGCCACATAGCCGACGCGACCAGTGGACGGATAGTTCGCGTTCGCTGGTGGAAAGCAAAGTACGCGAGGTCGTCAAGGAGATCGAGCATCGCGCCGAGGCGGAGGAACAGGCTGCCCTCGCCCGGAGACAGGAATACGAGGAGTGGCTCGCCGAAGAAGAACGAAAAGAAGCCGCGAAGCGGGCGCGCTGGGAGGCCGCGATGGTGCAGGCCCGGAGCCACGCAGTTGACGACTACCGCAACACGAAATTCGCCAATGCCTTGGATGCCTGGGGGGCGGCCAGCGAAATCCGCGAGTTCTGCGCCGCGCTCGACCAAGTCGCGGCCGGCTGCCAGGAGTCAGGGGAAGCCGAGCTCCTGCGACCCTGGATCGAGTGGGGACACGCGATCGCCGACCGCCTGGATCCACTCCGTGGTCCATCCCGTCTCGCCCACGCGGGCTTCGACAAGGACCCAGCCCCAGACGACCTACGCCCTTACCTCGGGGACTGGAGTCCCCATGGCCCCCAAAAGGAGTATTACCGGCCTCAAGCCGAACAGCGAACACAGGTCAGCGATGCCTATCGCGAAAGCTGGTCGTATGGACGCCGAGGTCGGCCTCAATGGTGGCGGCGATAGCGTGACACTTGCGGGCCCTCAACTCCGACACTGCGCGCTGGACCAGCCCACCCAGACGTTCGACCTCGGCTCGTAAAGCCTTGAGCTCGTCATAACGGTCGATGGCTTCCTTACCGCACCACTCATAGAGCGTGCCGACGACGGTCTCCAGCCGCTCCAGTTCGCGGTCGGTCTTCTCATGTCCGTACCAGGACTCGTTCCGGCGTTGTGTCTTCAGCGCTTCTTCCTGCTTCGCCATGGCCTTGAGGATGTCTCCACCCAGAACCTGGGCCACTCGCATGGCCACCTGACGAGTCGTCGGCCACGAAGCGACATAGGTTCCGAACCTGTCCTCAAAGGCCAGCGGCTCCCTACGCAGGTTCTGAGGGTCGAGACCAAGCCACGACGCCACCCCATCGAGATCGGCGATCTCCATCACCCCGGCATCCGCGACAGCATGCCGGAGACGAATCTTGTTCTTCGGCCGAACATGACCGAAGAGCAGCTTGGCCACTTCGAATTCCGCGCTACCTCGAACCTCACGTGAGCTTTCAATCGCTGCCGCCCACCGGCGATCGTCATCCAGGAACGCCCCGACGTCAGCCCACGGAGCGACCAGTTGACCACGCGCCACCCACTCCTGCAGCCCGGCCTCCTCGCCATCGAGGAAACGTACATGCAGATCGCCGTGTTTTCGCGGCCCATCGACCCGGACCACCTCCACCTGGTACACCCGCCCCCCGACAGCCTTCGGTTGATCCCTGAACCCCCAGATATCACCGACGTCCATAAACCTGCTCACCTTTCAAATCTGGCAAATGCCAAAATTTCAAGCAATTCACCATCGGCGCTTTCGTGAATCAGTCCGGTAGCGCACACCATCCTCGTCACGGAGCTGCCCACAGGTGCTGCGACCAGTGTTGCCGAACTGTACCGAATCGCTCGACTTCCTTTGGATGGTAAGAAGCAATCAGGGCCGCAGCCAGGTCAGACGGCCCCGGACTTCTACGAGGAGTTCAGAAGCTACGATGCAGGGAAACCTACTTGACCTAATTTGGACAGTTAGCCGCGATGTTTCGTGATGTTGGTGGGATCGCATGACAAGCCCACCAACTGCTGTTTTTCAGCAGCGGATCAGGCCAGCGGCCCGACTCTCGCGTCGAGTGGGTGGTGTTCCACGGGCCCGAGCGGTTTCCTTTCCGGCTTGTTGAGGTGATTGTCACTGGTCAGGGGGCTGGCAGGGGCTGCAGGCGGGTGATCACGGAGGCGATCAGGCCGGCCCATTGCCACCGGCTGCTGAGCCGGAGTCTCCTGCCGCCCCGGGCCAGACGACCGGCAGCGGAGAACAGGCGTAGCCGCAGACGTTTGGGTTCCCAGCGGCGAGCCGGGCAGTCAAGGGCGAGCATCTAGGCCCAGACCGTCAGCTCGCAGGCCAGCGCGACGAGTTCGAGCCACAACTGGTTCTGAGCGAACCCGTGCAAGGGGAGATTACGCGGGCCGATCTTCCTTGGCCGCGCGGATGCGGTCTTCGCAGCGTGCCCGCCGCCGGTGCCACAATTCGAGGTCGGCGAGCTGGCCGCGGCCGCCGCCGGGCCGTGTGACGGTGACGAAGCAGCTGAAGCGGTGCCCGTCGAGGTCGGTGAAGCGCAACTACGCGCCTGAGTGCGGGCCGTTCCTTGCGGACGATCACCCGCATGCCCTTGGGCCAGGAGGTCAGGCCGAGCATCCCGGTCAGCTCCGCCACCCACGCGCCATCGCGGAATGGCCGTACCGCCTTCCACGACCTTCGCTTTCACCCAGACGTGCACCTGTGGCAATGGGCGAACGACCAGCGAAACGGCCCTGGAGGCCGACGCGGCAGCATGCACGCCAAGGTCATCGCTGCCGACCGGGCCACCGCCTTCCTAGGCAGTGTGAACCTCACGGACAGCGCATACACCGATAACCTGGAAATTGGCGCGGTCATCTACAACCCCAGTGCTGTCGCCAACATCGTCAACCCCTTCGAGACCCTGATGCGCTCACAAGACGGTCCCTTGATTCGAATGTCCTGAAACCTACACTCATAATCATCGGGCCCCGGATCCGCAAACCCTTATCTTCAATGCCCAAACCAAGCGCAGGATCCACTTATCGGTCATACCCCCACAAACAGGTCAGCACGATCGGCACAACCTGCCACCTTTGGTACGCCGCCTCACTCTGCGCTATCCTGGGCCAAACTATATGGGAGATCAATATCTCCCATAAAATATACCTCATTCAACTCAAGCATGCATCAAGTCGGATTGACAGCCGAACAGCTTCGTGAATAAAAACAGAGTCGGTCCCCGTGATAGAAATCAACGAACCCGCAACCCTCGCCCGAGTCATAAGCATATCTTCGGACCTTAAATACGCCTATCTTGAACTGCGAAATGGTTCAACGGTGACGTGCTCATCAACTGAGCCCATCGATCTTACGCCGGGCGATGTCATCCTATTTGATTCAGAATCGAATATCGAAAAGGCCCCGCAAGATTTATGGCCGATAGAATCATGGATAGGCATAATTCGCCTACTACTGTTCGACAGAGTGGTATTCGATGTCGGCGGTAGGCTGCGAATAACACACAGGCCACCCCATCTGAATCTCCGAGTCGGTAATACAGTAGAAGGAAACGACATAGATGGCATCCTCGCCATACTCTCCGAAAGTCCGATTCGATATATAGACCTTCCTGCCGTCGACGAGGTCACGATCGAACATTTCAAGTCAACTCCCAGTACTTCTCCTTCGTTCCAGGACTTCGGAGGCTTCGAGGATATCAAGGCCCGCGCTCGCGAACTGATTACTCTGCCTCTTGAACGGCACGATGAGCTCGGACGCATTGGGGCGCGCCCGATCAAGGGAGTTCTATTTTCCGGCGACCCTGGCACCGGAAAGACTATGCTAGGTCGAATAATCGCAAATGAAGCGAACGCGCAATTCTATCTGATCAGCGGGCCCGAGGTTCTCAGCAAATGGTACGGACAAAGCGAAGAGCTGATTCGGAAAGTTTTTGAGGATGCAGCAAACCAAGAGCGAGCTATCATATTTTTCGATGAGCTCGACAGTCTAGCATTGCAAAGAGGAGACAATTCACACGAAGCATCTCGGCGAATTGTTGGCCAACTCCTTGCTTCAATGGACGGCTTTACCCGAAAGGCAAATGTCGTCGTTATTGCGACGACGAACCGCCCGCAGGATATCGATGTTGCACTCCGCCGCCCTGGCCGCTTTGATTGGGAAATCAACTTCTATTTGCCTTCAGAACGAGATAGGGAAGAAATCCTAGTTTCTTCGGCTCGATATCTTGGTATCGGAGAAGATCTTCCACATGAGAGAGTCGCCCAGCAAACTCCGGGATGGTCACCCGCCGAACTTGCATCGATATGGTCGGAGGCGGCACTGCTGTCTGTGGCCGACGGGCGAGACAGTCTTCTTTCGGAGGACTACCTCGGAGGCCTCGAGCGCGTCGCGATGCAGCGAGCTCGCATAGGCTCTTCGGCAAAGCCGATCAAGCCACAGGAGGGTTGATCATGCTAAAAAGAATTAGACGCTGGCGTCACCGCCGAGCTATAAAGAATGCAGCTCTGAAATCTTTGGAGCTGCGCGAGTTCATGTACCTGGATGAAGTAAGCGTCACCAGCCTACTTTCATCTCGACTTGGGGCCATCCCGAGCGAGTTCACGGACACTCTCACGGATTCAACTCGGGCAGAATTGAATAGTAGTGTTAATGCCAACGCCGCCGTAATTAAGTCGAGCATCGGCTCGAAGTATGAGGCGACACGCACTCAGAACTCACAGGTACTTCGCAAGGCATCTATTCAGGCTACCTTTAAAGACCTGTTGGAGATAGAAAGGGAATCCTTGGCTCTAGGGCCTGTGCAGGACAGGGGGCCGATATTGACCGCCAAGGAATTGAATGACTTCGCCACGGATAATTTAAACCGCAACTCCCCAGGGATTGTCAACGAAGATCTCTTAAAGCGAGGTAGGTTGATTGAAGTCGAGATCGAGCTTCAGGCCGATCCGATATTCCGAGTCAGCACTATAATCTCAACGTTCTCGAATATAGTCGCTGATAGCGAACAGCTTTCGGCACACGTTGACCCAGACTCGCTTCGAAAGGCTACCGAGCTCAACATCTTTATCGATAAGTTAATGGCCGGCCTGGTTCCTATCAAGTGCCGAATGGTTGATTATGATGCTGTACAGATCGACCAACAAGAGTTTCTAATGGACCGTCGAGTAATCGAACAGATTCCCCACCCCCATCGACCGCAGTCGATCCCTCTCTACCTTGTGGGCGTCACCGAACAATCACTTTTTTGGAAGGATATCAGGCGAGTTCTCTTCTCGCGCGCCCGCGTAAAGGCGCTATGCCGCCTCAACTACGTCGGTCCTCGTAACTCATGGAGCCCAGTTCGCCTAGTTGATGTACTAGACGAGGTAGCACCAGAGCTTGCTGAACAAGTCAACAGCCTCACTCTAGTCTTAAATAGAGAAATGGCCGATAGAAAGAAAGCCGAGGATCAAATATCTCAGCCAGGAGTAGCTATTCTTCTTAGCTACGCGGAACAAGTCGCCCGACAGTTTAAGCTCACCCTCGACATTGACGATCGAGCCCAGTTGGAAAGTTTGGCTGTTGAAAATTCAAGGTTAGTCAGCGAACTGCCCGCAAGTCGTCCGGCATTCGAGCCTATACATGAATACTTAAGGGGACGTTACGGCATAGATATTGATCCAGCCACGGCAGCCCGCCTGCGCTCGATTGCCCGCAAAGAGGCCGACTCCATCGACGGCAAGTCACCAGAAGCCTGGCATTCTCAGAGCACGAACACTGAAGATGATCTTGACATATCAAAACAAGAGCGCTTTATCGACGCTGAAATAATTGCAATCTATTGGTAGTTGACGGCCCAGAATAAATTCTGCGGTGCTTGGTGGCAATAGCCTCTCGGTATAGGCACTCACGACTCCCGTCTGCCGTCGTCTCCCCGGAGGGAACGAGCATCCCTGCCGATCACGATCCTCGCCCCATGGCCGACGGCTCGCGCCTGGTACACCTGCGTGAGTCCAGACCATGCTGTGCCGGTGCCGCGCCGAAACCGTGACCGGCATCTGCCTCGCCTGTCCGAAACCCTGGCCCGGCTAGTGGAGTTCAATCTGACCGTCACCGACGCGGGTGGGCGTTGCCGCGCCAGCCGTCTGCGGCTACTGACCACGCTTTGGACGCCGCCTGCCCTGCATCGCGGATCGCCCGCCTAAATGCCCAGCGCTGGCAGATCGAGTTGGCCTGCCGTCGAATCAAGGTGAGCCTGCGCGGCAGCGGCGCGGTGCTGCCGCGCCCGCAGCCCGGCGCTGGCCTACCAGGAGATCTGGGCCAACCTGGACTTCTATAACCTGTTGTGCGATCTGGCGGTGGCCACCGCCACGCTGGACGATGTCGACCCCGACCCGATCTCCTTCGTCGCGGTGATCTGCGCGGCACGCACTGCGGCGACCACCAGCGCCGTCGGCACCACCGGCTGCATCCACTGCCGATGCCACCACACGGCAAGCTATACCGATCCGCTGACCGCTCTGATCAGCGCGCGCGGCTGGATGCGCTGAAGGCGGAGAACGCCGCAGTTGCGGCGGCAGGTCGGGCGGAACTCACGGAACTCTTCGCAGCCGCCGTCCGCCGATGGCCTGGCCAAGCCACCGCCGCGGTCGATGCGGAACAGGAGCGGCCGCAGGCCCGGCAAGCGACCGGGCGCGTCAGGAAGCGCGTTGATACAGGTCCGGCATCCGACACGGCGTGTGCCCCACGTTCCGGCCGCGTGTGGCGGATGCCGGACTGCTCTGGCCGGTGCGTCTCCGGCGGGTCAGCCGGTGATCCGGCAGGTCTTCGACATCCCAGAGCTGAGTGTTGAGGTCACCGCGCACGGGCTGCACCCTCTGGCCTGCGCGGGATGCGGGAGCGTCACGCGCGCTCAGGTTCCGGCGTCCGCCACGGCCCCGGCGATCGGCTGTCCTTTACACCCGGTCCCCATACGTGGGGCTCGGCACCAGGTTCTCCGTATCGGACGCCTCGCTCCCTTCCACAGCGGTGGACTGCGTCCTTTCCTTCTCCACCTCAGCAATGATCTCCTCCGCTTCGCGTTGCTCCAATCCCCACCGGCGCATCAGTGGACGCCGACCGATGCGCTGCTTACCCTCGCCAAGGCTGTCGATGTAGCTGAGCCGCGCCGCTTCATGCCGGTCGACAGGCAGCACCGGTACTACCCGTTCCACCTCAACCACGGTCTCCATGAGCTGGCACACGTGCTCTTGCGACTTGACCTCGCCTAATGGTCGCCGGTTGTTGCGAACGATCCACATCAGTAGCTCGTACGCGCCCGCGAAGGCCACCGGTGCCAGGGCACTGATCAGCCGCGATCCGAGTCCGCCGGACCAGCCGTGCGCCACGTTCGCCGCCAGCGTCACCGCCCCGCCCAATGCGAGCGCCACCCATGCCAGCACCGGCACACGTAGCCGACGACGCGAGCAGTAGACCATCACCAGCGAGGCCATGACGATCACACCGTCGGACATCGCCGGATACAGAATGGCCATGTCGTGCCGCTCACCCAGAGCGATCGCCAGACCGTAGAAGTGGTGGTACGAGACGTAGGCGGCCGCGCCGGCGACCCCCAGCAGGACAGCCACCGCAAAGCCTAGGATGACCCGGTCCCCGGCCCGATCTCGCTGAGTACGCTTGACCCAAGCCTCTTCGACCGGAACCACCTCCCCGGCGATTTCTGGTGTCGAGGGGCGGCGCACGGCCTGGCTTCCGGGTTGATCAGGTTGCTGGGATGCAGGAAGGGGTTCGGTGTTGCGATCACCGAGCTCCTGCCCCCTTACCACCGCTGCCCTGAGCGCAGTTGAGATCGTCTGCTGAGGATCCTGAACTGGCGGTTGCCGGGCTTCCCCGGCATGGGCGTGTGCCGCGAGGTAGGACCCGATCTCGTTGAGGTGGGTGTGGGCACCGCCCCCTCTCCGCGCGCCTATTCCGGGCATGAAAGGTCCAGCCACGGAGCGTCGGTGCTGCTCAGGAGATGGGCGAACGGTTCAAGTCCCCCCTCGGACACACACCGCACGCACATGTGGGGGCTCTGATTCGATCCGGGCCTCCACATACTGCTTTTCTGGGTAGTACGTGAACTTCAGCCCGAGCCGGGTGCAGAGGTCGGCCTTGTCGTCCGGGTCTGCCTCACCGACCAGCCGCACCAGGTCGCCGACCTCCCCGATCATCGACCTGATCTCTTCGACGTTGATGCGCTGGGCCGCCGGAACCGCCTTCAGCTTCCCCTCCAAGCGGGCGCGTTCGCCCTTCGTCTCGTTGATCCATGAGGAGATCTCGATCGGGTCGCCTCCAGCGTCGAGCGCGGAGCGATATTGGCTGAGCTTGCGATCACACGTCGACAGTCGTTCGCGCAGGTCGATCAGGGCCGCCTCAGCCGCCCACCGCGTCTCCAGCCACCGCAGGAATGACTGTGCCCGGGTGACAACATCCTGGCGCTGAAGTAAGAGTACGCACGTTGGGCGACAAGTGCGCACCAGGCGGTTACCGTTCGTTTATAAGTCCGTCACGTGCATTTGCAAGCTGCGAGATCCTAAGTCCGCACTCCTTCGAAGCCATTCCCGGCAACGAAAGTGATCCATCGCCTCTCGACACGACTCCGTCAGCGGAGCTGACCCACCGCATTTTCACCATGAAGCGGTAGGTCAGCAACGCTTAAAAGGTAGCCCGGCAACGGGTGCGCTGAAGCCTTAAGATCAGCCGCTGTCGGCCCGTCGGAAGGGGAACCGCAGCGTGAAAGTGTTAGGCCAGCCGGATTTGACCGTCGCTGTGCGGCGGCCCCCAGAGCGTTCTCTGCGGCGTCGTGTATGGGGATTTTTCCTGCGGCAGATGCTGGTTGCTCTCGCGGTCACGCCTCTCGTTCTGTTGTATCTGGACATCCGACCGCCAGTGCCGACGTGGGTCCGGTCGGACGACGCCACGCGACGGGTCGCGATCCTGCTTGCAGCGGCGGTGTTTCTGGTGCACGGCCTGTGGGCCTGGAGCGGACGAAGAACACTGCACCCGCGCCCGCGCCATACCCGCATCTTCCGCCCGGGTGGAACGATTCTCGTGACCGTGCTTTTCGTGGTGCTCGTCATCGTCCCCACCGCGTTGATCGTGGGCCGGATCAGTGCGACTGGTACTCCGGCGGAAGGGACGTGCAAGCCGCTGCCAGCTCAGGGAGCGCCTGCCTCGGTGAGGCTGTCGCTTCGGGCGGAGCGCCGGTACATTCCGGACTTCGTCAGCGAGGTGAAGGTGCGATTACCTCATTCGTGGGCCATGACAGGCGCACTGCTCGGACACCGGCATTCGGAGAACTTCCAGCAGGCCATCCGCTGCCTGCTACCGAGGAAACAGAATCCAGTCTCGGTCGAGACCGTTACGGTGACGGCCGCCGACGGACTGGTCTGGGTGACGGAGACCGTCGAGGCCGACATCTCTGATGCGGTCAACGGCCACATCGGTCCCTGGTCGGTGGTGTCCCACGGCACCATTTGGCGTCTCATTCCAGAGATGCTCCAGGGCCCGGGCGCTGCCCAGGCACAGGACATCGACGTGATCCTCCCAGGCGGCTGGCGAGGGGAAAGCACACCGCCACCGGCCAAGGCCGACGCCTCACACGCCTCGTGGAAGCTGGATCCGGGGACGCTCGTGAACGTCACAGTACATCCGGATGGGCGCGCACGCCTGGTGGCACAGTTCGGCAAGCCGCCGTACACGCTCATCGACTGGGTCTCCTACCAGCTCTGCGGTCTCGCCGTCCTCATTTGGGGATACATCGCGATTCGCCGACGCAAGAAATGGCGGCGAAAGCGCGCACTCATCTCTGAGCTAGTCGACCAGCGCAGGGTGCGGTCCTACCTCCGCCTCGTCCTGCTACTTACGCTGTTCATCGTGGCCGACAGTCTGACCAGCCAGTTGGGACTGCTCCAGCCACTGACGGCGGGCTCGAGGTACTGGCTGATCGAGATTCTCGCCTACACCGTCTTCGCAACCCTCGTAGCGGTGGCGGGACGGCTGTCGCCCACGGTCGTCACGGTGTTGTGCTCCGTAGCGATGGCCTGCGTCATCGTGCTCTACGGCCAGCCGGAATCCGATTCCCTTAGGCCGCAGACGGCGCCGCTGCTCGCCTTGATGGCGATCACCACGTGGCTGACGGTCACGGGAACAGCAAGCGCCCTAGGTCCTGTTTCGTGGATCACTGAACGTGAATGGCGCGACCCGTGTCTTGGGCCTCGCTGGGTCCTCGCGCTGCGCGCATATCACGCTCAGG
>NZ_JBEZZK010000035.1:0-2178 GCF_040639135.1 Streptosporangium sp. NPDC023963
CGGATCTGTCGGGGCCCGTCCCGCACCCGGTTCCCCGCCCTACTCATGGGGCGGTGCGGGGATGGTGCGCGGCCCTGTCCGGGCCTTCCCAACGGGAAACCCCAACGGGAGATTCCCGAGGCCTCCCGGTTTTCTCCGAGGTTCCTTGATCACCAAGAGGCTCACCCGAGGCGCTGGCTTCTCGGGGTTCCTGGTTTTCCAGGGAGTTCCAGGAGGCCGGGCTTTCCTGGTTTCGAGGTTTCCGGTACGTCCAGGAAGGGCTTCCACCACAGGTGGAAGCCTTTTTTCGCGTTGTGGAGGCGTTCTCTGGACCATCTTCGGCTCTGCCTTAGTCCTCATGGCGATGCCGAGACCATCGGGTCGGGCGGCCGTCTGGTTCTCTCAAGAATCGCTCACAAAGGCTTCATCGCCGTGGCCATGATCATTTATGGGTGCAGAGGGAAGGGCGTGTGGACTTTCAGGGGCTTGCTAGGCTGGAGAGGCCGGGCCACCCCACCTGCGGGTGGCCTTCGTCGCGCCAGACCACGATAGGGCGGGGCAGCGATAGCGAACGGGGCGCACCCCGCGGCCGGAGACCGCCCGCACAGCGAATCGTCCCATCCGATCGAAGAGGCGGGACGCGCTCGCAGAGTGAGCCAACGAATGGACCAGAAGTGAACAGTGACAACGGGCCTGAGGGCGCCGGCCGACGCGAAGAGGGCGAAAACCGCGGATCTGGTGGCCAGGGAGGCCACCGCAGCGATCGCGCAGGTGGTGACAGGGGACGTCCGGGTGACGGTCCCCGATACGGTGAGCGCCGAGAGGGGCGCCCGAGTGGTTCTTACGGCTCTCGTGATCGTGGAGACCGGCCGTCTTACAACCGTGACGACCGTGGTTCCGGCCGCCCTGCGTTCAACCGTGACGATCGTCCAAGTGGCGGGCAGAGGCCCTCAGGGCCGCGTGGCGAGGGCCAGCGTTCTTATGGTGACCGCGACCAGTCCCGCGGTGGTTCCTATGGAGCCCGTGACCGTGGAGACCGGCCGTCCTACAACCGTGACGACCGTGGTTCCGGCCGTCCCCCGTCCAACCGTGACGACCGTGGTGAGCGCAGGCCGTTCAACCGCGATGACCGTCCCGGTGGGGGGCGTCCGCCGTTCAATCGCGATGACCGTCCCGGTGGTGGCTACCGTGGCGATCGTCCCGGCTTCAACCGTGACAGTCGTGGTGGTGATCGTCCGGCGTTCAACCGTGATGATCGTGGTTCGGGTCGTCCGCCGTTCAATCGCGATGATCGCGGTGGTGAGCGTCGTTCGTACGGTGACCGCGACCAGTCGCGCGGTCAGTACGGTTCGCGTCCCGACAGTGGTGAGCGCAGGCCGTTCAACCGCGATGACCGTCCCGGTGGGGGGCGTCCGCCGTTCAATCGCGATGACCGTCCCGGTGGTGGCTACCGTGGCGACCGTCCCGGCTTCAACCGTGACAGTCGTGGTGGTGATCGTCCGTCGTTCAACCGTGATGACCGCGGTGGTGAGCGTCGTTCGTACGGTGACCGCGACCAGTCGCGCGGTCAGTACGGTTCGCGTCCCGACAGTGGTGAGCGCAGGCCGTTCAACCGCGACGACCGTCCCGGTGGGGGGCGTCCGCCGTTCAATCGCGATGACCGTCCCGGTGGTGGCTACCGTGGTGACCGTCCGGCGTTCAACCGTGACGACCGTCCCGGTGGTGACCGTCCGGCGTTCAACCGTGACGACCGTCCCGGTGGGGGGCGTCCGCCGTTCAACCGTGACGACCGTCCCGGTGGGGGGCGTCCGCCGTTCAACCGTGACGACCGTCCCGGTGGGGGGCGTCCGCCGTTCAATCGCGATGACCGTCCCGGTGGTGGTTACCGTGGCGACCGTCCCGGCTTCAACCGTGACGATCGCGGTGGTGACCGTCCGGCGTTCAACCGTGATGATCGTGGTTCGGGTCGTCCGCCGTTCAATCGCGATGACCGCGGTGATCGTCCGTCGTTCAACCGTGATGACCGCGGTGGTGAGCGTCGTTCGTACGGTGACCGCGACCAGACCCGTAGCCGTTACGGTTCGCGCCCGGATGGTGAGCGCAGGCCGTTCAATCGCGATGACCGTCCCGGTGGTGGTTACCGTGGCGACCGTCCCGGCTTCAACCGTGACGATCGCGGTGGTGACCGTCCGGCGTTCA
>NZ_JBEZZK010000035.1:2277-13065 GCF_040639135.1 Streptosporangium sp. NPDC023963
AACCGCGACGACCGTGGTGAGCGCAGGCCGTTCAACCGTGACGACCGTCCCGGCGGAGGGCGCCCCTTCGGGAACCGCGACCGCGACGGTGAGGGGTCCCGTACTCGCTACGGCCGGGATGACCGGTCCGGTGGCCGTGACGAGGCTCCCAGCGGCCAGCGTGAGGAACTGCCGGAGCTCGCCCCGGACATCACCGCGGAGGAGCTCGACAAGGAGATCCGCGAGGAACTGCGTTCCCTTCCCCTCGACCTCGCGGATCTGATCTCCCGCCACCTGGTGGCGGCCGAGAGGGCCCTTGGCGAGGACGACGCGGAGCGGGCGTACGAGCACACGAAGGTCGCACGTCGCTTCGCGGCCAGGATCGGGGTGATCCGCGAGGCCGTCGGCATCGCGGCCTACCGCGCCGGCCATTTCTCCGAGGCGCTCAGCGATCTGCGTGCGGCTCGCCGGATGACGGGTTCCGACTCGTTCCTGCCGATCATGGCGGACTGTGAGCGTGGCCTTGGCCGTCCCGAGCGCGCCCTCGATCTGGTCCGCTCCAAGGAGGCCGAGCGGCTCGACCGCGTCGGCAAGATCGAACTCGCCATCGTGGAGTCCGGTGCCCGGAGGGATCTCGGCCAGAACGACGCCGCGGTCATCACCCTCCAGCGCCTTCCTGAGCTGCGTGACACCCGTCCCCAGCCCTGGTCGGCCCGTCTCGCCTTCGCCTACGCCGACGCGCTGTCGGTGGCCGGTCACGAAGGACCCGCCACCGAGTGGTTCGGCCGGGCGATGGCCTTCGACGAGGACGGTGAGACCGACGCGGCCGAGCGTTACGCGGAGCTGACGGGCGCTGTCATCGAGGATCTGGAGGAGGACGACGACGAGGACGGGGAAGTCATCGACGACCTTCGCCCTCGGGGCGGTGCCGATGACGAGATCGACACCGGTGACGGCGATGTCGACGATGACGTCCATGTCGACGACGACGCCGACATCGACGACGTCGCGGCTCTGGACGCGGAGATCGAAGACGAAGACGATCTCTTTGACGACGAGTTCAGCGCGAACCGGCCCGTCGCCGGCGACGCTCCTGACAACGGCTCTTCCGACGAAGAGGGCTCATCCGAGAACGTCTCCTCCAAGACCGGCTCTTCCGGGAACGAGACGGTCGATGCCGAGCGGAAGGTTGAGGAGAAGCCCGGCAAGGTGGAGCGCGCCGTCGGTCCGGCCTTCATCGAGCCTGACTTCGGCGACATTCTCAGTGACGCCCCCGATGTCGACTCCGACGGGGACGACGACCTGGACGAGGATCAGGACGGCGGCAAGCAGGGCCGGGATCACCAGGGCAAGTCCGAAAAGAAGTAGCTCCTAGGGACTTTCACCGCATTCCGGGTGGGCGAGCTGTGCACCCGGAATGCGGAGGACGCCTCCAGGATGATCCTGGACTTTACGGGGCACCTTCTACGGCTGGACCCGGTTCAGCCAGTGCAGGATGCCGGCCACGTTGGACGGGGCGCCGCTCAGCAGTTCGAACTGCTCCGCGGTCGCCTCGTCCGCTTTCAGGGCCGCGTAGCGGTCGCGGGTGCGATCCCTGACCATGGCGACAGCGTGATCCAGATCCATGCCCTCCGTGTGGGCCTGACGGGTCAGATCGACCCAGACACGAAGCTCCTCGGCGGAGCGTCCCAAAATCTCCTCCACATCCGCGACCGGTCCGTAGTGACTGAAGAGCAGCCGCTGCGGGCCCAGCGCCTTGAACAGGGCGATCGAGTCCAGCGCGGTACGCAGGTCGAAGTCCGGCGGGGGCGTGGCGGGGCGCAGGTCGCCCGTCTCCGGAAGGTAGACCCCGGCCGCGTCGCCGACGTAGAGGTCTCCGGTGCCGGAGTCGATGAGTCCCACGTGGTGTTTGGCGTGGCCCGGTGAGTAATGGCTGTTCAGAGTACGTCCGTTGCCGAGGTCGATCGTGTCGGTGTCGCCGAGGGCGCGGATCCGCGAGGCTTCCGTGGGGGAGAGCTCGCCGAACAAGGTGTCCAGTTTGTCGCCCCAGACCATCCGCGCGCTGGCCATCAGCCTGGAGGGATCGGCGAGATGCCGGGCACCCTTCTCGTGAACCACGATCTCCGCATCCGGGTAGAAACCGGCGATGTCGCCGACCCCGCCCGCGTGGTCCAGGTGGATGTGCGTGACAACGACCGTGGCGAGATCTCCTGGGCCGACGCCCAGCGAGGTCAGGGCGTCGCGCACCACGGGGGCGGAGGTGGAGGTGCCGGTCTCCACCAGGCAGGGACGGTCTCCGAGGATCAGGTATCCGGCCGTGATGCTCGAGTATCCGGCCATCCTCGTGTCGATCTCATAGACGTCCCCACCGAGGGCGGTGATGTTTTCCACAGGCCACCTCATAACTGGAACCGGCGTCCACAGAACAGTATTCGGCCATTTCGGTGCAGCTCAACATCGTAGAGAGTCCTTCTCGACCGGCAGGATCGAGGAGGATCGCATGGATCGTAACGAGGTCATTCTCGTGGGCCGCCTACCTGAGGCGGCCCACATCAGGTCGTTGCAGAGCGGGAGCAGGCTCGGCACCTGGCGCCTGATCGTCCGGCGGCAGCACCGCGGGCGTGGTGCCCGGGTCGACACCATTCCGTGCGCGTCGTTCGAGCTCGAGGTGATCGAGGCCGTGGCCGGTTGGCAGCCCGATGACATCGTCGAGGTGACGGGTTCGCTGCGCCGCCGCTGGTGGGGAAGCGAGGGAGCCAAATCGTCCGGGTACGAGGTCGAGGTGCGTTCGGTGAGACGTCTCGAGCGCAAGGTCACCATGGTCCTGACCGGCGACGAGGGAGTTCCGGCGCCCGCCCCGCCTCGTTCGGTGCGCTCACTGATGCATGCGGAGCAGGTGGATACCGGGCAGGTCGCGGAGCCGCGGCTCAACCCGGTCAAGCCTGACATCACCTCATCCGGGCCGAGTCTTGCTCCGAGCGGACCAGAGGTCACCTCGGTCGGAGGAGTGGATTCCTCCCCGGCGAGACCCTCCCCGGCGGGACCGGATCTCATCGGGCTGGATTCGGTCCCGATCAGCAGGCCGGGTCTCGTTCCGGTCGGGCGGGGTTCGGCTCCGGTCAGTCCGGATCTCACCTCGGCCCGTCCGGATCTCACCTCGGCCCGTCCGGATCTCACCTCGGTCGGACGGGATCTCGCCTCGGCCGAGCCTGACCACCTCACCTTGGCCCGACCGGACCTCACTCCGGAAGGTATGCCGGAACCGGAACCGGAACCGGAACCGGTTCCGCGAGCCGTGAAGGCGTCGATTTCGGATCGCTCGCAGGTGCCTCACCCCGTGACGCGCGCAGGCGCGGTCTCCGGAGCGGGAAGGTGAGCGGTGTCCTTCCCTTCACGCGCCCGGCATCCCGGGATCGCGGAGTCTCTCAGAGACCTGGCTTCCTCTCAGGATTCGGCCTCCTTGAACTCTCAGGAGCCGGGATTCTCGAAGGGCGGGTTGTTCGTGGGCGATGTCCCCGCCGGGGTGAGCAGGCGCAGGACCAGACCGGTCCTGGGCTTAGGGCCGAAGGAGGTGGATTTGCGGGGCACCCGCTCTCCCTGGGCCGCGACCGCGAGCACATCGTCGACGGCAAGCGGGCGCAACAGCACCGCGGTCCCCCCGGAGGCCTGGGCGAGCCGTACGGCGGCCTCCGGGTCGTGGTGGACGATGCGCACCGACAGCTCGTCGTCCCGCATCCCCCAAACCTTCGGCAGGAGAAACTCCGCGAGGATGGAGGTGTTCAGCGCTCGCCACCCGGCCGAGCGCTCGGACGGCATGGCGTGTTCCAGCTGAGTGGGGTCAGGGTCGCTGAGAAGGTGGGTGAGCCCGCCGGAGGACAGCAGATAGGCCGGTCCGCCGGTCTCGTCCAACGCGGCCAGGCCTTCGGCCAGGTCCGAGTACTCCTGCACCCGCCACGAACCCTTGGCCTTGGCCAGCGCCTCTTCAAGCGGTAGTTCGGGAATGACCCGGTGGATGGCCTTCAGATCCGGCGGGTAGGCGCTGGAGTCCACCAGGAGCGCAAGGCCGAAGTCCCACGGCTCAGGCTCCATGGAACTCGGCGGAGTCACTGATTTCTCGGTCTCCGCCCGCCCCACGGTCGTCCCCGCGGTCCCTGCTGTATCGGCCGTATCGGGAGTGACCGCCGCACCACGTGTGGTGGCGGCACGGTGTTCCCGCTGGAGGGCGAGGTAGGTGGCGTAACGATGGTGCCCGTCGGCGATGAGGGCCTGGTGGGGGCGGAGGTCGGCGTCGATGGAGGCGAGTTCCTCACTGTCGGTGACGGCCCACAGCCGGTGCCTGACCTCGTCTTCGGTCTTCGCCTCCGCCAGCGGGGGCCGGGACGCGGCGATACGGTCGACGAGGCGGGTGGTGGCGCCGCCCGCGCCGTCGTAGAGCAGGAAGATGGGCTCTAAGTTGGCCTTCGTAGTGCTCATCAGCGCCAGCCGGTCGGCGACCGGCCCGGGCATCACGTCCTCGTGAGGCAGGACGATGTGCAACTCCGGACCGGCCAGGCCCACGTCGCCGATGATTCCGCGCTGCAGGACCCCGGGACCCGACTGCTCATAGACGTAGACCGCGGGGGTCTCGTCGGCGGCCAGCACCCCGGAGGAGAGCCATTGGTGAAGCGTCTCTCGCGCCTCGGCGTATCTGTGCTGGTCGGTGCCGGGAAGGATCAAACGCACCACGTTGTTGGGATGGGTGTCGAGCAGCTTTCGCACACCGGCCTCGTCGATGAGGTCGTAAGGCGGTGAGGTGACCCCGGCCAGGTCGTCGACCGTGAACCGTACGCCGCGAAACGGGCGTAGCACCAGCCCGCCGGGTATCGGCAGTTCAGGATTCGCCATAGAGGGCATGCTGCCATAAAGGCCTGAAACGGCTGGGGGCCGCTTCAAGTCCGTGGTGCCCGGTCCGTCAGGGAATCGGTCAGATCTGTCGTCTGTCGATGAAGGAGGCCTCACACAATGGTCCAAGGACGTGGCGGTCCGTCTGATTCCCCCAACCCCGAGACGGGCGCTCCGGTCGGGGACGTCTACGAATGGTTTCAACGAGGGATGAGGCTGCTGGCCGAGGGCAGTCCGGCGGCGGCGGCCGCGCTGCTGGAACGGGCGGCCGACGCGGAGCCGGAGTCACGGAGCATCCGGGAGGCCCTCGCCAGAGCGCAGTTCAACTCCCGGCAGTACGCCGACGCCGTCGACAGTTTTCGCTGGATCATCGATGCCAATCCGGCTGAGGACTATGCGTATTTCGGGCTCGGACTCGCCCTCTGGCGTACCGGGGACATGGAGGGGGCTCAGGAGCCGCTGGCCATCGCCGTCGCGATGCGACCCGACCTGCGGCACTACGTTTCCGCGTTGAAAAGCGTTCGTGCCACGCTGCGCGCCCGCAGGATGTGAGATCCATGCGAGTACACCGCCGCGATCCCGCGTGCGCGGGATGTGATCCGTGGTTGCCTCCGCGGAGGTGGTGTACGAGTTTCCCCAGGTAGCAGGCGTGGCGCCGTGAAATGAGGACGGCCATCGCGTGATCTGTGCGGGCTCGCCGGTGTGGTCGCAGGTGTTCTCCGTACGTGATCCGTGCGGAGTTGCCGTGTGACTGTAGGTGTTCGTCGTATCCGATCCTGCGGGGTCGCCGGTGTGTCGCGGGTGTTCGCCGTATGTGGTCCATATGGTCCATATGGTCCATGCGAGAGTGCCAAGGTGGCCGCATGTGTCCGTCGCGTGCGAATCCATACCGGTCTGCCGGCGCGGCCCTCGGGTGCTCGCCTGAGGTGATCTGGATGGGTTCGCCGGATGTGATTCAGACCGCTCCGTCGCATGGACCCGTGCGGGTGGTGGAACGCGGGTGATGAAATGGGCCAGTGGACACGAATACGCTGATCGACCCGTACGACACTCTTCTCCTTGACCTCGACGGGGTGGTGTATCTCGGACGCGATGCCGTACCGGCGGCTCCCGAGGCGCTGAGCCGGGCGGCGGAGCGTGGCGTGCGCCTCGCCTACGTCACCAACAACGCCTCACGCACCCCCGCCGCCATCGCCCAGCACCTGCGTGCGCTGGGCGCTCCGGCGGCCGCCGAGGATGTCGTGACCTCCGCCCAGGCCGCCGCGCGGCTCGTGGCCGAGCGGGTCGAACCGGGCGCCGCGGTGCTGGTGGTCGGCGGGATGGGCCTGCGCTCCGCACTGCGCGCTCACGGACTGCGTCCGGTCAGCACCGCCCTGGACGCGCCGGCCGCGGTCGTCCAGGGCATCGCTCCCGACCTGTCCTACGGCCTGCTGGCCGAGGGAACCCTCGCGGTGAGGGAGGGAGCCCTCTTCGTCGCCGCCAACGCCGACTCGACCATGCCGACCGGCAGGGGCGAGCTTCCCGGCAACGGCGCGATGATCAGGGTCATCGCCACGGCGACCGGGGTGGAGCCGATCGTCGCGGGAAAGCCCGAGCCGCCGCTGCACCGCGAGTCGATGCTCCGTACCGGATCGCGGCGGCCTCTGGTGGTCGGCGACCGGCTCGACACCGACATCGAGGGGGCGAACAACGCCGGGGTGGACAGCCTGTTGGTCCTGACCGGGGTGGCGAGCCCGCTCGACGTGCTGACCGCCGTTCCACGGCACCGGCCCACCTACATCGCCAGGGATCTGTCCGACCTGCACCGGTCCTACCCCGAGGTGCGGCGGACCGGGAACGGGTGGACCTGCGAGGGGTGGACGGCCCGCTGGGAGGAGGGCGCGCTCACCCTCGAGGGCGGAGGTGAGCCGCTCGACGGGCTCCGCGCCGCATCCGCCGCGACCTGGGAGGCGGCGGGCGAGGACCGGGCGGACGAGGACGTGGTGAAGGCGGCACTCGACTTCGTGTTCTCGTCGCCCACCTCGCACTCCGGCTGAGACGGTCGCCTCGCCAACGCCCGCGCGGGCAACGTCGCGCTGACCCGCGCAGCCCACCCCGCACTCCGGCTGAGACGACCGCCCGCGCCCTCTGACCTCTCCCGCGTGGATCCACGTGGATCTCGCCCGGGATCCGCGCGGATCCCGGGCGATGTCGCCTCGATGACCGGGAGGCCGCAGCCGGATCGGCCGCTGTCGGCGTCGGCGACGCCCCTCCCGCGTGATTCCGCCTGAGCCTCCCGCGTGGTCACGCGTGATTCCGCCTGAATCTCCCGCGTGGTCACGCGTGATTCCGCCTGAGCCTCCTGCGTGATCCCGCCCGAGGGCGGGATCCTCAAAGAAGCTTGCGCAGGCGAAGAAGGTCGCTGAAGCTGGCGTCGACCTTGACCCGCCCGCTGAAGACGGCCCGTCCCATGTCGAGTTCCCCGTTGACCAGGGAGATGAGATCGTCGCTGCCGATGGTCAGTTTCACGTCGGCCTGCCTGCCGTCGTTCGTGGACAGATCCTCGAAGGGGCCGAGGCCACCGTGGTGGATGCGGCCGTAGAAGGTGACGCCGAGATCCTTGACATGGCAGCTGATGCTGCGCTCGACCACGTGCTTGGCGCGGCTTTCCTGGTCAACCTCGTCGAACTGCTCGCCGAGTTTGCGCAGTGCCACCCGGCACTCGTCGACGGTCGCCATCGCGTGGCGCTCCCTTCTCTCCCTGACCGATCCGAATCCTTTTCAGGTACGGACGGTAGCGTTCCACATGGGTACGGCATGCAATCCGGCGCGGGGGTGCCGGAGAAAGAGGCTTCTGCCATGGCGTCGAACGTCACGCGGGTACGCGTTGGCGGTCGCCGACCTTAATGGGATGACAACGAGCGAGGCCCCCGCGATAGTTCACGGTTTACCCATTTTTGGGGAACCCCTTCCCTGCCGGCCCACGCTGGACCGGGCCGGCATCGGATCGCTCTGTGCGGGACCGGCCCGAGCAGGCGGGGGCGGCGGCGTCCGGGTGCCCCCCGGCGGTGTGGGGGACCCGGGTACGGAGATGGGGAGGCCGCGAGCGCGGCAAAGCCGGAGAAGGGGCAAAGCCCGCCGAGGCGACGAGGAACGCGGGTTCCGATACGGTCGGGGAATCCACGGGCGCGAGGCCGGAGAGCATCGTGCTCGTGCGGCGGCGGCCGTGTTCGTACGGAGGAAGGGCCGCGGAGACGGCCACGAAGGCCGAGGCGGCCAGGAGCGGTGCCGGAGGGGGCGCATGACGGACCTGCTGGAAGAGACGGGCGAGACGGGCGACGAGCGGGTGGAGGCCGCGCTGGGCGGGCTCACCCGTCTCGGTGCCCTGCCCGTCTCGGCGCACGCGGACGTCTTCGAGGAGGTGTTCACCGGACTGGAGCAGGCGCTCGCCGCGGTGAACGACGTCTCAGGGCGGGAGCTCGCCGCGGCCGGCGACATTCCGGGGCGGGTGATCACCCCGGCGCACGGTGTCTCGGGGCGGGGGCCGGTCCTGGCAGACGCTGTTTCGGGAGCGGACGCTGTTTCGGGAGCGGACGGCCTTTCGGGACAGGGGCCGGCCCCGGCGTACGGTGTCTCCGGGCCGGAGACGGCCCAGGCGGACGGCACCCCGGACCGGCGCCCGTGAGCCGGCGGACACGCCTCGACAGCGAGCTCGTCCGCCGGAAGCTGGCGCGGTCCCGGGAACAGGCGGCCCAGCTGATCGAGGCCGGCCGGGTCAGCGTCGGCGGCCAGGTCGCCGCCAAGCCCGCGACCCAGGTCGACACGGCCTCGGCGATCGTGGTCGCGGAGGCGGCGGAGGGGCCCGACTACGTCTCGCGGGGCGCGCACAAGCTCCTCGGCGCGCTGGAGGCCTTCGGGCCCCTGGGCCTCACCGTGGAAGGACGTCGTTGCCTGGACGCGGGTGCCTCGACCGGAGGCTTCACCGACGTGCTGCTGCGCGCCGGAGCGGCCCACGTGCTGGCCGTCGACGTCGGGTACGGCCAGCTCGCCTGGTCGCTGCGGACCGACGACAGGGTCACGGTCATGGAGCGGGTCAACGTCAGGGACCTGAAACCCGACATGGTCGGCGAGGCTCCCACGCTGATCGTCGGCGATCTCTCTTTCATCTCCCTGCGTCTGGTGTTGCCCGCCCTGGCCCTGTGCGCCGCCGGGCGGGCCGATTTCGCGATGCTGGTCAAACCCCAGTTCGAGGTCGGCAGGGAGCGGGTCGGCGCGGGCGGGGTCGTCCGTGACCCGGAACTTCGCGCGGGGGCCGTACGGGATGTGGCCGAAGCCGCGCGAACCCTCGGCCTGAGCGTGCGGGGGGTCACCGCGAGCCCGCTGCCGGGTCCGTCCGGCAACGTCGAGTACGTCATCTGGCTGGGCAAGGGAGAGGGCGCTCCGCCGGTCCCCGACCTTGACGCGGAGATCGAGCGGGCGGTGGCCGAAGGCCCCCGGTAGGTCCTTCTCGGCCCTGGGCCCCACGCCTCCCGGGCTCTGCCTCCCAGGCTTCCGGGCCTCCCAGGCTTCCGGGCCTCCCAGGCTTCCGGGCCTCCCAGGCTTCCGGCTACCCGGGCGCCCTCGATGCCTGGGCGGCCCGGGAGAGTGGAGACTTGACATCCTCCTCACCGTCCCCGGAGTCCCCTCCCCGGAATGCACCGTCCGGACGGAGGGGATTACCGCGATCATCCATGAGAGTTCCCGATTCACCGCCGGTCGCCCGCCAGGAGAAATTCCTTGAGGTCCTACTCCAGCTCCACAGGCGTTTCACCTCTTCGCAGGTCCGGCGGGGACACCGCCGGGCACACTCGTACCGGCCCGGTCATCGCCGGGCACGGTACCGAAACGCGCGGCGCCGCGCCGCGTCTCCTCTCCCACCTCGGGGCGAGGGTCTCCACGTTCAAGGAGAATCGATGACTGCCAAGCGCTCCGTGCTGGTCACCGCGCACACCGGGCGGGCGGCGGCCGTCGACAGCGCCCGGATGGTGATCCAGCGGTTCGTGGACGCCGGGCTGAACGTGCGCGTTCTCAGTGCCGAGGCCGACGAGATCGCCTGCGCGGGGGCCGACGTGGTGCCCGCCGGTTCGGCGGCGGTCGACGCCGCCGAGATGATGATCGTGCTCGGCGGGGACGGCAGCCTCCTGAGGGCCGCCGAGCTCGCCCGGCCGGCGGGAGTGCCGCTGCTGGGGGTCAACCTCGGCCACGTGGGCTTCCTGGCCGAGGCGGAGGTGGAGGACCTGGCGGACGCGGTCGACAGCGTGGTGGACGGCCGTTACGACGTCGAGGAGCGGATGACCATCGAGGTCACCGCCCGCCTCAACGGCAAGCTGCTGGCCGACAGCTGGGCGCTGAACGAGGCCACCGTCGAGAAGAGCGAGCGGATGCTCGAGGTGGTCGCCGAGATCGACGGGCGCCCGCTGTCGCGCTGGGGGTGCGACGGGGTGATCTGCGCCACGCCGACCGGTTCGACCGCGTACGCCTTCTCCGCCGGGGGCCCGGTCGTGTGGCCCGAGGTGGAGGCTCTGCTGCTGGTGCCCATCAGCGCCCACGCCCTGTTCGCCCGCGCCCTGGTGGTCTCGCCCCGCTCGAAGCTGGCACTGGAGATCCAGACGGAGACGGCGGGCGCGGTGCTGTGGTGCGACGGCCGCCGCAGGTTCGACCTGCCCGCCGGGGCGAGGGTGGAGCTCAGGCGGGCCGCGCTGCCGGTACGGCTGGCGCGGCTGCACGGTCTGGAGGACACCGGGGCGCCGTTCACCGACAGGCTGGTCGCCAAGTTCGATCTCCCCGTACAGGGGTGGCGTGGCCGTGTAAGGCCCTAGGGCCTGTTCTGAGTTCGGATCTTTAGGCGGGGTCAAGGCTTCGGATCCATAGGATGGCGCCTCGTAGGTAGAGCCCGGCGAGGTAGCTTTC
>NZ_JBEZZK010000036.1:0-9647 GCF_040639135.1 Streptosporangium sp. NPDC023963
CCGGAGCCGGGCCGGCCGTATCTGCCGTTCGCCTGGAACGGGGTGTCGGTCCACGCGGTCGGCGCCACCACCCTGCGCGTCAGAGCGACCAGGAACACCAACGCGGGAATCACCGGTATCACGCTGAACATCGCCGACGGCAGCGGTACCCCCGTGGCCGACATCGAGGCGCTCATCGTGCGCCCCCTGTCGACGGCCAACCTGACCACCGGTCTGAACTTCCTGCACCAGGTGAACTGGACGCCGCTTCAGGTCGCGTCCGGTGTGGACGGGGGTTCGGACCTGGTCGATCTGGCTGTGGTGCGGGGGGTGGTCGCGGAGGGTGCGGTGGTGCCCGAGGCGGTGGTGTATGAGGTGGTCTCGCCGGTGGCCGGTGTGCTGGGGGCGGTGCGTGAGTCGGCGGCCGAGGTGCTGGGTGTGGTGCAGGGGTGGCTGGCTGAGGAGCGGTTCGCGTCCTCGCGGCTGGTGGTGGTGACGCGGGGTGCGGTGGCGGTGGCCGGGGCCGAGGGTGTGGATCTCGGTGTGGCCGGGGTGTGGGGTGTGGTGCGGGCGGCCGAGGCGGAGAATCCGGGCCGGTTCGTGCTGGTGGATGTGGATGCGGGTGAGGAGTCGTGGCGGGCTCTGGGTGCGGTGGTGGCGTCGCAGGAGCCGGAGGCCGCGATTCGCGCCGGCGAGGTGTGGGTGCCGCGTCTGGCGCGTGTGGCCGCGCGGGAAGATGGGCGTCTGGAGTTCGGCCCGGAGGGCACGGTGCTGGTCACCGGCGGCACGGGTGGCCTGGGCGCGCTGGTGGCCAAACACCTGGCCGCCACCTACCAGGTCAAGCACCTGCTGCTGGCCAGCCGGCGCGGCGAGCAGGCTCCAGGCGTCGCCGACCTGGTGGCGGAACTGTGGGAACTGGGCGCCACGGTCACGGTCGCGGCCTGCGACGTCGGCGACCGGGACGCGCTGGCCGAGCTGATCGCGGGCATTCCGGCGGAGTGTCCGCTCAAGGGTGTGGTGCACGCGGCGGGGGTGGCCGACAACGGGTTGGTCGGTTCGCTGACCGCGGAGCGGTTCGACGGGGTTCTGGGTCCGAAGGCGGATGCGGCCTGGCATCTGCACGAGCTGACGGCGGAGCTGGATCTGTCGGCGTTCGTGTTGTTCTCCTCGGCCGGTGGGTTGGTGCTGGCGGCCGGGCAGGCGAGTTACGCGGCGGCGAACGTGTTCCTGGACGCGCTGGCGGCGCATCGTCGTTCGGCCGGGTTGGTGGCGACGTCGCTGGCTTACGGGCTGTGGGATGCCGACACCGGGTTGAGCGGCTGGTTGACCGAGGCCGACCGGGAGCGGATGCGCAGGCAGGGCCTACCGGCGCTGTCGGTGGACGAAGGTCTGACGTCGTTCGACGCGGGTCTGGTCTCGGACGCGGCGACACTGGTGCCGCTGCGGGTGGATGCGACGGCGCTGCGGACGCGGGACGAGAGGCTGCCGGCGTTGTTGCGCGGCCTGGTGCGTGGCCCGGTGCGGCGTGCGGTGCGGTCGGGTGGTTCGGCGCTGGTGCAGCGGCTGGCCGGGGTGGATGAGGCCCGGCGTCGCGAGGTGGTGCTGGAGGTGGTTCGCCAGGAAGTGGCGACGGTGCTGGGGCACGCCTCGGCGACCGCGGTCCAGGCGGACCGGGCTTTCCAGGAGCTGGGTTTCGACTCCCTGACCGCGGTCGAGCTGCGCAACCGGTTGATGACGGTCTCCGGGCTGCGGCTGCCCGCCACGCTCGTCTTCGACTACCCGACCGCCCAGGCGGTGGCCGATCACCTGGTGACCGAACTCGGCGGAGCCACCTCGGCGGCCGGAGAGGTCACCGTGGCCAGGGCGGCGGTCGACGACGAGCCGATCGCGATCGTGGGGATGGCCTGCCGCTACCCCGGCGGGGTGTCCTCGCCCGAAGGTCTGTGGGATCTGGTGTCGGCCGGTACGGACGCCATCGGCGAATTCCCCACCGACCGCGGCTGGGACCTGGACAAGCTGTACGACCCGGACCCCGAGGCCCACGGCACCTCCTACGTACGGCACGGTGGTTTCCTGGGAGAGGCCGCCGAGTTCGACCCGGGCTTCTTCGGGATCAGCCCGCGTGAGGCCCTCGCGATGGACCCGCAGCAGCGGCTGCTGCTGGAGACCTCGTGGGAGGCGGTCGAGCGGGCCGGAATTCGCCTGAACCACCTGCGAGGAAGCCGTACGGGCGTGTTCGCCGGCGTGATGTACCACGACTACGCGAGCCAGCTCACCTCCATACCGGAGGAGCTGGAGGGCCTGATCGGCACCGGCAACTCCGGCAGCGTCGCCTCCGGGCGGGTGTCCTACACCTTCGGGTTCGAGGGACCCGCGATGACCGTGGACACCGCGTGCTCGTCGTCGCTGGTCGCGCTGCACCTGGCCGTGCAGGCGCTCCGGAGCGGCGAGTGCGACCTGGCCCTGGCCGGTGGCGTGACCGTGATGGCGACCCCGGGCACGTTCGTCGAGTTCTGCCGGCAGGGCGCCCTGTCTGTGGACGGCCGGTGCAAGGCGTTCTCGGCGGACGCCGACGGCGCGGGCTGGAGCGAGGGCGTGGGCATGCTGCTCGTCGAGCGGCTGTCGGACGCCCGGCGCAACGGCCACCGGGTCCTCGCGGTCGTACGGGGCAGCGCGGTCAACCAGGACGGCGCGAGCAACGGCCTGACGGCGCCGAACGGTCCCTCGCAGCAGCGGGTGATCCGCCAGGCGCTGTCCAACGCGAACCTCTCGCCCGCCGACGTCGACGTGGTCGAGGCGCACGGCACCGGAACGCCGCTCGGTGACCCGATCGAGGCGCAGGCGCTGATGGCCACCTACGGCCAGGACCGCCCGGAGGACCGGCCGCTGTGGCTGGGCTCCATCAAGTCGAACATCGGTCACGCCCAGGCCGCCGCGGGAGCGGCCGGGGTCATCAAGATGGTGATGGCCCTGCGGCACGGCGTACTGCCGCAGACCCTGCACGCGGGCGAGCCGAGCCCGCACGTGGACTGGTCGGACGGCGCCGTGGAACTGCTGACCGAGGCCCGCTCCTGGAACTCCGAGGATCACCCGCGCCGGGCCGCGGTCTCCTCCTTCGGAGTCAGCGGTACGAACGCGCACGTGATCATCGAGGAGGCTCCCGCTCAGGAGACGGTCGAGGCCGAGGCGCCCGTCGAACTGCCGGTGGTGCCGTGGGTGCTGTCGGCGAAGACGGGTGAGGCACTCAGAGCACAGGCCGAGCGCCTCGGGACGTGGGTGGAAGCGGGAACCGACGCCGACGCCGACGTCGCCCACTCCCTGGCGTCCTCCAGGTCGGTGTTCGACCACCGCGCGGTGGTCATGGGCGCGGATCGAGGTGAGCTCCTCGCCGGTACGGCGACGCTGGCCTCGGGCGGCGTCAGCGCCGGAGTGGTGACCGGTGCGCCCGGCTCGGGCGGTAAGACGGTGTTCGTCTTCCCCGGTCAGGGGTCGCAGTGGCTGGGCATGGGGGTTGAGCTGCTGGAGTCGTCTGCGGTGTTCGCGGCGCGGATGGCCGAGTGTGAGGCGGCGCTGGCGGAGTTCGTGGACTGGTCGCTGACCGGGGTGTTGCGGGCCGAGGAAGGCCAGCCGGGTTTTGACCGGGTGGATGTGGTCCAGCCGGTGTTGTGGGCGGTGATGGTCTCGCTCGCGCAGGTGTGGCGTTCGCTCGGGGTGGAGCCCGCAGCGGTGATCGGTCACTCGCAGGGTGAGATCGCGGCCGCGGTGGTGGCCGGTGCGCTGTCCCTGGAGGACGGTGCGCGGGTGGTGGCGTTGCGCAGCCGGGCGATCGTGGCGCTGGCGGGTCAGGGCGGGATGGTGTCGGTTCCGCTGCCCTCGGCCGAGGTGGCCGGGCGGCTGGCCGGGCTGGACGGGCGGGTGTCGATCGCGGCGATCAACGGTCCTGCCTCGACGGTGATCTCCGGTGATGTGGACGCGCTGGACGGGCTGCTCGCGGAGTACGAGCTGGCGGGGGTGCGAGCCAAGCGCATCGAGGTGGACTACGCCTCGCACTCGGCGTACGTGGCCGCGATCGAGGACGAGCTCGCCACGCTGCTGGCTCCGGTGGCGCCGCGTATCGGTCGTACCCCGTGGTATTCGACGGTGCGGGGGTGCTGGCTGGAGGGTGTGGAGGCCGGTGGCGCGTACTGGTACGAGAATCTGCGCGAGACGGTGGGGTTCGGTCCGGCGGTGGAGGCGCTGGCGGGCGAGGGGTTCCGGTTCTTCGTGGAGTGCAGCGCGCATCCGGTGTTGCGGATCGGGGTGCTGGAGAGTGTGGAGGCGGCCGGACTCGCGGACGCCTGCGTGGTGGTGGGCACGCTGCGGCGTGATGACGGCGGGCCGCGCCGGTTGTGGACGAGCGCGGCCGAGCTGTGGGTACGCGGCGGCGATGTCGACTGGGAGCGGGTCATCGCCCCGGCCCACCCCGGCGCCGTCGACCTGCCCACCTACGCCTTCCAGCACCAGCGCTACTGGCTGCTGGAGACGGGTGGCGCGGGCGACGCCGAGAGCCTCGGGCTCCGGGCCACCGGGCACCCGCTGCTCGGCGCGTCCACCGGGCTCGCGGAGAGCGGAGCGGCGGTGCTCACCGGACGCGTGTCGATCGCCACGCACCCGTGGCTGGCCGACCACACGGTCAACGGTCAGGTGCTGCTGCCCGGCACCGGCCTCGTGGAGCTGGCCGTACGGGCGGGCGACGAGGTCGGCTGCGACCTGCTGGAGGAGCTGACGCTGCAGGCGCCGCTGTTCCTGCCCGAGCGCGGGGCCGTCCAGCTCCAGGTGGCCGTCGGCGCGCCCGACGAGGACGGACGCCGGCAGCTGGGGATCTACTCCCGCCCGCACGACGCGCAGGACGAGCCCTGGACCCAGAACGCCGCGGGAATACTGGCCCGCGTCGGCGTGGTCGTACCGGAAGCCGAGGAGATCTGGCCCCCGGAGGGCGCGCAGGCCGTCGGCATGGACGGGCTGTACGACGACTTCGCCGCCATCGGCCTGGGCTACGGTCCCGCCTTCCGCGGGCTGCGGGCCGCGTGGCGCAAGGGCGACGAGGTCTTCGCCGAGCTGGCGCTGCCCGAGGACATGGCACGGGACGCCGCCAGATTCGGGTTGCACCCGGCGCTGTTCGACGTCGCCCTGCACGCCACCGCCCTCGGCGGGTTCACGACCGACTCCGAGCCGGGCCGGCCCTCCCTGCCGTTCGCCTGGAACGGGGTGGCGCTGCACGCCTCCGGAGCCACGAAGCTCCGTATCAGGATCTCGCTGATCGCCCAGGGCGCGGTCTCCCTCAAGCTGATGGACACCGCGGGCCTGCCCGTGGCGACGGTCGCGTCGCTGGCCGTACGCCCGGTCTCCATCGGTCAGCCGGAGGCCAACCGCACCGCAGGACTCAGGAACAAGCTGTTCCACGTCGAGTGGAGTGCGGCTCCGGCCGCTTCGGCCGGGGTGCCCGGGTGGGTGGTGGCCGGTTCGCTGGACGGTTCACCGGATGCCGAGATCGCGGAGTGTGTGCTGGTCGAGGTGTCGGCCGGGGTGCACGAGGCGTTGGGCGTGGTGCAGGGGTGGCTGGCCGAGGAGCGGTTCGCGTCCTCGCGGCTGGTGGTGGTGACGCGGGGCGCGGTGGCGGTCGCGGACGAGGCGCCGGATCCGGCGCAGGCGGCGGTGTGGGGTCTGGTGCGGGCGGCGCAGGCGGAGCAGCCGGGCCGGTTCGTGCTGCTGGACCTGGACACCGATTCCCTCGACGAGGGCACGATCGGTCGGGCGCTGGCCTCTGGTGAGGCGCAGGTCGCGGTGCGGGCCGGTGCGGTGTGGATGCCGCGGCTGGTGCGTACGGTGGTGGCGCCGGTCGAGGAGGAGCGTGCTCCGGTGTTCGGGCCGGAGGGCACGGTGCTGGTCACCGGCGGCACGGGTGGCCTGGGCGCGCTGGTGGCCAGGCACCTGGCCGCCACCTACCAGGTCAAGCACCTGCTGCTGGCCGGCCGACGCGGTGAGCGGGCCCCGGGCGTCGCCGACCTGGTGGCGGAACTGACCGAGCTGGGTGCTCAGGTAAGTGTCGCGGCGTGCGACGTGGGTGACCGGGAGGCACTGGCCGGGCTGATCGCGGCGATTCCGGCCGGGCAGCCGCTGAGCGGTGTGGTGCACGCGGCCGGTGTCCTGGACGACGGTGTGATCACCGCGCTGACGTCCGAGCGGCTGGACGGGGTCATGCGGCCCAAGGCCGACGCGGCCTGGTATCTCCACGAGCTGACCCGGGAGCTGGACCTGTCGGCGTTCGTCCTCTTCTCCTCGATGGCCGGGGTGCTGGGCGGTCCCGGGCAGGGCAACTACGCCGCGGCCAACGCCTTCCTCGACGCGCTGGCCGAGCACCGCAGGTCACAGGGCCTGGCGGGCACCTCGCTGGCCTGGGGCCTGTGGGCGATCGGCGGGCTGGCCGACCTGGACGAAGCCGACCTGCGGCGCCTCGCGCGCTCCGGTGTCGAACCGCTGACCGCCGAGGACGGCCTGACCCTCTTCGACGCCGCACTCGACACGGGACGGGCCACGCTGCTCCCGGCCCAGCTCAACTTCAAGGTCCTCAGTACTCACGCGGACTCGCTGCCACCGCTGCTGCGCGGCCTGGTGTCCGCTCCCGCCAGGCGGGTGGTGACGGCGGCCTCGGAGGCCGCGGCCACCCTGAAGCAGCAGCTGGCGAGCCTGCCCCCCGCCGGCCAGCGGGCCGTGCTGGAGGACCTGGTACGCGACCAGCTGGCCGTGGTCCTCGGATTCGCCGACGCGTCCGCGCTCGACGACGGCATCTCCTTCCAGGAGCTCGGCTTCGACTCGCTGATGGCGGTGGAGTTCCGCAACCGGCTCAGCCAGGTCACCGGAATGCGGCTGCCGGCCACGCTGATCTTCGACTATCCGACCCAGGCGGTGCTCGTCCCGTTCCTGTCCGGCGAGCTGCTCGGCAAGCGGGAGATCGCGGTCACCTCGCGGGTCTCGACCGGAGACGACGAGCCCATCGCGATCGTCGGCATGGCCTGCCGCTATCCCGGCGGGGTCGAATCGCCGGAGGACATGTGGCGGCTCGTGGCGCAGGCGGGTGACGCGGTGGGCGAGTTCCCCACCGACCGGGGCTGGGATCTGGAGAAGCTGTACGACCCGGACCCCGGCAACCGCGGCACCTCCTACGCCAGGCACGGCGGTTTCCTGTACGACGCCGCCGAGTTCGACCCCGGCTTCTTCGGGATCAGCCCGCGCGAGGCCGTCGCCATGGACCCGCAGCAGCGCCTGCTGCTGGAGAGCTCCTGGCAGGCGATCGAGCGTGCGGGAATCGACCCGCACGGCCTGCGCGGCAGCCGGACGGGCGTGTTCGCCGGGGTGATGTACCACGACTACGCGAGCCAGCTCTCCTCCGTACCGGAGGAGCTGGAGGGCCTGATCGGCACCGGCAACTCCGGCAGCGTCGCCTCCGGGCGGGTGTCCTACACCTTCGGGTTCGAGGGCCCCGCGATGACCGTGGACACCGCGTGCTCGTCGTCGCTGGTCGCGCTGCACCTGGCGGCGCAGGCGCTGCGCTCGGGCGACTGCGACCTGGCCCTGGCGGGCGGTGTGACGGTGAT
This sequence comes from Streptosporangium sp. NPDC023963, assembly GCF_040639135.1. NCBI lineage: Bacteria > Bacillati > Actinomycetota > Actinomycetes > Streptosporangiales > Streptosporangiaceae > Streptosporangium > Streptosporangium sp. NPDC023963. The sequence continues at coordinate 7,614 of NZ_JBEZZK010000036.1, forward strand.
GGCCACCCCGTGGACGTTCATCGAGTTCGCCCGGCAGCGCAACCTCTCGCCGGACGGCCGCTGCCGGGCGTTCGCCCAGGCGGAAGGCGGCGTCGGCCTCTCGGAGGGCGTGGGCATGCTGCTCGTCGAGCGGCTGTCGGACGCGCGGCGCAACGGGCACCAGGTCCTCGCGGTCCTGCGGGGCAGCGCGGTCAACCAGGACGGCGCGAGCAACGGCCTGACGGCGCCGAACGGTCCCTCGCAGCAGCGGGTGATCCGCCAGGCGCTGTCCAACGCGAACCTCTCGCCCGCCGACGTCGACCTGGTCGAGGCGCACGGCACGGGAACGGTGCTGGGTGACCCGATCGAGGCGCAGGCGCTGATCGCCACCTACGGCCAGGACCGCCCGGAGGACCGGCCGCTGTGGCTGGGCTCCATCAAGTCGAACATCGGCCACGCGCAGGCGGCCGCGGGTGTGGCCGGTGTGATCAAGATGGTGATGGCGCTGCGCAACGGCGTCATGCCGCAGACCCTGCACGCCGAGGAGCGGTCGGAGCACATCGACTGGTCGGCGGGCGCGGTGGAGCTGCTGACCGAGGCCCGTCCCTGGGAGCCGGAGAACGGCCCGCGCCGGGCGGCGGTGTCCTCCTTCGGGATCAGCGGCACGAACGCGCACGTCGTCCTGGAGGAGTCTCCGGCCGAACCGGACAGGGAGCCGGGCGAGGCCCTGCCCGCCGTCCCGTGGCTGCTCTCCGGAAAGTCGGTGGCGGCGCTGCGGGCGCAGGCGCGGCGGCTCAGGTCCTGGATGCTGAAGCGGCCGGAGCTGGACGTGGCGGATGTCGGCTGGTCGCTGGCGACGGGCCGGGCGCTGCTGGAGCAGCGCGCGGCGGTGGTCGGCGCGGACCGTACCGGGTTGCTGGAGGCGCTGTCGGCACTGGCCGAGGGCGAGCCGGGCGAGTCGGTGGTCGAGTCCGGGCAGGTGCGCGGGCGAGCCAGGATGGCGATGCTGTTCGCCGGTCAGGGCAGCCAGCGGGTGGGGATGGGCCGTGAGCTGGCCTCCGCGTTCCCGGTGTTCGCCGAGGCGCTGGACGAGGTCTGCGCGCTGCTGCCGCACCCCGTGCGCCAGGTGATGTTCTCCGACCCCGACGGCGTGCTGGCCGAGACGGGGATGACCCAGCCGGCGCTGTTCGCCTTCGAGGTCGCTCTGTACCGGCTGCTCACCTCGCTGGGTGTGACCCCGGATGTGCTGGTGGGTCATTCGGTGGGGGAGATCGCGGCCGCTCACGTGGCCGGGGTGCTGTCGCTGCCCGACGCGTGTGCCCTGGTCACGGCTCGCGCCCGGTTGATGCAGGCCCTTCCGGAAGGCGGGGCGATGCTGGCCGTCGCCGCTCCCGAGGCGGAGATCCTTCCGCTGCTGGAAGGGCGCCAGGACATCGGCATCGCGGCGGTCAACGGGCCGGAGGCCGTGGTGATCTCCGGCAGTGAGAACGCGGTGGAGGAGATCGCCGCCCTGACGAGTGCCCGCACTCGCAGGCTGCGCGTCTCGCACGCGTTCCACTCGCCGTTGATGGAGCCGATGCTCGCCGAGTTCGAGCAGATCGTCTCCGGGTTGACCTTCAGTGAGCCGAGCATCCCGGTCGTGTCCAACGTGACGGGCCGGCCCGCCGAGCCCGGTCTGCTCACTGACCCGGCGTACTGGGTGCGGCACGTGCGCGAAGCGGTGCGGTTCGCCGATGGGGTGGCCGCCTGCCAGGCGAACGTGTTCGTGGAGATCGGCCCGGACACCACCCTGACCGCGCTGGCCCAGCAGAGCGTCGAGGACGGAACGTTCGTCGCGGTCGCGCGTAAGGACCGCGACGAGGTCCGGACGCTGGTCAGGGCGTTGGGGCAGCTGCAGGTCCGGGGCGTCACGGTCGACTGGGACACCTTCTTCGCTCCCGCCCGTCCGGCGCACGCCGACCTGCCGACGTATGCCTTCCAGCGTGAGCGGTTCTGGGTGGCGGCGCAGGTCGAGGCCGGGGACATGGACGCGGCCGGGTTGGAGGCGATCGATCA
>NZ_JBEZZK010000037.1:0-6252 GCF_040639135.1 Streptosporangium sp. NPDC023963
ACGGTCCAGGTACCCGCGGGCGAGCTGCACCCCGGCGAGGTACAACTCGCCGGGAACGCCGGCGGGGACGGGCCGCAGGCGGGCGTCCAGGACGAACGCGCGGGTGTTCCAGACCGGCGCCCCGATCGGCACCACCCCGCCGGAGGCGGCGCCGGGTTCGCAGGTGAAGGCGGTGACGTCGATCGAGGCCTCGGTCGGCCCGTACAGGTTGTGCAGCGGGATCGGCAGCAGCGCGTGGAACCGGTCGCGCAGGTCCGCCGGCAACGCCTCGCCGCTGCAGACGACCGCCCGCAGCGAGGCGCACCCGCGGGCGGCGGGATCGGCGACGAACACCCGCAGCATGGACGGGACGAAGTGGGCGACGGTGACCCGTTCCCGCTGGATCAGCTCGGCCAGGTATGCCGGATCCCGGTGCCCGCCCGGCCGGGCCACCACCAGCGCGGCGCCTTCGAGCAGCGGCCAGAAGAACTCCCACACCGACACGTCGAACCCGAACGGGGTCTTCTGCACCACCCGGTCGGCCGGGGTCAACCGGTAGGCGTGCTGCATCCAGGCCAGCCGGTTGACCACACCCCGGTGGGCGAGGGTGACGCCCTTGGGCCGTCCGGTGGACCCGGAGGTGTAGATCACGTAGGCGGGGTGGCCTGCCAGGAGGGGGCCGGTACGGTCGCCGTCGGCGAGGTCGGTCGCGGGCAGGCCGTCCAGGACGGTGGTGAGGCGCGGGTCGTCCAGGACGACGCGGGGGACCTGCCCGCCGCCCGCCGGGTCCAGGGCGGCGGTGGTGACCAGCAGGACGGGGCCGGCGTCGGCGAGCAGGCCGGTGATGCGGCCGGCAGGATGGTCGGGGTCGACGGGCAGGTAGGCGGCGCCGGTCTTGAGGATCGCCAGCAGGGTGACGACCAGGTCGGCGGAGCGTTCCAGCAGGACCGCGACGCGGGCCTCCGGCCCGGCCCCCCGCCCGGCCAGGAGCCGGGCGAGCCGGTTGGCGCGGGCGTTGAGGTCGGCGTAGGACAGTTCGGTGCCCTCGAAGACCACGGCGGTGGCGTCCGGGGTGCGGGCCGCCTGGGCCTGGAACAGCTCGGGCAGCGTCGCCGCCGGGACCTCGCGCGCGGTGTCGTTCCACTCGACCAGGATGCGGTGGCGTTCGGCCGGGGTGAGCAGGTCGATGCCTGCGACCGGCCGGGCCGGGTCGGCGGCCATGGCGTCCAGCACCCGGACGAACCGCTCGGCCAGCGCCTCCACCGTGCCGTGGTCGAACAGGTCGGCGGCGTAGATGACGGCGCCGGTCACGCCGCCGCCGGGGGTTTCGCGGAGCTGGAAGTCGAGGTCGAACTTGGAAGGCTGGTCACCGGGGTTCAGGACGCGGGTCTCGACACCGGGCAGGTCGAGGCTCGCGGGCGCGGTGTTCTGCAGGACGAGCATGGTCTGGAAGAGGGGATGGCGGGCCATGGACCGGGTGGGGGCCAGGTCCTCCACCAGCCGTTCGAACGGCACGTCCTGGTGGGCGAAGGCGTCCAGGGTCCGTTCGCGCACCCGGTGCAGGAGTTCGCGGAAGGTGGGGTCGCCGGACAGGTCGGTGCGCATCACGAGGGTGTTGACGAAGAAGCCGACGAGGTCGTTCAGGCTTTCGTCGGTGCGTCCGGCGACGGAGGTGCCGATGGGGATGTCGCTGCCCGCGCCGAGGCGTGACAGGAGGGTGGCGAGGGCGGCCTGGAGCACCATGAACATGGTGACGCCCTCGGCGCGGGCGAGATCGGTGAGCCGCCGATGGAGATCGGCCTCGATGTGCACCTGCACGGTGCCGCCGCGGTGGGTGGCCACCGGTGGGCGGGGCCGGTCGGCGGGCAGGGAAAGCTCTTCGGGCAGGCCGGCCAGGGCCTCGCGCCAGTAGTCCAGCTGGCGGTGAAGGGCACCGGCCGCGTCGCCGTCCTCGCCCAGGAACTCGCGCTGCCACAGGGCGTAGTCGGCGTACTGCACCGGCAACGGCTCCCACTCCGGAGCCAGGCCGGCCGCGCGGGCGGTGTAGGCGACGGAGATGTCGCGGGCCAGCGGCGCCAGCGACCAGCCGTCACCGGCGATGTGGTGCACCACCAGCACCAGCACGTGCTCCCGGGGGCCGACGGCCAGCAGCCGCGCCCGCAGCGGGAGTTCCTCGGTGAGGTCGAAGGGGCGCAGTGCCTGTTCGGCCACCGCCCGCGCCAGCTCACCGTCCGCCACCTCTCGCGTGAGGAACGGCGCGTCGATCACCTCGGGGGCGAGGACGCGCTGCTCGGGCACGCCGTCGACGTGCCCGAAGACGGTGCGGAGGACTTCGTGGCGGGTGATGACGTCGGTGAGGGCCGTGCGCAGGACGCCGGGATCGAGATCGCCGGTGAGGCGGAGGGCGACGGGGATGTTGTAGAGCGGGGACGGCCCTTCCAGCCGTTCCAGGAACCACAGGCGCCGCTGGGCGTACGACAGCGGCACCGCGCCGGACCTCGGCCGGGGGACCGGACGCCGGCGTCCGGCCTCGCTCCCGGCCAGGCGGAGGGCGAGCCCGGCGACGGTGGGGGCTTCGAACAGGGCGCGCATCGGGACCTCGACGCCGAACAGGGCGCGGACGCGGCTGATCAGCCGGGTCGCCAGGAGCGAGTGCCCGCCGAGGTCGAAGAAGTTGTCGTCGGCCCCGACGCGCGGCAGGTCGAGGATGTCGGCGAAGACGCCGGACAGGATCTCCTGCTGGGCGGTGAGCGGCCCCCGGTCCGCCGCGAGCGCGTAGTCCGGTTCGGGCAGCGCCGCCCGGTCGATCTTGGCGTTCACGGAGAGCGGGAAGGCGTCCAGGACGAGCACCGCCGAGGGCACCATGTAGTTCGGCAGCAGCCGGGAGAGGTGGGACCGCAGCGTGGTCCCGTCGATGTCGACGGCGGGCCCGGCGTCCCGCGGGGCGAGGGCGCCACCGCCTTCCGCCGCGACACCGGCGGGCACGACGTAGCCGACGAGGTGTTTCTCGCCTCGCCGATCCTCGCGCACGACCACGACCGCCCGCGCCACCGCCGGGTGGGCGAGCAGGGCGGCCTCGACCTCGCCAGGCTCGATGCGGAAGCCCCGGATCTTGACCTGGTCGTCCGCCCGGCCGACGAACTCCAACTGCCCGCCGGCGTTCCTGCGCACCAGGTCGCCCGTGCGGTACATGCGCTCGCCGGGGGCTCCGTACGGGGCGGCGACGAACCGCTCCGCCGTCTGCCCCGGCCGGTTGAGGTACCCGCGCGCGAGCTGGACGCCCGACAGGTACAGCTCGCCCGTCACACCGGGGGGAACGGGCCGCAGGGCGGGGTCGAGCACGTGGGCGCGCGTGTTCCACACGGGCGTGCCGATGGGCGGTACGCCGGTTCCCGCCAGGGGAGGGCTCGACAGCGAGGCGACGGTCGCCTCGGTGGGACCGTAGATGTTGAGCATGAGCCTGCCGCGGGACCAGCGGGCGGCCGTCTCGGGAGGGCAGACGTCACCGGCGACCACCAGCGTCATGTCCTCGGGCAGCCCGCCCTCGTCGGCGAGCAGGGGCAGCACGGCGGGGGGCAGGGTGGCGTGGGTGACCCGTTGCCGGGCGGCCAGCCGCGCCAGCGGAGCCCCGGGGACCAGCCGCTCGGCCGGGGCCAGGACGACCGCGGCGCCGGCGAGCCAGGCGGGCCACATGTCGGCGACGGAGGCGTCGAAGCTGGGGGAGGCGAACTGGAGCAACCTGCTCGACGGTCCGATGCGCAGGCGGTCGATGTGGTCGGCGGCGAGGTTCGGCACGCCCCTGTGCGTCACCACGACGCCCTTGGGACGGCCGGTGGAGCCGGAGGTGTAGATCACGTAGGCGGAGTGGTCGATCAGCGCCGGGCCGTGCCGGTCCGCGTCGGACAGGTCGTGCCCGGGGCGCCCCGCCAGGTCCCGCCGCACGCCCGGGTCGTGGAGCGACAGGTGGGGCACGCCGGCCGCGGGCGGCCGCCACCGGGTCGCCTCGCCGGTGACCAGCAGGAACGGGTCGGCGTCGGCGAGCAGGTGGGCGATCCGGTCGGCGGGGTAGCCGGGGTCGATCGGCAGGTAGGCGGCGCCCGCCTTGAGGACGGCGAGCATGGCGGTGACGAGGTCGACGGAGCGGGGCAGGGCGAGGGCGACGAGCCGCTCCGGGCCGGCACCGCGCTCGACCAGCAGGCGGGCGAGCCGGTTGGCGCGGGCGTTGAGCTCGGCGTAGGAGACCTCGGTGTCCTCGAACACCACCGCCGTCGCGCCGGGTGTCCGGGCCACCTGCGCCTCGAACAGCCGCGGCAGCGTCCCCGTGGGCACCTCGTGCGCGGCGCCGTTCCCTTCGTCCAGGACACGGCGGCGTTCGGCGTCCCCCAGTACCTGGACGGTGTCGAGCGGCCGGTGCGGTGCGCTCTCCAGCGCGGTGACGATGCCGTCCGCGACGGTGTGGAGCATGTCGCGAAGAGCCTGGGGGGTCGCGGGCGCGGTTGCCTGCGCCGTGAGGGTGAACCCGTCGCCGGTGTCGTCCAGGATCATGCCGATGGGGTAGTTGCTGCGTTCGTGGGAGAAGAGGATCTCCACCCCGGGCAGCGCGGTGGCCTCTCGCTCGGTGGAGGAGCCGCTGTGGCGGTAGTTGAGCAGGGAGGTGAACAGCGGGGTGTCACCGCGGGTGGCCCCGGCCCGCTGGGCGACGGCGAGGGGCGCGTGCTCGTGGCGCAGGAGCTCGGCGAGCTGGTTCCGGGTGGTGTGGACGGCGTCGAGGACGCCGGTGCGGCGGGTGTCGATCCGGACGGGCAGGGTGTTGATGAACAGGCCGACGGTGTGGTCGGCGCCGGCGTTGAGGCGGCCGGACAGGATGGTTCCGAAGACGACGTCGTCGCGACCGGAGGTCGCGGCCAGGACGCGGGCCCAGGCGACGTGGAAGATGGTCGCGGGGCTGACGCCGAGGTGTCGTGCCTGGCGGCGCAGCCGCGCGGACAGGCCGGGGTCCATGCGGCCGGTGGCCTCGCCGATGTGCGAGCTGTCGATCCGGGTGTCGCCCAGCCCGTAGGGGGCGGTCGGCTCGGTGACGTCGCCGAGCAGGCGCTGGAAGTAGGCGCGATGCTCGTCATGGGACAGGTTCGCCTGGGCGACGACCTCGCGGTAGGGGGAGACCGCGGGCAGCAGGTGGCCGGTCCCGTCGAGGAAGGCGCGGATCTCGCCGAGGATCACCTCCAGGGAGGTGTGGTCCTGGATCAGGTGGTGGACCTGGACCAGGGCCAGCCACCGGCCGCCGGGTCGCGCGGCCACGTGGACGCGCACCAGCGGGGCACCGGTGACGTCCATGGACGTGGGGCAGGCGGCGAGCAGTCCGGAGATCGGGTCCAGGTCCTCCGAATCGTCGAGGACCACCTCCGTCACGGGCACCTCGGCGCTCCGGAGCACCACCTGCACCGGCCTGCTCAGGCCCTCCCAGAAGACCGCCGTCCTGAGCAGGTCGTGCCGGTCGACGACCTTCCGCAGGGCTGCGAGGAAGTTCTCAAGCTGGGTGCGGGTGTCGAAGCCGAGCACGGTCGGCAGGATGTAGACCTCTCCGTCCATGAGGTGGTGGAAGAGGATGCCCTCCTGCAGCGGGGCGAGGGGGTAGACGTCGGCGACGTTGGCCCCGCCGCCGGGGACGCGGGCGGTGATCGAGGTGATCTCCTGCTCGGTGAGGTCGACCAGGGGCAGCATGCCGGGTGTGATGTGCCGGGCGCCGTCGGGGATGCGGTTGGCGGGGACCCGCGTCGCGAACCGGCCGGCGGTGGCGGCGAGGCCGGCCGCGGTGGGGGTGGTGAACAGCGCGCGGACGTCGATCTCCAGGCCATGCGAGCGCAGGCGTTCCACGAGGGTGACCGCGAGCAGGGAGTGCCCGCCGAGGTCGAAGAAGTTATCGTCGACGCCGACGTGCGCCAGGCCGAGGATCTCGGCGAAGGCGGCGCACACGATCTCCTCGTGGACGGTCGCCGGTTCCCGGCTCGTGCTTCCGCTCGCGTGGTCCGGGGCGGGCAGGGCGGCCCGGTCCAGCTTGCCGTTGACCGTGAGCGGGAGCGCGTCCAGGACCGTCACGACCGCGGGCACCATGTGGCCGGGAAGCAGCCCGGCCACGTGGTCGCGGGCGGTGGCGCCGTCGATGCCGGCGCCGGTGACGACGTAGCCGACGAGGCGCCGGTCGTCGGGCCGGTCCTCGCGGACGATGACGGCGGCCTGGGCGACGGCCGGGTGGGTGAGCAGGGCGGTCTCGAT
>NZ_JBEZZK010000038.1:0-5805 GCF_040639135.1 Streptosporangium sp. NPDC023963
ATGGCGCTGGGTTTGGTTCGTGTCCGTAATGGGCTTCTAATGTGAGATTAGAGTAATCACCTGTCTTGTGAATAAATCGCCGCTGTTTAAGCATAATTCCTGTCGGAGGCCGGAAGTGATTGTCTTTCTTCTTGCCTGCGGCTCCGGCCTGGGCGGAGAGCTTGCCACGAGAGCGCTGCCGGGAGGCCACACATGTCAGGAGGGCCAGAGGACGTGAAGAAGGCCGGGCCCGGGCGGCGGCCGTCACCGTTCGCCTTCGGGGCCGGTGTCCTTGCTCTGATCAGTCTGCTCGGTGCCGCCTGGGTGCCGGCACCCGGTACCGGTGCCCCCCGGGAGCAGGCCGCCGGGCAGGCCGCTGGGCAGGCCGCCGGGCAGGACGCCGGGCAGGACGCCGGGCTCCGGCGTCTCGGTGGCGAGACCGTACCGGCTGGACCGGACGCCGTTCCCGACCCGGTGGCCGAGCCCGGGCAACCCGCCCCCGGCGTCCCCCGCCCTGCCGGCGAACGAGACCGGCCGCGGCACGTCGAACGCCAGGCCGTGGAGATCAAGGCACCACCGCCGCCGGACGGCCGCCGAGGCCGCTCACTGGAGCGGAGGCTCACCCGGCTCGGCCTGCGCGGCCATCCCGTGGAAGACGTCAGGAAGGGGGAGCGTGAGGCCACCGCCGCGCGGGCGGGGGCCCGCACCCGGGGGCTCCACGCGGCCTGCCCGATAACCTCTGTCATCTGCCTGGAGAACAGCCTGCCCGGCAACCCCCCCAGCGAATGGGACATACCGGGAGCCGGCAGCGCCAACATCCAGGGATACGCGACTCAGATGAGCGTCAACAGGGGAGAAACCGTCCAGTTCAAGGTGGACACCCTGGCGACCGCCTATCGCGTGGACGTCTACCGCATCGGTTACTACGGCGGCATGGGCGCACGGAAGATGACAACGCTCGCCCCTTCGGCTCCGCTGCCCCAGTCGCAGCCGGCCTGTCTCAGAGAGACGGCGACCGGGCTGGTCGACTGCGGAAACTGGGCGGTGTCCGCCTCGTGGGCCGTGCCCGCCGACGCGGTCTCCGGGGTCTACATCGCGAACCTGATCCGGGAAGACGGGACAAGCGGTGCCAGCCAGATGATATTCGTGGTCCGGGACGACGAGGGCGGATCGGATCTTTTGTTCCAGACCTCTGACAGCACCTGGCAGGCCTACAACAAGTACGGCGGCAACAGTCTCTACTCCGCGAGTGTTCCGGGCGGGCGCGCTTACAAGGTGAGTTACAACCGGCCCTTCACCACGCGCGTCTCCAGCTGTTGCGGTGGCTCGGTGGAGAGCTGGTTCTTCAATTCCGAATACCCCATGGTCAGATGGATCGAGGCCAACGGCTACGACGTCAGCTACACCAGCAACGTCGACACCGCGATGCGCGGTCCCGAACTGCTCGAACACGAGATCTTCCTGTCCGTCGGCCATGACGAGTACTGGTCCAACGACATGCGGAACAACGTCGTGAACGCCCGGGACAACGGCGTCAACCTGGCGTTCTTCTCCGGGAACGAGGTTTTCTGGAAGGGCCGCTGGGAGCCCAGCGCCGACGGCACGAACACTCCCTACCGGACCTTCGTCTGCTACAAGGAGACGCTGGCGAACGCCAAGATCGACCCGAATTCTCAGTGGACCGGGACATGGCGCGATCCGCGTTTCTCCCCGCCCTCGGACGGGGGGAGGCCGGAGAACGCCCTGACCGGGACGTGGTTCAGGGTCAACGGGGTCTCCAACAACGCGATGACCGTTCCGGCCGAGTACGGCAAGATGCGGCTCTGGCGCAACACGTCCGTGGCGAACCTCTCACCGGGACAGACGGCCACCTTCCCCGCGGGAACGCTCGGTTACGAATGGGATGTGTCGCCCGACAACGCGGTCGAACCGGTCGGGCGGGCCAGGCTTTCCAGAACGGTTCTGAACCTTCCCGCCAAATACCTGCTCGACTACGGAAGTCTGTACGGTCTCGGGAGCGCGATCCACAACCTGACGCTCTACCGGACCGCCAGCGGTTCGCTCGTCTTCGGCGCGGGGACCATCCAGTGGTCGTGGGGGCTGGACGCCAACCACGATCGAGCGGGCACGCCCACCGACATCCGGATGCGGCAGGCGACGGTCAACCTCTTCGCCGACATGGGAGCCCAGCCCGCGAGCCTCCAGCCCGGTCTGGTCCCGGCCACCGCGTCGACGGACACCAGCCCTCCCACGTCGACGATCACGAGCCCGTCGGCCGGCGTCTCCCTGCCCCGGCTGACGAACGTCACGATCCAGGGAACGGCCGCCGACACCGGGGGCGGCGTCGTGGCCGGAGTGGAGGTCTCGGTCGACGGCGGCGTCCGGTGGTTTCCGGCGACAGGCCGTGAGACCTGGCAGTACCGCTGGACGCCCCAAAACACCGGGACCGCGACGATCGCGGTCCGGGCGGTCGACGACATCGGCAACCTCCAGGTGGTTCCGACCACGATCACCGTCACCGTCACCACGTCATGTAGCGCCTGCACCATCTGGCCGCCCAGCACCGTGCCCGCCGTCACCTCGGTCAACGACTCCTTGCCGGTCGAGGTCGGGGTGAAGTTCCAGACCCTGAGCCCGGGAACCATCAGAGGCATCAGGTTCTACAAGGGCGCGCTCAACACGGGGACGCACACCGGAAACCTCTGGAGTGCGAGCGGGCAACTCCTGGCGAGAGCCACGTTCACCGGCGAGACGGGAAGCGGGTGGCAGCAGGTGAGTTTCGCGACGCCCGTCACGGTGACCGCCAACACGACGTACGTCGCCTCGTACCACACGACATCCGGGTACTACTCGGCGACACGCCCCTACTTCACCGCGCAGTACGCGAGTGGCCCGCTCGTGGCGCTGGCCAGCGGTGTGCAGGGGGGCAACGGCGTCTACGCGTACAGCGCGACGAGCACCTTCCCGACCGGGAGCTACCAGGCCACCAACTACTGGGTCGACGTGCTGTTCGTGCCGGTGAGGAGCATCTGGGACGATCAGACGATCCCGAAGACCCCGACGCAGAACGATCCCCACGCCCTCACGGTCGGCGTCAAGTTCCAGGCGCTGACGAGTGGCAGCATCAGGGGGATCCGTTTCTACAAGGGCGTGAAGAACACCGGTACGCATGTCGGGAGCCTGTGGACGAGTGACGGGCAGTTGCTCGCCAGCGCGACCTTCACCGACGAGACGGCGAGCGGGTGGCAGCAGGTGAGTTTCGCGACGCCCGTCACGGTGACCGCCAACACGACGTACGTCGCCTCGTACCACACGACCCCCGGGTTCTATTCGATAACACCCTGGTACTTCCCCGAACAGTACTCGAACGGCCCGCTCATCGCGCTGGCCAACGGTGCGGAAGGGGGTAACGGCGTCTACACGTACAGCGCGACGAACACCTTCCCGACCAGCACCTACGAGGCCACCAACTACTGGGTCGACGTGTTGTTCGTGCCGTCCGCGAGCCTGTGGGAGGACACGGCGGTCCCCACCGTCACGTCCCACCCCGACGGCAAGCCCGTCACGGTCGGCGTCAAGTTCAGGACGCTGACGAGTGGCAGCATCAAGGGGATCCGTTTCTACAAGGGCGAGAAGAACACCGGCACGCATGTCGGGAGCCTGTGGACGAGTGACGGGCAGTTGCTCGCCAGCGCGACCTTCACCGACGAGACGGCGAGCGGGTGGCAGCAGGTGAATCTCGCGACGCCCGTCCCGGTAACCGCCAACACGACCTATGTCGTGTCCTACCATACGACATCGGGCTTTTATTCTCAGACGCGTCCGTATTTTACCGTGCAATATACGAATGAGCCCCTCATCGCGCTGGCCAACGGCGAGGAGGGAGGTAACGGCGTCTACGCGTACGGTGCGACGGGCACCTTCCCGACAAGCAGCCACCAGGCCACCAACTACTGGGTCGACGTGGTGTTCGACGTCGACTAGCGGTCCGGGAGAATTCCGATGGGCGCGCTCCGCTGAATGTCGCTGAATATTTCAGCGACATTCAGCGGAGCATTCGGAGGCCAGGTTCAGCGGTTATTCACAATACTCGGCATGAGTATTGTTTCCGTCATTCGCGATGCTGCCCGCCCGGCCTGCCTCCCTGTCATGGCGCGCAAGGTCCGGCTGCGGACGAGCTCCGGGCACGACAGGGAGAGGAAGGTAGCCACCGCATGGGCGTCCGAGCGCGCGCAGGACGTCGACGAATGCGGGAGGAGCGTTGACGCGCCTCACCGGCCTCACCGGCCTCACCGGGCTCACGGAACGCCGGCCGGAGCCTTCCCTGCCGTACCGGACGAGCGGGCGGATGCCGCGGAACCGGTGGTGACCGGGCCCGTTCCGGTGCCGGACGCGAGCTGCCGCCCGTCCTGCGGGATCCTGGTCCAGGCGACCGCGGACAGCAGGCTCACGACCATGACGATCGGCATCCGCTGCCGGAAGATGAGGCCGACGTTGGACATGGTGGTCGTGTACACGATCGTGCACGGCACGGCGAAGAGCAGGAGGATCAGCAGCATTCTGCGGCTGTCGCCCCACATTCGACGCATCCCGGACGCCGCGCACCACAGAAGGTAGTACCACAGCACTGTCTCGATCTTCGCCAGCTGCAACACCGGGCTGCCGTCCATCCAGGGGAACGGGGACAGAAGCGTGTAGATCAGCTTCGGTACGAACGCGCCCCACGGATTGCCGCCGTCGTTGAACACGATTCCCGAACCTCCTTCCGCGTTGGCGCGGCGGAAACTCTCCGACTGCCCGCGTTCCAGCTGTTCCTGCATCACGGCGAAAGGTGTGCTTTCGGCCACGTCGGGAGAGGCCAGAAGAGGAACCAGAAGTGTGGCCGAGATGACCAGTACGCACAACGGGAAAGCATGTTTGAGGCTTGCCAGACCGAAAATCAGCGGTATCAAGCATATGAAAACCATGTAGGGGCGCACGTTCCAGAGCGCCCACAGCAGCGGCCCGAGAAGAATCAGTTTCCGCATGTCGAAACGTTGCGCGTTCGAAGCGGCGAGGCCGAGACAGGCTACGATGAGAAACGCATTGAATCCGTCCTTGAACGTATCGGACGTATGCAGCATGAACGCGGGCATGAACGCCATCACGGTCATGAGCCTGAACGCCGCGCGCTCGTCGGCGCCGATGAGCCGCGCGAACCTGTACATGACGATGCACAGCCCGCAGGCGACGAGCGCCACGAATGCGGTGCAGGCCAGAGGGGCCGGGCCGCCGCACAGGTAGATGATCATCGCGAAGACGTTGCAGGGCACCGCCACGGAATGGAGGCTTTCGATCTGCTCCTCGGTGACGAATGCGAAGCCCTCACGCCTCCAGTAGGCCACGATCTCCAGGGCCCTGCCCTCGTAGACGAAATTGTCCCCGCCGTACGCGATGGAGTTGGACCGGATCACGAGGACATGGATGAGCAGCCGCGCGACGAAGGCCAGCGTCAGCACCCACAGGGCGCGCCGCGCCACCCGCGCGCCCAGGCCGATCCGGACGAGAAGGAAAAGCGTCACCGCGGCGGCCGCGACGATTACGTACTCCACAGAGAATCACCCATACGATGTCGTGGCCGGGTCGGGAGCTTCGCGCCGAAGGCACGCCGGCTCTCCGGCGTGGGAGAGGACAGCGAGAGTGGTCATCGCCCGCCGACTTTAACGGCCGGGCACGTCACTCCATCCGGATATGCCATTGACCGGCTGCCCAAATCCCCGCAAAGAAATGCGAGACCGCCGAGCCGGCACGACGGTCCGGTCACCTGAAGCCACCGCTCGCGTTCAC
>NZ_JBEZZK010000039.1:0-4852 GCF_040639135.1 Streptosporangium sp. NPDC023963
CGCTACGACAAGCTCGCCGCCCACTACCGATCAGCCGTGACCATCGCCTGCCTACTGCTCTGGCTCAGATGATCCACAAAACAGGTCCTAGGGCCGCGCAGGGTGTGGAGGCTCATGGCGACCATGTCGTCGATCACGAGCGAAGCAGCACAGTGCGGTAGGGGGCCTAGAAGGGCGGCTCGTCGCTGAAGTCAGAGACCGGTGACGCGGTTGCCCAGGGATCGCGGCCGAGGTCCGGTGTTACCTGCTGAGGCCGGGACGGGCGTGGAATTGAGGGAGGATGCGGCGTTTCTTCTAGTGCGGCGTCCCACAATCGCTTGAGGTAGTCGCCGTTGCTCTCGACCTCGCGGTAGTTGTCGTTCTCCCACCGGTCGCTCTCCGGATCGATGCCGCCCATCTCGCAGAAGACGTAGAAAACGGCGTACACGCGGTTCCAGTCCGTAGGCAGCACCATCCCTCGGAGCATGCGACGAACGGTCTCCTGGCTTGCCGTGACCTCTTTGAGGTCGGTGTGGTCCTCGATCGCCCGACTGACCTGACGCAGCGGAGGGCGGCCTGCCGCCCGGTAGTACCGGCGCAGCTCTTCGACGAAATCCCGATGAGGTCCCTTGGGGAGTTCAGTTTCGGAGGGCATCCGGATGATCCGCGTCATGGTGCTCCTTCGCGCGACTCAGCTTGTCACACGAAACCTACTATTAGCTCTCCCTACCCCGTTAGAACTCTCAAAAATTCATTTTTGTCACACGGTTGTCAACGTTAAAAATAGTCGTTTCGCGGCGTATCGCGTCGGACCCAACGCTTCGAGGGAGCGGGAGGCTAGTAGGTGCGGACCGCTGCTGAGCGGCCCGTTCATCTCGTAGAAGCCAGCGCCGAGCCCTGTACGGATCTCCAGTCACGCAGGGCTCGGCGCTGATCAAGGAGGACGAACGTCGTGCCTGAATCACCCTCCACACCCGATCCTGCCCGCCCTCGCTCCCGCCGTCACATCATGTGGTGGTGCCTGGGCATCTTCGCCCTGACCGGGGCGGGTGCCGTGGTGGTGTGGGCCCCGCCGGAGCGGGCCATGCTGCTCATGATGCTGGCCAGCGTCGTGGTAACCGGCCTTGTCGGGTGGTGGAGCTCTACCCGACGCCGATAACGCCGTGACGACCAGGTAGACGACGGCGGTCTCGGTGAATCGGTGCCGGTTCACCGAGACCGCCATGGAGAGAGATCAGCATGCTCTTCGCTTGGTCGCGCTCAGGTGAAGTCACCGCTCGGTATGCGGATCCAGGTGCGGAAAACCGAACTCCGGGACGTGTAGGCCGCCATCGGAGCCGTACAGGTGCCAGCGGCCGTCGACGCGCCAGGCACACGTCGGTCTCGTTGCGCTCCCGCCCGAACGGGACGTCTGGCCCCCCTGCCGAGACGTCCTGCGAGACGTCTGGGATGTCCTGGTCGTGCTGGACTCGACCAGCCAGGCGTGAGGGCCTGGAGCTTAGGTTTACTCGACGTACCGGTCGAGCAGGGGGATCGTGCCCGCGAACGCGCCGCCTCCGACCAGCACAGCTCCGGGGATCGAACCAGCTGCCAGCCAAGCGAGCACACCAGCCCCGGTCCCGACCAGCATGGCGATGAGGAGAAGGATGGCACCTCGCCGTGTCACGAAGTGGCCGGAGGGCTCCGACGCTGCCATGATGAGCTCCTTTCCAAGTTCCCAAGGACGTCCAGACGCCCTTCATGTAGATGTCCCTCTCACGTCGTAGAACTTGTTCATGTCCCGCCCTCCAGTGCGCGGCTTGCTGACCAGGGGGCCGATGGTTATCATCGCCTTGCCCACCAGCCGGTCAACCTCGCGTGTCTCGTTGGCTTGCACCTGCTGCTCGTCGCCAAGCTCTCCAGTACAGGGACCGGGCCAGCGGCGAACCCAACGACCACATCGCGTTGATCCGGATCACGGTGGCTGGTAGCACGGGGTGTTGGTAGGCAGCCTCCTCCTCGGCAGTGAGAACGTCGTCGGCTCCGGGGTCGACGACGGCCAGGCGCTCGCGCAGCATGTCCGTCACGTCGGTGTCGGCCAAGTCCAGCAGCCCGACCAATTGCGCCATCCGCATGACGATCCGCCAGTCGTGCTCACCTCCCTGCAAGGCGGCCTCCATCCACTCGCCCGGGCGCGGCGGCCAGCTGCTCGACGTCGGCCGCCTCGACGAGGGCCAGGCGCAGCGGCATGTACTCGTAGCGGCCGTCCGGGGCCAGCAGCCGGCCGGTGCGCCCGGCCTCGCCGGGGGCAACGTCGCCGTTGTTCTCCCACAAGCTGAACGTGATGAGTAGTTCCTCGGCCTCCTCCAAGACGGCGAGGAGGTCGCGGTCTTGGGTCAGCCGTCTCGGGCGAGAGCGACGGCGTCTCTGTCGACGACATGGACGGCACGGAGAAGGCAGGCTGGTCCATCTCAGCAGGCTGTTCGACTTCTAGGAATCCCCGAGGTCGTCGGCGCTCCCCCCCTTTTGGGCGCCGCGTCGCGGTTTCGGGCGGTGTGCGTTCCGGCGTGGGCCTGGATGGCGGACCTCCGGCCAGTCCTCAGGGGTGCCGGAGCCTGAGGTGTTGTCCAGGGCGTCGGCGCTCATGCTGCGATATGCCTGGAGCAGGGCGGCGACGTGTTCGGGGGAGACCTCGGCGTTGACCACGAGGGCGGCGAGGAGTTGGGAGCGGTTCACGTTCTCGTGGGCGGCGAGTCCGGCGGCGACGAGTCGCTCAAGTCGGTCGTCGACGGCTTGGGGCCAGGTAACCAGGGTGTTGCGACGTCGAGCGCGCCACAGCAGTTTCATCGCCGCTCCCGCTGCCCATGATCTATATTCAATATATATTCCGTGCATGGTGAGCATGCTGCAAGCCCCGTCCCGGCCACAGACACAAGACTGTGAGCCGCCCGCTGCGGTGAGCATTGCCGGGCGGACGCTGCGGCCCACGCCGGTGTTCGACACCTATTGGCGTTTCGCCGCGGCCAGGCAGCAGGTGTATCTGGCGCGGCTGGGGGAGGAGGCGCCGCCCGCACGCCAGGATCCGGTGCTGGCGCAGCACCGATTCACGAACTGCTTTCGGGCCGCGGACCGGGTCAGTCAGTACCTGATCGGCCAGGTGTCCTACCGCGGAGACCAACAGTGGCGGGAGGTGTTCTTTCGCACCGTGTTGTTCAAGGTCTTCAACAAGATCAAAACCTGGCAGCTCCTGGAGAAACACCTGGGTGAGGTGACCTGGAGCGGATATGACTTTCAGGTTCTGGACGGCGTGTTGTCGAAGGCGTTCGCGGCGGGGGAGCGGCTGTATTCGGCGGCCTACATCACCCCTCCGCCGGCGCTGGGGGAGCAGCGCAAGCACAGCAACCACCTGCGGCTCATCGCGTTGATGATGGACCAGGAGGCGCCGGAGCGAGTGCAGCAGTCCGCGTCGATGCGCGAGGCGTATGAGGTGCTGCTGAGTTTTCCGGCGATCGGCCCGTTCCTGGCCTACCAGTACCTGATCGACCTGAACTACGCGGCGCAGATGCCCTTCTCGGAGATGGACTTCGTCGTCCCGGGCCCAGGGGCCCGTGATGGGATCCGCAAATGCTTCGGCCTCGCGGCCGGCGGCCTGGAGACTGAGGTGATCCACTACATGGCCGACACCCAGCAGGAGCACTTCGGCCGTCTTGGGCTGTCGTTCGAGGGGCTGCGGGGTCGCCCCTTGCAGCTGATCGACTGCCAAAATCTGTTCTGCGAGGTCGACAAGTACGCGCGGGTGGTGCACCCGGAGGTCGCCGGTATCAGCGGGCGCAGCCGCATCAAGCAGCTGTACCGGGCCGATGCCGCCCCCTTGAGCGCGTGGTTCCCGCCCAAGTGGGGGATCAACGCTTAAGCGCCCCAGCCGGTGAGAGCCCGGTGGCGGTCGCGCTGATCAGACGGACAGCTGCATCTGGGTCTGAATCACCGGGCGGATGTCCCTGACGCGCTCCTCGATCTGGGCGTGACCGGCGACCACCGTCAAGCTGCCCGGACGTACTCCCGCCTGCTGGGCCAGGTAGGCCAGCAGGCGCCCTAGGCCCAGGTAGTTGCCATAAGCGCGGTCCACCATGTAGTGGCTGCGATACAGGGCCACCGCGTGCAAGGTGCGCTCGCGATCCAGCTGAAACGAGCAATGGCTCAAGCACGGGAAACCGCGGTACTTGTTGTCGGTGCCGGCGACGTGAACCGAGGTCGACCAGGCGCCCTCCTCCGGTTCGGTGTCGTGGGGGTGGGCGACGTCCATCTCGTAGGCAGCGCTCATCGGCCCCTTGATGGAGGTCTGTAAGCGAATGCGGGCGATCAAGGCGGTCAGCTGGTCGACCGGGCCTTTCTTGCCGGGGTAGGCGACGATGCGGCCGAAGTAGGTTCCGCTCCTGTTGCGCCGGTCGATGCGCTTGAGCGACTTGTACATCTCCTGATAGCGGTGCACCAGTTCCTCGGGGGAGGAGCAGGTGGCCGCCAGCCCGGCGGGGAAGAGGGTGCTGGCGACCGTTTCGATGGGCGCATATTCGTACTTGTCGCGGACCTGGTCGAACTGGGCCCGCACCTGCGGGTCCTCGGCTGCGGCGTCAGCGATGCGGACCACGGTGTGAAAACCTTTCTGTCCCGGATTGGTCTTCACATCCAGGGCCCGGCAGGCGGCGACCCAGGCCAGGGAGGTGTTCTTCTCGGCGACGCTGAAGGTGTGCATCAGTGCTCCTGAGATCGTGACGGCTAGCGCGGCATGGCAAGAGCTGGAACTAGGGCCTGTTCTGAGTTCGGATCTTTAGGCGGGGTCAAGGCTTCGGATCCATAGGATGGCGCCTCGTAGGTAGAGCCCGGCGAGGTAGCTTTC
>NZ_JBEZZK010000040.1:0-4813 GCF_040639135.1 Streptosporangium sp. NPDC023963
GCCACTTCTGGTTGTTGCCGCCGTGGCAGCCGTAGATCTGGACCTTGACGCCGTTGCCGGTGCCGGCGGCGTCCAGGCACTTGTTGCCGTAGACCTTGAACTCACCGGCGGCGGTGTAGGTCCACTGCTGGTTGGGGTTGGTGTGGCAGTCCCACAGGGCAACCTGGGTGCCGTCGGTGGTGCTGGAGCCGGGCACGTCCACGCAGCGGTTGGAGGCCACGCCCCGGATCTGCCCGGTACCGCCGCCCGTGGTCGGGGTGACGGTCGGTGTGGGGGTCGGGGTCGGGTTGGGGTCGGCGGCGTTGAGGGCGTTGAGGACCGAGGTGTAGGCGGCCTTCTTGTTGCCCGAGCTGTCGAACAGCAGGGGGGTGGTGTTGGCGCCGAGCCAGGAGTCGCTGTCGCGCACGCCCCACACGGTGATGCCGGTGCAGCGGGGCACGGCCAGGCAGTCGTTGACCACGTTGGCGTAGGTGGTGGCGGAGCCGCCCTGGATGTCGAGCTCGGTGATCTGCACGTCCACGCCGAGGGCGGCGAAGCTGGAGATGGTGGTGCGGTAGTTGCTGTTGTAGGCGCTGTTGCTGTTGAAGTGCGACTGCAGGCCCACGCAGTCGATCGGCACGCCGCGCTGTTTGAAGTCGCGGACCATGTTGTAGACGCCCTGGGTCTTGGCCCAGCTCCAGTTGTCGATGTTGTAGTCGTTGTAGCAGAGCTTGGCGGCCGGGTCGGCGGCGCGCGCGGTGCGGAAGGCGACCTCGATCCAGTCGTTGCCGGTGCGCTGCAGGTTGGAGTCGCGCCGGCCGCCGGAGTTGCCGTCGGCGAAGGCCTCGTTGACCACGTCCCAGGCGTAGATCTTGCCCTTGTAGTGGTTCATCACGCCGTTGATGTGGTTGATCATCGCCTGGCGCAGCGGGTTGCCCTCCATCGGCCGCATCCAGTTGGGCTGCTGGTTGTGCCAGGCCAGGGTGTGCCCGCGCACCCGCTTGCCGTTCTGCACGGCCCAGTTGTAGACCCGGTCGCCGCCGGAGAAGTTGAACTGGTTCTGGTTGGGCTCGGTGGCGTCGATCTTCATTTCGTTCTCGGCGGTGATCATGTCGAACTCGCGGTTCGCGATCGTCGTGTACTGCGAGTCGCCCATCCTGCTCGTCGAGATCGCGGCGCCGAAGTAACGCCCGCTCTGCTGGGCCGCCGCGCCCAGCGTGGACGCCGCCGCACCGGCCGAGGCGGCACCGGTGGAAGCGGCGCCGGCGGAGACCTGACCGGTCACCGCCGTGAGCGTGCCGAGCACGAGGGTGCCGAGGGCGCCGGCGACCAGGGCCCGGCGAAGGCCGCCGAGGGGTCGCCGGGTGCCGGGCGGGGGTATGGCGTTTGTGCCCATGCCTGAGCCTCCATAACTGCATCACAGAAACGCGGAAGCGGACAATCACCAGGGGAAATCCGCAGGATCGACGCCGCGTCCCGTCATTCGGGGAACGCGCACCACCGGGGCGTCGCGGTCGACGGCCCCTGCCTCCCACCACCGACTTGGCATGGGGCCGTCTCGGGGACTCAGTGTGGAAAGTATTACAAAATGTGTCAAGCTCATCCGGAAAGCTTCTGTGTCACTGTTTGTTACCCATGTCCTGCACCTGCGCCGACGCCTTCCGGCCTCCGGAAAGCCGCGGTCACGCCACCTGGACTGAGACGTCTTCTGTGAAATTTTCATCACATCGGCCTGTCCGGCTCGATGCGGTGATCCGTGAAACGCCAGATGAACCGTGTTCGCCTCTCGCCTCTTCCGGCATGCCATGTTTCGTACTCTTGACAGTTTCTCCCTGTCTCGTGTTTGCTCCGCTCCACCACCACAACCCTTCGATGGAGAAGGAGCCACAACCGGCGGGCGAGATGTTAGCGCTCACATCGCGTTGCTCTCCCGCTGTCCCCCCAGAAGGCACGCTCGGCGACCGTGAATCCCGGACAGACGCCACATCCGCGGGTTCCCTTCCCCTCACGGTCACAGATCTCTTGACAGGAGGCTTTCCCGCACGGCGAAAGCTCAGATCAGCGCGATACATCGGGCCCGGCGGCCCTCGGGTGACCGAGGACACCTGCGACGCGCCCGAGCCACCACGCCCGACCGCCAGACCCGCCACCGCATGACGTTCGTTGGCGAGTGATCCGAACAAAGACTGTCAGCGCTACACGAGCTGTCGGCAGTAACTGCTCTCAGCTGCTGGAAAGAGGTTGAGCATGCGTGGGTGGAGACGGTGGTTCAGCGCGGCGCTCCTGGCCGTGACCATGGTCGCCCTGGGGGCGGTCGTACAGACGAGTGCCGCCGGCGCGGAGTCCAACGGCGGAGTGCGGGTGATGCCGCTCGGCGACTCGATCACCGAAGGCACGCAGGTGCCGGGCGGATACCGCATCGGCCTGTGGCAGCGGCTGGTCTCCGGCCGGTACACGGTGGACTTCGTCGGGTCCCAGTTCAACGGGCCGGGCAACCTGGGTGACCACGACCACCAGGGGCACCCCGGCTGGCGCATCGACCAGATCGACGCGAACATCACCAACTGGGCGCGGACCCAGAATCCGCGCACGGTGCTGCTGCACATCGGCACCAACGACATCCTGCAGAACTACAACGTGTCCGGAGCGCCCCAGCGGCTGTCGACCCTGATCGACCGCATCACGACGACGGTGCCGGACGCGGACGTGTTCGTCGCCACCATCATCCCGCTGTCCAACTCCGGGCAGGAGGCCGCCGCCCGCACCTTCAACGCGGCCATCCCCGGCATCGTGCAGAACAAGGTCAACAGCGGCAAGCGCGTCCACCTGGTCGACATGCACAGCAAGCTGACCACGTCCGACCTGATCGACGGCATCCACCCCACCGCCGGCGGCTACGACAAGATGGCCGCCGCCTGGTACGCGGCACTCCAGTCGGTCTCCGGCAGCATCGGCCAGCCCGGCGACCCCAGCTCGACGCCGACCCCCTCGCCCGTGAACGGGCTCCGCGGCGTGGGTTCGGGCAGATGCCTGGACGTCGCCAACGTCTCGCAGGCCAACGGGGCCCTGGTCCAGATCTGGGACTGCAACGGCCAGAACAACCAGCGGTGGACGCAGACCGGCGCGGGTGAGCTCCGGGTGTACGGCAACAAGTGCCTGGACGTGGCCAACATGAGCACCGCCGACGGCGCCGTGGTGCACATCTGGGACTGCAACGGCCAGAACAACCAGAAGTGGCGCCTCAACAGCGACGGCACCATCACCGCCCTCGGCGCGAACAAGTGCCTGGACGTGCCCAACTACTCCACCGCCAACGGCGTCAAACTTCAGATCTGGTCCTGCAACGGCGCGCCCAACCAGCGCTGGACCCGCGTCTGACGCGGGTGAGGAGCAGGCAGGGGGCGGTCTCAGGAGCCGGGCAGCCGGCTCCAAGAGGCCGCCCCGGCGAAGTGTGAAGCCGGCGCGCGGTACCCATCGGCGTTCGTGTTCAGCTTGCACGGTGATAGGCGAGGTTCTCGACGCAAGCCGTTGTTAGCGCTAACAGTCTTCCTGGATCGCACGAGAGGAGCGCCGGGTGGGACCTGGCCCGAGGCGTCGCCCGCCCATCATGACGGACGTGGCGAAGGTGGCGGGCGTGTCGCACCAGACGGTCTCGCGTGTGCTCAACGAGCATCCCAACGTCAGCGAGGAGACTCGGACCCAGGTTCTGCGCGCGATCGACCTGCTGGGCTACCGGCGCAACCTCGTCGCGCGAGCACTGGTCACCAGGAACTCCCGCCGGCTGGGTGTCGTCAGCTTCGACACGACGCTGTACGGTCCCGCGAGCACGGTCTACGGCATCGAGCAGGCCGCCAGGAACGCGGGCTACTTCATCAGCATCGTGAGCCTTCGGACCATCGACAGGGCAAGGGTGCTCGACGCCATCGGCTATCTGACCGAACAGGGCGTGGAGGGCATCGTCGTGGTCGCCCCGCAGCGTTCGGCGGCCGAGGCGCTGGAGGACATGCCCGCCGGCATGCCGGCCGTGGCCGTCGAGGGCGGCCGGACGGACAGCGTGTCCGCGGTCAGCGTCGACCAGGTCGAGGGCGCCGTCCTGGCGACCCGGCACCTGCTGGACCTGCGGCACGAGACGGTCTGGCACGTCAGCGGTCCGGCCGACTGGCTGGAGGCGGAAGGCCGCGTGCGCGGCTGGCGCGAGGCGCTGACCGCCGCCGGCCGTCCGGTCCCCGACCTCCTGGCGGGCGACTGGAGCCCGCGCTCCGGCTACCGTGCCGGGCAGCGGCTGGCCGCGATGACCGACGAGGTCACCGCCGTGTTCGTGGCCAACGACCAGATGGCCCTGGGCGTGCTGCGGGCCCTCATGGAGCAGGGAGTGAGCGTCCCCGGCCAGATCAACATCGTGGGATTCGACGACATTCCGGAGTCGGAGTTCTTCTCCCCTCCCCTCACGACCGTCAGACAGGACTTCGGGGCCGTGGGCAGGCGCAGCATCGACGTGCTCGTGCGGCAGATCGAGATGGGGGAGCCGTACGCGCGCGAGCGTCACGTCGTGCTTCCCCGTCTCGTTCTCAGAGCCAGTACGGGAACAGTGCGCTAGCCGCCCGCGGAAGCAGGAAGGGCGTTGACAGCACGTGAATGTTAACGCTCACATCACGAAAGGAACACCCATGTTGCAAAGGATCTCGGCACTGATCGCGGTCGGTGCCGTCGCGTTGACGATGACGGGTTGCGGTGGCACGAGCGCGCCGGGCGGCTCCACCGACACCGGTAAGGTCGCCGACGACGGCAAGATCACGATGGGCTTCTCGCAGGTCGGTGCGGAAAGCGGCTGGCG
>NZ_JBEZZK010000041.1:0-3425 GCF_040639135.1 Streptosporangium sp. NPDC023963
GTCCGCGCGCTCACCAAGCCCGCGATCTCCTCCACCGCGGCCTCGCTACCGGAGATCACCACGGCCTGAGGGCCGTTGACCGCCGCGATGCTCACATCCTGGCGGCCCTCCAGCAACGGAAGCACCTCCGCCTCGGGAGCGGCGACGGCCAGCATTGCCCCGCCTTCCGGCAGCGCCTGCATCAACCGGGCCCGAGCCGTAACGAGGGCACACGCGTCGGGCAGCGACAGCACCCCGGCCACGTGAGCCGCCGCGATCTCGCCCACCGAGTGGCCCACCAGAACGTCCGGGGTCACACCCAGTGAGGTGAGCAGCCGGTACAGAGCGACCTCGAAGGCGAACAGGGCCGGCTGGGTCATCCCCGTCTCGGCCAGCACCTCGTCCGGACCGGAGAACATCGCCTCACGCACCGACCCCGGAAGCAGCGCGCAGACCTCGTCCAGGGCGTCCGCGAACACCGGGAACGCCGCCGCGAGGGACGCCCCCATGCCCACCCGCTGGCTGCCCTGACCGGCGAACAACATCGCCGACCTGCCACCACCGGCCGCAGCACCCGGCGTCGCCGTACCGTCGGCCAGAGCACGCAGACCCGCCACCAGCTCGACCTGGTCGGCACCCACCACCACCGCGCGCTGCTCCAGCAGCGCACGACCGGTCGCCAGCGTCCAGGCCGCGTCGGCCGGATTCAGCTCAGGCCGCTCCTCCACCCAGGACGCGAGCCGGGAAGCCTGTCCCCGAAGCGCCTGGGGGGTCTTGGCCGAGACCAGCCACGGCGTCACCGGCAACTCGACAGCGCCAGCCTTGGCCTCGGGCTCCGCCGGACCCTGCTCGATGATCACGTGCGCGTTCGTGCCGCTGATCCCGAAGGAGGACACCGCCGCCCGGCGCGGGCCGTTCTCCGGCTCCCAGGGACGGGCCTCGGTCAGCAGCTCCACCGCGCCCGCCGACCAGTCGATGTGTCCCGACCGCTCCTCGGCGTGCAGGGTCCGCGGCAGCGTCCCGTGCCGCATCGCCATCACCATCTTGATCACACCGCCGACACCCGCGGCGGCCTGCGTGTGACCGATGTTCGACTTCAACGACCCCAGCCACAGCGGCCGGTCCTCGGGCCGGTCCTGGCCGTAGGTGGCGATCAGCGCCTGCGCCTCGATCGGGTCACCCAGCACCGTTCCCGTACCGTGTGCCTCGACCACGTCCACGTCCGCGGGCGAGAGGTTCGCGCTGGCCAGCGCCTGGCGGATCACCCGCTGCTGCGCCGGGCCGTTCGGCGCGGTCAGGCCGTTGCTCGCGCCGTCCTGGTTGACCGCGCTGCCCCGCACGATCGCGAGGACCTGGTGCCCGTTGCGCCGCGCGTCCGACAGCCGCTCGACCAGCAGCACGCCGACGCCCTCGCCCCAGGCGGTGCCGTTCGCCGTGTCGCCGAAGGACTTGCACCTGCCGTCGGGTGCCAGACCGCGCTGGCGGGAGAACTCGATGAAGGTCCCGGGCGTCGACATGACCGTGACACCGCCCGCGAGAGCCAGGTCACACTCGCCCGAGCGCAGCGCCTGCGCCGCCAGGTGCAGCGCGACCAGCGACGACGAGCACGCGGTGTCCACGGTCATCGCGGGGCCCTCGAACCCGAAGGTGTAGGAGATCCGGCCGGACACCAGGCTTCCGCCACTGGTCGAGGCGGGGGCGCCGAGGCCGTAGTCGTGGTACATCAAGCCGGCGAACACGCCCGTCCGGCTGCCGCGCAGCTCCACGGGACTGACACCGGCCCGCTCCAGCGCCTCCCACGACGCCTCCAGCAGCAGACGCTGCTGCGGGTCCATCGTCAGCGCCTCACGCGGACTGATCCCGAAGAAGCCGGGGTCGAACTCGGCGGCGTCGTACAGGAAACCGCCGTGCTTCACGTAGGAGGTGCCCTCGCTCTCCGGGTCCGGGTTGTAGATCCTCTCCATGTCCCAGCCCCGGTCGGCGGGGAACTCGGAGATGGCGTCCGTACCGCCGGCCACAAGGTCCCACAGCCCCTCGGGCGACAGCACGCCGCCGGGGTAGCGGCAGGCCATGCCCACGATCGCGATCGGCTCGTCATCGTCCGGCGTCCTGGCCGTCGTGACCGACGCGATCGCGGACGCGGCGCCGGTCAGCTCCGCCCCCACGTAGTCCGCCACCGCCTGAGCGGTCGGATAGTCGAAGATCAGCGTGGCCGGCAGCCGCATTCCGGTGACCTGGCTGAGCCTGTTCCTGAACTCGACCGCGGTGAGGGAGTCGAAGCCGAGGTCCTGGAAGGCGCGATCCGGCTGGACGGCCTCCTTCGAGGCGTGCCCGAGCACCGTCGCCACTTCCTGGCACACCAGGTCGGACAGGAACGAGCGGCGTTCCGCGGGCTCCATCGCGGCCAGCCGTCCCGCGAGGCCGTTGAGGGTACCCGCTCGTGGCAGTGCCGCCCGGGCCGGGTTCCTGCCCTGGGCGAACCGTGCGGCGACCAGCGCCGGCCGGTCGTGGCGCAGAGCGGCGTCGAACAGGGCCAGCCCGTCGGCGGCCGACAGCGGTTTCAGGCCCATGCGCTCCATGCGGCGTACGTCGGCCTCGGTCAGTTCCTCCGCCATCCCGCCGATCGCCCACAGGCCCCAGGCCAGCGAGGTGCCCGCCAGGCCCTGTGACCTGCGGTGCTCGGCCAGCGCGTCGAGGAAGGCGTTGGCCGCGGCGTAGTTGCCCTGCCCGGGACCGCCCAGCGCTCCCGCCACCGAGGAGAAGAGGACGAACGCCGACAGGTCCAGCTCCCGGGTCAGCTCGTGCAGGTGCCAGGCCGCGTCCGCCTTGGGCCGCATGACCCCGTCCAGCCGCTCGGACGTCAACGCGGTGATCACACCGTCGTCCAGGACACCGGCCGCGTGCACCACACCGCTCAGCGGCTGCCCGGCCGGAATCGCCGCGATCAGCCCGGCCAGCGCCTCCCGGTCACCCACGTTGCACGCCGCGACCTCGACCGCGGCACCCAGCTCGGTCAGCTCGGCCACCAGGTCGGCCGCACCCGGCGCCTGTACGCCACGACGGCTGACCAGCAGCAGGTGCCGCACCCCGTAGGCCGTCACCAGATGCCTGGCCGCCAACGCGCCCAGGCCACTCAAACCGCCGGTGACCAGCACCGTGCCCTCCGGCCCGAACACCGGAGCACGCTCCTCCTCGACCGGCGCCACCACCGTGCGCACCAGCCGCGGCATCCACACCGCACCGGCCCGCACCGCGACCTGCGCCTCACCAGAGGCCAGCGCCCGACCGACCGCATCCGCGTCCAGCGGCCCGGCCTCCACATCCAGCAGCACGAACCGGCCCGGCTGCTCGGCCTGCGCCGCCCGCACCAGACCCCACACCGCCGCCTGCGCCGGATCCGGCGCCTCGTCCGCGACCGCCACCGCGCCCCGCGTCACCACCACCAG
>NZ_JBEZZK010000042.1:0-3111 GCF_040639135.1 Streptosporangium sp. NPDC023963
CTCCAGGCCGACCGCCGCGAGATCGTCGTACAGACCATCGACCGCCACCGGCCGCGCGTCCACCGGCGGCCACTGCGCCAGCTCGAACGCCGCCATCGGCGGTTCGGCGGTGATCAGGCCCTGAGCGTGCTGCGTCCATCCGGTGGCGTCCTGGGAGCGGGAGTGGACGGTCAGCGGGCGTGCTCCCGACTCCTCCACCGCTCCGACGACCACCTGGATCTGGACGCCGCCCTGTGTGGGCACCACCAGCGGCGCCTGGATGGTCAACTCCTGCAGGTAGGAGCACTCGACCTCGTCGCCTGCCCGGATGACCAGCTCGACCAGCGCCGCCCCCGGCACCAGCATCTGGCCACCCACGAGGTGATCGGCCAGCCACGGCTGCGTGGCGGGTGACAGGCGGCCACTGAAGATCACCGACTCGCCGCTGGCGACCTCGGTCACGGCGCTGAACACCGGGTGATCGATCGCGCCCAGTCCGGCAGCGTTCATGTCCCCGGCATCGGTCAGCGCGGGGATCCAGTACCGCTCGTGCTGGAAGGCGTACGTCGGCAGATCGACATGCGCTCTCGGGGCGAGGAACGTCGTCCAGTCCACGGTGACGCCGTGGGTGTGCAACCGGCCCAGCGCTTCGACCAGTGACCGGATCTCGTCGCGGTCCTTGCGCGCGGTCGCGACGAAGGCGCCGTCCTCGACGCTCTGCTGAGCCAGCGCGGTCAGGGTGGTATCCGGGCCGATCTCCACGAACACGTTCGCCTGGCAGGCGACCACCCCGTCGGCGAAGCGCACCGCTTCGCGCACGTGCCGCACCCAGTACGCCGGGTCGGTCAGCAGGCCCGGCTCGGCGGGACGGCCCGTCACGTTGGAGATGATCGGGATGCTCGGCTCGGCGAAGGTCAGGGCGGAGACGATCTGCTCGAATTCGGCGAGCATCGGCTCCATCAGGGGTGAATGGAACGCGTGCGAGACCCGCAGCCGTCGGGTACGGGCACTCACCAAGCCCGCGATCTCCTCCACCGCGGCCTCGCTACCGGAGATCACCACGGCCTGAGGGCCGTTGACCGCGGCGATGCTCACGTCCTGGCGGCCTTCCAACAGGGGAAGGATCTCCGCCTCGGGAGCGGCGATGGCCAGCATCGCCCCGCCTTCCGGCAGCGCCTGCATCAACCGGGCGCGAGCCGTGACCAGGGCACACGCGTCGGGCAGCGAGAGCACCCCGGCCACATGCGCGGCCGCGATCTCCCCGACCGAGTGACCCACCAGCACGTCCGGAGTCACACCGAGCGAGGTGAGCAGCCGGTAGAGGGCGACCTCGAAGGCGAACAGGGCCGGCTGGGTCGTCCCCGTCTCGGCCAGCACCTCGTCAGGATCGGAGAACATCGCCTCGCGCACCGACCCGGGCAGCAGCGCGCAGACCTCTTCCAGCGCCTCGGCGAACACCGGGAACGCCGCCGCGAGCTCACGGCCCATGCCCACCCGCTGGCTGCCCTGACCGGTGAACAGCATCGCCAGCCTGCCGTCTGTCGCCGCGGCTTCCGGTGCCGTCGTACCGTCGGCCAGGGCACGCAGGCCCGCCAGCAGCTCGGCCCGGTCGGCTCCGACCACCGCCGCGCGCTGTTCCAGCACCGCGCGACCGCTCGCCAGCGTCCAGGCGACATCCGCCGGGCTCAGCTCCGGCTGAGCCTCCAGCCACGACGCGAGCTGCCCGGCCTGCGCCCGCAGCGCCTCCGGCGTCTTGGCCGAGAGCAGCCACGGCGTCACCGGCAGCTCAGTGCCGGAAGGCTCCGGCTCCACCACCGGACCCTGCTCGATGATCACGTGCGCGTTCGTGCCGCTGATCCCGAAGGACGAGATGGCCGCGCGGCGGGCGTGCCCGTTCTCCTGCCAGGAAATGGGCTCGGTGAGCAGTTCCACCGCACCGGCCGACCAGTCCACGTGCGGGCTCGGCTCGTCCACGTGCAGGGTCTTGGGGAGGAGTTCGTGGCGGAGAGCCATCACCATCTTGATGACGCCGCCGACACCGGCGGCTGCCTGGGTGTGACCGATGTTGGACTTCAGCGACCCCAGCCACAGCGGCCGGTCCTCGGGACGGTCCTGACCGTACGTGGCCAGGATGGCCTGCGCCTCGATCGGGTCGCCGAGGGTGGTGCCCGTGCCGTGCGCCTCCACGGCGTCGATGTCCGTGGTCGACAGTCCGGCGTTCGCCAGTGCCTGACGGATCACCCGCTGCTGCGCCGGACCGTTCGGGGCGGTGAGACCGTTGCTCGCGCCGTCCTGGTTGATCGCGCTGCCCCGCATGACGGCGAGAATCTGGTGCCCGTTGCGCCGGGCGTCCGAGAGCCGCTCGACGAGCAGCATGCCGACACCCTCGCCCCAGCCGGTGCCGTCGGCCGACGCGGAGAACGCCTTGCAGCGCCCGTCCGCCGACAGGCCACGCTGCCGCGAGAACTCGATGAACATGCCGGGCGTCGACATCACCGTCACACCACCGGCCAGCGCCAGGTCGCACTCACCCGACCGCAACGCCTGGGCCGCCCAGTGCAGCGCCACCAGCGACGACGAGCACGCCGTGTCCACCGTGACCGCCGGACCCTCCAGGCCCAGGGTGTACGACACTCGTCCGGACACCAGGCTTCCACCGCTGGTCGCGGCCGGGGTGCCGAGGCCGTAGTCGTGGTACATCACCCCGGCGAAGACACCCGTACGGCTGCCGCGCAGCCCCACCGGGTCCAGGCCCGCCCGCTCGATCGCCTCCCACGAGGACTCCAGCAGCAACCGCTGCTGCGGATCCATCGCGAGCGCCTCACGCGGGCTGATCCCGAAGAAGCCGGGGTCGAAGTCAGCGGCGTCGTACAGGAACGCGCCGTGTCGCGTGTAGCTCTTCCCCGGTACGCCCGGCTCCGGGCCGTACACCCCTTCCACGTCCCAGCCGCGATCGGACGGGAAGTCGCCCACCGCGTCCCGAGCCTGCGCGACCAGTTCCCACAGACCTTCTGGTGAGGAGACGCCGCCGGGATAGCGGCAGGCCATGCCCACGATCGCGATCGGCTCGTCGGCCACCGAGACATCGGCCACGACCGCCTGCGAGACCTGACCACCGGCCAGCTCCCCTGC
>NZ_JBEZZK010000043.1:0-2907 GCF_040639135.1 Streptosporangium sp. NPDC023963
ACCGCGGTCGAGCTGCGCAACCGGTTGATGACGGTCTCCGGGCTGCGGCTGCCCGCCACGCTCGTCTTCGACTACCCGACCGCCCAGGCGGTGGCGGACTACCTGGCGGCGGAGCTGGCCGGTGGTCAGGTCTCGCAGGCGGTCGTGGCCGATGTCTCGGTGGTCGACGAGCCGATCGCGATCGTGGGGATGGCCTGCCGGTTCCCCGGCGGGGTGTCCTCGCCCGAGGGTCTGTGGGATCTGGTGTCGTCCGGTACGGACGCCATCGGCGAATTCCCGACCGATCGTGGCTGGGACCTGGCGAAGGTATACAACCCGGACCCGGACAGCCGGGGCACCTCGTACTCCAGGCACGGCGGGTTCCTGTACGAGGCCGCAGAGTTCGACCCCGGTTTCTTCGGGATCAGCCCGCGTGAGGCGCTCGCGATGGATCCGCAGCAGCGGTTGCTGCTGGAGTCCTCGTGGGAGGCGATCGAGCGGGCGGGCCTGGACCCGGTGGGGCTGCGCGGCAGCCGGACGGGTGTCTTCGCGGGTGTGATGTACCACGACTACGGTCTGGGTACTCCTGCGAACACCAGTGGCGGAAGCCTGGTGTCCGGCCGGGTGTCGTACACCCTGGGCCTGGAGGGTCCGGCGGTCACGGTGGACACGGCGTGCTCGTCGTCGCTGGTGGCGCTGCACTGGGCGGCGCAGGCGCTGCGCACGGGTGAGTGCGACCTGGCGCTGGCCGGTGGTGTGACGGTGATGTCGACGCCTGGCATGTTCATCGAGTTCTCCCGGCAGCGCGGTCTGGCACCCGATGGCAGGTGCAAGGCGTTCGGTGCCACGGCGGACGGGGCCGGCTGGGCTGAGGGTGTCGGTGTGCTGCTGGTCGAGCGGCTGTCGGACGCTCGCCGCAACGGCCACCAGGTCCTCGCGGTCCTGCGGGGCAGCGCGGTCAACCAGGACGGTGCGAGCAACGGCCTGACCGCCCCGAACGGTCCGGCGCAGCAGCGGGTGATCCGCCAGGCGCTCGCGAACGCCGGTCTGTCGGCGGCGGACGTGGACGTGGTCGAGGCGCACGGTACCGGAACGGTGCTGGGTGACCCGATCGAGGCGCAGGCGCTGATCGCCACCTACGGTCAGGACCGGCCCGAGGACCGG
The DNA here is from genome assembly GCF_040639135.1 of Streptosporangium sp. NPDC023963. Taxonomy (NCBI): domain Bacteria; kingdom Bacillati; phylum Actinomycetota; class Actinomycetes; order Streptosporangiales; family Streptosporangiaceae; genus Streptosporangium; species Streptosporangium sp. NPDC023963. Next base: position 1,144 of record NZ_JBEZZK010000043.1, read on the forward strand.
CCGCTGTGGCTGGGCTCCATCAAGTCGAACATCGGCCACGCGCAGGCCGCCGCCGGCGTGAGCGGTGTGATCAAGATGGTGATGGCGCTGCGCAACGGCGTCATGCCGCAGACCCTGCACGCCGATGAGCCCTCGCCGCACGTGGACTGGTCGGCGGGCGCGGTGGAGCTGTTGACCGAGGCCCGTACATGGGACGCCGGCGACCGCCCGCGCCGGGCGGCGGTCTCCTCCTTCGGGATCAGCGGCACGAACGCGCACGTGATCATCGAGCAGGGTCCGGTGGTGGAGCCGGAGCCCGCCGACGCTGTCGAGCTGCCGGTGACGCCGTGGCTGATCTCGGCCAAGACGCCGGAGGCGCTGCGGGCGCAGGCCGGGCAGCTCGCGTCGTGGGTGGAGGAGCGGCCTGAGCTCGACGTGGCCGACATCGGCTGGACGCTGGCGAGCGGTCGTGCGCTGCTGGAACAGCGCGCGGTGGTGATGGGCGCCGACCGGGCCGAGCTGGTGGCCGGCCTGCGCGCCCTCGCCGAGGGCACGACGACGCCGGGTGCGGCACGTGGTGGCGGGCTGGCGATGTTGTTTGCCGGTCAGGGCAGCCAGCGGGTGGGCATGGGCCGTGAGCTCGCGGCGGCGTTCCCGGTGTTCGCCGAGGCGCTGGAGGAGGTCTGCGCGCTGCTGCCGGGGTCGGTGCGTGAGGCGATGTTCTCCGGTCCGGACGAGGTGCTGGCCGAGACGGGGATGACCCAGCCGGCGCTGTTCGCTTTCGAGGTGGCTCTGTACCGGCTGCTCACCTCGCTGGGTGTGACTCCGGATGTGCTGGTGGGCCACTCGGTGGGGGAGATCGCGGCCGCGCATGTGGCCGGGGTGCTGTCGCTGGCCGACGCCTGCACGTTGGTCTCTGCTCGGGCCCGGTTGATGCAGGCGCTGCCGGAGGGCGGGGCGATGCTGGCCATCGCCGCCCCCGAGGCGGAGGTGCTTCCGCTGTTGGAAGGCCGCCAGGACGTGAGCATCGCCGCCGTCAACGGTCCTCAGGCCGTGGTGATCTCCGGTAGTGAGGCCGCGGTGGAGGAGATCGCCGCCCTGACGAGTGCGCGGACGCGCAGGCTGCGCGTCTCGCACGCGTTCCACTCCCCTCTGATGGAGCCGATGCTCGCGGAATTCGAGCAGATCGTCTCAGCCCTGACCTTCGCCGAGCCGAGCATCCCGATCGTGTCCAACGTGACCGGTCGTCCCGCCGAGCCCGGTCTGCTGACCGACCCGGCGTACTGGGTGCGGCACGTGCGTGAGGCGGTGCGGTTCGCCGACGGGGTGGCTGCCTGCCAGGCGAACGTGTTCGTGGAGATCGGCCCGGACACCACCCTGACCGCGCTGGCCCAGCAGAGCGTCGAGGACGGAACGTTCGTCGCGACCGCGCGCAAGGACCGAGACGAGATCCGGACACTGATCGAGGCGCTCGACCGGCTGCACACCCACGGTGTCTCGCTCGATTGGGACGCTCTCTTCGCTCCGGCGCGGCCCCACCGCGTGGACCTGCCGACGTACGCCTTCCAGCGCGAGCGCTTCTGGGTCCCCACACAGATCGAGACCGGCGACATGGCCGGTGTGGGGCTCGTCGCCGTCGATCATCCGTTGCTGAGTGCGGTGACGGAGGTCGCCGGTGGTGAGTCGGTGATCTTCAGTGGCCGTCTGTCGGTGGCCGCGCAGCCGTGGCTGGCCGATCACGCGGTGAACGGGACGGTGTTGTTGCCCGGTACCGGTTTGCTGGAG
>NZ_JBEZZK010000044.1:0-2376 GCF_040639135.1 Streptosporangium sp. NPDC023963
AGTCGCATGCTGTAGACCCGAAGCGGAGTGATCTAGGCATGGGCAGGTTGAAGCGCGGGTAAGACCGCGTGGAGGACCGAACCCACCAGGGTTGAAAACCTGGGGGATGACCTGTGTTTAGGGGTGAAAGGCCAATCAAACTCCGTGATAGCTGGTTCTCCCCGAAATGCATTTAGGTGCAGCGTTACGTGTTTCTTGCCGGAGGTAGAGCACTGGATGGCTAATGGGCCCGACAAGGTTACTGACGTCAGCCAAACTCCGAATGCCGGTAAGTGAGAGCGTAGCAGTGAGACTGCGGGGGATAAGCTCCGTAGTCGAGAGGGAAACAGCCCAGACCACCGACTAAGGCCCCTAAGCGTGTGCTAAGTGGGAAAGGATGTGGAGTCGCAGTGACAACCAGGAGGTTGGCTTAGAAGCAGCCACCCTTGAAAGAGTGCGTAATAGCTCACTGGTCAAGTGATTCCGCGCCGACAATGTAGCGGGGCTCAAGTACACCGCCGAAGTCGTGGCATTCACACATGTATCCGAGCCTTTGTGGTTTAGGTGTGTGGATGGGTAGGGGAGCGTCGTGCGGCCGGGGAAGCAGCGGAGTGATCCAGCTGTGGAGGCTGTGCGAGTGAGAATGCAGGCATGAGTAGCGAATCAGAAGTGAGAAACTTCTGCGCCGGATGACCAAGGGTTCCTGGGGCAGGCTAATCCGCCCAGGGTAAGTCGGGACCTAAGGCGAGGCCGACAGGCGTAGTCGATGGACAACGGGTTGATATTCCCGTACCCGCTACGATGCGCCAATACTGAATCCAGTGATACTAAGGGTCCTTAACCCCCCTAAAGCCTTCGGGCTTGGGGTGAGGGTGAACGCCTGGCCTGAACTGGTAGTAGGTAAGCGATGGGGTGACGCAGGAAGGTAGCCCAGCCCAGGCGATGGTAGTCCTGGGGTAAGCATGTAGGACGTGTTGTAGGCAAATCCGCAACACATTAAGTCTGAGATGTGATGCCGAGCCGATTGTGGCGAAGTGGGTGATCCTATGCTGCCGAGAAAAGCCTCTAGTGAGTGTCGTGGCGGCCCGTACCCTAAACCGACTCAGGTGGTCAGGTAGAGAATACTAAGGCGATCGGGTGAACTGTGGTTAAGGAACTCGGCAAATTGCCCCCGTAACTTCGGGAGAAGGGGGGCCTTCGCTGGTGACGAGCTTCGCGCTCTGAGCTGGTGGGGGTCGCAGAGGCCAGGGGGAAGCGACTGTTTACTAAAAACACAGGTCCGTGCGAAGTCGTAAGACGATGTATACGGACTGACGCCTGCCCGGTGCTGGAACGTTAAGGGGACCGGTTAGTCGCACTTGTGTGGCGAAGCTGAGAACTTAAGCGCCAGTAAACGGCGGTGGTAACTATAACCATCCTAAGGTAGCGAAATTCCTTGTCGGGTAAGTTCCGACCTGCACGAATGGCGTAACGACTTCCCCGCTGTCTCAACCGCAGACCCGGCGAAATTGCACTACGAGTAAAGATGCTCGTTACGCGCAGCAGGACGGAAAGACCCCGGGACCTTCACTATAGCTTGACATTGGCGTTTGGAACGTCTTGTGTAGGATAGGTGGGAGACGGTGAAGCTATCACGCTAGTGGTGGTGGAGTCATTGGTGAAATACCACTCTGGTCGTTTTGAACGTCTAACTTCGGTCCGTGATCCGGATCAGGGACAGTGTCTGGTGGGTAGTTTAACTGGGGCGGTTGCCTCCTAAAGAGTAACGGAGGCGCCCAAAGGTTCCCTCAGCCTGGTTGGCAATCAGGTGTCGAGTGTAAGTGCACAAGGGAGCTTGACTGTGAGACCGACGGGTCGAGCAGGAGCGAAAGCTGGGACTAGTGATCCGGCGGTGGCATGTGGAAGCGCCGTCGCTCAACGGCTAAAAGGTACCCCGGGGATAACAGGCTGATCTTCCCCAAGAGTCCATATCGACGGGATGGTTTGGCACCTCGATGTCGGCTCGTCGCATCCTGGGGCTGGAGTAGGTCCCAAGGGTTGGGCTGTTCGCCCATTAAAGCGGTACGCGAGCTGGGTTTAGAACGTCGCGAGACAGTTCGGTCCCTATCCGCTGCGCGCGCAGGAGACTTGAAAGGAGCTGTCCCTAGTACGAGAGGACCGGGACGGACGAACCTCTGGTGTGCCAGTTGTTCCGCCAGGAGCACGGCTGGTTGGCTACGTTCGGAAGGGATAACCGCTGAAAGCATCTAAGCGGGAAGCTCGCCTTGAGATGAGGTCTCCCACCACGTAAGTGGGTAAGGCTCCCGGTAGACGACCGGGTTGATAGGCTGGAAGTGGAAGCGCAGTAATGTGTGGAGCTGACCAGTACTAATAGGCCGAGGACTTGACCACAAAGCA
>NZ_JBEZZK010000045.1:0-1620 GCF_040639135.1 Streptosporangium sp. NPDC023963
ATCTCGTTGCCCTGCTGCACCAGCTGGGTGCGCCGGTCCGACATCCGCTGCGCCAGACCGCGGGCGGCCACCAGCATCGCCAGCGTGGCGATGAAGGGCACCATCCGCCCGTACGAGATCAGCAGCCCGTTGACCAGGCCCGCGCCGGTGCCCACCAGCACCGCGCACAAGATCATCACGAACGGGCCGTAGGACTGGGTCGCCAGCGTGGTCGCCCACACCGACGCCAACGCCATGATCGCGCCCACCGACAGGTCGATGCCCCCACCGATGATCACGAACGTCATGCCGACGGTGATCACCCCGATGGTCGCGGCCAGCGACAGGATGCTCACCATGTTCGAGGTCGTGGCGAAGGTGTCGGGCACCGTGACCAAACCCACCACGGCCAGCAACACCAGCGCGACCACCAGGCCGAGATGGCGCGTCTCCCCGAGGCGGGCGAGCGGGCTCGCCACGACGGGCTTGCGAGCGGGCGCCTCGACGCGGTCGCTCTCGTCCACGGGCGGCTTCACCGGAGCACCGCCGAGATGCTCGGGGCTCCGGAACGGAGGGAGATGACGTCCATGAAGACCTGTCGGTTCCTTTCACTAGTCCCGGCGTGTCCGGCGCTTCCGGCGTGTCCGAGGTATCCGGCACTCCCGAGGTTCCCGGCGCTCCCGGGCTCCCCGGGCTTCCCGGCTGCGGAGGGGGTCACAGGGCGCTCCCTTCCATGATCATGTCGAGGACGGCGTGCTCGTCCAGCTCACCGGCACCGGCCTCACGAATGACCCGGCCCTCCCGCAGGACCAGCACCCGATCGGCCAGCCCCAGCACCTCGGGAACCTCGCTGGAGACCAGCAACACCCCGATCCCCTCATCGGCCAGCCGCCGCACCAGCGCGTACAACTCCGCCCGAGCGCCCACATCCACCCCGCGGGTCGGCTCGTCCAGCAGCAGCAGCTTGCGATCGTTCAGCAACCACCGGGCCAGCACCGCCTTTTGCTGGTTACCGCCCGACAACGTCTTGATCGGCCGCTCCGGATCGGAAGGGCGGATGTCCAGGGCCTGCACCATCTCCCGCGCGTCGGCCGCCTCCCGGCGCCGGTCCATCCAGCCCAGCCGCGAGTACCGGCCCAAACTCGCCAGGCTGATGTTGCGCGAGACGCTCTGGTCCAGCAGCAACGCCTGCGCCTTGCGCTCCTCGGGCGCCAGCCCCATGCCCAGCCGCACCGCACCGGTCGTGCCACCGCCCCGGCGCACCGGCTTGCCCTCCAGCACCACCTGGCCGGAGAACCGCCGCGCCCCGTACACCGCCTCGATGATCTCCGAGCGGCCCGAGCCGACCAGACCGGCCAGCCCCACGATCTCCCCCGCCCGCACCGAGAACGACACGTCGGTGACGACCCCGGGGACGGTGAGGTTCTCGACCCGCAGCACCTCGTCGCCCGCGACGGGTTCCTCGCGGCGCGGCGGGAAGACGTACTCGACGTTGCGGCCGGTCATCAGCGACACCACCTGCGAGGTCGGCGTCTCCTTGGCCGGTAGGCCCACCGCGACCGTGCGGCCGTCCTTGAGCACCGTCACCCGGTCCCCGATCTCGCGGATCTCCTCCAGCCGGTGCGAGATGTAGACCACCGC
>NZ_JBEZZK010000046.1:0-1092 GCF_040639135.1 Streptosporangium sp. NPDC023963
CTAGGGCCTGTTCTGAGTTCGGATCTTTAGGCGGGGTCAAGGCTTCGGATCCATAGGATGGCGCCTCGTAGGTAGAGCCCGGCGAGGTAGCTTTCCGGCGTCTTATCGAAGCGGAAGGCCAGCCCCCGCCACTCCTTCATCCGGTTGATGCAGCGCTCGGCGGTATTGCGTTCCTTGTACAACGCCGCATCGTGACCGATGGGGCGGCCTCCGCGTGAGCCGCGCTTCTTGCGGTTGGCCGCCTGGTCCTTCTTCTCCGGAATGACCGCCCGGATACCGCGCCGACGCAGGTAGAGGCGGTTGGCGCGACAGGAGTAGGCCTTATCCGCGGCCACCGCGCCGGGCCGGGTGCGGGGCCGGCCGAGCCGCAGGCGGACTTTGATGGCGGCTAAAACGGCGATGAAACGAGGACTGTCGGCGGCTTGACCAGCAGTGAGCAGGAACGACAGCGGACGGCAGCGCCGGTCGGCCGACAGGTGCACCTTGCTGGTCAGCCCACCCCGAGAGCGGCCCAGCTCGGCCGCTTTCAGCCGCACCCGGCGCCGTCGCCGCAGCCGCCGGCGTCCAGCGCGTTCGTCTTCCCCGTCCTCGCCCAGCTCCGCGCTTTGGGCTGTTTGCCCCTTTCGCGGACCCCCTTTTCCTCCTCGGCCGCCTTCTCCACCTCCTGCAGCAGCGCCGGATCGAGTGCCATCCCCGCAGCGTGATGATGAGCGCGAGCCGTCGTGGAGTCCACGCTGACCAGGCCGAGGTCCACCTGCCCGCGAGCAGCGGCCTCACCGATCATGGCCTCCATCAGGTTCTGCAAGACGCCCGCGACCGCCCACGAACGAAAACGGTCATAGACCGTCGACCACGAGCCGTACTCGGCAGGCAGGTCCCGCCACGGACCACCGACGCGGAAATGCCACATCACGGCGTTGAACTGCCGCCGCAGATCCGGGATCGGCCCCCGCTCACCCAGCGGCAGATACGGCTCGACCAAGGCCCACTCATCATCGGTGAGGTCACCACGTGTCATACCCCTTCGCCTACCAGGGCCGGACGGTACCGCGCAGCACAACCTCACGATCTGAACTCAGAACAGGCCCTAGT